>NZ_CBDRCM010000152.1:0-548 GCF_965342435.1 Actinacidiphila sp. bgisy160 | reverse complement strand
GCCGAATTGCGGCATGTCGGGCCATCCGCGGCAGGAGACGAGGTTGCCGTCCACGACGTCGGGAGCGTCGATGACCGTCGCGCCCGCGTTCTCCATGTCACCGGTGATGGGCGGGAAGCACGCCGTCTTCCGGCCCTTGAGCAGTCCGTACACAGCCGGCACCTGCGCGCCGTGGCAGATCAGCGCGATCGGGAGGTTGCGCGCGAAGAAGTGCTCGGTGATGCGCCTGACGTCGGCGTCGACCCGGATCCACTCGGGGGCACGTCCCCCAGGGATGATGAGGGCGTCATAGCGCTCGACGTCAACCTCGGCCCAGGGCACGTCGACCGGCAGCTTTCGGCCGTTCTTCTCCACGTAGGCGTCGGAGTTGGGGTCGAACTCGTGGATGACCAGCTGAACGTCACGCATCGTCCGCGACGAGACGTCAACGCCCCAGCCGCCCTCCTGAACGCGATAGTAGGGATACATGGTGTCGAGCTCCTCGGCGGCGTCGCCGGTCAGGAGCAGCGCTCTGGGCACCTGCTTCTCCTCGCATCTGAGGCGGGTGA
>NZ_CBDRCM010000151.1:0-597 GCF_965342435.1 Actinacidiphila sp. bgisy160 | reverse complement strand
CTGTACTGCGACGGAACCGCCGGCAAACGCTGCCCCGTGGGCGCGCCGACGTTCTGGTCCCGCAAGCGCCTGTCGTCGGTGACGACCAAGGCGCAGCGCACCGAGGGCTCCACCACGTTGAGCAAGGTCGACAAGTACCTGCTGACCCAGTCCTTCCCGCGGACCCTGACCGACACCGCCCCGCCGCTGTGGCTGGAGTCGATCCAGCGCACCGGCTACGCCGTGGACGGCTCCACGCAGCAGGTGAACGCGGTGGAGTTCTCCCACAACAACCAGGCGATGCCGAACCGGGTCACCACCGGAAGCGGCGACCCCAGGCCGGCGTTCGACCGGCTCCGGATCCGCCGGGTCGTCACCGAGTACGGCGGTGAGATCGACGTCGAATACTCCGATCCCTGCCCTTCCATGGCCACCTCCGCCCACCCCGACCCCGAGGCCAACGGCACCCGCTGTTACCCGGTCTACTGGAGCCCGGACCCCGAGCAGGAGACCATCGACTGGTTCAACAAGTACGTCGTCACCTCCATCACCCAAAAACCCCGCATCGACGACGTCCCCGACCTGGTCACCGAATACCAGTACCCCACCGACGGCGCC
>NZ_CBDRCM010000150.1:0-600 GCF_965342435.1 Actinacidiphila sp. bgisy160 | reverse complement strand
TTGTACTGCGCCGGAGAGGCCGGCAAACGCTGCCCCGTGGGCGCGCCGACGTTCTGGTCCCGCAAGCGCCTGTCCTCGGTGACGACCAAGGCGCAGCGCACTCAGGGCTCCACGGCACTGAGCAAGGTCGACAAATACCTGCTCACCCAGTCCTTCCCGAGCACCCTGACCGACACGGCCCCGCCGCTGTGGCTGGAGTCCATCCAGCGCACCGGCTACGCCGTCGACGGCCAAACCACTGCACAGATGAATGCGGTGGAGTTCTCCCACAACAACCAGGCCATGCCCAACCGAGTCACCACCGGAAGCGGCGACCCCCGGCCGGCGTTCGACCGTCTCCGTATCCGCAGGGTGGTCACCGAGTACGGCGGCGAGATCGACGTCGAATACTCCGACCCCTGCCCGGCCATGGCCGTCGAGGCTCACCCCGACCCGGAGGACAACGGCACCCGCTGCTACCCGGTCTACTGGAGTCCGGACCCGAAGCAGGAGACCATCGACTGGTTCAACAAGTACGTCGTCACCTCCATCACCCAAAAACCCCGCATCGACGACGTCCCCGACCTGGTCACCGAATACCAGTACCCCACCGACGGCGCA
>NZ_CBDRCM010000149.1:0-601 GCF_965342435.1 Actinacidiphila sp. bgisy160 | reverse complement strand
CTGCAGCAGTGCCTGGCAGGTGGCGTGGGCGATCCAGGCCTGGGCGCGGGCGAACGGCCAGGCTCGTTGGCCGACAAGGGTCATCCAGGCGTTCGGGCCGAGGTGGAACCAGAGGATGTCGACGGCCTCCGCGCGGGAGAGGTCGGCGCGGAGGGCGTCGAGCGCGATGAGGCGGTCGGCCACGCGGGTGAGGGCTTGGATGTAGTCGTCCGCGCCCTTGTCCAGGACTGCCTGGACGGCGGGTTCCCCCGGCGGGTTGCGGTACAAGAGCCCGTACACGAGCTCCCAGTGCCGTTCGTGGATGAGCCGGGTGCTCTCGGCGGTCAGCTCGATCACCGTGCGAGGGTCGTCGCCGGCCTCGATGGCGGCCAGGGCGTCGTCGAAGGACGAATCAGTGACGACCGGCTCCAGCAGGGCCGTCAGGATGCTCGGCTTGTTTCCCGCGCTGCTGTACACGGTCGGCACGGCCACTCGTGCCGCCTCCGCGATCTCCCCGATGGTGACCCCGGCGTACCCGCGGGCCAGGAAGAGCGCCTGCGCGCTGCTCAGGATGGCCTCACGCGTGGCGGCGGCCGAGTCGGTGCGGCGGGGAGAGCTGTAC
>NZ_CBDRCM010000148.1:0-652 GCF_965342435.1 Actinacidiphila sp. bgisy160 | reverse complement strand
TCAGTAGTTGTTGTCGTTCCGATCTTGAGGGGTGGGTGTCGAACGGGAGTCTCGATTGGGTGGTGGCAGGGTGCTTGGCGCATACGAGTAGGGCCTCCTGAACAGCTCGTTGGTGTCGAATCACCGAGCAGCAGGAGGCCCTGGTGCCGCAGTCTTCCGTGTCGATGTCCGGGCAGTCCAATTCGGTCACCCGGGAGTGTGACTGCCTGGCTCACCGGTTCGGGAACGCCGCCGACCATCCGGTGCGTGAACGCCGGTACCCGACCGATATGACCGATGCGGAGTGGGTGGCGGTGCGGCCGCTGCTGCCGGTGCCGGGCTGGTTGCGCGGCCGGGGAGGGCAGCCGGAGGCGTATTGCCACCGGGCGATACTCGATGCGGTGCGCTACCTGGTGGACAACGGCATCAAGTGGCGGGCGATGCCAGCCGATTTCCCGCCGTGGGACCGGGTCTATGCGTTCTTCCGCCGCTGGCGCGACCGGGGTCTGGCCCGGGAGTTCCACGACCGGCTGCGCGTCCGGGTCCGCGAGAGCCTGGGGCGGGACGCGGAGCCGACCGCGGGGGTGATCGACTCGCAGTCGGTCAAGGCGGACGCGGTCGTCGGATCCGACAGCCGGGGCTTCGACGGCGGCAAGCTGATCAACGGGCGCAA
>NZ_CBDRCM010000147.1:0-688 GCF_965342435.1 Actinacidiphila sp. bgisy160 | reverse complement strand
GACCGAGCACGACTGCCCCCTCCACCTACTACGCCCACCACAAACGCCGGACCATGCCGTCCGCCAGGACCGTGCGGGACGCCAAGCTGAAGGAACAGATCACCGAGGTCTTCGAGGCCAACTACCGTGTCTATGGAGCGAGGAAGATATGGCGCGAGCTGAACCGGCAGGGCAGCGACGTGGCCCGCTGCACCGTTGAACGCCTGATGCGCGAGCTCGGTATCGCCGGAGCGGTCCGCGGCAAACGCGTGATCACCACGCTGCCCGGCGGGCAGGTCGAGCGGGCCCCGGACCTGGTGGATCGCGACTTCGTCGCCGGCGCCCCGAACCGCTGCTGGGTCGCGGACTTCACCCACGTGAAGACCTGGGCCGGTGTCGTATACGTCTCCTTCGTCGTGGACACCTTCTCCCGCCGGATCGTCGGCTGGTCTGCGGCCACCGTGAAGGAAACGGTCTTCGTGCTGGACGCCCTGGAGATGGCGATCTGGCAACGCGACCGCGAGCAACACCCGGTCCAGCCAGGTGAGTTGATCCATCACTCGGACGCCGGGTCGCAGTACACGAGTTTCCGGCTTGCCGAGCATCTGGACGCTGCCGGCATCGCCGCCTCGATCGGATCGGTCGGCGACGCGTACGACAACGCCCTGATGGAGAGCACGATCGGCCTGTTCAAGACCGAGCTCATCAG
>NZ_CBDRCM010000146.1:0-696 GCF_965342435.1 Actinacidiphila sp. bgisy160 | reverse complement strand
TACCGAGCACGACTGCAAGATCGCCCCCTCCACCTACTACGCCCACCACAAACGCCGGACCATGCCGTCCGCCAGGACCGTGCGGGACGCCGAACTGAAAGAGCAGATCAGTGAGGTCTTCGAGGCCAACTACCGTGTCTACGGGGCGAGGAAAATTTGGCGCGAGCTGAACCGGCAGGGCAGCGACGTGGCCCGCTGCACCGTTGAACGCCTGATGCGCGAGCTCGGCATCGCCGGAGCGGTCCGCGGCAAACGCGTGATCACCACACTGCCCGGCGGGCAGGTCCAGCGGGCCCCGGACCTGGTGGATCGCGACTTCGTCGCCGGCGCCCCGAACCGCTGCTGGGTCGCGGACTTCACCCACGTGAAGACCTGGGCCGGTGTCGTCTACGTCGCCTTCGTCGTGGACACCTTCTCCCGCCGGATCGTCGGCTGGTCGGCGGCCACCGTGAAGGAGACGGTGTTCGTGCTGGACGCCCTGGAAATGGCGATCTGGCAACGCGACCGCGAGCAAAACCCCATCCAACCAGGTGAGTTGATTCACCACTCGGACGCCGGGTCGCAGTACACGAGTTTCCGGCTCGCCGAGCACCTGGACGCCGCCGGTATCGCCGCCTCGATCGGATCGGTCGGCGACGCCTACGACAACGCCCTGATGGAGAGCACGATCGGCCTGTTCAAGACAGAGCTCATCAA
>NZ_CBDRCM010000145.1:0-700 GCF_965342435.1 Actinacidiphila sp. bgisy160 | reverse complement strand
GCGGTGTCTGATTCGCCGGTCGGGGGGTGTGGGGGGATGCTGGTGTATATGAGTACGCGCGTTCCTGCGGATGCTGTTGTCCGGGTGGAGTTGCCGGCGTGGTCGCCGATGCTGGCGGTGGCGGGGCCGTTGCCGGGGGCGGAGGCGGAGGCGGAGTACGGGTTCGAGCCGTTGTTCAACGGTGCCCGGGTGCTGGTGTATCTGCCGGGGGATGGTGCGGTGCGGTTGGTGTCGGGGATCGGGCAGGACGTGACGGCGGGGTATCCGGAGTTGCGGGGGTTGCCGGGGTTGTTGCCGGCGGGTCTGGTGGGGGTGCTGGACGGGGAGATCGTGGCGTTGGGGAAGCATGGCGGGGTGTCGGTGGAGCGGTTGCAGCGGCGGATGAGTCTGCGGCATCCGGCGGCGGTGGCGGAGGCCGCGGAGGTGATGCCGGCGCAGTTGGTGGTGTACGACATCCTGCATCTGGGGGAGCCGGTGGTGCACTCGCCGTATACGGCGCGGCGGGCGTTGCTGGATGATCTGGGGGTGTCGGGGCCGCATGTGGTGGTGCCGCCGTACTGGCCGGCGATGGCCAGTGAGGCGTTGCACTACATCCGGCAGGAGGGGTACGACGGTGTGGTGGCGAAGCGGTTGACCAGTATGTATCTGCCCGGTCGCCGCAGCCGTGACTGGATCAAGGTCAAGAACCTCCACGCCCACG
>NZ_CBDRCM010000144.1:0-812 GCF_965342435.1 Actinacidiphila sp. bgisy160 | reverse complement strand
GGCTGCCAGATCGTCCGGGTCGCCTGCCCCTCGCAGGACGACGCCGACGCCCTCGCCACCATCGCCAGGAAGTCGCAGATCCCGGTGATCGCGGACATCCACTTCCAGCCGAAGTACGTGTTCGCGGCGATCGACGCGGGCTGTGCGGCGGTGCGGGTGAACCCGGGCAACATCCGGCAGTTCGACGACAAGGTGAAGGAGATCGCCAAGGCCGCCTCCGAGGCGGGTGTGCCGATCCGGATCGGCGTCAACGCCGGCTCCCTGGACAAGCGTCTGCTGGAGAAGTACGGCAAGGCCACCCCCGAGGCGCTGGTGGAGTCGGCGCTGTGGGAGTGCTCGCTGTTCGAGGAGCACGGTTTCCGGGACATCAAGATCTCGGTGAAGCACAACGACCCGGTGGTGATGGTCAACGCGTACCGTCTGCTGGCGGCGCGGTGCGACTATCCGCTGCACCTGGGTGTGACCGAGGCGGGGCCGGCGTTCCAGGGCACCATCAAGTCGGCGGTGGCGTTCGGCGCGCTGCTGAGCGAGGGGATCGGTGACACGATCCGGGTGTCGCTGTCGGCGCCTCCGGCGGAGGAGGTCAAGGTCGGCATCCAGATCCTGGAGTCGCTGAACCTGCGGCAGCGGCGGCTGGAGATCGTGTCGTGTCCGTCGTGCGGTCGTGCGCAGGTGGACGTGTACAAGCTGGCGGACCAGGTGACGGCGGGCCTGGAGGGCATGGAGGTGCCGCTGCGGGTCGCGGTGATGGGCTGTGTCGTCAACGGTCCTGGTGAGGCCCGCGAGGCGGACCTGGGGGTGGCCTCGGGCAA
>NZ_CBDRCM010000143.1:0-820 GCF_965342435.1 Actinacidiphila sp. bgisy160 | reverse complement strand
ACTGATCGTTTCAGAATGAGATCGGCGTGTCGGCTGGCAGTCAGTGATCTTCGTCGGCAGGGTCTGCGGGGTGTCCGATGACCTTGTCCCTGATGACCTCTGGGAGCGAATAGCCCCGCTGCTGCCGCCGCAGCCCGAGCGAAGGCAGCGGCACCCAGGCCGACTTCGGGTGCCTGACCGTGTTGCACTGGCGGGCATTGTCTACGTGCTGCGCAAGGGGGTGGCCTGGCGGGACGTCCCTGCCAGCGTGGTGGGCTGCTCCGGCGTGACCGCCTGGCGCCGGCTGCGGGACTGGACCGAAGCCGGTGTCTGGCCCCGCCTGCACGCGGAGCTCCTTGCCGAACTGCGCAAGGCCGGTTTGCTCGAGATGGACGACTGCGCGATCGACGGCTCCCATGTCAGGGCCCTCAAAGGGGGGATCACGTCGGGCCTTCGCCGGTCGACCGAGCCCGCCCCGGCTCCAAACACCACCTGATCGTCGACCGCCGTGGAACCCCGCTGGCCGTGTCCGTGACCGGTGGGAACCGGCATGACGTCACGCAGCTGATCCCGCTGCTGGACGCGATCCCCCGAATACGGGGACTTCGAGGACGCCCACGCAGCAAGCCCAAGCGACTGTTCGCCGACCGCGGCTACGACTACGACAAGTACCGCCGACTGCTGTGGCAGCGCGGCATCAAGCCCCTCATCGCCCGGCGCGGCGTCGCCCACGGCTCCGGCCTGGGCAAGACCCGCTGGGTCGTCGAGCGCACCTTCGCCTGGCTCCACCAGTTCAAACGACTCCGGACCCGCTACGAACGCCGCGCCGACCTTCACCAGG
>NZ_CBDRCM010000142.1:0-889 GCF_965342435.1 Actinacidiphila sp. bgisy160 | reverse complement strand
ACTGATCGTTTCAGAATGACGTGCGGAGTCGTCGGAGGCAGATGATGCTGCAGGCGAGTTCCAGGAGGCCCTGGTGGAGGTCGGCGCGGCGTTCGTAGCGGGTCCGGAGTCGTTTGAACTGGTGGAGCCAGGCGAAGGTGCGCTCGACGACCCAGCGGGTTTTGCCCAGGCCGGAGCCATGGGCGACGCCGCGTCGGGCGATGAGGGGCTTGATGCCGCGCTTCCATAGCAGCCGGCGGTACTTGTCGTAGTCGTAGCCGCGGTCGGCAAATAGCCGCTTGGGCTTGCTGCGCGGACGCCCTTGAAGTCCCCGTATTCGGGGGATCGCGTCCAGCAGCGGGATCAGTTGCGTCACGTCATGCCGGTTCCCGCCGGTGACGGACACGGCCAGCGGGGTGCCGCGGCGGTCGACGATCAGGTGGTGTTTGGAGCCGGGGCGGGCTCGGTCGACCGGTGAAGGCCCGACGTGATCCCCCCTTTGAGGGCCCTGACGTGGGAGCCGTCGATCGCGCAGTCGTCCATCTCGAGCAAGCCGGTCTTGCGCAGTTCGGCAAGGAGTTCCGTGTGCAGCCGGGGCCAGACTCCGGCTTCGGTCCAGTCTCGCAGGCGGCGCCAGGCGGTGACGCCCGAGCAGCCCACCACGCTGGCAGGGACGTCCCGCCAGGCCACCCCCTTGCGCAGCACGTAGACAATGCCCGCCAGTGCAACACGGTCAGGCACCCGAAGTCGGCCTGGGTGCCGGTGCCTTCGCTCGGGCTGCGGCGGCAGCAGCGGGGCTATACGTTCCCACAGGTCATCAGGGACAAGATCATCGGACACCCCGCAGACCCTGCCGACGAAGATCACTGACTGCCAGCCGACACGCCGATCTCATTCTGAAACGATCAGT
>NZ_CBDRCM010000141.1:0-970 GCF_965342435.1 Actinacidiphila sp. bgisy160 | reverse complement strand
CAAGACCCTCGCCACCCAGGCCGGCGATCTCGACCTGGCCATCCCCAAGCTCCGCAGCGGCAGCTTCTTCCCCAGCCTGCTGGAGCGACGACGTCGCATCGACCAGGCCCTGTACGCGGTCATCATGGAGGCGTACGTGCACGGGGTGTCCACCCGTTCCGTCGACGACCTGGTCAAGGCCCTCGGCGCGGACAGCGGCATCTCCAAGAGCGAGGTCTCGCGCATATGCGGTGACCTGGACGAACAGCTCACGGTCTTCCGCGGCCGACCCCTGGACCACAGCCGCTTCCCCTACCTCTACCTGGACGCGACCTACTGCAAAGTCCGCGTCGACCACCACATCGTCTCGCAGGCCGTGGTCATCGCCACTGGCATCACCGAGGACGGCAACCGCGAGGTCCTCGGCGTGATGGTGGGCGACAACGAGACCGAGGCGTTCTGGGCCCAGTTCCTGCGCTCACTGCGGGCCCGCGGCCTTGCCGGAGTGCGACTGGTGATCGGCGACCACCACGCCGGACTGGTCGCCGCGATCCGCAAGGTCATGCTCGGCGCCGCCTACCAAAGGTGTCGCGTTCATTTCCTGCGCAATGTGTTCGGCGTGATCCCGAAGGGCTCCGGGGAGATGGTCGCCGCGACGATCCGCACCATCTTCGCCCAGCCGAGCGCGGAGCTGGTCCGCCAGCAGCTCGACACCGTCGCCGATATGCTCGGCCGACAGTTTCCCCAGGTCAAAAAGATGCTCCTGGACGCCAAGGAGGATCTGACCGCCTTTGCCGGCTTCCCCATCTCCCACTGGAAGACTCCAGTCGACGAATCCCCTGGAGCGACTCAACCGCGAGATCAAACGTCGCACCGACGTCGTCCAGGTCTTCCCCAACCCAGCTGCCCTCGAACGCCTGGTCACCGCCGTGCTCAACGAACTGCACGACGAATGGATCGCCTTCCCCCGCCGCTATCTCTCCGAAGGCAG
>NZ_CBDRCM010000140.1:0-991 GCF_965342435.1 Actinacidiphila sp. bgisy160 | reverse complement strand
GGGGACATCCAGGCATTTGCCGGAGCCGTGCTTCAGGGTGCCGTTGGTGACGGTCCACTTCTGGTCGGCGTTGCCTGTGCACCCGGCCAGGGTCACCGGGGTGCCGTCGGTGGTGCCGCCTGCGGTGGGCATGGCGCATTTGCCGAGGATGGTCAGTGCGCCGGTGGTGGTGTCGAGGTGGAAGTTCTGGGCTTTGGTGGCGTTGCAGGTGTAGATCTGCAGCGGGGTGCCGTCTGTGGTGTTCGCGCTTTGCAGGTCCAGGCATTTGTGGTTGAGGCCGATGAGCTGGCCCTTGCCGGCCTTGCCGAAGCCGGAGGCGGTCTTGACGTGGCCGTCCCAGGTCCAGTCCAGTGCTTGGGTGTCGCCGCCGTAGGTGCGTGTGATGGTGTTGCCGGCGTCGTCGTAGGTCAGGTTGGCGAGGGTGTCGACGGTGGCGGTGTGGGTGGTGATGCCGGTGAGGGTGTGGGGCTGCCCGCCGCCGCTCTTGCCGTAGGTGTAGTCGGTGGTGGTGTCACCGGAGGTGTCGACCTTCCCGCCCGCGACGGTGACGGACGGCTGGTGCTCGACCAGTTGTTTGCGGTTGCCGACCTCGTCGTAGGTGTAGGTCTGCCAGTACCCGTCGTTGGTGGCGGTGACGTTGGTGGCGGTGACGTTGCCGGAGGCGTCGGTGTAGACGGGTGCGGGCGTGCTCTTGCCGGGGGTGATGCAGCCCTCGTTCGGTGCCGTCCAGGCCTGCGTCAGCTGGGCGAGCGCGTCGTATGTGAAGCACTGCCGGTCCGTGGCACCGGCACCGTCGACATCCTTGAGCTGGGTGACGTTCCCAGCGGTGTCGTAGGTGTAGTAGCGGTCGTTGACCCGGTGCGGGCTCGCGGTCTCCCGGTCGGTGACCGTGCGGTCGAGCTGGCCTGTGTTCTCGTTGAACAGGTTGGTGGTCCACACCCGGTTCGGCATCTCACCGGTGACGGTGCGCAGTACCTCGCCGTAGGGGCTA
>NZ_CBDRCM010000139.1:0-991 GCF_965342435.1 Actinacidiphila sp. bgisy160 | reverse complement strand
AGGGACATCAAGGCACTTGCCGGAGCCGTGCTTCAGGGTGCCGTTGGTGACGGACCACTTCTGGTCGGCGTTGCCGGTGCACCCGGCCAGGGTCACCGGGGTGCCGTCGGCGGTGCCGCCTGCGGTGGGCATGGCGCATTTGCCGAGGATGGTCAGGGCGCCGGTGGTGGTGTCGAGGTGAAAGTTCTGGGCTTTGGTGGCGTTGCAGGTGTAGATCTGCAGCGGGGTGCCGTCGGCGGTGTTCGCGCTTTGCAGGTCCAGGCATTTTTGGTTGAGGCCGATGAACTGGCCCTTACCGGCCTTGCCGAAGCCGGAGGCGGTCTTGACGTGGCCGTCCCAGGTCCAGTCCAGGGCTTGGGTGTCGCCGCCGTAGGTGCGGGTGATGGTGTTTCCGGCGTCGTCGTAGGTCAGGTTGGCGAGGGTGTCGACGGTGGCGGTGTCGGTGGTGATGCCGGTGAGGGTGTGGGGCTGCCCGCCGCCGCTCTTGCCGTAGGTGTAGTCCGTGGTGGTGTCACCGGAGGTGTCGACCTTCCCGCCCGCGACGGTGACGGACGGCTGATGCTCGACCAGTTGTTTGCGGTTGCCGACCTCGTCGTAGGTGTAGGTCTGCCAGTACCCGTCGTTGGTGGCGGTGACGTTGGTGGCGGTGATGTTGCCGGAGGCGTCGGTGTAGACCGGTGCGGGCGTGCTCTTGCCGGGGGCGATGCAGCCCTCGTTCGGGGAGGTCCATGCCTGCGCCAACTGGGCGAGCGCGTCGTAGGTGAAACACTGCCGGTCCGTGGCACCGGCGCCGTCGACGTCCTTGAGCTGGGTGACGTTGCCGGCGGTGTCGTAGCTGTAGTAGCGGTCGTTGACCCGGTGCGGGCTCGCGGTTTCCCGGTCGGTGACCGTGCGGTCGAGCTGGCCGGTGTTCTCGTTGAACAGGCTGGTGGTCCACACCCGGTTCGGCATCTCTCCGGTGACCGTGCGCAGCACCTCGCCATAAGGGCTG
>NZ_CBDRCM010000138.1:0-1002 GCF_965342435.1 Actinacidiphila sp. bgisy160 | reverse complement strand
CGAACTGCTGAATCTCGCGGCGGCCGTTCTCACGGCCGAGGAGATGAGCCTCTTCCGCGGTTGCCTGACCGCACTGCGTTGCGGGCAGAAACTCCAGGAACGCCGTATCGAGGTCAGCGGCGCCGTCCTCACCGTCTACAGCAGCTGATCCGACCCGTATCCCACATTTTTGGATTGCATTTCACGGGGCATTTAGAAAAATGTGCCGGAGCGGGCGACATGCCGGAAGCGGATCACTCCGGAGAGTGTTTCCAGGGCCTCTCGGCAAGGGCACCCGGATACCGGCTCCCAAAGCTCAGGAGCGGTTTCCCCCCGGAATCGGCGCCATGATGACAGGTCGCCCGTTCGGCCGCCCGGACCCGATCGGCGGAATGAATGCGGCGCGAGTCCCGAGTAACGTCTGGCGAGCCATCCGGCAATTCACCGAGTTTGAGGAGAAATGCGGTGAGAAAATTCGTTCGCGCTGCCGCGACGGCGGCACTGGCCACGCTCGCCATGGCGGTGCCCATGACGGCGACGGCATCGGCCACCCCGTCCCACTCCGCCTTGGGTACCTACCGCAACGCCGGCCACTGGGGTGGGGACCACGGTCGCTGCGGGCCACGCCTGTGGGGGTACGCCAGGTGGGACGACCGCTGGGACCGCGGCCGGGGCGGCTACGGCCGCGGCGGCCATGGCCGGTTCGGCTACGGCCACCAGCGCCACGACCGCTTCGGGTTCGGCCGGTACCGACTGGACCGCGACTGTGACTGCCGCTACCGCTACTGAACCGGCCACCCATGACGTGGGCCCCCGGGAGGGGACTTTCCCGGGGGCCCACCCCTGTGCGCATTCCGCTCCGCCCGACCCGCCGCTCAGCTGCTGTAGACGGTGAGGACGGCGCCGCTGACCTCGATACGGCGTTCCTGGAGTTTCTCCCCGCAACGCAGTGCGGTCAGGCAACCGCGGAAGAGGCTCATCTCCTCGGCCGTGAGAACGGCCGCCGCGAGATTCAGCAGTTCA
>NZ_CBDRCM010000137.1:0-1011 GCF_965342435.1 Actinacidiphila sp. bgisy160 | reverse complement strand
CTAATACTCCAGCCGTAGATCGTTATGTGCCCTGGGCTTGGGGTTGCCTGCCACTGGCGGAAACTCAGGTGGCCTCAGCGCAGGATCTGGGTAGAGTCGGGCAATGCCCGAGCTGAAGCGGCTGCATGCCGGCCACGCCCCGGCGGTCCTGGCCTTCGAGCTGGCGAACCGCACCTACTTCGCTGCCTCGATCTCCGACCGCGGCGACGACTTCTTCGACCAGTTCACCGACCGATACAACGCCTCGCTGGCCGAGCAGGAGGCCGGCATCTGCGCCTTCTACGTGCTCGTTGCGGAGGACGGCTCGGTACTGGGCAGGTTCAACCTGTACGACTTGGAGGACGGCACTGCCAGACTCGGCTACCGGGTCGCGGAGCGGGTCGCTGGCCGTGGCGTGGCGACCGCGACCGTCCGGGAGCTGTGCCGGACGGCGACAGCGATGCACGGCCTGCGCACACTGCGGGCGGCCACCTCCCACGACAACGCCGCGTCCCAGAAAGTCCTGGCCAAGGTCGGGTTCGTCCCGGTTGGCCCTGCCACCCCGGCCGATCTCGGCGGCAAGTCAGGCACTTGGTATCAGCGTGATATCCAGCCATAGATCTTGATCTTGCTCGTGGGTCGGCCGCGGGAAGGCTGCGGCCACCGCTGATCAGCGGTGTGTGAAGACTAAGCTAAGTAGCTATTGTCGTACCGATCTTGGGATGTGCCGGTCGAACGAGCGTCTCGTTCGGGTGGTTGCAGGGTGTCCGGCGCATGCAGGAGGGGCCTCCTGAACAGCTCGTTGGTGTCGAATCACCGAGCTTGCAGGAGGCCCTGGTGCCGCAGTCTTCCGTGTCGATGACGGGGTCGTCCAGTTCGGTCACCCGGGAGTGTGACTGCCTGGCTCACCGGTTCGGGAACGCCGCCGACCATCCGATGCGTGTCCGCCGGTACCCCACCGATATGACGGACGCGGAGTGGGCGGTGGTCCGGCCGTTGCTGCCGGAGCCGGGCTGGATGCGCGGCCGCGGC
>NZ_CBDRCM010000136.1:0-1038 GCF_965342435.1 Actinacidiphila sp. bgisy160 | reverse complement strand
GTGGTGGTGGGTGTGGTGTGGCCGGGTGGTGCGGAAGCGGTCGCGGTATGCGCCGGGGCTGACGCCCAGGCGGCGGCGGAAGGCGCGGCGCATGGTCTCCTCCGATCCGAAGCCGCTGCGCCGGGCGACGGTGTCGAGGGCGTCGTTGCCTGCCTCCAGTAGTGCCTGGGCGGCCTCGACGCGGATGCGTTCGACGTATTCCGCGGCCGTGCCGCCGGTCTCGGTGCGGAACAGGCGGGTCAGGTGACGTGGGCTGACCCCCGCCCGTGCGGCGAGCGCGGGCAGGCTGTGGTCGGCCGGGGGGTCGGCGGCGACCTGGTCGAGTACCTCGCGCAGCACGGAGTGTGGGGGGTGCCGGGGGCTTTGCCGGACGCTGAACTGTGACTGGCCGCCCGGCCGTGCCATGAAGACGACCAGGAATTTGGCGGCCTTGCGGGCGATGCCGGGTCCCAGGTCGCCTTCGACCAGGGACAGGGTCAGGTCGATCCCGGCGCTGATGCCGGCCGAGGTGATGAAGCGGCCGTCCCGTACGAAGATCGCGTCGCTGTCCACCTCGACCTTGGGGTAGCGGGCGGCGAGGTCGCCCGCCAGCCGCCAGTGCGTGGCGGCCCGGCGTCCGTCCAGCAGTCCGGTCGCGGCCAGCGGGAACGCGCCCGCGCAGACCGAGGCGACGGTGCGGGAACGGTCCGCGAGCCGGGAGATGCCCTCCACCAGCGCGGTGTCGGCGACCGCCGCCCACCAGTCGGGGCGGCCGGGGATGACGAGGGTGTCGACCGGGAAGTCCACTTCCGCCAGTGACAGGTCGGGCACCAGCCGCAGCCCCGCGGTGGTGGTCACGGGCCCGCCGTCCAGCGAGACGGTGCTCGTCACGTAGTGGCCGCCGTACTCGTTCGCCGCGGTGTACACATCCAGCGGACCGGTCACGTCCATCAGCTGCAGCCCGTCGAACAGCAGCACCAGGACCCGGTGCGGCGGCACGGCCACCGGCACCCCCGACGGCCTGAGGCGACTCACACGCGACGTCACCATCATTCCTCC
>NZ_CBDRCM010000135.1:0-1044 GCF_965342435.1 Actinacidiphila sp. bgisy160 | reverse complement strand
CCCAGTTCGGTGGTGTAGATGTCGTGGTTGTGTTCGCCGAGGAGGGGTGAGCGGTGGATGGTGGTGGGTGAGTCGGAGAGTTTGAGGGGGTTGCCGACGGTGGTGTAGGTGCCGCGTTCGGGGTGGGGGACCTCGACGACGATCTCGTTGGCCTTGAGGCTTTCGTCTTCGATGATCTCCTTGGTGGACAGGATCGGCCCGCACGGGATGTTGTGTGTGTTCAGCTCTTCCAGGACCTGCCATTTGGGCAGGGTGCTGGTCCATTCCTCGATGAGCTGGAACATTTTGGCGAGTTTCGGCAGCCGGGCCTCGGGGGTGGCCCATTCGGGGTCGTCGGCGAGTTCGGGGTGGCCGATGAGCCGGGCCAGTGGCTGCCAGCCGACGGGCTGCACGATGACGTAGACGTAGTCGTTGGGGCCGCCGGGTGCGCATGTGACGGCCCAGCCGGGTTGTCCGCCGCCGGAGGCGTTGCCGGAGCGGGGGACCTCGTCGGTGAAGTCCTCGTTGGGGTACTCGGCCAGAGGTCCGTGGGCCAGGCGTTGCTGGTCGCGGAGTTTGACCCGGCACAGGTTGAGGACGGCGTGCTGCATGGCGACCTGCACGCGTTGTCCGCGTCCGGTGTGGGTGCGCTGGTAGAGGGCGGCCAGGATCGCGGCGACGGCGTGGACGCCGGTGCCCGAATCGCCGATCTGGGCGCCGGTGGCCAGTGGCGGGCCGCCCTCGAAGCCGGTGGTGGCCATCGACCCGCCCATCGCCTGGGCGACGACCTCGTAGGCCTTGAACGCGGTGTAGGGGCCGTCCCCGAAGCCCTTGATCGAGGCGTACACGATCCGCGGGTTGATCTCGCGGATCCGTTCCCACGGGAAGCCCATCCGGTCGACCGCGCCGGGCCCGAAGTTCTCCACCATCACATCACTGCGGGCGATCAGCTCGGTCAGGATCTCCCGCCCGCGCGGGGTCTTGGTGTTCAAGGTGATGCTGCGCTTGTTCGCGTTCAGCATCGTGAAGTACAGGCTGTCCACCCCTGGCACGTCCCGCAGCTGA
>NZ_CBDRCM010000134.1:0-1095 GCF_965342435.1 Actinacidiphila sp. bgisy160 | reverse complement strand
CGCCAGCTCCTTGTTGTCCCGCTTGAGCTGCAGGTTCTCCCGACGCAACCGCGCCAGCTCCTCGCTCTCCCCGGACCTGGTGGCGCCGGCCTGCCGTGCCCGTGAGACCCAGGTCGCCAGGGTGGTCTCGTTGATCCCCAGATCCCGCGCCACCTCGGCCAACGTCTTACCGGTCTCGGCGACGATCCGCACAGCCCCCTCACGGAACTCCGCGTCGAACTTCCGCCTCTTCTCCGCCATGACTCCCAACTTCCCCTCCAGTCATGGTCTCTACGCTACGAGGGGAAGCACAGATCACGGACCGGGCGAATGTGGTGGTGACCGGCGCCGACACCGTGCGGGTGCAGGTCTGCCCTCCAGGGCCTGACCGGGCTGCGCCTGCTGCGCGGACCAAGAGGGGAGCTGCCGCGTGGCGGAACCGACGACGAATTCAGAGAAGCGGCCGCTGATCAGTGACGCTTCCTCATCCATGAGATGTCCTCGCCACTGTGCCCCAGGGACCCCGCCCTCCAGGCGCGCAGGTCGCGGCGGGTATCTCGCACGTCCCGCGACATGGCCGCGCCGTCGCGGTAGGGATGCTCGCCGTGCCGGCGCGCTTTCCAGCCGACCCAGGAGGCGAGTGCGACGACCAGCACGAGGGGCGTCAGAAAGAACCACATACTGGGAGAGCATGTCGGCACTCTGCAGCGCCGGCCAGGTGCCGACCGCAACCATCCGTCGGGGGTTGATTGCCGTGGGCGGGGCTTGACACCCGGGAGGTGCGTGTTGACGTCCGTATCTGCAACAAGCGCAAGGGACCGGACGTCCGCCGATACAGCCTGTAGCGCTTCCCGAGACGACAGGGCCCCAGCCGGTTGCCGATCCGGCGGGGGCCCTGTTCTGTCTCCTGACTCGCGAGGGAGCGACCCATTCGCCCACCCCGCCCCGCCTCGCGCCGCTGCGCGATGGTGTCCGCGAGCCGTCCGGCGGTCCGCTGGATCTTCGCCCAGGTGCCCACCGGATATCCGTTCCAGACCGCCGTGGCGGGCGGCAGCAGATGCCCGTATTCGGCCGCCCACTCGGTCGCGGCTGACAGTCCTTCCCGCCAGGCGACGT
>NZ_CBDRCM010000133.1:0-1098 GCF_965342435.1 Actinacidiphila sp. bgisy160 | reverse complement strand
TGACGTCCACGTCGAACAGGCCGCTGTCGTTGAGCTGCTTGGCGATCGCCTTCAGCTCCGCCACGGTGCCCGGGCCGAAACGCACCGGCGTCGCCCACAGCGTGAAGGAGACCTTGCCGGTGATCCCGGCCTGCGAAAGCGCCGCCTGCGCCCCGGCCTTGTCGCCGCCCTCGCCGTAGCGGTCGAAGAACGCGGTGTTGTGTCCGGTGATACCGGCCGGCACGATCGAGTACAACGGGGTGGCGGTGCGCTGGTAGACGTCGCGGATGAACGCCTTGCGGTCGATCAGGTAGGCCACCGCGCGACGCACGGCCTTGTCGCCCACCACCGGGTCCTTGAGGTTGAACACCAGGTGCTGCACCTCGGCGCCGGTGCCCTCCACGACCTGGATGCCGGTGTCGCCGGCTATCGAACTGGTCTGCAGCGAGGCGATGTCGGCGGAGGCCAGACCGCGGTAGGCCAGGTCCACCGACCCGTCCTCGACGGCCTTCCTCAACGAGGGCTCGTCGCCGAAGAACTTCATCGTCATGCCCGAGTTACGGATCTGCGCCGAACCCTGGTAGTCCCCGTTGACCGAGAACACCGCCTGCTCGCCGGCCTCGTAGGAGTCCAGCTTGTACGGGCCCGAGCCGGTCGCCCTGCCATCGGTGCGGAGCTTGTCCGCGGGGTACTGCGTGTGGTCGACGATCGACCCCGCACCCGAGGCGATCTTCATCGGGAACGTCGCGTCGGAGTACTTCAGGTGGAACACCACCCGCTCCGGCGAGGGCGTGTCGATCGTCTTGATCGAGTCCAGCAGCACCGCCGGACCGTTCTCGTCATTGATCTCGATGGTGCGCTCGAAGGAGAACTTCACGTCCTCGGAGGTGAGCGCCTCACCGTTGCTGAACTTCAGGCCCTGCCGCAGCGTGCAGTCGAAGGTCTTGCTGTCCGGGTCGGTGAACTTGCAGCGCTCCGCGGCCTCCGGCTCGGGCTTGGTGGCGCCCTTGGGGAAGCTGAGCAGCGACTGGAAGACGTTGTTGAACACGATCCAGGAGCCGACGTCGTAGCCCGAGGCCGGATCGACGGCGGTCACCTTGTCGGTGATGCCCATCGTGA
>NZ_CBDRCM010000132.1:0-1100 GCF_965342435.1 Actinacidiphila sp. bgisy160 | reverse complement strand
CGTCGGTGATGATGCTGCCGCCGCCGACCGCGTCCGCCTGGGACTGCCGTGCCCGGCCCAGGCCGTCGTAGATCGTGATGGCGTGGGCGTAGGTGCCGTTGTCGCGCAGCGTGGAGGTGGTTACGGCGGTCGGCTTGCGGACGGTGGTGTCGTAGGCGAACGTCTTGAACGGCTGGTCGGTGGCCGGATCCTGGGAGGCGGTCCATACCTTGGTGACGCGGCCGAGGGCGTCGTAAGCGTAGTGCGTGGTGCGGCCGTTGGCGTCGGCCACGTCCAAGGCGGTGCTGCGGCCCGGATCGACGGTAGTGGTGGACTCAAAGCTTAGGGCGTTCTTGGCGGTAGTGGAAAAGGTCTGCCCGGTGGGCGGGTTGTAGGAGGTGGTACCGGTCTGGCCCTTGGCGTCGGTGACGGAGTCGACACGGCCGTAGGCGTCGTAGTGGGTCTTGCTGGTGCGGATCCAGCCGGTGCCACCCCCGTCGCTGCCCCACACCTCGGTGGCCAGGCCCTTGGTGGGCGCAGCCCCATAGGCACCATCGTCGTAAGCGGTGCGGGAGGCGGAGATGACGTCGCCACCGGTGGCGGTGGGGGCCTTGCCGCAGGTGCCGGCGGTGGTCTTGGTCTGCTGGACCAGACCGATCAGCCACGCGGTGGTGTTGTGCAGGTACGAGGTGATGGTGCAGGTCTCGTCGTCTGGCTTGCCGGTGTCACCGAGAGTTTCGACCTGGGTGGGCAGCCCGTAGGTGTCGTCGTACTGGGTGGTGACCTTGACCGTGCGGGAGGTGCGGGTGTCGTCGGGGTTGGTGCCGCTGGCCGGGGTGACCGTCTCGGTCTGGTCGGTCTGGGTGCGGTAGGCGTGCAGGTCGGGGACGTCGGTGCGGGCGCGGGTGGCCAGCAGGTGCGCCGACGGATAAGAGACAGTGCGGGAGGCGACGGTGCCGCCGCTGCCGTCGTCGTTGGCCTGAGTGTAGGTGAGGGACTCGGCCGTCGTGCCTTGGAAGGCGGGCTTGTCGGCGGCGATGGTGGCGCCGGTGGAGTCCTTGATCGTCACCGAACGCGTGCCACCCCCCGGGAGTGGGTCGCCGTCCATGCCGCGGAAGTAG
>NZ_CBDRCM010000131.1:0-1112 GCF_965342435.1 Actinacidiphila sp. bgisy160 | reverse complement strand
TTACTTCCGCGGCATGGACGGCGACCCCCTCCCGGGTGGCGGGACGCGGTCGGTGACAATCAAGGACTCCACCGACGCCACCATCGCCCCCGACAAGCCCGCCTTCCAGGGCATGATCGCCGAATCCCTCACGTACACCCAGGCCAACGACGACGGCAGCGGCGGCACCGTAGCCTCCCGCACCGTCTCCTACCCGTCGGCGCACCTGCTGGCCACCCGTGCCCGCACCGACGTCCCCGACCTGCACGCCTACCGGACCCAGGTCGACTCCGGCATCACCGTCACCCCAGCCAGCGGCACCAACCCCGACGACACCCGCACCTCCCGCACGGTTAAGACCCTCACGCAGTACGACGACACCTACGGGCTGCCCACCCAGGTCGAGACCCTCGGCGACACCGGCAAGCCAGACGACGAGACCTGCACCATCACCTCGTACCTGCACAACACCACCGCGTGGCTGATCGGATTGGTCGAGCAGACCAAGAGCACCGCCGGCACCTGCGATAAGGCCCCCACCGCCACCGGTGGGGACGTCATCTCCGCCTCCCGGGCCGCCTATGACAACGGCGCCTACGGCGATGCCCCCAGCAAGGGCCTGGCCACCACTGCCTGGACCGTTGACGGACTCGGCACCGGCTGGATCCGCAGCGCCGTCACCACCTTCGACGACCACGGCCGCCCGCTCACCGTCAAGGACGCCGCCGACCACACGACCGAAACCAGTTACAAGCCCACGACCGGTCCTTCCGCCCGGCAGGTGTACTCCACCACAGTCACCAACGCTCTTGATCAGACGGTCACCACGACCGTGGAGCCGGGCCGGGCTACCCCGCTGGCCGCGACCGACGCCAACGGCCGGACCGTCACGCAGGCCTACGACGCCCTCGGCCGCGTTACCGAGGTATGGACCGCCTCACAGACTCCAGCAACGGACCAGGCGTTTAAGGCTTTCTCTTACGACACCACCGTCGGCAAGCCGACCGCCGTGACCACGTCCACACTGCGCGACAACGGCACCTACGCCCACGCGGTGTCGATCTACGACGGCCTGGGCCGGGTACGGCAGTCCCAGGTGGATGCCGTCGGCGGCGGCAGCATCATCACCGACA
>NZ_CBDRCM010000130.1:0-1139 GCF_965342435.1 Actinacidiphila sp. bgisy160 | reverse complement strand
CAGCTGGCATGCCAGGCCGACTCCGTCGTCGAACAGGGCGCGCAGGCGCTCCGCGAACAGATGAGTGCGGTGTTGCCAGTACACGGCGGAGCGGACGGTGAGGACCCGGTGCAGCCGGACCAGTTCGGCCAGATGCCGGTCGGGATGCTCCGTGGCTCGCGGCGCAAGGGCGTCGACCTCCTCACGGAGGGCGTCACGGCTCTCGAAGTAGCGCCGCCTGACATCGGGCGACCATTGGCCGGGCGCCGTCGCCAAGGGGGGATGTGGTTCACCGGACACCGGCCGATCACTGTCGGCACCTGAGAAGAACAGTAGGACCGCCCAAAACGCCGCCTGATAGCCACTCCAGGTCTTCCGCTCACCGGTGTCGGCCAGCTCCGTCAGCAACGCGAGGGCCTCTTGACGCACAGCGGCAGCCTGCTCCTCCTGGCCGTAGGTGTCGAGCAACTGCGCGTACCCGATGAGCGCGTAGAGATGGCACGCCATCGAACCGCGGTCGTTTGCGGCCTCGGAGGCTTCCAGGGTGACGAGTGTCCCGAACGCGCTGAGCGCTTCGTCGCACCGACCTGCGTCGTGGAGAGCGGCGATCCACTCCACGAGTGACCAGGCGAGAGATCCGCTGCCGAAACCATCGGGCAGGATCGCTCCGACCAACTCGGTCATGGCATCGGCAGCCTCGGCATACCGGCCCTCCTCTGACGGGCCAGCAGCCCACGTGTGCAGTCCCCGGACCGCATGGGCTCCGGACATCTCGGCCTGTGCACGGCCGATGGCGAGCATCTCGGCGCGCATGGCGAGCCCTTCGGCGCGCCGGCCCAGGTCGTACAGCTCTCTCTGGCACCCGTCGAGGGTCTCGTAGAGAAGATCCGCACGGGCAGCTTCGGCCGGATCGATGGATCGCGCCACGGCCACAGCCTCTTCGTGCAGTGCGAGGGATGCGGGATGTTTGCGGCCGGAACTGGTGTCGTACGTCATACGCAGCAACGCCTTGACCAAGCGCGGCAGGTACGAGGCGGGGCTGACCTGGGCGAGGATCCGGTAGGCACCAACCTCCTCGCGCGCGGTCCGGCGTCCCGATGAGAGCAGATCGCGTCCCTTGTGATGGTGTAGGCGATCATGGTGTGGGTGTGCGCGGGCGG
>NZ_CBDRCM010000129.1:0-1178 GCF_965342435.1 Actinacidiphila sp. bgisy160 | reverse complement strand
GGACAAGCCCTCGGCTTATTAGTACCGGTCAGCTCCACCCATTACTGGGCTTCCACATCCGGCCTATCAACCCAGTCGTCTACTGGGAGCCTTAACCCCTCAAAGGGGGTGGGAGTCCTCATCTCGAAGCAGGCTTCCCGCTTAGATGCTTTCAGCGGTTATCCCTCCCGAACGTAGCCAACCAGCCATGCCCTTGGCAGAACAACTGGCACACCAGAGGTTCGTCCGTCCCGGTCCTCTCGTACTAGGGACAGCCCTTCTCAAGACTCCTACGCGCACAGCGGATAGGGACCGAACTGTCTCACGACGTTCTAAACCCAGCTCGCGTACCGCTTTAATGGGCGAACAGCCCAACCCTTGGGACCGACTCCAGCCCCAGGATGCGACGAGCCGACATCGAGGTGCCAAACCATCCCGTCGATATGGACTCTTGGGGAAGATCAGCCTGTTATCCCCGGGGTACCTTTTATCCGTTGAGCGACGGCGCTTCCACAAGCCACCGCCGGATCACTAGTCCCTACTTTCGTACCTGCTCGACCCGTCAGTCTCACAGTCAAGCTCCCTTGTGCACTTACACTCAACACCTGATTGCCAACCAGGCTGAGGGAACCTTTGGGCGCCTCCGTTACCCTTTAGGAGGCAACCGCCCCAGTTAAACTACCCACCAGACACTGTCCCTGATCCGGATCACGGACCGAGGTTAGACATCCAGCACGACCAGAGTGGTATTTCAACGATGACTCCACAATGGCTGGCGCCACTGCTTCACAGTCTCCCACCTATCCTACACAAGCCGAACCGAACACCAATATCAAGCTGTAGTAAAGGTCCCGGGGTCTTTCCGTCCTGCTGCGCGAAACGAGCATCTTTACTCGTAGTGCAATTTCACCGGGCCTGTGGTTGAGACAGTCGAGAAGTCGTTACGCCATTCGTGCAGGTCGGAACTTACCCGACAAGGAATTTCGCTACCTTAGGATGGTTATAGTTACCACCGCCGTTTACTGGCGCTTAAGTTCTCAGCTTCGCCCTGACGAATCAGAGCTAACCGGTCCCCTTAACGTTCCAGCACCGGGCAGGCGTCAGTCCGTATACATCGCCTTACGGCTTCGCACGGACCTGTGTTTTTAGTAAACAGTCGCTTCTCGCTGGTCTCTGCGGCCACCACCAGCTCAGGGAGC
>NZ_CBDRCM010000128.1:0-1199 GCF_965342435.1 Actinacidiphila sp. bgisy160 | reverse complement strand
CTAGTGGCTTGGCTCGGATGGTTGGCCCGGTAATTGATCGGCTGTCGGTCTGCGGTCAGGCTGTCTCCAGGGCTTGATCTTGGAGGTGGTTGTGGGGCGTCGTCCGGGAGTGTTCGTCCGGCCGGTGAGCATGGAGGAGGGCCGGCGTCTGCAGCGGATCGGTCGGACCTCCAAGGACCCGGTCAGGCTGCGGCGGTCCATCGTGGTGATGATGTCCGCCCAGGGCCAGACGGTGAAGGACATCGTCTCGTTGCTGCAGGCCAGCGCGGATTACGTGCGGGATGTCATCCATGCCTTCAACGAGCGGGGGTTCGACGCGCTGGACCCGAAATGGAGCGGGGGACGCCCGAGAACGATCAGTGACCAGACGCGCGAGCGCATCTGCCTGATCGCCCGGACGTCCCCCGCCGACTGGGGCATCACCGCGTTCTCCACCTGGAGCCTGGCCAAACTGGCCGAGCACCTGGTCACCCGCAACGTCGTGCCCGCCGTCAGCCGGGAGACACTGCGCCGCATCCTGCGGGACGGCAAAGTCTCGTGGCAGACCACCACAACATGGAAAGCCTCCACCGATCCGGACTTCATCGCCAAGATGCACCGGGTGCTGGAACTGTACGACGCGCCCCGGCCGACGGCCGGGTGATCTGCGTGGACGAGTTCGGCCCGCGCAACCTGCTGCCTCGCAAGGGCAAGGCCTGGCGACCGCACGGCAGGCCCCGCCGACTCCGGGCTACCTACCACCGTTACGACGGCGTGATGCACATGCTCGCCGCCCTCGACCTGGCCACCGGCAAGATCTACTACCGCATCCGGCAACGCAAGCGATGGCAGGAATTCCTCGGCCTCCTCAAGGCCCTGCGTGCCCGCTGGCCCGGGGAGAAGCTCTACGTCGTGCTGGACAACTTCTCCCCGCACAAGCACCCCAACGTCCGAGCATGGGCCGCAGCCCACCGGGTCGAGCTGGTCTACCTGCCCACCTACGGCTCTTGGCTGAACTGGATCGAGTCCGAGTTCGCGGCCCTGCGCTACTTCGCCCTCAACGGCACCGACCACCGCAGCCACGGCGAGCGGAACGCCGCCATCAACGCCTACATCCGCTGGCGAAACGCACGCGCCGAACCGAAGACCAACCTCGCCCCTGACTCACCCATCCGCACCTGGACCCATTACCCGGCCAAGGCTGCGTGACAAGCCACTAG
>NZ_CBDRCM010000127.1:0-1503 GCF_965342435.1 Actinacidiphila sp. bgisy160 | reverse complement strand
GCGCTTCAGCTCGGCGTTCTCCTTCTTCAGCCGCTTCAGCTCGGCCGACTCCTCCGTCGTCGTGCCCGGCCGGGTGCCGGTATCGATCTGGTCCTGCCGGACCCACTTGCGCAGCGTCTCGGTCGTGCCGATGCCCAGCTTCTGGGCGACCGCTTTCATCGCGGCCCACTCGGTGTCGTACTCCGGCCGCACCTCGGCGACCATCCGCACCGCACGACGGCGCAGCTCAAGCGGGTACTGGGAAGGACGTGCCATGACTCAATCCTCTCAAATGATCGAGTCCCTACCGAACCCGGAGCGGTTCAAAGCGCACCTGGACACTCCAGGTCCGTCCCAGCACTGGCGGGACGGACCTGATCTGCCCGCAGTGCGGCCGCATCCCGGCCACGTCCGGGTCCGCCGCGACGCGAGCCGTCATCGTGAACCACCTGGCCCTCCACGCCCGTTCCGAACCGCTCCCCGCCCACCTGCGCACCTGCAGGTGCGGCGAGCACGGCTGCCGTTGGCACCCGCGTCACCGCGGCTGCAGCGGACCAATCGCCCTGCTACTCGCACGGAGCGCGGGCGGTCGCATCTGGCGCCTGACGGATGCGTGCCGGGCTTGCGCCGCTGCCACCGAACACGCCGCCACGGTTCCCGAGCCCCGTAGCGTCGTCGGGGTCGTCGAAGAAATGACCAGCAGCCTCGTGGAACTCTTCCCAGCCAAAACCGGGGACCTCGTTGAGGACGGGCCTTGCTGGCAGGACTGAGCGCTGTACGGATAAATCGGCGCATCCGCGAGACGCCCCACGGCTTCCGGCCCGATCATGAACAGCATCGGAAACCTACCCGTGACTGTCTCAAGCCTGCTCATCATCACTGCACACAGACTGGGATGCCAGCACCTCGACGCGGAGGCCACGTGGAGCCCGGAACCGCAACCCAACTGATCACCGTAGGGGCAACCCTGGGCGGTGTAGTGCTCACACTCCTGGCCAACGCGTCCCTGGAGCGACGCAGAGCCCGCGACACCCGCGCCCTCGAGGCGATGCGCCTGGAGGGCGAACAGGGCCGTTGGCTTCGCGATGAACGCCTGAAGGCCTACTCCGCCCTCTCCCTCGCAGGTGAAGAAGCACTGCAGTTCATACGATCCGAACTGCCCCGCCTCATCGGCCCGGAGGCTGCCGCTCATCGCCCGGAGACCGAAGCTCGCTGGCAAGAGCTCAGAACGCAGCTACGCAAGGCCTACAATCACGTGGCTCTCTTCGGCGCTGATCACGCACGTGAGGCCGGACTGCGCATCTGGCGGACCGCCCGCAACGGCGGCAACGACATCCTCCGCGACCTGGACTCCGGCGCCGCATCCGCCTCAGACCACCCGGTCCTCAACGAACGGATCCGCGCTCTCAGTAGCTGTTGTCGTTCCGATCTTGAGGGGTGGGTATCGAACGGGAGTCTCGATTGGGTGGTGGCGGGGTGCTCGGCGCATACGAGTAGGGCCTCCTGAACAGCTCGTTGGTGTCG
>NZ_CBDRCM010000125.1:0-1827 GCF_965342435.1 Actinacidiphila sp. bgisy160 | reverse complement strand
CACTAGGTTGTGGCGTATCGGTCGCGGTGACGCCCCACCAGCTTGGCGCCAGTTCGTCACCGCGACCGACTTCGCCGACTCACCCATCCCCACCTGGAGCGGCCACCCGGCCACCGCTGCGTGACAAGCCGCTGGCGCGGCGCGCCTGCCGGACCTCGTGGACGCGGAACCACTCATCGGCGGTGGGCAGCTCCCGCTGCGCGCGGCCGGTGCCGTCGGTGCTGTTCAGCACGGCCCCGGATGAGTGCTGACGGACCGACTGCGGCGCGGTGGACCCTGATGAACAGGCCGGGCCCCTGCACCCCGAGAGGACCTTCGGCCGGCCGTCCTCGTCAGCGCGGGAAACGGCGCTCGAAGCCCTGCCACATCGCGTCGAAGTCCTGGCTCCGCCGAGGCGTCTCGAGTGCTTGGCGGGTGAGCTTGAGCGGAAGCCGGGCATCGAAAAAGATGATGAGGCCGAGATCGAGCCACTGGGGCGCAAGTTCCGCATTGGTCGCGAAGGCGTCGCCCTCCGGCGAAGAGCCGTGCGACGCCAGCATGTTGTGGAGCATGCCGGCGCCCGGCTCGCCGAACATGGTCGCCCCGGTCGGCGGGGTCTTGAGGATGCCGACGAACTCGCTGCCGATGTTTCGGTGGTAGTACGGCAGCCGGAAGGTGTCCATCGCCACCTCCCACCGCCCGACGACGGAGCAGAAGTCGAAGTTGGCCACACCGGGGGTGTCGGTCGGAGAGGTGAGGACCGTGTAGGCCGAGGGGTCAGTGTGGCCGTAGCTGAGCGTTCCGACGGTCTGGAAGGCGTGCAGGTCGTAGACGTAAGGCACATGGTTGCCGTGCCAGGCCACGACGTCCAGCGGCGAGTGGTCGTAGACCGAACTCCACAGCTCTCCGCCGTACTTGACGACAACCTCCACCGGTCGCTCGATGTCCTCATAGGCCGCGACCGGGACGCGGAAATCCTTCGGGTTCGCCAGAGCGGTCGTACCGAGGGGGCCGAGCTCGGGCAGAACCATCGGACGGCCGAAGTTCTCGGCGACATAGCCGCGGGCGACCGCGTCCAGCAGCTCCACCCGGAACCGTACGCCGCGCGGGATCAGCGCGACGTCTCCGGGCTTGACGTGCAGCAGCCCGAACTCGGTGCGCACCAGCAGCTCACCCTCGTGCGGGGTGATCAGCAGTTCGCCGTCGGAGTCGCTGAACACCTTGTCCTGCATCGAGGTGTTGGCGGTATAGAAGTGCACGGCCATACCGGTGCGCTCGGCCGGGTCGCCGTTGCCGCCGAGGGTCCACATGCCGGAGACGAAGTCCGTGTCGGCAGCCGGGGCGGGCAGCGGGGTCCAAGAGGTGCGGTTCATTTCGGACTGGGCGTCGGCGATACCGCAGAACGTCCCCGTATCGATCCTGGTGAAGGGGCGGTGTTGCGCCGACGGCCGGATGCGGTGCATCCAGGAGTAGCGGGTGTTGTCCCGCGAGTCGGTGAAGGAGCTGCCGTGGATCATCTCGGCGTAGAGCCCGAACGGCGGCCGCTGCGGCATGCTGTTGCCGACCGGCAGGGCGCCGGGCAGCGCCTCGCTGGAGTGAAGGTTGCCGAAGCCGTGCATGTACTCCAGCGATTCGGCGGTCTTGCGCGCCTTGTCTGTGCTCTGGTTATCCACCGTGATCAATCCTCAGTTGCATCGATAGCTGACTCGGACCGGTTACTGTCGCTGTTCTCATCGGAGAGACGAGGTGGCCCACGACAGGGCCGCAACCTCCCACGAAGGCGCGGTCGCACTCGCCTCATGCCTGATCCGGGCAAGAGCACTGTGACGACGGCCTCTGGCCGTAGGC
>NZ_CBDRCM010000124.1:0-2008 GCF_965342435.1 Actinacidiphila sp. bgisy160 | reverse complement strand
TGAGAGGGCGGTTCGTGAGTTGATGTCCGTTTCCGAGTGAGGCGGGAGCAGGACCGCTCACGTGGATGGGGAGAGCTGTGCGCGCACCCATTCGGGATCGGGATTGACGTGCGGTTGGCCCGTGACCACGACAGTCGGCACGGTCTCGTCACCGTCGTTGGCTGCCCTTACCGCCGTCGCCCCAGCCGGGTCGCGCCAGATATCGACCCAATGCAGCTGGTGGGCGCTGCCGCCCAACCGGATCCGCAGGCGCAGGCAGTACTTGCAGCCAGCCCTCCAGTAGACGATCGGTCGGCCGTCGACCGCGCTGCGTCGTTGTGCTTCCACCGCACTGATCGACCGTGGGAACGCCAGCGGCGAGTTCAGCCCCGCGAGCAGGACAAACATCAGCAGTAGTGGAACGGCAGCGCCAGGAAACCCTCTGACCACCAACGCGGTCGCAACGAGCGAGCCGCAGACCAGGAGCAACATCGGCAGGATCCATGCGCGCGTCATGATGACGCAGGCTATCGGTGGCGCAGATTCGGCGGATCGACGGCCCGCACGTCTGGGCCACGTCGCGCAGTCGTCATGGCAGTGAGAGGGAGAGCGTGAGTTGATGTCCATTTCCGGGTGGGTCAGGGGCAGGGCCGCTGGTCGCGGTGCTTGGCCGCTACTGCTTCCTGGTAAAGCTGCCGGCGTCGACCTCGGTGAGGATGTCGAGCTTGACCAGGCGTTTCAGCTTGGCGCGGGTGCCCTCGATATTTTTCGGCAGCAGTTCGTGGTCGAGGGCCTGGCAGACGTCGCGGGCCCGGAGGGGGCCGGTGGCCTCGTTGAAGACGGTGAGGATGCGGGGGTAGTCCGGGTGCTCGGGCAGGTCGTGTGAGCCGACCTGGACGGGTATCCGGTCGGCGAGGGTAGTGACGGTCTTCCGGGTGATCGCGAGGTGTTCGAGGTGGGTCTCGGCCTCCCGCAGCCGATCCCGCAGTTCGTCGATCTGAGTGCGGAGGTCGTCGGCCAGGGACCGGGCGGCGTCCTCCTGGATGCCGAGCGCGTCGAGCAGGGGCTGGATGTTCACGCGGTCACCGCTTGCTCTTCGCGCCAGGTGGAGGTGTTCGCGCCGGTGAGGCGGCTGATCATGACGTGGGACATCGCCCAATAGACGCGGGAGGCGGACGACGATGGGCGGTGCTCGTAGTCGCGGACCAGACGCCGGTGCAGTATCAAAATCCCGTAGGTCTGCTCGACCCTCCACCGCTTCGGCTGCGGCACGAACCCCTTGTCCTGCGGGTTGCGTTCGACGATCTCGACGTCGATCCCCAGGTTGGCGCCGTGCAGGACCACCTGGTTCTTGAAGCCCTGGTCAACCAGTGCCTTGCGGACGGTTCCGCCGGCGTGCTCGGCCACCTGGTCCAGCAGGATGATGCCCGCGGCGTTGTCGTGGGTGTTCGCGGCAAGGACGACCACCGCGATGACCAGGCCGAGGACGTCCACGGCCAGCCCGCGCTTGCGGCCCGGCACCCGCTTGGCCGGATCCCGGCCGGTCGTGGCAGCGGGGACCCCGGCAGCAGCGTGGACACTCTGGGTGTCCAGCACCACCAGGGTCGGGTCCTCTAATCGACGGGCCCGCTCACGGACCTGGCAGCGCAGGAGTTCATGGATGACCTGGTCGGTCCCGTCGTCCCGCCAGGCCGCGAAGTAGTAGTACGTCGCGCTCTTCTGCGGAAGATCGTGCGGGAGATAGGCCCACTGGCAGCCGGTCCTGGTCTGGTACAGGATCGCGTTCACGATCTCCCGTATCGCGTAGGCGCCCTGATGGCCACTGACCGAGCGGTGCCGGTCCTTCCACGCGGTGATCACCGGCTCGATCAACGACCACTGCTCGTCCGATAAGTCACTCGGATACAGCTTGCGTCCACTCACCCCGCCACCCCAACAGACCGCAGGCGGCGGACCAGCAGATTCCGCCCACATCTACACCATCAGGCGACCACAGAACTACTCAAAAAGTCACGAACCGCCCTCTCAG
>NZ_CBDRCM010000123.1:0-2078 GCF_965342435.1 Actinacidiphila sp. bgisy160 | reverse complement strand
TCCCCTCACCAGCAATGGCCCCCCTTCTCCCGAAGTTACGGGGGCATTTTGCCGAGTTCCTTAACCACAGTTCACCCGAACGCCTCGGTATTCTCTACCTGACCACCTGAGTCGGTTTAGGGTACGGGCCGCCATGAAACTCGCTAGAGGCTTTTCTCGACAGCATAGGATCATCCACTTCACCACAATCGGCTCGGCATCAGGTCTCAGCCTCAAAGAGTGGCGGATTTGCCTACCACTCGGCCTACACCCTTACCCCGGGACAACCACCGCCCGGGCTGGACTACCTTCCTGCGTCACCCCATCGCTCACCTACTACCACCTCGGGTCACCGGCTCCACCACTCCGACCCACAGCAAAGCTGAAGGCCGGCGGCTTCACGGGCTTAGCATCAGAGGGTTCAGCGCTGGCGCTTCAAAGCGGGTACCGGAATATCAACCGGTTGTCCATCGACTACGCCTGTCGGCCTCGCCTTAGGTCCCGACTTACCCTGGGCAGATCAGCTTGACCCAGGAACCCTTAGTCAATCGGCGCAAGAGTTTCCCACTCTTGTATCGCTACTCATGCCTGCATTCTCACTCGTGAACCGTCCACGACTCCCTTCCAGGGCCGCTTCACCCGGCACACGACGCTCCCCTACCCATCACAGCCTCCGTTGGGAGTATTGCTGCAATGACACGACTTCGGCGGTACGCTTGAGCCCCGCTACATTGTCGGCGCGGAATCACTTGACCAGTGAGCTATTACGCACTCTTTCAAGGGTGGCTGCTTCTAAGCCAACCTCCTGGTTGTCTCTGCGACTCCACATCCTTTCCCACTTAGCGTACGCTTAGGGGCCTTAGTCGATGCTCTGGGCTGTTTCCCTCTCGACCACGGAGCTTATCCCCCGCAGTCTCACTGCCGCGCTCTCACTTACCGGCATTCGGAGTTTGGCTAAGGTCAGTAACCCGGTAGGGCCCATCGCCTATCCAGTGCTCTACCTCCGGCAAGAAACACACGACGCTGCACCTAAATGCATTTCGGGGAGAACCAGCTATCACGGAGTTTGATTGGCCTTTCACCCCTAACCACAGGTCATCCCCCAGGTTTTCAACCCTGGTGGGTTCGGTCCTCCACGCGGTCTTACCCACGCTTCAACCTGCCCATGGCTAGATCACTCCGCTTCGGGTCTTGGGCATGCGACTGAACCGCCCTATTCGGACTCGCTTTCGCTACGGCTACCCCACACGGGTTAACCTCGCCACACACCGCAAACTCGCAGGCTCATTCTTCAAAAGGCACGCAGTCACGAGACACCAGCAAGCTGATGCCCGACGCTCCCACGGCTTGTAGGCACACGGTTTCAGGTACTATTTCACTCCGCTCCCGCGGTACTTTTCACCATTCCCTCACGGTACTATCCGCTATCGGTCACCAGGGAATATTTAGGCTTAGCGGGTGGTCCCGCCAGATTCACACGGGATTTCTCGGGCCCCGTGCTACTTGGGAGTCGCACAAGCAAGCCGCTGATGTTTCAGCTACGGGGGTCTTACCCTCTACGCCGGACCTTTCGCATGTCCTTCGCCTACATCAACGGTTTCTGACTCGCCCAGCCGCCGGCAGACGACTGAAGTACGATCCCACAACCCCACATGCGCAACCCCTGCCGGGTATCACACGCATACGGTTTGGCCTCATCCGGTTTCGCTCGCCACTACTCCCGGAATCACGGTTGTTTTCTCTTCCTGCGGGTACTGAGATGTTTCACTTCCCCGCGTTCCCTCCACACTGCCTATGTGTTCAGCAGCGGGTGACAGCCCATGACGACTGCCGGGTTTCCCCATTCGGACACCCCCGGATCAAAGCTCGGTTGACAGCTCCCCGGGGCCTATCGCGGCCTCCCACGTCCTTCATCGGTTCCTGGTGCCAAGGCATCCACCGTGCGCCCTTAAAAACTTGGCCACAGATGCTCGCGTCCACTATGCAGTTCTCAAACAACGACCCGTCACCCAACTCCCCCCGCCTTGAACGGAGTTCATCGAGTCCGGTCCACAACCGAGAACACTTCCATGCCCTCAGGACCCAACAGCGTGCCCGAC
>NZ_CBDRCM010000122.1:0-2104 GCF_965342435.1 Actinacidiphila sp. bgisy160 | reverse complement strand
CGCACCGTGGACGAAATCACCGGACGAACCCGCAGGTGCCGAGACTGCCCGCGCCGGCACACCGCCGGACCTGTCCTGGACCGGGAACGACTTGTCACCCCGGAACTCCACCGTGATGATTTCGGAGTTGGAGGCATGGACGACGGCACGCTCCACGTCGTCCTGGAAACGGTGGACCATGTCCACCAGCCCGCTCGGCGGGAAACGCCTGTCGAGCGCCTTGATCAGGCTGTCCTCGGTGACGCCGAGCTCGTCCGCCAGGTTCTTGAGGCGACCGGCCCTGTTGTCCCAGCCGGACTTGGCGTTGCCCGGCCCCACATGGATGGAGTTGTCCGCCGTCAGGACGGACGGACCGTACTTGTCGATCAAGTCCTGCGCGGCCTTCGAGCGCGCGGTCAGATGGAAGTCCGTCCCGCTGATCGTGACCGCCGTCCCGTCGAGCCTCCCGCCCGGGGTGACCATCACATTGAGGTGGACGGCCACCTGAACCGTCCTGTCCCCCTCGGTGACTGTCATCAGCACAGGTCGCGAGATGAGGTTCGTGCTCCCCTCTTCGCGGACCTTCCCGAACTCGAAACCAGCGAGCGTACGGCGGGAGCCGTCGACCGTCCCCGATCCTGTGATGCTGTCCAGGATCCGGACGCCGTCCGGGGTCAGCCTCCCACCCGTACCGGCACCCGCATGAGCGGCCGTGGACGTACTCACACTCGGGGCGGACGGGGAGACGGAGTGCGTCAGGTGCTTGTTGATGCCGTCGACCAGGGCGTTACGGGTATCGACAGCCATGCCGATCAGCTGCCTGAACGTGTCATTGGTGCCGCCGGAAGCCTTGATCAGCGCCTTCCACTCCGCCTTCCGGGCAGCGCCGAGGTCCTTCACCTCCAGCTTTGTGAGAGCGGTGACGCCGTCCGCCTGAATGTCGTGGAAGGCGATGGCCGCCAGGCTCTTCCCGGCGTTCGGGTCCTTCGCCAGGACATCCGGGTGATGCAGCTTGATGTAGCGCTCGATCTGCTCGGTCCAGGTCTTCGAGTTCGCATGGCTCTGGGTCAGCCCGCTGAGGATCGCCCGCGGGTCGTCCCCCACCTCCTTGGCGATCCGCTCCCCATCGGTGACGAGTGCGAGACCCGAGTCGAAGACGAAGCCCTGGTTCTCCCGCCCCCGCCATTGGAAACCGCGGTTCTTGAGGGAGCTGGCGAGGAGCCGCTCGCCCTCCCTGGCCTCGTAGCTGATGCTTCCGCCGGAGATCTCGCCGAACCGGATGTCCTTCTCCAGGCCGAGGTTCGGGTCGACACGGATGAACGTGTTGGGCTCGGGGAAGTAGATCGCCCGCGTGTCGGTCTTCGCCATCGCGTCGCGCACGGCCAGGTCAAGATCGGCGGCGTTCTTCGCGACACCCTCGGGGAGCGTGTAACCACCGCTCACCATCTCGGGAGCGGACCCGTTCTGGCCGGTCAGCGTCTCGATCTTCGCGGCGGCACGGTCGAAGAGCGGCTTTCCGCCGACGACCATGCTCTTGACGTCGGCGTCACCGACGTGCAGATACACCTCTCCCTTGGCGTTCAGCTTGAGCTTGTCCAGCATGCCCCGAGTGAGATCGTCGCGGACGACCGCCTCACGGAGCGCGCCGTACGGGACCATCTTCTGGCCGCCGTCCGCCAGCAACTGGGGGTTCCGCTGCTCCCAGGTGAAACCGCTGACGGACACCGAGAAGTCGCCCTCCTTCTCCCACTGCTGAGCGAACTTCCGCACCGTGTCGACGATTTCGGCTTCCTTGCCGGTGCGCCCGTTCACACCGATGACGAGACCGAGCCGTTCGCCGAGGGACTCCTTCCCGAACGCCGTTCCGTAGGTCTTCGCCAGGGTGAGCAGATCGGTGTCCGGGGTCGCGATGACGGTGGCGACGAAACGGGTACCCTCACCGCCCTGGAGCGAGCCCTTGGCCATGCCGTCGTACTGGGCGACGGGCTTCAGCTGGTAGTGACCCGCGATCTTCTGGTAGCCCTCGGTGAATCGCGTGGTGTCCGTCTGCCGCGTGAAGGTGGACGGGACGGCCACCGACTGCGAGGTGCCCGCCTTCGCGTTGCGCGTTCCCTTCGGCGCGTTC
>NZ_CBDRCM010000121.1:0-2334 GCF_965342435.1 Actinacidiphila sp. bgisy160 | reverse complement strand
AAGAGGTCAGGGCGAACCTGCGAGAAGTAGTACGGCCGCTGGGCGATGAAGTCCACCGCATCCATGCCGGTCAGATAGTCCGTGCTGGTCTCGGAGTAGCGGGTGTTCTCCTTCCCGTCGAAGAACTTCCCGCTGGTGGTCTTGGAGACCTCGATGGTGCCACCGGAGACGCTCATCGCAACCTGATGGGTCTGGTTCCCGTAGCCGTCATAGGGCTGATATGTGTGGCTGACGCTGTCGAACTCGCCTGCCTCAAGCGCTTCGAGAACTCGGTTTACATCCATGATCAGCGCCTCCAGGTTGGCCGAAGAGTGGGAGACGCCCCGACCACCGGGGTGGTCGGGGCGTCTCTGAAACCCCACGTTGAAAGGTGAGGGCCCCAGCCTAGAACCGGCTCGTCGACTGCATGTGTGCTTTCAGCAAGTTCGTTCCCAACTGGCCCCGTCCCTCGAGGCCGCTCCCACAGGAACTCCTCCGGGGCCGGAATAACGGACCGCGTTGCGCTCACAGGTGGCAGCAGTGCATCCGCCGTACGTGGCCGCCGGCAGAATCACCCTCCCGGATAGCGGTTCCACCAGTTCGGGTCCCAGCCCCCAACGTACTCGCCGCCGCTCGGCGAGTCGGTGGCTTCGCTCAGCAGGTCGCGGGCCAGGGTATCGAGAACCCAGGCCAGTTCGTGGCGGCTCACCAGGCCGCTCGGCAGTGCCTCGACACCGTGCGCCGCCCCGAGCAGGGCGCCGGTCACACAGGCGACCGAGGCACCGCTCGGTGCGCCGGCCGCGAAGCGCAGCGCGCTCTCGACGTCGCTACGGTCAGGGAAGGAGGCTGCGGCATAGAGCCCGCCGAGGAGTGCTGCCGGTGCCGTGGCCTCCGGTGCGAGCTGAGCGAGCTGTCCGGCGTCGGCGGGCTGAGCAACGGCCTGCCGGAGGGCTGCAGCGAGCCGCCCGTGCTCGTCGTCGCTAAGGCCCCGGTCAAGGGAGGGAAGAACGGAGAGCCCGGTCTGAAGTGAATCCCGTACCCCGTTGCCGGTCAGGCAGTGGTGGACCAGCACGATCGCGCGGGCTGCGGCGGAGTGCGCCGCCGCGTCACCGTGCGTCAAAGCGGCAAACTCTCGCGCCTGCTCGGTCCAGTACCCCAGATCCGAGACGGCAACCGCGGCAACCGGAAGGGTACGGGTCAGAGCGTGGTAGCCACGGCTGTCCGTCGCCGGTCGCTCCAGGGTGCCCTGCTCGACCTTCGACAGCGCCGCCACCGTCGCCGGCGCGGAGCCGCGCCGCTCCGCCAGCACAGATACCTGCGCCAGCCAGCCGTCCGGCCACGCCGTTTCGGTGTCGAAGGGAGCCCAGCGCCGCCTCATCCGCTCGGCCTCGATGCCCTGCAGGGCCGCCCACCGGCAGTACGCGTGCCAAACCACCGACGCCGGATGGCAGATGCCCTTGTGCTTGCCACGGACCATCGCACGGATGGTGCCCTCCGCAGTGAAGCAAGCCAACTGGGCACTCACCCCGGCCCGCAACGGGCCGTCGGCTGGCACCTTGCCCCCGGCGGCCCCCAGCGTCTCCCCCACCGCCAGACCAAGCAGCATCCCCCGTACTCGAGACTCCGCCCTGTTCCGCAGGAACTTCCTCCGGTGCTCCTGCTCCTTCTCCTCTTTCGCACGCTCCTGCTCGGGAGTGAGCACGAGAGGCGGATCCCACACGATGCCGCCCAGGTGGTAGGGCTGGTACTGCTCGTCATCCACCTCCACCCCGTCCTGGCCCTGCTCACCATGCGCCATACGCTCCCCCTCCAACAACGCGCAATGCCGCGCTCTCCAAGAACAGCAGTGATACCACCTCGTCCGCGGCTCAGGACCGGCAGGAGCAAGACCGTCGCGTTGCCCGGGGTAACGGCCGGGGGCTGCACCATGACCGCCACAAGGACGAACCGTTATAACTGCGCACCAGCCAAACGACCTGAGCATCCCCGAAGCCACGACACGACAGGCCTAACTGACCAGCAGCAATGCACGCCAACGTCACCACACCGCCAGCAGGTACACACAGGAAGACAGCCTCGCAGCGGAACCAGAGCAGTCAATCAAAGTGCACAACCACTGGTCACAGCACTCCCACATGAGCAGCTCTTCCAGGCGGTGACAGTAGGGCAGAGGTCTGCACTACCGTGTGCCGCCACCGGCCCTCCCCGCCTCGGGCACCGGCCGAACCACTCGTCATTCAGTAGGGAGGAAAGCTCTCGATGGGGCACCGCGCACTCCCCCACCCGGTGAAGTGAACCGCTCCGGGTTCGGTAGAGATCTCAGATGTTGGTTGTGACCTGGGGTTTCGTGGTTGT
>NZ_CBDRCM010000120.1:0-2765 GCF_965342435.1 Actinacidiphila sp. bgisy160 | reverse complement strand
TCGCCCGCGCACACCCACACCATGATCGCCTACACCATCACAAGGGACGCGATCGACACGTCTGCTGTGTAGTAGACCGTCCGACCCTGCCGTGACCGGCTGATCCGGCCCTTGGCTACCAACTGCTCCAAGGTGCCTCGAACCACCGGGGTTTCCACGCGTCGGTCGGGAAGATTTTTCAGCAGCACCTGCGGCCCACGCCGCCGCGTGGGCCGATGCACAGGTCGGTAACGGCCCCAGCGGTGGGTCGGGGCGGCATAGCCGGCACAGCTCCACCGCCGGCCGGGCCGCGTACTGGGAGGCTTCCGCCGCGGTGAGTTCCTCGCCGTTGTCGATCCAGCACTCCCTCCGGTGCAGGATGCGGCATGGTGGCTGGCCGACCGCGGTAGGCAGGTGCTGCAGCCGCCACCCTGGAGCAGGTCCGGAAACCCAGGGTTGATCGCGGTGTCCACCTCGTAGGCCTGCTCGCCGGCGCGGCGCAGCTGCTCCACGGTGTGGGCCTCAATGATCTGCAGCCAAGCTTGGTCGACGGGCAGATAGAGCGGGGCGGGTGCGTCGGCTTGCTCGCGGATTCGGGCGAGCAGGCGGATCAGGTGGCCCTGGATGACCTGGAGCTCGTCTGGATCGCTGGGCAGGTCGTCGTGCACGTCGCTCCCGTGGGGTCAGGCGCTGTGACGGCGGTGAGCGAGCGGCGCCCAGGTGAGAGCGCCAGGGCCGAAACGGGCGATCACTTGGTCGACAACGGGGTCCAGGCGGTGTCCGGCCTCGCGCTCCGGGTCGAGGCTCAGCTGCACCGAGGCCCCCCTCGGCGCCGCTCAGCTGCTCGGCGCGAACCGAGATGCCCCGTACCCGGGCCCGCTGCAGCCCCATGCGCTCGAACAGTTCCAGGGCGGCGATGCGCAGATCGTCGGTGTACGCACTGGGCTCGCGTAGCGTCCGGGAACGGCTCACGCTGCTGCCTCCGGCAAACGCGATACCGACGGTGAGCACGCGGGCGACCTGGTCGCGCTCGCGCAGCTGGTGCGCGACGTCCACCACGGCGTGAAGGATTTCCCGCCCGATCACTGTGGGGTCGAGGGTGTCGCCGTCCAGGCCCCGCTGGACGGCGATGCTCTGCGGCAAGGCGGTGGCGACCACCGGCCGCAGGTCGATGCCCCGGGCCCGCTCATGGACCAGCCTCGCCTGTACGCGGCCCTCGAGGACCCGCTGCAGTGTCTCGACGGGCAGGCGCGCCACCTGGCCGACGGTGCGCAAGCCGTAGCGCTCCAGGGTGGCGGCCTGTGCCAGCCCGACGCCGTACAAGTCCTGGACCGGCAGTGGGTCGAGGAAGGCCCGCACCGCCTGATGGTCGTCGGGGACCACGCGGATGCCACCACGGCCGGGGTGGGCGGACGCCATCGCGGCCACCGCCCAGCTCGGGCCGACGCCCACCTGCAGTGGGAGGCCAAGGGTGCCAAGGGCTCGTGTGCGGATCCGCAGGGCCAGCTCGTAGGGCGTGCGGTCCCTTCTCTGGGGTACCGCAATCGTGCGTACGGCGTGATCGCGTGTTAGCGCTGCTCAGCAGCCTGGGTTGGCAGCTTAACCAGCGCAACAGGTGTGGCGCCATCATTGATCTGGGTGATCAGGGGCCGAGCTGGTGGGCCCTGGACTCCTCTGTACACCGTGCGTCTCGCCTGAGGCCAGTTGCGCGCCTGGACCGGCCCCCCTCTTCGGTCCAGGCCGCGCGTGTTTGGTCAGGGGTTCAGCAGCAGCGGCCGGCTGCGGTGGCCGCGGGTTCGGGCGGGGTGGTGTCGGCGCTGCAGCAGGTGCTGGCCGGTTGCTTGGTCAGGTCGCCGGCGTCGGCCTTGACGACGTAGACCTCCCAGGGCTCCTTGCCGGGGCCGTGGCCCCACCTTGTCCTGTAGGGCGTAGCGGCAGGTGGTGTCGTTCTCCTCGGTGGTGGCCAGGCCCGCCAGGTCCAGTCGGCGGGTGGCGGTGGTGACGTCGTCGCCAAGGTGGTCCATGCGGGTGTTCTCGCCGGGCTTGTCTTGGAACAGGACGAGCTTGAGCGGGGGTGGCGGCCGCCGCTGGTGGTGGCGGGTGCGCCGATGCCGATCTGCAGGACGGCCGGGGCAGCGCAGCAGCCGCCACCTGCGTCCTGGGTGGTGTCGGGCTGGTCGAACAGGCCGGCGCCGCCGCACACGCCGGTGGCGGGGAGGGTGAGCTCGACGCGTTCGGCGGCCTCGCGGTCGCCGGCGATGGCGGCGGCGATGGAGCGGGTCTGCTCATAGCCGGTCATGGTCAGGAAGGTCGGGGCGCGGCCGTAGGACTTCATGCCGACCAGGTAAACGCCCTGCTCGGGGTGGGACAGTTCGTTCACGCCATGCGGGTAGACGGTGCCGCAGGAGTGCACGTTGGGGTCGCTCAGCGGGGCGAGGGCGGTGGGGGCCTGCAGGCGCTCGTCCAGGCCGAGCCGGATCGCCGACAGGAACGTCAGGTCGGGACGGAACCCGGTCAGCGCGATGACCTCGTCGACGGGCTCCAGGCGCCGTCCGTCCTCGGCGACCAGGACCAGGCGGCCGTCAGTGTCGCGCTCGATGGCCCCGGTGCGGAAGTCGGTCACGGTGTCGGCGTGGCCGTCGTCGACGGCGGCCTTGGGGGCAAGGCCCAGGGCCCCGCGGGCGGGGAGCTGGCCCCTGCTCCAGCCCGTGCGGCCCGGCAGCGACGACAGGGATGGCGGTCTGTTTCGAAGCCAGTGGGCGCGAGCCCATGTGACGAGCCTGCTT
>NZ_CBDRCM010000119.1:0-2769 GCF_965342435.1 Actinacidiphila sp. bgisy160 | reverse complement strand
GGTACGGATCACTTCAGCCCGAGGACGATCGCATCCGACACCGAACGCCAGACCTCCCGCGCCTCGCCGAAGCCGGCGTCCCGCAGGGCCGCGGCGTGCCAGGCCGGGGGCAGTTCGTCCCCGTCGGCGTGGGAACCGTAGATCACGAACCGCTCCTCGGTGGGACCGGCCAGCACCGGGTCGGCCTTGGCGGTGGCCCACCACTGCTCCCAGTCCAGCGCCCCCTCCGCCCTCCGCCGCTCGCGGCGGGCCCGGTCCAGTTCGCGCACGGCCGCGTTGAGCCGGGGCGTCGAGGTGTCGGGCATGTGGTCGGCGTTGAGGAAGACCCCGCCGTCCCGCAGCAGGCCGGCCAGCGTCCCGTACAGGGCCCTGAGCGGCTCGGGCTTCAGCCAGTGCAGGGCGGTCGCGGTGAGCACGGCGTCGTACGAGTCGTACGGCAGGGCCCGCGGCCAGAGCGGGTCGCGCAGGTCGGCGGTGACGAACTCGATCCTGCGCTCGCCGGCGAAGTGGCCGCGGGCGATCGTCAGCAGCGCCGGGTCGAGGTCCACGCCGGTCGAGCGGGCCCCCGGGAAGCGGCGCAGCAGCCGGTCGGAGATGCTGCCGGTGCCGCAGGCCAGGTCCAGCACCCGGGGCTCGGGGCCGGTCAGCGCCTCCACCATGTCGAGCATGACCCGGAACCGTTCCTCCCGGTCCGGCAGGTACCACTCCTGCTGCCGGTCCCAGCTGTCCTGCCAGGCCTGCCAGTCGGTCGCCGCGGCGGTGGTGCCGGACATACGATCCCCTCCAGTCGTAAATACCCTTTGAGCAAGAGCAGTCATTACCGACCCTAGAGCGCACGCGTAAGGACTACAAGTGGAACTCGCCTATTACTCTGACTACGCCGTGCGCCTGGTGAACAGCGAGGAGCCCGAGCGCGGGATCGACAACCTGACCTCGGTCGACGCCGTGCGCGAGCTGTTCGGGCCGGCCAGCCAGGCGGCGGGTCGCGCCGGCGACGCCGACGTGCAGCGGCTGCGCACCGTCCGCACCCGGCTGCGCGGCGTGTTCGAGGCCGCCTCCGAGGGCGACGAGGTGCGCGCCGTCGACCTGCTGAACGCGCTGCTGCTGGAGTTCCCGGTCAGCCCGCAGATCTCCGGCCACGAGTACCTGGACGACAGCGGCCGCCCCGACTGGCACATGCACCTCGCCGAGCACGCGGCCACGGCGACCGCCTCCTACGCCGCGACCGCCTGCATGGGTCTGGCCTTCCAGCTCACCGACCTCGGTGTGGACCGGCTCGGCATCTGCCAGGCCACCACGTGCCGCAACGCCTACATCGACACCTCGACCAACCGGTCCCGCCGCTACTGCTCGGACCGCTGCGCGACCCGCGCCAACGTCGCGGCCTACCGCGCCCGCAAGCGCCTGGAGAACGAGCGGTCCGCCCTGAGCGGCCTGACGCAGGACACCAGCCAGCCCGCCACTCCGGCCGCCGACCGCTGAACCTCGCGCGGCGGCCGGAAGCGCCCGCGTCCCCGGGCGAGCACCAGCTCGTCCGGGACGGTGCCGAACTCCCTGCTGTCGTTCTCCACGAAGGTGTTGTCGCCCAGCACCCACCAGCCGCCCTCGCGCCGCTCCACGGCGCGTTTGACGATCAGCAGGTCCTGCTGGAGCGGATGGCGCAACACCACCACGTCACCCTCACGGACCTCCGTGGCGCTCCTGACGTGCTGCACCAGCAGCCAGTCACCATGCTGCAGCGTCGGCACCATCGACGGACCTGTCACCTCGACCAGCTGGTACGGCACGCTCCTCCTCTGCCCAGCCCCGGGCTCACGCATGCTCAGCCTCCTCCTCCATGCTCCACCAGCCCAGGGTGACACCAGACTTTTGTCCTAAGCACCAAGGGGCGCCCGAGAAAACCACACGACAGGGGAGTAATCTCCCTGGTGGAAAGACGATCACGAGGAAGGACAGTCATGCTCGCTCGCCTGTTCGCGCCCAAGGTCAAGGTCAGCGCCCACTGCGACCTGCCCTGCGGTGTCTACGACCCGGCCCAGGCCCGCATCGAGGCGCAGTCCGTCAAGGCGGTCCAGGAGAAGTACCAGGCCAACGAGGACCCGCACTTCCGGGCCCGCGCCATTGTCATCAAGGAGCAGCGCGCGGAGCTCGTCAAGCACCACCTGTCGGTGCTGTGGAGCGACTACTTCAAGGCGCCGCACTTCGAGAAGTACCCGCAGCTGCACCAGCTCTTCAACGACGCGCTGAAGGCGGGCAGCGCCGCCAAGGCCTCGACCGACCCGGCGACCGGCCAGAAGCTGCTCGACCTGATCGACCAGATCGACGCCATCTTCCAGGAGACGAAGAAGGCCTGATCCGGCATCGGCCACCGCGCCCGGTCCGGGCGGCCCCGCAGGGGCCCGCGGACCGGGCGCGGTCGTACGCCCCCCGATCGGGGGGCGTGCCCGCGAGACAGTGCCTCCGGCGAAATCGATGAATGGCCGCCATGGCGCGCCGGCCGGGCCCGTGTGGCACACCTCGACGCTGACGGCCTGGGCACCTCCACGCGGGCCCACTGGGCCGCCCCCGCCGGGCGGACCCCCCGGGCCGGAGGCAAGTGACGGCCCGGGGGGCGCTTCCGCGGGGCACCGGCGCGCCGGGCCGAGCCGTCACTCGCGCTCCCGCGCGCACGAACGCACGCGCTCCGGAAGGGCGGAGGCAAAACCGCGGAAGTTCGGGTACGGGGCGCCACCGTTTTGATGGACTCGCCCCCGTGGCGGAACCGATCCC
>NZ_CBDRCM010000118.1:0-3092 GCF_965342435.1 Actinacidiphila sp. bgisy160 | reverse complement strand
GAAGGCACACCAAGGTCAGCCCACCTCATCAGCAGTGACGCCCAGCGCAAGACCGGCCAGCAACCACGAGTACGCAGAAAAACAGCCTCAGAGAGAAAAACGATCAACCACTCAAAGTGCGCAACAGCCGTTCACAGCGATCCCCGGTAGTCAGCTCTTCTGGGTGGCGACAAGGAGAAGACACAACCCCAGCTCACACACCCCGAACGCCCCGCGCGAACAGCCAACCGGGCCTCTCAGCCAAACAGCAACACACCAGGTCAGCCGTCAGCCCGTACACCAACAAGCCCCCCTCCGAGCGTCACCCGCGGGGTTGGTCCCCGTATGTGGCGGCTTGCTCCCATGGCGGGTGTGCGCCTAATGTGAATGCGCTTTCAGTCAGTGTCGGCACCTCTGACAGCCGCACACGAGAAATCCGGGGTCCCCTCAGTGAGCACAGTCCCCACCGTCTACGACGTCGCCCACCGGGCGGGCGTCTCGATCGCCACCGTTTCGCGGGTCTACCGCAACCCGGACTCGGTGCGCGCGCAGACCCGTGAGCGAGTACTCGTGGTCGCCCGGGAACTCGGCTATGTGCCGAGCGGCAACGCCCGAGGGCTGGCCAGCCGCTCCACTGGGGTGCTCGGGCTGTGCTTCCCGGACTACTCAGATCCGGACGCCGCGATCGCGACGGGCGACGCCGAGGAGGACGTCGCCATGCTCTACTCCGACCAGATCATCCGCGGCATGGAGCGTGCCGCCCGGCGGCACGGCTTCGCGCTGCTGATCGCAGCCTCACTGCAGGGCGGTCCGGAGAGTCTGGTGGCAAAGGTGGCGGGTCGGGTCGACGGATTGGCCGTGCTGGCGAGAACCGTTCCGACCGAGGAGCTGGAGACGATCTTTCGGCGGCAGCCGGTGGTGATGATTGCCGGCCCTCGCGAGGGCGCGCAACTGGACCATCTTGACCACATCGAGGTCGCCAACCGCGACGGGCAGCGTGAACTCACCCGCCACCTCATAGAGGATCACGGCATGCGACGGCTGGCCTTCGTCGGAGGGGTGGACTCGCCTGATGCAGAGGCCCGGTTCCACGGCTTCCGGGACGCTTGCCGGGCGGCCGGTGTCCCTGTGGGCGCCGACCCCGATCTGCGGGTCGACCCCATGACCCAGGCCGAAGGTGGTCGCGCGGTCGAGGCACTGCTGGACCGCGGCGGTGAACTGCCGCAGGCGGTCCTCTTCGCGAACGACCAGATGGCGGTCGGGGCCTTGCACGCCCTGGAGCGCCGCGGCATCCGGGCGCCCGAGGACATGGCGGTGACCGGTTTCGACGGTATTCCCTTGAGCCGTATGGTGCGGCCCTCACTCACCACGGTGCGGCAGCCTATGGTACAGCTCGGGGAGGAGGCCGTGGAGCAATTGGTACGGCGCCTCAACGGCGGGAGGGACGAGGCCCCCCGGTCTGTTGTGCTGCCGGTCACCGTGGTGCGCCGGGCGAGTTGCGGGTGCGGCGGCACGCCGGCTGGAACCGCCGGACACGACATGCTGACGACGGTGTGCGGCCCCCCTGCGTAGTGGCCGTCCGCGTCGCGTCGAGCCATATCGGCCCGGACTGTGCATGTCGACCCCGTTACGGGAGTGTGACCAAGTCCCCTCTTGCATCACATCGGGCAGCTGGGTAAAGGTTCATGTATGCGCTTCCTGTAAGCGCATACATGAACCGAGTGCTCAAGGAGGAGCCCGCTCATGCAGCGAGCCGTCAGAAACTCAGCAGTCGCCCTCGTGCTGGCGACGACCGCCCTTGCCGCCACCGCCTGCGGCAGTTCCGGTGGCGGCAAGCAGGCCGCGGCTGACCAGAAGCAGACGCTGACCGTGTGGGGCATGGGCACCGAGGGCGAGAAGTTGGGCGAGGTCGCCAAGGAGTACGAGAGGGCGCACCCGAACATCACCGTCAAGGTGACCCCGGTCGGCTGGGACGTCGCCCACCAGAAGCTGGTCTCCGCAGCGGCCGCCGGGACGCTGCCGGACATCGCGCAGATGGGCGGCACCTACCTCGGCGAGTTCGCCGACCTCGGTGTCCTGGAGCCGGTCGACACCAAGGCCTTCAAGCAGGACGACTTCTTCAAGGCCGGCTGGGACCAGGGCGTGGCCGACGGCACCGCCTACGGCGTGCCCTGGTACGTCGACACCCGCGTCCTGTACTACCGCAAGGACCTCGCCGCGAAGGCCGGTATCACCCAGCCCCCGGCCACCTGGCAGGAACTGCAGGAGGACGCCGCGGCCCTCCAGAAGAAGGCCGGCTCGAAGTGGGGCATCTACCTGCAGTCGAGCGGCCTGGACACCGTCCAGAGCTTCTACCCGTTCCTGTACTCCGCGGGCGGCGCCATCGTCGACGACGACGGCAAGGCGGCCGTCAACACTCCCGCCGCTGTCAAGGCCTTCGACTACTACGGCAGCTTCTTCTCCAAGGGCCTGTCCCGCAAGAGCGTGGCGCCCGGCTACGACGTCACCAAGGACTTCAACACCGGCGTCGTGCCGATGTTCTTCTCCGGCCCCTGGCACATGGGCATCCTGCAGCAGCAGTACCCGCAGCTGAACGGCAAGTGGGCGGTGGCCCCCGTCCCGGCCGACCAGTCGTCCACCTCGATGGCGGGCGGCTCCAGCCTCGTCGTCTCCAAGGACAGCGAGCACAAGGCCGCTGCGCAGGAGTTCATCCGGTACCTGACCGGCGCCGAGGGGCAGGCCGAGTGGTACAAGCTCACCGCCGACCTTCCGGCCAACAAGGCCGCCTGGGACTCCGGTGACCTTGCCCAGAGCCCCGACCTGCAGGTCTTCCTCAAGCAGATGGAGACCGCCAAGGCCGCACCGACCCTGGCCAACCTGACGGAGATCACCTCCAAGGTCGACGACGCCCTCGGCTCGGTGGACCAGGGCAAGGCCTCGCCGAAGTCTGCCGCGGACAGCGCGCAGTCCCAGGTCGAGAACCTCCTGAAGTAGGACTCATGAGCACCACGACCGGATCGGCCGCGAGCGCGGCCCACAGGTCCGCCGGGCCGGGGAGCGACTCCCCGGCCGCCGGCCCCGGGGGGGGGGGGGGGGGGGGGGGGGGGGGGGGG
>NZ_CBDRCM010000117.1:0-4518 GCF_965342435.1 Actinacidiphila sp. bgisy160 | reverse complement strand
GGGGGGGGGGGGGGGGGGGAACACAGGTGCTTCCCCCCCCCCGCCGTCAAACGGGTACGGTCAGCTGCTCAGCGCAGTGATCGTGAGGGTGGCGCGGTAGCCGCCCTTCTCGACGCTGTCCGGGATCTTCAGATCCAGGTCGGCGCCGAGCTTGGCGGAACCGCGCGGGTGGCCCTGCCCGGCGGAGCCGAGGCCACGCGAGACGGACAGGCCCTTGCCCTGGTCGTCGTAACCGGACGCCACCGGGTCACCGGCCGCGGCACCGGCGCCGCCGTCCAGGACGTACGGCGTCCAGCCGAGGTAGGAGCCGGAGAAGGTCTTGTCGGCGTCCTTGAAGTCGCCCACGTTGGCCGAGATCGACCACGGGGCGAGTGAACGGCGGCTGTCGGAGACGAGGATCGGGTTGATCTTGCCGCCCGCGACGAAGTGGTCGCCGTTCTGCTCCTTGGCGGTACCGAGGTCGACCAGGCCGTTGTAGCCGTCGATCGTCCAGCCGAACTCGCCCGGAGCCGGGTTCGGGACGTTGACCTGCAGGTCCTGCTTGTCACCGTGGTACGGGTGCACCGTGACGTCGTCGACGTGCGAACCGACCGGCTGGTCGGGGCCGTTGGCGCCGCTGCGGATGTTCTCGACCACGAGCTTGTCGTTGCGCACCTGCACCTTGACGTAGGTGCGGACGTGCTCCTGGTTCTGGACCGAGTTGTACCAGTAGTTGCCCGGGTTCAGCGGGTCGGCGCCGTTCCCGTCACCGCTGGTGCCGCTGCTGTCCGGCTTGGTGATGTCGTAGTACTTCGAGCCGGAGGCGGAGTTGGCCGTCACGTAGAGGACGCCACCGGGGCCCGGGTACACGTCGGAGGCACCGGGCTGCTCGGCCGGGTTCTCCTTGGCACCGTTCTTGATCAGGTAGCTGCGGGAGTAGCTGTGGTCGTGACCCTGCAGGACGAGATCCACGCCGAGGTTCGAGAACACGGTCGGGAAGTCCCTGCGGCGCTGCTTGTTCTCGCCGTCCTTGGCGTGCGAGGCCGGCGAGTAGATCGCGTGGTGGTAGACGAGGACCTTCCACTTGGCCTCGTCGCCGTGCTTGTTGATGACGTCGGTGACGTACTTGACGTGCGCCTCGTCACCGCCGCCGTTGGCGGAGTTGTAGCTGTTGCTGTTCAGGTCGATGAACAGAACGTCCTTGTAGATGTACCAGTAGTCACCGCCGGACCTGGTGCCCTCGGGAGTCCCGTTGTCGTAGTACGGGGCCGAACGGTCGGTGTTCGGGGTGGTGAAGTGCTGCTCGTAGGCCTTGCCGCCGACGTCGTGGTTGCCGATGGTGGCGGCCCACGGGTACTGGCGCAGACCGTCGGGAGCCAGGAAGGAGTTCCACTGGGACTCGTTGTTGGCGCTCTCGACCTGGTCGCCGCCGGACACCAGGAGCTCGGCGTTCGGGTTGGCCTTCAGCGAGACGTCGACCGTGTCCTGCCAGCCGGCCTGGTCGCTCGCCAGGTTGCCGGACGAGCCGATCTGCGGGTCGCCGTAGAACAGGAAGTCGTACTCGCCCTCGAAGTCCTGGGTCTTGAACGAGTAGGTGGAGGACCAGTTGCCCTCGCTGCCGACCCGGTAGGAGTACTGGGTCTGCTCCTTCAGCCCGGTGATCGTCGCGTGGCGGTTGTAGCCGCCGCTGGAGGCGATGTTCGCCGCGCCGATGGCGTCGAAGGCGGCGGCGCCGGCCGGGAACTCGCCGTTCACCAGCTGCGCGGTCGGGGCGACCTGGATCTGCTGCGCCGTGTCGGCGGAGGAGTACCACGTCACGGTGCGCTGGGCCTCGTTGGCGCCGACACCGAGGACGATGCCGCTGAGCGTGGCGGTGTCGGCGGCGGACGCCGACGTCACCAGCCCGTTGCCGAGGGCGACCGTCAGGCCGAGGAAAGCCGCGGTGGCCCCGGTGGCCACACGGCGCCGCGCGGACCCGGAGCTCCGCGAGGAGTAGCTCGATCTCATTTTCGTCTTTTCCTTCTGTGCACGAAATGTGTGCATCGAGTGGAGGACCCCACGCTCACCTCGGCAGGTAAAGCGAACATAAATGCGGGTGACGACGTAGTTGAACTTCGCGCTATCCCTGGACGGAGTCTCAGAATCCGGATACTCGTTGCACGAACCACACCACCCCCATGACGGACACCCCGGCGGAAATCGCCCCCGCGGCCCAGAGCCCGGCCCGCGCCGAGCGGTGGCGCAGCACGAGCAGCAGCGGGAAGACGACGGCGATGATCGCCAACTGGACGGCCTCGATGCCGACGTTGAACACCAGCAGGGACCACAGCAGGGTCCACGACCACGCCTCGTCGATCCCCAGCGCGCCGGCGAAGCCCAGACCGTGGACGAGACCGAAGCAGAACACCACGCCGAGGCGGGTCCATCCGGCCCGGTCCAGGCTGAAGTGCCCCTGCCCGGGGGCCTCGAGCTCGGTCGCGTGGTCGCCGCGCCGCCAGATCCGCCACAGGTACCAGCCGGCGACCACGGCGATCGACAGCGCGATGACGGGCTCGACGACGCGCGCGGGCACGTCGACCACGCCCAGAGCGGCGAGCATGAAGGTCACCGAGTGAGCCAGGGTGAAGCTGGTTGCCGCCAGCACGATCTCGCGCGGCCGCCGCGAACCGGCGATCAGGGCGAGCAGGAACAGGATGTGGTCGACCCCGGTCAGGAGGTGTTCTGCGCCCAGTCGGAAGAACTCCCAGAACCGCTCGTACCAGGACTGGCCGATGGAGAAGGACGGGTGCTCGGCGTCGAGGGCCGCACTGCCCGAACTGCCGTCCACCGCGTACGTGACGATCGTCTTGGTGCCCTTGACGTAACCCTCGGAATCGGGGAACAGCCCGCTGCGCACCTCACGGTCCCCGCCCTGGGGGCAGTCCCAGTCCAGGCGGAGGGTGGCGTACGGCACACCCTCCCGGCGGCCGATCGTGAAGCCGCCAATCCGGGCGGGGACGCAGGTCTTGCCGTCGGAGCTCAGCGTGAAGCGCCCGGTGGCGTACGCGACGGCGGACTTCACGTGCGCGGCCAGCGCCGCCGCCTGGGCGGCGGAGTCGCCGGCGTCGAACGCGGCGGTCCCCTCACGGAAGAGCGCGTCGTCGTGCTGGTAGTCGGCGGCGGACACCACGAAGAGGTCGTACTCGAGCTGCAACGTGGTCCGTACGCGGCCTCCGCCGGCCGGGGCGACGTCCGCGTACACGGTCGAGGTGAACCCGTGCGCGAGCGCGGACTGCTGCCCGAGGCCCAGGATGGCGATCACCGCCGCGGTGATCCCGACGAGGGTGCGGCGGAGGCGATGTGACATGTGGCTCCTTGAGGTTGCCACTGCACCGTGCACGTCATGGGTGAACCGGAACCGGCCGGTCGGCGAATCGTGCGCAAACAAGTCCGACAACGGCGCCCTCCGGATGGAGGTGAGGGAGACGGGATTGCAGGATGAGGACGGCACCACCTGTCACCACCCGGAGGTCGATCGCCTTGCGCCCCCCGCTTCGGGCCGCCGCCACACTGGCCGCGGCCGCCGCGCTGCTCACCGGATGCGGCTCCGGCGACGACTGGTCACGACCGCACCCCCGGCCCAGCGCCGTCGGCACACCCGGTCCCGGCTTCGTGGACCGCGCCGACCCGCCCGCCCCCGAGGCCACCGCCACGCCGGCCCCCGGCTCCTGGTCAGGGGTCCATCCCTCGAAGGGCTACCGCGTCGTCCTGCTGACCTCGGGCGACGACCGGCCCACCAAGGCGCTCGTGACCGCGGTCAAGGAGTGGGCCGGGGCCGAGCAGGTCGACCTCAGGACGGTCGTCGCCGACCACCCCTCCGACCTCCTGCCCAGCGCCACCCGGGCCCTGGAGATGCACCCGGACCTCGTCATCAGCGCCGGCAACGACCTGATCGACCCTCTCGCCACGGTCACCCCGAACCACCTCTCCCAGCAGTTCCTCGTGGTGGGCGCGGAGTTGGCCGAGCCCACCGCGAACGTCACCGCCGTCGACTGGTCCGGCGCGTCGTTCCGCGGCGAGGGCCTCGGCATGTCCTCGACGTACGACCCCGCCACCTTCACCCCCGCCCGCTGCGCCGCCGCCGTCCGCGCCGGCGTCGCGGCCGTCCTGGGCGGCGTGACCGGGATCGTCCTCTGGCTCGACGAGCACGAGGGATAGCCTCCCTCTGTGCCCGTTCCCTGGCGATCCGCCGCCGAGAGCTCGCCCGGACCCTGCGCCACCACGGCGCCGCGCCCGACGCCGTCCACGACGTCGACGCGGCCTGGGAGGCGTTCGCCGAGTTCCTCGCCATCGAGGTCGAGGGCGTCGAGGAGGCCGACGGCGACGGCTTCATCGCCGAATGGGGCCGATGGGACTGGAACGACGACCTGCCCGCGCTCTCCTTCGGGCGGCTGCTCGCGGTCCACGCCACCGGCGGCGACGGCGACGCGCCCCACCGGCAACCGCAGTACTGGAAGGTGGAGCTGCAGCTCTGCTTCGCCGAGGATCCGGCATGGGCCG
>NZ_CBDRCM010000116.1:0-4599 GCF_965342435.1 Actinacidiphila sp. bgisy160 | reverse complement strand
TAGCAGGCTACCGACACGGACACGCGGCCTATCACAAACCGCGTTCACGGCGATCCGGTAATTCCCCGGGCCCCACGCCCCGGCTTTCGGGCAATGGCGGCCGAATTTCCCGTTGCCAAAGGGGAAATGTCCGCTCGCGCGGTCCGGTGATCCCCGGGACGGGTTTTTACCAGCACCTTGACTGCCGACCGGACTTCTTATGGGATGGCGCCTCTGTCCTGGAACGACGTGAAGGGATGCTCGTGAGAACCAGATCCTTAACGATCGCTGCAGTCGGTGCCCTCGTCCTGTGCGGTGCGACGGTGGCACCCATGGCTCAGGCCCGCGACGCGGGCACGGCCGCCGCCGAAGCGGACACCGTCAAGGTGTACCGCGCGGAAGTGACACAAAATCAGATCCCGTTGTTGCTCCAGGCCGGCCAGGACGCGCACGAACTGAGCGAACGGCCGCAGGCGCGGGGCACCGCCACCGTCGAGGTGTATCTCACCGGCAAGCAGGCGAAGGAACTGGAGAGCAGGGGCGTGCGGCTCACCGAGCGCACGCTCGGTGCCAAGGCCGAGGCACGCGTGAAAAACGCGGCCGACCAGGTGTTCCGCCCGTACAGCGGCAAGGGCGGCATCAAGGAGGAGATCCTCGCCACCGGCCGCGCGAACCCCGGGCTGACGAAGGTCGTCTCGATCGGCAGGACGACACGCGGGCAGGACATCCTCGCCCTCAAACTCACCAAGAACGCGGCGAAGTCGAAGGACGGCTCGAAGCCCGCCGTGCTGTACATGTCCAACCAGCACGCCCGTGAGTGGATCACGCCGGAGATGACCCGCCGGCTCATGCACTACTACCTGGACAACTACCGCACCGACAAGCGGATCAAGAAGCTTGTCGACTCGACCGAGCTGTGGTTCCTGATATCGGCGAACCCGGACGGCTACGACTACACCTTCCAGAGCGACGACACCCGCCTGTGGCGGAAGAACCTGCGCGACAACAACGGCGACGGCGTCATATCCGCCGGCGACGGCGTCGACCTCAACCGCAACTTCGCCTACAAGTGGGGTTACGACAACGAGGGTTCGTCGCCCAACCCGGCGAGCGAGACCTACCGCGGCCCGGGCCCGGACTCCGAGCCGGAGACGCGCGCACTGGACGCGTTCCAGAAGCGCATCGGCTTCACCTACGGCATCAACTACCACTCCGCCGCCGAGCTGCTGCTCTACGGGGTCGGCTGGCAGGTGGCCACGGACACCCCCGACGACGTCCTGTACAAGTCACTGGCCGGCACGCCGGACAACTCCGCGATCCCCGGCTACCACCCGCAGGTCTCCTCGGAGCTCTACACGACCAACGGCGAGGCCGACGGTCACGCGTCCAACGTCAATGGACTGGCGATGTTCACGCCGGAGATGTCGACCTGCCAGACCGCGTCCGCCATCGACCCGGACGACCAGTGGGTGGCCGCCGACTGCCAGTCGGGGTTCAACTTCCCCGACGACGAGAAGCTGATCCAGCAGGAGTTCGAGAAGAACGTCCCGTTCGCGCTGTCCGTGGCCGAGACGGCCTCCCACCCCGACGTCCCCTCCTCCTCCGTGGGCCTGGACGCCGCCGACTTCACCCCGGGGTCCTTCACCACCTCCTACGCGCGCGGCCATGACCAGGAGGTCTCGGTCGTCGCCCGCAAGTCGCTGCGCGACAGGGAACTCAACTACCGCGTCAACGGCGGCCGCACGAAGGACGAGGCGCTGCGCTCCTGGCGGGGCGGCGAGACCTACGGCGGCGAGGACAACCTCTACTTCGACGAGTACCGCGCGAGGGTCCGCGGCGCAGAAGTCGGCGACAAGGTCGAGGTGTGGTTCACCGCCCGGACCAAGAGCGGCAAGAAGGTCTCCAGCGACCACTTCACCTACACCGTGGCCGACCGCCCCCCGGCGGACACCCTCGTCGTCGCGGAGGAGGGCGCGGCCGCCATCCAGGCCAAGGCGTACGTCGACGCCCTGAAGGCGAGCGGCCACCGGGCCGCCGTCTGGGACGTCGCCACGCAGGGCGTGCCGGACGCGCTCGGGGTCCTCGGCCACTTCCGCACCGTCGTGCACTACACGGGCGCGGCCCTGCCGGGGAACCCCACCCAGCTGGAGCTGCGCGCCTACCTCAACGAGGGCGGCAAGCTGATCGAGGCGGGCGAGCGGGCGGGCGGCAACGTGGCCCTGGCCGACGGCACGCCGTCGAACGACTTCAGCCAGTACTACCTGGGCGCGTACTCGCGCACGTCGACCGCCGGGGCGACCGGCTTCGCCGGCACCGGGGCACTGGCGGGCTTCAGCGGTCCCCTCGGTGGCGCCACCGGCAACCCGCTGGACACGGCGGGCACCTACCGGGTGACCTCCGACTGGCTCCCGCCCGCCACGTACCCGCAGTTCGCGAGCAAGGGAGCCGGCCGGTACACGGGGTCCGTCGCCTCCGACGCGCCCTACGCCGGCTCCTACATGGCGGCCGCCGTCCACACCGACGACGCCTACAACCGGCTCACCCGGACGATCGACCTGACCGGGGTGAGCGCGGCCGACTCGCCCACCCTCCGCTCCCGCCTCCTGTGGAGCACGGAGCCCGGATACGACAACGCGATCCTGGAGGCCCACACCGTCGGCGCCGACGACTGGACCACCCTCCCCGAGGCGGGCGGCGCCACCAGCACCACCGTGCCGACCGAGTGCGAGGCCGGGTTCTACATCGGCGAGCACCCGTGGCTGACGCACTATCTGACCCCGGGCACGGACGGCTGCACGGCGACCGGCACCTCGGGCGCCTGGAACAGCTTCACGGGCGCGTCCCAGGGCTGGCAGCCGGTGAGCTTCGACCTGAGCGCCTACGCGGGCAAGAAGGTCGAGGTCTCGCTGAGCTACGTCACCGACCCGGGCTCCGGCGGCCAGGGCGTCCAGGCCGACGAGACCTCCCTGGTCATCGGCGGCACGGTCACCGAGACCGAGGGTTTCGAGACCTCCCTGGGCCCCTGGACCGTCTCCGGTCCGCCCGTGGGCAGCCCGCCCGCCCAGCGAGACTGGGTGCGCAGCGGTCCGCTGACACAGGGCGCGGTCGTCACGGACGACACCGTGCTGCTCGGCTTCGGCCTGGAGCACGTCGCCTCGGCGACGGACCGCGCGACGCTGGTCCGTCAGGCGCTCAAGGCGCTGCGCCGATGACGCCCGGGCGTGCTCCGCACGTCTGAGCACGCGCCACACCGGTCAGTGAGCCAGGCGGTCCGTACCCTCCGCGGGTACGGACCGCCTGGCTCGCGTTCCCGGCCGCCCGCGCCGGCTCGGTCACGGCGGGCGAAGTCGTCACTCACCTCCGCCGGCCCTTGCGGTATCTATCGAGATTCGATAGATTTCCATCGCATCTCGATTAAGGATGGGTCATGGGAAAGTTGACAGTGTGGGCGCTGCGCGCCGTCCTCGTGGTGGTGCTGGCCGGCACCGTGTTCATACAGGTGGGGATGGTGTGGGCATTGGCCACCGACCCGGAGGACGGGTCGCTCCCGCTGACGCCGCTGCGCCTGATCACGATCCTGGGCATGGTCACGGTCCAGGTCTCCGGGGTCTGCGTATGGCGGCTGGTGACGATGGTGCGACGCGGGACCGTGTTCTCCCACGCCGCCTTCCGCTACGTGGACGTCGTGATCGGCGCGATCGTGGCGGCCGCCCTTGTGTGGTTCGCGGTCACGGCCATCAACGCGCCGGGTCAGCGGGAGGACCCGGGCGTCACCGTCATCATGGGCGGGGTCGGCGTCGCCATCCTGGGGGTCGCGCTCCTCGTGCTCGTGCTGCGGATGCTGCTCGCCCAGGCCGTTGCTCGCGACGTCGAAGCGATGCAGATGCGCGCCGAGCTGGACGAGGTGATCTGATGCCGATCGCCGTCGACATCGACGTGATGCTGGCCAGGCGGAAGATGTCCGTGGGCGAACTCGCGGAACGGGTCGGGATCACCCCCGCCAACCTGGCGGTGCTCAAGAACGGCCGCGCCAAAGCGGTGCGCTTCGCCACGCTCGCCGCACTCTGCGAGGTACTGGAGTGTCAGCCGGGCGACCTGCTGCGCTGGGAGGCGGCGGACCCCGCCGGCGCGGACGGCTGATTCCCCGCACCGTTGCGGTGACTCCCTGCGGCAACCCCCGTCCTTCCCCCGCGGAAGGGCGGGGGTTCGTCGTTGCGTCGCTGCCCGGTGCCTCGATCACCGATCCATTCACGATGAATCCACCGCACGGCAACGCGCCCTTCACGGAACCACGGGTGAGTTGCCGGCTTTGGGCGCGATCGCCGCCGCTGCGCGGTGCGGATTGATCTGAACATGGCGCCGCGTGCCGTTGTTCCGGCTGGTCACCCCGGTTCCAGGAGCCGGCCGAGGGCCTGGCAGGATGAGGGACCGCCTGACGCGAATCCGGAAATAACAACTGTATGCGCGTGAGCCAGGATAGGTTACCGCAAAGTAGTAAGGGAAGTCTTGTGAGGAATCGAGTCCAGCGACTGGCGCTCCCGCTCTCCGCGACGGTGACGGCGGTCGTGGTGGCCGGCTGCGGTACGGGAGGGTCGGACGGCGGGGCCACGGGGAAGTCCG
>NZ_CBDRCM010000115.1:0-4891 GCF_965342435.1 Actinacidiphila sp. bgisy160 | reverse complement strand
CCTCCTGGAACTCGCCTGCAGCATCATCTGCCTCCGACGACTCCGCACGTCATTCTGAAACGATCAGTTAAGAGCGCGGCCAGCAGCACCGGCGCTTGGTCGGTCGCTGAACTGAACCCCTGGATGTACTCCGACCTCGAGTCGCTGACGCTGGCGCTCTTCAGTGAGATCCGCGCAGCCCTCCCGGACGATGGCCAGTGGTCCGACCTTCGCAGGAAAGTCGGGGCGTTCGGCCAGTCGATCAGCCCGCTGGGCAAGCTCACAGGGTTGCTCGGCCTGGACTCCTCGGAGCTGATCAAGCACGTATCCGACCGGATAGCCGGAGACACCAGCGCCTCAGCCGCCAAACACACCGCCGAAACGGCCCTGCGCCAGGCAGGGCTACCCGTCCTGGTGGTCATGGACGACCTGGACCGGCTCACCCCCCAAGAACTGCTGGTCGTCTTCAAGCTCATCCGCCTGGTCGGCCACCTGCCCAACGTGTACTACCTGATCAGCTTCGACGAACAGACCCTGCTGGACGTCCTCCAACGAACCGACCTGGTCGGTTCGAACGACCAGCGCGCCCAGGAATTCCTGGAAAAGCTCATCCAGGTCCGGCTCGACCTTCCGGCCTTCCGCGATCGCGACATCATCGCCATGACCACCCGCCTCCTGAACGCCCTGCTTGACTCCCACGGGGTGTCCATGAGCCCGGCTCAGGAGCAGCGTTTCTCCGAGGCGTACTTCCGGCACCTCCAAGACCGGCTTCGGACCCCGCGGGCCATCAAACGCTACTTCGGCCAGGCCGGCCCGACACTCGGCTCGCTGGCCGGGGAGGTGGACCTCGTCGACTTCCTGATCGTCACCTTCCTGCGGACCAGCGAGCCACGCGTCTACCGGATGCTGGGACGACACCGCGCCGAACTGACCGGCACCAGTCTCGACCCGGCGCTGGGCCGCGACTCCAGACCCGGTGAGCGCGCCGAACGATGGAAGCAACGCCTACACCATGCCGGTGTCGTCCAGGACAACCTCGACGGGGTACTCGGACTCCTCACGCTGCTGTTCCCGGCCGTCCAGCAGGCCATCGGTAACGGGCCCCGTGCGGCGGCATGGCGGCGCGGGATCGGCAGCCCGGATCATTTCGACCGGTACGTCGTCTTCGGCATCCCCGACGACGACCTCCCAGAAGCCGTCTTCGCGCAGGCCCTCACCCAAATGGCATCAGGAACCGAGGGCGTTGAGGCCGCACAGTTACTGCTCCGGCTCACAGACGACACCCACCGCATCGTCCGACGCATCGACCAAGCACGTGCCGACGGCGCCCCCGTGCCCGCGGCCGCGCTACTCCAGGCCATGGCCGACAACTACGGCCAGCTGACCGCGCAGCCCGAAGCGATGGGCCTGCTGGGTGCCGACCGGCGGGTACGCGCCTTCGCCCCAAGCCTCCTCCTCGACCTGCCCCCCGAACAGCGGCCCACCGTTGTGGCCGCCATGGCAGCCACTTACCACGGAGCAGTCCTCGCTACCCGAACCCTCCACAGCGCCACCAATACCGACGACGCCACACGGGAGAACACAACCACCACCGAACCATGGGCCGCAACCGCTCGCGACACCCTCACCGGTCGCCTGACCGAACACCTGGCCCCCGCCACCCAACAGCCGGCTTCAGACCTCACCGAGCAGGACAGCATCCTGATCTGGATGTGGCGTCACACCCACCCCGCCAGCCTCCGCACCTGGCTGCGCGACCGCCTCGACAACGGATGGGACCTCCTCCCGCTCCTGGCCGTACTCATCACCCCCCAACAGGTTCCGTTCCCCCTCATCGACAACGACACCTGGGCCGGCCTCGACGCCATGTTCACCCACGACGATCTCTACACCCGCCTCACGCCCTACCTCGACTCCCCCGACACCCCGCAACTCGCCGACCAACACCAAGCCGACATCCTCCAAGCACTCCGCGACCGCCGACCCAACCCGCACCAAACCAACCCCGAAACCCCGTGACGACACAATCCCCCCTTCAAAGCCACCTATAGGAACAGTTGCCTCGCCTGACCTGGCAGCTGTCGCCAGGAGGCTGTGCAATGCCAAACTCTTCGCTGACCGCCCGCAATGTGTGGTGAAGTTGGTCAATGGGCTCTCGCACGAAGCGCCGTGAATCGCGCAACAAGAGACAACGCCGTTCCGTCTCGGGGACGCCGGTGCTCGATTGGCACGCGCAGGTCATGGCGGATTCCTTGACCGCCATGACCACACTCATGGCCTCCTTCACTGGCGACGACCCTGCGTCTGAGGCTGACGCGGCCTTCGCCGCGGCGATCGAGGAGTTCGTCGTGGAGGTGCGGCGGTTCGACGCGATCCGGCTCATCGAGGTGGCTCGTCAACGATTCCTGCCGATGGCCCGCGTGGGCGAAATACCTGTCACCGCGGAAGCGGGCGCGGTCTATGTCGAACTGCTGGCGCTGATTGCACTGACCGCCCGGCAGGAGACAGGGAAGGCGGCCGCGGCCGAAGCCGGGTTCCAGGAGATGAGCCACTTCGTCTCCAGCGCGAAGGAAGGACTGGGCAAGATCCTCTACCTTGCGCAGCTGAGTTCATTCGCCCGTGCTGACCTGACCGACAAGCTCGCCATGGTGTCCTTGTTCATTCGGGGCGCCGAAGTGTGGATGCGCAATCCGTCATATCCGGAAATGGTAGAGGAAACCAATCTGGCGCTCCTTGACGGCGTTGAGAGCGTCCGCGCAGCCCTGCAGGCGCAGCTGGGCTTCGACGCCACGGCTGCAATAGCTGTCCTCGATTCCTGCCACGACCTGCAGCAGGACAGGCTGAACGACCGCATTGAGGCGATGGGCAATGCGGTCTTGGACGCGATGGCGGCGGAGGAGGAAGGCCGGGCGGACAGTCAACTGGCGGAACACGCCAGGCTCAGCGTCACGTCGATGTTCGAGCCACCTGCCGAGCAGGCCACTGTCACGATCGACGACATCGTTGCGCATACGGGCCTGGCCGAAGAGTGTGTCCGGGCCGTTGTCGAGCGGTTCCGCCTGGACCTGGGGACGGACAGTCCGATGGATGTCGTCGAGGCGTTCACCAGCGGAAGGAACCCGCTGCGAACGCGGCCACTTATCGTGGGCGCAGACGGGCGTCTGATGCTGCCGCATCCGGCGTTGAACGTGTTCGCTGTGCGGGAGAACCTCGAGGAACACCTGAAGAAGGCGGCCCCGGTGTGGAGCCAGTACGCCAAGCACCGCGGAGACCTTCTCGAATCCCGCACACACGCCGCGCTGGAGCGTGTGCTTCCCGGCGCCCGATTCCGGGACGGGTTGGAGTACTACCTGCCCGCGAGCGATGATGAAGCCGAGGCCGCCGACCCGTCGAAGTACACCAAGCGCGCCGAGGGCGACCACCTCATCGTCCTCGACGATGTGGCCATCATCGTGGAGGACAAGGCCGTCGCCTTGAGCGCGCTATCCCGCGGGGGCAAGACGGCACGGATCCGTACCGACCTGACCGGCATCATCACCAAAGCGGCCGAACAGGCCGGGCGCATGCGCGACGCCATCGAGCGGGACGGTGGCCTGCGCAGCAAAAACGAGGGATGGATCGACCTCAGCCATATCCGTGAGATTCACACCATCGCCGTCAGTCTCGATGACATATCGACGGTCCTGACTGCCACCGCCGAGCTGGTTCGGGCCGGTCTGCTGGCTACGGGCAACATTCCATGGACGGTGTCCGTGCACGATCTCGAGCTGATCACCGAACTGGTGGCGCGTCCGGCCGAGTTCCTGCTGTACCTGCGTCGGCGCCGCAACCCCGAAGTCACTGTGATGTTCCATGCGCCCGACGAAATGGATCTGTTCCTATACTTCTTCGAGGCAGGCCTTTGGGTGGAACCCGACCCCGTGCAGGTGCGTGCGGCGTTCCCCTTCCTGCCCGAGCCGGCCACAGCCGAACTGCGCCGCTACCGAGCACAACAGCCAGCGTTCCTGACCAGCCGAACCGATGCGCTGGACCAGTGGTTCCACACCCGAGGACGCGACGGCGCGCGTTCAGCACTGGCGCCCAAGCCGGCGATGGTGCCATCGCCGCTTGCGCCGCTGATCGACGAGTTGCAGTCCCGCAATGTCACTGGTTGGCTGAGCATCGGTGCCACGCTACTGTCGGGGTCAACCGACGTGCAGCACAAGTTCGCCCGCCACGGCGATGAACTCCTCGACAGTCCAAGTCCCAAGGGCCGTAGCCTGACTATGCCGCTCACGGCCAGCGTCAACCCGGCAGAGGGCTGGCTGTTCGTGTGGGCCACCCGTCCGACTGGAGCCGACCCCGACGAGGCCGACAGGAGGCTCCGCGATTACCTCCGGGCCAAGAAGCATCAGCTCGGTCTGCCCAGAGGTGTCGTCTTCCTCTACGACCAACCAACCCGCGAGCTCCTCGATATCTATTACGACGGGTACACCGGGCCGCTTGATGCTGCGCTGACGGCCATCTTGTCGTCCCTTCGGCCACCCTCAGAACTTCATCGCTCGATCCACCCGAACGCCAAGCGGCCGCAGGACGGCGCGAGGAACGCAGCACGGCACAAGCAGAAGCGGTAGGCACGATTTCTCGCCGGATACCGCCTCCGGCGATAGGAACAGCCACCCCCACGACAGCCAACCCGCCCCGCCCAGCCGCTAAACAGCGGCTACTTGGTCACCTCATGACAGCAGACCAGCCCGCGTAGATAGCGCATGACCAGGCAATCAACAACCGAACACGCTGACGCACAACTGCTGCGACCAACACACCCACGCACAGGTATGGGCGCGCAGATCTACGACCGGCAGAACACCACGGTCACGGTGTCCAGCGAGGGCCAGGACAACTTCCAGCACGGTGTCGTGAGCATCCGCTC
>NZ_CBDRCM010000114.1:0-5007 GCF_965342435.1 Actinacidiphila sp. bgisy160 | reverse complement strand
GGTCGGCCCAAGCGCTTCGGGGATCGAGAGGATAGCCACCGGTTCGTCGTGCTTCGCCCCGTCTGCCGGTACTTCCCCACATCGGGCAGGGGGCGGATTGACCCGTTCGGGTGATATCCGGCGGGTGGGGCCGGCCGCTCGCGGTGTCCCCGCCGGTGCTCTCACCTGTCGTTTCCCTTGCACTGTCGTCATGTTGACGGACAGTCATGCACCGGAGTCGCTTGCCGGGGTCGTGGTGTCCGACTACTGTCCAACGCCGTCAGACAGATCGTCTGGTGTGGATGGACGGGTTCTGAGACCCGGTCCCCGTCCGCACCCCTCGTCCGAAGGATCCCCCATGCTCGACATGCGTGAGCTGGACACCGAGTCCGCGGAGCTGCTGCCCGGCCGCGAGGCCCTGGGCAAGCTCAAGTTCAGCTTCGTCAAGACCACGCACGTGACCAAGCACGTGGCCCACGTCGACGCCCACAACGAGTCGCTCGCGGCCAACGAGTGGTCGCCGTACGCGGTCGCCCAGTCGCAGGCCACTCAGGCCATCAACATCAAGCAGTAGCCGGCGTTCCACCTCCTTCCGCATACCGAGAAAGGTATCCCCCCTCATGAACATGGACCAGCTCGACGCCGAGTCCGCGGAGCTGCTGCCGGGCCGCGAGGCCCTGGGCAAGCTGAAGTTCAGCTTCGTCAAGACCACGCACGTGACCAAGAACATCGCGCACGTCGACGCCCACAACGAGTCGCTCGCGGCGAACCAGTTCTCCCCGTTCGCGGTCGCCCAGTCCGAGGCCGTCCAGGCCATCAACATCCGCCAGTAACAACACCCGTACGTGTGCGGACCGCGCCCGTCGTGGCGCGGTCCGTCTCGGGAGGAAGAGCAGGACGGTGACGGAAGGTCACATTGCTCAGGGCCCCGGCCCCACGGGGACGGCGCTGTACGACGCGGACGTGATGGACCCTCCCCCCTACGACACGGGCTTCCCCGTCCCGCGGCTGGGCGCGGGCCTGCAACTCCTCGGTGAGTACAAGGGATCGGGGACCACCGAACCCCGGTACATCGTCCGCAGGGGGGACGGGCAGGTCGTCCAGCTGAGCCGGCTGCTGTACCTGGTCGCCCGTGCCATCGACGGGCGGCGCGACACCGAGGCCATCTCGCACCGGGTGAGCGGGCGCTTCGGCCGTGAGGTCAGTGCCGAGAACGTGCACTACCTGATCGAGAACAAGCTGCAGCCGCTGGGCGTCACCGTCCCGTTCGGGCAGGAGGACGACGAGGTCACCGGACCCACCGCGGACCTTCTGCTCGTGCTGAAGGGCCACCGGGTCATCTTCCGCGAGCGGCAGGTCGCCCGGATCGCCCGCTCGCTGGCCTGGCTGCACCGTCCGCTGGTGGTGACGGCGGTGCTCGCGACGGCGGTCGCCATGGAGATCTGGCTGTTCGCCGTCCACGGGGCGATGACACCGGTGCTCCAGGTGCTGGAACAGCCGGTGCTCATGCTCGTGGTGTTCGCGCTGACCGTGGCCTCGCTCGTCTTCCACGAGTTCGGACACGCCTCCGCGTGCCGCTACGGCGGGGCCCGGCCCGGGGCCATCGGCTGCGGCATCTTCCTCATCTGGCCGTCGATGTACACCGACGTCACCGACGTCTACCGGATCGGCCGCGGCGGCCGCATGCGCACCGATCTGGGCGGCGTGTACTTCAACGTCGTCTTCATGCTGGCCCTGGCCGGCGGCTACTTCGTCACCGGGCAGTCCTTCTTTCTCGCCGCCATCTACCTGGCCCACTTCGAGATCATCGAGCAGCTGATGCCGGCCGTCCGGCTGGACGGCTACTACATCCTCGGTGACCTCGCCGGCGTCCCGGACCTCTTCGGCAAGATCAAGCCGATCCTGCGCAGCATGCTGCCGGGCCGTCCGGTACCCCCCGAGGTCTCCGACCTCAAGCGCTCCGCCCGGACCATCGTCACCACCTGGGTGCTGACGATGGTGCCCCTGCTGCTCGCCGAACTCGGCTACGTGCTGTGGAACCTGCCGCGCCTGCTCGAGACGAGCCTGCGGTCCCTGGTCGAGCAGCTGACCGGGACGGGTTCCGCCTTCGCCGAGGGCCAGTTCGCCGCCGGCACGGTCGGGGTCGTCGGCAGCCTCATGCTGATCTTCCCCCTCGCGGGGGCGGCGTACCTGTCGGTGCGCCTGGGGGGCCGGCTCGTCCGCTACGTCGTCCGCGCCACGGAGGGGAATCTCCGGCTGAGGCTCCTCATCGGCGGAGCCACGCTGGCCGGAGCTGCGGCGCTGTGCGCCGCGTGGGTGGGCGGGGTGACCCCCAAGCCGCTGCCGCCGCAGCCGCCGATCGCCCCCATCCTGCAGCCCGGGGTGCCCGAGATCAGGCCCCCGCGCCCCGTCGCCCCCGCACCGCTGCCGAGCGTCACCACCGCCCCGGTGACCGTGGCCGCGGACGAGCCGTCGGCGACCGGGCCCTCGGCCTCACCCTCGGAGTCCGGCTCGGCCGACGCCTCCGCGTCGGCGAGTGGCAGCCCCTCGCCGTCGAAGTCGCCCAGCCCGCGGGCCTCGCGCAGCGAACCGGAACCGAGCAGCACGCGGACCACGGCCACGGCAGACCCGAGCCCGTCCGCGAGCTCGCCCACCGCCTCACCGTCGGACTCCGCGACGCCGTCGGAGCCCCCCATCCCGAGCTTCACCGTGTCCTTCCCCGCGCCTCTGCCGACCTGACGCGGGCCATCCCCCTTCCCTCCCCCCCCGATATTCCTTCCATCCGTACAGGAGAAGTCCGTGACGCACCGAAAGCCCCACACCAGCACGGTGGGCCGCAAGGCCGTCCGGCTGGGCATGCTGACCACCGCCGGCCTCGTCGCCCTCGCCACCGCGGCCCCGGCCGGCGCGGCATCGGGGTCGCACATCCCCCGCAGCGCGGGCGCCGCCGTGGACGAGGCGCACACCCTCGCCAACCGGGCGCGCCCGGTCCAGTACGACGAGGAGTTCTCGATCCACCAGTTCGGGCCGCTCGTCGCCGCCACCGCGCACAACCGGGCGGTCGCCGCCTCGGTCGGCTGCTCGCTCTCCCGCCCGTGCCGGTCGATCGCCCTCTCCTTCCAGATCGTCACCACCTCCGGTGTCGACATCCGACGGGTCACCGCCACGAACATCAGCCGTGCCGTCAACGAGCACTGCACCGGATGCCAGACCTTCGCGGGTGCCTACCAGTTCATCGTGGCGACCCCGAGGCCGCTCACCCTGAGCGCCCGCGACCGGGACCGGCTCGCCGACATCCGGCGCAGGGTGGCCGAGCTGAGGCGGTGCGGCGATCCGATCTCCGAGATCGAGCGCCGCGCGGACGCGCTCGCCGCCGAGGTCAGGGCCGTCCTGGACCGGGCGGCGGCAGCGGTGCCGGCCGGCTCCGGCGCCGGCCCGCTGCGGGAGTTCCGGCCCACCGTGACCATGCACCGCCACGTCAGCTGACGCCCCCACCGCTTCCGGGCCGGGGGCACGTCCCTCACCTCCCCAAACCCCCAGACGGGTCCCCGGCCCGGGACCACGACCGGCCCTTCCGGAGGCATGAAGTGCCCAGACGATACCCGCCCGAGCTGCGCCGCAAGGCCCTCGACCTGCTGGCCGCCGGTGAGCCCGTGAAGAAGGTCGCCTCGGACCTCGGGCTCGGCGACCAGACGATCTACCAATGGCGGCGCACGCACCTGCCGCACCTGGGCAGGCCGCGGCGCGCACCGGTGGGCACCGCCGAGCTGAACGCGGCCCGCAAGCGCATCACCGAACTGGAGACCGAGCTCGCCGTCCACCGGCGGGTCACCGAGCTGCTGCGCGATGTGGTGTCCCCAAAAGGCGATTCGAGGCCGTCCAGGTGATGGCCGGTGAGGGGCTCCCGATCCGGACCGCGACACGCGTCCTGGGTATCTCCGAATCGGGGTACTTCACCTGGCGAGGCCGGCCCCCCTCGGCCCGCGCCAACCGGCACCTGTGGCTGACGGAACTCATCACCGCCATCCACACCGACTCGCGCGGCACCTTCGGATACCGCCGTATCCACGAGGAACTCACCCTGCGGCACGGCATCCCCATCAGCCACGGCACCGTGGAACTGCTCATGCGGCGCGCCGGCCTCCAGGGCCGGCCCGGTGTGCCCGACCGGCTCTGGGTGACCGACGCCGCCGAACTCGCCACCCGCCAGGGCGAACTGCTCTGCGTGATCGTGCTCGACGCCCACGCCCGCCGGCTGATGGGCTGGAGCACGGGTTCCTCGCCGGCCGCCGGCGTCGCGGCGGACGCCCTGAGCAGGGCGGTGCTGCGGCACTCCGTCCACCCCGGACCCCGGCCCGAGGGACGTTTCACCACGCTCGTCTTCACCGAACGCGCCCACTCCCGTGGGCTGGCGCCACCCACCGGTCTGGTCGCCGACCGCAACGACCACGCCGTGATCGGGGACTTCTGGGCCCGGACGCGGACCGAACTCCTGGACCACCGCGAATGGAACAGCAGGCACGACCTCGCCACAGCCCTGTCCGACTACTTCGAGGGAATCCGAGTATGACCGCGGACCGACCGACGCCCCCGTTGCCGATCTCCTACCTGCTGCGCACCCAGATCCGTCCGGGCCATACCCTGCCGCCCAGCCAGGCGCACCAGGTCATGCTGCACTGCGCCCTCGACGCCGCCGGTGTCCCGGTCCGCCGGGACGACGCGGACGCCGTCGCCAGGATCGCCGAACTCGACTACGACACCGTCAACGCGGTCATCGGCTGGCTGCGCGTCGTCAGACCGGCGGCGTGCTGAATGCCCGGCCCGGCCCCTCGGGTCGCCGGCCGCCGCGCCCGGGCTACGGCCGCAAGCTGCTCGGCGTGCTGACGGGGTACCGCTTCGACCGGCCGCCCGCCGAACCGATGGCGGCGCTGTGCGGCCTCGACGAGAACGGGTTCCTGCACCGCTGCCGCTCCGCGCGCGGTACCGGGCCGCCGGGCGGCGCACGGGCGGACGGGCTATGACCGCGGT
>NZ_CBDRCM010000113.1:0-5415 GCF_965342435.1 Actinacidiphila sp. bgisy160 | reverse complement strand
ATCTCATCCCCGGCGATCGTGGCCACCGACCGCCCCGCAGGTTCGCTGCCGGTCAGCGTCGCGGCGGCCAGCCGCCTGTCCCGCAGCACCTGCTCCACCCTTCCCGAAGAGATCAGCAAGGTCTGGAAAACATCGTCGGGGAATCCCGCGTCGTGGAAGAGCCGCTCCATGTACAACGCGGTCTGCGGCACATTGGAGGCGTGCTTGAGCAATCCGACGTTGCCGGCCATGAGAGCCGGCGCGGCAAAACGCATGGCCTGCCACAGCGGGAAGTTCCACGGCATCACCGCCAGAACCACGCGGAGCGGCTGGTAGGTGACGTACGTCTGCTTGGCACCGACGACGCTCTGGCCGTCCCCTTGACGGTCCTGCAGGAACCCCGGGACCTCGGCAGCGTAGAACCGCAGCCCCAGCACGCACTTGGCCACTTCCTCTCGGGCTGCCTTGAGCGTCTTTCCCATCTCCGTGGTCAGCAGTCGGGCGACGGCATCGGACTCATTCTCCAGACGGTCAGCCGCTTGCCCCATCCATCCCGCTCGCTGCTCGGGTGCTGTCAACCGATATGCCGCGGCAGCAGCCGTCGCCCGGGGCAAGCTTGTCTTCGAGTTCATCGGGGGTGATTTTATCGAAGCTCTTGAGGACCTCGCCCGTAACGGGACTGATCGTTGCTATAGCCATGATTCAAGGTTATGGCTGTCTCACCAGGTGGCAATTTGTGCCGGCATAAGGTCTTCTTCCGATCCTGAGGCTGATGGCTTCAGCACACGACGATGTCGCAGTGCCGGTCTCCGCACGAGGGGAGCAGTCGGGACCGACCGCTCATCGCAGGCTCGCCCGGCAGATCGCGGCATCCACCGCGTAGTACGGCAACGAGTGGGGAGCCCCTGAAGCGATGCAGAGGTTGTGGATCACGGTGCTGTCGGCCTGCACCCCGGCGACGCCGTCGTCGCGAAGGGTTGGTTCGGTCCGTGCGGAGGTCGTTGCTGAACGGCGGGGTGCGCGTCACCGTCGCCGCTGGTCCGCAAACCGCAGGGCCCCCAGGGGCCCCGCCCACGCTGGGGACCGGTTCCCCGGAGGGGCCGACACGGAAGGTCACGACCTTCGTGTGGGGTTCCGACCAGCATCGGGCAGTCACCGGCCACGCGCCGACCTGAAGCACAGGTGAGCGACTTTCGGTCTCCGTTCGGGGTCACGCCTGGGCGTCCGAATGGCGGCGCATAGACGACCTGTCCCGCATGCATGCTGTGATCAGGTGGTGGCAGTGCCGCCCAGGTCAGATCGAGCTGAGGCTGATCTCAAGGGGGAAGGGAACCGCGGTTTTGACGACGTCGGTGAAGACGTCCCCGTCCCGGTAGACCCCGGCCGCCGGGTCGAGCAGGTAGGTATACACCAGCGGGACCCCGTTGGCTGTCTGCTCCACACGCCAATAGAAGGAGATCCCCGCCTTGGCGTACTGCTCCATCTTCACGATACGGTCCGTGGTCTCCGAGCCCGGCGAGACCACTTCCACGACCAGGAGCACATGCTCCGGCCTCGTGGGGGTGATGTCGATCGTGTCCGCCCGGTAGACCACGACGTCGGGGCGGCGGTTCGTCAGCGGAACATCCTGCAGTCGGACATCAAAGTCCGTGTCGGCATTCCATTCCGGCGACGCCGCAGCATCCAGGGCATTGGCCAGGAATCGGGCCAGGCGATTGTGGCGTTTGGACGCGCTCGGACTCACCACGACCATCCCGTCCACAATCTCGATGCCCCTGCACTGCTCCGCAGACCAGGAGTCGTACTGCGCCGCGGTGATCGGTGTGTGCATCCACTCCGGCGCAATCATGTCAGCAGTCACGGCGTACCTCCCTCGAAGCAGCAATGGTCCTGAGGTGACCCCGCTCAGTCTATGAGACCAGCGTGTATCACTGTCCATCGTTGCCGGCGCCACTCCAAACGCGACCCGACAGCGCCGTGTCCGATCACCGTGTCCCTAGCCTTCGGTCGACGCTTGCAGATCGGGGCCCCGGTCTGCTGTTAGCAGGGGGCCTGCCACGGCGCAGGGCTGGACGCGAGCGTGATGGTTCGCGGTGTGTCCGTTATCCCAGGGCCGAGGTTCCGTGCCCGTCGCCTGCTGGGGCGACGGGCACAGCCGGCTCGTCATGGCCCCGTAGCCCGATCGGATCGGGAGAATCTGCGCACCTCACGGGCCAGCTGATCGGCTCTCCAGCGTGCATGCACACATCCAGGACATCCCCCGAACGAAGGCACCCTGCCGCTCGACCATGATCGGGACTGTAAAAAGAACGGTGTAACTCCCGATCAAGGAAAAACACCTGATGAGCGACGTGACTGCCTCTGTTGAGGCGGTTGAAGAGGTCCGGCCGGTCGAGCTGTCTGCGGACGTGCTGAACGATCAGTTGATCGGGCAGCTGGTCGACCGGGCCCGCGCGAGCGGCCTGCAGTTGACCGGTGAGGGCGGGCTGCTGCAGCAGCTGACCAAGCGGGTGCTGGAGTCGGCCTCATCGCCTTCCGCGCCGGCCAGGGCGACCGGCCTACCCCGTCTGGATCGGCCGCACCGATGACGGACAGGTTGGTTGCGTCGTCGTCGACTTCCAGCTCCTTTCCGCCGGCCGGGGAGAGTAGGGATTCACTGACCCTTGGAATTGATCATCCAGGGGCGAGCTTGGGTATGTCCGGGGCGCGTCACGGCGCGCCGTCCGCTTACCCACTGCCGTCGGAAGCCGACGAGAGGGCGCCAAGGGCGTGTGGGAGCCGTGGCGTGATCCGGGCGAAGGGCGCCGCTCCCAGCCCGTTGCGCGGTCCGCGACCCGTAAGAGCCCCGACCGGGAGGGGTCAGGGCCGCAGCGCCTGGAGCGTCAGTTCGGCGTACCTGCGCCACAGGGCCGGGTCCCGCACCGCCAGGTTGACCAGTTGCAGACACATGCCGCACAGCACCACGCGCAGGTCGAGCGCCGAGGCGTCCGCGCGGACCAGCCCGGCGGTCTTGGCCGCCTCCATGAGGCCGACCAGCCGGTCGACCAGGGAGGCGATGTGCGCCGTCGACCGCCCCTCCGCGAACGCCTCCGACAGCAATCGGTCCCGGGCCAGGTTCTCGAAGAGCAGGATCACGTACGTGCTGAAGGCGTGTGCCGTGTCGACCCGCGCCATGGTGGGTTCTGTGGCCCGGTCGAGTTCTGCCAGCCGATGCTGTACGACCGCCTCCACCAGGTCCTCCTTGGTCGGGTAGCTGCGGTACACCGTGGCCTTGCCCACGTCGGCACGTTCGGCCACCTGCGGCACGGTGCCCTGCAGACCGAGCTGCCCGAAGACCTCGAGGGCCGCCGCGAATACGCGGTCGTGGTTGCGGCGGGCGTCGACCCTCCTGCGGGGGGCCGCCTGCGAGGTGTTCTGCGGGGTCGTCTGCGCCGGGTTCATCCGTCCATTGTCCTGTCTCGGGTGGTGCCTTTGCTGCCGCGCCTTCGTCTTGCGTCCCGCCGCCGAGGGCGCGGCCTAAACGGACCCACGGGTTCGGTTATAGTGGACAGCAGAGGCGGACCCTTGGGTCCGTTTAGTCTTCCCTGGAGCCATGATGCCTGTGCTGACCACTGAGGAGCGTGCCACGCTCCCCGATCCGACCCGGGAGCTCATAGAGGCGAGCCGCGCGATCGCGCCCGTGCTGCGTGGTCACGCGAACGCCGCCGAGCGCGAGAGCCGGCTGACGCCCGAGGCGACGCGGGCGCTGCGGGAGGCGGGGCTGTTCCGCCTCGGCGTGCCCCAGCGTTTCGGCGGCCATGAACTGTCTCCCGCCGCCGCCCTCCAGGTGTCGGCCGACTTGGCGCTCGCCTGTCCCTCGAGCGCCTGGGTTGTGATGGTCTCCTACGTCGCGCAGCAGATCGCCGCGTCCTTCGGCGACCAGGCCCGGTACGACTTGTGGGGCGAGAGCCCCGACGTGCCCATGTGCGGCGTGTTCGGCAGTACGGGGACCTCGTCCAGTCCGGTGGAGGGCGGGGTGGTCGTCTCCGGCTCCTGGTCGTGGGCGTCGGGATCACATCAGGCCGAGTGGGCCCTCCTCGGCGTCCCGCTGCCCGGCGCCCGGGGAGTCGTGCCCGAGCGGGGGCTGGCATTGGTCCCGGTGTCGTCGCTCACCATCCGCCGGACCTGGGACATGGCGGGCTTGCGCGGCACCGGCAGCGACACCCTGGTCGGTGAGGAGGTGTTCGTCCCGCACCACCGGCTTCGGCGCTTCATGGACGTCGTCCAGGGCAAGGGCCTGCCCGAAGAGCCGCTGTACCGGATCGCGCCGGGGTCGATGACGATCGTCTCCATGGGACCGCTGCTGGGGATCGCGCGCGCGGTTCTGAAGCTCACCCTGGAGGCCGTCGACGGGGGCAAGCCGATGGCGATGTCCCTGCACGCCCGGCTAGGCGACTCGCCCAGCGTGCAGGCTGCGCTCGCCGAGGCGGCCACGCTGATCGACTCCGCCGAACTGCACCTGATGCGCTCGGCCGAGTTCATCGGTGCGGCGGCGGACACGGGGAGCACCTCCACGCTGCTGGAGCGCGCACGGGTGCGCATGGACGCCGGGCACGCCTCGGCGTGTCTGCGCCAGGCGGTGCAGTCGCTGCTGACGGTGAGCGGGGCAGGCAGCTTCTCGCTCGCCAAGACCATGCAGCGTCACTGGCGCGACCTGGAGACCGGATCCCGGCACCCCACCCTCAACCCTGGGCTCGCCAAGGAGATGTACGGGAGGGCGCTGGTGGGCGACGAGCGGCCGGTCAGCCCGATGGTCTGAGTCGTGGACCTGGCCGCGGCTCCGCGGCCCGTATCCCTCCGGGCGAGCGCCGCTCACCCGGGACGAAAGAGGAACCATGTCCCAGCTCGCCGTCCCCGCGGCCACCAACAGCGCCGTGCGCGAGGTGCTCGGGCACTTCGCGTCCGGAGTCCTCGTTGTCACGGCCGACGGGCCCACTGGCCCGATCGGTCTCACCTGCCAGTCCTTCGTCTCGTTGTCACTCGATCCCCTGCTCATCGCCTTCGCACCGGCGCGCACGTCGCGGACCTGGCCGCTCGTCCGGGAGGCGGGCGCCTTCGGGGTCAACGTCCTCTCGGCCGGCCAGGCCGCGACGAGCGCCGCGTTCGCGCGCTCGGGAGCCGACAAGTTCCACGGGGTTCCGTGGTCGCCGGGGGCCGGCGGAGCGCCCCTGCTGCAGGATGTGTGCGCCTGGCTCACATGTGAACTGTGGAACGAGTACGACGGCGGCGACCACACCCTCGCCGTCGGCCGGGTCCTCACCGTCGGGGCGGACCCCGGACGAGAACCGCTCATCTTCCACCGCAGCCGGTACCGCGAACTCGCACCGGCCGTCCCAGAGTGCTCGCTGTGAGCGGACGGACACGCTCGCCGGGGACCGGCCGGATCGGACTCCTCTT
>NZ_CBDRCM010000112.1:0-5537 GCF_965342435.1 Actinacidiphila sp. bgisy160 | reverse complement strand
CCCCCTCCCCCCCCCCCCCCCCCCCCCCCCCCCCCCCCCCCCCCCCCCCTCCCCCGGGTCGAGCAGATCACGGTCAAGGCGACCCGGCCGACGTTCCGGGGGCGGGGTGGGACTGTTGCCGGCGAAGGTCCGCTCCCCCTGACGCATGGTGCAGCCGCAGCTCGCGGGGGCTCAGACCGTACGCCTCCTTGAAAACGCGACTGAAGTGGGGTGGGCTGGCAAACCCCCACCGGTGAGCGATCGCCTCGATCGTCAAGAACTCACCCACTGGCGACGCCAGTTCTCTCTTGCACTCTTCGAGGCGCTGAGTCCTGATCCATTCGCCAAGGCTGATTCCCGCTCGGGACAGGGTCAGGTAGAGCTGGCGTACGGAGACATGGTGCTCGGCGGCGATACGTGCGGCAGTCAGGTCGGGTTCTGCCAGATGGAGGCGGACGTACTCCTGAACGCGCTGGAGAAGTGTGCTGTTCAGAGGCGCTCTGGCCAGGTCGTCACGACCGATCGCCGTGGTGACCACAGCTCTGACCAGGTCGACACAAGGCTGCGCGAACAGGGCGGTCTCAGCGGTCTCGGCCTCGTCTGCAGCGGCCTGGTCATGAGCCAGGCGGGTGAAGAACGCCACCGTGGCACCCACGACCGGGCGCTCCGAGCCGAGTCGCACGGCTGTGACCCGGTCGAGCAGGGACGGCCGCAACCCCAGGACGTGTGTGGGGACGCGCACGAGGACCGCATGGACCGTGCCGTGGAAAACGACCTCATAGGGCTTCGCGTTCTGGAGCACCACGAGATCTCCCGCCCGTACCACGTCCTGCCTGCCTCCCTGGTGGAACCGGGAGACCCCCGCTTGCTGCAGATTGACGAGAACGTGCGGCACCATGTCCTCGTCCACCGGGGCGGCAGCACGGCGGAGGCGGGCCACGTTCCAGCCGATTTCCGATACTCTCACCAACCCCACCGCTTGGGTGGTCGCATTGGCCTTCAGGTGATTCGGGTTCGGTGGTAGGTCCACCTGTATGCGGCCGTTGACGGACCACGAGAACTCACGGATCGCGTCCGCGCGATCACGCGGAGCCAGCGATGCCACGTCGAGTCGGTCTGCCATGCGGGCTTCCTCCTGACCTGGTGGCGGGGCCTGCATTACGGGCAGTTATCCACGCTATCGCCGCCGGCGGTCCGTTTCGCGGCCTTTACTGTATTGTGCAACTTTATTTCCGTGCGGCTTGCGGTACGCCGGCGGACCGCAGGTGCTGGTGGAGCTTACGGACAGCGACACCGCGAGGTTCAACTCGATTGACGACGCGCATGAGGAGGAGCGCTTTGTCGTCGGTGCCGGGGACGGCCCGCAGGGCATGGTTCAGGGCAGTGTTGGCGAGGTGGCCCGCACCGCGATCGCCGGCTTCGGTGAGGTGGCGTGCGAGGACGGCGATGGTGTGGTCGTGTCGATTCCCGGGGCTTCGATCAGGCCGTCGGTGGCGAGAGCCGGGACGGATCCCAGTGGCAGGGGAGTTTCGGTGGTGAGGTAGTCACCGTCCGGGGTGATGCCGAGCAGAAGCCCTGGGGGGGGAACTGCAGGGATTGGGTGTGGCCAACGGGATGCCGGATCAGGGGCGGCTGCGGGCCGGCAGTGGCCGGTCGGCCGCTGTGTCGTGCCAGGTTCCCGACACCGGCGTCCTGGGGGGGCGACGCCATGGGTGCCCAGGCTCATGGCCGGCATGAAGGCTGTGCCGATGCCGAGGCCGGTGACGATCTCGGCAGTGACCAGCAGGCCGTAGGAGCTGTCCGCCTGCAGCAGGGCAAGCAGCAGGACTCCTGCCCCGGTGACGAGGTAGCCTCCGAACATCAGCAGACCGGGTCGCATTCTGGCCGTCAGGCGGGTGCCGAGGACCATGGATCCGAAGGCCTGTGCGGCCCCCAGCGGCACGAACACAAGTCCGGCCGTGAGGGGGGTGGACCCCTTCACCAGCTGCAGGTAGTAGCTGGCGAACAAGAACATGCCGAACATGCTCATCATCGCCAGGCCCTCCGAGAGGTAGGCCGTCGAAGACCCGCAGGGCCTCCGGCCCGCCGGACGGCGATACTCCGACCGCCTTCATCGTCGACCTATTTGCTCCACCGAACAGTACAGATACCTTGTATGAGTGGCCGTGGTGGGCGTTCCCGGCTTGGGGCCGGTCAGCCCAAGGTCCGCGTAATCCCTTCGGCCGAGGCACTCTCGATGGCGTCCATGAGCCGGTGACGGCTATGGGCGTAGGCGAAGTCCGGGACGGTGTGGGTGCCGTAGCGCAGATCCCGGGCCAGGTTGCCGTAGAGCGCGGCGACGTTCCTTGCGGGACCGGCGAGTTCTGCCGGGATGTCAGCGGAGTATGCGGCGGGTACCTCGAGCTTGGATACGGTGGTGTCCTTGCCGAAGGCGGCCTGCAGCGTCAGATCCGTGACCTGGAGGTTGCCCCAGGGGGCGGTCAGGACGATGTCGCCGTCTGTGCCGTTGATCTCCCAACGGAAGTTGTCGCCACGGGAGGTGCCCCCGCGGTAGAAGACGGAGGCGGCGGCACCGCTCTCCAGGGTGCCGATGACGGCGATCTGGTCCGGGGAGGTCACGGGGATGACGGCGTTGCCGTTGTCGACGACGGTGACCTCCTTGCGGCCCACGACGAGGTTGGCCGAGAGTCGGCGGAACTCCCCGAGGGTCACATTGAGTGCGTCGATGGTGTGCAGGGCCGCGCCGGACAGGGGGGTGGCGCCCTGGGTGCGGTCGAACCAGTACGCGTGCGCCTGAGTGGTCTCCGGGCCCCAGACCATGCCGGAGCCGACCAGGGTGGTGCCGATGACGCGGCCTATCCGGCCTTCCTCGATCAGCCGCCGCACGTACCGGAGTTCGGGGTGGTAGCGGCCCTGGAGGCCGATGGCGGTGCGCACGCCGGCGGCTTCGGCCCGGCGCACGACCTCGGCGGCCTCCGCCTTGTTCAGTGAGAGCGGCCATTCGCTGTAGACGGTCTTGCCCGCGTCGACGGCCGCGGAGATGAGCTCCTTGTGGAAGGGGACCTTCACCGCCACCACGACGATGTCGACTCCCGGGTGGGCGATGAGGTCGGCGTGGTTGTCGTAGGCCGCCTCCACACCGAACTCCTTCGCGGCCGCCTCAGCGGACTCACGGCGGCTGGTGCTGATGGCCCGCAACTCGTAGCCGGGCAAGGCCTTGAGGGCGGGGACGTGACTGATGGAGGCCCAGCCTCCCTGGCTCGCGCCGATGATTCCGACACCGATGGTGCTCATGCGATGACTCCTGTGGGGTGAGGGCTTGGATGGGGACCGGAAGGGATACGGACTTCGGGACGGCCCGCCGCAAACCCCGGTGGTCGACCGGGTTCGTGGAGCGCGGCGATGCGGCGGCTACTTCGCCGAGGCGGACGCGGCGGGAAGGCTGGGCACGTCGTCCACGCGGAAGCGGGTCAGAAGCGTGCTGTCGATGTACCAGTGACCCTTCACCCGCTTGTACGTCTCGTGGTACTGGCCGTAGCCGTGGAAGCCGGATTTGTAAGGCGAGCCCGGCGGGAAGCTGACGTAGTCCTCCATCACCCAGGTGCCGGTCGCGGTGTCGCCGCGCACCTCGATCTCCGGCAGGAAACCCTGGTGCGCGGTCGGCGCGTTGCCCAGCAGGGCCGCCGTGGTCTGCGCCATCTCCTTGCCGCTGCTGTACTTCATGCCGACGTCGATCGTGGGGTGGGCGGTGAAGAGTCCGGCCAGCTTCGACCACTGCTTGGTGTCGATGTAGCGGAAGTAGCGCGCCTTCAGCCGGTGGATCTCCTCGATGTCGGCCAGCCGCTGCACCGTGGCCGCGTCTCCCGCGGCTCGGGCGTGTGCGCCATGCGCCGTGGTGACCGCGGTCGCGGTGGGCGAGGTGAACGCGATCGCGCCCGCGCCTCCGGCCACCAGTAGTGCGGCCGCGGCAGCCGCTCCGGCCGCCCTGGATCGCCAAGCGGGGCGCCGCTGGGGCTGCCGCTCTTCCATGATCATGTTCCTCTCGATGCTGCCCCCGTCCGCCGGTAGGCAGGGCAGGTCGCGGGATCGCGCTCAAGCGGCCTTCACCGGCTACGGCCGCTTGGAGTACGCCGGCGCCGCGGGGGCGGTGGGCGCTTTCACCAGTGAACCCCAAATGGAACGTTAGGTCAAAAAATGCCCGCTCAGGCGAGTCATCCCGAGGTAAAGGACCTCACCGAGCGTTCCGGACAGCGGTCAGGGTCCTGCCCGGATGCGCGGACGAGGCCGAATGGGCAGAGCGTCCGTCCGAGGCGAGCGCCGAGGTGGGGGCCCGGGTGGCACGGGTCACAGCAGACCGCGCCCCCGCTTTCGCACCCGCGCAGCCTGTCGGCCGAGCCATACATGCCGACCCATCGCGGGGGGCGACGCCTCATGCGCTTCCGGCCTCACGCACGTCGGAACGATCAGTACAGATTGCTTCTCACGCGACCACGCCGGCGTCCGGAGCGGTGACGGTTGGGGTCGCACGGTGCCTCTCCCGGCTCCTCACGCCCGCGCAAACCGCGTCGCCGGGACGTTCGCCGCCCTTGGACGACATGAAGGGTCCCCGCCCACAGCCTCCCCACGCCAGTACGCACGGAGAGCGGCACCGGCCTCGCCATCCAGGCGCACAGGCGCACAGGCGCAGCAGAGCCACAGCGTCGCGCCGGAATCGGCCCGGCCCTCGTCCCACGGCTTCACGACCGTGCTGGACGCGGCGCAGGCGGGCGGTTTCACCGCCGCCGCGATCATCCCGCTGGTGATCCACGACCTCTTCGCGAGCGGCCTCGACGCGACATGGGGCACAGCAGATATTCCGAAGGCTTCAGGCCGCAGCTCTGCGGGTATCCCGCATTCCTGCCCGTGCGGCCGCCGAAAACCATGACGCGTTTTTTACGGTGGCGCAGAAAGGAGCTCCCGGGAAACGCAGGACCCCTACTTCTGCCACCCCAGCCCGCGAAACAGATGCCTTCAACACGTTCCGGCGGACATCATGATCGAAGCATTCTGCACAGCCATCCAACCACCCACCGAGAGGGCCGAGTACTGGAGGGACGCCGTGCGCAGGGCGTTCACCCGGCTGGAGATCCACTCCGAGGGGGCCGCCGAGCTCCACGGGGCGATCCGCCGGGCGTGCATGGCCGGCGTCCAGGTCGGCTCCCTCGAAGCGAGCCCGCAGCAACTGGCGCGTACCGCGCCGCTCATCGCTGCCGACGGCGACACCTCACTGCTCGTGAGCCTGCAGCACACCGGCGACAGCATCGCGGTCCAGGACGGCCGGGAGACACTGGTGGCCGCCGGCCAGCTCGTCATCCTCGACAGCCGAAGGCCCTACACCCTGGCCTTCGCCGACCCGGTGCGACAGCACCTGGCCACGGTCCCGCGGCAGATGCTGGACCTCCCCGACTCGCTCCTGCGCCAGGCGACCATGCGTACATACTCTGTAGGCCACGGGATCGGCGGAATCCTCGCGTCATACGTCGACGGGCTCGTGACGGCGGACCACTGCATCTGCGCGC
>NZ_CBDRCM010000111.1:0-5802 GCF_965342435.1 Actinacidiphila sp. bgisy160 | reverse complement strand
TTAGTACTCCAGCCGTAGTTCGTGATCTTCATGTCTGGTTCGCGGCTTGTCGGCGGTAATGGCTGGCCTGGGCTCGAGCCTGGTGGCGGCGTCGCCAGTCGGACCAGCCGAGCCGGTGGGCCGCACCGTGTAGGGGCTGGACGACGAGCGTCGTGAACAATCGGGTCTTTGACATCCAGATCCGACATCAACGGCCACGCTCACTCGCGACCGGGACGCCTCCGCAGCAGCCGGTCCATGTGGCTCACGGCCTCCCGCTGGGTGTCCTGCACGACGTGCGTGTAGACGTTCATCGTGACGGCGATCTGGGAGTGCCCGAGGATCTCCATCACCACGCGGGGCGCGACGCCAGCCGCGGTCAGCAGCGTGGCGCAGCCGTGCGCCAGCGCTGCACTCCGTATCCGTGGCCGGAGCAGTCGTACGCGAGGACGGCCGGCTCCTGTCGATCCGCCGTGCCGGCAACGGCACTTGGGAGCTCCCCGGCGCCGTCCTCGAACTAGTGCTGTGACCGCATATGTTCGCCGGGATGGTCAGGCTGCGGTTGCCCGTGCTCGTCCGCCCCAGCGGATGCCCTTCTCACTGAGGATGCGGGCGGGTTCGCGGCGTTGGGCGGCGAGGGCGTCGGGGTGGCGGGCGTTGGTGTTGCGCCGGCCCAGGTAGGTGTGCAGGGTCCGGTTCTGAACGGTGTGGTATCCCACCGTCCTAGTGACACCCGGGCTCGGAACGCGCCAGGGCGGCACGACGTCAGCCGGACGACCCCAGCCAGATTTTCGCCCGCTTTGAGCGGGGCCGTAAGGCCCCCGGATTGCTGACACCGACCAGGAGAACCGCTATGAACGCTTCCGACTTCCCCGAGCTTCCCGAGCCCGTGCGGCGCGCCGTCGCCGCGGCGAACGCCCGAGACACCGAGGCCTTCCTCGACCAGTTCACCGAGCGCGGCGCTGTGGACGACTGGGGCCGCCGCTTCGAGGGCCGAGAGGCCGTCGCGGGATGGAGCGACCGCGAGTTCATCGGCGTCAAGGTGTCCCTGAAGGTCACCGGGGTGACCCGGTACCGGGACCAGGTGATCGTTTCCGCGCAGGTCGGCGGCGACGGGTTCAACGGTCCGTCGGACTTCGCCTTCACGGTCGATGGCGACAGGATCGGCCTGATGAGGATCACCGGTTGACCGGCAGGCGCCGGGGCGCCGCCCGCGCGCGGTGGTTCAGGCGGAGTGCGTGATGCGGTCCAGCAACTCGTTCAGCAGGATGCGTTCGCCGGGCGTGAGAATCTCCTCGATCTCGGGCAGCACGGCCTTGAAGGCGACGGTACGGGTGATCGTCCGGCGCTCGTCCCCGGCGGCCTCCTCGGGCTCCGCGGTGGTGATGGCGGCGAGAATCGCCTCCCGCGTCCGGGGCGACAGCTCCGGGTCACGGGCCTCGGGCAGCGTGGCGATCAGCGTCAGGACGACGCCGCAGCCGGCCGAGTGGATCATCAGCATGGCGCGTTCCACGTCGACACTGAGCCGGCCCGCCTCGGCGACCCGGGTCACCAGGCCGCGAAGGACGTTGAAGGACTCCGTCACGGCGGCCGACTCGGCCCCGGGCCTGGGCTGACCGAACATCAGCTGGTATATCTCGGGGTTGGCCACACCGAACTCGATGTGCAGGTCCCACCCCCAGCGCAGATCCTCGACCGGGTCGGCGGCCCGCACCCGGTCGGTCTTGCGGTGCAGGTAGTCGGCGAAGCCCTCCGCCGCGACGGCGTCGAGCAGGCCCTGCATGTCGCCGAACTGCCGGTAGATGGCCGGCGGCTGAACGGCCGCCGCCTTGCTGACCGACCGGGTCGAGACCGCGTCGCGGCCGCCCTCGGCGAGCAGGGTAGCGGCGGCGGACATGATCCGCTCCCTTGTGGTCGCCCTCTCATCCATGAATCAACGATAACAGTGATTTGTTACCGAAGGAAACTTCCTCCCGGAAGGCCGCGAAGGGGCGGCCGGGAACGCCGGCCGCCCCTCCCGTCCCGCGTGCCGGGCGGCTCACTTGGCGGGGCCGGAATCCCCCCCGTGCAGCGCCTCGCGCAGCGCCGTGGTGACCTCCGCCACCGCCTTCTTGTCGGACTCGCTGTCGCGCAGGGCGTTGAGCATCATGAAGTCGTGCGTGATCTCGGGGTAGTGCGTCAGCTGGACGGGCACACCGGCCTCCCGCAGCTTCTTAGCGTACGCGGTGCCCTCGTCGTAGAGCACGTCCGAGTCCGTGACCATCAGCGCCGACGGCAGGCCGCGCAGCTGGTCGACGGTGGCCCGCAACGGGGAGGCCAGCGGGTTCTGCCGGTCCTTGAGGTCGGGGGCGTACGCGTCCCAGAACCACTTCATCGCGGGCTTGGAGAGCCAGCAGTTCTCCGCGAAGCGGCGGTACGAGGCGGTGTCGAAGTTCGCGTCCGTGACCGGGTACAGCATCACCTGGCGACGGAATTCGGGTCCGCCGCGTTGCTTGGCCATCATCGCCACGGCGGCGGTCATGTTGCCGCCCACGGAGTCGCCGGCGACGGCCAGACGCGAGGGGTCGATGCCGATCCGGCCGCCGTTGTCGGCGACCCACTTGGCCACGGTGTACGCCTGCTCGATCGGCACGGGGAACCGGGCCTCGGGCGAGGGGGTGTAGTCGACGAAGACCACCGCCGCCTGCGCGCCGTTGGCGAGCTCGCGCACCAGGCGCTCGTGGGTCCCGAAGTTCCCCAGCACCCAGCCGCCGCCGTGGATGTAGACGATCCCGGGCAGTTCCCCCTTGGCGCCCTCGGGCCGTACGACGTGCACGGACACGGCGCCGGTCGGTCCGCCGGGCACGGTCCGCCGGCTGATCTGCGCCGGGAGCATGTCCACCGGGCCCGCCTGCAGCTTGTTCAGCACTTCCCGGGCGGCCGAGTAGGACAGCGAGTACAGCGGCGGCCCGTCCGCTGCCGCCAGTTGGTCGAGGAAGGCCTGGGCCAGCGGGTCCAGCCGCACCGGCGGGTTGCCGCACGGGACCTTCGGCGCGGGCGCGTCGACGGGCACCGCGTGGTCGACACGCGCGGCGTTCGTCGCCTTCTCGCCGCACGCGGTGAGGCTCGCGGCGGCAGCCAGGAGGACTGCGACGGCGTAGCGAGCCTTGCGTCGCGTTATGGACCGGACATGCGGACAGGTCATTGCGGTCTCCGAACCGTGGTCGCTCGATGGCCCCATGTGAGAGCCTGCGGAGGCGGTACAGTCCGGACAACCGGGGATGGGCCGGGGGAGTGGCTCGCGGGCCACGGGCGCCGCGCGGCCCTCCTGGGCCCGGAGGGTCAGACCACGACGAGGTCCCAAGCCGTCATCGCGTCGGCGAGCCGCAGGTGGGGGGCGGCTTCGGCGAGCCGGCCCTGCCGCTCCAGTGTGCGGCCGAGGAGGAGATGCGCGTGCGCGTCCTGCGGCTCGGCGCGGAGGAGGTCGCGCAGCTCCGCCTCGGCCCGCGACAGCTGCGCGGAGAAGTAGTACGACCTGGCCAGCAGCATGCGCACCGCCATGTTGCGGGGCGCCACGTCCACGACGGAAGCGAGCGTCCGGGCCGCGGCGGCGTAGCGCTGCCGATTGAAGAAGAGCACGGCGCGCTTGAACGCCTCCGTGGTCGGACTGCTCATGTCGGTGCCCACTGCTGCATCACCTCGGTGGAACGACGTCTCGTTGTCAACGCCTTCAACCGGGGCAAGTGTCGGATTTGTTCCACCCTGCCCCTTGTTCCACCCTGCCCCTTGTTCCGCCGGCATCTTTCTGTACCTGCCAAATCACGCTATGTGTGGCTCTGGCCTGAGGGTGGCTCGGCCGGGTTGCGCGTCTCACCCGCCTGGAGGAACGTGACTTCGAGGCCGCTCGGCCGCAGGCCCGGCCGCCCCTGCGCTTCCGCTCTGCGCCGCGCAGAGGCCCCTCGGAGCGTAGGCAACCAATGCCCCCGCATCCCGCCGCCGTCGCGGCACTCGGACCGCATCTTCGCCCACGACCGCCACCACCCCCGGCAGCGGCCAGGAAGGCAGACCGACATGCCACTCCTCCGCACCCTCGCCACGTCCGCCGCGTCCGCCGCCCTCGCGACCGTGGTCGCGGCCGCCCCCGCCTCGGCCGGTGCCGGTGTCCCGGCAGGTCAGGCCGTTCCCCGCGCCGCCGCACCGACCTACGCCACGGTCCTCGTCACCTGCTTCGGCCGGGGCCTGGTCATGCCGCCCGACTTCCTGCTGGCCTGCGGGGACGGGAACGACCGCCTGGGCGGCCTGTACTGGTCGCACTGGGGCAGCGACTCGGCCGTGGGCACCGGCTACGAGGAGGCCAACGACTGCGATCCGTACTGCGCGGCGGGCCATTTCCACACCTTCCCGGTCAAGATCGAGCTCTCCGAGAGCAAGCCCTGGCCCAAGGACCCGCACCTTCGGCACTTCACCAAGCTCACGATCACCTACCCCGACACCGAGCCCTCCTGGCCGCACGACCCGGTCCGCGAACTGTGGGACTGATGGTCGACGGGCGCGGCGCGGGACGTGGCCACTCGCGGGCGGAGCGCCTGTTCGTCGCCGGGAAGCAGAACCACGCCCGGTTGCCGGCCTCGGCAGGCGCGGCCGCCGCCGCGCGGGCTTGCGGAACCCTGCTCCGGGAAGGCGTGGGACACGACTCCGGCCCCCGCGTCGCGGGGGCCGTTGGTGATGGTCCGGGCTTCTCGGCGGTCCCTGCCGGGGCGGGGCGGCCGTAAGGCCGGACGGCCCTGGCCGCCGCTCCCGATCCACTGCGATCACCGGGCGGGCCGGCAGGAAACCTGCCGCGCGACCTCAGCGGTAGAAGCCGTAGAAGCCGTAGAAGCCGGGGTAGAAGCCGCCGTAGTAGCCGCCGTAGCCGCCCCAGCCGCCCCAGCCGTAGCCGTTCCCCCAGCCCCAGCCGCCGTGGCCACCCCAGCCGCCGTGTCCGCCGCCCCAGCCGCCGCCGTGGTCGACGACGGACTGCGCAGTGGCGGGTGCGGCTGTCTGTGGCGTCGCCGCGCTGGCCGCGGTGGCTCCGGCGAAGGCGAGCAGGGGCGCCACCACAGCGGCGGCAGCGATCCTGCGGATGGTAAGCGTGCGCATGACTCCCCCTTCGGGGATCTGGACTTCGGGTCGCGGTCTGCGCGGGGCCGACCGCCGGCGCGCCGGATCGTGCGCATGATCCCGGCGCGGATGGGGGTGCGGACGTCAGGGCGCGGACGCACCTCACGGACGTGGAACGCCGGAACAGGTGTCTGTAGTTGAAGACGTCCCTATATGCACGGTAGGCGCGTTGTGCGCCGCCCGTCAAAGGGATCCGGCAAAAAGTGCATATTGGTGTCTTTTGCTCTAGTGTGACGACCTTTCAACCGTGCGTGCCGCGGAGGCTCCGTTGCGTCAGCGCATGCCTAACAAGCCTTTGAAGCAAGCTGGTTGAGTCTGCGGCGGGGCTCGTCCCGTCCTGAATTCCGCGTGGCCGCAGAGACCGACGAGGCAAACGTGATGCAAGAGGCAAATGATACGAATGCTGCACCAAAGGAAAACCCCCGCAGAATTCGGGAGGTGTGAATCCGCGTCGCTGCCAAGCGCTTCCGCTCAGCGGCGAACGCCACTGTGTCCGCATGGCGTCACTCCGGGCGTTCGTCGCATGTCGCCCAGCTGTTGGGCGGCCGTAAGGCCTCGAAAATCGCTGGTCGGCGATTTGTTAACACCATTGACATATCTGCGATCGCTGCATACGGTCCTGGGGGGGGGGGGGGGGGGGGGGGGGGGGGGGGGGGGGGGGGGGGGGGGGGGGGGGGGGGGGGG
>NZ_CBDRCM010000110.1:0-6167 GCF_965342435.1 Actinacidiphila sp. bgisy160 | reverse complement strand
GCGGCCCGTCATGCCCATCGTCCGCAGCCGCGCCAGCAGCGCCTTGCGCTGCGGCGCGCTGTGCAGCAGCGACAGCAGCAAGGCCAGTACGCCGTAGCCGGCGCTGGTGGCGATCGCGGCCTGGTAGACGTGTTGAGCACCGGACTGCAGGGCTGAGACGCCGTAGGACGCCCGCTCCTCTGACCGGAGCGTGACCTGCGCGGGCTGCGAGGCCTGCCGCACGACGGCACGCAATTGCGGACCCCGCAGGTCCGATCCTGTGACGAGCAGGGTCGTGGGAGCCGAAAGTCGCCGGGCCGCCCGGGGGTGCTCGCGTGCCATGTCCGTCGCGGAGACGACGACGAACTCGCCGGTACCCAGGGCCGGTGTGGCGTCCCGGGTGGCGACGGCCCGTACCGGGGTCCGGCCCGCGGAAGAACGCACATTCATCACGCCCTGCTTGAAGGCACGAGCAAGACCCGGCGAGACCACCGCCGGCAAGGGCTCCCGGCCGCGGCGGGCAAGCGACGGGAACGAAGCGCCCGTGCCGGTGCTCGACACCACGCGTCCGTACTGTGCGGGATCCGCGATGACCAGGCTGTACCTCACACCGGACGAAGTCGACAAGCCCCTCTCGATCCGCACCGCCGACGTATCCCGCACGCCGTGGACCTCGCGTACTCGTGACTCCAGGGCGGCGGGCAGCCCGGTCGACGAGTCGACGCGTGCGTCGGCGCCGACCGCCCGCAGGGCGGCCCTGTCGCGGCCCGTCTCGACACCGGCGAGGACGGACCCACCGAAGGAGGTGAGCGCGAGCGCCACCAGCAGCGCCATGAGCGGCAGAGCCGACATCGACGGGGCTCGACCGGCCCGCGCCAGGCCCAGGTGCAGCACCGCACCGTCGAGCCGCGCGAAAGGCCGCGCCAGCAGCCGCAACGGCCAGGGGTACAGCCGCAGCAGCACCAGCGCGGCGACCACAGCCACCAGCACGGGCGCCGCGGCGGTCAGCACATCCGCGGCGCCGTCCGCCGTTCCGCGTTGCCGCAGCGCCACCACCGAACCGACCACGATCACCGTGACGGTCAGCTCCGCCACGACGCGCCGCCGTGTGGGCCGTGCCTCCGTGAGGTCGGCGCGCCGGTCGGGCATGGGACGCGCGGAAACGGCCACCGCACGCAGCGGCGGGGCCAGCCAGGCGAAGGCCCCGACCAGGGCCCCCAGCAGTGTCGGCAACCCGCGGTTCTCCGCCGGCACGACGGTCAGCGCGAGCAGCACGCCGGCCGCGGCACTGGGAATCGCCGGCAGCGCGCTCTCGGCCAGCAGCCGGCCGGCGAGCGCCGACAGGCTGATGCCCCGGGCCCGCAGCAACGAGAGCTCGGAGCGCCGGCGATCGACCAGCAGGGCCGCGGCCATCAGGAGGACGATCCCGGCGACTGCCGCCACACCGACCGTCGCGACGAGGACCAGGGGTTCGGCCGCCATGCGTTGCTCGTCGAAGGAACCCAGCAGCGCCGACAGGCCGTCCTCGGCGATCTCCCCCATGTGGGGCCGGGTGTCGCGCAGTTCCGCCGCGTCAGGCCCGGTCATGAGCGAGTCGAGCTGGTCGCGCAGCGCTGGGACGTCGCGCACCCTCACGAGGCCGGCGTCCGCCGGGAGGTGGAAGTAGACGGTGGCTCCGTCGCCGAACGCGGTCAGCCCCGACGCGTCCTCGGGAGGGATGAACACCGTGAAGTGCCAGTACTGCTCGGGGTCGCCGCCCCGGGGGCCGGCCCGGCTGTTCAGCTTCGGCGCGCGCAGATCCTGTTCTGCGTTCCAATAGGGCGCCTCCGGCCGAACAGGGCGGATGATCCCGGTGATCCCGACCATCAGCTCCGAGCCGAGTGAGTCACGCAGATGAAGTTCTGATCCGGCGTGCAGTCCCATGGTGTCGGCGGTACGGTCCGTGACCACTGCCTCGACGCGGTGGGGATCGCTCAATCGGCGGTAGAACCGGCCGTCGGCCAGCCGGGCATGAGTGGTCAGGCCGGATTGGGCGACCACGGTGCTCTGCGGGTCCACGGTCCCCGTGGGCCGGGGCAGTGCCCTGTCGCCGGCCGCGAAGGGTGTCACGGACCGCAGACCGCTGATCATGTCCCGCGTCCTGAGGACGGAGGACAGCGGAGGCCGGAGAACGCCCCGGAGGGCTTCCTCGTCGCTCTTCAGCGAAGCGGGGGCGACGAGGCCCACCCCTTGCCATCCCACGGTGAACGAGGTGCTGACACTGCGTCCGGCCACCGACGCCTGGGACAGCCTCTGCCGCAGCGCCTCGTTCTCGTACGCCTGGACGGCGCCTGGCAGGATCGCCGTCACGAAGGCGGTCCCCAACACCAGAACGGCCATGGCCAGAGCCGCACCTGGAGCGGTCCGCAGCCGGGAGCGGATCAGGGACACGTCGCCGCCGCGCGGAACGTGGGACTTGGTCATCGGTTTCCTTCAAAGGGTCCACCGGCCTTGCCGGATAGGGAGTCGAAGGCCCTTGAGAAGCGCCCTGGTGCTGCTGGGGACACACACCTCGCACACACGTGAGCTTCAAGGCCTGGGGTTCTTCCGCAGCTCGCGTCCGGATGTCCGTCGCGTGGTCGTGACCGGCGCGCTCACCGCGCCCGCGCACGCACGCGTGAGCTCGCGATGGCCAGGGCCCACGCGGCGTGCCGAGCCCCGCGGCGCCGCGGGCCCACGTCCGCTTCCACGCACAGGGTCATCGCTCCCCCTGGCCTCGAAGAGCCCGAGCCGGGTCGGCGAACCGCCCCGCCATCAACACGACGATCAGCAAGGACACGGCTGTCACCAGGAGCAACAGCGCGCCGACCGGGCGGGAAGGAAGCTCGACCAGGACGCCGGGCACCGGGCTCTCCGCCCGGGTCGTCAACACGATCGACGGAACGACCATTTTGGTGAGCCAGCTGCCGAGCAACGCGCCACTGCCCGCCGCAATGAGCACCAGGATCCCCTGCTCGGCAGCCACCACCCGGATCAGCGACCGACGCGAGGCTCCCAGCGCGTGGAGTCTGGCGAGGTCCTGCAGCCGTTCCCGCACCGCGCCGATGGCGGACACGCCGAAGCCGACCAGGGCGAGTACGACCGCGGCGAGCACGGCCGCGGGCAGTGCGGACACAGGTCCCGCACCAAGGGGGTCGTCCTGGAACTCGGCCCGCTGCTCCGCGCGGACGATGACGGAGGAGATGTCGCCGCGGTCGCGAAGTGCGCTTGCGACCCGGCCGGACGCGTCGGGCCGTACGGCCACCCACCATTCGTCCGGCTCCAGACCCGGCAGATCCATGGCGCTCAGGACCCGGCTCGCGGTGCGCAGGTCGAGGAGCACCGCGCCCCCGTCACTGGCAACAGACCCAGCCGCGGTGGTGGGCAGGGCCTTCAGGGTCGCCGAGATGCGGACGCTGAGCTTCGTCGCCCCCATGTCCAGGAGCACCTTGCTGCCGACCTTGGCGTTGGTGGCCCTCAAGAAGGCTTCGGTGGCGGCCGCGGGCACCGTGTCGGGAGCCGGCGGGACCGCGGACACCGTGACCGACGCGGCGTACGACAGGAACGGCTCGGAGTTCGCACCTGTGTCGTAGTCGACGGCGAGGAGCGTGTCCCGGCCGGACCTGGGAGTCTGTCCGGGCGAGCCGGCCTTGTGGCTCCCCCTGACATCGCTGAGGTCCATGAACTGGCGGATCTGGGATGTCCATGTCGTGCCGGCCTGCGGCACGAGGTGCCTGACTCCGCCCTCGCCGTCGACGGTGTCCACCGTGCCGATCGTCAGACGGTGACGCGCGCCGGACTGGGGCATGACGTATTCGGCTTTCAGGGAGGTGATCCGCACAGGTCCGGCGGGCCCCGCGCCACGCGCCCGGCCCGTCTCGGCGCCCAGATTCGCGTACAGGGTGTGCGCCCGGCCGTCGGCGGTCACTTCGCCGAGATGGAAGGTGTACAGCACCCCGTAGCGGTCCGTGAAGGTCGCCCAGAGCCGATCGGCGACCCTGCTCGGCTTCACCCGGCCGTGGGAGTCCCGGGACTCCAGCCGGACGGCGAACCGCACACGGTCCGTACCGGGCGGCACCGCGAACCCGGCGTCACGCGCACGGCTGTCGTCCGCGGGACGCAGCGTCCGCAGGGTCTCCGCCAGGGGGCGTTCCGCCAGGTCCCCCCGCAGCCGCATGATCCCGGCCGCCGCCGTGGTGTCCATGGCGAGTACCGTGGCCGTCCTCTCACGGGGCAGGGCCACCTGGGTGCGGGAGGACGGTGTCACCGCCGCGACCCCGGCCAGATGGTCGTACACGCCACCCTGCCCGAGCGGCGGTGTCGTGGAGCCGGTGACGCGGATGTCGGAACCCACGGCGAAGTCGGCCTGGTCCTTCTGCGAGGAGATCCAACTGCTGTTCTCGCCGATCGCGAACATACTGATCGACAGGGCGAGGACGAGCAGCAGGACCGGGGACGTCCCCCGGTCGGGCCGGCGTGCCAGCTGCCACCCCACCAGCGACGCCGACAGGCCCCGGCCCCTTGCCGCCCGGCGTTCTCCGAGCCGTGCGGCAAGCGGCAGAAGACGCAGGGCGAGCACCGCGCCTGCCAGCAGGCAGATCGCCGGGGCGACGACCAGCACCGGGTCGAGTCCCAGTTCGCCGGCGGTGTCGGTGGTCAGCGCCCCCGTCGTCGCTCCTCTGCGCGACAACTGCCAGTACGCGAGTACCGCCACGACCCCGAGCCCGACGTCGGCACCGGCCCGCACGGCTCCCGGAAGTGCGCGCTGCCGTCTCCGCGCCGCCTGCTCACCAGCGTAGGAGCCCGGTCCTCTCAACGCGGGCACGACAAGGGACAACCCGCACACCAAGGCTGTCAGCGCCGCCACGCCCCAAGCGGTCGCCGGCTGCGCCTCCAGTCGTACTCCCGTCCGGCCCAGCTCGCCGTACCCGGACAACAGCTCCATGAGTGGCCGGTTCAGGAACGGGGCCAGCACCGCGGCCGGTACGACCAGCAGCAGGCTTTCGGTGGCCGCCAGGCCGGCCACCCGGCTGCGTGAGCCACCCCGGGCCCGCAGTTGCGCGGTCTCCTCGGCGCGTTCCGCCGTGAGCATCCGGGCGACCAGCAGCAGCGACAACGCGGCCAGCAGTGTCAGCTGCGAGGCGCTGATCAGCAGGGTCGACCGAGAGACCAGAAGTGATCTGCGCAACTCCTGGAGCAGTCCGGGCAATTCGCTGCTCGCCGCGATCGAGCCATCGGCCGACATGTGTTCCAGACGCTGTGTCGCCGCACGGACTCCGGCGCTCACGCGGGCGAAGCGCGCCGTCGTGATCGCCGAGAAGTCAGCGTGCGCCTGCCAGGCCATCTCCGCGGCAGGGACGGCCCCGGACGCGAAGACCCGCGGGTCGACGAGCATGGGCCCGTACGTGGTGAACGACAGCGTCCGAACGCCCCGTCCCGCTGTCGGGTCGACACGCCAGTACGGCGCCGTTGGATCGACCGGCCGGAAGATCCCCGTCACCCGGACCCTGAGTGTGGAACCGCGGAGCCGGTCCGACAGGGTCACGAGCCGCCCGGTGCGGATCTTCAGCGCCGCCGCCGCCGCCTCCGGCAGCGCGACGGGAAGCGGCCCCCCGGAGGTGGGCCTGCCCGGGAAGACGCCGTCCACCATGCTCACGTGGGCACGGTCCAGCGTGGACAGAAACGTCAGGTCCGAGTCGTCGCCGCGCGCCGGACCTGATGACCGCAGCGCCTCCGGCAGCCCGTACGACCGCGAGCGGGTGACCGTCTTCACCACGACCGGCAGACCGTCGTACGCCCCGGCGACCGCCGCGCGCACGGCGTGGTCGAGGGCCGCGCGGTCCTCGCCCTCCACGTCGGCTGTCACCTCGATCAGCGTCCTGGCGGCGGACTGCTCCTGGAGCGCGAGCCGGATGCCGGCCTCGCCGACAGCGTCGCTGAACGCCGCGAGGGCCGTCACGGCGCAGGTGGTGAGGAGCACGGACAGGACCGCGGCGCCGATCAGGAGACGGTGCGCGCGCAGGCGCAGAAGTACGAACCCGTTCATCCCAGCCCCGCCCCGCTCACGGATTCTCCGGCGGGGCCATGCGAGGCCTGGCAGCCGCCGACTCCAATGGTTTTGTTGCTCTTTCTCCCGCTTTGGCTATGCTGCGCGCCATGACTGAGATAGC
>NZ_CBDRCM010000109.1:0-6490 GCF_965342435.1 Actinacidiphila sp. bgisy160 | reverse complement strand
GCGCATTCGTCGGCGTGGCTCCACGCGGCTGAAGCGGTGGCCGACGCGGAGGAAGAGGTCTTCGAGTTCGCGGTCCCAGTTCTCGGCTGCAGGCTCGTTGATCACGGCGGGAGGCTGCCCTCGCCGCTGTCATGACCAACGCCGGCTGCACACGATCGAGGGGCGGTCCCAAGAAGACCGCCCCTGACGGGCACCAGCCCCACTACACTCACTGCGCAGCCTTCTGATCAGGCAAAACGTCGAAGTCCTGCTGGAGTACTAACAGCGCCCGGTGAACGACAGCCCCCGGCTCGTCAGTTGTGGACGGCCCAACGGGCGCCGGGGATGGTGTCGGGCACCGTGGTGAAGCCCTTGCCATCGTTGTCGACGAGGGTAGTTCCGGGCTTGCCCGCGGCCACCCAGTCCACCGCGATGGAAAAGTTACACAAACACGTGGTGTTGGTGATGAAGACTTCGAAGACCTCGGGGTCGGTGTCACTGATCTTGTAGCGTGGCGGCACCGGCGGAATCGTGGCCTCGAAGTCCCCTGCGGCGACGCTGGAAATTGTTGGAGGGCGGGAGTCCAGCACCGCGCGGTAGGAGCGGGTGGCCTGGTCCCCGCCGCACTGGCCATAGCTGGAGTACGTCCCGCCGTTGGGCATCGGCAGGCGTTTGACGTTCACCAGACGCAGCCCCATCAGCAACACCGCGGCATGTGACGATGCCTGTGCGGTGATCTGAAGCGACGAGCGCGGCGCGATGTGGGTGTCATGGCTGTCACCTGATGCCTCGCCCTTCGCAGCCCATGTGTAGCCACATGGGGATGGCCGCCATCCGCCCTGGATCAACGGTTGCTCGGCTTTGGCCGTGCTCTTCGAGCCCCCGGCCGCCTGCATTGAGGACTTTGCCGACGGCGTGCCCGAACGGGCACCGTGGCCTGCCTGGTCCGTGGGATGACTGCCCGTCAATACAAATGTCAGCGTGACGGCGAGTGCGACGACCGCGGCGACCGCCGCGGTCCACACCACCGCCCGCCGCCGACCCCATGGCCGGCCGGCCCGCTGCGGCTGCAGTTGGCGCGCGGGCTGGGTAGGTGGTTCGTAGCCGGTGGAGGCTGGGCCAGCCACTTCGGATTCCGCAGCCCCCTGCGCCCCATCGGGCACCACATCAGAGCGAGATTCTTCCGCTGCGGGCTGCGACTGCCCGTCGTCGGGGTCTGCGGCCACCTCATCCGTAAGGTCTGGCTCCGCTGTACCGCTGCCTTCCAACGTGTCAGGTCTGACGTCACGGCCGGCGGTGGTGTGGCGGCGGGCTCGGGTCAGATCATCACGTCGCGTGCGGGCGTCGGCGTAACGGTCTTCGGCATCGGCGGCCGCCTGTGGCCCGCCCAGCGCCCGGGCGATCGCGATGACCGTCTCGTACTGCGGTAAGGCACGCCCGTTGAACGCGTTACTCAGCGTGCTGATCACCAGCGACGATGTCGGATCGTTGTCGCGGACCTGGCCGACGATGGTCTGCAGACTCGGAGCCCCCCGCTTGTTGCGCAAGCTCCTCAGCCACCGGGCGAGGTCCTCCACCGGATCGTCGTGAAGATCTCCCTGCCCGCTCATCGCGCCCCCTGTTATTTCGATCAGCGGCGTCAGCGTAGTCCGGCAGGCCCTCCACTGGAACCCGGCGTCCTTCGATGGGTTCCAGCAGCCTTCGAAGGTCTTTCATAACCTTCTGACCAGCGGAAACGTCCGCGGTTCACGAGTGCAATGGGTCATCCCCTCAAACCGGCAGCCGCCCGAAGCGGCCCTGCCCGTCCCTGCCCGGAGGACCCCGTGAACCCCTTCGACGACGCCTGGCTGGAGCAGCTCAACCCCCGCGACGCCCTGCGCGTCCTCGCCGCGTGGGACCGCTTGCGCCTGCACACCCCGGCCGCCCAACGCCCCATCACCTACCTCCACCAGCACACCCGCCTGCCCATCCGGCTGCTGACCCCCACCTCCACCACACCCGGACCGTGTGCGCCCACCCCCACCTCGGCCCCATCACCCAAACCGACCTCGACAAAGCCCTCGTCACCGCCTACCACGCCCTCGCACGCCTCACCCTCTAGCCCACCACACCACGCGCGGCGCCGGACGTCCCGGGGGCTGCCGGCGCAGCACGACTGCACGGCGCAATGCGAGCCGCAATGCTGAAAGGCAGCCCTCTCGCGTTTGCCATCCCCGTGGCGGACCGCTCTTCACCACCCGCCGCACTGCACTACGGGTTTCCGTCGGGGTGGTCGTTGATCCAGGTCAGCCCGCCGAGGTCGAGGCGGTGGCGGGCGCGGGTGACAGCGACGTAGGCGAGGCGTGCGTCGGCATCATCGATCGGCCCGGGCAGCGGGTTCCCGTGCTCGTCTTGTTCGTCGCTGTCCTTGGGTGGGTGGAAGTCGTCTGCGATCTCAACCTGGGGCCATTCGCGGCCCTTGGCCTTGTGCGCAGTGGATACCGTCACCTGCGCGTTCTCTTCCCGGTCAAGACGGTTGACCGCGGCCAGGACGGCGTCCGTGCCGTGAAAGTCGACGAGGTCGACCAAGGGCTGCAGGTCACTGCCGGCGGGATCGTGCTCGGCGTAGTCCTGCAGCTGGCCCCAGGAGGTGAACAGCACCAGCTCGGGGTGGGAGGTCCGGCGTCCGTCCTGCAAGTCCCGGGCGGCCAGCGCCAGAGCGCGCAGGGCCTGGCCTCCCCCGACCAGCGCAACCCTGCGGCCGCCTGCGAGGAAGCGCAGGACTTGGGCCATGGCTCCGATGTTGCTCCGGCACAGCACCGCGTCCGGCTTCGTCACCTTGCCGACCTCGGTGGGGATCGCCTGGCTGCCTTCCAGACGGATCGGAGCGTCGGCGATCGCCAGCCACCGGTTCGCCTCCAAAGCCAGAAGAGGCCCGAAGCGGAAGGACCGGGTCAACGACAGCGCGGTGCCGTCGAAGCCGGTCATGACGTCCTTGGCACCGCGCCAGCCGTAGATGGCCTGCGCCGAGTCGCCGACCATAACCAGCTGGGCGTGGCCGCGCTGGTTGAGCAGGACCTGCTCGAGGACGGGGTTGGTGTCCTGGGCCTCGTCCAGGAGCACGAAGTCGGTGCGCAGTTTCGGGTCGGACAGGGCCCACAGTTTCAGGTAGTGGTCGTGTTCGAAGCGGACCGCGCCGGTGTCGGGGTGCTGCAGGTCCGCCCAGGCAGCGCGGGCGTAAGGCAGGACGCGGCGGGCGAGCTCGGCGTGCAGATCCTCGGTGTCCAGGCCACGCAGCGGCGGCACGTGGTGGCGTTCGATGACCGGGTCGGCGGAGTGGCAGAAGCGGGTCACGGTGCGCTGGGCCGTGGAGGTCAGCGTGGCCGGCCACACGGTTCGGTCGCCGATCCGCATGGGCTTGGTGATACCCAGAGCATCGGCGGTGTGCCTCCCCGGAAGGCGGGGTCCGTTCAGGCGGGCCTGGTAGCGGTGACCGATGGCGGCGTAGGCCAGGGCGTGCGCGGTCTTGCACAGCACCGTGCCGGGGAAACGCGAGGCGGCGTCCTGCGCGATGGCCCGGTTGAACGCCACATACAAGCCGCGCCGGGAGGTGCCGGCGGCGAGCTGGGTGAGCGTGGTGGTCTTACCGGTACCGGCTCCGGCCTGGATCACCAGGTGATCCCCGGTGGCGAAAGCGTCGGCGGCCAGGACTTGTTCGTCGGTGGGCTGCAGCATCGTCGAGCATCGTCGATCTGTGAGAGCGCGGTCGGGGGCGCGCAGGGGTGGTCAGGTGGTGTCGTCGTCAATGAGGAAGCCGCGCATCGGCACCGGCGGCAGCCCCTCGGGGTGCGCGGTCGTATGGCGGCGCAGGTCGGCCAGGTCCCGGACGATCGCCGCGTAGTGCACTACTACCGGCTCCGCCGGTACCGCGGCACGGACAAGATCGGTAACCAGGTCCTTGGCCGGCTCGAGGAAGGCGGCCCTGCTCGTTCGCTGCCGCCGGGCGAGCTCGGCCGTGACGGCCGCCGGAGTACAGGGCTCCTTGTGGTGATGGATGGCGGCCGCAGAAAGGAAGACCTCCCGGAAGGCCGGGCCGCTGAAGTGCGCCGGGTGCAAGACCGCCATCAAGTACGGGACCAGCTGCGGGTGGCGGAGCAACGCGGCCAGGACCACGCGCTCGGCATGCTCATCGGACAAGGCAGGACCGGGCAGGGGCTGGTCAGGGTCGGGAGTACCGACCAAGGTCTTGGACACCAGGGGCCTCCGAAACGGCCAGGACAGGGGCAGCGAAACCGCCGCAGCGAGAGCTGCGGCAGGGGCGTGGCCGTAGCGGCCGCCGGGCCCACGCGGGCGGGCAGCCGAGCGGAACGGCAACTCGAGGGCAGCGGGCTCACCCCAGACCACGGCCCGATGCAGGCGACGGGTTGGGAAGCTGGTCGCGGATGTACAGGCGGTGGCGGACTGGGTCAAAGGGCTCCCAGGCAACCAGAGCGCTGTCCGCAGCACCGCGAACAGTGACGTGAGCGGTACAGCGCTGGGCGCGCCAGCGCATCTGTTCGGCGTACGGCAAGCCCGTGAGGTCGTACAGGGCCATCACCTCCGGGTCGGCCGGCAGGTGCCCGTCGCCGGGGCGAAGGAGCGGATCGACGAGCTCGAGCCGCCACGTGCCGGGCAGGGCCTCGGGGTCCAGGACAGGTAGGGAGCAGCGACGGCGGGCGCGGGTCCGGGCCACACACTGGAGTTCCTCGACAGGACCGGGGGCCAGATAGCGCGCGCCGATGATGCGCACGACCGGCCGGACAGGCACATCCCGCGCGGCCTGGGGTGGCTGCTCGGGCCGGGGTGTGAAGAGGCCGGCATCTTGCAGGCGGCGGGAGTTCAGCGCGAGGGCCCGGCACATCTCCTCCAGAAGCGGGCTGCGGTTGCCCACTGGGGATGCGGGGCACAGGGCCCGGTGCCGCACCCGGCACCACGCGCTCCCGTCATGGCAAGCATGAGCGACACCGGAAGAAACGTGCCAGCGCTCCCCCGGCGGCACCGACCCTGCGGGCAGCTCTACGGGATGCAGCGGAACAGCAGTACTGCCCGGGCGCTGGTACCACTCAACGGGATTCCCACAGAAATCACACCGGGCGCCCTGAGCGGTACGCAGCAGCCGGCTCGGACTGTCCTCGGCAATGCGCAGAGACCGGCGCGGCCGGTAATTCTTGCGGCTGCCGTCCCAGGCGCAACCATCGTCAGCGAAGGAGTTGTTCGTCGAGCGCATGACCGCAGACGATGACCGTCGACACGCCACAACATGGACGACCAAGCCGGGGAAGTCACCCTCCCGACCCCTTCAAGTCGCACAACAGTTCGTTCAATCATTCATGCGTTCTCTCCAGATCCCTCTCTCTCGGACCAGTCGTCGCCCGCGGGTGCTGTGCGCGCCTCCCTTCAACCACACGCGTGCACAGCTGGCTGCTCATCACGCTCCTGAGGTGGCCCCGTAGAATGCCGTGCATGATTCGCGCAGTAGCGTTCGACGTCGGTGAGACCCTGATCCGAGACGACCGCGGCTGGGCTTCTTGGGCGGACTGGCTGGGAGTACCCCGGCACACCATGTCCGCCCTTGTCGGATCCGTCGTAGCTCAAGGACGCGACAACGCCGACGCTCTGCGACTGGTGCGGCCCGGTCTGGAGGTTTCCGTCGAGTACGCGGCGCGGGAGCGCGCCGGTTACGGGGAACAGCTCGACGAGCATGACCTGTACGAGGATGTCCGCCCAGCCCTGTCCAGGCTTCTGGCGGCCGGGTTCCGAGTCATTATCGCGGGCAATCAGACCCGCAGAGCAGGCGAGTTGTTGCGCGCGCTCGACCTGCCCGCAGACGTCATCGCGACGAGCGGCGATTGGGGTGTGGCTAAGCCCGAGGCCGCCTTCTTCGAGCGGCTCGTCGAGACGGCCGACTGCACCCCTGAAGAGATCGTGTACGTGGGCGATCACCCCGCCAACGATGTCTTCCCAGTCCGCGCAGCCGGATTGCGGGCAGCACACCTTCGACGCGGCCCGTGGGGATATCTGTGGGCCGACAGTCCAGAAGTTGCGGCTGCGGCGGACTGGCGCATCAACTCCCTTACAGAGCTGGTCGATACGCTGACGAGGTAACACCAGATTCCTCACCCTGGGTCAGACGCGCGATACCCTCCGTACATCCAGGAGGATCGGAGACCACTGTGCCCGGAGACAGCGCGGGCGATGTAGGCAAGCGCATCGCAACCGCCCGTCGTTCCCGTCGCATGAGGCAAGGCGATCTTGCCCGGGCAGCGTCGCTGTCACCGAGCATGATCCAGAAGATCGAGCGTGGTGCCCGGCTACCGAGCGAGGACGCGCTGAATGCCATCGCCGCCGCTCTCGCTCTCGACCCATCCCGGCTGTCAGCCGACGGGGGCGGCAGGGCCAATAGTCGTGTGCGGGCGGCGCTCTCGGACATCTCCGCTGCGATCGCCACCTACGACCTCCCCGATGATGGCCCCGTTCGGCCGCTGCACGAGCT
>NZ_CBDRCM010000108.1:0-6591 GCF_965342435.1 Actinacidiphila sp. bgisy160 | reverse complement strand
TACTACGACTGGACCTGGTTCGAGGTGACCCTGCCCAGCCAAGAGCCCGCTGAGGGATTCGCCCACCATCTCCTGATCCGCCGCTCCACCGACAAGAAACAACTCGCGGGCGGTGTCATCGACTTCGAGTATGCCTACTTCCTCGTCCACCACCGGCGCGAAGCCGCGCTACCCGAGGCCGTACGCCGGGCCGGCGTGAGGTGGAAGATCGAGGAGAACAACGAGTCGGCCAAGCAGATCACCGGGCTGGGTCAGTACCAGGTCCGCCGCTGGAACTCCTGGCACCGCCACGTCACCTGCGCGATGCTCGCCCTGGCCTTTCTCACCGTCCGACGCGCCCACCATCCCGACCCCGAACCGGACGCCCCGCCGCCCCAGAGTGCCGAGCAGGCCGACGACGTGGGAATAGCCACGCAGCCGGAGGAAGGGAGCTTCTGCCGCTGATCCGCCTGACCGTCCCAGCCCTCGCCACCGTGCTTGCCGCGACCGCCCTCGTCCCCCACCATCAACCCGAACACCACCTGCGACAGCACCATTGGCGAGCCGTCCACCAGACCCGCGCCACCGCCAGTCACTCCCGTCGGCGAGGCGAGCGCCTCGCCGGGATGTTCCCGGGCCACCGACAAGTCCGAGGAAGGACAGCGCCGTCGATCGGAGTGCGGGTCAGGAGGCCGCGAGAGCATCCCGGCACCGTCATCCTGGCGCGTCCATCGCTGTGCGGGTCAAGAGGCCCGGGACATCCGGCACTTCACATACTCACTATCGCTGTGGATGACGCAGCCAGGCTCGAGTCCGCCTCGGCCGTGGGCCATGTCGAGAGCGTCGACGACGAGCTCGGCGCGGTGGTGGTCGGCCATGGCGTAGCCGACGACCTCGCGGGTGGCCAGGTCCAGCCAACAGGCGAGGTAGAGCCAGCCCTCGGCGGTGGGCAGGCAGGTGATGTCGCCGACCTGCTTGGTCACGGGGCGCTCGGCGTGGAAGTCGCGGCCGATCAGGTCCGGGGCCGGCTTCGCCTTCGCGTCCGGCCGGGTCAGCGAACGCCGTCTGCGCCGGGTGACACCGCGGATGTCGCGCTCACGCATCACGCGGGCGACGCGCTTGCGGTTCACCCGCCGGCCCAGGCGGCGCAGTTCTGCGTGGATACGCGGGACACCGTAGGTGTGCCGGGAAGCGATGTGCAGCACGGTGATCTCGTGTGCGAGCGCGTCGTCGGCGGCCTGTCTGGCACAGCGGGCGGCCTCGCCCTCGCACCAGGCGTAGTAGGAGGAACGGGCCACGCGCAGGACCCGGCACAGCAGAATGATCGGATAATTCGCCTTCTCCGCATGGATCAACCGGTACAGCTCGCTCACCGGTCGTTCTCCTTCGCGAAGAAGGCCGTGGTGGGATCAAGGGGTCGGTGCAACATCCCAGGTAGAACGGTTGCTGGAGGTGTTGCCGGGTGGCGAGGGTCGCTTTTTTCAGGATCTCGATCGTCTGCTGCTGCTCACGAACCTCCTTGCGCAGCCGCTTGAGCTCCTCACGCTCGGCGCTGGTCAGCTCACCGGACTCGCCCGAGCCCCGGTCCGCCTTCGCCCGGCGGTACCAGCCGCGCAGGGACTCGGAGCTGATCCCGAGTTCCCGGGCGACGGCGGTGACCGTCTTACCCGAGGAATCGACGAGCGCGATCGCGTCCCGCTTGAACTCCTCGGTGTACCGCTTCGTGTACTTGCTTCCCACCTGGTGCTACTTCCTCTGGAACCTCAAGATCCCAGTCTCCAGGTGTCCACGATCAAGGGGGAGCTTCACCTGGGACGTTGTCCATGTTCGCGGCGCACCGGCGTTCCGCCCGTGCGCAACTCGGTTGTGCCGCGCGACGCGTCGCCGTCAGAGGCGGACCGTCATCTCCACGGTCACGTCGTCCCCGGCCGTGATGCCCTGGGGTCCGCGTACGGCGGCCTTCAGCGGCAACAGGTAACCGCCGTCCTTGGGGAAGAGCGACGTCGTGAAGCTGGTGTCGCCGATGCGGGCCTCGACGGGGACGACTCCCCAGCCGTACGTGGCCATCGCGGCCACTTCGCGGATGTGGGTGGACTCCTCGTCCGGCACGGTCGCGAAGTAGTACGGCGAGGGCCCGCGCCACTCGATCACACGGCCGGCGAAGACGAGCTCCATGGGTCAGTCCCGTTCCTTCAGGGTGGCCGGACCGCCTCAGCGTACAGGCGGTGCACGGAAGTGCGGAGGACAAGTCCGGTCAATCGGTTGCTGATGGGGCTCCGGGAGTCAAACGTATTGGCGATCAATTCCCTTCCCTTGGGTGAAACCGCAGGGCAACAAGGTGACTTGAGCCTAGAATGGAACTTCCGCGATCACCCCGCGTCCAGGCGTGGGCAGGACTGTGAGGGGCCGGATGAGCCAGGAGCGAGAGCCGCTGCCGACCGCGATCGACACCGGGATTCCCAGTGTCGCCCGGATGTACGACTTCCTGCTCGGCGGCAAGGACAACTACGCCGTCGACCGCGAGGCCTCCGAGGAGCTGCTCAAGGTCGTCCCCAGCACCAAGGAACTCGCCGTCAACAACCGCAGGTTCCTGCAGCGCGTGGTGGGTGTGCTCGCCCGCGAGTACGGGATACGCCAGTTCCTGGACCACGGTTCAGGCCTGCCGACGCAGGACAACGTCCATCAGGTCGCCCAGCGCGTCGACCCTGCCGCGCGCGTCGTCTACGTCGACAACGACCCGATCGTGCTGGCGCACGGCCGGGCGCTGCTGGAGGAGAACGAGAACACGGCCGTCATCCAGGCCGACTTCCGTGACACCGACGGCATCTTCGGCCACCCCGAAGTGGAGCGGCTGATCGACTTCAGCCAGCCGGTCGCCGCGCTGTTCGTCTCGGTGATGCACTGCATCCCCGACGAGGACGACCCGGCGGCTCTGGTCAGGCGGGTCGCGGAGCGACTGGCGCCGGGCAGCTTCCTTGTGGTGTGCCAGCTGGTCAGCGAGGACAAGGCGGTGCGCGACTTCGTCACCGAGTTCATGGACGCCAGCACCCAGGGCAACTGGGGCCGGGTCCGCCAGGAGAGCGACGTCCACGACTTCCTCGACGGGCTGCAGATCCTGGAGCCGGGGCTGGTCGAGGTGTCCACCTGGCGCCCCGACACCGACCTGGCGCCCCGTCAGGCGACACTGGAATGGATCGAGTTCGGTGGAGTCGGCCGCAAGGCCTGAGCGTGTTCGGGGTCCCGGGCCGACAGGACCGGCCCCGGGGCCCGCATCACCTCACGACAGCTGCTCGAGGAAGTCGCGCAGGATGCCCGGGGTCCGGACCGGGGGCTCGGCCTCGGCGCTGAGGCGGTCCATGACGGCCAGGTAGTTGTCGACGTCGTCCTGCTTGTCCAGGTACAGCGAGCTGGTGAGTTGCTCCAGGTAGACGATGTCGGGCAGGTCGGGCTCCAGGAAGCGCAGGATCGTGACCGGTCCGCCCGCCGTGGCGAGGCCGCCGACGCTGAACGGTGCGACCTGCAGCGTCACGTTCGGCATCGCGGCCGCCTCGATCAGCCGCTCCAGTTGGCGCGACATCACCTCGGCGCCGCCCAGCGGACGGCGCAGCGCCGCCTCGTCCACGACGGCCCACAGCCGCGGTGCCTCCGGTCCGGTCAGCAGACGCTGGCGCTCCATGCGCAGCGCGACCCGGCGCTCGACCTCGACCCCGGACGCCCGGGGGTGCCCCAGCCGGATCACCGCGCGGGCGTACTCCTCGGTCTGCAGCAGGCCGGGGACGAACTGCACCTCGTACGTACGGATGACGGAGGCGGCCTCCTCCAGGCCCACGAGCGTTTCGAACCAGCCGGGCAGCACGTCGGCGTACCGGTGCCACCAGCCCGGCGTGTTGGCCTGCCGGGCGAGCTTGAGGAAGTCCGCGCGCTCGTTCTCGTCGGTCACGCCGTAGAGGGTCAGCAGGTCGGCGACATCGCGCTCCTTGTAACCGACGCGGCCCAGTTCGAGACGGCTGATCTTGGCGTGGGAGCCGCGGATCGCGTCGCCCGCCGCTTCGCGGGTGACGCCCCGGGACTCCCTCAGCCTGCGCAGCTGGGTGCCGAGCACGATGCGCAGCACCGTCGGACCACCGCGCGGGTGCTCCAGGTACTGCCTTATCGACGGTTCGTTGCTCGGCCGCGTCGCGGTCATGCCGGCTCCCGTGGTGACTGGGCGGACAGTCAGTGTCTCACTGAGTCGCGCCCGAATACAGCCGCATCTTATGGCATGCCGACGATTTGTCAGCCCGTCATGTCATCGAAGTCTCCGTCCTTCACACCGCCGAGGAAGGCCTCGATCTCCGCGCGCGTGTAGATGAGCGCAGGTCCGCCCGGGTGGCGGGAGTTGCGCATCGCGAAGCCCCCACCGGGCAGCACCGCCAGCTCGACGCAGTTGCCACTGGGATTGCTCCGGCCGCTCTTCCTCCAGACCGCGCCCTCGATGTCGGTGGCCGGCACGCCGTTGTCGAACTCCCGCATGGCTACGCCTCCTTGACGCCATCTGCACATGCAGATGCACGTGCAGATGTACTTACCCTTGCACTTACGACTGTAATTGCAGATGTGCTTGCACCGGTAGGGATCCGACGGGGATAGTGGTGGGCGCAGACAGCAACGCGCCCCCCCGCCCGACAGCTCTGCGGAGTTCCCGATGACCACGCATCCGGCGATCCCTCTCGACTTCGGCCTGACCGAGGACTCAGGGTCACGCTTTGCCGCGTGCGGCCTGAGTGGTGACCTCCACGCCGCAGGTTCCGCACGGCAGTTCACGCGTGCCACCCTGAGCAGTTGGGGGATGCTCGCCCTCGTCGACACCGCCTCGATCGTGGTATCGGAGATGCTGACCAACGCCGTGCGCTACGGCCTCGACGACCCGGCGTACGCACCGTTGTCCAGCCGGCCGGTCTGGCTGGGCCTGCTCCGCCGCGACGAGTCCGTGCTCTGTACGGTCGCCGACCCCGGCACGGGCATCCCGGTGGTCAAGGAACCTGACTGGTTCGCCGAGACCGGGCGAGGGCTGCACATCATCGACTCGCTCAGCGAGTCCTGGGGCTGGACACCGCCGGACGAGGCGGGCAAGTCCGTCTGGGCGCTGATCTCCGCGCCCATGTGACTTCCGTCCCGCGGTGTCGCGCGGACCGGACGCCGCGGGACGGGGGAGCGGGGGCCGGACGCGCCGCGGCGGGGCGCCGGGGGGATGCCTCGCCGCGGCCGGACGGCACGCCGCTCCACTGCGTCGTTCCACTGCGCCCTTCCGTCACCTCGCTCGCTGGTGGCCCGCCCGTGCCCAGTGGTTGATCGCCTCTCATGGGTGATCCATGACTTCTCCTTTGCCTTTTCAGGGAAAGGAATCAGCTCTTGTGGACGTACCGCCATTTCCGGTCGGCCTCCGTCAATACCCCCTGACGGGGCATGTGCTAGCGTTTCGGAGGTTCACGTGATGACAACGGTGTCAGATGCTCCGGTCCCGCGGACGTGACCGTCCGCGAAGGAAAAGCCCCTGCTCTGAAGGGCGGTGCTCCCGGAGCGGCCTGCGTGGCACGCCCGTTCTCCGGTTCCACAGAAGAGCACATCGAATCATGCAAGAAAGCCGTGCGGTCTGGCTGCCCTATCGGTCCGGCGAATTCTCCGGCCCGCTGCCCGACGGCCTGTCGTACCACTTCTGGGACGGTCTCTCGGCCTTCCCGTCCGACCCCCGGGACGTACGATTCGTCGTCGTCCCACCCGTACCGGCCAAGCAGCACGAGATCCTCGACCGGCTGCTGCACCGGACCGAGCGGCTGGAGGTCCTGCAGGTCCTCAGCTCCGGCCACGACTACCTCGCCCCCTTCATGGCGCTGCTTCCCTCCGGCACCCGCGTCGCCACGGCCAACGGCGTGCACGGCGACGCCACGGCCGAGCTGGCGGTGACGCTGTTGCTGGCCGCGGAGCGCGGCCTCGACGACTTCTTCCGCCGGCACGCCCTCGGGCAGTGGCAGCCCCGCGTCTTCCCCACACTGTCCGGCAAGGAGGTCCTGGTCGTCGGTCAGGGCGCGGTCGGAAAGGCCGTCGCGGTCAGGCTCGCCGCGTTCGGCTGCCGGGTGGTCCGGCTCGCCCGCACCGCGCGCGACACGGCGGACGGGCATGTGCACGGGTTCGCGGACCTGCCCAGGCTGCTGCCCTCCGCCGACGCCGTCGTGCTGTGCGCGCCCCTCACCGACGAGACCCGCGACCTGATGGACGCCTCACGGCTGGCCCTGATGCAGGACGGGGCCGTCCTGGTCAACGTGGCCAGGGGGGAACTCGTCGACACGCGGGCGCTGGTGCGGGAGGCCGGGCTCGGGCGGCTGCGCGCCGCCCTGGACGTCACCGCACCCGAGCCGCTGCCCAGCGGACACCCGCTGTGGTACCTGCCCGGCGTCCTGATCACCCCGCACGTCGGGGCCTTCACCGACGCGTTCACCCCCGCCTCGCTCGCCTTCATCGCGCAGCAGCTGACCCGCTACGCGCGCGACGAGTCCCTGGCGAACGTCCTGCCCGTCATGGCCGCCGCGAACTGAGCGGCGGCGGGGGAGGGGGGAGAGGAAAGGGGGGGGGGGG
>NZ_CBDRCM010000107.1:0-6699 GCF_965342435.1 Actinacidiphila sp. bgisy160 | reverse complement strand
AGGGCGATGATGGAGCTCTTCTCGAAGTCCATCAACTCCGCATCGGCATGACCACACCTGACCTGCCCCGGTGAAGCCCGAGCCACTCGCCGACCTGTGCCACCGCCATCGTCATGCGCCGGTCGCCAGAGGCCAGGCCTCTGGCGATGTCGGCCACCCGGTGGCTCGATCCTGGCCAACCTCTTCAACCCGCGAGTGATCGTCATCTGAGGCCATTTCGCCTCGCCGGCCCAGTGGCTGCTGCCCAACGCACAAGATCAGCTGCAACGGCTCGTGGTGGCAGCTCCAGCCGCCCAGTGCCGATTCGTCGCCTCCACGCTCGGCTTCGGCGCCGCCTCCCGTGGCGCGGCGAGCACGGTGATCAACCACATCATCGACGACTCGACCACGATCACGGCTCTACCCAGGCCGGCACCTTGCTGACGGCCCCCAGACCTGGAGGCGGCACCTTCCAGCAACCGCAATATCCGCTACCACCAAGTGGCAATAGGCGCGGCGGCGCGCCGTGCCTGACATCCCCTCAGCCAGGAAGGGTTTTTCATGCCACCACGTCATCGAACGCGGGCCAGGCTGCTCGACGCAGTCCTCCCAGAAGACGGACGACGCCCGAGACGTCGCATCGCGACCACGATGGCCTTAGCCCTCATCGCCCCTTTCCTCACGTTCCTCGCGACGCCGGTGAGCGCTGCGGCCCCCACGGCGGCTGAGCCCGCTCCCGTCGCTGCACCGGAGCTGCTGCAGCCGTCCGCGCCTGCCGCCGAGGCCGCACGACCAGACGCCGGCTTCAAGCTGCTCGTGGTGCGCAGCACCCAGGACGCGGTGTCGTCGGCCGGCCTGTCCGCGATCCGGGATGCGGCCAGAACCGGTGATTTCACGGTCGTGGCGCCCGAGCCCGCTGACGTGGGCGACCATTTCACGGAGAAGAAGCTGGCGCAGTACCGCGCGGTCGTGTTCTTGGACACGGGTCGCGCGAGCCCGCTCACGGACACGCAACGCGCGAACTTCGAGAGCTACTTCCGCGCCGGCGGCGGCTTCGTCGGCGTCGGCTCGGCGGTCGAGACCGACGAGTCCTGGTCGTTCCTGACTGACATTCTGGGGACGCGTGCGTCCGGCAGGACCGACGTGCAATCGGGTGACGTGAAGGTCGCCGACCGCGTCCACGACGCGAGCAAGGATCTGCCGCAGATCTGGTCGCGGACCGACAACTGGTACAACTTCACGAAGAACGTCCGCGGTGTGTCACACGTCCTCGACACCGTCGTCGAGGACCCGTTCGGGCCGCAGCCGCAGGGCGCCGACCTCGACGGGATCGCCGGGGGCACGATGGGCGCCGATCACCCGGTCTCGTGGTGCAAGGACTTCCAGGGCGGCCGCTCGTTCTACACCGGCCTGGGCAACACGGCCGCGAGCTTCGACGCCGACCTCACCAAGCACCTCAAGGGCGCGATCGGCTGGGCCGCGGGCCGGGCCGACCCGGTCTACAGCGATTGCGGCGCGACCGTGCTGGCCAACTACCAGCAGACGAAGATCGGCTCGCCGCCGAACCTGCAGGAGCCGATCGGCTTCGACCAACTGCCGGACGGGCGCGTTCTGCAGACGGACCGCCTCGGCTCGCTGCGCATGCACGACTCGACCACGGGCGTCACCACGGTCGTCGCCAACTTCGCCGACCCGAGCCTGCCGATGACGCAGCAGATCTACTCCGCGGGCGAGGACGGGCTCTACGGCCCGGCGGTCGACGCCGACTTCGCGACCAACAAGTGGGTCTACCTCTACTACTCGGCGAAGGAGGTCACCGACGTCAAGCTGAGCGACGGATCCGTCGTCACCCAGATCACGCCGAACACCAACCCGCCGAATGTGGCGGCGTCCAAGACCGCGTGGGATCCGTACGTGGGCTATTTCCAGCTCAGCCGCTTCAAGTTCGTCGACGCCACCGACAGCACGCCGGCGCACCTCGACATGGGCTCCGAGCAGCAGATCATGCGCGTGCCGGTCAACCGCCAGGAGTGCTGCCACGTCGGGGGCGACATCGACTTCGACAAGCACGGCAACCTCTGGATGGTCACCGGCGACGACACGCCCGCAGGCGGCATCAACGGCGGCGGCTACGGTCCGTACAACTCGCAGAAGACCGACGAGCAGCAGACCGTGCGCGTCACCGACGCGACGGGCGGCACGTTCACGCTGACCTTCGAGGGCCAGACAACGGAGCCGATCGCGTGGAACGCGGATCGCAATGCGATCGACGCGGCGCTCGAGGCGCTCTCGAACATCGAGGCGGATGAGATCCAGACCAGCGGCGGCCCGGTCAACACGTCGAACGTCAACGTGTTCTTCCGCCGCGGCAAGCAGCAGTCCGATCAGCCGCAGATCATCGCCGACGGCGCCGGCCTGACCGGCACCGCCACGCCGGCGATCGCCACCAACACGGCGCAGGAGGGCGGCTGGTATCAGCGGCTCACCGGTGACTCGCGCCGCACCGCGCTGAACACCAACGACCTGCGCGGCAAGGTGCTGCGGATCAAGGTCAAGGACGGCAACATCTCCGCCGCCGACGCCAACAAGGTCGACTTCGGCTCCGGCACGGGCGCCTACTCGATCCCGTCGGGCAACCTGTTCCCGCTGGTCGCGGGCGCGCCGCAGGACAAGACGCGGCCGGAGGTCTACGCGATGGGTTTCCGCAACCCGTTCCGGATCCAGGTCGACGAGAACGACGTGGCCTACATCGGCGACTACTCGCCCGACGCCCAGACACCGCAGCGCTCGCACGGCCCGGCGGGCACCGGCCGCTACGAGATCGTGCGCAAGCCGTCCAACTACGGCTGGCCGACGTGCTACAAGCGCGACCTCGCGCACTACGAGTGGAACTTCCACGAGTTCGCGCCCGGTACCACCACCGCGGGCACGCCGCTGAACAACCCGCCTCAGAAGTTCGACTGCGACGGACCGACGCAGCGCAACGACTCGCTGTGGAACATTGAGGGCGGTCCGACGGTCGAGCCGGGCCTGAGGGACGTCCCGCCGGTCACCGACCCGGACATCTGGTACTCCTACCGCGACAACAACATGAGCGCGCCGCTCGGCACCCCGTGCGAGGCCTACTACGCGCCGATCCCGGGCCCGATCGCGCCCGGCTCGACGACCGAATGCCCGCGGCTGTTCCCCGAGCTCTTCACCGGCGGCGTCGGTCCGCACGGGGTCACGAAGTACCACTACGACGCGGAGAACCCCAACCCCAACAAGTTCCCGCCGTACTACGACGACTCGGTGATCATCAGCGAGTGGACGCAGGACACGCTGCGCGAGGTCAAGCTCGACAAGCAGAACCACGTCCAGAAGATCAACAACTTCCTGGATTGCGGCAGCCGTGCGAACGCCGGGGCAGGCAGGTTCCGGTTCGAGTGCGACAACCCGATGGACTTGCAGTTCGGTTCTGACGGCGCGTTCTACCTGCTGACCTACGGCAACGGGTTCAACGTCATCAGCCCCGACGCGGGCATGTACAAGTGGGAGTACGTCAAGGGCAAGCGCGCGCCGAAGGCCGTGCTCACCACGGACCGCACCGACGGCTCGACGCCGCTGACCGTGAACTTCTCCAGCGCCGGCTCGCTGGATGAGGATCCCGGCGACTCGATCCGCTACGAGTGGAAATTCGGCGACGGCTCGGCGATCGAGACCGACCCGAACCCGACACACACCTACACGCAGTCCGGCCGCTACACGGCCGTGCTGACCGTGCTCGATTCGTCCGGCAAGCAAACCTCGACCAGCACCGTGATCACCGTGGGCAACACGAGCCCGACGGTGCTCGTCAATACGCCGGTGGAGGGCGGGACGTTCGCGTTCGGCGACGACATCCCGTTCTCGGTCACGGTCACCGACCCCGAGGACGGGACGGTGAATTGCTCCGAGGTGCAGGTGACGTTCGTGCTCGGCCACGACGCGCACGGCCACGCCGAGGAGTCCGTCAACGGCTGCTCGGGCGTGCTCCACACGGAGGCCGACGACGCCTCACACGGCGGCAACGTCTCCGGCGTGGTCCAGGCGCGCTACACCGACCACGGCGGTCCGGGCGGCGTCCCACAGCTGACCACGACCGGCCAGCACCAGATCCGCCAGAAGCACCAGGAGGTGGAGTTCGTCGTCAACCAGTCCGGCACCAACACGGCGACCAACACCGACGGCGGCGCCGGCGTGCACCGCGGCAGCCTGGGCTCGGGCGACTGGCTCCAGCTCAACGGCCCATTCAACCTGACCAACATCGATTCGATCACGTTCCGCGTGGCGGACGCGGCGACAGGCCGCACGCCCGGGTCGCCGCTGGCGGCAATCGAGGTCCGTCAGGACTCGATCACCGGGCCGATCCTGACGACGGCCAACCTCGTGTCCACCGGCGGGACGGGAACCTGGACGAGCCAGACCTTCCCGGTCTCGATGTCCGGGACGCATGAGCTGTTTCTGGTGTTCCGCTCGGTCACGGGTGGCGCCACGGGCGGCAACCTGTTCAACCTCAACTGGGCCGAGTTCGTCGGCACGGGCATCGGCACCTAGCGAACCGGCCCGTGCCGACGAACCCGAGTTCGTCGGCACGGGCATCCGCACCCAGCGAACCCGCCGGTATAGCGGCAAGAGAGTAGACACTCATGCGGAGAAGATTTCGCACATCGGCAGTGGCCGCCTGCGTGACGGCGGCCGTACTCATCCCCGCGGCACCGTCGTGGGCAGAGGAAACGACACCACCGACGATCAACGTGGCGACGCTGTCGCCCTCTGCGCCGACCGGCCAGAACAACTGGTACACCGGCTCGGTGACGCTGAACGTGTCGGCGACCGACGACGTCGGCATCGCCAAGTTCCAGTACTCGCTCAACGGCGGCGCCGCCTACATCGACGTGCCCGTCGAGGGGGCGCCGGCGTCGGCCACGGCGTCGGCCACGGCGTCGGCGCTGATCACGCAGGAGGGCAACACCAGCGTCCGGTACCGCGCGGTCGACACGGCCGGGAACGTCTCGGCGTTCCGCTCGATCTCGGTCCGGATCGACACGCGCGCGCCGGCTGCATCGTACCCGGCGATCACCGACGGTCACGTCGGTCACGTCGCCACACTTATCCCTACGCGCACGGACCCCGCCCCCGGCTCGGGCGGAGTGGCTGTGCTGAACATGTACCTCGACGGCAAGCTGGTCCCGCCGTTGCCGGTGCAGACCTCCGACCTGTCGCTCGGCGTGCACACGCTCGCGGTGCATCTCTCTGACGCTGCTTCCAACAGCGCGAAGTACACGCAGACGTTCATCGTGACGACATCGTTCGCGGACGTCGGCACGCTGATCGCCCGGTTCGTGACCGCCGGCAGCGTCCCTGGGGAGGTCGGCGCGGCGCTCCAAGCCAAGCTTGACCAGGCGAAGGCCCTCGCCGACGTCGGTTCGGCCAAGCGCGCGAGCCAGGTCCTGAACGAGTTCGTCTCGATCGTCGGCGACCAGATCGCGCCCGGCTCGGCCCGCAGCACACTCGTGGGCGATGCGCGTTACCTGATCGACCAGCTCAACGGCCGGCTCGCGCCGGAGCCCGCGACGGGCCTCGAGTCTGAGCCCGCCCAGGGCCCGAAGGTCATCCCGGACCCGGTGCTCGCCCCGCTCCCGCACAACCCGGACGCCGACTACAACGTCCTGGTCTTCTCCAAGACGACGGGCTTCCGGCACGACCACATCCCGCACACCGTGGCCGCGATCCAGAAGCTCGGCATCGCGCACAACTTCAACGTCGACGTCTACGACCCGCAACTCCCCACCGTCACGCTGCCCACGAGCCCGTTCCTGAGCCTCGACACGCTCAAGCAGTACGACACGATCGTCTTCGAGTCCAACGTCGGGCACCCGGGCCCGCTCGATCCGACCACCGAGCAGCCGAACTTCGAGGCCTACATGCACCAGGGCGGCGGCTACGTCGGCATCCACGGTGCCGCCGACTCGTTCGAGATCGGCACCTGGCCGTGGTACGGCAACCTCGTCGGTGGGCTCTTCACCAACCATCCGAACGGCCAGAACGGGTTCGGTCAGTGCGGCAGCTGCATCCACACCGAGGTGGTGACCGAGGACAACACGCACCCGGCGACCGCGCATCTCCCTGCCCGGTGGATGACGGTCGACGAGCTCTACAACTTCGACCGCAACATGCGGGCCGACGTGCACACGCTGCTGAGCCTCAACGAGGACAGCTACCAGCGCAGCCTCAACAGCGGCAACGCGGCCAACAACCCGCTGCGGCTGATGAACGGCGACCATCCGATCGCGTGGTGCCAGAACTGGGACGGTGGCAAGGCGTTCTCGAACATCCTCGGCCACTTCCGGACGCAGTACTACGACGACGCGTTCATGCAGATCATCCTCGGCGGGATCGAGACGACCGCCGACCGTACGGACGCCAACTGCTCGTCCTACCGCGAGACCAGCCTGCTGATCGAGGCTGACCGAGCGGCCGGGCTGCTGACCACGGACGCCGCGGACGCCGCCGGTGCCGCCCTGGACATCGCGCGGGACAGCTACCTGGCAACCAACTACACCACCGCCATCCCGGCGCTGAACTCGATCGTCGACCTGGCGAACGACGAGGCCTCCGGCGACGCTGCGGCGCGTTCCGAGCTCGCGCGGCAGGCGCGCGAGCTGCGGGAGTGGATGCAGAACCTCAACCGCTGACCCG
>NZ_CBDRCM010000106.1:0-6705 GCF_965342435.1 Actinacidiphila sp. bgisy160 | reverse complement strand
GGACGGCAACTCAGCACCCAAGAAGGGAACCACCCATGTTCGGCAGGCTCGGAGCACCCGAGATCCTCCTCATCCTCGTCGTCGTCCTCCTCCTCTTCGGCGCCAAGCGGCTCCCCGACATGGCCCGTTCCTTCGGGCAGTCACTGCGGATCCTCAGGAGCGAGACCAAGGCCATGCGGGACGACGACGCCCACGAACCCCCGGGTACCGTGCCGGCCGCGGCCCTCGAGCCCACGGCGGGGACCCCGCACACGGCGCCCGAGGCCACCGCGACGAACGCGCCCCACCGGCGCTGAAGCGCCCGGACGGACCGGCCATGACCACCGGCACAGCGCGTGACCCCGATCGGATGCCCCTGAGGGAGCACCTGCGCGAACTGCGCAACCGCCTGCTCAAGGCCGTCGGGGCGATCCTGCTCGTCACCGTCGCGGCGGCCTTCTTCCACCGGCAACTGATCGGCTTCCTCATCGATCCGCTGCCCGGCTGCGCCCCCGGCCGCCTGACCGGGTCCTCCGGGGCGGAAGGTGCGGGTCACTGCGGCGTCATCGCCCTCAACGGTCTCCTCTCGCCGTTCACCCTCGCGCTGAAGGTGTCGATCACCGCGGGAGTGGTCTGCGCGAGCCCGGTGTGGCTCTACCAGCTGTGGGCCTTCGTCGCGCCGGGACTGCACCGCGGCGAGAGGAAGTACACCCTGGCCTTCCTCGGAGCCGGCATCCCCCTGTTCCTGACCGGCGCCGCGGTGGCCTACCGGACCCTGCCGACGACGGCCCGGGTGCTGATCTCCTTCACCCCGGACGACGCCACCAACATCCTGCCCGTCGACGACTTCCTCGACCTGGCCACCCGGATGGTCGTCGTGTTCGGTCTCTCCTTCGAACTCCCCGTGCTCCTCGTGCTGCTGAACCTCGGCGGGGTGATCAGCGCCCGGCGGATGGCCGGGTGGTGGCGCGGCATGCTCATGGGCGTCGCCGCCTTCGCGGCGGTCGCCACCCCCAGCACCGACCCGATCAGCATGCTGCTGCTCGCCGCGCCGATCAGCCTGCTGTACGGGGCGGCGTGCGCGGTCGCCTGGTGCAACGACCGCCGTCGGCGACGGCGCACCGCGTCGCCCGACCCGACCCCGGCTCCCGCCGAAGCCCCCGACGACGTCGCCGTCACCAGGTCATGACGCGCCCCGGCGGCAGCCGCTCACTCCGCCCAGGGTTCGAAGCCGGTGCCCAGGACGGCCTCGAGGAACCCGCGCAGCCGGGCCGCGTCCTCGGCCCCGAACCGCTCCTCGAACCGGGTCTGCACCTCGTTCCAGAGGGGGAGCGCCGCCTTCATCCGGGCGAGTCCTTCCGGTGTGATCGTGACGATCCGCGCGCGGCGGTCGGCCTTGGACGTCTCGACGGTGACCAGGCCCTCCCGCGCGAGCGGCTTGAGGTTGGAGGCCATCGTCGTACGGTCCATGGCGATCACGTCGGCGAGCGCGGTGATCGTCATCTCCTCATGGACGCTGAGCTGCTGCAGGATGCTGAACTGCGTCGCACGGAGGCCGACCGGGGCGAGGGCCTTGTCGTAGGTCGCGCCGAGGTACCGGGCCGCCTTGCGCAGCGCCAGGTTGTTGCACGAGTCGGCTTTCGACGCCGCAGTGGTCATGGTGTCCTCCCGAGCATCCTCCCCATGATACGAGCACCTGCTCCCACACGGGAACGCGGCCCCCGCGACGACACCCCTGGCGGCTCCCCGTGGCCGCACGGACACGCAACGCATGAAGAGCGACAGGAGAAGTGATGAAGACAGCGGACACCCTCGCGCGGAGCACCTACGACGTGGTCGTCATCGGCGGCGGCCCGGTCGGCGAGAACGTCGCCGACCGCGCAGCGGCCGCGGGGCTCAGCGCCGTGCTCGTGGAACGCGAGCTGCTCGGTGGCGAGTGCTCGTACTGGGCCTGCGAGCCGAGCAAGGCACTGTTGCGACCGGTGGTGGCACGGGCCGACGCGCTGCGTGTGCCCGGCCTCGACCGGGCGGCGGCCGGTCCGCTGGACGCCGCCGCGGTCCTCGCGCACCGCGACGCCATGGCCACGTACTGGAAGGACGAGGGCCAGGTCGCCTGGCTGGAGTCGGTCGGCGTCGACCTGATCCGCGGCCACGCCCGGCTCGCCGGCCCCCGCACGGTGGAGGTGCGCACGGCCGAGGGGGGCGGCGTCACCCTGACGGCGCGGCACGCGGTGGCCGTCTGCACCGGTACGGAAGCGGCGCTGCCCGACCTTCCCGGTCTCGACGCCGTACGCCCGTGGACGAGCCGCGAGGCGACCAGCGCCGACGCGGTGCCGGGGCGCCTGGCCGTGGTCGGCGGGGGAGTGGTGGCCGTCGAGATGGCCACCGCCTGGCAGGGTCTCGGCTCCCGGGTGACCATGCTGGTCCGCGACGCGGCCGGACTGCTGCCGAGGATGGAGCCGTTCGCCGGCGAGCTGGTCGCCGACCACCTGCGCGAAGCCGGCGCCGACCTCCGGTTCGGGGCCTCCGTGGCCTCCCTGACACGTGAGAACGGCGAGGTGCGCATCACTCTCGCCGACGGCGAGGAGCTGATGGCGGACGAGATCCTCTTCGCCACCGGCCGCACCCCGCGGACGCTCGACGTGGGCCTGGAGACCGTCGGTCTCACCCCGGGCGACTGGCTGCACGTGGACGACGAGTGCCGCGTGACCGGCGTGGCGGGCGACTGGCTCTACGCCGTGGGCGACATCAACAACCGCGCCCTGATGACCCACCAGGGCAAGTACCAGGCCCGGATCGCCGGCGCCGCCATCGCCGCCCGCGCCAAGGGCGAACCGGTCGACGGCACGCCTTGGGGCGCCCATGCCGCGACCGCCGACACCGTGGCCGTCCCCCAGGTCGTCTTCACCCACCCCGAGATCGCCACCGTCGGCCTGACCGCCCGCGAGGCCGAGCGCACCGGGCGGCGGGTCACGGTCGTCGACTACGACCTCTCCCGCGTCGCGGGCGCCCACCAATACGCCGCCGGCTACCGCGGCCGCGCCCGCATGCTCGTCGACGAGGACCGCGGCACCGTCGCCGGCGCCACTTTCGCCGGCCCCGGTGTCGCCGAACTGCTCCACTCCGCCACCGTCGCCGTCACCGGCGCGACGCCGATCGACAGGCTCTGGCACGCCGTGCCCGCCTTCCCCACGATCGGCGAAGTCTGGCTGCGGCTGCTGGAGACCTACCGCGACGGACGGAAGGGACGGACCGGGTCATGATTCCGGGCTCGTGAGGATTCCGCACTCCGGCCGGTCAGGAAGCGTTCGCTTCCTTCGCGGCGCAAGTAAACTAGGGGTATGTCAGACGTCACGCCGCGGCAGGAAGCGGCCCCTGAGGCGATGGTGCCGCTCAGTCCCGACGAGGAGGCGGTCGTCAGGTCGCTGAGCCGTGTCATCTACGCCCTGCCCCGAGCCTTGGACGCCGACATGGTCCGCGAACAGCGGCTCCCGCTCATCGAGTACCTGGCCCTCGTCCACCTCTCCGAGGCGCCCGACCGGCAGATGCGCATGAGCGATCTCGCGGGGGTCTGCGAACTGTCGGTCAGCGGGATGACACGCGTCGTCCACCGGCTGGAGAACGACGGGCTCGTCCAGCGCGTCAAGTGCACGAAGGACGCCCGCGGCTGGAACGCCGTGCTCACCGACGCCGGGCTCGCCCGCCTGCGGGAGGCATGGCGGACCAACCTGTCATCCGTGCGCCGTCACTTCCTCGACCATCTTCAGGGCGTGGACCTCAAGGCGCTGGGCGCGGCCCTGAGGAACGTCGCCACCTGACCGCCGCGTACGGTCGCCGCGCCCAGCCCGACGCCTCCGCCACTGTGCCGTGGCGGAGGCGCACCGCTCCGTCGGCGCGGGAACGTCTGTGGGACGTTGCCGTCGCCGCGGCGCGGCCCGGGGACGTCGTCGCGGGGGACAGGGCACCGCGTACCACGGCATCGCCACCCGGCCACCGGCCGGGACGCGCTTCCTCGGACGGCCCGTGTGGGGGCTCGATCGCAACCCACTCGCCCCGCTGCTGGGCGCCCAGCAGCGGGGCGAGTGGTCGGTGTCCCCGCGCCCCCCGGTGTCCGGCGCCGCTCGGGGACATCGCGCACTCCCTGAACGACCGGAGCGCCGCCCCTTCCGGCCGCGGGGGTGACGGCGACGCGCGGGGGCGGGACGAGACCGGTGCGCTCGTCGGCGGGCGCAACTCCTCAGGCCCGCCAGATGTTGTCGAAGGCCGCCTTCTCGATGTCCTTGCGCTGCCGCACCGACTGCAGCTCCTCCACGGCGTCGTGGACCGCGGCCAGCACGGTCGCCACGGCGTCGTCGCCGACCTCGGCGGCGGTGCGTTCCCCGCGGATCCCCGCGGCGGAGGCGAGGGCCGACAGGACGGGCTCCCCGGACGTCCAGCGGTCGAGCGCCTCCCGGCGGGCGGCGGAGTCCAGCAGCACCGGCTCCCCGGCGGCCCAGGGCCGCCAGCGGGGGCGGCTCACGGCGGTCAGCCCGGCCGCCCGCAGCGCGCCGCGGTAGACCGAGGAGAGGTTGCGGCCGCGGCGCCACAGCCAGTCCTCGACCGACTCGTACGGCGCCTGGTCGACGAGCGCCGACGCCGCCTGGTCCAGCAGGTGGTCACTGACGGCGGGCCCGGACCCTGGCACCAGGCGCTCACCGTCCAGGGTGACCGCCCGCGCTCCGAGCAGGTCGATCACCTCGGCGCCCGCGAGCGCGAGCGACAGGTCGCCCGGTTCGACGGGAGGGCTCGAAGGCACATCCATGCTGACGATCATCAGGTCCTGCGGCGTGCTCATGGCGGCTCCCGTCGAAGAGATCAACAACGATACGTCGCCCGGCGCCGCCGCCCACAGTTCCGGTCCACGGCGAGCCCTCTCTCGCGCCGCGCGCGGGTCCGGCCGGTGCGCCGTCAGGCGCACCATCCCGCCAGTCCCCGCATTGTGCCCCGGCCGGCGCCTTCGCTCCCGCGGCCGCCGGTTCCTGCCAGGTGGCCATGCCGGACTCTCCCCGGTTCGCCGCGGACCAACCGGACGTCGTGGAGCTCGGGCATCCGGTCCGACTCCGCGGCGGCCCGGCGTGAAGGGCCCGGCGAGGGGCGTGGCACGGGTCAGTGGCCCGGGGCGAGCAGGGCCCGGGTGTCGGTCAGCTCGAGAACGCGCGCCACACGCGGGCTCATCGTCCTGATCGTCAGTCCGCCACCGCGCCGGTCGGAGGTCCGCGCCTCCAGCAGGGCGTTGAGCCCCGCGCAGTCGAAGAAGGTCACCTCGGACAGACCAGCTCGAGGCCCCCTGGACGGGCCCGGACGGCCCTGACGAGGCAGCGTCGCAGATCGGCCGCACAACCGGCGTCCACTTCCCCGGTGATGACCGCCACCGCCCCGCCCGTGCCGTGCGGGGCTTATCGTGGCCCGGCCGGCGAAGCGCCGTGTGCCCCCGCCCGGCGGGTGGGAAGGCAGCGTCCACGGCCGGGGGAGCAGTGAGCGCCGCCGCGGCCCGCGTTGGCGACCGGGATGACCGACCGCGCTGTCGGTGGTGGGTGCGAGACTGCCCGGCATGATCGAAGCGAATCCCAGGGCGGACCTCCTCCGGTACCTGTAAGACGCACGTGACACCCTGCTGTGGAAGATGGACGGGCTGTCGGAGTGCGACGTCCGACGCCCCCTCACCTCCACGGGGACGAACCTGCTGGGGCTGGTCAAACACGCCGCCGGTGTGGAGGTGGGCTACCTGGGCGACACCTTCGGGCGGCCGTTCTTCGGTGACGAGCCGCCCTCCTGGTACCGGGAGGACGCGGAGGCCAACGCGGACATGTGGGCCACGGCGGACGAGTCGCGCGACGAGATCACCGGCCTGTACCGCAGGGTCTGGGAGCACGCGAACAGCACGATCGAGACGCTGCCCCTCGACACGGTCGGTCATGTCCCGTGGTGGCCGGAGGAGCGGCGGGCGGTGACCCTGAACCATGTGCTGGTGCGCGTGATCGCGGACACCCAGCGGCACGCCGGCCAGGCCGACATCGTCCGCGAGCTCATCGACGGCAGCGTCGGCTTCCTGCAGGGCAACGACAACATCCCTCCGGGCGACCGGGCGTGGTGGGAGGAGCACCGCGGCAGGCTCGAACGCGTGGCGCGCGAGGCCGGCGGCTGACGCGGGCGCGCGTCTTCGAAGAACGTGCCGGTCGGGCCGTCGTCGGGCAGGGTCGCGAGCTTGATGGCGATCGCCGCGCCCTGTTCGGGCGTACGCACGCCGCGGAAGCCGTTGAGGTCGGTCGCGACGTAGCCGGGGCAGCCGGCGTTGATCAGGATGTTCGTGCCGCCCAACTCCCGGACACAGGGGTGCCGTCGTTCACTCAGGGCCTGCTGGACAAGGGCCGCAAGGCGTGGACGAACGGGGCCTCGGCCTGATCGGCTCCCGCCGATGGGCCGCGGGTACCCGAGCGGGGCCATCCGCGGTGTCGACGCCCTGGCGCCGGACGACGCGCGGCGCGGCCGGACCGGCTTCTCGCCGGAGAACATCGCCGCGAACCTCGTCCTTGTCGGGCGCGTACGAGAGATCGCCGACGCGGCGGCGCGACACCCGGGCAGATCGCGCGGGTCGCGGCGCAGGGGGGCGTCGCCATCCCTGCTACGAAGCGGCGGAAGCACCCCGAGGAGAACGCAGCGGGGGGGGGGGGGGGGGGGGGGGGGGGG
>NZ_CBDRCM010000105.1:0-7349 GCF_965342435.1 Actinacidiphila sp. bgisy160 | reverse complement strand
TGCCGGCCCTTCGGGCCTGACTAGGCTTCCGCTTCGCTTCAGCCTAGTTTATGGCGCTAACGCGCCTTCAGGGTCAGGTCCGCTTCGCGTCCCTGACGGACCTTCGGCTTCGCCTTCGGTCCTCTGCGGCCCGCTGGCGCGGGCCGAGCTGGCTACAGTGCGGGGGTTGGCGGGTGACTGGGTCTCAGGTTGGTCTCTCTGGCTACATGGAGTACAGGTGCTTCCTTCCCCTAAAAATTTCTGAGAATCCGAATTCTCCTCTCCTCCCTACCGGCGCGGGGGAGCCTCTAGCCATCTTGTGTTTAGCGTGAGAGAACGTCAGCTACCGCTCGCGGCAAGGGGCTCCCCTAGAAGGGCCGAGCGTAGGGGTGATCCTTCACCCGGTCGTAGATTCTGCGCAGCCACGGCTGCCGAACGGCGGGGAGCCGCGCCAACGTGTAGAGGAAAACTCCCCAGTCGGGCCGAAACACGCTCCATGGATGCATCGGCAGTGGGTCGTCGCGGATGACACCGGCGGGCAGTCCACCTGCTGCGGGCACGGGCAGCCTTTCCTGGTGGAAGGCCAGGTGTGTCCACACGTCGGCAGGCAGGGGCACCGTCCTCGCACTGCTGGACGGCTGCCACGCTTCCCCTGTCCGCGGATGCTGCGGAACGAGCAGGATGTCGAGAGCAGGCCCCGGAGTAAGCAGGCCTGGGCCGGCCAACGCCGCCGTCTTCGCTGGCGGCTCCTGCGGGAGCAGGGTGTCGAGGGTGCGGCGGAGGGTTTCCGCGGCCAGGCCGTCGGGGACGGTCACGGGTGTGCCGTCCGAGGCTGCCAGGAGGTGGGCCAGCGCTACGCCGGCTGCCGCGGCCCATTGCGGGCTCCAGGCGCCGGAGGGGCCGACCGGCGGGGTGGGATGCACCTCGGTGGCCAGCGCTTGCCAGTCTGCTGCCTGGGGTGCGGGGTCACCGGTGGGGATGCGGCGTACGGCGCGCGGGGCGAACCGCACGGCCTGCCAGAGTGAGCAGTCGTCGATGCGGGTCGCCACGGGCTGTCCGCAGTGCTCGCAGGCGAGGTTCGGGCCGTCGCGCCCGTCGAGCCCGCAGCAGTAGCCGTCGCATCGCTCCGGGATCAGGACGGTGCCGCGGGTGTCACCGGGCGCGACGACGATCGTTCCCGGGTCGCCGAAGGGCAGCGAGTCCACCGGGGCGAACACCCCACGGGCTGCCGCTTCGTCTTCGTCGACCTCGTTCCAGCTTCGCCATGGAGGCCCGAACGGCTCCGGGTCGACTGCGTACGACCCCGCCTCCATGAGCACCGGCAGCAGGCCGTGTCCCCAGGTCTGGCGGGCATGGGCGGGAAGTGCGACCTGTGACAGCGGGGTGCTCAGCACGGCGTCGCACGTCGCACACGCGAACACCGTCATGCACCTCCCCCGCCCTGGACATGCGGAGTATCCCGGCTCCGCGATCACCAGCCAACAGCTTTTCCACCACCGCGAAACCGACCAAACGAACGGCTCCTCGTCGGCGCGCGAATCAGTCGGACGGTTATGCGAACTGGATGACGGGGGTGGTGTCATCGGTCCAGTCGCCGTCGAACAGGGAGGCGATCAGCGTGGCGTGGTCGGCCGGGAGCTGTCCGGAGCAATGCTTGGTGTGGCCTTGGCGAGCCAAGGGCTGATCTTGACGGTGTCTCCGTCGACGAGGATCTCCTCGCGGGCCGTGGGGGGCCGGCCTTCCCGGGCGATGAACAACTCCAGAAGCTGAACGGTCTGGGCGAAGGTCCGGCGGGCCCTGGAGGGCGCCTTCAGGGGGTTCGTGGCCGGCGTCAAGCCGAGGTCGGCCAGGAGCTGCCGCTGGCCGGATCGAGGTCGAGGAGTACCACCGAAACGTCCTGCATCGATGCCGCGCCATGCCAACCTATAGCGCCACGAAGTGCCAGGACATCAGGTCGGCAGACGCAGGTCACCGCACTATGCCAGCGATCTGATGCTGACTCAGTGATGACGCTCCCCCACTGCATCGGGTCACAACTGACACTCAGATGACGACGCCCACCTGGCACTCCCCCGCAGACCATCACCGCACCGCCGGAAGCACCACACCGGCGTGCAGACCCAAGGAGAACCGCCGTGATCCCCGCCGGCCGCACCGCAATCTTTGCCAACGGCATCGCCGAGCTCGCCAACCGCAAGCGCTGTCGCCCGCCCTCGCCAGCGAGCTGCCCGACCCGATCAGCCGCCCCGGCGCCCGCACGCGGTACTGGGACAAGGCCCAGATAAGGGCACACCTCGTCGGCAAGGACGTCCCCACCCTGCCCGCCGACGAGTCCCCCAGGGGGATCTCCTGGACCGCGAGGAGGCCCGCGAGGAGCTGGTCAAGCTCGGCATCGACCTCAAGCCGGAGGCCTGGCGCGCGTACATCAACCACGGCTACGCCCCGAAGGCCGACAAGACCATCGAGGGCGTCGCCCCTGGTACCGCAGCACCATCCACGCCTGGCCCGACAGCCGCCCCGGCGAGCGCGCCGACGCCGGCCGTCCCAAGGGCAGCAAGGAGTCCACCCCCCGCACGCCCGAGACCGACGCCCGCCTCGCCCGCGCGCAACAGCGCCTCGAGCGCGTCCGCGCCATGGTCGAAGCCGCGCCCGGGATCAGCTCCGGCCAGATCGCCGAGGCAGAGAACATCTCCGAGCGGCAAGCGCAGCGCATCCTCGCGCAGCTGAGCAAGTAGCGGGGCCATGGGTGGGTACCCGGCAGGTCGACGACAGCCGGGGTCTGGCGCGGGTGAGCATGCCTGTGTCGAGGCCTTGACCCATTGCCGGCGGTCACAAGACGTGGCGTGGGTGCCTGCTCACATCTGGTGGCGCAAGTCCGCGCAGCAGGGGTCGTGGCGGCGGTGTCGCTGGGGAAGCTACCTGGGTGCCTTCGGCGAACGCTGGCGCTGGCGCTGGCCGGGATTGTTTGTTGTCTGATTTGGAGAACCATCCGGATTGTCAGCGCTACGCTCAATTGGGAAGCTTCGGGGGGCGGGGCATGCGTTCGCGACCGGCAAGAGTGTACGGATTGATTGCTTTCCTGCTCGTTGCGCTATGCGTCACGGGGTGTGCGACAGCACCACAGCCGCAGCCGGATCGAAGACCCAGCATTCCCAGCGCACCTGAGTCGGGCGGGGGAACTGGCGCGGGATCGGCGTTGCCTACTCCTGGCGAGACACAGCGGTCCTACGGGGGCGATCCAGTCCCTGCAGCCAGCCCTCCGCAGACGGGACCGATGCAGGACAACAACGGTTTGTCCCTCAACCCGACCAACAGCGCCCCGGTGGAGTGTCCTGATGGCCAGGTGCCGAGTTGGCCAGATCACGAACCTACTGACGGCAGCGACCCCGAAGCCGTCTGTGTACCGGCTGACTCTGTGGATGGCCCCTCTGACGGCGCTGAGCCGTCCCCTACGGCTCCGCTTCCCACGGATGCCTCCCCGACGGCGGATGCGCCCCAGGATGAGGGCCAGTGAGCACCCGCCGGCAGCGGCGCCAGCGGCGCCGGGCTTACACGTTCCACGCCACCAGGCGGATTCGGACACTGGCGCCACGGCCCGAGTCTCCTCCCGCGACGTCAGCAACGCAGCTGGCCAACGGCATCATCGCGCAGGCCTCCTTCTTCGCCGCCGTCATGTTCTACCTCGGCGTGATCTACGCCAACGCCTACTACTCCTACTTCCATGTGAGCATCTTCGCGCTCGGCTTTGGCTTCGGTGAGCTCGTGATTCACAGCCTCGGGCTCATCCGGGCGCCCGTCGTCATCATCTGCGTACTCGCTGTCCTCCTGGCCCGGGGGCCCAGCCTTCTGCCCACGACGCTGCTGCCCCCCAGATTCGCGGCTGCTGCTGGCCGCGCGTTCGGCGTTGTTGCCAGAGCCCACGTCTGGATCGTCCTCGCTGGCATCGCCCTGGTGATCGCCTGGCAGGCGATACAGCCGTTCCGCTGGCTCGCACCCGTCACCATCGCTGCCGGATTCCTCATCGGCCAGAGCACGGCAGCAAACAGCGGGCGACGTCCCCAAGGACTGCGCGACAGGGCCGTCCCCACCTTCACAGCCGCAGTGTTCCTTCTCTGGGCGGCAACGCTCATGGCCGGCCAACTGGGAGTGCAGGACGCCCAAAACGACGCCAGAAACCTCTTGAGCAGGACGGCGGTGGCGCTCTACTCCACGGACCGCCTCAGCATCACCGGCCCATCGGTACAGGTAGTGGATCTGGGCAAAGAGTTTCGCTTCCGCTACCGGTACACAGGCCTGCGCCAGCTGGTCGAGCGGGGAGGCAGGTTCTACCTTCTGCCAGTCGGCTGGGATCGGCGCGTGGACGCCATCTACCTCATCCAGCAGAGCGACACCATCAGGGTCGAGTTGATGCCGGGCACCCAGCCCGGCTGAAAGGCGATCTCACCGCCGTTGATTATCGGCGCGTCACAGTAGCCGACTGGCTGACGGGAAGGGCTCCTGGCGCCGCCGGCTTGTCACACCCGCGGGTGGGGAATCGGAGCGCGCAGGTCGGTCCCATTCCTGAGCACGGACGAGCCCCATCAGGCCGGGCAGCTCCTCATCAGCAGGCGAACTGCCGGGCGGTCAGGCGAACTCGCTGACGGGGGTGGTGTCGTCGGTCCAGTCGCCGTCGAACAGGGAGGCGATCAGCGTGGCGTGGTCGGCCGGGAGCTGGCCGGCGCGGTGCTTGGTGCGGGCCTTGGCGAGCCAAGGGCCGATCTTGACGGTGTCTCCGTCGACGCGGATCTCCTCGCGGGCGGTGGGGGGCCGCCCTTCCCGGGCGATGAACAGCTCGAGGAGCTGGACAGTCTGGGCGAACGTCCGGCGGGCCTTGGAGGGCGCCTTCAGGGGGTTGGTGGCCGGCGTCAGGCCGAGGTCGGCCAGGAGCTGCTGCTGGCCGGGGGCGAGGGTGGTGAAGGTGGTGAGCTGGCGGTGGAGCCAGCGGCCGATCTTGACCGTGCCGATGACGATGTCGATGTGGAGGTCGCCGGGGTTGTGGCCGGCGGCGAGGTGGGCGCGGAGCAGGTGGTATTTGCGGTGCCAGTCGGGGCCGTGGGGCAGGCGCCAGTGGGCGTCGATGGCGGCGAGGTCGGCGGCGCGGGCCGGGTCGAGGCGGCCGTTGGCGGCCAGCGAACGCTGTTCGGCGAGGAAAGTGCCGCCGGGGGCGGTGACGGGGATGGCGAGGTGTCCGTGCGCAGCGTGGTAGTCGGCGGCGGTGGTGAGCTGGGCACGCCAGGTGGCGTCGTGTTTGTCCCAGATCATGTCGAGGGCGTCGAGTTCGGCGATCCAGGCGGCGTCGGCGGGGTCGTGGGGGTTGAGGCGGCCGGTGCGGCGGGCGTCGCGCATGCCGGTGATGAAGACGCCCAGGTTGTAGCCGGTGGGGTCGGTGTAGTCGGCGGGGACGTCGAGGTGGCCGTGGTCGTCGTGGAAGGCCTGGGCGGAGGCGAGGCCTTCGCGGCGGGGGCGGGATTCGGCGGCGCGGGGGTCGAAGGAGACCAGGTCCATGGCCCGGGCGATGCGTTCGGGCTGGACGGTGAAATCGAAGTGCCAGCGGTGCGCGATCAGCTCGCGGGTCTCTCGGGGGAGGCGGTTGGCCTTGTTCGGGAGACGCTCGGCGATGCGGTGGTCGTGGCTGGCCAACGCGGTGGCGATCGCCCAGACCGGCTCGTAGGGGGTGCCGAGGATGTCGAGGGCGTTGGCGGCGGGTGGGATGTAGGCGGGGATGACCAGGCTGGCGACCTTGCCAGCGTCGGCGGGCTGGCGCAAGGCGCGGCCGAGGGCCTGGACGACGCGAATGACGCTGCGGGAGACATCGGCGAAGACGACCGCGTCGACGCTGGGAATGTCGACGCCCTCCGCGACGACCTTCGCGTTCGCCATGATCGCGCACGGGGCCTGGGCGAAACGAGCGAAGACCTCGGCACGCTCGGAGGGGGTGTGGTCACCGTCGACGTACAGCGTCAGCGGGTCGAGGTCCGGGCACAGCCCGGGAGCAGTGGTGCGCAGCAGGCGCAGGGTGTGGCCGAGCTCGCGAGTGAACCGCTTCGCATCGGCGACGAGCTGGAAATACACCAGGACCCGCTTCAGGCCGTGTGCGGCCATCGTCTTCAGCACGGCCAGATACAGGGCCGTGGTACGCAGCGCATCCCCACCCCCGGCCCCAGAGGCGAGGCCGGGGGCGGTCGCCGTGGTGGGGAGATTCAGGCGGGTGCGCAGCTCCTCGTCGCTGATGGTCGGCACGATCACCCGGTAGTCCGCCAGCACCCCGTCGGCAACCGCCTGGGCGAGCGGATACTCGAAGATCTTCTTGCCGTAGACCGGCTCGGAATCCATCGAGTTCGCCGACGCCTCCAGGTCCGGTTCCGCGGCCCGGCGGCGGCGCGGACGGCGCACGTCCGCGGACTCCGCCAGATCCGGACCACCGAAAATGCGTGGAGTGGCCGTCATGTACAGGCGGCGGTCCGCGCGGATTCGGGCGTTGTCGTTGACGGCCGCCCACTTCTTGTCCGCACGGCCGGCGATGCGGTGCGCCTCGTCCATGACCGCCAGATCGAACGGCGGCACGCTGCGGCCGATGCGCTGCGCCGCCTCGACCTTGTCCAGGGAGTCATAGGTACAGAACACCGTCACCGCCCGCAGGACCCCAGTGCCGACCGCCGACAGCACCGCGGCGAGGCCTGCGGCGTCCCCGGTGGAGCCGACATTCGCCTCCGCCAGACCTGGGTGCGCCCGGGTGTCCATCGAACACACCGCCACCATCGCCTCAGCCCGGCCATCTCTGCGCCAGGCCAGAGCGGTCTGCGCGATCAGATCGAGCGTCGGCACCACCACCAAAGTGAGCTGTGATCCGAGCGTGCCCGCCAGACGGATGCCGACCAGCGTCTTGCCCGTCCCGCACGCCGAGACGTACAGGCCGCGGGTGCCCGGCCGGCGCAGATACCGCACCGCACGGTCGTGGCCAGCCTGCTGATCCACGCGCAACACAACCTGCCCGGCAACGGGACCAAGGACGGCGGAGGTGCTAGTGCTCATAGACGGTATTCTCCCCGGCCCGCTGTTCACCACGGGTTGTAACGGCCCCAAAATTCCTCTGCCTCCAGTCAGGCACAGTGATGCACGATAAGCGGATGGCCGAGGAAAGATTCTTCAACGATGATCCTGTCGACGGGAGCTCCGCCGCTCCTGACCTGCTGGGGCGCTGGCAGTTCGCCCAGCACGCCGTCGAACTCCTCCATCAGGTGCGCGCGCAGAGCGAGTCCGGAGTCCTCGCACTCATCGGACCCTGGGGCTCTGGTAAATCGTCTGTCCTGCAGATGGCGATCCAGCACCTT
>NZ_CBDRCM010000104.1:0-7837 GCF_965342435.1 Actinacidiphila sp. bgisy160 | reverse complement strand
TGCGGGGGGGGGGGGGTGCCCCCCCCCCCCGCCCCGGCACACGGCTCTGTCAGACGGCGTCCAGCTCCGCGATCTCCTCGGCGGTGAGCACGAGTTCCACCGCGGCCACCGAGTCGCGGATCGTCTCCGGACGGCTGGAACCGGGGATCGGGATCACGTACGGGGACTTGGCGAGCATCCACGCCAGGCACACACGCTGCGGGCTGACCCCGTGGGCCTCGGCGACCCGGGCGAACGGCGCGTAGGACGAGCCGAGTTCGCCGGCCTGGGAGATGCCGCCGAGTGGGCTCCACGGCAGGAAGGCGATGCCGAGCCGGTCGCACAGCTCGAGCTCCGGCTCGCTGGAGCGGAACGCCGGGGAGAACTGGTTCTGCACGGAGACCAGGCGGCCGCCCAGGATCTCGTCGGCCTGCCGGATCTGGTCCGGGTTCGCGTTGGAGACGCCGGCCATACGGATCTTGCCCTCGTCGAGCAGGTCGCGCACCGCGCCGACGGACTCCGCGTACGGGACCTTGGGGTCGGGGCGGTGGAACTGGTACAAGCCGATGGCCTCCACGCCCAGCCGGCGCAGCGAGTCCTCACAGGCTCGCTTGATGTGCTCGGGCGAGCCGTCGAGGGTCCAGCGGCCGTCGCCGGGGCGCAGGTGGCCGCCCTTGGTGGCGACGAGGACGTCGGAGCCGCGCCCGTGGGACGCGAGCGCCTTGGCGATCAGGGTCTCGTTGTGGCCGACCTCGTCGGCCCGCAGGTGGTAGGCGTCCGCGGTGTCGATCAGCGTGACACCGGCGTCGAGCGCCGCGTGGATGGTGTCGATGGACCGTGCCTCGTCCGGCCGGCCCTCGATCGACATGGGCATGCCGCCCAGGCCGATCGCGCTGACATCGGTGTCGCCGATGCGGCGAGTCTGCATGTGTCCGTGGCCTTTCTCGGCTTACGTGCCGGCGCGAGCGTGCCGACTGCGTACTGATGGCGTGCCGGCACGGCCGGGAACGTGCCGCGGCCGTGCGGGCACGGGGTCAAGCCTGGTCGGAGCTGCACCCACACGTCCAATAGAAGAAAGCGAACGCATTCAGGAGCTAGGCTTCTGAATCATGGAGCTTCGCCATCTGGAGTACTTCGTCGCGGTCGCGGAGGAGCACCACTTCACCCGCGCCGCCGAACGCCTCATGATCTCGCAGTCGGGCCTGTCCGCCTCCGTGCGCGCCCTGGAGCAGGAGCTCGGAACGCCGCTGTTCGTGCGCAGCACGCGCAGTGTGGAGCTGACCGCGGCGGGCCGGGCCCTACTGGACGAGGCCTGCCGCACGCTGGCGAGCGTGCGGGCCGCGAAGGAGGCGGTGGCGGCGGTGCAGGGCCTGTTGCGCGGTGTGCTCACCATCGGCACCGAGCAGTGCCTGGCCGGCATCGACGTGCCGGCGCTGCTGGCCCGCTTCCGCGCCCGGCACCCGGGCGTCGAGGTCCGGCTGCGGCAGGCCGGATCGGCGGCCCTGGTGCAGGACATCATCAGCGGCCGGCTCGACGTGGCGTTCACGGCCCTGAGCGGCGAGGCGCCCGAGGGGGTGCGGCTGCGGCCGATCACCCGGGCCCCGATGGTCCTGCTGTGCCATCCCGGGCACCGGCTGGCCGGGGCGGACACGGCGGGCTGGGCGGATCTCGGCGGCGAGGAGTTCGTCGACTTCCACCCCGACTGGGGCGCGCGCGGGCTCACCGACCGGGCCTTCGCCGCGAACGGCGTGCAGCGCCGGGTGGCCCTGGAGGTCAACGACGTGCACAGCCTGATCGACCTGGTCCACCACGGGCTGGGCATCGCCGTCGTGCCGCGGCCCATCGCGCGCAAGGAGCACGCCGCGGGACTGCGCACCGTGACGCTGGCGGGCGCCGAGGACCACGTCTGGGAGGTGTCGGCCGCCCTCCCCACGGAGGACCGGGTCTCCCCGGCCGCCCGCCAGCTGCTGTCCTATTTGCCGTGACGTGACCTCCCGCGCCCGCGCCGAAGGCCCCGCCGGACCGGCGGGCATCGGCACCGGCGCGCACACTGGTGCCGGGGGCGCGCGGCACGCCCGGGTGCGCGGCGCTCGCGAGCACGACCTGCGCGACATCGACGTGGACGTCCCGCGGGACGCGCCGGCCGTGTTCACGGGCGTCTCCGGTTCGGGCACGTCCTCGCTCGCGTCCGGCAGGATCCACCCGAGCTGCAGCGCGGCCGCCGCGGGCACACCGTGTACCTGCTGGACGAGCTCACCACGGGGCCGCACCCGGCCGATGTCGAACTGCTGATGCGGCAGTTGCACGGGCTGGTGGACGCCGGGCGCTCGGTCCTCGTGATCGCGCACGAGATGAGCGTCGTGTCGGGTGCCGACCGGATGATCGACCTGGGTCCCGGCGGCGGGGACACCGGAGGCGGGGTCGTCGCCACCGGGCGGCCCACGGAGGTGGCGGGGGCGGACGGGAGCCGTACGGCGCCCTATCCGTCGCGCCGGCTGACGGGCTGACCGCTCACCGCCCGGCCCGCCCACCGGCTCACACGGCCCGCCAGCCGCTCCAGCGCCGTACGGAGATCTCCACCACCGGGCCTCCGGGCGGACGGCCGCAGTACTGGGGGTACTTGGCGGTCAGCAGGGCCACGAGGCGGGCGGCCGCGGCGGATCCGCCGGCCGCGGGCAGGACGCGGGCCGTGCCGTCGGCGCGGGCCCACCACAGCACGTCCCAGTCCTCGTCGTAGTGGTCGGCGAGGAGGCAGACCGACCGGTTGGCGTCGATGTTGGCCAGGCGTTTGAGGTGCGTGGTCCGTTTGGGTTTGTGGTCCACGGCCAGCGCGACCGTGTCGCCGTCCACGGCGAAGACCACCGGCACCAGGTGCGGCACTCCGGCGGCGTCGGCGGTGGCCAGGTGGGCGACGCGCGCGGCGGTGAAGCGCCGCCGCGCCTCGCCGCTCGTCAGGGCCGGCATCCGGCCCTCCCCTCGTCGTGGCCCGCCGGTCAGCGGAAGCGGCCGGCGAGCGCGGCCAGTCGGTCCAGGTGCTCCAGCGTCTCCCCTTCGGGCAGCGTCGGCAGGTAGAGCAGCACCCGTTCGACGCCGAGTCTCCGGTAGGCCTCGAGTTGCTCGCGGTCGCCGCGGACCCCGTAGACCGTCACGGGCACGTCGCGCCCCGCGACCTCGCGCAACCGCGCGATGCGCGGGCCGAGATCGTCCGGCGCGTCGCTGTTGGCGAGCCAGGCGTCGCCGAATTCGGCGACCCGGCGGAACGCGCCCTCGCCGCCGCCGACGTAGATCGGCGGGTGCGGCCGCCGCACCGGCTTGGGCCAGGCGAAGACGGGGTCGAAGTCGACGAACCGGCCATGGAACTCGGCCTCGTCCGCGGTCCACAGCTCGCGGATCGCCCGCAGGCGTTCATTGGTGAGCAGGCCGCGCGTGGCGGGGTCGGCGCCGTGGTTGCGCATCTCCTCGCGGTTCCAGCCGACACCGACACCGAAGACCGCGCGGCCGTCGGAGACCAGGTCGAGGGAGGCCACCTCCTTGGCCGTGTGGATCGGGTCGCGCTGCGGGATCAGCGCGATCCCGGTGCCCAGCAGCAGGCGCCGGGTGACGGCGGCGATCACGGCGAGGGCGACGAAGGGGTCGAGGGTGCGGTAGTACATCTCCGGCAGCTCGCCACCCCCGGGGTAGGGGCTCTCGCGCCGCACCGGGATGTGGCTGTGCTCGGCGATGAACAGCGAGTCGAACGCCCGTTCCTCCAGGGCGGTTCCGAGCGGGGCGGGGCGGATGCCCTGGTCGGTGATGAAGGTGGAGATCCCGATTTTCACGACGGCTCCGTGGGTTGCGGCGGTGAGGGGTCGGCCCCGCTGTGCTCCCTACCCCGCCCGGGGGTCCGTGCGCCCACGACCACCCGGGCGGAGCACCGCGCCGGGCCCCGCCGCGCCGGACCGGCGCCGCGCGCCGCGGCGGTGCGCGGCGCCGCCGAACTCCCGGGATCCGCCCGCCCCCACCCGCCGTTCACCGGCAACGTCCGCGCGCCGGGGGCGAGTAGGATCCGTCGCCGTCCACCGAGTTGCACGACCGGATGCGGGGTGGTGGCCTGAAGGTGTGTCGTGCCGGGGAGGCAGGGATGGCGGCAGCGTCGATGCGTACGGTCCGGCTGTCCTCGAGGGACGTCCCCGCGCTCGGCCAGGGCACCTGGCACCTCGGTGTGGACCCGGGCCGCCGCCGCGAGGAGATCGCCGCCCTGCGGCTCGGCCTGGACCTGGGCATGTCGATCGTCGACACCGCCGAGATGTACGGCGACGGCGCGGCGGAGGAACTGGTCGGGGAAGCCGTCGCGGGACGTCGTGCCGAGGTCTTCCTCGTGAGCAAGGTGCTGCCCCGGCACGCCGACCGCCGTGGTGTGGTCGCGGCCTGCGAGGCGAGCCTGCGGCGGCTGCGGACGGACATCCTGGACCTGTACCTGCTGCACTGGCGGGGGCGGCATCCGCTGGAGGAGACCCTGGCAGGATTCACCGAGCTGATGGCCGCCGGCAAGATCCGCACCTGGGGGGTCAGCAACCTGGACGCCGCGGACATGGCAGAACTGGTCGCCCTCCCGGGCGGGTCGGCGGTCGCGGTGGACCAGGTGCTCTACAACCTCACCCGGCGCGGCATCGAGTGGGACCTGCTCCCCTGGTGCCGGCGCAACCGGGCCGGCGTCATGGCGTACTCCCCCGTCGAGCAGGGCCGGCTGCTGCGTTCCGCACCGCTGCGGGCCGTGGCGGACGGCCTCGGCGCGACGCCCGCCCAGGTGGCACTGGCGTGGGTGCTGGAGCAGGGCGTCGCGGCGATCCCGCGCTCGGGGCGGCCGGAACACGTGCGCGAGAACCGCGCCGCGGCGGACCTCCGGCTTCCTCCGGACGCGCTGGCGGCGCTGGACGCGGCCTTCCCGCCGCCCGGCGGACCCGTCCCGCTGGAGGTGCTCTGAGCCGCGCCGTGCCTGGTCAGCGGGCCGGCGGCGCGGGTGCGGGTTCCGGCGCGGACGCCGGCGCGGGTTGCGGTGCGGGGGCCTCGAGGAGCCGCTCGATGCCCAGGTCGAGGGCCGCCTCCAGGTGCGTGAGCGAACCGGTCGACATCAGGATCGAGACCCCGCCCTGGATGCCCGCGAGGAGGGCGGCCGCGGCGCGGTCGGCGTCCAGTCCCGGGGAGATCTCCCGCTGCTCCTGCATGACCCGGATGCCGGTGGTGATCTGGGCCTGCCACGACGCGAGGAGTTCCCTGGTGACGGCCTGCGCGCCGGGCGTGGCGGGGTTCAGCTGCGAGGTGAGCGTGCCGAGCGGGCACCGCTGCCCCTGCCGTCGGTAGCGTTCGACGACCGCGTCACGCCAGTCGTGCCAGGCCTGCCAAGAGGTGAGCGCGCCAAGGTGCGGCTGCTGGTCGGACAGGACCCGGCCGGCCTCGTGCCGCGCCACGGCGAGCAGCAGTTCCTCCTTGCCGCCGGGGAAGTAGTGGAAGATCTGGCTCTTGCTGGTGGCCGTGCGGGCGCGGATGTCGTCCAGGGTGGTCTCGGCCGCGCCGCGCTCACGGATCTCCTCCGCGGCGCCCTCGACGATGCGTTCCCGGGTGGCGGCGCCCTTGGCCGTCAGTCGTGCCTTCATGTCACCATCCTGCCACTTTCTGGACTTGGAGGTCCATTTTTCAGGTGGCGCCTTGCCCGCTCCCAGCCGGTCCACGGAGAAAGTCGCGGCAGCTGACCCAGCGACTCACCGGGCGGACGGCCCTGGTCACCGGCTCCACCACGGGCCTCGGCGCCGCCATCGCGGCGGCCCTGGCCGCCGATGGGCTCCCCGGACTGCGCCGACCTGTCCCCCGGCATGCTCACGGCCTGGGGCCGGTCGCCGCACCAGGCGTGCCGCCGCCCAGGGGCGCGGGAGGGCATCACCCGGCCGGCCCCCCGTGACATGCGGGCGCGCGGGCCCACGACGAGGCTGGGCGGTGGTGTAGTCGGAGGGCTCCGACTCTCCCCGTCGCAGCCCTCATCGCCATGAGTCGGGCCCCTGCCGCAACGACGCGGCGGGGGCCTGCGGCGTGCTGAGGGAGCCTTCCGCCAGGAGCGCCCCGAGCCGGCGCTCTTCGGCAACGGCACTCCTCCCTGCGGAGTGCGGCCCTACCGCGTGCCCTCGGTGAAGATGTCACTGTGCCCGCTGAAGATGACGATCTTCTCAATCAGATCCCCATTGAGGTGGAGGACCTCGGATCCCAGCGCCCTCTTGCTTCCCGGGAAGCCGAAATCCCAGCTCCAGTGGATGAATTCCTTGTTCTGAAGGTGGCTCACGAGCCGGCCGCTCAGGGGCGGGGCCTTGCGCTGCACGACGCTGATGTAGTCGTTGATGGCATCTCGCCCCGCGAAGACATCCTCGGGCTCCATGATCTTGATGTCCTCGGTGTAGATCTCCTCCATCGCCTTGGCGCGCTCGGCCGCATCCGGGATCATCCAGACCTCCAGGTGCTTGGCGATGAGCACCCGGGCGCGGTCCGACCCACCGGTCAGGGACAGGTGGAGCCGGGAGATCCGCCCCTCGGCGTCCAGGGAGACGGAGACATGGCCGTTTCCGCAGGACCCGTTGCCCTGCAGGTCCAGTCCGGCCTGGCTCCACTTGCCGGTGATGGAGCCGCCGGCCTCCACGGAAGCCGTCCAATGGTGCTTGGACTCCTTCCACTTGGCCACCTGGTCCCGGTGGAAGTCGACGGCCGGCTCCCGGCCCTGGACCATTTCCCCGCTGTGCATCAGCAGCACGTTCTCCGCGAGGATTTCACGGAGGTCTTCCAGGGCGGACCGGTCATTGTCGGCCGCGTTCACGATCTCGAAATAGCGGTCAAGTACTGTCGTCATGCTTGGGTTCCCTTGTTGGTGGCACATGCCCAGATGTGCACTTGTCGTTGGAAAAGCGGATTCCGCGTCTCTTCCCTCTTCGCGGCCAGTGCCACGGAGCGAAGGAAGTCGAGCGAGGTGGTGAAGGCGACCCGGCTCGCCTCCCGGTTTGCGAGGCCACCGGCGAGATGCTGGTGACCACGACGTCGTCGGCCGGGGTTGTACAGGCGACCGCAACGGTGAGGTCGCCCGTGGTCGTGGCGTCCGCCGCGTGACGGCTGTCCGACGGAGGGAAGTCAGGCGCCGGTGTCGCGCAGGATCCGCAGGTCGCCCGTCGCCTGCAGACTCTCGAGCAGCGGTTCCACTTCCCGGGGTTTCCCCACCTCGTCGAGGAAGCCGACCATCAGGTCTCGGGCCACGGGCGGTGTGGTCGCGATGACCCGCTGCGCGAAGTCCTGCCATTGCGCGGGGGTGATGTGCTCGCGGAGCGCGGGGAAGAGGAGCGGCTCCTCATGGGCCAGGTGGTCGTGCACCGTGTCGCGCACTGCGGCGGCCGCGTCCCTCAGTGCGGCCCGCACTCCGTCCGCCCCGGCGCCGTCGCCGAGGCCTGCGCCGGCGGCCTCACCGGCCCCGTCCGCGACCTGGCCGCCGCTCAGGTTCACCGAAGCCAGCAGGTCGAGGGCCGCGTCCAGTCGCTTGTGCTCCTCGCTGAGCGCGGCGAGACCGCGCTCAGCGGCCGACGCCGCCGCGACGATCCGCGGCCACAGCTCGTCGTCCTCGGCCTCGTGGTGATGGCGCAGGTTCGCAACAAGGAAGTCGCGCAGCTGTGCCAGGGCGCCGATCGGTACCGAGGGGCGGACGGCCGCCTCGGCCAGCAGGGTGGTGGCCACGCGGTGGACCTGATGGACACGCCAGGTGTCAGTGACCGCCTGGGAGTCAGACGCATCTTCCGTCATGGAGTGGACCATATTCACGAGATGCCTCTATAGTCAATACGGTGACCACTCGGAC
>NZ_CBDRCM010000103.1:0-8462 GCF_965342435.1 Actinacidiphila sp. bgisy160 | reverse complement strand
GTCCCCGGTCACGACGAAGGGCCGGGCGGGGGACGACTCCCGCCCGGCCCTTCGTCGTGACCGCTACTTCTTGTTGAAGTTGCCCGCGACCTGGGCGTCGAAGTCCTCGGCGCCCTTGGCGATCGAGGTGAACGCCTCACCGAAGTTCTCCAGGCCGTGGATGGCCTGGGTGAGGCTGCCGGTGAACTGCTGGTAGGCGTCACGGATGGCGGGGCTGGCCTGGGGCAGCACCAGCTCGTCGTTGAGCATGTTCTCGACCTGGCCCTTCAGGCCCTCGAGGCGGGCCATCCACTCGCTGCAGGTGGACGCGTGCGCCGACGCCCGCTGCCGGACGTCCTCGGGAACGATGTGAATCGCAGGCATTGCAACGCCTTTCTGTTCTGCTGACTGGCCTGGGGGTGGTGTCCCCGATCAGGCGATCTTCGGGCTGGTGCCGCCGTGGGTACCAGGGTTCTGCGGATGAGTGTCCGGATTATTGGGGTTCGTCGGGTTGTGCGGGTCCTCGCCCGGCTTGTTGCCGCCGGACCACGTCCACTCCGGCGTCTTGCCGTCGGCGCCCTTCGGCCCGCGGGTGTACTCGGTGTGGCTGCCGTCGCTGCCGGTGACGGTCATGGAGCCGCTGCCGTCGCTGTTGATGTTGGCCACCGTGTGCGCGGTGCTGCCGTCGGGATACGTGGTGTCCGTCGTGTAGCTCGGGCCGTTGTACGTGGTGGTGGAGGTGTACTTGTTGCCGTCGTAGTTGACGGTGGTCACTTCCTTGGTGACGTTGCCGTCCTTGTCGACCTCCACGTGCGAGTCGATCGAACCACCGTTGGGCGTATCGACATGGAAGTCGGGGGGCGTGTCACCGGGGTTCGTGGCGGAGCAGAAGTCCGGCAGTTCGCCGGGCCCCTCGCACTCGCTGAGGTGGTTCTGCTTGTAGTCCCACAGGTCCTTCTTCTGCCGCCAGTTCTGAACGTGCAGATTGGCGCTCATCACACCGATCTCGGCGCCCAGCTCGGAGTCGAACTCGCGGAAGGCCTCGCCCACGCCGCCGAAAGCGGCGGCCAGCTCCTTCAGGCCCTTGTCCGCGCGTTTCATGGTGCTGCTGGCGTTGGTGTGGAAGAGCGACATCGCACTGGCGACGCCCTCGTGCCCGAGGATCGCCTCCGCCTCACCGCTGCCCGAGCCGAGGCGGCCGAAGACGCCCTTGTTGATGAGCGGGTCGATCTCGCCCGCCAGGGCTTCCAGGTCGCGCTTGGCCGCGTTGAGGACGTCGTAGTCGATTTTGATCTCGGGCACAGGGGACCTCCGGACGGTCCTTGGAGAATCCGGTCACCACGACCACGCACCACGCCCCCCGCCGGTTCACCGCCGCACGCGGGTTTGACCCACGTCACATGAACCACGTGCGTGCCCCGCGCGTGGTCCACGTGGAGAGCTCCGCCGTGCTCCTCCGCACCGAACCGGGAGGGATCCCTGACATGCCTCGCCCGAGCGACTGGAACGTTCTCGGCCTCCACGGGGATCCGACCCCCGGAGACCCGGGCCAGATCCGTCTGCTGGTCGACGACCTGGTCAAGATCGGTTCTCAGGCGAGGTCCATCGCGAAGGCCATCGACCAGGTGATGGACACGGCGGACAGCAGTGTCTTCGCCGGGAAGACCGCCGACGCGCTGCGGGGCAAGGTCGACGACAGGCTGCGCAACCACATCAACGACGTTGCCGACTCCTTCTGGGAGGTCTCCCAGAACCTCGGCGCCTGGGCGAACCACATCGAGGATGCCCAGCGGCGGGCGGACGGCGCCCTGTCGGCCGCACGCGGCCTGGCGAAGGACGACCCGCAACTGGAGGCCCTTCGGCAGACCGCCCAGAGCGCGGGCACGGAGCTCGACGACGTGGGCAGCACCATCGCGAACGCGATCAACAACGCCTCCGACATCCGGCTGCCGATCTCGGACTGCCAGGTCTTCTGGGAGATGTTCCAGATCCTGGCGATCATCCTCATCGTCCCGGCGCTGATCTTCGGCGGTCCGGTCGCCCTGCTCGCCCTCGGCGTCAACATGACGCTGTTCGTGAAGGCGGCCATCGACTTCGCCCGCGGCGACATCGGTTTCCTCGACCTGTTCCTCGCCGGGCTCGGCATCATCGCCCCCACCACGAAGGCGCTGCCGATCTTCGCCATCGGCGGCCTCCTCAAGTCCGGCTTCAAAGCCGTCGTCCAGTGGGGACGCAACAGCTTCCTGTCCCTGAAGGACATGATCAGCGGGTTCCGGTTCGCCACCGTCTTCACCGGTCTGCGGGACGTCGCGCGGATCAGCCTGACCTGGGTGCGCCAGGGCGGACTGTGGGTCATGCAGAACTTCCACAACGTGCCCGCGCTCGGCGGCTCGGTGTTCGTCAAGGGCGGGCTGGTCGTCGTCCAGGGCGTCCGCTCCATCCCCGTGGTGGTGCGCGGCTGGGGGTCGGCCATACGGGCCGGCGCCCCCGGGGCGTGGCAGAACTTCCGGCTCTTCGCCCAGGAGACCTGGAGCAGCCAGATGGGCGGCGCCAAGTGGACGCGCCTGATCCTGCCCGTGACGCACACCGACATCGCGGAGTACGGGCTCAAGGGCGCGCTCCGCATGGGCTTCTGGGACCGCGGCGTCATGGGCCGGGGGGTGTGGGACCTGCCGGTGGGCGGCACGGTCGCGCACACCGTGAGCGCCGTGCCGATGGGCCCGCACGGCGCGACCCCGCACCTGGACCTCGGGCACGCCAACATCAACATGGCCCGCATGGACCTGGAGAACGTGCGCTTCGGCAACTTCGCCGACACCCACACCTCCGTCCGCCCGTCCTCCTTCTCCGTGGCGCCCATCAGCACCGTCGACCTGACGGGGCTGCGGGTCGGCACGGTCAACCCCGTCTCGGTGCACGGGGCGAACGCCGTGTTCGACAACTCGACGGCCGGCTTCCGGGCAGTGCGGCACATGGACGACGTGGTCGACATCGCCGGCACACAGATGAACCGGATGAAGATCGACGCCTTCGACGTGGCGCCCGGCCAGATGAGCGGGGGGCTCGGGGTGAGCGCGGCGGCCCCGGGCGGCCATGTGACGCACTCCTCGGGCCTGTATGTGCCCGGCTCCGCAGGCGCCCCGGTCGTGCACGAAGGCGTGGACGTCTCCGCCCTCGTCGCCAAGGGCCACGGGGGCAACCTGCTCGCGCAGGGCCCGGCCGGCGTCATTTCGGGACCGCCCGGCGGGACCAGCGCGCTGCACACCGCCGTCACCGGAGTGCCCGCGCCCGCCCCGGGCGGCACGGCCCTGCACGACCTGCTCGCCGCCCCCGGCGCCCCGGGCGCGGGGACGGGTGCCGCGCACACCGCGCTGAACGGTGTCCAGGCGCCGCCGAGCGGTGCCGGGGTCCACGACCTCCTTGCGGCTCCGGGCGGACCGGGCGGCGCCCACGCCCCGCTCACCGGGGTCCCCGGGCACCAGAGCGGCACCAGCGCCGGAGGGTCGGCGTTCGACGCGCTGGCGGGCGGCTCCAAGGGGACGCCGAACAATCCGGTGCCCACGCACCTCGGGTCCGCCCTCGACGAGAACGTCGCCGGTGCGGCCCGCGCCAACCAGGCCCATCTGACCCTCGACGAGCTCGTGCGCCCCGCCGGCACCGGCCGCCCCGGCTCCGTGGTCACCGACACCGTGCCCGGTCCCTCCGCGCACGGCGCCCCCGCTCCCGGCCTGCCCAAGGGCGGCGTCCACGGGACGCCGCCCAAGGACGCGGCCCGCTCCGCGCTCGACCTCCTCGACGACGGCCGGGGCGTCCGTCCCGTCGACGGCCCCGCGTTCGCCGGCGCGCCCGGAGCCGGGAAGACCGTGGACGCCGGCGCGGGCCACGCCTTCGCCGGGGCGCCCGCACGGAGCACGGACGACGTCGTCGTCACCCCCGGCACGCACGACAAGGTGGCCGTCACCGGCGACGGACACGTCGCGGTGCCGCTGCGTCAGGACCCGGTACCGGTCCCGCCCGCGGCGTCGGGCGGCGGTCACGTGCTCTCGCGCGAGGCGGACCTGCTCCACGAGGTCAACCTGAAGCTGGGCAAGATGGGGTCCGGCGCGGTGACCGCGGAGACCGTCACCGCCGCCCGCCAGGTGCTGGAGGACCTCCGCGGCGCCGCCTTCACCAAGGTCGACATCCGCGCCCAGGCCGACCAGCTCGCCGTGCACCTCGCCGGCCCGGAACGCGGGCACCTCCCCGGCGGCGTCAGGGACACCGACCTCACGCACGACGCGCCCGCCACCCCGGGGCCCGGCGGGCACCACGCGCCGCCTGTCCCGCCGAGGCCGCCGCGGCCGGAGAGCGGTCTGCTCGACGGGCTCGATGACGTGGACCTGGACGACGCCGGCGCACCGATGCGTCTGCACCTCGACGCGGAAGGCGGCTCGCTGCCGGGACCTCCGGCCGGCGGGCTCGACGACGTGGTCCTGGACGACACGGGCGCACCGATGCGTTCGCACTTCGACATGGATGACGACTCGATACCCGGGACTCCGATCGGCGAGCACGGGACCGAGGACCTGGACGGCTTCGCGCAGTTCGTCGACCTGCTCCGCCCGCTGCGGCAGCACGTGGAGGCGGCCATCGACAACCCGGCGGCGAACATCGAGGTGGCCCTTGTGGCGAACCCCGGTGGCCGGACCTGGCGCGAGTTCTCCGATGACGTGGGCCACGCCATGGTGTCCGTGATGCTGCCGGGCGAGCGCAAGCCGCTCACGATCGGCTTCTACCCCGGCGACGAGGGAAGCCTCTTCGGTCGCCCCGGTGCCCTCGTCAACGACGCCGAGTACCTCCTGTCCGGGCACGTCCGCGTGCTGGGCACCTACCGGATCACCGCTGAGCAGCTGTTCGAGGGATACCGGTACGCGCTGGCCAACTCCGGCGCCGTCTACGACCTGTTCCGCTACAACTGCGTGCGGTTCGCCGAGGGCTTCGTCTCCGCCGCGCTCGGGAAGACCGTGGCGGACCTGTGGGTGGCGGCCCCGTACCGTCTGGTCGACGCCATGCTGACTCCCAACGGCGCCTGGCACTGGGCGGACGGAACGGGGCCCGTGGCCAAGCTGACCGCCGACGACGCGATGCGGTACCAGGACGCCTTCCTCGATGTGAACGACTGGCGGCGTGTCGCGAACGACCAGGTCGACGCCGCCTCCGACCAGGCGAAGCACTTCGTGCTCTTCGACCACCAGCGTCCGCTGATCAACGGGAATCTCGCGACGGCCCCGCAGAAGGAACGTCTCGGGCTGCTCGGTCAGTTCGAGACGATGATCACCCACACCATCCTCACCTCGGGTGACGACGCGGGCCGCCAGTTGTCACGACAGCTGGGCGAGACCTACGGCACGCTCCGTCCCGGGCTTTCCGACCTGCCGGCCCCCTCGGTGCCCGCGTCCGTCGCCGGCGACTCACTCCCCGGCGTCGGCAGGGGCTCGCTGGACAGCGTTCCGGATCCGGTGCCGAGCCCCGGTGGGTCGGGAGTCGGGCATTCCTTCACGGATGTGCCGGAGTCCCCGGTGCATCACGCGCCCGAAATGCAGCGGATGCTCGACGATATCGACGGCATGCTGCACGAGATGGGCGTGTCCCGGACGTCGCTGGACGACCTGCCGTCCGGTCCGCCGTCACCCGTGCACCCGGGGACCGGCGGCGACGTCCATGTCACCTCCGGTGGGGAGCCGCACACCCCGGCCGTGGACAAGGGCAAGGGCAAGGCGCCGGCCGACACATCCGGCTCCTCCGGCATGGGCGGCGACCAAGACGGCGTGCGGGTCAACGCCGGGGACGACCTGTCGGAGATCGACGCGGCGGCGGCCATCACCGACGCCCGCCGCGAGCTGATCAACGCCCGGACGATCCGCGACGACCTGCAGACGCGCTACGTGGACGGTGTCGGCACCTCGGCCGAGGTCGACGGCGTCCGCTACCTCGAGTCGTGGGAGCAGGTCAGGCAGGCCGACGACGCGCTGGCCCGGGCGGAGGCCCACTGGGACGAGCTGACCGGCGGCGCGCCGCTCCCCGAGGTGCAGGCCTACGGCGGCCACGGTCTCGGCGGCGGTGCGCGCCTTCCGGAGGGACTGCGTTCGCTGCTGCACCTCAAGGGCCGCGGCGACGCCCTTCCGCCGGCTCCCGAGGCAGTGGTGCAGTCCGTCGACCACGTCCCGTCCGCGACCCATGTCGTCACCTCGCTGGAGGACGGCAAGCTCAGCCACGCCCTCGTTCCCAGCGGCCAGGACCTGACCGTGGCCCACTGGCTGAGTGAGCCTCAGTCCGCCCACGGGTGGCCCAAGGGCGGCGGCAAGGAGGCGTACGAGGGCGACCTCAAGGCGCACCAGGACGTCCTGACCAAGGGGCTGGCCGGCGCGGAGCACGACGACGCGCTGAAGTCGGTGCTGGTGCAGCAGCAGAAGTCGTTCGAGGAGAACGTCCAGCTGTTCCACGCCCTCGAAGGCCGAACGGAACTGCGCAACCTGCGCATGCCGCAGCTCTCGGCGATCGTGATGGCCGAGCGGCGGGCACTGCGCACGCTCGCGGCGGACACGGACGCCCTGACCGCGAAGCTGCGCAGCGGTGAGTGGAAGTGGGCGAAGGGCTACCCGCTCGACGGGGCGGAGGCCGGTGAGCTCATCGCGAAGGTCCACAAGCACCTGCAGGACGAGCTCTCGCTCACGGTGAACCTCAAGCTCGGCAACCAGTTGCCGGGCGGAGGGACGCTGCTGGACGCGCTGACCGGGGACCAGCAGCTGCTCCGCAACGCATGGGAGACCGGCAACGCGGGCGCCGGGTACTACGTCACGCGCGGCAGGGCGGAGGAGGCACTCGGCCTGCCGGCGTCCGTGAAGCGGACGACGGACGCATCCGGGATCTACCCGGGCCAGGACGGCAAGCCGTTCGCGCCGACCGCGGGCGACCTCGCGGACCTCCCGAACTACGCCGCCCTCACCTCCAAGTACCGTCCCGGCGGCGTGAAGATGTACGGGCAAGCGGTCTTCCACCTCAAGCCCAATCTGATGGACCGGGCCACGTTCACCCCGGCGGACAGCTTCATGGAGGACCTGCAGGGCGCCCGGAGCGTCACCGGCCGGGGCAACATGCTGCCGCTCCTCAACCACGGCCACGAGCCTCTGGTCCGGCTGGCCTTCGCCGAGGCGACCGGCTTCCAGTTCGACGACGCGTTCCGCGGTTTCCGGGACGCCGGGACGCTGGAGCGGCACCTGAACCGCTACTTCGAGGCACAGGTCCACGGCGGCGTGAAGTGGGACGACCTGGACCGCGTCGTACTCGTGGACGACGGTTTCGATCCGGCGATCCAGGCCCAGAAGCTGCAGCTCGAGCAGTTCGCCAAGGACAAGGGGCTCTCGTTCACGGTCGAGGTCCACAACGCGCGACCTGGCGCGGGCCGCGCCCCCGGAGTGCACCCGGCGCCCTCCGCGCCGTCGGCGCCCCCCGGACCCGGTGGGACCCACCCGGGCGGCACCGGTGGTCCCGGGCCTTCGCCGGCGCACGGGCCGGCGCCGGCGAGCGGCCACGCGGGCGGTCCCGACACGCCTCCGGCCCCCGGCGGCAGCACGTCCGGCGCCGCCGCCGACGGGGTGCACGAAAGCTACGCCGACCTCGACTTCACCCGCTCGCTCCTTGACGAACGCGGGGTGCCCAGGGACGACCTCTTCACGGGCACGGCCGCGCGTGTCGAGCCGTCCGGCGACGGCTCGTTCGTCTCCCCGGCGGCACCGTCCGCCTCGGGGGGCGCCGCGAAACTGACCGAGGACAAGATCCTGGACGTCGTCATCGGCACGGGCGGGCGCAACGGCGACGAGCGCCGTACGCTCGCCGGTTTCGAGTTCGGCGCGGGCACCCGCAACAACGACGGCAAGAACCTCGTTTCCCGGCCGATCGTCGTCACGGTCAAGGACGGTGGGACGGAAGCGAAGGTGGCCGTCCACCTGAACGTGATGCTCAGCTCCGGCAACGAAGCCGACGTGACGGTGGCGGGGAAGAAGCTCGCGAACACGACGGAAGTCACGATCACCGGGAGCAAGTTCCACCTCACCGCGCGACCGCACACCGACCAGAACCTGATCGACCTGCACGGCGCCTCCAGCGACACCGCGTCGAAGTCCATCCACGTGGGGCCGGGCAACGCCCTGTCGTCCGGCTGGAACAGCAGGCCGGGCAACACCGGGAACCTCGCACGGGCGCTCGGCGTCGCGGAGCAGAAGCTCATCGAGGCCCTCGACAACCGTTTCCCGCCGAGCGGGCTGGTGGACATGGTCCACCGGTTCCAGGACGACGTGGAGCGTGCCGTCGTCCACGGCTCAGGCGCGGAGGACGCGCGGGTGCACTTCCAGGGCGACAAGTCGTTCCCCGTCCGGGGCGACGCCCGTGGTGTGTCGGCGCCGGCCGTCTCCGGGCTGTCGGGCGGGATGGGTGATTTCGTCCAC
>NZ_CBDRCM010000102.1:0-8550 GCF_965342435.1 Actinacidiphila sp. bgisy160 | reverse complement strand
GCGGCGCTGCACCAGCAGCTTGTAGAGGGTGTGCTGGATGGTCTCCCGCACCTGGTCGGTCAGGTTGAAGACCAGCATCGGGTCCTCTGCCGCCTCCGGCGCGTAGCCGTCCGTCGGGATCGGCTCACCGAACTGGATCGTCCACTTCGTCGGCAGCGGCACCATGCCCAGCGGACCCAGCCACGGGAACGTCGGCGTCACCGGGAAATACGGGAAGCCCAGCAGCCGGGCCACCGTCCTCGCGTTGCCGATCATCGGGTAGATCTCCTCCGCGCCCACGATGGAGCACGGGACGATCGGCACCCCTGTTCTGAGCGCGGTCGCGACGAAGCCGCCCCGCCCGAAGCGCTGCAGCTTGTAGCGCTCGGAGAAGGGCTTCCCGAGCCCCTTGAACCCCTCGGGCATCACACCGACGACCTCTCCGCGTTCGAGCAGCAGCTGGGCGTCCTCCGCGCAGGCCAGGGTGTGCCCGGCCTTGCGGGCCAGCTCGTTGACGAGCGGCAGCATGAAGACCAGGTCGGCCGCCAGCAGCCGCAGGTGCCGTCCCGCGGGGTGGTTGTCGTGGACGGCGACCTGCATCATCAGCCCGTCCATCGGCAGCGTCCCGGAGTGGTTGGCCACCACCAGGGCACCGCCCTCGGCCGGGATGTTCTCGATCCCCTTCACCTCGACCCGGAAGTACGACTCGTACAGCGGCCGGAGCAGCGACATCAGGACCTGGTCGGTGAGCTCCTCGTCGTAGCCGAAGTCGTCGACCTCGTAGTCGCCGGTGACCCGGCGGCGCAGGAATGCCAGGCCGTGGGCCACCTTGCGCTCCCAGGGCCCGCCGAGCAGCCGGTCCGCGGCCGAACCGAGCGCCGCGGCCAGCGGGCCTCCCGCGGCGCCGGACGGCCGCTCGGCGACCTCCTCCGGGGCCTGCGTGCCCTCGGACGCCCCACCGGCACCATCGGCGCCCGGCGGGTCCGCGGAGGCCGTCACGGCGTCCTGGAGGGCGTCGGGCTCCGCCGCGGCACGCGCGCCCCGCTCCTCCACCGGCAGTGCGGCCACCGCGTTACCGGTGTCACCGCCGGCCTTGCCGCGCGCCGCGGCCCGCCCGCGCGACCGCGGTGCCCCCCTCCGGGTCCGCGAGTCCTCGTCGAACGGGATGACCTTGGCGTCCGCCATGGCGCGGTTCCTCCTCGCAGCATTGCTCACGAGCTCAGTCCTCGGGGCCCACCGGCGGGGACCAGCGCGGCGAGCCGGTCGACGGTCTCGGCGAGCCGGTCGGGCGGCAGCAGGCCGGGGCCGCGACTGCGGGCGAAGTCACTGAAGGTCTCGGCGGTGGTGTACTTCGGGGCGAAGCCGAGCGTCTCGCGCATCTGCGTGGTGTCCACGACCCTGCCGTGGGTGAGCAGCCGGATCTGTTCGCGCGAGAAGTCGGTGACGCCGGCGGTGCGCAGCATCTGCCCCACCCAGGTGACGGCGGGTAGCAGCACCGGCACCGTGGGCTTCCCCAGCCGTCGCGCGGTCTGCGACAGCAGGAGTACCCCGTCACCGGCGATGTTGAACGTGCCGCTGTTGATCGTCCCGTTGCGCTCGTCGCGCAGGGCCAGCATCAGGACGTCGATGACGTCGTCCTCGTGGACGAACTGCAGCCGCGGGTCGTAGCCGAACACGGTCGGCAGCACCGGCAGCGCGAAGTACTCCGCGAGCGGGGTGTCGGCCCGCGGGCCCAGGATGTTGGCGAACCGCAGGACCGATACGGCAACGTCCGGGCGACGCCGTGCGAAGCCGCGTACGTATCCCTCGACTTCGACCGCGTCCTTGGCGAAACCGCCACTGGGCAGCGACTTGGGCGGCATGGACTCCGTGAAGACCGCCGGGTCGCGGGGCGCGGAGCCGTACACGCTCGTCGTGGACTTCACCACCAGGCGGCGCACCGTCGGGGCCTTCTGGCAGGCGCCCAGCAGCTGCATCGTGCCGATGACGTTGGTCTCCTTGACCGCGGTCCGGCTGCTGCGGCGAGGCAGGGTGCCGCTGACGTCCATGTGGACCACCGTGTCCACCGTGTGCTCGGCCAGCACCTTGGCGATCATCGGGTGCCTGATGTCGGCACGGACGAACTCCGCGCCGCCCAGATGGTGCGCGGGCGGCATCGCGTCGACCCCGATCACCCGGTCGACGTCGGGGTCGCGCATCACACGTCGTACCAGCCGGCCGCCGAGCTGGCGGGCGACTCCGGTCACCAGCACCACTTTGCCCAAGATCAGCGCCTTCCCTCGCACCGCATGTACGCACCGTATCGGTTCGTTGTTGCGCCGTGATGACGCCCGAACGCACGACCACCGCCAAGGATCGCCCGGCCGGGCCTTCCCGCGGTCCCCCCGGGAACGCCACTGCCCTCCCGCCCCCACGGTCCGTGGGGGCGGGAGGGCAGTGAAGTGCGAAGCGTAGCTCGCTTACTTCTTGTTGCGACGCTGCACACGCGTACGCTTCAGCAGCTTGCGGTGCTTCTTCTTGGCCATACGCTTGCGCCGCTTCTTGATGACAGAGCCCACGACTACCCTCGCTTCGTTTTCACTCGGTGCGGGGCGTCCGGGCCCACACGACCTACGTCGGCACAGCCTACCCGTCCGCAAGCGCCGAGCAGAAACCGAGGCGGTCGTCAGGCAGTTTCCCCCACCCCCACGTAGGACTCACGAAGATAGTCATGGACGGCCTGCTCCGGCACCCGGAAGGACCTCCCCACCCGGATCGCCGGCAGATGACCGCTGTGCACCAGCCGGTACACGGTCATCTTGGACACTCGCATCACCGCGGCGACCTCTGCCACGGTCAGGAACACGACCTCGTTGAGAGGCCTCTCGCTTGAAGCCATGACACACCGAACCTTCCGCACATGACGGGCACCGGCTTCCCCTCCGGTGACTCCCTCTCGCACGTGCGCTCCTCCCCAGACTAGGTGCGGGTGATGCAAGTGGGGAAGAGGAGTAGCGATCGGTTGGCTACTGTGACAGACACGCTCGATTGAGTACATAGCGCGTAAGCGGTCGGTAGTAATCGGAGCGCACAGCGTCATCGAGCGGAACCGCGACCGAAACCCTGCCCTCCGCCTCGGCGACGAAAACCGCGGGGTCGTCCGAATCTGCCAGCCCGATGGCCTCGACGCCCAGCTGACCTGCTCCGCAGACCCAGCCGTGGTCTCCCACCACGAGGCTCGGCAGCAGTCCCCCACGTCCTGCCGCACCCGCCAGCGCGGCCCTTACCGGGAGCGGGGAGTGCGTGTGTACCGCCGGCGCACCACGGGCGCCCTCACCCGGCGCGTCCCGGACCGTCGCGACTCCCCCTACGTACCAGAGGTTGCGCGTGCGTAGGCCGAATTGCGTCGTCATGTCGATACGTCGGCCATGCGATGGGGTGAGGATGGGACATCCCGCCGCCGACAGGGCGGCCGCCAATCCGGCGTAGAAGCCGAGCAGGCGATGCGGGTGACCAGTACCGATGAGTACGGGCTCCCTGCGCCGCGCGGCCTCCCTCAGCCGGACGGCGAAGGCCTCCAGCCCCGCCAGGGTGCGATCGGGGTCGATCACATCCTGTCCGGAAGTGAGCCCCGGGTCAGGCGAAACCCCACACCGGTCGGCCATCAGCCGCAGGAGACCGGGCTGCGTCCAGCGCCGTACCGGCTCCAGCCCCAACGTCTGCCGCGGATCGCCCGCCACGAACAGCCGATAGCTGCGCAGGCTCTTCTCCCGCGGTGTCGTCACGACCCCCGCGATCCCCGCCCCCACCAGATGCGCCCGCAGCGCGGCAACAGTCACCACCCGCCGATGGTGGCCTCCTCCGCTTCCTTCACGTGCCGGAACGGCCCGAACATCACTCTCCGGGGGCGGGGGGTCCGGGTCGGCGCCCCCGGCGGACCCCTCCGCACACTTCAGACATACCGCGCGACAGCGATGGGAGGGGCCCGTGGCCCGTCCGTCATCCGCAGCGGCCCCGTCTGCCGCGTCCTGCGGGTGGCCGACGCCTCGGTGATGTCGGCCCCGGTCTCCGCCAGCACCAACGCCACCGTCTACGCCATCGCCGAACGGGCCGCGGAACTGCTGCGCGCCGGCGCCCGACCATCGCCCCGCGGGCCGGCCGCGCCTTACGGCAGCAGCCCGTGCAACGGGAAGACCGCTCGCCGGGTCGCCAGGATCGCCTGGTCCAGCCGGTCCGCCGGGTCGTAACCCGCGTCGTGGAAACCGGTGAACACCGCGTCCCGCCCGTCCGTCATCCGCAACGGCCCCATCTGCCGCGTCCTGCGGTACACCTCCGCCCGCCATTCCTCGGGCGTCGCCGTCTCCGGCGCCACCGGCCGCCCGGCGGCGATGCCGACCAGGTGCGTCCACGTCCGGGGCACCACGTCCACCACGGCGTAGCCGCCCCCGCCCAGGGCGACCCACCGGCCCCCGGCATGCTCATGCGCCAGGCCGTGCAGTGCCTCCGCCACGGCCCGCTGCGCGTCCAGGCTCACCGCGAGGTGCGCCAGCGGGTCCTCGAAGTGCGTGTCCGCGCCGTGCTGGGTCACCAGCACCTGCGGCCGGAAGGCCGCGAGCAGCTCCGGCACGACCGCGTCGAACGCCCGCAGCCAGCCCTCGTCCCCGGTGCCGGCCGGCAGGGCCACGTTCACCGCGCCGCCCTCCGCGGCGGGGCCGCCGGTCTCCTCCGGCCAGCCGGTCTGCGGGAAGAGCGTGCGCGGGTGCTCGTGCAGCGAGATCGTCAGCACCCGGGGGTCGTCCCAGAAGGCCGTCTGGACGCCGTCGCCATGGTGCACGTCCACGTCCACGTACGCGACGCGCTCCGCGCCCAGCTCCAGCAGCCGGGCGACGGCCAGCGCGGCGTCGTTGTAGACGCAGAAACCCGAGGCCAGAGCGGGCATCGCGTGGTGCAGGCCGCCCGCGAAGTTCACCGCGTGCGTCACCTCGCCGCGCCACACCGCCTCGGCCGCCCCCACAGACTGGCCCGCGATCAGCGCCGAGACCTCGTGCATGCCCTCGAACGCGGGGGTGTCCTCGGTGCCGAGGCCGTACGCCAGTTCCGTCATGCCCTTGGGGTCGGCTGAGGCGCGGCGCACGGCCGCCACGTACTCCGCGTCGTGCACCAGGCGCAGCGTCGAGTCGCCTGCCGCGGGGGCCGCGGTGACCGTGAGCGCCCGGTCCAGTCCGAGGGCCCGGACCAGCCCCATGGTCAGCGCCAGCCGCACCGGGTCCATCGGGTGGCCGCGACCGAAGTCATAGCCCGTTACCTGCTCGTCCCACATCAGCTGTGCGCGGCCGCTCATGGTCGACACCGTAGCGGGCGGCCTCCGTCCCGAACGAGCGGGCGTACAGCAGTGTCGCCGCCACCAGCAGCATCGGCACCAGCATCGCCCCCCGGTAGCTCCACGCGTCGCCCAGCGCGCCCACCAGAGGGGAGCCGACAAGGAAGCCGACGTAGTTGAAGATGTTCAGCCGCGCGATCGCGGTGTCCGAAGCCCCCGGGAACAGCCGCCCGGCGGCCGCGAACGTCTGCGGCACGATGACGCACAGCCCGAGGCCGAGCAGTGTGAAGCCCGCCATCCCCACCCACGCGCCCGGAGCGACCGCGACCACCGCGAAGCCCGCCGCCGCCACCAGCGCGCCGACCCGCACCACCGCCGCCGCCCCGAAGCGCCGCACACCGAGGTCACCGACCGAGCGGCCCAGGAGCGTGGTGACCATGTAGACGTTGTACGGGACGGTGGCCAGCTGCTCGGAGCCGCCGAGCACGTCCTGCAGGTACTTCGCGCTCCAGTTGGAGACGGTCGAGTCCCCGATGTAAGCGAAGGCCATCACCAGGCAGAGCGGCAGCAGCAGCCGCATGGCCACGGGAGCCGCGGTCGAGGCGGGAGGGACGGCCAGGGTGTCGTGGGTTCCAGCCTTCCCGTCGACGTACCAGCGGCCGGCCACCAGCGTCAGCGGGATCAGCACCGCCACCACCGGCCCGTACAGCACCGCCAGCGAAAGGTGCCAGTGCGCCCCCGCCCAGGCCAGCGACGCGCCGAGGATGCCGCCGAAGCTGTACGCGGCGTGGAAGCCCAGCATGATGCTGCGGCCGTACGCGCGCTGCAGGCTCACCCCGAGCATGTTCATGGACGCGTCCAGGGCGCCGACGCATATCCCGAAGACGGCCAGCGCCGTGGCCAGTTGCCACAGCGCGCCCCCGGCGCCGGCGCCCAGCAGCGCCAGGCACACCACCGGCTGTACCCAGCGCAGCACCACGCTCGGCCGCACCCGCTTCACCAGGTGCTCGGTGACGACGCTCCCCATGCCCGCCAGGACGGGCACCGCGGCCAGGAACGCCGGCAGCAGCGCGTCACTGACCCCGTACCGGTCCTGCAGCGCCGGGATCCGGGTCACCAGCAGCGCGAAGGCCGCCCCCTGCGCGAAGAAACCGACGGCCAACGAGGCCCGTCCATGGCGCAAACCGCCGTCGATGCCGTCCATGAGCGTGCAGCGTAGAGCCGCCGGCTACGGACGGGTAGCTCGATCACACGAACAGTTTCGCGGGCAGCTCCGCCATGTCCGCGAACAGCGCCAGCGCCCCGGACAGCTTCTCCGCCGGCGTCATCGCCGTGAAGCCGTACACGTCCATCCCGGCCGCCACCGCCGCCCGCACCCCGAGCGGACTGTCCTCCACCACGGCGCACCGCTCCGGCGCCACGCCCATGGTGCGCGCCGCGTGCAGGAACAGGTCGGGCGCCGGCTTCCCGCGTCCGACGTCCTGCGAACTGAAGATCCGCTCCTCGCCGAAGTACCCGTACAACTCGGTCTTCTTGAGCGCGACCCGGATCCGCTCGTGGCTCCCGGAGGACGCGACGCAGTACGGCACCCCGTCGGCCGCGAGCTTCCCCAGTACGGTCCCCACGCCCGGCACCGGCTGCAGCTCACGCCGGAAGCCATCGAAGACCCGCGCGTAGTACGTGGCGTCGAAGTCCTCCGGCAGCCGCTGTCCCGTGCGCTCCGCCACCAGGTCGTGGACGCGGTGCATCGCGGAGCCCATGTAGTCGCGGACGGACTCCTCGTACGTGGTGGGGTGGCCCAGCTCCGTCAGCAAACCCGCCAGGATGCGGTTGGAGAGGGGCTCGCTGTCCACGAGCACGCCGTCGTTGTCGAAGATGACCAGGTCGTAGCGCACCGCACCACTGTAGTCGGCCACCGGTTCCGCCCGGTCGTGCCGAATGTCCTCGTCCGCCACCACCGCCCGCCCATGATGGACAGCCATGGGACGGCCACGTCCTGATGAAGGGGGAACCACCATGAGACAACCAGACCCCGCCACCTCCACGGCGGTACTGGCCCTGGGCCCGGCGCCGGTCACCCTGCTTCCGGCGAGCACGGCCGGAGCCCGCAGCGCGGCCGCCGCGGCCGTCGACAACCGGGCCCGTACCGGCGGTTGGGCCTACCAGAGTGATGCCCACGAGGGAGCCCGGGCGCGACACTCCGTCAACCGGACGTGTGCGTGGGGTGCCTCATGAAGCGCCGCGGCCTTCTCGCCGCCGGGCTGCTGGGCCTCACCGCTCTGATGGCCACCGCCGACCCGGTGGCTGCCGACACGGACAGCGGCCCGCGGCTCGTTGTCCTCGACACGCTCCCAGGAGGTTCCGGCGAGGTGCGTGCCCTGGGCCGCCCCGGTTTGGCCGCCGGATCCAGTGACCGCGTCCCCGTCTACTGGACCGGCCGCACCGTCCATCGCATTCCCTTCCCCTTAGACCTGGGCAACGGCGAAGGCGAAGTCGAAGCCGTCAACCAGCATGGATTGATGGTGGGAACCATGCGCCCGTGGTCGGGTCCCGACTTCGGCTTCAGTTACAAGCCGGGATGGCCGGTTGCCCGGGTTCTGCCCGAAAGCGCCTTCGCGACCGACGTGAACGACCACGGACAAATCGTCGGCGGCAACTGGCATGAGGGCTTCGTCTGGCGTGGCACACGCGTTGAGCGCCGACTCCTCCCCCCGTCCCCGTTCGGACCCGGCATCGGCCATGTCACCGGCATCAACAACGCCGGGACCATTATCGGCTCCAGCGGCTCAACGGGCGTGGTGTGGAAAGCCGGCACGACCGGCGCCGCCGAGGTCCTGTCACCCACTGAGCCTCCCGAGGGCGTGTTCCACGTGCCTGCCGCCATCGACGAGCACGGCCGAATCGTCGGCGCCACGACCAACTTCTTTTCCGACAGCGCGTACGAGACCTACTGGGATCCGCCCTACGACGCCGACGGCGTCGAGGTCCCGGGCCTTCCGGGCTACTCCAGCGAGGGCTACTTCCTCGCCATCAGCCCCAGCACCGGACTCGTCGCGGGCTCGGCACCGACGAGTTTCGGCTCCCCACCCGACTTCCCTCCCGGCACAGCCGAGTTCTGGACCGGCTCGGGCCCGATACGCGCCCTGCCCCGCCTCGCTGACGACGAGAACAGCGACGCGGGCGCCTATGCGGCAGCCGACAACGGGACCGTCGGCGGCTACTCCTTCGTCGACGGTGTCAGCAAACCCGTCCTATGGACCTGCGTGCACTGA
>NZ_CBDRCM010000101.1:0-8582 GCF_965342435.1 Actinacidiphila sp. bgisy160 | reverse complement strand
TAGTGCGGCCGCAGCGGTGCAGTGCGAGGGCCCCTCGGCAGTGGATCATGGCGCGTGCGTGTGGATCCTCGGGGACGGCCTTGGCGCTGCGAGTGAAGGACTCGATGGCATCCTGCGCAGCACCGATGTCCAGCTGGAGTCCGCCCAGATCGCCAAGGGCCATGCCCAGTTGGAAGGGCTCGGTTGCGGGGTGCGTCTCAAGCACGGTGACGCGCAGTCGCGCGGCCTCGGCCGCGGTGGTCAGTTCGTCGGCCTGGACACCGCAGTGCATCAGGGTTACCAGGGCTCTCAGCAGGTGCGCGTGGTGGGCGACCGGGTCGGCCTGCCACTGGCGGTGCAGGATCGCCGCGGCGCGGGACGCACAGGCGAAGGCCTCGGCGTGCTCCCTCAATCGGCCGTAGCTGACGGCGAGGTGGTGGAGCACGTCGCTCAGCTGGGTTTCCTGGTGCGGCGCGAGCGGGGCGTGATCCTCGTAGACTGCGACGGCTTCGCGGAAGTTTTCGGCGGCCTGCCGGTGGCGGCTTAGTCGGGCCAGGGCGACGCCGACGAGGTACAGGGCGCTGCCGCGGCCGATGCTGTCGGCGGGCCACAGCGCGGCGGCCCGGGCGGCCGCGGCGGCGGCCTCCTCCGGGCGGTCCAGGCCGAGTAGGCGGTTGGCAAGGGTGTTCCAGGCGTGCGCCAGGCCGCCAAGGACGTCGGGGTCGTCGTCGCTCGCGTCGGCGAGCGCGGTCCACAGGCCAACGGCGGCGCGGCTGGCCTGTTCGGCCTCCTCCGCGCGTCCGACACTGGCCAGGCAGGTGGCCAAGGTCTCCTGGGCGCGGGCATGTACGGCGCTGCCGTGGTCGTGTGCCGAAGCAAGGGACACGTGGTGCTCGGCGATGGTCAGGGCTTGGTCCAGCGCCCCGATGCGCACGCAGAGTTCGGCATACACGCCCAGGGCGTGGCAGAAGGGAGGCGTCCAGGCGGGATCGGCGGCGGCCAGCTGCCGGTAGGGCGTCAGGGCGAGGGCGACGGCGGTGGCGGCGTCACCAACGCGGGTGAGGTCGGTGAGGCGCCCGTGCAGGGTCATGAGCTGGACGGCCAGTTCCTCCAGCCATGGGGCGGGGGCGTGCTCGACGATAGTGGAGTAGGCGGACAGAAGTCCGTCGACCGTGGTGTCGTCCCAGTCCTCGGATACGCCCGGGTGGTCCAGGATGCGGCGGCTGTGCAGCCACAGCGCCAAGAGCTGAAGGAAGGAATCTTCAGTCCGGGCCGCCGCCTCGAGGGCCTCGACGGCCAGCGCGAGGGCTTCATCGTGTTCTTTGGCGTCGGCCAGCAGGTCGGAGGTCAGCTCCAGAGCCGTCACCAGCGTCCGAACGTGCGGGACGGAGGAGGATGCGGCGGTGCGCAGCAAGTCCACGGACTGGCGTCCGGCGGCCACGGCATCGTCGAGGCGGTCCAGGCGTGTCAGGGCGCGGGTGCGCAGCCAGTGGGCGTAGGCGAGATCGGGCAGTGCCCCGTCGCGGTACGGCGCGAAGTCGGCCGTGGGACCGAGCACGCCGACAGCTCGGTCGGCGGCGCTGACGGCCTCCTCGGCCGTGTCGGGCTGCTCGAGCAGCATGTCGGACAGACGGATGCAGGTCACGGCTACGTTGCCTTCGAACCCGGAGGAAGCGGCGGCGCAGCGCTCGTAGGCGGCCAGCGCCTGCCGGCGTATCTGGATGCCGTCCTCGAGTCGGCCGAGTTCGCCGAGGCAGCCGCCCAGGTCAAGCAAGGCCCGTGCGTACAGGGCGAGGCCGTCCAGCGCCTCGCGGTCCGCGGCAAGGCGATCGGTGTTGACCTCGGGGGCAGCGCAGGGGGCAAGCAGGGTGACGCATTCCCGCAACGGCACGACCGCGTCGCCGGGGCGGCCGGCTTCGGCCAGAGCGGCGGCCAGGATGCCCAGGGCGTTGGCGAACTCCAGCGGGTCACGCGCGCGGTGCAGGCGCAGCAGATCCACAACGAGCTCGCAGGCCTGCAGGTACTCCTCGCGGGCACCAAGCCTGTCGAACGCCAACGACAGATCGATGACGTGGTCCACCGAGACCGGCAACGCGGCGGGCAGGAGCGGCAGCGACTGCTGCACAGGTGCGCCAAGCGCGACCGCACGCTGCTCCAGCGTCGAGGCCCGGTCGGCGAAGTCAACAAGGTCCGTGTCCAACGAGTCCATGGTCGGCTCCAATCAGGATCTGAACAAAGAGGAGGGCTTGAGTCCGGGGGCGCACGTGGCGCATCGGGAAGCGGGCGAGTTTCCAGCGAAACTGGCGGCCTCCCACAGGGGAGAGCCGGCCGTCGGTACCGAGGCAGCTAAGAGCAGCAGCAACGGTGCTCTCGCACCGCGGGGCGTCGGCGCGAAGGTAGAAGCGAGGGGCGCCAGGAGCCGGCAAGGGCAGCCGCGGCACGTCCTGTTCGGGGCGAAGGCATCGCGTTCGCGGGAACGACCGATCATCCGGGGTTACGTGGCAGGCGACCGGGAGAACCGGTGGGATGTCGGCTCGAGGATGGCGGCGTGCCAGCCAGCGATGACCGAGTCGTGGGCCGCGTCGGCGCAGGCCAGCAGTCGCCACGAGGAAGGTGACCAGGCGAACACGGCGTCCTGGCCGAACCTCCGGCCCAGCGCCCGGGCCTGTGCGTCGTCCATGCCGACCACCGCTGCGCTGATCTCGGCATGGGAGTCGTCCAGGTCGCCTCCGACAGCCGGCCACCACTGCAGCCCGCGAACGCTGACGCTACGCAGCAGCTCGTGCTGCGCCCGGAGGTTGGCCCTCGCGGTGACGTTGCGCCCGCCGGGGTTGAAGGCGGTGACGATGTGGATCGTTTCCGCGCTATGGAGCGGGTACGGGAGGCCCGACACGCCACCCGGGGAGCGTGTGACGCGAATGCTGTGCGCGGGGAAGGCGATGTCCACGACCGCGCAAAGATAGTGCGACCACGGCGTTGACTGGGCGAAACGACTAACGGCAGGCACAAGGGTCTCCTCCGAAAGGGGACCCCCTTACCTGCCGGCAGGGAGATCTACGGGCTCCCGCTCACGCGGGACCATCACAACTGCCAGGTGTTGAGCACCTGACGAGCACAACGCTGCCACACGGCCGTATCCAAAGTCCAGTGACTGCCCCGAAAGAATGCTCGCCGTTGGTACACACCCCGCGGCCATGGCGTTACCAGGGACGCCGGCGCAGTTCCTTCCTCAGTTGCCCGCCGAGAACGTGAAGTCGCAGCGGAAGAGCCGCTTCGCCGAACTCTCCGAACTCGCCCGGATGGCACGGGCGATGCATCCGAGCGCCTACGCGGCATGATGCGCGTTAGTGTCCGCGCCCTCCTATAGGTTGCTCGCCTGCCGATACCCGACGCGAAAAGACGCAAAGAGACGAGAGGGAACCTCCTTGCCTGACCACGAGAGCACCGGCGCCACGCCAGGTCCGAAGGCCCACGAACTGGCCCGGCTTTACCTCGACACACTCGAAGACCTCATGGACCCCAAGGAGTACACGGACCTGCGCGTCCTTACTTTCACCCTGCTCGAGGCAATGACCGAGCCCATCAGCCCGGACGATCCCCCCTCCAAGCGCCACCTGGACATCGACCTAACCCCGGCCGTCCACGATGAGTGGCTGACCATCATGGGCATCCTCGGCAGCGGCCGCATGGACCAGCAGATCGTCGAGGTCGGCGACGGCTCCCGCACCGTCGTGGACAGCGAGACCGCCGCCGACCCCGAAGCTCTGCGCACCTTCTGCGCGCAGGTCCGGGAGCGGAACCGGCTACGCCAGGAGGAACGGGACGCCCTCAATGGGATAGAGGCCGCCTCCACCTGACATGCACCGATCCTCGGCACGCTCTCCGGCACGCGAGGACCGGATACTGGCCCCGGAAGCAGTCGACGGTGTCGAATCCGTCGACCGGGAGCGCACCACTGCCGTTTTTCATTGCGCGCAGCCGACGCAGTGGCCGCTCTACCTGCCCACGGCAGGTGGACATCGCCTTCCCCGCCCGCACCGTACGCATCGCACCCGGCCGGGGGCCGCCAGGCGTGCCGGGCCTGGCATACCCGCTCGCCAGCAGGCAGACGATCCACATCGTCACCGCCTTCGACCCCGGCGGCGCAACGTCACCACCCAAGCCAACCTCCGCGCGCAACACGAGCTACTGGCTCAGCTGATCACGGCCTCGGCCCGACTCGGACAGCGATAATCATTGAAGGCGATGGCTGGATCGACGGCACGGGCACCGGCCCCCTGGACCAATCGCTGAGCGTTTTCTGGGACCTGTGCGCGTGCGGCCGCCCCGGTTGGACACGTTGACTCGTACGCCGACACGTGTCGCCCGGTGGAACAGTCCGGCCCGCCGTTTCGACGGTCATGAAACGGTCCAGGAGGGGCACAACGGCTGGGTCCGCCACACCGAAATCTCGTCGAGGCTGTGGCGCATCGCCGATGGCACCGCAGCAGGAGACGGCGCAGCTTGCGCTTCGGGAGGTGGTGGAGCAGGCCGGCGATGATCGTACGGTCGGTGTCGGTGAACGCGGCCATGCCTACCTGGCGCTGCAGGATCAGCAGCTGGTACCGCAGCGCGAGGATCTCGATGTCCTTGTCCTGATCGCTCATCGTCAGCAGGCGCAGGAACGCGAAGGCGTCGGTCGCGGCAGGGTAGGCCAAGGGCAGTAGCACGACAGATCATGGTTCCGCCGGTTACCTGTGCAGGTGAAGGCGTTGGGCACATCTGGAGATCGGTGATCAGAGCCGTACCTGGGCGGATGATTTATCGGTACCCGCAGGGCTGCTGTCGCCAAGCGCCTGATCCCGAGCAGCCGACAGCGGAGGCGGTGCAGGGACGCTGCGGTCGTGTCAGGCGTCAGCCGAGCCTTGATCGATACCGAAGTGACGGGAGACCTCGTCGATGGTGAAACGGGCACGGAGCTTGCAGGCGGAGTTTTGGTTGGCAAAGAAGCCCGGGCGCCACAACGCTCGCTCGCGGGGCCCAGCTTGTTCCCACGTGACCGGGACGATCCACTCACGGCGATCCTGGCCGTCCACCTCTGCGCCGACTGCGGTAGGTCGGTAGGTGCCTTTCAGGGGCAGGTCAGCCATCGGTCGGCTGTGACCGTCAACGGTGAGAACGGCGTCCTCGAACGGTTGCGGCTCGCCGAACACCGTGCCGACGCCCACGTACCCCACCTTGGGGATGTGGGTGAACACCCGCGCTCCCAGCGGCAAGGACCGGATCGTGCGGGAGAACCACTCCCCGCCGCCGGCCGATACGAATCCGTAGCGAAGAGCGTCGTCCCAACTCCGGCCACCGGATTCATCGCCGAAGGATACATACCAGTCGATCCCGTTCCACGGCTCCTGTTTCCCGCGTCCCTTCGCTCCGGCCGACGGCACCGCGGCCTCGGCCTCGTCGATCAACCAGGTGCGGGCCAGGTAGGCGCGCCCCTCGTCCTCGAAGTAACGGAAGAAGAGCACGTTGACCGGCACCTGGAACCCGGACGCCAGGTAGGTGACGATCCGCTCGGTCGCCGCGTCGATCTCGCTCGCGACGATGGTCAGGGCGTGTGTGGAGTTGAGGACCTCCGGTGGACTGCCGCCGAACCGCAGCGCGAATGCCTCGTCCAGTTCCTCGGCTAGTCCTCTGCTGCGGGCGTAGGAGGCGTAGATGTCGCGTATCTGCTCGTTGGTCAGCGCCTGGACCCAGGATCCGTAGTCGAGGACCTGTGCCACTACCTCGCGGGGCGTGCGATCCCGCTTGAGCTCAAGTACATGCAGGCCCCCGTCGGCTTCCATGCCGAGCAGGTCGACCACCTTTCCATGACTGGTGGACACCTGCCGGCCGATCAACAGCAACGGATGCCCCAGGATTCCAGGATCGGCCTCGATGAGCGCCTCCAGCCGCGACTCCAAAGGCATCGGCCGCGTGGCGACTCTCACCGGCTTGTCGTCCACCCGCCATAACCCAAACTCCAGCGGCATCCCCGTCCCCCTCCCTCGGCCCGCAGAGTCAAGCTGACTCGGCGAGAGACATTATGACGCCGATGCACACAGTCGCCCGGTGCGAAGCGGACACGAGCATGTCCGTTGGCGTACCGGCAATCGCGGTGGCCGGGTGAGATGGCCGGGTCGCTGCGGTCATTCAGGCGCAGCGCTTTTCTTCCACACCCGCAGCTCGACCGTGGCCTCGCCCAGCTGGACCCATCACATTGCGATTGCCGTAGATCAAGTTAGAAGGGCGAATAGATACAAGCCTCGCTCACTCGCAACTGCCAGTTCGTGGGCAGCTCCTCCCCAGACACATGAGGTAGGGACCAGCGCGGCTACCCACGGCCAAGGGTCCCGCAATTCATCTATGAGCCCTGTCCACCAGGCCGTCATGGCGGACGCGCAGCTTGATCCTGTCCGCAAACCGCGCGAGGCCGTCGAGGACGCCGCCGGCGTGCCCGGGCACTGGTGCCCAGCCTTCGACGAGGTGTTGTGCCGTGACCGGTTCTCCGGACGAGGACCGGGCCTGACCGAGATGATGCCGCGGTCCGGCAACGACGGCGACCAGGGTCACCTGTCCATCTCCACCCAACGGGCGGCGGTGCCGATGCGGAGGACTACCTCCTCCGTGACTGTGATCTCCGCACTCTCCGACCGAGGACTGTCAGATGCGCCTGGCACGATGACTGGCATGAGCCCGACACCAGAGCTGACGCAGAAGACCCTGACCGAACGCGGCTTCCGCGGCTTCGTGCCGTTCCGTGAACTGCCCGACAGCAACGTCCCTACCGGGCACGGAATCTACGTGGTGATCCGCACCGACACCTCGCCCCCATCATTCCTCCCCACCAGCCCTGCCGGACACCTCAAAGGCCGCGACCCGTCCGTGACGGCCGACAAACTCGGCGATGCCTGGGTGGACGGGGCAACGGTCGTGTACATCGGCAAGGCCGCGGGCCACGACGGACTGAATCAGCGGCTTGCCGATTACCGCCGCCACGGCACCGGTCTGCTGGCCGGCCATTGGGGCGGTCGCTACATCTGGCAGCTGGTCGACTCGGACGCACTGCTCGTCGCCTGGCGGTCGATGACCGAGGACGACGCGGGTGAGGCCGAGCAGGACCTGATCGACGAATTCAAAGAACTCCACGGAGGATCTCTGCCTTTCGCCAACCTCAGGAACAACGCCCGAAAGGATCCGGAAAAGGACACTAGGGACTGTTCCAGGATCTGATCATTGGATGTGCCATTCGCCTCTGGCGGTGGGTCGTTACCTGGTAGAAGACCGGTGTGACGCGTGGTGATCTGACCGATGGCGAGTGGGAGTTGGTCGAGCCGTTCCTGCCGGTGGGGGAACGCGGGCCGTACGATCCCCAGCGGCTGCGGAGGCAGTTCGACGGGGTGGTGTGGCGTTTTCGTACCGGCAGTCCGTGGCGTGACCTGCCCGAGAAGTACGGCTCCTGGTCGACGGTGTACGGCCGCTTTGAGTCCTGGGCCGGTGCCGGGGTCTTCGAGGCCTTGATGGAGGGGATGATCGCGGAGGCGGCCGTGCGTGGGCAGGTCGATCTGGGCCTGGTCAGTGTGGACTCCACGGTCGTGCGTGCTCACCACGACGCGGCGGGTATGGCCGTGGACCCGGATCTGCTGCACGCGTTGGAGAAGGCCGTCGCCGAGGAAAAGGGGCTCCGCGAAAGGGGCAAAAGGAGTCGCCCGAGCGGGCGGTGAACGGCGCTGCGGACGCGCTGGCGCATGCGGAGCGTCGCCGTCGCCGCAGGGCGCGGCTGAAGGCGGCCGGGCTCGGGCGCTCGCGTGGCGGGCTGACCAGCAAGGTTCATCTGGCCGCGGACCGGCGCTGCCGGCCGCTGGCGTTCGTCCTGACTCCCGGGCAGGCGGCTGACAGTCCGCAGTTCACGGAGGTCATTGAGCGGATCAAGGTCCGTGGCCGGATCGGCCGACCTCGCACCAGGCCCGGGGCTCTCGCCGCGGACAAGGCCTATTCCTCCCGGGCCAACCGCGCCTACCTGCGCAGACGACGCATCAAGGCGGTCATCCCGCAGAAGGCGGACCAGGCGGCCAACCGCCGCAAGAAGGGCTCACGCGGAGGCCGCCCGGTCACCCACGACGCCGAGCTCTACAAGGAGCGCAACACCGTCGAGCGCTGCATCAACAAGATCAAGGACTGGCGTGGCCTGGCCACCCGCTACGACAAGACACCCGCCAGCTACCTGGCCGGACTCCACTTACGCGGCGCCATCATCTGGCTCCGCAGCCTCCAACCAAGCCATTGATCGGAACTCAGAACAGTCCCTAATACTCCAGCAGGACTTCGACGTTTTGCCTGATCAGAAGGCTGCGCGGTGAGCGTAGTGGGCTGGTGCCGGTCAGGGGCGGTCTTCCTGGGACCGCCCCTCGATCGTCTGCAGCCGGCGTTGGTAATGACAGCGGCGGGCGACGGCCTGGCGTTGTCGGCGCCAGGTGGACCAGTTCAAGGCGTGAGCGCGGGGCGAGCACCGTGGCGGACGCGGGCTGTGGGAACGGCCGCCCGCCAGGAGTCGCCGGATCTCTGCCACGGTGAGGTCGACCAGGGTT
>NZ_CBDRCM010000100.1:0-9848 GCF_965342435.1 Actinacidiphila sp. bgisy160 | reverse complement strand
CGCCAGCACCCACACCCTCTACCTGCCCGACACCGAACTGACCACCGACACCACCGGTGCCGTCGCCTCCTGCCAGCGCTACTACAGCCAGGCCGGCGCACCCACCGTGATGCGCGCCATCACCCGCGGCACCGGCGACCCCGCGCTGACCGCGATGGTCACCGACCACCACGGCACCGCCACCGCCACCATCGCACTCGCCACCGGGCAGGCCATCAAACGCCAAAAGACCGACCCCTTCGGCGTTCCCCGTACCGAAGACAGCAACTGGCGCTCCCACCGCGGCTACCTCGGCGGCACCGACGACACCACCACCGGCCTCACCCACCTCGGCGCCCGCGAATACGATCCCGACACCGGCCGCTTCATCTCCGCAGACCCCATCCTCGACATCGCCCGACCCCTCAGCCTCAACGGCTACGCCTACAGCGCCAACAACCCCGTCACCCTCACCGACCCCACCGGCATGGACTACGGATGCGGGGGCGGCTCCTGCGCCTACATGAACGACGGGTCCAGCGCGCGCCTCGAAGACGAAGGTAAGCACAAGGGGCGTCAAGCCGGTAGGCGCGGCGGTCTGGGTAACGTTGTTGTCTTTACTAGCAATGACGGATGCGGAGGATGCCTAAGCAACTGGAGTCCCCCAGCTGTAGATCTCAGTAGAGCTGAGGATTGCTCGTCCACCACTGGGGGCGAGTCGTGCACGGGAGACTTCGCCGAAAAGGTAGTTGAAAGGTCGGTAAGGCTCGGAACCGCTATCGGTCGTCTCACCGGTGTACCCCAGTACGTCAACTGCGTTGTTACCCACGATGAAGCTGATTGCTACGAGTCCGGTGCGCTCTATTCTGCTGGCGGCCCCGCAAAGGAAGCGGCGCTTCTTTCCCGCGCGGTGGGTCGCACAGAAGAAACTTTGGCGGCCAGGGCCGCGAGCAAGACTGCTGCTAAGGGTCCCGGCGGTGCCCGAACGTTGGCCCGTCCTGGCGGCTCTCTTAAAGGCGTAAACCCCTCAGGGTCCATGACAAATTGTGCGAAGTGTGCGAGAGCTACAGACCTGAGGCTGCAAGGCATCGAGGCGGTGGCTGATTCTGGTGACATCACCGACGCATCAGAACTCGAGGCTCTTTATGGTGCCACCTTCAAGCCGGCAGCCGGTCCGGATGGTATCGCAGGGGAGCTTCTGAGGCGAGGCAACGGGGCGCGCGGAATTGTCTACGCGTTCGACACTGAAGGTAGTGGCGAAATTGTGGCTGGTCACTTCTTCAATGCCGTAAATCATGACGGTCGTGTAAAATTCCTTGACGGTCAAGCTGGAGGCTATGCCGACACTGAATGGGAATACATGGACTTCATGTACACGGGAGGCGGGAAGAAATGATTTCGATAGGTGAAGCTCGGGTAATTGCCGAGAATTTTGGGAGGCAAAACATTCCCGAATGGGAAAGGTGGGGGTGTGTCGTTCGAGAAGCGGAATCGCTCGGACTGCCCGGCTACTTTACTTTCATCTATCCTCCTGGGAACGTGGGGAGAGACGGTAAACCGATCCGGCTTGGAGGGAATTTTCCCATCCTTGTGGATAGGGAAACCGGCGAACCTCGATTCGTAAAGGGGCGTGCCGAGTATTTGCTGATGAAGAGGAATAGCTCATGATGGTAGCGGCTGGTGCCGAAGTGGCGGCGCCAGCCGCATCTGGCCTCGATGTTTCGTGACGGTCCGTCGGTTCTTCTTGCGGGCCGTTTCGGTGTTCGCAGGTTGTGGGCAAGCACTGGGCCCGACTGATGGGAGAACTTGTACCGGTTGAAACCTGTGGGATTAGTTTCTCTCGGGATCGGAGAATTCAGGGAAGTGTCGAGCTCTATGTCGATGGTTACCCGATTCTCGGACGGTGCAGTAGTGGGCTCTATCGTCGATTCGAAGGTGAAGCAGGTCTACGGGGCCAGCAAGCAGGGCGCCGAGCACGGATACACCAAGGTCAAAGGCTTGTACTGCTGGGTGGCTACCGCCTCCACCCCGCTCCGCCCTCGACACTTGAGCGTCAGCATGCAACGGGCCCGGCGGCCGTGTGGCTGCCGGGCCCGCGACGTTCCAGGGGCGGGCCGCTTTAACTCTGGGACGCGACCGGGGCTGCCGCGTCCAGTCCGAGGACGCGCACCAGATCGGCGGTGACGACGCGCATGCGGCGGCCCGCACGGATGACCTTGCAGGGGAACTCGCCCTTGCGTGCGAGGTCATACGCCGTGGTGCGGCCGATGCCGAACGCGGCGGCGGCGGCGGCGGTCTCGAGGTCCGTCGTCGGCGGAAGAGCGAGAACGTCACCTGTGGTCACCGAGTGGGTCATTTCGGCGCAACTCCTTGTGACGAATTGGGCGGATTGGGTTCTCAGTGCGCACAGTATGACATGGGTTGGCGCAGCGCAATTAAGCGCGTACTTTGGGTCATCATGGAGCACTCGCAGGACTGGCCGTCACAGGTCAGCAGAACGATCGCCCAAGAGGTCCGCCGCCACCGCACCGAGCAAGGCATGAGCGCGCAGCAGCTCGCCGACGAGTGCGAGAAGCGCGGGGCGCCGATGGCCCGGACCGTGATCTCCAACATCGAGAACGGCAGGCGCGGCAACGTCACAGTCGCCGAGGTGATAATCCTGGCCGCCGCTCTCGGCGTGCCCCCGGCCGCCCTCGTCTTCCCCGTCGGCTACGCCGACCGGGTCGAGCACCTGCCTGGCGAGAGTGCCGCGCCCCTGGCGGCTCTGGACTGGTGGAACGGCACGACGGCTGTGTCTGGGTCGGCGTTGGAGCTGCTGCGCCGGCACCGCGATCTGGAGTCCCGCATCCGCTCCCTCTACAAGGGCATCTGGGAGCAGGCCATCTCCGAGTATCGGTGGCACGGAGAGCCCGACGGCCCTGAGGCCGAGGCGGCCCGAGACGTCGCCCGGGAACTGACGGTGCAGCTGCACGAGCTGCGCGACGAGATCACCCGCCGAGGCCTGCGGCTGCCGCCGTTGGCGGGCCTGGACAGATCCCTGCCGCCAGGCGGCGACGGCACACCGGCCCAGTAGGCGCACGACCCCCGGACGTAGGAGATCACATGGCCGGAGCGCGGCGTGCTGGCGGCATCACCAGGCGGTGCGAATGCCGCGACGAGGACGGCAAACGGCTTGGCGCGAAGTGTCCGCAGATGGCGAAGCGTGCCCACGGCAGCTACCAGCTTCGCCAAGAGTTGCCGCCCGATAAGGACGGGGCCCGGCGGTCGTTCCGTCGTACCGGCTACGCCTCGGTCAAGGACGCCCAGTCTGAGTTCGACAAGCTGCGCGCCGTCCTGGACATGGCCGAGGACGACGAAGATGCAGCGCTCCGGATTGGCGGTCTCCTCGCAGCGGTGATGCGCGAGCGCGAGCCAGTGCCGGAGGCCGCAGAGGTCCGGCGCCGCCTCGCCGGCGGTGTGCCGATGGACAACGCGATGACGGTCGGCGACTGGCTCGATCAGTGGGTGGAGTCGAGGAAGACGAAGCGAACGACGACGAGCGGCTACGAGTCACACATCCGCGTGCACCTCAAGCCGAAGCTGGGGCACTACCGCCTGGACAGGCTGAATGTCGGCCATGTGCAAGCGTTCTTCAACGCGATCGACGAGCAGAACGAGGTCGCCGCCGCCGAGAACGCTGCGCGCCGCGAACAGGAGGCGCGATGCAAGTGGGGCCGCAACGGCAGGCCGTCGGCTGCAGAGTCCGCGCGCCTGATGGCCGAGCGCGAGAAGTTGGCGGCGATGCCGCCGTACAGGCTCATCACGGGGCCTGCCACGAAGCAACGCATCCGCGCGACACTGCGCGCCGCACTCAACGGCGCGATCCGCCGTCAGCTCATCACGTTCAACCCGGCCCAGTGGGTGGAACTCGACAGCGGAAAGCGGCCAAAGGCAGTGCTGTGGACAGAGCAGCACGTGGAGCACTGGCGCCAGACAGGCGAGCGGCCAAGCGGCGTCATGGTCTGGACGCCGGAACAGATCGGCGCATTCCTCGACACCGCCGAGGACAGCCGGCTGTATGCGTTCTTCCACCTGATCGCGTTCCGCGGCCTGCGTCGCGGCGAGGGCGTCGGCCAGGACTGGAGGAACGTCGACCTCGAGCGCGGTTCCATCACGATCGCCAAGGAGATCATCGTCGACAACTGGGAGGTCTTCGAGGACGCCCCGAAGACCGACGGCAGCGCGGCGACGATCGCACTGGACTCCGTGAACGTGGGCGTGCTGCGCGAGCATCGCGCGCGGCAGCAGGCGGAGCGCAAAGCGTGGAATCGGCACGCGGCCGACGAGCGCGCCGAGGGCAGGGATGCTGCGGATTGGACGGACACCGGGAAAGTGTTCGTCGAGCGGGACGGGACATGGCTGCACCCGGAGAAGGTCAGCGAGGAGTTCCGACGGATCTGTCGGCGCGGCGATCTCCCGCCGATCAATCTCCGCGACCTGCGCCACTGCGCGGCGACGCTCATCCACGCCGGCGGCGGAGATCTCCACGCGATCAAGGAGACGCTGCGGCACTACGATCCAGCTCGCCTCGGACACGTACACGTCGCTCCTGGACGAGGTGGACAGGGCCATCGCCGAGAAGGCCGCGGCGCTGGTGCCGCGTGCTCGCCGTGGTGACGCTGTGCCCGTCGCGGAGTAGGCGGTGGGGCATGCGGACGGGGTCTCGTCACTCCTGGTGGCGGGGCCTTTCTGCTCGCCCCTTGCTCGCCCGAACGCAGCGGAACTTGCTGACACAGGGCGTACTAGCCGTCACGACGGTTCGAGCGGGCAGATGCCGGAAGGGTTGCTGACCTGCACGGACTGGCAGTCCGCGTACGAGGCGGCACAGGCTGATATGAGGCGGAGCGACGGTACGGCGGACTCATATCCGTCGGTCGTGGGTTCGAGTCCCACCCGCCCCACCAAAGGCCGTGGCCCGCAGGCTCAGGACCTGCAGCGGGATAACGAACGAAGCCCCTCCGGGTCACCCGGAGGGGCCGTCAAGATCATCTGCCCGTCCGATGCTCGCCCAAGCGTCAGTACGGTTCGTTGGGGAACGGACGGGTGGCCGGCAGCGAAGTTGCCAGACCTACGGCGGCGATGCGGCCCGCATCCGCCTGTCCCCGGCCTTGGGCCCGGGATCGGCTATCCGCAAGGCAGGGGTCGGCCCAGGCAGTTGTCTGTGCCCCTTCGCTTCATGGCCGTAGCTCAGCCGGTGCTCAACTGAAGTGCGCGGTTTGTCAGGCTCGTCGGCCATCGTGGCCCCGACCAGGGCCTTTGTCCCGGTCGGGGCCACGCGGCGTTCGGTCGGGTTCCCGCCCCTACCTGCGGTTCTCCGGCATTCCCCGCGCGATTGTGGTCAGCCGAAGGCCCTTTTGTCGGCCCAGCCGCCGGCCGGGCCGCGGGCCCGCCGCTACGGCGTCGCCTCGCTACCAAGCCCGGCCCCTGGCCGCGCAGAAACAGCAACCCGGGAAGACCAGCGACCGTCAGCAAACAGGCTGACGCACGATCACCCGGCACGCCTGGAGTCATGCGCAGGGCCACACCGGTGTCGCCTCGGCCGTACGGCTCCGCCAGACCGGCCAGCGGAGTGCCACGACCGGCGCGGTCGACGCGGGGAGAACGGTCACCGGGGCCACGGTCAACGCGCAGGACCTGGGCGGTCGGGGCCCGGTAGGCGGTGTGCTGGGGCGGGCGCCGACGCGATCTTGACCCACCTACCCGGGCCGGGGCCTGCGTCGGGTACGGCTAGGGGGCCACGGGGCACAACCGCGGGCAGGTCAAGTGCCTGCCCCGTTCGCCGGGCCAGCGTACGGCCCCCGGCCCGCGCCCGACCCCAACCCGGCGCGCCACCGGCCCAAGATCGAGCCGACACCCGCGTGGTCACGTGACCGGCGTGGGCTGTCAGACGGCAAAGAGCCGCAGCTTGACGCCGATGGAGTCGGCAAGGTGGTTGAGATCCTCAGGATCGCTGGTGACCACTGCGGCCTGGTACTGGACGGCGGTGGCGACGACGATCGCGTCGACGACGTCCGCGGTCCCGGAGGCCGCGCAGGCAACACCGGCGGCGCGACCGGTGCGCTCATCGTCGGGGCGGATGTCGCAGCCCTTGAGCACACGCGAGATCTGGTGCTGCGGTCCGCCGCGCCATGCCTGAGCGAGAACCACCACCGGCATAATCGGCCGAATGCGGGCGGCGGTCAGCTCGTCGTGCAGGGCGAGGAAGTCCGGGTTGCGCCGTTCGGCGGCCAGAAGAGCGCCGGTGTCGTAGACGATCGTGCGCACTACCCGGCCGCCCGCCACGGCTCGTCATCGAGTAGCCCGGCTTCCAGCAGGAACTCGCGGGCGCGCTGCCGGGACTCCTCCGGCAGCTTGCCGTGCTCGCTCTCGTACTCGGCCACAAGCTCGCGGGCAGCGGCGCGGCCCGCCGCGTGAAGGGCGGCGATGCGGGCCTTCTCGACGGCGGCCTCGGCCAGCCACGCGGAGACCGGCTTGCCCTCTTCCGCCGCCGCCGCCTTGATCGTCTCCTCGACCTCGGGCGGCACCGAGATCGACAGCTTCCGTGCAGGCATGGCTCCACGATAGCGCTTGGTAGGAACGCGTTCCTACCGTTTTTCCCTCTCTCGCCAAGGCCGACCTGTGGACCGCCGCAGGACAGCGCATGCTCACCTGGCCAACGAGCCCCGCCCCACCCGCCCGCCCTCGACCCAAAAGACCTCGGAGACCCCGCACCGGACGGCCGGCCGAGACCCCGTGCTGCCCGCATCCCGAAGATCCACCCTGAAACCGCCGGACACCAAGGATCAGAGGTCGCGCGGTGGATCCGGGCTGAGGTGTCGCGGCGGGAATCTGGGCGTCCATGGCAGGACTCTGACTTGCGGCGATATAGGAACAAGCTCGGCTGCTGGAGGTGACGCAGCGAAGCCGAAACAAGATCCAGGGGGCGTGCAGGGGGGCGTGAGGAAATGGAGCGGACCCGCAGGAAGAGGGCTGCCTGACCGCCTGTGCTGTCACTGTCCGCCTGCCGGGCACCGCTCTCAGGACGTGTTCGGCCAGAGAGGTCGAACGTCGAGCAGCGGGAGGTCATCAGAGGCTCGGCCTCCGCCTTATCGGGTATCAGATTCTCTGAGAGTATGAGGTCATGAAGACGATGACCGCTACCGAAGCATCACGGAACTTCGCCTCCGTGCTGGACAGCGCGGAACGCGGCGAAACCATCGTGATCACCCGCGGGGGGAAACGCCTGGCCGTGCTCGGCCCGGCGCCCAAAGCCACGGGCCGTGCGGTCAAGGATGCTCTCCTGCCCTACGTCGACACCCTCGACGACGCCTTCGAGGGCGATGTGATGGCCACCCGTGATCTGCTGACGCTGGACGATCCGTGGAACGACTGATCCTGGACACCGGCGTGTTGATCGCGGTTGAGCGCCGGAAAGTCGTCCTTGACGATGTGCTCGCGGACGATGACGACCCGGTGATCGCCGCCATCACGGCCGCGAAGTTGCTCCAGGGCGTCGAACTGGCCGACGACACCAACCGGCTTGCCCGCCAGTCATTCGTTGACGCCATCCTCGCAACGGTTCCGGTCGAGGAGTACACCGTGGACATCGCGCGGGCTCATGCGCGACTGCTCGCCCACGTCCGCAGGGCCGGCCGGCCCAGAGGAGCCCACGACCTGATCATCGCGGCAACCGCCCTGACCACCGCACGCGCAGTAGTCACCTACGACAAGCGAGCGTGCTTCGACGACCTTCCTGGTGTTCGTGTACGTAGGTTGTGACGGGCCCGGGCGATCAGCCGTTGGCAAGTGCGCCTGCCTCAGCCGCCGGCTGCCCACTCAGTGGCGGGAGTTGTGGCGTGGCACGCGGGTTTTCTTTTTCATCGGGGCTCTCCTTCGTGGATACCCCTGGCTTCAGCGCTCCGCCTGCGGCACCTTGCGGGACACGATGCCGCTGAAGGTTCGCACCTGGACGTGCGGCTGCGGGACGACCCATGACCGGGACGTGAACGCGGCGAAGAACATCCTGGCCGTCGGGCTGACGGCGTCTGTCTGTGGAGCTGGTGTAAGACCTCAACGGAGCACTCCGGGCGGGCAGCCGGCGATGAAGCAGAAACCCCTACGGCGCGAGCCGTAGGAATCCCCCTCCTTCAGGAGGGTGAGGAAGTCAACACCGTTACTCAGTGGTGCGCGCGTTGAGGCGGAGGCGGCGGTGTGGGTGAGACCGCGGTCTGCAGGATGCCTGCTACGGCGCTGGCGCCGACGCATCAAGGGGGGCGGACCGATGGGTCGATCGGGTAGGCGACGACGTTCACCGGGCAGCGTCCGCTGCCGGGGAGTCACATGCAGGTCGTGTCCATGTGGCCCTGGTGTGCGGGCGATCATGTCAGTCGCTTTGGCTGGATGCTGTCGCGCAAGCCTGGCCCGCCGCTTCGGCAGCCGTCCGCATCACCCCACGAAGTGAGACAGCGTGAATGCACGCTGCTCGTGTGGCAGGTGGCGGTCGAGATCCGGCGCAAGCTCCCGACGCACTTGGCTCTGAGGACGGCGGCCACCCGGCGTTCAGCATCCCCTCGCTCGGGGCCGCCCGTCATCGCTGATGCGCCGTAAGTCCCCCTGCTCGATGGGGTGCTCAGTCCTCGTCCCGCTGGCCTCCGCCGCCCGGCAGCGCTCCGGCCGGACGCGCACCACGGCGCGGCCGCCGGGTCCACCGCGACGCCGCGGACGGTCGTCCTCGACGGGAAGGATCTGGTGCGGGTGAAGGCCCGGCTCCGCGCCGGCGATCCGCGGGCCCGCCGCGCCCTGCGGGACCTCGTCGTCCAGGCCGACGCGTGGCTGGGGCAGGGCCCGGCCGCCACCGGTGCGGAGCCGTGGCCCCACCCCGAGCTGCACTTCCACGCCCACACCGCCTCCGACGTCGTGCACGCCTCCCATGTCGTGCCTGCCGCCACCGCCGGCCACGGCGACCGGCGGGCTGGCGCCGCGCTCGCGGACCTGGCAGCGCCGCCGGGTGGCGACCTGTGGGCGCTGCGGCCCGCCCCGGAGCAACTGGACGGCGTCACGGGCTGAACGGGGACGGCCGGGACCCGGGTTCCTCCGGATGCGCCATCCGGGTGACTGTGATGTGCTGGGGAATGTCGATGACGGTCCGGCACCGCGATCCGGGTGCCAGGACCCCGGCCATCCCGCCCCTTCCCAGGGGCCGGTGATCCGCGCTCCCTCGTAGGCACCGTCGTGTGCCCGGTGCCTCGGGAGCGCCGGCGCAGGCCGATTCCGACCACCGACCCGAGGTGGATCCCATGGCTCTCGCGAAGAAGCTCGCCGCAGGAACGATCGCCGCCCTCGCGGCCGGGGCCCTGGCCCTCGGCGGCACCGCCACGGCCGTCGCCGACGACGGCTGCCACGGCGGGGACCGGCAGGACGGTTCCCTGTCGCGCTGCCTGCCGGGCGACTCCGGATGGACCGCCGCGGATGTCCAGGAGGCGCTGCGGTCCTTCCTGCAGGCCCATCCGGACATCGCCGCCGATCCCCATGTGCAGGCCTTCGCCGCCCTCGCCACGCAGTGGCTGGAGGCACATCCAGCGATGACGCACCAGCAGTTGATGGAGGCGCTGAAGCCGGTCGTCTCCTGCCTGGAGGCGGGCGGCGCACCGCGGACCTGCGTGACGTCGCCGTCCTGAAGGAAGGGCCGGACGATGCCCGACGGCCCGGTGATCCTCGTGACCGGTGCCGCCGGGAGCGTGGGGGCGGCCGGGCACACGGCCGTCGAGTCGCTGAGGGAGCGCGGCTTCCCCGTGCGCGCCTTCGTCCACCGCGGGGACGATCGGGCGGCTCAGCTGCGGGGGTCGGCTCTT
>NZ_CBDRCM010000099.1:0-9913 GCF_965342435.1 Actinacidiphila sp. bgisy160 | reverse complement strand
AAGGTGGTCCTCGAGCTCGGGGGTTCGGACCCGTTCATCGTGATGCCTTCCACGAATCTCGAACGGGCCACCGACGCCGCGGTCAGGACGCGGTGCCTTAACAACGGGCAGTCGTGCATCAAAGGCAAGCGCTTCTTCGTTCACGCGGACATCGCAGAAGCCTTCTTCGAGATGTTCGTTGCCAAGATGGGTGCGCTGGTGGTGGGGGATCCGATGGATGAGACCGACGTCGGCCCGCTGGCCACCGAGTCCGGCCGAGAGGATGTGGAAGCCTACGTCGACGATGCCGTCCGCAAGGGGGCGACCGTGCTGGTGGGCGGGCATCGGCCCGATCGGGCGGGCTGGTTCTACCCGCCCACGGTGCTGACGAACATCACTCCCGACATGAAGATGTGCCATGAGGAGGTCTTCGGCCCCGTGGCGCAGCTGCGGACCGTCGGCTCGCTGGAGGAGGCTCTGGAGATCGCCAATGGTCACCCGTACGGGCTGGGCTCCAACTTGTGGAGCGAGGACGAGGCGGAGCGGGCCTTGTTCGTACGCGACGTGCAATCCGGCATGGCCTTCATCAACGGCAACACGACCAGCTACCCGGAGATCCCCTTCGGCGGCGGCAAGCGCAGCGGGTACGGACGCGAGCCGTCGGACTCGGGCCCACCAACCGAGCACAACCCGAACTACACAGCTCATAGCGATATAAACGTCTCATTTGACTTGACAACTACCGACCGGGGATCGCGCTCCAAGGCGTCGCCCCACATGGGCCAACCGAGGTCAGCCAGGTCGTCCAGCTCCCTGGCGGGCGTGCGCGGCTCCATGGCAACCATCAGCAGCCACCCCGCCGGCGGGATGCGAACCCGCGAGAGCACCAGGCCGAACGGAGGGTCAGGCCGATTATCGGATGTGTGGCTGCGGTCAATGCCCATGACGACAGGATCGCCACGGTGACACTGCGGCACACCGTGCTGTCGCCCGAACTGATGAATCTGTGGCTCCGCTCTTGCACCCTGCGTAAGCGGCGGCGGCGCACGTGAAGTCTACGTCGGCGCGTCATCGGGGATGCCGCGGCCGCTGGGCGTCCGGCCGGCCCGTGCACTGCTGGGGTGATGCGACCCGGGTACGGCATAAGCTCGGCAGATGGCGAAGTACTTCGACGTGCACCCCGAGAACCCCCAGCCGCGCAGCATCGCCCAGGTCGCCGACGCGGTGCGGTCGGGAGCACTCATCGCATACCCCACCGACTCCTGTTACGCGCTGGGCTGCCGGCTGGGCAGCAGGGACGGCATGGACCGGATCCGTTCGATCCGCCACCTCGACGACCGGCACCACTTCACGCTGATGTGCCGGGACTTCGCGCAGCTTGGCCAGTTCGTGCAGGTGGACAATGACGTGTTCCGGGCCGTGAAGGCGTCCACGCCCGGCAGCTACACCTTCATCCTCCCGGCCACCCGTGAGGTGCCGCGCAAGCTGCTGCACCCGAAGAAGAAGACCGTGGGTGTGCGCATCCCGGACCATGTGGTCACCCAGGCGCTCCTGGCCGAAATGGGCGAGCCGCTGCTGTCCAGCACACTGCTGCTGCCTGACGATGAGGAGCCGATGACCCAGGGCTGGGAGATCAAGGACCGGCTCGATCACGCGGTGGACGCCGTGGTCGACTCCGGGGACTGCGGCACCGAGCCGACGACGGTGGTCGACTTCTCCGGCGGAGTGGCAGAGATCGTACGGCGGGGCGCGGGAGACACCTCGCGGTTCGAGTGAGGCCACGAGGCCGGTCACGAAGGTATGGTGGCCGTAGAGTGCTTCTCCTGGAGACCCCCTGTGGTGAGGGCATTACACTGCGAGACCTCCTGGCCCAGGACACGTGCCCAGAAGACTCACTTCTTGACCATGTCCCGGCAGATCCCCGACTCGTGTGCATTCTTGCCGCCCTCGCACCCAGCGAACGCGAGGTGGCCATCGCGTTGGGGCGCCCAGGCGTCAAGTCGTGGTTGGACGCAGCCGAGTAGGCCGGGGCCAACGACGCCCCAGCCCTTCGCGGAACGAGTGCGCCGGAAGACCCGGCGACTGGCCGCCGAACAGCGTTGCCGCACGATGCAGCGGCGTGAGCCGCAACAGCTACTTCTTTGGCATCCCGAGGCGGGAAGCCGAGAGACATGACGCCGCATGGGTGACCCACGGGGTCTTCAACTGGTCTGATCGCGCAGCGCAAAGGGGTATTGAAGTCTTGAGCGGCCCGGCGCGTCAGGGGCCGCGCCGGGCCGCTGGCACCCATGCAATAACCGCCCCGGCGGCTACGCATCCTCATGACTTCCATACGGGTCACAGCAGCGTGCGCCGAGGGTGCTGGTTGACGCCACGGATGAATCACTCCTTGCAGCAGCACCGCCCTGACTCCGCACTACCGGCTCCCATAAGCGGTTCGACCTACTGAGGATTAGCCTCGATCTTGCATGAGGGCCCGTCAGCTTGCTGGCGGGCCCTCATGCAAGATCGAGGCTAAGAAGTGATCTCATTTGGCTGGTTCGGTAGTCTGCGGGCGTGGGGATCGTTGAGCGGCTGGTGCCGGATGAGTTGTGGGCCTTGTTTCAACGGGTGGTGCCGCCTGCACCGACCAGGCCGCAAGGCGGTGGCCGGCGACGGCACGGGGATCGGGAAGTGCTGGCGGCCATCGTGTTCGTGGCGACGTCGGGGTGCACGTGGCAGCAGTTGCCCGCACCGTCGTTCGGGCCGTCGGGCGCGACCGCACATCGCCGGTTCACGGAGTGGACCAAGGCCCGGGTATGGGCGAAGCTGCACCGCCTGGTCCTCGACGAGCTTGGCTCTCACGGTGAGCTGGACTGGAGCCGGTGCGCGATCGACTCGGTGAACATGCGGGCCTTGAAAGGGGGGACCTGACGGGCCCGAATCCTGTTGACCGGGGCAAGAACAGGTCGAAGATCCATTTGATAACTGAAGGCTCCGGTCTGCCCGTATCCGTCGGGATCTCGGGCGCGAACACGCACGATAGCCAGGCACTGATTCCGCTGGTCCGCGGCATACCGCCGATCCGCTCGCGGACTGCGCCGGCGCAAGCCCTCCAAGCTCTACGCGGACAAAGCCTACGACTCCACTCACCTGCGACGATGGTTACGGCAGCGAGGCATCGCCCATCGCATCGCACGCAAGGGCATCGAATCCTCCGCACGCCTGGGTCGGCATCGCGGGAAGATCGAACGGGCCATGGCCTGGCTCGCCGGATGCCGCCGTCTCCACCGCCGTTACGAACGCTCAGCCGACCACTTCCTGGCCTTCACCAGCATCGCCTGCACCCTCATCTGCTTCCGCAGGCTCACCAAATGAGACGACCTCTTAGCCGGAGACCCTTGAGCCCCGGGGCTGTGGTGGTCGTCGGCCTTGCGGAAGTCGAGGAGTCCTCGGCAAGCGCACCGCCAGACTCCCCGGCCACAGCCGCCGCAGGAGACAGCGGCGTGGCATACCGCTGGCGAACGCCATCCCCAGCATGCGCCCGCTCGCCACCCCTTCCCGAGGCGGACGACCGCACAGTCGCCGGCCACCGGGAGGGCGGCCTCATCCTCGGCGCCCGACAGGCATCGGCGGGCGGCGCCCTGGTCGACCGGGCCACCCCCCTACGTCCGCCTCATAACCGACCTGGCGCAGTGACCGTCACAGGGCTCCGGCATCCCGGGCGGTCCAGACGCTCGGGTAGATCGGCCGGAAGCCGAGTTCCCGGCGGATCCGCTGGTTGGACGTGATCCCGTACCACGGGTCGGGGTCCGTGAGCTCGTGGATCCCGGCGGGCACCTCGACACGGTTGAGCTGGTACAGCTCAACCGTGGTGACCGGGGCGTCATCGGCGATGTTGTAGATCCGGCCCGCGATGCCAGGCGCGTACAGCAGCCGCATCAGACCCTGGGCGACGTCAGCGTGGTGGGCCATCTGCAGGCGCTGCTGCGGCGCCCAACGAGCGGCCCAATGCAAGGAGTTGGCGAGGTGCGGGTCGCCCTCGCCGTAGACGAAGGGGAGCCGCCCGATGCGTACGTCCAGGTTCTTGAGCGCGAGCAGTTCGCGCTCGGCCTGGGCCTTGGACTCGGGGTAGGCGCCCCACATCTGGCCGCCCGGGCGGCTCTCGTCCTCCTCGGTCAGCGGGCGGCCCCGTCCGACGCCGTACACATTGTTCGTGCTGACCTGCACGAACCGCTCCACACCGGAGGCCTGCGCGGCGCGGCCCAGTGCCACCGCGGCGTCCCGGTTGACGGCCCATGCCTCCTCGTCCGGCACTCCTCGGAAGGAGGCGGCGACGTTCACGACGGCGTCCACGCCGGCGAGCGCCTTGCCGAGGGTCTCCTCGTCGCGCATGTCTCCTACGAATACCTGGGCGCCAAGCTCGGCGAAACGCTCGCCGCGGGTCGCGTCCCGTACCAGGACCCGCACCTGCTCGCCCGGCTGCCGCTGGGCCAGCAGCCTCGGCACGAAGCGGCGTCCGACCTGTCCCGTCGCACCGGTCACCAAAGTCAGCATGATCTGCTCCTCGCGCACTGTGTCGCCTGTCGTTGACGACCAGCCTCGGCGGATGGGGGAACGATCGGGAGAGACCTCTTCATCGGGGGATCGGGAGTCCCTGGATAAGCCGGCGGGCCTCCCGCACCCTGGAGAGGTGAACCGACCCGAACTCGCCGACTTCCTGCGCCGCGCTCGCGCCCGCCTGAACCCCTCCGACGTGGGCCTCTCGGCAGGCGCCCGCCGCCGTACGCCGGGGCTGCGCCGCGAGGAGGTGGCCCAGCTGGCCGGCATGTCCGTGGACTACTACACGCGGATGGAACAGTCCCGGGGCCCGAGCCCGTCGCGCCAGATGCTCACCGCGCTGGCCCGTGCACTGCGGCTGACGGAGGACGAACGCGACCACCTCTTCCACCTCACCGGCGAACAGCCGCCACGCCGGGAGACGACCAGCACGCACGTACGCCCGGGCCTGCTCCTGGTGCTGGACCGGCTGCACGACACCCCGGCGATGGTGGTGACCGACTACGGCGAGGTCCTGGCCCAGAACGCGTTGTCACGGGTGGTGAGCGGAGACGTCCTCGCCCGCCCGCCCCAAGAACGCAACATGATCCGCCGCTTCTTCCTGGACCCGACGGCTCAGGACCTGTTCCCGCCCGAGGACCGACCGCAGCGCGCCCGCGAGCAGGTCGCCGGCCTGCGAGCGGTGGCCGCGGCCCGCCCCACCGACCCCGAACCGGCCTCGCTCGTCGCGGAACTACACGCCACGAGCGAGGAGTTCGCCCGCCTCTGGGACGAACACGAGGTCGCCGTACGCCGCGCCGCCACGAAACGCTTCCGGCACCCTGCGATCGGCATCCTCGAACTCGACTGCGAGGTCCTCGCCAACTCCGACCACAACCAGCGGCTCGTCATCCACACGGCCCGCCCGGGATCGGAGTCGTACCAGCGCATGCAGCTGCTGAGGGTGGTGGGCTTGCAGGACCTGACGCCGGCGAGTTCCTGAACGCGTGCACGACTTTCACGTTTGCCCCCTGCCCCCCCCGCACATCGCCCGCCCATTGACGCTGAGGCCTCCATCTGACGTTGCCGTCTGGTGATCAGCACGGGATCGGCGAACCCTTGCCAGCCGCCTCGGGCGCGCCGCGATCGCGGTCGGCACACCCGGCCGGGCTCCGCTGGGCGGCGGGCGCCTGCGGCGAGCGATAGACGACAGGCATAATCTTAGAGGCGGATCACGATGCGCGATACGCCGTAGTCGGTCATCAGTTCGGACTCGGACGGCAGCTTGTCTCCGGCGCGCAGAGTGTCGCCGGTGATCTGCTGTCGGATGTCGTCGGCCGCTACGACTCCCGGCCCACCTGGGACGAGGAGACCACCGACGGCACACCCGCGAGCGCCGACCCCGCCGCGTTCCTGGACTTCGCCGCCGGCCCCGTGGACAGCCGCCGCTTGGCCTCCGCGCTCGCAGACACCCCGATCGACGTCGAGGACATGGACGCCGACGGCGAACCGGGCTATGTCTGGGCCCAGGCCCTGCACTGGGACGTGCTGTACGCGCTCGGCCACCCGACCCAAGTGATTCACCGCGCGCAGTGGGACTACTTCCACATGCGACGTGCGCCGCAGGCATTCGGGAAGGCGATGGACAGCGCCGAACTCATCGCCCTGGGTACGACCGATCGACCGTTATGAAGCCCCACCGACCCGCGCAGGGGATGTCTCCCATCAGGCGGCACGGTAAGTGTCAGCCAGCCGTCGAGCGGCGGCCCGGACTGTCCAAGGCCGCGGGACGCCGACCCGGATCGCGGCCGCAGGCGCCCTTGAATGGCCGGCCCCACCTCTCGCTCATTTCCAGGGGTAGCCCGGCAGACAACGCGCCCAGCGCTCCCGGAGACTCCCCGCTTCGTTGAACAGCAGACCAAGTGGGGCGACAAGCCTGCCTGGCAGAGCGAGTACATGCTCGTGAGACCGTTATGAGGGCAACCGCCCCGCGCCGGGCGGCCCTGACCCGATATGGGCCAGGGCCGTTGCATCACCAGTTCCCGGGCCGTTCACCGGGCCGGTCCGGTCGGGATGACGAGGTCACTCGGAGGCGCCGGCCGCCGCCGCGACCGCGGCACGCACCTCGCGCGCGAAGCCCTTCACGGTGTAGCCCGCGGGCAGGCTGTCGATCAGGACGAGGTCCGAGATCGCGTTGCGCACGCGCAGCGGCAGGATCGCCTGATACTCGGGGGATTGGTACCAGGACTCAGCGGCGGCGCGGTCGGGGAACTCCATGAGTACGACCAGACCCGGCCACGAACCCTCGATCACATCGGCTGCGCCATTGGCCAGCCACTTCCCGCCGAACGGCTTGACAGTGGCCTCGACCTGCTCCAGGTATGACAGTCCCTGCTCGTTCGGGACGTCACCAGGGATACGGAGATGGTTGATCAGATAGGTGCTCACTGGACATTCCTCTCAAGGTGGCTAGGCGCGGGTGGGCGCGCAGCGCAGTTAGATTACTAATGTGATCTAACCTTGAGGGGGCGGTTTGCGCAACTCACCGACTTCGGCTCGTCGGGGTGAGCTTCGGCGATGCGCCCGATGGACCCGCTGTGGTGTCTGCATCCCGATCCAGAACCTGTTACATCTGGGCGTGGACACGGCGGGGTTGAGAAAGAGGGGGATGCCAGTCGCTGGGCGCCCGTTGCCGGTGATGATCAGCGACCGTCCCTGCGGGCTTGCTGCCGGCTCACGGCCGCAACCGATGTCACGTCCCCGGCCGGCTCCCGTCCTTCGTCCGGGCGGGAGCCGGTGATCCCAGCACAGTGCGCCGTGGTCGGGCGCTGCGAGAATGCGTACTGGAGCATCCACGACCGACCGGGCGCCGCCCGCATCCTGCTGCCCGCGACGAAGAAGCACACTGCCGGCGGCTGGCGCGGGTCTGGACCGACGACGGCTACATCGGCCACCTCACGACTGGACCGACCACCCGGCACCTCGGATGGGTCACCGTCATCGCCCTCAGCGACGATGCCCAAGGCTTTCAACTCGCGCCCCGCCGCCGGGCCGTCGAGATCTGCCAAGCACAGTGAACACCGCCAGTCATCCATTGGGCTGACACGCCCTCTCCGAATCGCGCTGGTAAGCGGCGAGGAGAAAGAGCCAGATCTCGCTGATGGTGGGGAAGGGGGCGACCGCGTGCCTGAGCCGTTTGAGCGGGATCTCGCCGGAGACCGCGATGGTTGCCGAGTGCAGGAGCTCGCTCACACCAGGGCCGACAAAGGTCGCTCCGACGAGGACTTCCCGGTCGAGGTCGACGACCAGCCTGGCGTGGCCCTGGTAGCCGTCGGCGTAGAGGTTGGCGCCTTGGGCGGCGTCGAAGTCGAGGTCGACGGTCTTGATGCGGTACCCGGCGCGCTCCGCCTGTTCGGCGTTCAGGCCCACCGCGGCCGCCTCGGGGTCGCTGAAGAAGACCTGGGGTACGGCGTGCTCGTCGGCGGTGGTGGCGTGGTCGCCCCAAGGCGTGTCGTCCAGCGGGCGACCTGCGGCGCGGGCACCGATCGCGTCGCCGGCGGTCCGGGCTTGGTATTTGCCCTGATGGGTGAGCAGGGCACGATGGTTGACGTCGCCAAGCGCGTACAGCCAGTGGTCGTCGACCCCCTGCACCAGACAGGTGGTGTCCACATCGAGCCACGAGCCGGGGGTGAGGCCGACCGTGTCCAGGCCGATATCGTCGGTCGCGGGCGTGCGGCCGGTGGCGCACAAGACCTCGTCGGCCTCCAGCTGGCCGCCGTCGTCGAAGGCGAGGGTGACCGGCCCCCGCGGGTCCGGGCGGTGCAAAGCTGTCACCTGGACGCCGGCCCGTACATCCGCGCCTGCCTTTTTCAATCCCTGAGCGACCAGTTCGCCGGCGAAGGGTTCCATGCGGGGGATCAAGCGGCGCCGCACGAGCAGCGTGACCTGGGAGCCGAGGCCCTGCCAGAGAGTGGCCATCTCGATGCCGACGCCGCCGCCGCCGATGATGGCGAGGCGGGCGGGGACGCTGCTGGAATCGGTGCCCTCCCGGTTCGTCCAGGGACGGGCCTCGGCGATGCCCGGGATGTCGGGCAACGCCGGCCGGCTGCCGGTGGCGACGGCCACCGCGTGCCGTGCCGTGAGGGTCTGCCGGGTGCCGTCGTCACGGCTGACACTGACTCGTCGGGGCCCGTAGAGACGGCCGTGGCCACGGAAGAGGTCGGCTCCGATGGACTTGAGGAACAGAGCCTGCCTGGTGTCGTCCCAGTCGCGGACAGAGCGGTTGCGACGGGCGAAGACGCCATCGGCGTCGACCTGACCGCTGACGGCCTGCCGGGCACCGTCCACGCGCCGGGCGTCGGCGAGCGCGATGACCGGCCGTAGCAGCGCCTTGCTGGGCACGCAGGCCCAGTACGCGCAGTCACCGCCGACCAGTTCCCGCTCCACGACCGCTACGGAGAGACCGGCGGCACGGGCGCGGTCGGCGACGTTCGTACCGGCCGGGCCGGCGCCCAGCACGACCACGTCGTAACGCGCACCTGCCTGGATGTTGCGCGATTCGCTCATATTCTTCCTCGCAATCCTGGGGGTGTCTGATGACGGTCCAGGGCGTGGTGATATCGCCCGTCGGGCCCGGTCGGCCGGGCCGTCGGTCAGGCGTGGCTGTGCGGGGTGACGAGCGGCCATACGGTGTCGGCATTGGCGAGGGCATGGCGGGAGTCCGTGAGGATGTTCAACGCCGGATCGCTTACGAGCTCGGCGATCTCGGCGTTGGTGACACCCACGGCCTGGGCGTCCTTGGCTGTGTCTCGCCGATGTGGCCCGCGGGCAATTGCGTGGGCCAGGGCCGCCGGAAACGGTGGTGTGGGTCGGCGGACTCTGCGCGGCGGGCAGTTCCCCTGTGCCGACCTTGGCGACGTCCGTCCCTATGCAGGTGTGGGCGGACAGGGAGTAGGTGCAATTGTTGTACTCTGCGCCGGCGATCGCCAGCCGTTCCCGGAAGACCGAGGCCGGGATCATGTACGCCAGCCCGCCGCGTGGGCAGCAGCCGCGCGACGATCAGCACGAGTAGCCGGAGACGATCACCCAGACCGGCAGCCCACCCGTCTGCCCGTAGTCGAGCGGATGCCCGCTCGCCGCTCGGGGAACCACAGGTCGATGATATCAATACCGCCTGGGTGTCGTGCCGCTACGACGCTCGGGGTCGGTGAGGGTCAGTGTCGGGCCCGGCTGCGGCGGTGGTGATCGATCACGCCCTTGCCGGGAAGCGGCAGGGAACGAGACCGTCGGCCGATGCTGACCACGTCAACGGTCCGCCCGTGCGCGGCACCCTTGGTAAGTCTTCATCCGCAGTCCGTGGACCGCTGCGACACGGTAAGAGTTCGGGTGATGTCAATCCCCTGGAATCGTAGAGACC
>NZ_CBDRCM010000098.1:0-10716 GCF_965342435.1 Actinacidiphila sp. bgisy160 | reverse complement strand
AACGATTTTGCGGTGGCCGCAGGTCACAGCGTAGACCCTGCTCGCTGGCAGGAAGCGTTCGAGGGCCTGATGAGCCGGATAGCCGGCCGGTTCGCCGGGGTTGAACCCCGGCGTCGGGTAGGGGATCTGATGCTGGGGCTGCTGTCGGACCTGCCACGCAAGAACTGCTGGAGCATCGCCGAGTGGGCCGGAGTGGCCACCCCGGACGGCATGCAGCACCTGCTCGGCCGGGCCCGATGGGATGCCGACGCCGTGCGCGATGACGTGCGCGAGTACGTCCTGGAGCATCTACACGACGAGGGTGCAGTGCTGGTGGTCGACGAGACCGGGGACGTGAAGAAGGGCACGCACACGGTCGGCGTTCAGCGCCAGTACACCGACACCGCCGGGGCCTGTATTCTGAATAACTGTCAGGTTTGATCTGTGGAGTGTCTTTCGATTGGCGTCCCACGGGCCTTCATCTGCTCCAGGGTGCGAGCCGGCGCTCCGGGCAATGGTGTGACGGTGATTTTGTGCAGGTCCAGGAGACGGTACCCGTCCTGGGACTGATTGGACAGGTTGCTGCGGGTGACGCCCAGCAAGTGAGCCAGGAGCGTACTGGTCGCTGCTCTGCGGCGGCGTAACAGCGCCGTCAGCAGCCGGTGGTAGTGGTCCACGCTGCTGGTCTGCGGGTGGAGATAGCTGCGCGGACGGTGAAAGCGCCGTTGGAATGCGGCCTCGGCCAAGGCGTCCCAGTACGGCTCCGAGATAGCCACCAAGTGGTCAAAGTCGGAACGGTCCATGCCCGTCAGGGCCGGGTCGGTCAGCAGTTCGGTCAGGGCCGGGTCGATCCGGCGACGAGTCCGTGGCACCTCGGGAGGCTTGGGCGGGGCAGGTGCGAGGGTGTAGTTCCAGTCGCCGTGGAACGTGCTCGGTGTGATCGGCAGAGCGTGGAACTCGGCGGGCGTGACGGTCGTGCCGAGGTGATAACTACCGGTGTCGAGTTCGGCGCCGATCGAAAGCCCGGTCGTGGTGGTCGTCGCGGCGATGGTCTTGAGGACAACCTCGTAGCTGGTCAGTGGCCGTCCTCGCCAGTTCGCGGTGATGTGGCAGAACATCCGGTGTTCGATTTTGTTCCATTTGGATGTGCCGGGTGGAAAGTGGCAGACAGTGATCTCCAGTCCGCTCTCCAGGGCGAATGCGGCCAGGTGCTTCTTCCAGGTCCAGCGGCGGGGATCGTTGGAACCACCAGCGTCGGCGGTGATCAACAATCGGGTCGCGTCCGCGTGGTCGGTCCGTCCGCGGCGCTGCCACCAGCGGCGTATGGATTCCACTGCGAATTCGGCGGTGTCGTGGTCGGTCCCGACGTTGACCCAGCCGGTATTGGTGGCGATGTCGTAGATTCCGTAGGGAATGGCCACCGGCTGTTCGCTGGTGGTGAAGGTGTGGCAGTCGACCCTGATCGGGTCCTTGCCCGGCCGCCAGGTGCGGCCCGGCCGGTCGCGCTTGCCGAGCCATTCCTTGGCTTTGGTATCGACCGCGGCGAGGCTGGCTCAAATACCGGCACCGCGACACCGCCGAAGCCATCATCGGCGCCATCACCGGCAGCCTCACCCGCCCGGACACGGTCCTGCTCGGCCGCTACACCCCCGACGGACAATTCCACCTGGTCGCCCGCAGCACCCCCCTGCCGGCTGCCGTACGAAGCGAGTTGGCCGGTCTGCTGAAGCAGGCCAGCCCCGACCACCCCTGGCACGGCATGCGCGTGTCCTCCCGCTGGGGCAGCCGGGAGCCGCTCAACTTCACCCCCATTCGCCCCGACCTCGTCGCGGAGTTCCACGGCGACGCCGCCGTCGATCAAGGACGCTGGCGCCACCCCGTCCGCGTCCACCGCTTGCGCGGCGACCTCAGCCCCAGCGACGTCCCGACACGGTCGATGACCCCACCGAGACATGCAGGCGCGCAGTCACCGCCTGGAGGAGGAGACATGACAAAACAGCCAAAGCGCACCGTCTATCACGTCACCCCAGCAGATAACCCTGCGTCGGAACAGAAGTGGCAGGTCGAACACAAGGAAGGCCGCCGCGAGCTACGCGAACCCCACACCACCCAAAGGCAGGCCATCGACGCCGCCCGGGAACAGGCCAAGCAGCACCAGCCCGCACAGGTCGTCGTCCACGGACGCCCGCGAAACGGAGGCATCCGCACCGAATACACCTACGGCAACGACCCACGCCGCCCCCCGGCTCATTACCTCCAGAACAACCAGCAGCCAGTCGGGCAGGCCGGGCCGGTACGCCCCCGCCGCGCCCTCGGGGCGGTGGCGGCCGCCTCGACGGCGCAGGTCGAGTCGTACCGCGCTGACCGTCGCCGCGGGCCGCACCGGCCGCGACGGCGCGCAGCTCGCTCGCACCGCGCGGCCAGCAGACGGTATAGCCCCGTGGACCCGCTGCTTCCACGGGGCGACCTGGCCGGCCTCAGAGCGCGCTCCATGGTCGGCCAGGAGCGTCTCAGGCGGCCGCCTTTTCCTTCATCTTGTCCTTGAGGTGGTGGACGTCGCTCTCCTGGAGCGTGCCGTCCGCCTGCTCGTACTGGCTCAACGCCAGGCCCAGGCCGAAGAAGGTCGGGGCCCATTCACCGACGTAGATTCCCCAGCGGTCGGCACGGGCGAGGCCTGCGCCGGGTTCCATGGTGAGGCTGGTGACCCACGAAGCGATGGACAGACCGATCGAGGCCATGCCCGCCAGGTAGGCATGCTCACTGCGAATGCCCATGTCGTGCATTTTCTGGATGATCATTGTGGACTCCTCAATACGGAATGCGTGTCGCCCATCGGGTTGCCATGAATGATCGAAATAAACCGTTTTGAGCCATAAGCCAGGTACTGACGCAGATGCCTATTGGATGGGGCGCCTTGGCCGAGGTGCGTTGTCTCCTGGTGAGGCGCAGGCTGGTGACATCGGTTGACGCGCCGCATGAACGGCAAGGCCTTTGGTAGTGGCCTCCGGGGCCTCTGCGGCGCGTCGACTTTGAGCTTTAAGCGCTGCGGGAGCCGGAACTGCAACTCGCGCCCACCATCTACGGGCACGCTGATGTGGCGAGGCGGCGCCGGTCAGGAGACGGTGTTGAGCAGGTGGGGTCCGTTGTCGCGGACGAAGTTGACCGCCGTACTCACGGGGCGGGCGGCCAGGTGACCGCTGGCCGGTGCGGTCAGCAGGGCGCGGAGTTCGTCGAGGTCCTGGTGTTCGGGGTCGAGCCAGGCGTCGTAGTCGGCGGCCGCGATGGTCAGCGGCATGCGGGGGTGGACCCGGTCGGCGGCGTCGGTGGCGTCGGTGGTGATGATCGTGCACGTGGCCAGCCAGGCGCCGGGGTCGTCGTCGGCGGCGACCTCCTTGTTCCGCCACCATTCGTACAGGCCCGCGAAGGCCATGCCCTGGTCCTGCTGCTCGGGGCTGATGAAGTAGGGCTGCTTGTAGGCCTTCCGCTCCTCGGTGGCCGGGACCGGGACCCACTCGTAGAAGCCGTCGGCCGGCAGCAGGCAGCGGCGCCGAGTGAACGCCCGGCGGTAGGCCGGCTTCTCGTGCACCGTCTCCATCCGGGCATTGATCATCTTGGAGCCGATCGCCGGGTCCTTGGCCCAGGACGGGACCAGACCCCACCGCAGCGGCTGCAGCTGCCGCTCCAGCGCACCGGTCTCACGGTCCACGCCCTCCAGCACTGACCACACATGGTTGGTCGGGGCGACGCTCCAGCTCGGCGCCACGAGCGCCTCGGGATTCCACTCGGTGACCCGGAACTGCTGCACCAGGTCTTCGGGGCGTCGGATGGAGACATAGCGGCCGCACATGCCCACAGCCTGCCACGCCGTCCTCTGAGAGCGGTGTCGGGCTTCGATAGCGCTGTCACCTGCGCGTTTCCTCTGTCACTCCCAGGGGTGGATGTGGCACGCGAAGCCTCGCCGCCAAACTCGAACATGCGTACAGGATGTGGGAGGTGGTGACCATGAACGACGAAACCCTGCGCGCCGAGCGCGGCGCGCACGTGCTGCATGTGCGGGTGATGGACCGCCGTCTGCCCGAGGTCACCTACCGGCAGCTGCTGGAGCTGCTCGGTGATGTCACGCCGGTGGTGCAGCCGCTGCCACCGGCCGCGGCACTCGCCGACGTCCGAGGCGCGATGCGCTATTGGGACCTTCTCTGAGGGTCACGCGGGTGTGGTGTGACGTTGCTCGAAGGCGCCTCGTTAGTTAGGCGTTGAGCGACGGTTCTCCGGGGGTGTTGCTCTGTGGCATGCCGTTGCGGGTCGGCTATGGAGCAAAGGATGTGAGCGGTGCGTGTTTTCCCGGTGTGCATGCCGTCGGGTGCTCGGTACTGGACGGTGCTGGACTCGGATCTGGCCGTAGTTCCCGCTGTCGACAGATGGATGCGGCACGTGCGTTTTGGCCAGGATCGGGCAGAGCTGACGACGAAGGCCTACGCAAACTCCGTCGCCTTGTACCTGCGGTGGTGCCTGAAGACAGGGCGTGATTGGCGTGAGGCGGCCCGCGACCTGGGGCTGTTCATGGTGTGGCTGAAGTACGCCCCGGCTAGATGAATGAGTCCAAGGGATGCTGTTGCGGTCAGTAGTCGTACGCGATCAGTGACCGCTTGATGGGCTGCCTGGTGTGATCGTTGTGCCAGATCGCGGCGGTGAGCGCGAGGATGCGGCTCAGGATGCGGACCGCGACGCCGGCGGGGCTTTTGCCGCCGTGTCGCTCCAGGTCCAGCTGTCCCTTGAAGGTCTGATTGATCGACTCGATGACCTGACGCAGCGGTTTGAACAGGTGTGCTCCGGCCCGCTCGGGCTCTCCCTTGCGGGCCGGACGGAGCAGGTTGAGGTCACGCTCGGTCAGGTCGCGTTCGAACTCGCGCCCGTAGTAGTTCTTGTCCCCGGTGATCGTCTGCCCGGGATGGGAGGCCAGGACGTCCGGTGCGGTGTCGAGCATGTCGCGCAGCGTCTCCCTCTCGTCGGCCTTGGCCCCGGTGACCGCGAACAGGATCGGCAGTCCGCCCAGGGTGCATACCAGGTGCAGTCTCAGGCCCCAGAAGTACCGCGAATGCGACGCGCAGTAGCCGTATTGGGCCCAGCCGGCCAGGTCCGAATGTTTCGCGGTCTCCCGCGAGCAGCCGCAGCCGACCGGGGTGGAGTCGACCACCCACACGTCGTCGCTCCACAGGGAGGTGTCCGCCGCGAGGATGCGGATCATGTGTGTGAACAGCGTCGATGCGGCCCGCAGCCGTTTGTTGTAGCCAGACTGGCCGGGCACATAGGGAAACAGGTGCCAAAAGTCCCGGCCGACCCGACGCAGCCAGCGCCGCTCGGAGGTGTAGCCGAGCAGCGCGGACATGACCGCGAGCGTGAGCAGCTCAGCGTCGCTGAGCGTAGGGGCGATCCCGACAGCGGGCCGCGCAGGAGCCAACCACGGCGAAGCCTTCAACTCGTCATCGATCCGGGCATAGAGTGCCGTTGCGAGGGTGTCCAGGTCAGTCTTCACACACCGACATTGGACGCCCTCGCTTCATGCCCGCAGGCGATCCCTTGGACTCATTCATCTAGTGATCAGAGCACAGTGGTTGCCGGGCCAGGCGCCGAGGTGCGTGGTGAGCGGCGGATCAACGCGGTCCTTGCCGGAGTGCGCGGCCTTCTGGCGCACTGCGTCACCACGGGCGAGGTGGAGAGCTGGGTGCTGGGCCAAAAAAGCAGCCACCGGGCTTCCTTCCTCCTCCAGGACGTACGAGGTGTGGTGCGTGGTGTGGCCCGGGGTGGCTATCGCACGCAGCACCAGGTACTCGTCCACCTCGGACACGTCCCCGTCCACAACGGGATGGCGAGGGAAGGAGACGCGGGCGCCGGCCGGGACGAGGTAGCGGGCGCCGGTGAGGCGGGCCAGTTCCAGCCCGCCGGTGACGTAGTCGTTGTGCACGTGCGTCTCCGCCACGTAGGCGATGCGCACCCCTCGCCGCGCGGCGAGGGCGATCACCTGATCGACGTCCCGCGGCGGATCGACCACGACCGCCGCGCTCCGCCCCCCTGCCAGATAGCTACGGTTGCCCAGCCCCTCGAACTCCAGGGTGTCGACAAAAAACATGGTGTGACTCCTCTCGGCGTACCCGGGTAATTCCGTTTCGGGAAGCCGCCGCCGCAGCTCCGGAACTGTTCCGCCACTCCGAACCGCTCGCGATATCCGCGGTTCTCATGTCCTGGGCCATCACGCAAACGGTCACCGTCTGGAATGGCGCGGTAGCGGCTTTTCCGAAGACTGCGGGCGGATGGCGTATCCGGCCGGCCTCATGCCGGCGGACGTATGCGACGGTTATCTGCCGGTTTTGCTTTCGTCAGCCCTCGCGTACTGCAGCTGCGGCGCGATCGCCGTTGTTCTCCGCGCTCTCGCTGCCGGGAAGGACGACCGGCAGCCCCGCTGCTTCCCACGCCTCAAGGCCGCCCGCCACGCTGTAGACGGAGGACCGGCCCGCGCGGATCGCCTGCACGCCGCCCTGCGCGCTGCGGTTGCCCGTGCGGCAGACGAAGGCCAGTGGACCGTCAGGCAGATCCGACAGCGACGCCGGCAATGTGCTGAGCGCGGCGTGGACGGCACCGGCCGGGTGACCCGCTGCCCATTCATCGTCTTCACGGACATCGACCAGCGTGAGTTCCCCGTCCACGGCGCGGCGACGCGCCTCGACAGGAGACAGGTCAGCGGGCATGCGGCCATCGGCGGAACTCAGGCCCTGCGCGGGCAGCACCGTCCGGATCGCCTCGTAGTTCGAGGCATGGACGACGGCTATCTGCTGTCCCATCATCGGACAGACATTCATCGCCTCTTCCCAGTGACCGGTGGACTCCCATTCCGCCACGTTGACGAGAGGGAATTTGCTCCCCGGAACGATCGTGCGGAACATGTACGTCCGAAGGAAACCGGGCTGCGCCGCCATCACCTCCGCGGCATCCTGCCATGCGGCGAGATAAGCGGCCTCCTTATCCTCATCGATCTCGATCGGAATGATCACGACGTGGCGATTTTCCATCTGCTGCTTCCCCAAGTATTTCGACTACCGACATGCCGCTCCAGCCGGAGGAATTCCCAACGAATGAGGGAACACGACCGGGTCCTCGAGATACCGGCTATCGGTTGTGAGCCAGAACTGTCTGGACGCAGCCTGCACACACGCGTCCGCAGGCAACGAATCTTCTTGCCGAACCGGCAAGAAGGTCGGCGTGGTCCGGGCCGTCGGCCGATCGGCGGGCCATCGCCGGCGGCGGGCTACCGGGGCGTCTTGCCAAGACAGCATGAACCGTTGCTACACCCGTGGCGCCGTCGCACGCTGACGGCATGAGCGAGTTCGAGTTGATACGAGATGGTGAACAGACCTGGGACGTCGTGGTGGTCGGGGGTGGGACCGCCGGCCTTTCCGGTGCTTTGAATCTGGCCCGGGTGCGCCGGTCGGTTCTGGTGATCGACAAGGGTGAGCCCCGCAATGCTCCGGCTGCCGGCGCCCATGGTGTGCTCGGCCGCGAGGGCATCTCTCCCCTGGAGCTACTGCGGCTCGGGCGCGAGGAGGTCGCTTCGTACGGCGGTCGCGTCGCTTCGGGGCAGGTCGCGCGGATCTCCCGGGACGGCGCGGGCTTCTGGGTGGTCACCGAGGACGGACAGCGCGTACGGACGCGCAGAGTGCTGGTGACCACTGGTTTGGTCGATGTGCTGCCGGACGTGCCGGGGCTGGCCGAACGGTGGGGGCGGGACGTGCTGCACTGCGTGTACTGCCACGGCTGGGAAGTCCGGGACAAGGTCATCGGGGTGCTCGGCAACTTCCACCAGGCACTGTTGTTCCGTCAGATGTCCAAGGACGTCACGCTGTTCCTGCACGCTGGAACGGAGCTGACTGACGAACAGTGGGAGCAGCTGGCCGCTCTCGGTATCGGCGTGGTCGACGGTGAGGCCACCGGGCTCGAGGTCAACGGTCAGGACCAGCTGACGGGCGTGCGGCTGGAGTCGGGCACGGTGGTGCCGGTCCAGGAACTGGTGGTCGCCCCCCGGTTCCTCGCGCGCGCCGGTTTCCTGGGCGAGCTGGGCGTGACGATGCAGGAACACCCTATGGGTCTGGGGGAACAGCTCCGGGTGGACGCGTCCGGGTTCACCGGAGTGCGGGGCGTGTGGGCAGCGGGGAACGTCAGCGATGTGCTGGCCGGGGTTCCGGTCGCGGCAGCAGCCGGAACCACCGCGGCCGCCGCGATCCACATGGACCTGCTGAAGGCTGACGCGGAAGCTTCCGCCCGCGCGGCGAAGGACGGTGGAGTCTTCAGTGGGGCGATGGAGGCCGAGGTGTCGCGGCGCGTGCTGGGCAGCCGTGCGCACGGGCTGGGCCCCCTCCCCGGGGGGAACTGAGCACCGCGCCCTCACCGCAACCGGGTCAGGTGGCGCGGACCCGGAGGTGGGCCCGTTCTCCCTGGCGTCCGAGCAGGATGAGAAGTTCGACGGCCTGGTCGCCGTCGGCGCCAATCCAGTGCGGCACGTGCGTGTCGAATTCCGCGGCCTCGCCCGGATTGAGGCTCAGGCTCTGCTCGCCCAGCAGCAGCCTGAGCCGTCCGGCGAGCACATAGATCCACTCAAAACCCTCGTGGGTCTGCAGCTCCGGCTCGCTGTGGGGCGCGGGTGAAATGAGAAGCTTGTAGGCCTGGGCGCCGCCGGGATCGCTGAGGGGTACCAACGTCATGCCTCCCCGGGTCACCGGGCGCAGGTGAATGCGCGGGTCTCCCGTACGGGGCGCGCCTACGAGGTGGTCGAGGGGCACCGCGTACACCTCGGCGAGTGGCAGCAGCAGCTCCAAAGTCGGCTTGCGACTGCCGCCCTCCAGACGAGACAGCGTGCTCTCGCTGATTCCGGTCCGCTGGCCAAGCTCAGCCAGCGTGATCCCCCGCCGGCGACGCAGCTCCCGCAGACGGGGCCCGACCGCATCCAGAACGTCCTTCTTCGCGCTGTTCACACCCTGATATTGCCCGAAGCGGCATAGCCCCTTCCAATTCGAGTTCGAGCAGCAACTGAGCAGTCCGCGACGGTGATGTTCGGCTAGCGGCTCGACCCGGAGGTGCTGGCGCAGGCGACGGCGGAGCTCCAGGCTGATCACCGCCCCGCTGGCGCTGCGCTTCCTGCCGGCCTTCCTCCTCGTGGGGGTCCGCGCCGGTGGTGATGGGGCTGGCGGGGGCGATCCTCGCCGGCACGACGATCTGAAGGGGGACCAGGGCGGCGATCAGCTTGTGGGCCGCCGCTTTGGTGTGCCCTGTTCTCGTATAGCTACGGCCATGGGGTGTGGCTATCTGTGATGCTCAGGGCTCCACCGGCAGGCTTGCCCGCAACCGCCATCGCGTCATTCGCCACTTGTCGCCTGTACCCGTGGGGCAGTTCCGATCAAGCGCTGTCAGACATGCCCGTTAGGGTCTCTGCGATGGTGCCGGCGGCGTTGGAGGAAGCATGGCAAGACGGATGCGTGAAGAGGCGTTCCGAGTTGAGCAGGAACAGGGGCGTTATGACCCCCATGTCCGTCCGGTCAACGAGATGGTCGATGCCTTGCGCGAGCAGGACGGGCGTGGCTGGATGCCACATGTCGCACCCTGGCATGGGGGAGCAGAGGCTCGCGTCTTGTCCATTCTTCGGGACCCAGGCCCCAAGACGCAGGAAGGTGGCGGCTCGGGATTCCTGTGTGTGGAAAATGATGACCCGACGGCGGAGCTCCAGGCCCAGATCTTCGAGGAGGCCGGGATAGTGCCGCGTGACGTCACTCCCTGGAACGCCTATCCCTGGTACATCAACCGCTCACCGAACGCGGCGGAGCTCCAGGCTGGTGCCGAGGTCCTGAAACAGCTGCTGGGGCTGATGCCGAAGGCAGAGGTCGTGCTCCTCCAGGGCAACGAAGCCCAAGATGTGTGGCGCCGCCTGCTCAAGACACACCCCGAAGCCGTCCGCGATAGAACCCTGGAAGTGGTCAGCACCTACCACCCCGGTCGGCAGGCTCTCTTCGTGCGAGACCTGGAGGAACGCGCCCGCCGCGCACAGCACCGTATCGACTCCTACCAGAGAGTCGGTGATGTGCTCCGCAGCACAGGCGGGCAGTTGTAGAGGTCCTGTTCTCGTACGGCCTCGGGAAACATCGAACGGGCGCGGGCATAGTCCCTCACCACGGCGGTACCGGCCGCGCTCCGACCGTGACAACAGACACGCCGATGCTGGGCGGGAGTGCGGGCCGGCCCTCTACCAGGACTTTGAGGGTTGCTCCTTTGCCTCCAGGCACATGGCCTCGTCGCGGGCCGGGAGGCGGGAGGCCGTGCGGCGGCGACGGGTGCGGAGTGAGCTGAGTTCGAAGCCCAGTCTTCCTAGCGCGATGAGCGTGCCGTGCCCAAAGACGAGCATCAGCCATGTTCCGTCGTGCCAGTACCAGTCCTCGGTCCAAGGTCGGGTGATCGACAGCGTCAAAATGAGGTGTGAGACGGCGATGGTGACGCCCACCCGTCGCCGCCGGGGATACAGGAGCGGTGGTATCGCCCAGAGCAGGGAGGCCAGCACTATCAAGGGGGCGACGAACGGCAGACCTGACATAACAGACCTCAAGATCGGTAGCGAGTGCCAGCAACCCTCACACCGGCGGGTCCGTGGTACCAGCCCGGCGGGATATCGCCCGGATCACGATGCGGCTTCGGTCACCCCTA
>NZ_CBDRCM010000097.1:0-11489 GCF_965342435.1 Actinacidiphila sp. bgisy160 | reverse complement strand
ACCCTTGACATATCTGCGATCGCTGCATACGGTCCTGCGTCGAAGCGCTTCGACGCGTCGCATCGAAACCATTCGATGGGCGCCTCATTCGTTCGGCCCAGGTGGAGGTCACTTCAATGTTGAAGGTGCGCAGACCGCTGGCTCTCGCAGCAGCTGCCCTTGCGGGCGCCATGCTCATCACGTCGTGCGGAAGCTCGGACGGCGGTGCGGAGGGTGACGGCAAGACGCTGAAACTCTGGCACTACGAAGCCCCGAACAGCGCGATGGGCGTCGCCTGGAACCAGGCGATAGAGGAGTTCAAGAAGTCCCACCCCGGCGTGAAGGTGGAGTTCGAGGCGAAGGGCTTCGAGCAGATCCAGAAGACCGCCTCGATGGTGCTCAACTCCAGCAACGCTCCTGACCTCATGGAGTACAACAAGGGCAACGCCACCGCCGGCCTGCTGGCCAAGCAGGGCCTGCTCACCGACCTCACCCCGCAGGTCACCAAGTATGGCTGGGACAAGTTGCTCAGCCCCAGCGTCACCACCACCAGCCGCTACGACGCCAAGGGCGTCATGGGCTCCGGCAACTGGTACGGCGTCCCGAACTTCGGCGAGTACACGATGGTGTACTACAACAAGGACCTCTTCGCGAAGAACGGCGTGAAGGTCCCGGCCACGTTCGACGAGTTCGAGCAGGCGCTCGCCGCCTTCAAGGCCAAGGGCATCACCCCGCTCGCCAATGGCGGCGCCGAGTACCCGGCCCACCAGTACCTGTACCAGCTGGCCCTGACCAAGGCCGACCGCAGCTGGGTCGACTCCTTCGAGCTCTACAAGGGCAAGGCGGACTTCCACGACGCCGCCTGGACGTACGCCGCCAACACCCTGTCGGACTGGGTGAAGAAGGGCTACATCGCCAAGACGAGCAGCGGCGCCAAGGCCGAGGACGCCGGCGTCTCCTTCATCAGCGGCAAGTCCCCGATCTTCTTCTCGGGCAGCTGGTGGTACGGGCGCTTCCGCGACGAGAACAAGTTCCAGTGGGGCTCGTTCCTCTTCCCGGAGTCCAAGATGACCCTGGGCTCGGGCGGCAACCTCTGGGTCGTCCCGAAGAACGCCAAGAACAAGCAGCTGGCCTACGACTTCATCGACATCACGATGAAGAAGGAGATCCAGAACACCCTCGGCAACAACGGCGGCGTGCCCGTCGCGGCCGAGCCCTCGGCGATCACCGACCCCAGCTCCAAGGAGCTCATCGAGAACTTCAACAAGGTCTCGTCCCAGGACGGTCTGGCCTTCTACCCGGACTGGCCGGTCCCCGGCTTCTACGACGTGCTGGTCTCGGCCACCCAGAAGCTGATCACCGGCAGCGCGAGCCCCGACGCGGTCCTCGACGAGCTGCAGAAGGCCTATGACGCGGGTGCGCCCACGTCATGAGTGCCCGACCCCTCCGGCTGCGCAATCCCTACGCGCTGTACTTGATCCCGGGTGTCATCGCCTTCCTGGCCGTCGTGATCGTGCCGTTCGCGATGAACATCTACTTCAGTTTCACGCACTGGCAGGGCGTCGGCTCGCCCGCCTGGGCGGGGCTGGACAACTACCGGGAGCTGATGAAGGACTCGCGGTTCTGGGAGTCCTTCCGGCACAGCGTCGCCATGGTCCTGGCGATGGCGGTGATCCCCACCGCCGTCGGTCTCGTGGTGGCCGCGGCGCTGTTCGACTTCATCGGCAAGCACTTCGGTTCGAAGCTGGCCAGCGTGCTGCGTGCCTGCTTCTACCTCCCGCAGGTCCTGCCCATCACCGTGGCGGGCATCGTCTGGAGCTGGATCCTCGCCCCCGAGAACGGCTCGCTCAACGAGCTGCTGAAGGCGGTCGGCCTGGGTTCGCTCCAGCAGGACTGGCTGGGTGACCCGAAGTTCGCGCTCTACAGCGTGATGGCCGTCATGGTCTGGGTGCAGCTGGGCTTTCCCGTCGTGATCTTCATGGCGGGACTCCAGCGGGTCGATCCCTCGCTCTACGAGGCGGCCGAGCTGGACGGGACGAACTGGTGGCAGCGTTTCTGGCACGTGACGCTGCCCCAGATCCGCCCCGAGATCTACGTGGTGATGCTGTGGTGCACCATCGCGGCCCTGAAGGTCTTCGGCGCCGTCTACGTCCTCACCAAGGGCGGACCCGCCGACGCGACCATCGTGCCGTCCTACTTCTCCTTCTCGACCTTCTTCGAGAAGACCGATGTCGGTTACGGCTCCGCGATCGCCACGGTCCTCACCCTGATCATCCTGGCGCTGACCACCGTCGGCCTCCGCTTCCAGACCCGATCGGAGGACGCACAGTGAACGCGCTCAAGCGCTACCCGGTGCTGGTGGCGATGATCCTCGGCGCGATCTTCATGGTGCTGCCGCTCCTGATCGTGCTCATCAACGCGCTGAAGTCGCCGGCCGACTACTCCGCGCACGGCCCGCTGTCCCTGCCCCACGGCCTCCACCTGGAGGGCCTGACGGACTTCTGGACCCGGGTCAACTTCGGGCACACGCTGCTGAACTCGGTCGTGATCTCGGGTTCGGTCGCGGTGTTCGGCGTGATCCTCTCGGTGCTCAACGCGTACGCGATCGGCATCGGGCGGATCAAGGGCAAGGCGTACTTCCTCGCCTTCTTCGTGCTGGCCAACGTGCTGCCGCAGGAGGCCCTGGTCTATCCGCTGTACTACCTGTCCAAGCAGGTGGGGCTGTACGACACCAGGCTGAGCCTGATCATCGTCTTCAGCGTCGTGCAGGCGGCCTTCGGCACCTACCTCCTGTCCTCCGTGCTCGGGGCCTTCCCGAAGGAGATCATCGAGGCGGCCAGGATCGACGGCGCCAACAGCTGGCAGATCCTGTGGCGGATGGTGGTCCCGGTCAGCCGGCCCACCCTGGGCGTCCTCCTGGTGTTCTTCTTCATCTGGACCTGGAACGAGTTCCTGCTGCCGCTGGTCATGCTGCCGTCGAACGACAACCAGACCGTCTCGGTGGCGCTCGGCGTGCTCCAGGGCCAGCGACTGATGGACGCGACGATGACCAACGCGGCCGGGCTCCTCGGCGCGCTGCCCGCCATCGTCTTCTTCCTGCTCTTCCAGCGGACCCTGACCCGCGGCATCGCCGTCGGCGCCGTGAAGTGATCCGCGCCCGGACCCCCGTGTCCGCGGCCCTCCCCGCGGGCGGGTGACCTCCCCGCCGCCCGCCCGCGGCTCTGCCCCCGCCCCTCCCTCCCGGGGCGGGAGGCAGAGCCACCCCTTCTGCTCCCACACGCACCGAGAACGCCGGTGGCCGCCCACCGGGAAAGGCATCGACCATGAAGTTCACCAACGGGTACTGGCTGCTGCGCGAAGGCGTCACGGCGGCGTATCCGGCCGAGGTCCTCGATGCCGTCCCGGGCCCCGGAACACTACGGGTCCACGCGCCCACCCAGCACATCCGGCACCGCGGCGACCTGCTCAAGGGCCCGCTCGTCACCGTCGACTGCACCGCGCCCATGCCCGGTGTCATCGGCGTGCGCATCACCCACTTCGAGGGCGACGTCGAGACCGGTCCCCACTTCGAACTGCACGAGGAGCCGCACGAGCCCGTCGTGACGGTCGACGACAAGCAGGCCGTCCTCACCTCCGGCGAGCTGAGCGTGCGCTTCAGTCGCGACGGTGACTGGCGCATGGAGTTCCAGGCCGACGGGCGCACCCTCACCAGCAGCGACGTCAAGGCCATGGCCCTGATGGAGACGGCCGACGGCGGACACCACATCCGCGAACAGCTCCGGCTGAGCGTCGGCACCTCCGTCTACGGCCTCGGCGAGCGCTTCGGGCCGCTGGTCAAGAACGGCCAGACCGTCGACATCTGGAACGCCGACGGCGGCACGAGCAGCGAACAGGCCTACAAGAACGTCCCGTTCTACATGACCGACGCAGGCTACGGCGTGTTCGTCGACGACCCCGGCAAGGTCTCCTTCGAGGTCGCCTCCGAGCAGGTCTCGCGCGTGCAGTTCAGCGCCGAGTGCCAGCAGTTGCAGTACTACGTCATCCACGGGCCCACGCCGAAGGAGATCCTGCGCAAGTACACGGCGCTGACCGGCCGGCCCGCCCTCCCGCCCGCCTGGTCGTTCGGGTTGTGGCTGACCACCTCCTTCACCACCTCCTACGACGAGCAGACCGTCACCGGGTTCGTCGACGGGATGGCCGAGCGCGACCTGCCGCTGTCCGCCTTCCACTTCGACTGCTTCTGGATGCGTGAGTTCAACTGGTGCGACTTCGAGTGGGACCCGCGCGTCTTCCCCGACCCCGAGGGGATGCTGCGCCGCCTGAAGGAGCGTGACCTGCACATCTGCGTGTGGATCAACCCCTACATCGCCCAGCGCTCGCCGCTCTTCGCGGAGGGCAAGGCTGCCGGCTACCTGCTCAGGCGCCCCGACGGCGGCGTCTGGCAGTGGGACCTGTGGCAGCCCGGTATGGCCCTGGTCGACTTCACCAACCCCGACGCCTGCGCCTGGTACGCGTCCAAGCTGGAGGCGCTCCTCGACATGGGCGTCGACTGCTTCAAGACCGACTTCGGCGAGCGCGTCCCCACCGACGTCGCCTGGTTCGACGGTTCCGACCCGGAGCGGATGCACAACTACTACACCCAGCTGTACAACAAGACCGTATTCGACGTGCTGCGCAGGCACCGCGGCGAGGGCGAGGCGGTGCTCTTCGCCCGCTCCGCCACGGCCGGCGGCCAGCAGTTCCCCGTGCACTGGGGCGGCGACTGCGAGTCCACGTACGAGTCGATGGCCGAGTCCCTGCGCGGCGGACTCTCCCTCGGCCTGTCCGGCTTCGGCTACTGGAGCCACGACATCGGCGGCTTCGAGGGACTGCCCGACGCCGGCCTGTTCAAGCGCTGGATCGCGTTCGGAATGCTCTCCTCGCACAGCCGCCTGCACGGCTCTTCCTCCTACCGCGTGCCGTGGCTCTTCGACGAGGAGGCCGTGGACGTCCTGCGCTCCTTCACCAAGCTCAAGCTCGGCCTCATGCCCTACCTGTACGGTGCGGCGCATCAGGCGCACACCGAGGGCGTCCCGATGATGCGCGCCATGGTGCTGGAGTTCCCCGACGACCCCGGCTGCGTCTCGCTGGAGCGCCAGTACATGCTCGGCGGGGACCTGCTCGTCGCGCCGGTGTTCTCCGAGGACGGCGAGGTGTCGTACTACGTGCCCGAGGGCACCTGGACCCACTTCACGACCGGCGAGAAGGTCACCGGCCCGCGCTGGGTGCGCGAGACCCACGACTACCACAGCGTTCCGCTGCTGGCCCGGCCCGGCTCAGCGATCCCGGTTGGCTCGGTCGACGACCGTCCCGACTACGTGTGGGCGGACGACGTGACCGTCCGGGTCTTCGAGCCGGCCGACGGCTCCCGCACCACCGTGCGGATCCCCCGTGAGGACGGCACGGCCGCGGCCGAGATCACCGTCGTGCGCGAGGGCTCCGCGCTGCGGGCCGAGACCTCCGACGCGTCCCTTCCGTGGGGTGTCGAGGTCGCCGGCGGACCGTCCGCGCGTGCCGCGGCCGGGACCGCCGTCCTCACCCTGGAGCTCTCCGGCTCCTGAGGGCGGACCGGCACAGCACGTACGGCAAGGGAGTTGCATGGTCAAGATCACTGACGTCGCGCGGCACGCCAACGTGTCGCCGAGCACCGTCAGCTACGCCCTCAGCGGCAAGCGGCCGATCTCCCCGGAGACCCGGCGGCGCATCGAGGACAGCATCCGCGAACTGGGCTACCGGCCGCACGCCGGAGCCCGGTCCCTGGCCAGCAGCAGGTCACGGGTGATCGGCCTCGTGCTGCCCCTCCGGAAGGGCATCCACGTGCCCGTGGTCATGCAATTCGCCACGTCCGTGCTGACCGCGGCCCGGGAGCACGACCACGATGTCCTCCTCCTCACGCAGAACGAGGGGGAGGAGGGCATCATCCGGGTCGCGGAGAGCGCCATGGCCGACGCGTTCATCATCATGGACGTCGAGATGGACGACCGCCGGCTGCCGTTGCTGCGCACCCTGGACCGACCCTCCGTACTGATCGGATTCCCCTCCGACCCGGCCGGGCTGACCTGCGTCGACCTGGACTTCGCGGGCGCCGGCGAGGCGTGCGTGGAACACCTCGCCTCGCTCGGCCACCGGACCGTGGCCCTCGTTGGCTCACCCCCCGAGGTGTACGTCCGCGGCACCGGCTTCGCCCGCCGGGTCGCCGCGGGGTTCACGGCCGCCGCCGACCGCCTCGGCCTGCGCTCGTCCGTCCACCCCTGCCCGGAGACCCCGGCCGCCGCGCGGGCCATGGCCGAGCAACTGTTGCGCGGGCAGCCCGGGCTGACCGGGGTCGTCGTCCACAACGAACCGATCACCCAGCCCCTGATCTCCGCCTTCCAGGCCACGGGCCTGCGCGTCCCGGAGGACCTGTCGGTCGCCGCGATCTGCCCCGACGAGACCGCCGAACAGGCACCGGTGCCCATCACGTCCGTGTCGATCCCCTCCGCCGAGATCGGCACCCGCGCGGTGGAGCTCCTGATGGCCAAACTCGCCTCCCGCGATGACGTCCCGGAGACCACCATGCTCTCCGCGGTCCTGACCCCCCGGGCCACGACCGCCCCGCCGGGGTTGTGACGCCGCGTCAGCGCGTTCGGCAGAGCCGCGTTGAGCAGCAGGGCGACTCCCAGGCCGACTCCGACGGCGGTCAGCAGCGTACGCACCCAGCCCTCACGTCTGCCGGTGACGGCGAACCGGACGCCATCGCCAGGTCCGGCTCCGGCCGGGGGCGCCGGGGTGGCGGCCGGGCTCATGCCACGCGTCCCACCCGCGACGTCCTCGACCTCCAGCCGGCACAGCCATTCCAGGGCGGTGCGCGCGGCCTCCCTGCGGGAGGACACCGTTGAGCCGGAGCGGTAGCGCCACGTTCTCCGCGCAGGTGAGTTCGGGGACGAGCCGCCCGAACTGGAAGACGAAGCCGAACTCGTCGTTCAACGCGGACAGCTCGTGACGCGGTAGGTAATGGTGCCGGAGTCGGGGACGACGATCCCGGCGAGGCAGTGCAGCAGGGTGGACCTTCCGGAGCCGGAGGGTCCCAGCACGGCGACGACCTCGCCGGGGCGTATGGAGAAGTCCACCCCGTCCAGGGCCGGCGTCGATCCGTGGTTCTCGCGCAGGCCGTCGGCGGTGAGCAGGGGCTCGCGGGGTGTCATGCCCTCACCTCCCGGGCGAGCCTGTCGAGGCGCGCCGCGGTCAGCTCCAGCCAGCACAGGTCGGCTTCGAGGTGGAACAGGGCGTGGTCGCAGACCAACTGGTCGGCCAGATCGCCGGTGCGCTTGCGTTCGGTCAGGTGGCGCATCAGCCGCAGGTGCTCGGCACGCTGCACGTCGAGGATGTCGGCGGCGTCGCGGTGGGTGAGCAGCGCGAGCACGACCTTGGTGTAGAGCGTCGACTGCAGATACGGCTCGGGCTTCTCCGGGGTCGAGAGCCACCGCACGACGTCGGTGACACCCGCCTCCGTGATGGCGTACCGCTTCCGCTCGGGGCCCTCGCCGGGCTCTATGGCCTCGACCTCGACCAGTCCGTTCTTCAGCAGCCGCGACATCGTGGAGTAGACCTGCCCGTAGTGCAGCGGGCGGTCGTGGCCGAATCGCTCGTCGAATGCGCGCTTGAGGTCGTAGCCGTGGCGCGGCCCGGATTCGAGGAGGCCCAGAAGGGTGTGACCGATGGACATGTGCGTCAATATACGCTTGAGGTATACACATCGTGTAGACGCGACGTCCTGGTCGCGTGCACATTGCGGGCACCCCCGCTATGTATGACGTGTATACCCCCTGTGTAGAGTCGCGGCCATGCGATCTACCTGGCCCCGACGCCTCCTGCCCGCCCGCCCCGACGCCGCCCGGACTGTCCGCAGATGGGCGGCCTTTCCCGTGGCCGCACTGGCACTCGCGCTCGCCGTCACCGGGTGCACCCGCGTGGAGACCACCTCCCCCGGCACCGTGCGGCAGGAGGCCGGGAAGACCGGCACGGGCGTCTTCGGCAGCGTCGACTGCCGCAAGGCCAAGTGCATCGCGCTCACCTTCGACGCGGGACCGAGCAAGAACACCGCGCAGCTGCTCGACGTCCTCAAGGAGAAGCAGGTGCCCGCCACCTTCTTCCTCCTCGGCAGGAAGCACATCGAGCGCTACCCGGACATGGTGAAGCGGATGGTCGCCGAAGGGCACGAGGTGGCCAGTCACACCTGGTCGCACAAGATCCTCACGGAGATCGGCCCCGAGGAGATACGCGAGGAGCTGAGCCGTCCCGACGACGCGATAGAGCGGATAACGGGCCGTCGTCCCACCCTCATGCGGCCGCCGCAGGGACGCACCGACGACACCGTCCAGGGGATCGCCCGCGAGATGGGCCTCTCCGAGGTGCTGTGGAGCGTCACCGCCAAGGACTACGAGACCAACGACCCCGACGTGATCACCAAACGTGTCCTGGACCAGGCGGACCGTGACGGCATCGTCCTGCTCCACGACGTCGTCCCCGGCCCGGACTCCAAGGGCTACCGCGGCACCCTTCCCGCCGTGCCCGGCATCATCGACGCCCTCAAGCAGCGGGGCTTCACCTTCGTCACCGTCCCACAGCTGCTCGCGCCGGGTACCCCGCAGCCCGGGGCGGTCTACCGCCCCTGACCGGATCCGAGGGGCCGCGGCCCGATGGTCATGGGCCCGGCGCCACCCCCGTCACCACCGTGGAAGGCGGGGCAGGGAGCGTGGGGCGGGAGTGAGACCCGGCGAACACCTTCCGGTGCCGCCGGCCTCCCGCACGACGGTGACGCGGCTGGAGTGGTCTGGCTGGTCGGGCCGCGTCATCGCGGGTTCTCGGGGTGCTGGTCCGCCACTACCACGTGGTGCCGGGACGAGTGCCGGTGCCGACGCGCTGCGCCGCGCCCGCCGGTTCGAGGACCGGCCCACTGAGCGCCTGCTGCACGGCGCGCGGCGGTCGACGGCACGTGGGCCGAGGTGCGCCGGCCGGCGCGGGACACCCTCGCCCGGTACCGGCTCGCGGGCCGGGTGGGCCGACCGCGCGCCGGGCTCCGCCCGTCACTCCCCGGGCGCCGGGCCCACCAGCAGCGGGGCGATGTCGTTCCGGCCCCCCGAGGTCCGCTGGGCCTCCCGCAGGAGCTCGTCGGCCAGGTCGTCCAGTGAACCGGCGGGCGCGGCGGCGAGCCGGTCCGCGAGTTCCCCCAGCGCTGTCTCCAGATCGGTGCCGGGACGTTCGATCAGGCCGTCCGTGAACAGGGTGAGCACGCTTCCCGGCGGCATGGACACCTCCGCGGCCCGGTAGTCCGCGGCAAGGTCGACCCCGAGCAGGATCCCGGGCGGTATGTCGAGGATCTCCGTGCGGCCCGACCGGTGGCGCAACAGCGCCGGCAGGTGCCCGGCGCTCGCCGGCAGCGCGCGGTGCCCGGGCACGTCGAGCCGGGCGTACGGGCAACTGGTGAACAGGTCCGGGTCGAAGTCGCCGAACAGGCGGTTGCCCGGGTGAGTACGTCGTCCGGGGCCGCGCCCGTGCCCGCGTGGGTGTGCACCGCGATGCGGATCTGACCCATCAGCGCCGCCGCGTTGACGCTGTGCCCCTGTACGTCGCCGATGACCGCTGCCGCCGCCCCCGAGCCGTCCAAGCGGATCAGGTCGTAGAAGTCGCCGCCGATGTTTATGCCGCCGGCGGCCGGGAGGTAGCGGGCGGCGACGCGCAGGCCGGGCACCTGCGGCAGGGAGTGCGGCAGCAACGCCTTCTGGAGGGTGCGTGCGACCTGGCTCTTGGCGTCGTCGAGCCGGGCACGTCGACGGGTGTGGGCATCTCGGCCGGGCGTGAGCGGGAAGGGTTCACCGCAGGCCTGGTTTAAAGTTGAAACCACCCGACTGGAGGAGAAGCCCCGTCATGCAGCCCGCCGCACTGGACGCACCCGTGATCGTCACGCCCCCGAACCCCTCGCCACGGCCCGCGCACGCCACCGCCGGGGACAGCGCGCGCGCCCGGCGGGCGACGCGCATCGGACTGATGTCGGTCTCGCTCGGTACGGCGGGCCTGGGCGGGCTCTGGCAGTCGGCGTCGGCCACGGTGTCCGCGCCCATCGGGGTCAGCGACGCCCTGTTCGTGGTCAGCGGCCTGCTGTGGGTCGTGCTGCTCGCGCAGTACCTTCGGCACGGCGGAACGCGCTGGCGCAACGTCCTGGACGATCTCCACCACCCCGGTCAGGGCTTCACCCTGGCGTACGTCCCGATCATCGGCATGCTGGCCACCGGTCACTTCGCCCGCTTCGGCGTCGACGGCGCCCGCTGGTTCTACGGGCTGTTCGCCCTCGCCTCCGCCGTCATCGCCGCCCGGCTGCTCGCCCACTGGGTGAGCGGCGGTCTCGGCCCTGCCCCGCTCCACCCCGGCTACCTCCTGCCGGTGGTCTCCGGACCCTTCATCGCCGGCACCACCGGCTCGGCGGTCGCACTCCCCGACGCGGCCTCGGCCGCCTTCGCCGTCGGCGTCCTGTACTGGCTCGCCTTCGGCACCGTCATCCTCGGCCGTCTCGTCGCGAACGGCCTGCCCGGACCCGCCCGCCCCACGCTGACCGTCCTCACGATCCCGCCCGCCGTGGGCGGCCTGGCCTGGACCGCCGCGCACGGCGGACGGGTCGACGCCGTGGGACACGGATTCGCCGGGCTGGTGCTCTTCACCGTCCTGATCGTCCTGTTCCTGGTGCCGCACGTCCGCCAGGACGGGTTCCACCCGGGCTACTGGATCTTCTCCTTCCCCGCGGCGGCCACCGGCAACTTCCTCGTCCGCTGGCTGCACGGCGCCGCCGTGCCCGGCCGGCAGGGCCTGACCTGGCTCGTGATCACCCTGGTCAGCGGGGTGTTCCTGGTGCTGTACGCGGCGACCGTCGGGTACGCCGCCCGGTCCGCGGGCCGGCACCGGGCGGTCGCGGGAGCGTAGCGGCGGACGTCGACGGCGAGTCCGCCGCCGGCGACGGCGGGGGCGCCCACCGAAGATGGCGTCACGCAGCTCGGAGGCCGTGACCCCGTGGCGCATCGCGAGCGCGACCGTGTTGACGAGCTCCTGCGAGTCGACCCTGAGCAGGACAGCGCCGGGCACCCGGTCCGTCGCCGTGTCGAGGAACTTCATCAGTCCCCGCGTCTCCCCGACGATCTTCGCCCGGGGCATCGCGGCGATCTCGCCGACGGCCTCCCGGCGACCCCGACCGCATACCCCCGCTCGCGTGCCGGCCACTCGGTGAACCCGACGCGGGACAGCGGTGGGGTCGTGAAGACCGTGTACGGCACGGCCTCGCGGTCGCGTGTCGAGTGGGTGCCGGTGCCGGTGCCGGTCGGCCGGCGGCTCAACCTTCGCCGTCGCCACCGAGTCCGCGTTCGGCCGCGCCTTCCGCCGCGCGGCGGGCGACACCTCCGCCCGGCTCCGCCGAGCGGCCCGGCACGGCGTACCCGGCGACGCGG
>NZ_CBDRCM010000096.1:0-12165 GCF_965342435.1 Actinacidiphila sp. bgisy160 | reverse complement strand
AGGCTCCCCGACGCGGCAGAGGCAGCCAGCTGGGGCCGGTTCAAAGGGCCAAGGCGTGGCGGGCGGTGGAGATGTTCACCGCGCAACTGCGGGAGGAGGGCAGGTTCACGCATCTGCAGATCGCCGACGAGGCGGCCCGGGTCCTGGCCGGCCGCGATGAGGCCGCGTACCGGCATGTGGTGATCGACGAGGCTCAGGATCTTCACCCGGCGCAGTGGCGGATGCTGCGGGCGTGCGTCACCGAGGGCCCGGACGACCTGTTCATCGCCGGCGACCCTCATCAGCGCATCTACGACAACAAGGTGTCGCTGCGCAGCCTGGGCATCAAGGTGGCCGGGCGGTCGGCGCGGTTGTGGCTCAACTACCGGACCACGCATGAGATCCTCACCTGGGCCACCGCCCTGCTGACCGGTGAGTCGTTCGACTCTCTGGACGGCAACGACGACGATGCCATCGGGCAGGGCGCCGAAGGCCTGGACGGATATCGGTCCACCCTGCACGGCACCCGCCCGGTCCTGCACCAAGCCGCGTCCCAGGCCAAGGAACTGGACGCCCTCGTCGACCAGATCCGCACCTGGCTGAAGGCGGGCGTACTGCCGCAGGACATCGGGGTCGCCGCCCGTACCCGCAAGCTCGGCGACCTTGCAGCCGAACGGCTGACGCAGGCGGGCATCGAGGTCACCATGCTGCGAAACGATCCGCCGCCGGAGCGTGCGGCCGTGCGGGTCGGGACGATGCACGCGATCAAGGGACTGGAGTACCGGTGTATGGCGGTCATCGGGGTCACCGCGCACAGCGTGCCCGCCGCCGGCGCCGTCACCCCGGTCGAGGTGGACCGGCTGCAGCACCAGACCGACCTGCTCGCCGAGCGGTGCCTGCTCTTCGTCGCCTGCACCCGCGCCCGTGAAGGCCTGTTCGTCTCCTGGAACGGCGAGCCCAGCCCCTTCCTGCCAGCCTGAGCCACCCAGGACCACAAGCGGGTGATCGCGTACGGCCCGGTTACCGGTGCTGCTGACTGCCCGGCAGGTTACCTGGCGCAACTTCTACTCGGCGCGGGACATCTGCAAGCCACCCGCCTGCAGCCGTCCAGGGAGTTGCCCACTGCCGTACGCCATGCACGGGATGCCCGGGGGTGGACACCTCAGAGAAGGGGCGAGACTGGGTGTGTCACCGGGTGTCGTTGATCCACAGCGCCCAGTGGGTGATGTCGCAGCGAGGTGATATGACCTACGTCATCGGAGCCCGGGCTGCGGCACGGGCACCGAGTCGGGGATGGGACATGCGAAAGTTGCGAGGGGACAATGAAGGCGTCTGAGACGATCCTGGCCGATCTGCTGCAAGGCCGGGCCCAGCAGTACCAGATCCCGCTGTATCAGCGGACGTACTCCTGGACGGACCGTCAGCTGGATCAGCTGTGGCGGGACATCCTCGACCAGGCACGACTGCTGGCGGAGCAGAAGAACGGCACCACGCACTTCCTCGGCTCGGTGGTGCTGGCGCCGTCTCCGATGACCGAGCCGACCTTCCCCCGGTGGCTCGTCGTGGACGGCCAGCAGCGGCTCACGACGCTGTCGCTGGCGCTGACCGCGCTGCGCGACCATCTGGCGGCCACCGACCCCGAGGCCCGAGAGCGCATCGATGAGGAGTACCTCATCAACAAGCGCAAGCAGGGAGAGGACTACTTCCGGCTGTTGCCGACCCAGGCGGACAGGGCGCACTACGCGGAGTACATCCGCGGCACGCACACCGGCAGCGGCGGCGGCCGGGTCGGCGAGACCTACCGCTTCTTCAAAAGCAGGCTGATCAAGGCGGAAGACCCCGCCGATCCGTACGACCTGGCCCTCATCGAGCAGGCCATCGCCTCCCGGATGACCCTGGTGGCGGTCAGTGCGGAAAAAGACGACAACGTCCACCGGATCTTCGAGTCCCTGAACAACACCGGCCTGAAGCTCAGCCAGGCCGACCTGCTGCGCAACTACCTGTTCATGAAGCTGCGGCAGCGCGCCCAGGAGGTGTACGACACCTACTGGTTGCCGCTTCAGGAGGCGTTCAGCAACGAGGACCTCGAGCATCTGATGTGGCTGCAGCTGGTGCTCGACGGCGACGACCGAGCGCGCCGGCAAGACCTGTACACCGCGCAGCAGCAGCGCTTCGCCGACATCGGCTCCGGCGAAGACGCCGTGCTCGCCTACATCAAGGAACTGCACCGGCGCGCAGAGCACTTCACCCGCATCCTGCATCCGGAGCGCGAACCGGACCGCAGCGTGCGCGAGCACCTGCACCGGCTCCAGGAATGGCAGGCCAGCGTGGCCCACCCCGCGGTCATGCTGATGCTGGACGAACGCTCCAAGGGCAACATCGACAGCGCCGAGGTGGCACGGGCCCTGTCCTATGTGGAGAGCTTCCTGGTCCGGCGCATGCTGTGCTGGATCCCCACCAACAACCTCAACCGCATCTTCCAGGCCGTACCCGGCCAGCTGCCGGTCGGCCTCTCCCCTGCCGACGGCCTGCGGCAGCTGCTGTCCGCCCACCGCCGGTTCTGGCCCACCGACGATGAGGTCCGCCAGCACGCGCGGACCGGCCGGTTCTACGAACGCGGCCGGGTCAACCAGCGCAAGTTCGTCCTGCAACGCCTCGAGCAGAGCTACGAGCACCCCGAGCCGGTCGACTTCACCCAGGCCAAGCTCACCGTCGAGCACGTGATGCCGCAGTCCGCCGGCCCGGAGTGGCTGGCCGCGCTGGCCCAGGACTGCACCGACGGCGAGACCCCGGAAGAACTCCACGCCCGCCTCGTGCACACCCTGGGCAACCTCACCTTGACCGCAGTGAACTCCCAGCTGTCCAACAATCCCTTCGACCGCAAGAAGGACCTGCTGCACGCCAGCCATCTGGAGATGAACCGGCAGATCGCCGACACCGACCGCTGGGGGGCAACCGAGATCCTCGCACGGGCCGATGAACTCGCCGACCGCGTCATCGACCTGTGGCCTTCTCCCCTGGAAGGCGTCTCCCGAGTGGAACGCGGCCGCGACTGGGGCCAGCTGCACCAGGTCCTGGCCGCCATGCCGGACGGAACCTGGACCACCTACGGCGACCTTGCCGCGCTCATCGGCTCCAGCGCCGGACCGGTGGGCACCCACCTACTGGCCACGCCCGGCCTGCTCAACGCCCACCGCGTGCTGACCTTCGACGGACGCATAGTCGAGGGCTTCACGTGGGCCGATGGCCGCGACAGCGCCGATGTACGGGCACTGCTGGAAAGCGAAGGCGTGGAATTCACCGCCACCGGCGGCGCCCTGCCCTCCCAGCGGCTCGACGCGGACGATCTTGCAGCCCTGCTCCGGCAGGAAGAACCCGAACCGGAGATCACGCGCCCCGGCCTTTCACCCGACGCCCGGGCCTCCTGGCAGGAGCGCTGGGAACGCTTCCAGAAGCAGCTGGCAACCGACAACCCCGAACCACACGTCGCCGCCGTCCGCGAGCTCCTGGACTTCTGGGAAGCAGCCGGGGGCTGGGTCGGCCTGGGCACCGGGCACACCTACACCAGCGCGTTCCTCAACCTCGACCGGCCGGGCGCCCAGGCCACCATCTGGCCGCTTGCGATCTTCCCCGGCACCGGCCGCGGCGGAGCCGTGGAAGTCGTCTTCCAGCACCTGGCCTCACGCGAACCGTTCACCGACCCCGGCCTGCGCGACGAACTCCGACAGCGACTGAACCGGATCGAGGGCGTGACCATCCCCCACGGCAAACTCGGCCTGCGCCCCTCCTTCCCCTTGACCGTGCTGGAAAGCGAAGAGGGCCGAGCAAGCCTGTTCGAAACCCTCGCCTGGTTCCGCGACCACGCACTGCGCACGACCTGACCGGCACAACCACACCCGAAAACCAGACCACCGGGCGGACGTGCCACGGCGCAACGCCGGCTGGTGGGCGGCACACCGTGCCACCCACCAGCCCGCTCGGCCCGCACCCTTGCGGAAGTCAACCGGCCCTCCCGGCGCCCAGCGGCTCCACCCCGACGGCAGTCCGTGTGCAGCGAGGTCACCCCAAGAGCAGAAACCGGCGACGCCCCAGGGGAATCACCAGGGGTCCTGTCCGATCGGACAGGACCCCTCGCGGCGCTGTCAGGGACTGTTCGTGTTAGAGGCGGACCTTCGCCAGGGCAACCTGCACAAGGCGCAGCGCTGCCTGGACCGCCTCATCGTCGCGGAGCGGGCAGTTGACGACGTACTGGTGACCGGGGCGCACCGCCCGGAAACCGATGCGCGGCTCGTCCAGATCGGCCACGTCTTCACGGGTCAGGCGCAGGGTAAGTCCGCCGTTGGTGGCCTTGACATAGGCGACGGCGCCGAAGCGGCGGACGCCCGCGTCGCGGACCATGATGTAGTCGGTGCGGCCGTCCCGGGTCCGCTCGGACTCCCCCGGACCGATCTCGACATCACCGAGCGCCACGGCACCCTGAAGGAAGTCGAGCACACGCCTGGCGATCTCCGCACTACGCGCGCGACCGCGCACCAGATCTGTGATCTGGGCCCAGTCCAATTCCCCACCCAGCCCGCCGACAGGCGCATCCAGCTCCGCCTCAGCAGGCGCGCCGGCATCCGCATCGTCCTCCGGTGCTGTCAGCCGCAAGAACTCGGCAATCTCCTGCGGCGTGCCATCGATCAGGCGCATTCGCCCTCCCCTTGACTGCGAACGCAGCATCTTTGCACTTCGACATGCGTAAGCTTACTCACGCTGGCTCACGCGTGTGTCTTCTTGAGCAAGTTGCATATAAGTGAGTAGAAGAGCCGTGAGCCGCCAACACTTAGCACTGCCGCTGGGGGCGCAAACCAGGGGCAGTCGGTTCAGCCGATTCAGGCGATACACCCGAGAAAACCTCGCATCGTCCCGAACTCTCCCTTCAGGAGATAGGCAGCGGCCGGTCCGTTTCGGGCCAAGGGGGGCAGCGCCATGATGCAGAAGAAGCTCGAACGGCTCGAAATCCTGCGGTATCAGTACATCGAACTCTCCACGCGGTACCCATGGCTTCAGCACTACCATGAGCGTCTGGCCGAACTAGAAGAGCGCATAGCGCGGCTTCAGCCTCCAGCCTCCGAGGTGACCGACGCACCGGAAGTAGCCCAAGTCGTCAGGGCGACTACCATCCCTGGCGGCCCGCTCCCGCCGATGCCTTCGTGGAAACGGATGCGGAACATTGAAAAGCTCGCGGCCGTCTACACGTACCTCGGCCCAACTGGCGAGCGGCTGCGGGTTCACCTGCGCACCGGCAAAGGATACGTGTAATGACGAGAGCACAGGACAGCGGCCAGCGACGGGGCTGGACGGATCTGGCTTGACCGATGTCTGCCGCGCCTGTGCCTCGGTCACTGCGTATGCCGTCATGGTTAGCGAGTCTGCCGTCGGCCAAACTCCTGGGACTGTGCGTGGTGGTGCTCCGCTCTGCGGGTGCCGATAAGTCATCCGGCCAGGTCACTACCTTGATCACTGGTCTCCGGCTGTGCGCGTCGCTCACCCCACTGTCTTCACCTTGACGGGGACAGACGGCATCATGGCCTGTGGTGCTGCCGTGCCTGTCCTATCTCGCCATGATGAACACCTTCACGCTCCTGCGCTATGACGACGCTACCGCCAGCAGCCGGGAGGCCTTCAGTTCGGTCTCGTCCCACTCGCGCTCGGAGTCGGAGCCCCAGGTGATCCCGGCGCGGTCCAGCGAGGACGTCCCGGCGGTGCGCCCAAGCAGGGGTCACTTCATGGTCGGCATGGTGCCTGGCTGCTGCTGCAGGTGGTGCACACGCTGGTCGTGCCCGGCGCCGTGCGGGATCGATCTGGCGACGGGCGTCGGGGCCTCCGCGGCGCGCAGGCGCGACTGCGCCGTGAACTGCGCGAGGCGCGCGGCCACGCTGAGGGGGTTCGACGGTGCCATATCGACCACCATGTCGAACGCTTTCAGGGCGCGGCGGGTGGCGGGCATGCTGACCCGGAGGTCGTCGACGGCACGTCACTCCCAGAGCTTGCGCTTGCGCCGCCGTTTCTTCTTCCGGCCCGCAGCCAGATCGTCGCTCCAGTACGTACCTGTGCCGATGCCGTACGCCGGCGCCTTCGAGGTACGGGCCGTTCGGCGTCCGCGAGTGGGCTTCGGCTTCTGCGTCCGCGGCGTCTGCTGCCGGGTCTCCTCAGCGCTAGTGCGTTGTCCACGAACGTTGCTGGGGTGCTTGGGATCCGCCGGTCGGTGCTCGCGGTGCTGGGTTGTAGGCGTCATCCTCGTCGTCGACGTGATCGCTGTTGAGGGTGAGGGCGAAGATGGCAGAGCCGGTCAGGGCACGGCGATTGACCGATCAAGAAGGGCAGAGGCTGCAGCAGATCGTCCGGCGGGGCCGCCACGAGTCGGTGCGGGTCCGCCGGGCACTGATCATCATGGCGTCGGCGTCGGGCACCACCGCGACGGCGATCGCCAGGCTGGTCGCCGCGCACGAGGACACCGTCCGGGACGTCATCCACGCCTTCAACGAGAAAGGCCTGGCCGCGCTGGACCCTCAGTGGGCGGGAGGCCGTCCCCGCCTGATCAGCGATGACGACCGTGAGTTCATCATCGCGACGGCCACAACCCGCCCCATGAAACTGGGGCGCCCGTTCACGCATTGGAGCCTTCGCAAGCTCACCGACTACCTGACCCGCAACGGGAACCGCCGGGTGCGCATAGGCCGCGAACGGCTGCGGCAGATCTTGCACGAGCACGGGGTCTCCTTCCAGCGCACCCGCACCTGGTAGGAGTCCAAGGACCCGGACAAGGACACCAAACTCGACCGCATCGAGCACGTGACCAGCCGCTTCCCCGACCGGTGCTTCGCGTTCGATCAGTTCGGCCCGTTATCGATCCGACCCTGCCACGGCACCTGCTGGGCGCCGCAAAAGAAGCCGGACCGGTTGCCGGCCACCTATCGCCGCACTCACGGGATCCGGTACTTCCACGGCTGCTACTCGCTCGGCGACGACCGGCTGTGGGGCGTGACCCGCCGCCGCAAGGGCGGCGACCACAGCCTGGCCGCGCTGAAGTCGATCCGTGCGGCCCGGCCCGACGGCGCCCCCATCTACCTGATCATGGACAACCTGTCGGCGAACAAGACCCCGGCGATCCGGGCCTGGGCGAAGAAGCACAAGGTCGAGCTGTGCCTCACGCCGACGAGCGCATCGTGGGCCAACCCGATCGAGGCCCAGTTCGGCCCCTTACGTAACTTCGTCATGGGCGGCTCCGACCACCCCAACCACACCGTGCTCGCCCGCAGGCTCCAGGAATACCTCAGGTGGCGAAACGCCAACGCCCGCCACCCCGACGTGCTGGCAGCCCAACGCCGCGAACGCGCCAAGATCCGCTGTGAGCGCCAACAACGCTGGGGCCGCCCACGACCCAAAGCCGCCTAATCAACCCCGTCAACGTTCTTGGTCAACGCACTAGCTAGTCGTGGCTCGCTGCCTCTTCTTGACCCATCGGCCATCGACAAGCCGGGCAGCGACTGCCACCCATGTGCCGTCAACGAGCCGCTCGATCACCGCTTCACCGTGGCGAGTGCCCGCGACAACGAGAGCCTCGCGTGCGTCGGCAACTGGTATCTCGAGCAGGCCTCCGCCCGGTTGCCGTACGACCAGTCGGTGCGCGGACTTGGCCGTCATTGTGCCGTTCTCCTCCATGTCACCGGTGACGCCACCACTGGCGTACTTTCAAAACCTCGGACGACCAAGCGGTACGGACCTGCTTGGCATCGCCGCGCCCGAGGAATTCGACGATGACGGGGAAGTGCGGGTGCATCTGCCCATTGCCCACCGTCACCAGGGCGGACAGCAACGGCTCGTCGCCATCGGAGTCCTGGTCCACCAGGACCAGCACCGCTGCCTGATTCTCCAGGCTGAGGCGCGGCAGACCGTGTATCCGCTGACGCAGGTCGGACCAGGTGACCAGCGCGCGGTCACGCGCGATCCGTGTCAGGACCGGCCGGACCTGCGAGGCGATCTCGAGCAGTTGGCCGAGAGGCAGGAGCTCAATGGCTTCATGCTGCTCGGATGCTGGCTGCGACGAGGCGTCGGAACGGCTCTGCCGCGGTTCAACTGCACGACCCTGGTCGCTGGCGGATTGTCGGATCGGTGTCCGCGTGGTGCTCTCCGGTCGGGCGCTGCGCTGCGGCCTGGCGCGCGGTGTGGTCTTGGGCTGGGGCGGCGGTGCCACGGCAGATGCCGGCTGCTGGGATCTCGCCGCCTCTTCGCGGGAGCGCTGTTTCCACGCCTGCGAATCGATGGTCTCGCGGATCTCCCTGAGTGCGCTGCGCTGCTCACGGGAAGCAGAGACCGGAATATCCGCGGCCTTGTGCCAGGCCAGAGCGTACAGATCCGCGGCCCCGACCTGGTCGTAGTCGCGTACCGCGCGCTTGAGTTCGGCCAGGGTGGTATTCAGCCCGCCGATGGCGACAGCCATCTGACTGGAGCTCAGGACTTCACGTCCGACGGTTCGGGCGCGCAGCCGGTTGATCCACGACTGGCCTCCGCTGAGACTGACGCGTCCTGAAGTCATCGCATGGCCTTCTTCCCCCGGTGGGCATCTCGCTTTCACGTACTTCCCGCTACTGCGGTCACTACGGCACCGCCTACTATGGGGCAGTTCCGCGCCGACCTGCTATTCCTCTGTCAGGTGTGGCTTCTGCTCTGCGTTGGGCAGTGGCCTGCCGAGCCGGGAGCGAGTACATGAGGGGGAACCTGGCCGAGATGCCGCATCAGGCTGTGCCGCCGCTACCGCTGCAAATTTCGTCGTGGCAGTAGGCCGAGCACAACGCAGCCCGCTGGATGCGCCACTGGGGCTATACCGATGCCGCCGCACGGCCCGGAGGCCCGGACTCCGGCATCGATGTCCGCGCTACCGGCGCACTGGGACAAGTCAAGTACCAGGCTGCCCAGGTTGGGCGTCCGGAACTGCAACGTTTCGTGGGAGCGCGCCCCTACGGATCGACAGCACAACTGATCTTCTTCACCGGCAGCGACTACACGCCCACGGCCGTGGCCTACGCCCAGGAGTGGAACATCGCGCTCTTCAGCTATCGCCTGGACGGCGCCATGACGCCGGTCAACGACACGGCACGCCGCATCCAGCGCTCCTCCGCATCCACCGCGCCCATAGCGGCTCGGAACACCAAAACGGCCGAAGTACAGACGTTCTGGCAGCGGAACTGGCGTGTGTTCGCGGGAGTTTGTCTCCTAATGGCACCGTTGGGCTCGATCGGAGGCGAGAAGACCTACACCCGCCCGCTCGCCCTGGACGTCCTGAAGTTCATCGGCATCCTCCTGGCGTGCTGGTCGCTCGGCACGTTCCTGATAGCCGCACGGTTCGGCGTCCGCATCTCCCTCCAGCTCCGGCCCTTCCGTGCGGCCGTCGTTTCCCGACGAGGAACGGGCCCGGCGGCAACGGTGAGCAGGACTCGTGTGCCACGCCCCACGCACAACGGCGCCACGGCGGCCTCCACAATGCAGCAGGACGGCCTGGTGGCTGAGGCCGCACGTCTGCTCCGTACCGGCAGCAAGCAGCACCACGTCGACAAGATCCAAGGGCTGCGGCCCAGCTCGGTGGGGATGGCGCGGATCGTTGCCTTCTCCCGCAGCCGGTCGGCGATGTGCAGCCGCTCGTCATCCGTCAGGTACCGGGACGGCCCCGAGGCCACCCACACCACTGGGGGCAGTCTCGGATGCTTCTTTCCACCCTCGGACCGACCGTTGCGCCACTCACGGCCGGTCCGAGGATTGTCCTCAACGCGTCTGCACGCATCACCGTTGTTGAACCCAAGCCCCATAAGCCGGAAGCATTCCTCCCCATTGCGTCTTCTTGACGATAAGTGGGGTGGCGTGCCAAGCTGACGCAGCATCTCCCCCGCGATCACTTGATCAACATTCTCCCCCCACGCCTGCGCCGTTCCGGTCGCTTCTGGCCGCCGCTGCTGCCCGCAGATCACCGCCCCGTCCGGCCCGCCCGCCGCGTGCCGCCGCACTGTATGGAGGCACCATGGCTCGCATACCGAACCCTCGCCTTGGCGCGAAGGGCACCGACCGGGCTGCCGGGGTGCTGCTCGGCGCGGCGGTGGGTGACGCGTTGGGTGTGCCGTACGAGTTCCAGGCGACGCTTCGGGAGGATCAGCAACCGCGGATGATCGGCGGCGGCCTGGGTCCGTACGAGCCAGGCGAGTACTCCGACGACACCCAGATGCAGGTCTGCATCGCCCAGGTCGCGGCGACCGGAGCGGATCTGCGCAGCCCCGAGGCCCTGGACGCGATCGCCGCCAACTTCCAGGGCTGGCTGAGCGAAGGCGCCAGCGACGTCGGCAACCAGACCAGCATGATCCTGAGCACCGCCGCCCGCGCACCCGGGTCGGCGGGCACGGCGATGCGGGAGACCGCCCGAGAGTACACCGCCGGCAACGTCCGCAGCGCCGGGAACGGCTCGTTGATGCGGACCGGGATCGTCGCCCTCGCCCACCTCGGCGACGCCGCCGCGATGGCGGAGGCCGCCATCGCCGTCAGCGCGCTCACCCACCCGGACCCCGACTGCGCCGACGCCTGCGTGCTGTGGTGCTCCGGCATCCGCACGGCGGTGCTGCACGGGACCTTCGACGGCGTACGCGAAGGCCTGGACCTGCTCCCGGCCGAACGGCGGGAGACGTGGGCGAAGCGGCTGGACGAGGCGGAGGCCAACCCGCCGTACCACTTCCACAACAACGGCTGGGTCGTCCACGCGTTCCAGGCCGCCTGGTCGGCCATCACCCGCACCGCGGTGCCCGAACTGAGCCTCGCCGAGCGCACCTTCCCCGCCCAGCACCTTCAGCTGGCTCTGGAGGCGGCGGTTCGGGCCGGGACGGACACCGACACCGTCGCCGCGATCGCGGGCGCCCTGCTCGGCGCGCGCTGGGGCTGCTCCGGCATCCCGCTGGAATGGCAGCAGGCCGTCAACGGCTGGCCGGACCTCACCGCGGCCGACCTGGTCCGGCTGGCGGTGCTCACCGCCCGGGGCGGGAGCGACGACAAACTCGGCTGGCCCTCGTCGCCGCAGATGCCGCCCGGCGACCACCGCAGCTTCGCCGTACCCCACCCCCACGACCCCGGGGTGGTTCTGGGCAACCTGGCCCTGGCCCAGGGCGCCGAGCCGGTCGGAGTCGACGCCGTGGTCTCACTGTGCCGCGTCGGCACCGCCCCGCTCCTGCCCGGCACCGACACCGAGCACGTCCGCGTCTGGCTGGTGGACAGTCAGGGATCGAACGCCAACCTTCACTACGTCGTGGACCAGGCCGCCCGTCAGGTGCTGCGGCTGCGCCAGGAGGGCAAGCGCGTCCCGCTCCACTGCTTCGCCGGGCAGAGCCGCACCCCGGCCGTCGCGGCTGTATACAGCCACCTGGCCCACGGCACCGACCCCACCACCGCGCTCAAAGACCTGCGCGAGGTACTGGTGCAGGGCTGGCATCTGTCAGCGCACCCTGAGCTCCACGATGTGGTGCACGAACTGACCACCACAGCAGCCCCCCAAGGGAAGCCGACCGGACCCACCCCGCAGCCCGGCCAGGTGGGCAAGGTCGACGGGGCCAGCGCCTGAGGGACGATACCGAATGAGCTCCACGCCGAAGATCACCACCGCGGGGTCGGGGTGCCGGCGGTCAGCGGCTTACCTCGGGTCGTCTTGCGGCCGGTGACGATCACCGGGTCACCGAGGTCGTCGTCCAGCCCACGAAGCCGAGGTCCGAAGCCTCGAGGCCGTCTTCCCGCAGTTGGCAGTGACCTTGTTGAGCCGGAAGGTGGCTACTCAATGCCTCCCGGCATCCGTCAACAGGTCAGGTCCTTGATGCGTGCCCGGGTTCGTTGGGCCTGGTCGGGTCGGTCGAGCGCGTCAAGCAGGGTCGCGGTCAGCTCAAGGTCGGAGACCAAGGGGGCGGTGTGCATGCCGGGATCGGTCTCGGCGAGGCGTTCGCGCAGCGGGATAGCCCGGCCGACGGCGCCGAGAGCTTCCAGGGGACGTGCATCGGCGCGGAGGTAGACAGCGAGATCGTGGTGGAGTTGGGCGAGCCAGAGCAGGTAGGGGTGGTCGGTTTCGTTTTCGATCGGGCCGAGCAGGTCGATGGCGTGCCGGGCCAGATGGATCGCGTCCTT
>NZ_CBDRCM010000095.1:0-12397 GCF_965342435.1 Actinacidiphila sp. bgisy160 | reverse complement strand
TCTACGATTCCAGGGGATTGACAGCTCCCATCCGGCGAGTCTCCCGCATCCGAGCGAGATCCCCGTCGACAGTCTCGGTCATGCGGCTGCGTAGCCAGGCCAGCGAGGCGATGCGGTAGCCGAAGACAACGAACTCGACTCGGTCGTGCCGGCTGAAGAAGTACTCGCCCTCATAATCAAGCACATACGGCCTCTCGTGTACGTCCTCACCGCTGTGCTCGTTGGTCTTCGTGTCCGTCACGACAGCCTCCGTCCCATCCTGCGCAACGGATAATGCTGCCATCCATGGGGGAGTCGGTAGGAGCGATTTTCTCCCATACTGGCTACCGGGGGTGGCGGGTATGGCAGAGCAGCGGTTGTCGCGGCAGGAGTTGATTCGGCGTCGGCGCCGGACCGGCTTCGTGGGCCGGCGAATGGAGATGAGCGCCTTCCGGGAGAATCTCGCGCGAGATCCGGAGGCTGACGATCACCAGTTCCTGTTCCACGTGCGCGGCAATGCCGGGGTGGGTAAGACCTCACTGGTGCGGCAGTGGGAGGCAGTCGCTCGCGAGCAAGGCGTGGTGACGGCGTACTTGGATGACACCGTGCACAGCGCGGTGGAAGCCATGGAAGCAGTCAGTGAGCGGATGGGCCGCCAGGGCATCGAGTTACGCAGGTTCGACAGGCTGCTGGCGACGTTGCGACAGCGCACGCATGAACTGCTCGGCGCGCAGGTGCCAGCGGCGGACGGGACCGCAGGACAGCCCGCTGAATCCTCGCCCGTGGGAGTCCTTGCTGCACAGGTCGGCCTGACAGGCTTGGGGATGGTGCCTGTCCTGGGGGCGCTCGCCGGGGCAGTTGATCCACAGCAGGTCGCCTTGGGTGCAGAACGGCTGCGGGCAGCTCTGACTGCCCGGTTGCGCTCTCATGACGATGCGCGGCTAGTCATGGAACCGGTGCGCACTCTGACGCCCGTCTTCCTCGAGGACTTGGCCGAGGGAGCGCGGCGGCGTCCACAGGTGGTGCTGTTCTTCGATGTGTACGAGCGGACGGGGCCGGTGCTGGACGAGTGGCTGCGCGACATTGCGTTCGGCGAGTCCTACGGTGTGCTCCCGGCCAATGTGCAGCTGGTCCTCTCCGGGCAGGGACGCCTGGATGCCCGGTGTTGGGGCGACTGGCTCGACCTGATCACCGAGGTGCCCTTGGAGGTATTCAGCGAGGGGGAGGCGCGGGCGCTGCTGGCGCAACAGGGCGTCACCGACGAGCGGGTCGTCGACGTCGTGCTGCAGTTGTCAGGGCGACTTCCGGTGCTGGTGCACACACTTGCGCAGGCTCGGCCCGATGCAGCAGAGACAGTGGGGGACCCGTCAGGAACGGCGGTGGAGCGGTTCTTGAAGTGGGAGTCGGATTCCGTGCGGCGTGAAGCCGCTCTGGCGTGTGCCTTGCCGCTGCAGTTCGACGAAGACGTCTACCGCGCGATCGCGCCGGCGGAGGCGGCCGAGCAGTTTGCTTGGGTGCGGCAGCTGGCTTTCGTCACCGACCACGCGGGGCGGTGTCGTTACCACGAGGTTGTTCGAGCCCCCATGCTGCGGCTGCAGCGCACCCAGTCGCCCACCCGGTGGCGTGTCGGGCACCTCTCCCTGGCGGAGGCTTTCGGTACTTGGCGGGAACGGCAGGAGGAGGGCGTGCTCGCCGAGGACTGCTGGGATGACGCAGAGTGGCGTGAATATCGGCTGAATGAGACATACCACCGCTTGTGTGTCAATCCGCGTTGGGCCTTGCCGGAAGCCCTGACAGAGATCGCCTATGCCTGCGAACAGGGGAGCGGCACGGTCCGGCGCTGGGTCCAGATGGTCCGGCAGGCTGGGATAGATGCCGCGGACGAGGGGCTCATAGTTTGGGGAGAGCGCCTGACGGTCACGTCCCAGGACGATGACTCGGCTGTCCTGGCCACTCTCGACGCTCTGCTCGGCCGTCCTGGACCGACCACCGCAGGACAGGTATACGCACGAATCGTCCGAGGGCGGCTACATCGCAATGCTGAGCGGTATGTGCTGGCTCTCGCCGACTTCACCACGGCGCTGGCCCAGGATCCCGAGCACCCCGACGCCTACGCAGGGCGAGCCCTGACGCACCAGCAGATGGGGAGTCTCGATCAGACCCTCACTGACTGGGGCCATGTCATCCGGATCCAGCCCGATTCCCCCTGGCCGTACGTGTCCCGCGGGCAGACCTACCTGGCAGCTGGCCGTCACGACGAAGCCCTCGCCGATTTCGGCCGGGCCATCGACCTCGACCCCGAACAGTTCTGGGCGCTCGCCGATCGCGCCTGGGTCTATCGCGCCAATGGCCGCCTCGAGGAAGCGCTAGCGGATTTGAATCGTGCGCTCAGCATCGATCCGGAGTACGCCTGGGCCTACTCGGAGCGGTCACGATGCCTCTCGCAGCTGGACCGTTGGGACGATGCGGTCCGTGACATGACGCGGGCAGCTGAACTGGACTCGAGCACCCCTTGGTATCGGGCACACCTCGCCGAACTCTTTCTCGATCTCGGGCGGCACGCAGAAGCCCTGACCGAGGTCGACCGGGCCTTGGCCGCCATGGACGACGAGACTGCCCCGCACACCCTGGCCTGGCCATATACAAGCCGCGCCTGGGCACTGCATGCACTCGGCCACGATGCCGAGGCATTGGCCGCCTTGGATCATGCGGTGACCCTCAACGACACGTTCGGACTGGCGTATGCCATGCGCGGATGGCTCATGTGGGAGGCAGGACGTCTGACCGAAGCCGATCGGGATTTCACCCATGCCCTGTCATTGGACGATGTGTGGCCCTGGTGCTTGGCAGGCCGCGGACTGGTGCACGTATACGAACAGCGGGACGAGGAGGCCGTCGACGACCTTGCGCGGGCCTTTACTATCCAGCTCGGCATCGCCGAAGCGGAACGAGATATCGCCCGGCCACTGGTTGAGCTGTTGCGGGAGCATTTGCCGAACAATCGCGCTCCCATCACCGCCGCCATCAGGCTCGGCGTGCTTCTCACCCACCAGCAGCAAAGGCCGGACCTGGCCAAGCAGATGGCCTCCGTGTTCGCCTTGCGCCCCAGCCCGCGCCTGATAACAGGCAGTCTCCGCCTGTTGCGCCGCGCCGTCGCCGCTATGGACGACCAGCTCACGATTGGAGACAACAAGCGGGCCGCTTGGTCCCGCAAGCTGCTCTCTCCCATCCTGAGGGTCCTGGACCACCTTACCGGCGGGTCGCGCACCACGGCGTAGCGCGTTGTGATTCATACTTGCTCAGCGCCGCATACGGGGCCCGCTCGTAGACAGTGAAGATCAGTGAAGTGCCGGGAACTGTACAAAGAACGGTGTAACTCCTGATCAAGGAAGAACACCTGATGAGCGACGTGACTGCCTCTGTTGAGGCGGTCGAAGAGGTCCGGCCGGTCGAGCTGTCGGCGGACGTGTTGGATGAGCAGTTGATCGGGCAGCTGGTCGACCGGGCCCGCGCGAGGGGACTGCAGTTGACCGGCGAGGGCGGGCTTCTGCAGCAGCTGACCAAGCGGCTGCTGGAGTCGGCCTCGGTGCCGGCAGTGGGAACTCCCGCAACGGGGTGCGTGCCAAGACCGTGCTGACCGACCTCGGCCCGGTCGAGATCGCGGTGCCACGGGACCGAGAGGGCAGCTTCGAGCCGCAGATCGTCAAGAAGCACCAGCGGCGTCTGACCGGCGTGGACGAGATGGTGCTGTCGCTGTCCGCGCGGGGGCTGACGCACGGAGACATCTCCGCCCACCTGGCCGAGGTCTACGGCGCGAGTGTGTCCAAGCAGACCATCTCCACGATTACCGGGCCTTTACCCCGGATCTTGGACACACGAGACACTGGATCCTGAGGATCTGAGAACGGACATCTCGTGGCCAGCGAGCGCGAGGCCCAGCTCGATGCGTTCCGCTGGCTACACCGCTACAACACCCGACGCCGTCACTCCCGCCTCGGACACCGCAGCCCGATCGCCTACGAAGCAGCGTCCCGGACAACATCAACTACGCTGACACCAGCCGCATAACTTGTGTCCAGGATTCGGGGTCAAGGCCCGGCAGTGGCCAGGCGACTTCGTGGGGTGGGCGTGTCACGACCGCCTCCGGATCCCGCTCAGATGGAAAGACCCTGCTCAGGTGATGCTCCAGGCGATGCCGTCGGGCGCGTCGAGGGCGATCTCGACTTCCTGACGGCTCAGCCATCCGCCGCCCGGCACCGAACAATCGGCCCGATACAACACGCCACGGCCCGGCCCCTCGCCGTTCGGCTCAGGGGCGTTCTGCAACGCCGCCCCCGGCCCGCAAAAGTACTAACGGAATACATGCTTAAAATTCAGCAAAACCGTTAAGAACGGAGCATTTGCCGCAGTACGGTGGGAATCTGCCGTCCAACGCAGGCTCCGCGACCGGTTCAGGAGGAAGCCGGCATGGCAGATGAACTTGACGTAGCGTCGCTGACTCCCGGTGCTCGAGCGGATGCTATCCGTGAACTCTCGGGGTTCGTCGTCAACGGCCGCGCAGAGGTGGACCTTCCGTCGGATCCGAATCGCCAGCGGGCTCACGCGACCACCAGCGCGCTCGGGTCTGTGAAAGTCTCGGAGATCGGCTGGAACGTGACCCGCATCCGGCGCACTGATGCCCCGGCGGACGGGGACATGGTGCCGCAGATTCTCGTCTCCATCCGGGAAGCAGGGGTCTCCCAGTTCCACCAGGCGGGCAGGCACGGACTGATAAAGGCCGGGGATCTCATGGTGCTCGACAATGCGAAGCCCTACGAGGTTTTGTTCCACGGCCCAGTACGTGGAGTTCTAGTGAGCGTTCCCACGCACATCCTGGGGCTGCGGCCGTCCCTGCTCGATCAGATCACGGCTGGTCCGATCAGTTCGGAGCGACCGGCCGTGGGCGCCACAGCAGCGTTCTTCACCCGACTGGCTCGTCATCGGGGCGCTGCCGGTAAAGCCGATACCGCCCTGTTCACGGAGCCCAGTGTCGACCTGATCAGGGCTGTGGTCACCATGGTCCTGTACGGGGACGACCTGGCCAGAACACACTGGAACAGCACACTTCTTGAGCGTGTTCAGGAATACGTGCGCCTCCATTTGGCAGACCCCGATCTGACTGCCGAGCGTATCGCAGCCGAGCACGACGTTTCCGTACGCTGGCTCTACCTGACTCTGTCCCGAGCGGGAATCACCCTTGGTGAATGGATCAGGACGCAGCGCCTCGAAGAATGCAGGAGGGAACTGGCGTCGCCACTACATCAGTTCATGACGATCGAGGCCATCGCCCACCGGTGGGGGTTCGCCAGCGCACCCCACTTCAGTCGCGTCTTCAAGACGGCGTACGGCGTGAGCCCCCGCGACTTTCGGTTGGGTCAGAGTGGGCTTTCACCGGAAACAGAACATCCCCGGCAGAGCGCTTTGGACGGACCACCCTGACCGTACCGGGCCCACCTGGAAGGCGAACCGGAGCCGCCCCGCGCCCCGCTCGGAACGTTCGACTGTGAGCGGGGCAGACGACAGGGCCCCCGCCGGTTGCCGATCCGGCGGGGCCCTGTTCTGTGCGTTGCCGCAGGTCAGCCCTTGCGCTTATCCCGCTCGACGTCCTCTGCCGCTTTGTGGGCGATGCCGTCGAGGATGTCGTGCTCGGAGACCACGACCTCCCGGGCGCCCGTGCGCTCCATGATCCGCAGCAGTACCAGGGCCCTGGCGCCGATCACGTCGACCCGGCCCGGGTGCATCACCGGGATCGCCGCACGCCGCAATCTCACCCGGGGCCGCCTTCACCTACCTCACCGCGTGGATGGTCCGCCCCCCTTGCCCGGGGCAGGTCACCAGCCGGCGATGCGGGGCCAGCGCGCTTGGATCACCGGGGCGGGCTCCGTGTCCTTGCTGCTGTCGACGACGTGGTAGCCGTGGTGCTGTCTGGCGCGGTGCTTGTTCTTCGATCCGGGTGGCCTGGCGTGTCCGGGACGGGACGGTTTCGGTGCGGCCGCCGGGCGGGTCGTGGTCGCGCGGATGTTGCGAAACCCCCGCCGTACTCGGGCGGGGGTGAGGCGGCGTGGTGCGGCGGGACGTTCCCAGGGCCGCCGTAGGTCCTCGGCGAGGGGTCGGGCGAGGCGGAGTTGGGTGTGGGCGGCGATGATGAGCCAGGTCCACAGGTCGGCGCTGTCGGCGTGGCGGACCTTGGGGGCGGTCCAGCCGAGGGTTTGTTTCATGAGCCGGAAGGTGTGCTCGAGGTCGAAGCGGCGGAGGAAGGCCTGCCACCAGCGGTCGACGTCCGCCGGCGTGGCGGCGGTGGCCGAGCACCACAGCCAGACCGGTTTCGGGTCGCGGTTGCCTGGTAGGTGCTCGACCTTCAGGCGAATCAATGTGCCGTGGAGGATGGGGAGTTCGTCTTCTGCGTGGTTCAGCCAGGGACCGCGGTGGGTGAGTCTGGGGTGCATGCGGTCCCAGGCTCTTGCCTCGACTTTGCCGTAGCGGGTGGTGTCCGTGACGGTGATGACGTCGGGTTCGTGCCAGGTGTCGGGCTTGGCGAAGGTGAGGACGCCGCCGTGCCGGCGGGGCCGCCCGCCCCTTGGTCCCGAGCGGGCGGGGCCCGGGTCGCGGAGCATCACGCGATCCGAGCGCAGCCGGCCGACCAGCACGACGGGCAGGTCTGCCAGGGCGTGGGAGAGGTAGGTGACGTCGTAGCCGGAGTCCATCACGATCAAGATGTCAGGATCACCTGGCTGCCAGTGCCGGACTTGTGTCAACCGCTGGACGGTGCCGCGTAGTTGGGCGGCGGTGACGGCGGTCGCGTCGTCTATCGGCCCCAGGCGAACGGCGTCCAGCAACGCGACCCACGAGGTCCGGCCCGTCTCCAGGGCGGCGACGAAAGAGTACGGCCACCCCGGCACGAACTGATCCTTCTTGCGGTCACCGCGTCCGTAGACGTGGCAGAACAGCCGGTCGTCGCTGGTGGGGGCATCAGGACGCAGCCAGTTGCTGACGTCCACGGCCAGCACGATCCGCCCGTCGGCCGCCTTCGGCAGCGGCAGGCCGGCCAGCGTACGCCGCAACCGCGCCGGCTCCAGCCAGCCCCGGTCCAACGCGGTATACAAGGCGCCGTGCCCCCGTCGATGCTCGACCGCCAGCGACAGCTCGACCAGGGTCTTCACCGGCCCGTCTGTACACAGCACCGCGTCGGTCAGCTCGAAGAGCGCATCGGCACGGCTGTACAAGCAGTCGTAGAAGTCGACACGAAAGCGGGACAACACGTCCAACGCTGCGCCCGCGGGCGCGTCGGCGAGGAGACTCATGGGGAGCGGCCGTTCTCTCGTGCTTCGTGACTCGACATCTCGAAGGGTGGAGAACGGCCGCCCCCATTGTCCCGGGAGAAGCGCAGATCAGCAGGTCGGGCGACCTGCGAGGTTAAACGTCAAGCTTAGCCAGGACAGGGCCAGCCGCCGGGAATGTCCGTCCGTTGCGGTGATCGCCATCTGCCGTTCATACCTGTCTCACCGCTCCGGTCGACCGTGCTTCCTAGCGTCCGTGAGGGCGCGCACTGCTGACCTGCCGCAGCCCGCTGTCAGGTTCGGAGCGCTGCTGTCCGGTCGATGTGCGACTGCACCCGACGACGCGAAAGGCCCCTGGAATGTCGGAAGAACCCAAGCAAACCAGAATCTCTCGTCGCAACGCGCTGGGCTTGTTCGGCGCGACAGTGTCCGGCGCCGCCGCCGGGCCGCTGGTCCTCGGCGCCGGAACTGCCGAGGCGGTCCCGGCGAAGTCGGAGATCACCGGTCTCACCACCGGATCGCCCACCACCCCAGTCCAGGGCCTGCACCTGACCTTCGGCGCCGACCCACGCAGCCAGATGGTCGTCTCGTGGGTCACCGACGCGGCCGTCAAGAACCCTCGGGTCGTTTACGGCACGCTGAGTGGCGGCTTCGGTTCCACAGTGCACGCGACGACGAAGACCTACGTGGACGGCACCTCTGGGCGGACCGTCTGGGTCCATCACGCGCTGATCAGCAAGCTCAAGGCCGACACCGACTACCTGTACGCGGCCCAGCACGACGGCGCCACCCCCGACGCCGGCACCTTCCACACGGCGCCGTCCGGCCGGGCTCCGTTCACCTTCACCAGCTTCGGCGACCAGGGTGCGCCCAGTGTGACGTGGAAGACCGGAGCGAACCCGGCCGACGCCTCGGGCCGGGACTTCGAGCCCAACGCCACCCCCGCCGCCGCCGACATCGTCACCGGCGTCGAGAAGGTCGGCCCGCTGTTCCACCTCCTCAACGGTGACCTCTGCTACGCCAATACCGGGCCCGACCGCATTCGCGTCTGGCGCGACTTCCTCACCAACAACAGCCGCTCGGCACGATTCCGTCCGTGGATGCCGTGCGCGGGCAACCATGAGATCGAGCTGGCCAACGGCAAGCTCGGCCTCGACGCGTACCAGACCTACTTCGAGCTGCCCTCGACCGAGACCCAGCCCGAGCTCGACAACCTCTGGTACTCCTTCACGGTCGGCGGGGTGAAGGTGATCGCCCTGCAGAACGACGACGTCGCCCTGCAGGAGGGCGGCGACATCTACATCAACGGCTACTCCGGCGGTCGGCAGCTCGCCTGGCTGGAGAAGGAGCTCAAGTCGGGACGGGCTTCGAAGGACATCGACTGGATCGTGGTCTGCATGCACCAGGTGATGATCAGCTCGGCGACCGCCGCGAACGGCCCTGACGTCGCGCTGCGCGCGGCGTACGGCCCGCTGTTCGACAAGTACGGTGTCGACCTGGTGGTCTGTGGCCACGAGCACGACTACGAGCGCTCGTTGGCGGTGCGTGGCGTCGTTCCCGGCAGCGTCACCCTCACACCCAACCCGAGTCAGACCGCACTCGATGTGATCGACAGCGCGCACGGCACGACGCACATGGTCCTCGGCGGTGGCGGCGTGTCCGGCATCACCAACAACAGCTTCACCACCGACGACGCCGATGGTCACGGGCATCACTCGGCGTACGTCCAGATGGAGCGCGTCGGCAAGTACAACTCGGTCAAGGAGAAGGAGACGGCGGTCTGGATCGGCGTCCGTGACGCGGAGCACCCCTACGGCTTCGCCGAGTTCGCCGTCGACCCGGGCCGTCACCCCGGTGACATGACCCGCATCCACGTCACCTACTACAACATCCTCACGCCCACCGGTGAGCTGTCGGTCTTCGAGAAGTTCACGCTCCAACGCCGTCGTAGTGACGGCGGCCACGGCCAGCACTGACCCACCGCGACTAGCAGCAAAGTCGGCAACGCCTGGGGCCAGGACGACGTCCCGCCCCAGGCGTTGCCGGCCAGGACCTGCCCGCTTCTCCGCCTCGATGAACGGGTGCACCGTCACTGGGTCTCCTTGGCGAGGAAGGCCGTGGCCCGCTTGCATCCGGCGGGCTCGGCCGGCCGCCGGGTACACGGCGCAGTCTGACAGCACCGCGACTTGGTGCTGGCGGGTGGTGCTGGCGAGCACTGGTGAGTGTCCACCGGGTTGCGGAGATGATCGCGGCGTGGATGTCGGGACAGGCGGCTCGCTGCGGCCCATGGCCCTTCCGAGGTCGCCGACCCCCGTCATGAGAGCTGCCGGTGTCGCCCTTGACCGTCGTCCTGATGGCGGATCTGCACAAGGGCGACGCGGAGAGCGCGATGAACCGATGAGCAGTCGACGGCGCAGGCGCCCCGCTTGCGGCCCGGCATTCCCGCGTGCTTGGACTGGGTATCGGTGATCACGTGGGGTGGGTCCTGCCATCGGCGGGCTCTCCCTTACCTGACAGCACAGGAGTTCCTGGATCCGCTGGGTCGAGTACGTCCTTGCCGCCGACCGGGCCGGCAGGCCATGGGAAGACAGAGCCACGGACAGCCCGACCGGTTCTGGTGGAAGATCGATCGCGACCGCACTACCCGAGCCTGCTTCCAGGCCGTGATCATCGGCTCGGTCAATGCCCACTGCTCATGTGATCAATCGCTCGAACACGGTCGTCGTTCCATGCCCCGGCATCAGCATGGTGAAGGGTCGGCCCGGACGAGATCACGAGCCAGAGAAGACCGGACTTTCTCGGCATGTAGCACATCTCACACTTGGGCGCTTGACCTCAAGCGCTTCAAGTGTCGGAGGCTTCTTGCATGTCAGTAGCAATCCGAGAGCCAGTGGGTCTGACCATTCAGGAGATGGCACGACGGTCGGGTTTCAGTGAGCCCACGTTGCGCTACTACGAAAAGATCGGCCTGCTGGGAGCGGTCGCGCGGGACGACTCCAGCGGTCATCGCCGGTATGAGCCGGCAACCGTGGCCCGCGTCGAGGCGCTGTCCTGCCTGCGTTCGGCGGGGGTGACGGTCAGCGGGATGCGCCGTTACCTGGACCTGCTCGCCTGTGGAGATTCCGCAGCGGACGATCTGCGGGACCTGTTCGCCGCTCAGGCAGAAAGGCTGGCGGCCGACATCGAGCAGATGCGGCTGCGTTTGGCGTATCTGCGCGGCAAAGCGGATATGTGGGACGCCCGCGCCCGCGGTGACGCCCCCGCCGAGAACCGCGCGGTCGAAGAGGTCACGCGCCTACTGGAACACTTCACCCACTGAAGGACTGAAGCACCATGAGCATGGCAAACACCGTCTCCATCCCCGAGAACGCGACGGTACTGGTCACCGGTGGCAGCGGCTTCGTCGGCAGCCACACGATCGAAAGGCTGCTCCGGGAAGGTCACCGCGTGCGGGCGACGGTCCGGGGGGCCCAGCAGGAGGCCCAGACGCTGGGGGCGCTCCAGCAGGCCGGTGTGGATCCGGCGGGCCGGCTGGAGTTCGCCGTCGCCGAACTCAGTGCCGATGACGGCTGGGCACAGGCCATGGACGGTGTCACCCACGTCCTCCACCACGCCTCGCCCTTCCCGGTCGCTCCGCCCGAGACGGAGGACGAGATCGTCCTGCCTGCCCGTGACGGTGCCCTGCGAGTCATCACCGCGGCCCGCAGCGCCGGTATCCCGCGGGTCGTCATGACATCCTCCTACGCCGCGATCGGGTACACGATGACACCCGACGATCACTACACGGAGGAGAACTGGACCGACCCGGAAACCCCGGGCCTGCCCGCTTACCACAAGTCGAAGATCGTGGCCGAGACGGCGGCGTGGGACTACGTCCGCACCCACGGAGACATCGAGCTCGTGGTGATCAACCCCACCGGCATCTTCGGCCCCCAGCTGTTGGACCGGCCCTCCGGCTCGATCGGCCTGATCAAGGCCATGCTGAATGGACACATGCCTGTGGTGCCGGTGATGCACTTCGGCGTCGTCGACGTGCGCGACGTCGTGGACCTGCACCTGCGCGCGATGCTGCACCCGAGGGCCGCGGGCGAGCGTTTCATCGCAACCAAGGAATCATCCAGCCTCTTCGGCTTGGCGAACATCCTGCGGGAGCACTTCCCCGCCTTCGCCGAAAAACTGCCTGCGAAGGAGCTGACCATTGAGGAGGTGCGCGAGGCGGCGAAGACCGAGCCCGCGCTGCGGGAGGCCGCGGTGCTGGCGGGCCGGATCCCCGTCATCAGCAACGACAAGGCACGATCGATGCTGGGCTGGGAGCCCAGGGAGATCACCGACACCATCACGGCGACCGCAGGTGCGCTGATCGAGCTGGACGCCGTCAGCCTGTCCGATCACGGCAGCCCCCGACCGTGACCGACCCCGAGGAACGCGGCCCCCGTGCCACGGGGGCCGCGGCACGCGGGAACCCGCGACCTCTGTGAGGCGTGACGCCGACGCTTCTGTCGAACTGGTTTTGCCACGGCGCGGCGTGGCGGGCAGTTTGCGGGTGGGCACCTGCGCGCGGGTGCCGATGATCCGCTGGACAAGGCCACGGCCAACGCCTTCGCGGCGATGCTGAAGCCGTCGGTATCCAGCTCGACATGAAGAAGGCCGACGAGGCGGACTTCGCGAAGATCCTCAGCGAGCGAGACTTCGACCTCTTCCTGTCAGGCAACCGTTCGACGGACCCCTTCGGCGCCCGTATCTCTACCAGTTCCACGGCACGGACAGCGACTCCAAGCTGACCGACGCCGGAACGCCTGAGCTCGACAAGGAGATCCACGCCGCGGCCCGGATCTCCGACCCCCTCCAACAGACCGCCCGAGCCAACGCCATTGAGCGCAAGGAACTGGCGCAGTACGCCTTCCTGCCCCTGTTCAGCGGGCCTTCCATCTACGGCGTCAAGAAGGGTCTGGCCAACGTCGGCGCCACCATTTTCGGCACTCCCCTGCCCGAGACCGTGGGCTGGGAGAAGTAGCCGTCCGTTCAGTGGCGGTGCGGGATTTTGCCGCCTTGTGCCGGTGGGCTGCTCGCGGTGGCGGGCAACGGCAGGGTCGGGCTCCCTA
>NZ_CBDRCM010000094.1:0-12411 GCF_965342435.1 Actinacidiphila sp. bgisy160 | reverse complement strand
CCCCCCCCCCCCCCCCCCCCCCCCCCCCCCCACCCCCGCGCTCAGCCGGCCCGGCTCACCCGTCGAGCGCCGTCACCGTGCCCGCGCCGACGGTGCGGCCGCCCTCGCGGATCGCGAAGCCGAGCCCCGGCTCCAGCGGCACCGGCCGGCCCAGCTCGACCGTCATGTCGACGGTCGCCCCCGGCAGGGCCGCCCCCCGCCTCGCCCAGGTCCACGTCGCCGACGACGTCGGCGGTGCGGATGTAGAACTGCGGCCGGTAGCCACTGACGATCCCGGTACGCCGCCCGCCCTCGGCGGCCGGCAGCAGGTACACCCGCGCCCGGAACCGGCGGCTGGGCGTCACGCTGTCCGGCGCGGCCACCACGTGGCCCCGGCGGACGACGTCCCGGGCCACACCGCGCAGCAGCAGTGCCACGTTGTCGCCGGCCTGGGCCTCCTCCATCGGCTTGCCGAAGGTCTCCAGACCGGTCACCACGCTCGCCGTGTCCGCGCCGAGCACCTCCACGCGGTCGCCGACCCGGACCGTGCCCCGCTCGACCGCGCCGGTGACGGCCGTGCCGCGCCCGGTGATGGTCAGCACGTTCTCCACCGGCAGCAGGAAGGGGGCGTGGGTGTAGCGGTGCGGCATCGGCACGTAGGTGTCGACCGCGTCGAGCAACGCGCCGATCGCCGCCGTCCACCGCGGGTAGCCCTCCAGCGCCCGCAGGCCCGACACCCGTACGACAGGCAGCGTGTCGCCCGGGTAGCCCTGGGCGGACAGCAGCTCGCGGACCTCCAGCTCGACCAGGTCGGTGAGCTCGGGGTCGCCCGCGTCGGCCTTGTTGAGCGCCACGACGATGTGCTCGACGCCGACCTGGCGGGCGAGCAGCACGTGCTCGGCGGTCTGCGGCATGACGCCGTCGAGGGCCGAGACGACCAGGATCGCGCCGTCGAGCTGGGCCGCGCCCGTGGTACACGCGCCGGTGCTCGCCGCACGCGCCGGCGTGGACGTCGGCCGGCCGGCCCCGGCGCCGAACGGCGCGCTCAGGGACGGACCCTGGCCGGCGACGCGCTCAAGGACGTCCCGCCGCGGGTGAGGGCACGCGAACCGGCCCGCTTCATGCCCCGCTGACGCGGGCCAGGACATAGGCGCGCCAGGTTTCCGCCTCCTGCGGGTACGCGGCCCGCTCCAGCCTGGCCTCCACCTCGAACCCGGCCTCGGCCAGCGCCCGCGCGACCGTGCCGGCGTCGTGGAAGTGGAAGTCGACGTCGACCTCGTGCCCCCACCACTGGGTCACCCGCCTGGTCTGCGCCCCGGTGTGGAAGGCCACGAGCGCCCGGCCGGACGGACGCAGCACGCGCCGCATCTCCGCGAACGCCGCCCCCAGTTCACCCGGCGTCAGGTGGATCACCGAGTACAGGGCGACCACCGCCCCGAACTCGCGGTCCGCCGCCGGGAGACGCAGCAGGTCGCCCTCGCGGAAGTCCGCCCCGGGGTGCTCGCGGCGGGCGAGCGCGACCATCCCCGGCGACAGGTCGATCCCCACGGCCCGCACCCCGCGTGCCGCGAGCCACGCCGTGACGTGGCCGGGGCCGCAGCCCAGGTCCGCCACGGGCGCGCCGTCCGCGGTCTGCTCGGCGAGGGCGGCCAGCAGGGCCCGGTCCAGCGGCTTGTACGCCAGCTCGTCGCCGATGCGTTCCCGGTACTCCTGCGCCACGGTGTCGTAGCTGCGGCGCACGCGGCCGCGCTCCTCGTCCCCGCTCACAAGTGCTTGCCCGCCTCTCGTACCGACAGCGGCGACAGCCGCTCCCCCGCCTGCGCGAGGAACGCCCGCACGGCGCCGGGATCGGTGCGGGCGTACTCCCGCAGCGCCCATCCGATCGCCTTGCGGACGAAGAAGTCCCGGTGGCCCGCCTGCCGCAGGCAGTAGCGGAACAGCCGGCCGGGATCGGTGTCCGCCTTGTACGTCAACTGGTGCAGCAGCGCGGTGCGGGCGAGCCAGAGGTCCTCGCCGTCGATCCACTCGTCCATCACGTCCACCAGGGCGGGGTCGGCGGCCACGAGGCGCCCGACGACGTGCGCGGCGAGCAGGTCGACGGTGTCCCACCACGGGTCCGTCGTGATCAGGTGCCGGGCCGTGCCGAGGAAGGCCGAGGAGCAGCGCCCCACGTGGCGGCGCAGGTAGTCCACGGCGAAGTAGCGGTACTCCCGTTCGGGGAGCGCCCAGCAACGCAGGCCGACGGCCGCGCAGTCGGCCTCGTCCGGGCGCGGCGTCCCCGCGAGCACGGCGCGGGACAGGGCACGCCGGGCGGGCGTGGCGATGCCGAGGAACGGGAACGCGTCGCGCATGTACGCCGCCGCCGAGGCCGCCCGCACCGGGTCGGCGGCGGCGCCGTACGCCGAGGTCAGGCGCGGCAGCACGAGGTCCGCGAGGGCGCTGTCCGGCAGGACCGGAACGGGAGGGGCCATGGCCCCACGGTACGCGGCGGCACCAGAGCGGCATCCTCCTCCGCTAGGCTCGCGGAATGTCCGAGGTCACCGTCCTGTCCCGCCCGCGCTCGCGACCGGCGTCGTGGGCCCGGCTGGCGCTGCTGGTCGTCCTCCTGGCCGGGGCCGCGGCCTCGGTGCTGGTCTGGGAACCCCAGCGGCTGCTCGCGCACGGCTGGCCCGCACAACTCACGGGCGCCGCGGCCGTCGTGCTCTTCGCCGGGGGCTACGGGCTCTGCGCCCTCGCCTTCGTACCGCGCCCCCTGCTCAACGTCGGCGCCGGAGCGCTCTTCGGCGCCCAGGCCGGACTGCCCGCGGCCCTCGCCGGCACGGTGCTCGGCGCCGGCCTCGCCTTCGTCCTCGGCCGCCTCCTCGGGCGGGACGCCTTGCGCCCGCTGCTCCGCGGCCGCGTGCTGCTCGCCGCGGACCGCCAGCTCAGCGAGCACGGCTTCCGCACGATGCTGGCGATGCGGCTCTTCCCCGGCGTGCCCTTCGCGGCGGCCAACTACAGCGCGGCGGTCTCACGGATGCGGCTGACGCCCTTCCTGCTGGCAACCGCGCTGGGCAGTGTGCCCAACACGGGGGCCTACGTCATCGCCGGCAGCCGTGCCACGACGCCGACGTCCCCGGTCTTCCTCGTGGCGATGGGCTTCATCGCGGTCACCGGCCTCGCCGCCCTCGTCGTCGCCGCTCGCACCCGCCGCGGGCGCTGACCCCGGGCTGGGAGGCTCGGCCTCCCAGCAGGGAGGGAGCCGGTCGTGGCACCGGTGCCGGTTCCCGGCCCATGATCGGGGCGCGGACACCGGCGCGCAGCGGTCCGGCACGCCCGGCCCGGCAGGCCCGGCAGGCCGGCCTCGTCTGACGGGCGCTCAGTCCGTCCGGCGCAGGCCGGAGACGAGGAGCCCGGCCAGGCGGCGCGCGTCGTAGCGGGGGTCGCTGTCCGCGCCGACGCACAGGTTCCCTACGCCGCGCATGAGCGCGTACGCCTCCAGGTCGGAGCGGATCTCGCCGGAAGCGGCGGCGGCGTCGAGCAGTTCGGCGCACACGGGCAGCAGGCGGTCGAGGAAGTAGGTGTGCAGGCCCTCGAAGCCGGTGTTGTCGGACTGCAGCACGCCGGCCAGTCCGTGCTTGGTCACCAGGAAGTCGACGAACAGGTCGATCCACCGTGCCAGCGCGGCGTGCGGGGTCGCGCTGCTCGCCAGCAGGGCCGGGCCGGCCTCGGCGCAGGCGTCGACCTGGTGCCGGTAGACGGCGATGATCAGATCCGACCGGGACGGGAAGTGGCGGTAGATCGTGCCCGTCCCGACGCCCGCCCTGGCTGCGATGTCGCGCACCGGCGCCTCCACGCCCGACGCGACGAACGCCGCGGCCGCCGCCTCGAGCAGCGTCTTCTCGTTGCGCCGGGCGTCCGCCCGCTTGGCCCGCTCCACCACCGCGCCATTCCTTCCACGACCGGCCTTGTCAAACGGAACCACGTTCCGTATCGTTAACGGAACAAGGTTCCGCTTGCTCATGATGCCAGGGCGCGCGCCCCGGGACCAAGTCGTGCGCGCTCGCGCCGCACGAAACCACCCCACCCCACCCGCAAGGGAGAACACGGTCATGCAGTACCGCACCCTGGGCCGCACCGGTGTACAGGTCAGTTCCCTCGCGCTCGGCGCGATGAACTTCGGCAGCATCGGACGCACCACCCAGGACGAGGCCACCGCCCTCGTCGACGCCGCCCTCGAGGCCGGGATCAATGTCATCGACACCGCCGACATGTACGGCGCCGGCGAGTCGGAGGAGATGGTCGGCAAGGCCATCGCCGGCCGCCGCGACGACATCGTGCTGGCGACGAAGGCGACCATGCCGATGGGCGACGAGCGCAACCACCGCGGCAGTTCGCGCCGCTGGTTGGTCACGGCCCTGGAGGACAGCCTGCGCCGTCTCGGCGTCGATCACGTCGACCTCTACCAGGTCCACCGATGGGATCCGACGACCAGCGACGAGGAGACCCTGTCGGCCCTGACCGACCTGCAACGCGCGGGCAAGATACGCTACTTCGGCTCCTCGACCTTCCCCGCATACCGCATCGTGCAGGCCCAGTGGGCCGCCCGCGAGCACCACCTGGGCCGGTACGTCACCGAACAGCCCAGCTACTCGATCCTGCAGCGCGGCATCGAGGCCCATGTGCTGCCCGTGACCGAGGAGTACGGCCTCGGCGTGCTGGCGTGGAGCCCGCTCGCCTCGGGCTGGCTGTCCGGGGCGATCCGCGAGGGCCGGGAGATCACCACCAGCCGCTCCGCGCTCCTGCCGGAACGCTTCGACACCTCGATCCCCGCCAACCGGGCCAGGCTCGACGCCGTCGAACGGCTTGCCGCGCTCGCCGCCGAGGCCGACCTGACCATGATCCAGCTCGCCCTGGGCTTCGTGACGGCCCACCCCGCCGTGACCGCCGCGATCGTCGGCCCCCGCACACCCGACCACCTGCGGGCACACCTCGTCGCCGCCGACACGGTGCTCTCCGCCGACGTGCTCGACGCGATCGACACGATCGTCGCCCCGGGCGTCGACCTCGCCCCGCACGAGAAGTTCGACACCCCGCCCGCGCTGCTCGAACCGTCCCTGCGCCGCCGCGACCGCGCCTGACGTCCACGGGCCCGGACCGGTGCACGGTCCGGGCCGCCGTCGTCTAACCCTGGTTGACGCCCGGCCAGTCGGTGTAGCGGATGCGGGAGATCTCCAGGACCTCGCCGATCGTGCCCCATTCGTCCTTGCCGAGGCGGGCCAGCGGACGAAGCCTGCGCACGTCGGGGTGGCCCTCGACCATCGCGGCCTCCGAGACGGCGGCCTGGACGACGCGGCCGAAGACCACGGTCGAGTCGCCGAGGGTGACCGTGCTGTGCAGTTCGCACTCCAGGGCGACGGGCGAGGCGGCGACGCGGGGCGGCTTGACCGCTCGGCTGGGCTCGCGGGCGATACCGACCGCGTCGAACTCGCTGACCCCGGGCGGGAAGTCGGTGCCGGTGGCGTTGATCTGCTCGAAGAGATGCTCGGGCGCGAGGTTGACCACGAACTGCCGGGTCTCCTCGATGTTGCGCAGCGAGTCCTTCCGCCCCACCGAGGTGAACTGCACGACCGGCGGGCTGACGCACGCGACGGTGAAGAAGGAGTGCGGGGCGAGGTTGGCCACAGACCGTTGCGAGATCGTTGACACCCACGCGATGGGTCGCGGCACCACGACCGACGTCAGCAGCTTGTAGAAGGGGGTGCGGCCCATGGCCTCGGGATCGAATTCGACACGCATGGTCGCCAGTATCCCCCTCGGCTGGTGCGGATCAGCACCGACCTCTCCGCCCTGGCCGAACGCGAGGTTCCGACGAAAGTGCACGATGACAGACGCCATCTTCCCGCACGGCCCCGAATTGTGAACGAGTACCGGCGCTGCCCTGCCAGCACATGGTACGTGTGCTGGGCAGCCCCTTCCTGCCTGTGTTTTCGCAGGTCAACGGGCGGTTCGCTGGTTCTGCGCGGCCAAGGGCCGGGCTTGGTAGCGGGGCGACGCCGTAGCAGGTGGCCACCGCCGGTGACCGGGACGGGAGACGTCTGCTGGACACATCGTGCTCCTCGTCGATACGCCGTACGGGACGCCGCCGCTCCGCACCCGCGCGCCGGTGGCTGACCCGGCGGGGCCCCGGGGGTTCGCACGAGCCGCCCCGATAAAATGGACGAGTCGGGACCATCCGCTGCGCAGCAGGACACGGAGCTGTCCACCCCACTCGACGCCGGGGTGGCCGACCGATCCGGAGGGGCACCATCATGGCCGGACAGATCACCTGTCGCAGAGTCTACGAGGAGACCGCGCCGAAAGACGGCAAGCGCGTGCTGGTGGACCGGGTGTGGCCCCGGGGCATGCGCAAGGAGGACGCACATCTGGACGAGTGGCTTCGCGATGTCGCCCCCTCCAGTGAGCTGCGTAAGTGGTACGGCCACGAGCCCAGCCGCTTCAGCGAATTCCGACGCCGCTATCTGGCGGAGTTGCGGGACGCCGGGCACCGCGAGGCGGCCGAGCATCTGCGTGACCTTGCGGCGCACGACAGACTCATGCTGCTGACCGCCACCAAGGACGTGGACCACAGCCAGGCAGCCGTTCTCGCCGAGTGGCTGGCCAAAAGCCGGTAGCCGGTAGCCGGTAGTGAGGCGCCGGCGGGGTGGCGGTCACCGGTCCACGCTCGCGCATCCCAGGCCGTGATCGGGGAGGGGCCGGCCCCCTCCTCCGGCACCGTGCCAGGCATCGTGCGCCGTCCGTAGAGGTGAAGAGGGATGGCCATGCGAACGAACATCGTCCGACACGAGAGCATGATGGTCAGCTACGACGTGGTCAACGGCTGGACCGTTGTCGAGGCCGACGGTGGGATGGACGCACATACCGCGCCCATGGTCCGGGAAGGCGTGATCAAGCTCATCGATGAGGGACACCGCCACTTCGTCCTGGACCTGGGCTTCGTCACCTTCATGGACTCGATGGGGCTGGGTGTGATCGTGGCGATCACCAAACGCATCCGTGAACGCGAAGGCTCGCTGCGCCTCGCATCCGTCTCCGGCCGGATACTGAGGATCCTCGACCTGAGCGGGATGCGCGAGAGCTACGAGATCTACCCCTCGGCAGAGGAAGCGACGGGGTCGGCTCCCTCGCCCGGCAGCCTCGCACACTGGCCTCATCCCTCCGGCTGAGCACCGCTTCGCGGACTTTTCGGCGACTCTCCGTCGGGCAGCGACCTGTCGCCTTCACCGTCACGCGTCCGGCTCCCTCTTCCGGCCGGCTGGATTCAGGGCACCAGGCGCACCGCGGTGACTTTGTACTCCGGGCACGAGCTGACGGTGTCGGCGTGGCCGGAGGTGAGCGCGTTCACGCCGCTGGCGGGAAAGTGGAAGGCGCAGAAGACCTGGCCGGGTGACGTCTGCGCGGTGATGCGGAGGGTGAGGCGGGCCTGGCCGTGTCGGCTTTCCACGGTGACGGGCTGGGCGTCGCGCAGGTGGTGTCGGGCGGCATCGTCGGGGTGGATGTCGAGGTGGTCGACGGGGTCCAGGCGAAGGTTGTCGGTGCGGCGCGTCATGCTGCCGGAGTTGTAGTGCACCAGGCGGCGGCCGGTGACCAGGATCAGCGGGTAGGTGTCGTCGGGCTGTTCGCCGGGCGGCAGGTAGGGGGCGGCGGCCAGGTGGGCGCGGCCGTCACGGGTGGCGAAGCGGTCGGTGTAGAGCTTGGCCTGGCCAGGCCGGTCCGGGTACGGGCAGGGCCAGCACAACGCGCCCTGGTGATCCAGGCGCTGGTGCGAGAGTCCGGCGAAGTGCGGGCTGATGCGGGCGCATTCGTCGAGAGCCGCGGCCGGGGTGGGACAGCCCAGGTCGGCCCCCAGCGCGGCGGCGACGGCGTGGACGATGTCGAAGTCGGACCTGGCCTGACCGGGTGAGTCCACGGCGGGCCGGACCCGCTGGAAGCGGCGGTCGAAGTTGACGAACGTGCCGTCCTTCTCCAGCCACGAAGCGGCGGGCAGGACCACATCCGCGCGGCTCGCGGTGGCCGACAGGAAGAGGTCCTGGCTGACGACGAGCGGGCAGGCGTCCAGAGCCGCAGCCACCTGGCTGGAGTCGGGGTCGGTGGAGCAGACGTCCTCGCCGATCACCCACAGGGCACGCAGCCGTCCCTCGCGGGCGGCGGCGAACATCCGCGGGATGCGCATGCCGGAGCGCTCGGGGACGGGGGCGCCCCACACGCGCTCGGCGCGGGCGCGGGCGGCCGGGTCGGTGACCTTGTGGTAGCCGGGCAGGGTGTCGGGGAGGGCTCCCATGTCGGAGGCGCCCTGGACGTTGTTCTGGCCGCGCAGCGGGTACAGGCCCAGGCCGCGGTCGGTGCCGACGGCGCCGCGCAGGATGGCCAGGTTGGCCAGGGCGCGCACGCCGTCGGTGCCGTGCAGGTGCTCGGTGACGCCGAGCCCGTAGACGATCGCGGGACATCGTGCGCGCCCGTACAGCCGGGCGGCCTGCACGATGCCGGCCGCGGGCACACCGGTGACGGCCGCGGCCGCCTCGGGCGGATACTCCTCGAGCAGGGCGGTCAGTTCGGGCAGTCCTGCGGCTCGCTCGCGGAGGAACTCGTCATCTATCAGGCCCTCGTCGAGCAGGACGTGGGCGATGCCGTGGCACAGGGCGACGTTGGTACCCGGGCGTGGCCGCAGGTGGACGTCCGCGTATCCGGCCAGTCCGACTGCGCGCGGGTCGGCGACGATCAGCGTGGCTCCGCGCAGGGCGCGTTCGAGGAGCCGGGAGCCGACGACCGGGTGGGCCTCGACGGGGTTGGCGCCGACCACGAGGAGGCAGTCGGCCCGGTCGATGTCGTCGAAGGAGTCGGTGCCGCCCGGCAGGCCGAAGGAGGCGGTGAGTCCGGCGGCGGACGGAGCGTGGCACAGCCGTGAGCAGTTGTCGATGTTGTTCGTGCCGATCACCGTGCGCAGGAACTTCTGGACGAGGTAGTTCTCCTCGTTGGTGGCGCGCGCGGAGGAGATGGCCGCGACGGCGTCGGGCCCGCCGGCGGCGACCGCGGCCCGCAGCCCGCGCGCGACACGATCGAGCGCCTCGCCCCAACTGGCGGGTTCCAGGCTTCCGTTGCGGCGCAGCAGGGGCTGGGTGAGGCGCTCGGGCGAGCGTTGGAAGCCGTGGGCGAAGCGGCCCTTGACGCAGGCGTGCCCGCGGTTGACCGGCCCCTCACGGTCCGGCAGTACGGCCGTGACCTGGCCGTCGTCGGTGACCACGTCCAGTGAGCAGCCCACGCCGCAGTAGCCGCAGGTGGTGTGCGTGGTGGTGCTCGTGGCGGGCAGCCGGCGCGAGGCGGCGCTGCCGGGCGGCAGCCCCGGCTGGAAGATCGCGCCGGTGGGGCAGGTGTCCACGCATCCGCCGCAGGCCACGCAGTCGGAGTCCGCCCACGCCCCGCCGGTGCCGGGCGCGACGACCGTGTCAGCGCCCCGGCCGGTCAGGGTGAGTGCGAAGGTGCCCTGCACCTCGGCGCAGATGCGCACGCAGCGTCCGCAGGCGATGCACAGGTCGGGGTCGAGGTGGACGTACGGGTGGGAGTCGTCCGTCCCGCGTCCGCGCGTGCCCTGAGCCGTGGACGCGCCGACGCCCAGCTTCTCGCAGACGGCGGCCAGTTCGCTGTGCGTCGCCTCGACCGCGCCCCGCGGCAGAGCGGAGACCAGCAGTTCCACCGCATCACGCCGCAACGCCTCCAGCTCTTCACCGGCCGTCGTGACGGGTGTGTGTTCGCCGATCGGGGTGACGCAGGCCGCCACGATGTTTCCGCCGACCTGTACCAGGCAGGTCCGGCAGGAGCCGACCGCGGACAACCGGTCGTCATGGCACAGCGTGGGCAACCACACGCCGGCCGCACGGACCGCGTCCAGTACCGAGGCCCCCACACCCGCCTCGACATCGCGCCCGTCGATCGAGACCCGCATCACGCCTCCCAGCTCGCCAGCCGGTCGCCGCAGGCGCGGGCCAGGCTGCGCACCGCAGGGGGGATGCGGCGGCCGAACGCGCACAGGCTCGCTTCTTCCATCACCCGCATCCACCGCCGGTAGCCCGGATCGGGAGGGCCGCCCGTCGCCACCAGCCGCAGGCCGCGCCGCGACCCCACCCGGCACGGCGAGCACGCCCCGCAGCTCTCCGCGTCAGCGAACTCCCAAAGGTGCCGCAACACATCTGCCGGTTCCACGCTGTCGTCGAAGGCGACCAGACCGGCGTGGCCGAGTGCCGCCCCGCGCGTCGTCAGATCGTGCTCGGTCAGGGGCACGTCCAGCCCGTCAGCGGGCAGGAACCCGCCCAGCGGGCCGCCGACCTGCAGCACCGCCAGCCGCGCACGGTCGCGCAGGCCGCCGCCGAGCTCATGGACGATCCATTCCAGGCTGGTGCCGAACTCCACCTCGTAGCAGCCGGGCCGGGCGAACCGCTCCGCCAAACACACCAGTTTCGTTCCCGTCTGCCCCGGCACGCCGCGCCGGGCGTAGGCAGCACCGCCGTGCGTCACGATCCAGGGCAGGGCGGCCAGTGTCTCGACGTTGTTGACCACGGTCGGCGCACCCCACAGCCCCGCTTCGGTCGGATACGGAGGACGCGCCCGGGAGCAGCCCCGCCCACCCTCCAGTCCCGCGATCAGCGCCGTCTCCTCGCCGGCCACATAGGACCCGGCTCCGGCGGCCACCCGTATGTCCAGCGTCACCTCGCTGCCGTGCACCCGCGCCCCCAGATGCCCTTCCGCGTAGGCGCGCTCCACCGCCGCCCGCATCCGCGCAAGCGCCCTGGGGTACTCCGACCGCACCAGCACCACCCCCTCGCGGGCTCCACAGGCGAGACAGGCCAGCGCCAGTCCCTCCAGCACCCGGCCCGGGTCCTGTTCCATCAGCAGCCGGTCGGCGAACGACCCCGGATCTCCCTCGTCCCCGTTGGCGATGACCACCACCCCCGGGCGGCCCCGGGCCGCCGCCCATTTCGCCGCCACCAGGTAGCCCGCCCCGCCACGCCCGCGCAGCCGGGAGGCTTCCACTTCCGCATGGACCTCGTCGGCCGTGCGCGCCGCCACGGTCTGCGGCCACGCCTGCCAGCTGGGCGCACCCGCCAGCACCCCGCCGAGCAGTACCGGCTCCGAGGTGGCATCACCGACCGGGATCCCGGGATCCTGGCGCTCTTGGCGTCCCGCGATCTGGTCGGCGAGCCCGGTACCGGTGCAAGGCCGGTCTCCGTCCAGCGCCGCAGGGCCGGTGTAGCAGTAGCCCAGGCAGCGCACGGCCTGCAACGACACAGCCCCGTCCGCGCTCACGTCGTCGGCGGGGACACCCAGCTCGCCTTCCACCTCGCTCAGGTGCCGCCCGCTACGGGCCGCGAAGCACGCCGTCGCCGTACACACCCGCACGTGACGACGGCCGTGCGGCGCGGCCAGATCGGCGAAGTAGCCGGCGGGCCCCAAGCCGGAGGCGTGGGGCAGGCCAAGACGCTCCGCGACCCCTGGTGCCCACGCCTGCGGCGGCCCCGCGGTGCTCGCGCGTCGCTCGGCCAGCGCGTCCGGCAGCGCCTCCCCAGTCCGGCCGCGCCACCCGGCCAAGGCACGGAAGGCATCGAAGCGGTCAGCCGTGCTCACGGCCCCATCGTCGCCGTCCTCGCCTCGCTCCGCATCCGGGACCGGCCCGCACCAAGCGAGGAACGCCGCGCTCGTTCCCCGGCAGCGCCGGAAGATGGCTTGCTCCCCTCGCGGATCCCCGGCACCGCTGATCACAGAAGCCCGCGGTGGGAGGAGTCCTGGAGCCGGTCGCGGGCTGTCCGCATGCGGGGCGCGGCGACCAGCAGCAGCATGGAAATAACCCGAATGCACCGTTTCGCGGAGGTGAACCGCGATGACTTTGCCCGTACACCACCGGCCCGGCCATCTCGTGGAGCGACCGTTCCCCACCCTCGGCTGGGGCGAGCCGGTCGCCGCCGAGTTCGATGACCTCTTCGAGCGGATGAACCGGTTCTTGGAGCAGGCCGCCGGTGTCACGCCGTCGGCTCGGGCCTGGTCGCCCATGGCCGACCTGCATGAAACGAACGACGCCTATGTGGTCGAGGCGGAACTGCCCGGGATCAAGCGCGAGGACATCGACGTCGAGGCCGGCGGCCGGGAGTTGTGCGTCTCCGGCGAGTACAAGGAGTGCGAGCGTGAAGGCGTTCTGCGCCGGCGTACCCGGCGCACCGGGCGGTTCGAGTACCGGGCACTGCTGCCGGCAGACGTCAAGGCGCAGGAGATCACCGCGACGCTGGCCGACGGAATCCTGACCGTCACCGTCCCCAAGGCCCAGGCGGCGAAGCCGCACCACATCGAGATCACCCAAGCCTGACGCAGTGTGGGGGGGGGGGGGGGGGGGGGGGGGGGGGGGGGGGG
>NZ_CBDRCM010000093.1:0-12743 GCF_965342435.1 Actinacidiphila sp. bgisy160 | reverse complement strand
GGGAGAAGGGGGGGGGGGGGGGGGGTCTTCCCCCCCCCCCCCCCCCCCACCCGGGTGCGTCGTAGGTCGTGGCCGGTCAGCCGCGGCGGCCGGCCAGCTTCCAGGCGGCGGGCAGCGCACCCATGGCGAGGGCGGCCTTCAGCGCGTCGCCGATGAGATACGGGGTCAGGCCCAGCGCCACGGCCTGGCCCAGCGTCAGGTGGGCGGCCAGCGCGAGGTAAGGGACACCCACGGCGTAGGTGACGGCGCTTCCGGCCGCCATGACGCCGGCCATCCGCCACACGCCGCGGTCCGCACCCCGCCGGGCCAGGGCGCCCACGAGCGCCGAGGCCAGCGCCATGCCGAGGATGTAGCCGAAGCTCGGCGCCGCCGCACCGGACGACCCCTCAGCGAACCACGGCACCCCGGCGACACCGGCGACCGCGTACAGCGCGAGCGCCAGGAAGCCGCGGCGCGCGCCCAGGGCGGTGCCCACCAGCAGCGCGGCGAAGGTCTGCCCCGTCACGGGCACCGGCGACCCGGGGACGGGGACCGACAACTGCGCGGCCAGGCCGGTCAGTACGGCGCCACCGGTCACCAAGGCCACGTCGCGCAGCCGCGACGCGGGGATGAGGTCGGCGAGGACCGGGTGGGTCCGTACGGCGGTAGCGGCGGGAACTGCGCTGGCCATCGGGTGACTCCGCGGGGTGAGGGTCGGTTCGGGACACCGTGACGTTAACCCGCGCCGCCCTCCCCGATCATCGTCCGCCGATCACAAAGGGCTGATCACGGCATTGGTCGCCTTCCTACAAGGATGCGGCGCCGGACGTGAGCTTCGTCACCTGGGCCTTAGTGGGGTTTCTCCAATGCTTCTCCCACCATCGCCGCAGCGGCGCCGCGGCCGGGCGTGACGCCGCTCCGGCGCCCGTACGGCGGCCTCCTATGCTGCCCGCATGAGCGCTCCGTCCTCCCCCTCCCGCGTCGGCGTCGTCGGCGAGGTCCTCGTCGACCTGCTGTGGCGCTCCGGGGAGCGGCAGGTCACGCCGGTGCCCGGCGGCAGCCCGGCCAACGTCGCGGTGGGCCTGCAGCGGCTCGGACGGCCCACCACCCTGGTCACCACGTGGGGCGACGACCCGCCCGGCGAACTGGTGCGGGAGCACCTGGAGTCCACCGGGGTGGAGGTCGTGCGCGCCGCCAGCCCGGCCGGGCGCACCACGCTGGCCATGGCCTACCTGGACCGGGACGGCTCCGCCTCCTACGACTTCCTGGCGGCGTGGGACCCGGAGCACCTGCCGGTGCCCGCGGACACCGCGGTGCTGCACACCGGTTCACTCGCCGCGGTGGTCGAACCGGGCGCGACGCGGGTGCTGGAGCTCTGCCGCGACCTGCACGCCGTACCGGGGCGCACCGTCGTCGCCGACCTCAACGTGCGGCCGGCCGTCCAGCCCGACCGGCTCGCCTACCGCCGGGCGTGCCTGCGGCTGGCCGGGGTCACGGACGTGGTCAAGGCCAGCGACGCCGACCTCGCCTGGCTCTTCCCGCGGCTCGCCCCCGACGAGGCGGCCCGGGCACTGCTCGCCGAGGGGCCGGGGCTGGCGGTGGTCACGCTGGGCGCGGACGGCGCGTTCGCGGTGACCGACGCCGCCCTCGTACGGGTGGCCGCGCCCGAGGTCGACGTCGTGGACACCATCGGCGCGGGCGACGCCTTCCAGGCGGCGCTGCTCGACGCGATCGCCGGCGACGGCGTCCCGGCCTCGCCGGAGGGACTCGCCGCCGTACTGGAGCGCTGCGTCACGGCGGCCGCGCTCAACTGCACGCGGGTGGGCGCCGATCCGCCGTCGCGCGCGGAGCTGGACGCGGCGCTCGCCGCACGGCACGCATAGCGCCGCGCCGGGAAAATACGGGGCCGCCGGACAGGGGCACTGGTTACCCTCGCGGGATGGACGAGGCACGGCTGACTGGGCAGGTACTGGTCTTCGACGCGGACGACACGTTGTGGGAGAACAACGTGGTCTTCGAGCGGGTCATAGAGGACTTCCTGGACTGGGTGGACCATCCCGTCCTGGACCGCGCGCAGATCAGGGCGCTGCTGAACGAGATCGAGGCGGCGAACGCGGTCGTCCACGGCTACGGCAGCAAGGTCTTCCTGCGCAGCCTCGGCGAGTGCCTGGAGCGGCTGCGGGAGCGGCCGGTGACGGAGGCGGAACGCCTGCGCGTGGACGAGCTGGCGGTGGCCTTCGTGGAGCACAAGGTGGAGCTGATGCCCGGCGTGGCGAACACGCTGGACGAGCTGGGCACCCGCCACGAGTTGCTGCTGCTCACCAAGGGCGACGAGGAGGAGCAGGCGCGCAAGGTGGCGGCCTCGGGGCTGGCCGGCCACTTCCGCGGGGTGCACATCGTGCCGGAGAAGGCCGCGGGCACCTACCGCGCGCTGCTGGGGGAGTACGGCTTCGCGCCGGGCAGGAGCTGGATGATCGGGAACTCCCCGAAGTCCGACATCCTGCCCGCGCGCGAGGCCGGGATGAGCGCGGTGTTCATCCCCAACGAGAACACCTGGGTGCTGGAGCAGTCCGAGCTCGACCCGGCCGACGAGCGCGTGCTGCGGCTGGCGGCCTTCCCCGAACTGCTCCGGCACTTCTGACCCGGGCCGGCCGGCTCAGTCGAAGACCGGGCCCTGGTCGCGGGTCCGCTTGATCTCGTAGAAGCCGGGGGTCGACGCGACGAGCAGGGTGCCGTCCCACAGGCGGGCCGCGGCCTCGCCCTTGGGCGCCGGGGTGACGACCGGACCGAAGAAGGCGATCTGCTCACCGTCGGCGCCGGGCACCGCGATGACGGGGGTACCGACGTCCTGGCCGACCTTGGAGATGCCCTCCTGGTGCGAGGCGCGCAGCTCCGTGTCGTAGGCGTCGCTGCGGGCGAAGTCGGCGAGGTCGGCCGGCAGGCCCGCCTCCTCCAGGGCGGCGACGATGACGTCGTGGTCCTTGTGGCCCAGGCCCTGGTTGTGGATACGGGTGCCGAGCGCGGTGTACAGCGGGCCGAGCACCTCGCTGCCGTACTTCTGCTCGGCCGCGATGCAGACGCGGACCGGGCCCCAGGCCGTGGTCAGGAACTCCCGGTACTGCTCGGGCAGCTCCTCACGGTTCTCGTTGAGCACCGCGAGGCTCATCACGTGCCACCGCACCTCGACGGGGCGCATCTTCTCCACCTCCAGCATCCAGCGGGAGGTCATCCACGCCCAGGGGCAAGCAGGGTCGAACCAGAAGTCCACCGGGGTGGGGGTGGTCGTGGTCTCGGTCACAGGAATCTCCTCGGGGCATGACTGATCCGTGCTCGGGTCTCAGAGGGGAACACCAGGGATCGCCGAGCCCATTCCCGCGTGCCGGGGCGTGATGCCGCGTGCGAAGATGCGTGGCGTCCACAAGGCGAGACGAATGGAGACCCCGTGCCCGGCGAGAACCTCACGCGCGACGAGGCCCGAGAGCGGGCACGGCTGCTGGCCGTGGACGGTTACGAGGTCGCCCTCGACCTCCGGTCGGCGCTGCGCCCGGAGGAGCGGACGTTCAGGTCCGTGACCACCGTCCGGTTCCGCTGCACGGAGCCCGGCGCGTCCAGCTTCGCGGACCTGCTGGCACCCTCCGTCACGTCGGTGACGCTCAACGGCCGGGAACTGGACCCGACGGTGGTCTTCGACGGAGCGCGGATCACGCTGGACGACCTGGCGGCGGACAACGTCCTCGTCGTGGACGCGCAGTGCGCCTACAGCCGCACGGGCGAGGGCATGCACCGCTTCACCGACCCCGAGGACGGTGAGGTCTACCTCTACACCCAGTACGAGCCGGCCGACGCCCGCCGGGTCTTCGCCGACTTCGAGCAGCCCGACCTGAAGGCGCCGTTCACCTTCTCCGTCACCGCGCCCGAGTCCTGGGTGGTGCTGGGCAACGAGCGCGTGACCGGGGTCTCCGACGACGGCGAGACCCGGCACTTCGCGCCGACCCGCCCGATCTCCACGTACATCACGGCGGTCGTGGCCGGTCCGTACCACATGGTCCACGACACCTACCGGCGCGCGCTGCCGGACGGCTCCGAGCTGGAGATCCCGCTGGGCGCGCTGTGCCGCAAGGGCCTGGCCCGGTACTTCGACGCCGACGAGATCTTCACCGTCACCAAGCAGGGTCTGGACTTCTTCCACGACCACTTCGGCTACCCGTACCCCTTCGGGAAGTACGACCAGGCCTTTGTGCCCGAGTACAACATCGGCGCGATGGAGAACCCGGGGCTGGTCACCTTCCGCGAGGAGTACGTCTTCCGCGGAAAGGTCACCCAGGCGTCCTACGAGGGCCGGGCGAACGTCATCCTGCACGAGATGGCGCACATGTGGTTCGGCGACCTGGTCACCATGCGGTGGTGGGACGACCTGTGGCTGAAGGAGTCCTTCGCGGACTTCATGGGCGCGTTCTCGCTGGTGGAGGCCACCCGCTACAAGGAGGGCTGGATCACCTTCGCCAACCGCCGCAAGGCCTGGGCCTACCGCGCCGACCAGCTGCCCTCCACCCACCCGGTCACGGCCGACATCCGCGACCTGGAGGACGCCAAGCTCAACTTCGACGGCATCACCTACGCCAAGGGCGCCAGCGTGCTCAAGCAGCTGGTCGCCTACGTGGGACGGGACGCCTTCCTGGAGGGGGCGCGCCGCTACTTCCAGCGCCACGCCTACGGCAACACCGAGCTGGGCGACCTGCTGTCGGTGCTTGCGGAGACCTCGGGGCGCGACATGGCCGGCTGGTCGCGGTCCTGGCTGCAGACCGCGGGCGTCAACTCGCTGACTCCGCACCTCTCGTACGACGCCGACGGGCGGATCGCCGAACTGGCCGTGCTGCAGGAGGCCGCGCCCTCGCACCCCGAGCTGCGCCCGCACCGGGTCGCGGTGGGGCTCTACCGGCGCACCGCGGAGGGCACCGTGGAACGCTACGCGCGCGCCGAGACCGACGTCGCGGGCCCGCGCACGGTGGTGGCCGAGCTGGCCGGGGCGGAGCGGCCCGACCTGGTGCTGGTCAACGACGACGACCTGACCTACTGCAAGATCCGCTTCGACGAGGACTCCCTGGCCACGGTCCGGGAGGACCTGGGCTCGCTCAGTGACCCCATGGCCCGCGCCCTGGCCTGGTCCGCGGTGTGGAACATGACCCGCGACGGGCTGATGCCCGCCCGCGACTACCTCGGCCTGGTGCTGCGCTTCGCCGGTGCCGAGACCGACATCGGCGTCCTGCAGGGGCTGCACATGCAGGCCCGTACGGCCCTGAACGACTACGCGGCGCCCGCCTGGCGCGAGCAGGGCGCGCGCGAGCTGGCGGACGGTGCGCTGCGCGAGCTGCGCGCGGCGGCCCCCGGCAGCGGCCACCAGCTGGCCTGGGCCCGCTTCCACGCGGCCGTCGCCGCCGGGGACGCCGGGACGGACGTGCTGCGCGGGCTGCTCGACGGCACCGAGAAGATCGACGGGCTCGACGTGGACCAGGAGCTGCGCTGGGTGCTGCTGGAGGCGCTGGCCGCCGGCGGAGCGGCCGACGAGGCCGACGTCGCGGCGGAGCTCGCCCGCGACGACACCGCCTCCGGCAAGCGGCACCAGGTGCGCTGCCTGGCGGCGCGGCCCTCCGCGGCCGTCAAGGAGCAGTGCTGGGCATCGGTCGTGGAGTCCGACACGCTGTCCAACGCGCTCGTCGAGGCCACCATCGCGGGCTTCGACCAGGCGGGTCAGCGCGAGCTGCTCGCCCCGTACGCGGACCGCTACTTCGACGTGATCGAGCGGATCTGGAAGGAGCGCTCGATCGAGATCGGCATGGCCGTCGTCCGCGGGCTCTTCCCGCACCACCAGGACCGGCCCGCCACGCTCGACGCGGCCGACGCCTGGCTGGCCGGCCATGCCGACGCGCCGCCGGCGTTGCGGCGGCTGGTCGCCGAGTGCCGTGACGACCTCGCGCGGGCGCTGCGGGCGCAGGAGCGGGACGCGGCGGCGGGGGCGGCCTGACGTCCCTCCCGGAAGGGAACAGGTGACCGGTCACCCCAATGGCGTAGAGGGGGTACCGCCCGGCCCCGGTGGTGCGGCAGCATCGCCGGGGTTGGGGGGCAGGTGAGAGCAGGTCGGTCACCTGGATAGGTGAAAAATCGCATTCGGCAACCGAACGTCTGAACTTTAGTGCGGTGATGTCCGCATTTGTCGACGGAACCGTAACAGCCGTTAGACCCCCTGAGGTAAGCGGGAATCCACCCGCCATGAACCACAACATCCCCCTCAGCCCCCGCCCCCTCGACCACCTCTCCCGCACCCGACCGACCGTGCTGTCGGCCCGCCAGCTGCGGGAGCACGGTGTGACCCCCGAGACGCTTGCCTCCCGCTGCCGCCCCGGCGGGCCCTGGCAGGAGGTGCTGCCGCGGGTGTACGTCCTGCACCGAGGCCGGCCCACCGGCGACGAGCGGGTCCGGGCGGCACTGCTCTACGCGGGCCGCGAGGCGATGGTCACGGGCCTGGCGGCACTGGCCCTGCACCGCTTCTCCTCGGTACCGCCGCTGGTCGGCCTGGACCGGATCGACCTGCTGGTGACCCGGCAGCGCCGGCTGCGCGCCATCGGCGACGTGGGGCTGGTGCGCACCCCCGCCCTGCCCCGGCCGCAGGAGGTGCAGGGCGTGCCGTGCGCGCCGCTGCCCCGGGCGCTGGCGGACGCGGTGGAAGAACTGGACGACGCCCGGGCGGTGCGCCAGGTACTGACCGAGGCGGTGCGCGGCGGCCACTGCGAGGCGACGGCCCTGGTCGCGGAGCTGAGCCGGACCCGTCTGCTGTCCCGGCCGCACGTGGTGGAGGCGGTGGACGCGCTGGTGGCCGAGGGCCGCGCGATCGCCGAGAACCGGCTGTACACGATGGTGCGCTGCTTCGGGCTGCCCGATCCGCTGTGGAACGTGGACCTGCGGCTGCCGGGCGGCCCGCACCTGGGGGGCGTGGACGCGTACTGGCCGGAGCACGCGGTCGCGGTCGAGCTCGACTCGCGCGTGCCCCGGCAGGAGGACGACGCCCTGTGGGCCGAGTACGCCCGCAAGCGCGAGCACCTGGAGCGCCTCGGCATCTCGGTCGTGCACATCACCCCCCGCAAGCTCCGGGAGTCCCTGGAGCAGCAGGCCACCGTCGTCCGCACGGCCCTGATGGCCGCGGCCGACCGCAACCCCGCGTCGTGGGTGGTGGTGCTGCCGCGGTGAGCGCAGCGGTCAGCGCTTCTTCAGCAGCAGTTCCACGTTGCGGTCGCCCGGCTCGCCGGAGAGCGTACGGGCCCCTGGCGCGTTGAACGCGAGAGCTCGCGGTGGAGCGCGGCGAGCCCGGTCTGCGACAGGTCGGTGAAGTCGGTGCGGTAGGGGGCCGCGGACTCCACGAGGGCGTGCGGAGCAGCGAGAGCGTGCCGTCGCGGTCGTCGGTCAGCCCGACGATCCTGGCCGGCTGCGGGGTGGCCGACGTGGGAGACGGTGGAGACCTCCCAGAAGGTGCCCTGCGGGACGATCTTCTTCTTGTGGCCGTGCCCGTTGATCCGGGCGGCCACGTTGCGGTGCCGGCCGAGCAGCGCGAGCACCTCGTCACCGCCGTGCGGCGCTCGCAGGGGCGGGCGGGGTCGCGGACCAGGTCGGTCAACGACCAGCTGGGGTGGGGGCTGAAGACCAGCACGGTTGCGTCGGCGTGCGCGATGAGCGTCCGGTCCAGCCAGTTCAGCCGGCCCGTGCCGAGTGAGCCGCGGTAGTCGCCGCCGCGGTCGATGGTGTCGAGGCTGACGCCGAGCACGCCGTCGGAGATCCGCAACGTGCACTGGATCCGGCCGGAGTCGAGTCGGCCGTCGTGCAGCCGTGGCCCACGGGACCGGCGCCGGCGTGTGCGGGTCAAGGTGGGCGGCGATGTACTCGCGCGGGGTGACCGGTGCCCGGCGCTCGTCGGGGGTGACGGCGCGGGCGCTGCTCTTGCGGTGGTTGCACGCCTGGCGGAAACGGGTGCCCTGGGGATCGGGCCCCTTGCGCAGGAACGCGTTGACGGCCTCGGCCGGGGGCAGCCGGAACAACTTGGCGGAGCCGAGCGCCAGGTCGTGGAAGCAGGACGAGGCGGCGTACGGGCCCCCGTACAGCTGGTCGTGGTTGCCGGTGGTGGAGTACCACGGGACGTGCGGGCCGGGGCTGTTGAGCTCGCGGACCGCGGCGGCGAGGAACCCGGGCAGGCGGGGGAAGCCCACCGCCTTGTCCGTGTCGCGCAGGCGGAGTCCGGCTGCCGGAAGCCCTCAGCCCGGAGTCCTGGACGCCCTCGTAGTGGTCCGGGTCGCCGGAGTCGGGGGTGAGGCGGCCACCGCTCATCACCGCGTGGAACCAGTCCGGTTCGACCCGCGAGTCGTCGCCGGTGTTGTCGCCGGTGGTCATGACGGAACCGATGGGCGTGCCGGTGGCGGGCCCGTGCCGCAGCGCGTCGACCCGCTCGACCAGACAGACGACGCCGGCGTTGGTGAGCGCCTCCTGGCGACGCCGGCCGGCGGAGGGGAAGCGCGGGAACTCGTGACGCCGCGGGTTCTGCACGTCCGTGAGGTGCGGGGCGGTGAACTGCACGAAGCAGGACAGGGTCGTACGACGCTCGGCGCGGCCGCTCCGGGCGGCGGCCGGCTCGGTGCGGGCGTCCCGCTTCCAGCCGGGGCCGTCGCCCAGCCGGCGGTAGCCCTTCCCTGCCGCGCGGGGCCGAGACGGAGTGCAGGGTGGTGCCCGCGGTGCAGGGCCGCACCGCTGCGGGCGCGGCCGGTGTCGCGGGGACGGACGGCGGGCGGGACTCGGGTCCCGTGGCCGGTTCGGCGAGCGGGGCGCGGCCTTCGCGTCTCCCGAACCGGGAACGCGCGCGAAACCGAGCCCGGTGCCGAAGGCGCCCACACCCGAGGCGATCAGGACGTCACGGCGGCTGAGGGCGGCAGCGGGCACGGGACCAGGCAGGGCGGGTTTCCCCCGGTGGGCGGGGCTGCGGCGGCACCGCGGTGCCGCTCCTCACCGGATCGTTGGCACCCGGGGTGGCCTGCGGTGCAACGGGAACGGAACGTCCGGCACCCGTCCTTGGACATGGATCGGCAGTCCTCCCGCAGGTCACCGGCGTCCGGCTCAGCAAGTGACCGGACGCTCCTGCGGTGTTCGTCAACTGCCCCCGCGCTGTGCCGCGTCGGGAGCCGGAGAATCCCGCGGGCGCACGCAATGGGCCGGTTGGGCATGCTTCGTGCCCCGGCACAAGTCCCGGCGTCTTGACGTATTCGCGTCATGTCGGTCTTACGCCATCTACGGCACTCCCCAACAACCCCACAGATGCCGCAATGTGTCGGTCAACTGGCGCCCAAATCTTGAACAGGATGCCCATGTCTCTCGATCACATACGCGGGAAGAGACGCGTGGTCCGTGTCGCGCTCGCGGCGGGCCTGGTGGCCGCGCTGACGACGACCGGAATCTCCGCCTCCACCGCTTTCGCCGACACGACCGGCGACCCCGCGGACGCGGCGGTGAAGACCGCGGCCGACAAGCTCGGAGCGGCCGACGCCGAACTGCTCGCCGAGGCCAAGGCCGGCGGCGACAAGAACGTCACCCTCATGATCGCCACCAAGAAGGGCTCCACCGAGCAGGTCTCGGACGAGCTCGACGCGCTCAAGGGCGCGTCGGTGGACAAGACCTACGACGACCTCGGCTACGTCCGCGCCACCGTCCCGACGGGCACGGCGGACGCGGCGATCGCGGCGGCGCAGAAACTCTCGTCCGTGCAGGCGATCGACCTCAAGCAGGAGATCGTCCTCGACGACCCGTCCCCGTCGGCCGACGGCGGCAAGGGCTCCTCCAAGGGCCACGGCCACGGCGGCGGCTCCGCCACCTACCCGGGTCCCGATGCGAAGACGCCGGCGAAGAACCCCTACCAGCCGGCGTTCGAGACCGGCGCGGTGGACTTCGTCAAGGACAACCCGAAGGCCGACGGCCGCGGCGTCACCATCGGCATCCTCGACTCGGGCGTCGACCTCGGCCACCCGGCGCTGCAGAAGACCACGACCGGCGAGCGCAAGATCGTCGACTGGGTCACCGCGACCGACCCGATCCTGGACGGCGACGCCACCTGGCGCCGGATGACCAACGGCCCGACCGTGACCGTGGGCACCCGCACCTGGACCGCCCCCGACGCCTCGCAGCAGGTCAGCGTGTTCCGCGAGTCGGCCACCGCCGGCGGCGACATGGCCGGCGACCTCAACCGGGACGGCGACACCAGCGACCTCTGGGGCCTGCTCTACGACCCGGCCAAGGGCACCGTCCGGCTGGACCTGAACGACAACGGCGACTTCACCGACGACGCCGAGATGAAGCCGTACAAGGACGGCTTCCAGATCGGCTACTTCGGCACCGACGACCCCGCCACGGCCATTTCCGAGCGGATTCCCTTCGTGGTGGAGATCCGCAAGGACGTCCCGACGGACCCGTACGGCGGCACCTGGGTCGGCAAGAAGGCCGACTTCGTCAACATCGGCGTCATCGAGTCCGAGCACGGCACCCACGTCGCGGGCATCACCTCCGCCAACGGCCTGTTCGGCGGCAGGATGAACGGTGCCGCCCCGGGCGCGAAGATCGTCTCCTCGCGCGCCTGCACCTGGTCCGGCGGCTGCACCAACGTGGCGCTGACCGAGGGCATGATCGACCTGGTGGTCAACCGCGGTGTGGACATCGTCAACATGTCCATCGGCGGTCTCCCGGCGCTGAACGACGGCAACAACGCCCGTGCGCAGCTGTACACCCGTCTCATCGACGAGTACGGCGTGCAGCTGGTCATCTCGGCCGGCAACAGCGGCCCCGGCGCCAACACCATCGGCGACCCCGGCCTGGCCGACAAGGTCCTGAGCGTCGGCGCGACCATCTCCAAGGAGACCTGGGCGGCCAACTACGGCTCGCAGGTGACCAAGGCGTACGACATGATGCCCTTCTCCTCGCGCGGTCCGCGTGAGGACGGCGGCTTCGCGCCGGTCATCTCCGCGCCGGGTGCGTCCATCAACACCATCCCGACCTGGGAGCCCGGTGGCCCGGTCGCCGAGGCCGGCTACGGCCTGCCGCCCGGCTACGCCATGCTGCAGGGCACCTCGATGGCCTCCCCGCAGGCGGCCGGCGCCTCCGCACTGCTGCTGTCCGCGGCCAAGCAGGCCCGCATCCCGCTGGCCCCGGCGACCCTGCGCACCGCGCTGACCAGCACGGCGCACAAGATCAAGGACGTCCCGGCGTACGCCCAGGGCTCCGGCCTGATCGACATCGTGGACGCCTGGCGCCTGATCAAGGCCGGTGCCACCGCCCACACCTACACGGTCAAGGCGCCGGTCGCCACGGCCCTGTCGCAGTTCCTGGCGACCCCGGGGCACGGCACCGGCATCTACGACCGCGAAGGCGGCCTGAAGGCCGGTCAGACCAAGACGTACGACGTCACCATCACCCGCACCACCGGTCCGAACCGGTCCATCCGGCACGACCTGGAGTGGGTGAACAACGACGGCACCTTCCGCTTCGCCGACTACGACAACGTGTGGCTGCCGCTGAACAAGCCGGTGACCGTGCGCGTCAAGGCCAAGCCCGGCTCGACCGGCCTGCACAGCGCGATCCTGACGGTCGACGACCCGGCGACGCGCGGCACCGACCAGCAGATCCTCAACACCGTGGTCGTCGCCGCCCCGCAGGCCAAGCCGTCGTTCGCGGTCAAGGCCGCGGGCTCGGTGCAGCGCAACGGCACCAAGTCCTACTTCGTGACCGTGCCCGAGGGCGCCAAGACGCTCGAGATCAAGATGGGCGGCCTGGCCACCGGCAGCCAGACCCGCTTCATCGCGATCACCCCGTGGGGCGTCCCGGCGGACACCACCACGACGACGTTCTGCTACCCGAACTACACCACCACCAACGGCTGCCGTCCCGACCTGCGTTCCTACGCCAACCCGATCCCGGGCGTGTGGGAGATCGAGGTCGAGGCGCGCCGTACCTCGCCGGTGCTGAACAACCCGTACGACCTGACCGCGACCGCGCTCGGTGTCTCCTTCGACCCCGAGGTCCAGACCGTCGAGGAGGCCACGGTCGGCACCGCCGCCCCGGTCTCGTGGAAGGTCACCAACGGCTACGCCCCGGTGCAGGGCAAGCTGAAGGGCGGCGCGCTCGGTTCCGCCGCGGCGTCGCGCAAGTCGATCGCCGACGGTGACAGCGTCACCAGCACGGTCGTCGTCCCCGCCGGCGCGTCCCGCCTGGATGTCGCCATCGGCGGCACCTCCGACACCTCCGCCGACCTCGACCTGACCGTGTTCCTCGACGGCACGCAGGTCGCGCAGTCCGCGGACGGCGACTCGGAGGAGGCCGTGAGCATCGCCAACCCGGCGGCCGGCACGTACACCATCCAGGTGGACGGCTACTCGGTCCCGGCCGGCACCACCGAGTACGACTACCGCGACGTCTTCTACTCGACGACGCTGGGCTCGGTCTCCGTGGACGAGGCGGCGACCGTTCCGCTGGCCAACGGCGCCTCCGCGAACGTCGCGGCGAACGTCCTGGTCGCGGCCCCGGCTCCCGAGGGACGTCAGTTCTTCGGCGAGGTTCAGCTGCTCAACGCCGACGGCACCGTCGCCGGCACCGGCAGCGTGCTGATCGACAAGGTCAACGCGGGCTGACCCGCGGCCACCCGGCCTGATCACCGCCTGAGGGGGCGGGGGGGGGGGGGGGGGGGGGGG
>NZ_CBDRCM010000092.1:0-13221 GCF_965342435.1 Actinacidiphila sp. bgisy160 | reverse complement strand
GCCCCGAACCGGGCCCCGCCCGGGGACCCGTACCGCGACCGGGCCGGACGCGGCAGGGGTCCCCGGGCGGTGGTGTGCCGCCGCATGACCGGCGGCGGCAAGACGGGTGCACGACGGGCACCGCGTGCGGGACCATGGACGGCAGGACCGTCCCGGCGAGTACCGCCGCACCGCCGCACCGCCCAGGAGTCGCGAACCATGGCAGAGAGCGTGCCCGTGCGCTGTCCGGCCTGCCGCCGGGAGCACGCCTACACCGCGCCCGTCTTCCCCTGCGCCTGCGGCACGCCGCTGGCCCTGCCGATCCTGCGCGGCGGCATCCCGCTGCAGATCCGCCACCGGTCCTGGGACGACTCCTGGGTGGCCATGCGCTGCCCCGACTGCGGCCGCGACGAGCAGTGGCCGCAGCCCGAACTCGGCTGCGACTGCGGGGCGGTGGTCCGGCTGCCGGTGGACACCCGGGCCCTGTGGATGCCCGAACGGCGCCCCGTCCCCCCGGAGCGGCAGGCCGGCCCGGGGCCCTCGGCGCCGGCGCAGCGGCCGCCGTTCCGGCCGGTGACCATCCGTACCGCGCGGGACGCGGTCACCGCCGCCGCCCAGTACCTGAAGTGGCTCGGCTTCGCGGGCGTACGCACGCCGGGGGACCACTCGGCCAACGGCATCGACCTGCGCGGCGACGGAGTCGTGGCCCAGGTCGACCCGACGACGCGGCCGACGCCGCTGCGGGACGTCGAGACCCTCTGGCTCAACTGCCTCAACGAGGACTCCACCGGCGCCTTCTTCTCCCTGGCGGGCTACGCCCACGACGCCCGGCAACGCGCGGACCGGCTGGGGGTGCCGCTGTTCGTCATGGACCTCACCGGCACGCCGCAGCCGGTCAACGACGCCGCCGACGTCCTGATCAGGACCGGCCCGCACGCCACGCCCTGAGCCGGGTCCGCCGGGCGCGGCGGGGGGCTCAGCCCAATCCTTCACCCACCGTGGTCACTCGGGTCGCGCGAGCGCCGCTCCCGGGGGAGTATCGAGAGGTTCCCCTCCGTACGGCACCCCAGGACTACGTCAAGGACGCAGCGATGTCTACGGCCCTACTGAAGCGCAAGCTCGACAAATCCTTCCGCCGTCTGGACACGGACGGCAACGGATATGCCGAGCGCGCCGACTTCCAGGACGTCGGCGCGCGGCTGATCCACGGATTCGGCATGTCCCCCACCTCGCCGAAGGGCAAGGCGGTGGCGGTGCGGCTGGACGCCGTCTGGGCGGAACTGGCGGCCTACGCCGACCGGGACCGCGACGGGCGGCTGTCCTCCGCGGAGTACCACCACGGGATGACCAAGGCCTTCATCGAGGGGCCCGCCTTCGACCCGGTCTTCCACCCCGCGGCCGAGGCCGTCGCCCTTCTGTGCGACACCGACGGCGACGGCCACGTCGTGCGCGGGGAGTTCGAGGTCCTGCAACGGGCCTTCAACACGCCCGCCGCCGAAATCGCCGCCGCCTTCAACCGCATCGACACCGACGGCGACGGCTGTGTGAGCACGGCCGAACTGGTCGCGGCCATCCGCGCCTACTACATCGGCACCGACCCCGAGGCCCCCGGCAACTGGCTGTTCGGACCGCTGTGAGTGACGGTCGTGCATGGAGTCCGGCCGCCGCGCCCGGAGGTCAGGGCGGGGCGGCCGGTGGCGGCGGTCGAGCCCGGGCTCAGGAGCTCGTCAGCGGGATGATCTCGGTGGGAGCGTGGCCGGGTTCGGTGGCCAACTCCTCGAACTCCACGACGTCGCCGATGTCGTTGGTGACGCTCATGGCGATGTCGGTGACCCGCTCCAGGATCACCTCGACGACGACCGGCACCCGGTACTCGGCGGCGAGCTTCTTCGCCTGCTCGAAGGCGGCACCGAGCCCGGCCGGCTCGGTGACCCGGATCGCCTTGCAGCCCAGTCCCTCGGCGACCTTGACGTGGTCGACGCCGTAGACGCCGAGCTCGGGCGAGTTGACGTTCTCGAACTCCAGGTTGACCTCGAAGTCGATGTCGAACGCCCGCTGGGCCTGCCGGATCAGGCCCAGGTAGGCGTTGTTCACCAGGACGTGGACGTAGGGGATCCGGTGCTGCGCGCCGACCGCGAGCTCCTCGATCATGAACTGGAAGTCGTAGTCGCCCGAAAGGGCCACCACCGGCGCCCCCGGGTCGGCCTTCGCCACGCCCAGGGCGGCCGGCACGGTCCAGCCGAGAGGGCCGGCCTGGCCGCAGTTGATCCAGTGGCGCGGCCGGTAGACGTGCAGCATCTGCGCGCCCGCGATCTGGGAGAGGCCGATCGTGGTGACGTAGCGGGTGTCGGGGCCGAAGGCGCGGTTCATCTCCTCGTACACGCGCTGCGGCTTGATCGGGATGTCGTCGAAGTGCGTACGGCGGTGCAGGGTCGCCTTGCGCTCCCGGGCGGAGGCGGCCCAGCCGGAGCGGTCCGGCAGTTCGCCGGCGGCCTTCAGCTCCCGGGCCACCTCGACGAACAGGTCGAGCGCGGCGCCGGCGTCGGAGGTGATGCCGTAGTCGGGGGCGAAGATCTTGCCGATCTGGGTGGGTTCGATGTCGACGTGGACGAAGGTGCGGCCCTTGGTGTAGACGTCGATCCGGCCGGTGTGGCGGTTGGCCCAGCGGTTGCCGATGCCGAGGACGAAGTCCGACTCCAGGAAGGTCGCGTTGCCGTAGCGGTGCGAGGTCTGCAGACCGACCATGCCCGCGTTGAGGTCGTGGTCGTCCGGGATGGCGCCCCAGCCCATCAGGGTCGGCACCACCGGGGTGCCGGTCAGTTCGGCGAACTCCACCAGCGGACCGGCCGCGTCGGCGTTGATCACCCCGCCGCCCGCGACGATCAGCGGCCGCTCGGCGGCGGCCATCATGGCGAGCGCCTTCTCGATCTGGCGGCGGGTGGCGGCGGGTCTCCAGACCGGCAGCGGCTCGTACGTCTCGGGGTCGAACTCGATCTCGGTGAGCTGGACGTCGACCGGCAGGTCGATCAGGACCGGGCCGGGGCGGCCGGAGCGCATCAGGTGGAACGCCTTCTGGAAGACGCCGGGGACCTGGGCCGCCTCCAGGACGGTGGTGGCCGCCTTCGTCACGGGCGCGGCGATGGCCGCGATGTCCACGGCCTGGAAGTCCTCCTTGTGGATCACCGCGGTGGGCGCCTGCCCGGTGATGCAGAGGATCGGGATCGAGTCGCCGGTCGCCGAGTAGAGGCCGGTGATCATGTCGGTGCCCGCGGGTCCCGACGTGCCGATGCAGACACCGATGTTGCCGGGGGCGGTACGCGTGTAGCCCTCGGCCATGTGGGAGGCGCCCTCCACGTGCCGGGCGAGCGTGTGCTGGATGCCGCCGGAGGCCTTGAGGGCCGCGTAGAAGGGGTTGATCGCGGCGCCGGGCACGCCGAACGCGGTGTCCACGCCCTCGCGCTTGAGGATCTCCACTGCCGCTCGGGCGGCGGTCATTCGAGGCATTCGGTCACTCCTGCGTCGTCCTGCGGTCCAGGTTGTCGCGCCCGGTGCATTCCACATTGCGAAATTATTCTTTTGTCATGCGGAACTACTGTGAACATAGGCCGCCCCGGCACGCGGGTCAAGAAGGGGACGCGAAAGCCGTCCGGCAATGGGGTCGATCGATGTCGGTACCAACCAGTAGGGTTCCGCTCGCCCTTCACACCGGATTCACACGGACCCCAGGTGATCTCCTTGACCACGCCGACGCCGTCGCCCGCGCAGCCCCAGCCGCCCGCCCAGCGCCAACTCGGGCCGCAGGCACAGTCACTGGCACAACCACGGACAGCGCCCCCGGCCGCCCGGCCGAGACCGCTGCCGCCCTTCGGCCAGGAGGTGCCCGGCTACGGACGCTCCTGCCTGTTCTGCGGCTCGGTGCCGGCGGTCGAGGCGACCGTCCGCGGTCACCAGGGCATGGTGGTGATGATGCGCTTCCTGAAGGTCAGGGCACCGTTCTGCCGGCGCTGCGGCATCGCCAAGCACCGCGAGATGGTCTCCGACAGCCTGATCGCGGGCTGGTGGAGTCCCACTTCGCTGCTGTTGAACCCGCTCACCCTGCTGGTGAACCTGTTCCAGCGGTGGAAGATCAGCCGCCTGCCCGAGCCGGTCCCCGGCGCCCCCGGCACGCCCGCCGACCCCGGCCGGCCGGTCCTGCTCCGACCCACCGCCCTGGGCCTGCTGATACCGGTCATCCTCATCGGCGGCGGCTGGCTGGCGCTCCACAACGACCCCGAGTACGCCGAGGTCGGCGACTGCGTCCACAGCAGCGGGAACACCCTCTTCCCGGACGTGTCCGTCGTCGACTGCGGTTCGGCGAAGGCCCAGTACGAGGTCGTCGGCCGCTTCGACGACACCACCGACACCGGCCGGTGCGCCACCTACCCGCGCACGGTGGCCGCGTTCCGGGCGGAACGCGGCTCGACCAAGTACGTCCTGTGCCTGGCGCGGAACGACAACGCCTGACCGCCGCCCGCGCGAACCGCAGGGCCGGCTGTCAGCCGCGGCTCCACTTCTGGTTGTCCTGACCGCTGCAGCTCCACAACCGCAGCCTGGTGCCGTTGACCCCCGGCGAGTCCTCCGCCTCGACGCACTTGTCGGCCTGGACGTTGACCAGGTCGTGAGCGGCGTTGAGGCGGAACTGCTGGGCCCCGGTGCCGTTGCAGTCGACCAGCTGGACGGCCGCGCCGTCGTCCCGCGAACCGTTCGCGACGTCCATGCACTGGCCCCGGGAACGGATGCTGCCGTCCGGCCCGATCTGCCAGGACTGCGCGGCGCTGCCCGTGCAGTCCCACAGCTGCAGCGGTTCGCCCCACGGGGGGCTGCCGTCGATGCAGCGGCCCGAGTCGTGGCTCCGGATCGCCGTGCCGGGCGCAGCGGCGGAATGCGAAGGGCCGGCGGCGGGCGCTTGCGCCGAAGCGCCGCTCGTGGCGCCGGAGGTGGCCTTGCCCCCGCTCGCGCTCGCGGTCCCGGCCGGTTTTTCCGGGGAACCGGATTCCGGCGAGCGCCGCGCAGTGCCCCCCGGGGACGGCGACCCACTGCCGGAGGGGCGCGCCGTGGCCAGGCCGGTCCCGGGCGCCTCGTCGGCCGGGCTCGCGTCGGCGAGGGTCACGGCCGCCGGGCCGCGGTCCTCCTCGCCCGAACCCCGCACGAGGAACGGCACGCAGACGAGCATGCCGACCGCGAGACCCACGCCCACGAGCAGGAGGGGCCGGGACCACCCGCGCCCCTTCGCGGCGGGCGCCCGCGGCGCCGGCGCCGCAGCCGTCGCCGGTGACGGTGACGGCTCCTCATCGGAACCGGACGTCGAGCGGGACGCGAAGACCAGCCCGGCCGCGAAGCCGTCCGCATAGGCGGATTCCGGCTCGGTGGCCTCCTCGGGCCGCTCGGGAAGGGCGGCGGCCTGCCTGGCCCGCAACGTCGGGGCGTCGCCGCCCGCCCAGTCCGTGGGCGTCCGGCTGGTGGCGGCGGCAGCGTCGGCGATCGCGGACGTCCTCCGGGTCCGCCGGGGCAGCACCGTACCGGCGGGGGACGGCCCCACCGGGGCCTCGTCGGGCGCCGGCGCCGGCTCGTCGGGAGAAGCCGTCATGAATCCTTCCAAACCCAAGATGTAGCGAAAGCCGCCCCGCCGCGTGGACCGGGGCGCGGGCACACGCCCCCGGGGCATCCGTGTTGCGCCGCCGCCCCGGAACAGGGCTTTCGCGGCAGCGCAGCACGCACCCTAGCAACCGCTCCCCGCCGGGACGACGCGCGCGTCGACAACCCGGCAACCCCCGGCTGAACGGCGGGTGTCGTGGAGGTGACGGTCTCCCTCAGGGCGTGCGGCGGTGGGGCTCCCAGGTGCGGCGGAGGTCGTTCCACAAGTAGCGGGTGCCGGCGCCCTCGGCGCCGCCCGTCGTGGCCCAGACACCCTGCGGGTGGTCGCCGAGGGTCTCGGTCCAGGCGATCTCCAGGCCCGCCACCTCCGGGTGGCGCAGGTCGAGCCGCTGGAACTGGGCGACCGCCTCGACCGGCAGCAACGGGTGCACCTGCACCCGGGTGCGGGAGCCCTCGTCCTCCAGCCGCAGCACCCCGCCGCCCTCGCGCCGGACCGAACCGAGCTTCTGCACCGCCGCGATGAAGGCGGCAGCCGTCCGTTCCTCCTCGGTGGTGCCGCGCCGCCGCCACAAGCCCCGGCCGCCCATGCGTGCCGCGGTGATCTCGCCGAGCTTGGTCCCCACCGCCTGCATGAACGAGCTGAGCAGGACCACCCCGCCCGCCCCGACCACGGCGGACACCAGCTCCGGGATCGCGGACTGGTCACCGCCCACCGGCCGCCCGTCCTCCCAGTGCGCCATCCCCGTCGCCCCCATCTCCCGTACGTGTCCGATGTGTTGCCAGGGTAACGGCGGCTAGGGTGGCGCGCGTGATCATCTGGCTGAACGGCACCTTCGGCGCGGGCAAGACCACGACGTGCTCGCACCTGATGCGACTCGTTCCCGGAGCGCACGTCTTCGACACCGAGCACGTCGGGTTCATGCTGCGGCACGCGCTCCAGGAGGCCTTGCCCGTGCGGGACTTCCAGGAGTGGCCGCCGTGGCGGGCGCTCACCGTGGCGTCGCTCGCGCAGGTGCACGGCCACCTCGGCGGGACGCTGATCGTGCCCCAGACCGTGCTGGTGGAGGAGTACTGGCGGGAGATCGAGGAGGGGCTGGAGCGGGCCGGCCTGCCCGTGCGGCACTTCCTGCTGCACACCGACCGGGCCACCCTCACCCGCAGGATCGAGCAGGACACGGTGGAGACCGGCGCCCGGCAGTGGCGACTGGACCACCTGGAGGAGTACGCGAAGGCCCTGCCCTGGCTCCGGGCGGCCGCGACGGTTCTCGACACGACCGCCGCGCCGCCGCAGGAGGTGGCGCGGCGGGTCGCGGACCTCACGCGGGCCTGAAGGACTCCCGCAGTTCGACCTTGCGGACCTTGCCGCTGACGGTCATCGGGAAGGCATCCATCAGCCGCAGGTGGCGAGGGACCTTGTAGTGGGCGAGCCGGCCGCGGCAGAACTCGCCGAGCTCCTCCACGGTCAGCGATGCCGCCGGGTCCTTGAGGACGACGCAGGCCAGGATCTCCTCGCCGTACCGCTCATCGGGGACGCCGACCACCTGGACGTCCGCGATCTTCGGGTGGGCGTAGAGGAACTCCTCGATCTCGCGCGGGTAGACGTTCTCTCCGCCGCGGATGATCATGTCCTTGATGCGGCCGACGATCTGCAGGTAGCCGTCCTCCCGCATCACGGCCAGGTCACCGGTGTGCATCCAGCGGCCGGCGTCGATCGCCTCGGCGGTCCTCTCCGGCTCGTCCCAGTAGCCCAGCATCACCGAGTAGCCGCGGGTGCACAGTTCACCGGCCGTGCCGCGCGGCACCGTGACGCCGTCCGGGCCGACGACCTTGACCTCGACGTGCGGCAGCACCCGCCCGACGGTGCCAGTGCGGCGCTCCAGATCGTCGTCCCGGCGGGTCTGCGTGGAGACCGGGGAGGTCTCGGTCATGCCGTAGCAGATGGACACCTCGGCCATGTTCATCTCGGCGACCACCCGCTTCATCACCTCGACCGGGCAGGGCGAACCGGCCATGATGCCGGTACGCAGCGAGGAGAGGTCGTACGTCGCGAAGTCCGGCAGGTTGAGCTCGGCGATGAACATCGTCGGCACCCCGTAGAGCGAGGTGCAGCGCTCCTGCTCGACCGCTCGCAGCGTCGCCGCCGGGTCGAAGCCGGGTGCCGGGATGACGATGCAGGCGCCGTGCGAGGTGGCGCCCAGATTTCCCATGACCATGCCGAAGCAGTGATAGAACGGCACCGGCAGGCAGACCCGGTCCTGCTCGCTGTAGCCCACCAGCTCGCCCACGAAGTAGCCGTTGTTGAGGATGTTGTGGTGGGAGAGGGTCGCGCCCTTGGGGAAGCCGGTGGTGCCGGAGGTGTACTGGATGTTGACCGGGTCGTCGCAGGACAGCTCCGCCGCGCGCTCGGCGAGCTGCCCGTGGGGGACGTTGGACCCCGCCTCGATGAGGGCGTCCCATGTGGGGTCGCCGATGTACACGACCTCGGTGAGCGAGCGGCACTCGTCGCGCACCTGCTCCACCATGGCCCGGTAGTCGCTGGACTTGAAGGCGGTGGAGGCGACCAGCACCTCGATGCCGGCCTGGCCCAGCACGAACGCCAGCTCGTGGACACGGTAGGCCGGGTTGATGTTGACCATGATCGCGCCGATCCGGGCGGTGGCGTACTGGACGAGCACCCACTCGGGGCAGTTGACGGCCCAGATGCCCACCCGGTCACCCTTGCCCACGCCCTTGGCGAGCAGGCCGCGGGCCACGTCGTCGACGGCGGCGCCGAGCTGCGCGTAGGTCCAGCGGCGGCCGCTGGGCACGTCGACCAGCGCGTCGCGGTCCGGCCAGGCGGCGACGGCCCGGTCCAGGTTGCGGCCGATGGTGTCGCCGAGCAGCGCGGTGGTACCGGTGCCGCTCGCGTAGGACGGCTCGACGGGACTCGCGGGGGTGCTCACCTGTGGTCCTCCTCGCGGTACTCGGTGCCGACGGCACCCTCGGCGGTGCGCTGCCGCAGCTCGATGCGGCGGATCTTGCCGGACACGGTCTTGGGCAGCTCGGCGAACTCGATGCGCCGCACCCGCTTGTACGGGGCGAGCACGGCCCGCGAGTGCGCGAAGAGCGTTGCGGCGGTCTGCGGGCCCGGCTCCCAGCCCTCGGCGAGGACGACGTACGCCTTGGGCACGGCCAGCCGCAGCGGGTCGACCAGCCCCCGGATCTCCAGAGGGGGCAAAGTGATGCCGTTCTCCACGACCGGGGTTCCCGGCACGTCCACCAGCGCCTCCATCAACTCTCCCCAAAAGCCCGTGCGGAGCCACCGTCGCCACACGCTCGACAGGTTGCCCGGCGGAGACGGCAGGGAACTCCATGCACACCCTGCGCGGGCCTTGTGAAGCACTGCATCAAGTGTGACCCGGGGGTCCCGGCTGCGTCGACCTTTGCGCACCGTGAACAGCGGCTCGACCTTGGCCTATGCCTCGTCGGTGAGCAGCGGCACCGCTCTGTCACGGTCCCGGAACCACTCACTGATCCCGTCATCGGCACGGGTCTTGCGTGGGACATCACCCAGGATTACCACTTGGAGTTCCAGCAGGTCGAACGCTTGCTGACGTGCGGTCATCTCGTGCAGCCGTTCGCGCGCAAGCTCCGTCAAGCCCTCCAGATACCGCCACCGCTGCTGGAAGAGTTCGGCTTCCCGCTGCCACCGTCGGGTGTCCTCCCAGGGGCCGTTGCATGATCGCGATTCGTCCGGAACATCATGCTGGTCCGGTCTGGGGTGGACGTCCTGGTTCGGGCAGGAGGCAAACGCAGTGCAGGCACGGTCTCGGTGATCATGTGAGTGTCGAAGTCCCATGAACACCTGGCGAGTCCGTGCCTGCTCCTGCATCTTCCCTCATGCCCACCGCGCTGGACCAACTGGGCCGGGCTGCCGCGCCGGTCCCGCTGGCGGACGCGGTCGCGCTGTCCGGCTTCCTGGATCTGGTGCCCGATCCGCGAGGCGTCCGTGGCCGCCGCTACCGACTGTCCGCCCTGGTCACCGCGGCCGCGGCGGGTGTCCTGGCCGGCGCCCGCTCGCTCACCGCGATCACGGAATGGATCAGCGACCTCCCCGCGTGGGCCTGCCGGGCTCTCGGCTTCCCCACCGACCCGCTCTCCGGCACCGTGTCCGTCCCGCACCCACACACCCTGCGCCGTCTCCTCGTCCAGCTCGACGGTGACGCCCTGGACCAGGCAATCGGCGCCTTCCTCAGTGCCCGCGCCGCCCCAGCCGGCCCCGGACTGCGGGCGATCGCTGTTGACGGCAAAGCCCTGCGTGGCTCGCGCACCGCCACCGCCAAGCACGTCACCCAGCTTGCCGCGATGGACCACATCGGTCACGTCCTGGCCCAGCGTCAGGTCGCCGACAAGAGCAACGAGATCCCCGCCTTCCGGCCCCTGCTGGACAGCGTCGACCTGACCGGTACGGTCATCACCGCCGACGCGCTGCTCACCCAGCACGCTCACGGCACCTACCTCCGCGAGTGTGGTGCCCACTACATCGCCCAGGTCAAGGCCAACCATCCCGGGCTATTCGACCGCGTCCGCCGTCTGCCCTGGCGCGAGATCACGCTCGACCACTACGACCGCACCCGGGCCCACCACCGCCTGGAGATCCGGCGGCTGAAGACCGCCGCCTTCGCCCACCTCGACTACCCCGACGCCCGCCAGGCCCTTCAAGTCGTGCGCTGGAGGAAGGACTTCACGAGCGGCAAGCTCACCATCGAGCGCGTCTACCTGATCACCAGTCTGCCGCCCGGCGCGGTTACCGGCGCCCAGATCGCGGACTGGATCAGAGGCCACTGGAAGATCGAAAATCTTCTCCACCACGTCCGTGACCGCACGTTCCGCGAGGACGACTCCAAGATCCATGTCGGCCATCTCCCGCGCATCATGGCCGGCCTGCGCAACCTCGCCATCGGTGTCCACCGTCAGGACGGCCACACCAACATCGCCGCCGCCCTACGTCACACCGCCCGCGACTGGCGAAGGCCCCTGGCCGCCCTCGGCATCACCGGATGAATCCGGACAGACCTCGATCATGCAAGGGACCCTGTCGACCGATCGACCCCCCAACCTCACCCGCGCCTTCACCACGCTCCTCCGCAAGGCCGGCCTCCGCCGCATCCGCTTCCACGACCTCAGGCACACCGCCGCAACACTCCTCCTGGAACAGGGCGTCGAACTCGTCGTCATCAAGGAGCTCCTCGGACACGCCCACATCGGCGTCACCGCCGCCGTCTACGCCCACGTCCGCCCCCGCCTCCAGCAAGCCGCCATCAACACCCTCACCGACGCCCTCAAGACCGACGCCAGTTCGTAGCACTGCGTGCCTTCAGGAATGCCGACGGCCCCACGAGCTGCCTCGTGGGGCCGTCTGCGTCCGGCTGCGTTGCCGTCAGCGTCGCCGTCAAAAGATCACAGGTGGGTCCCTCGGCCCAGAACCGAGAGACCCACCCACTCTTCCACCAAATCTGCCTCTTCGAATTTGGCTACTGCACGAGTAGCCTCATTCGCCTCGCGATATCAGCCGCCTTCAGGCGAACCTGGTCATCGTTCAGTAGGTCCGGCATACCGATGCCGGCTGAATCGTAGTCATGCGCGACATAAAAGAGATCTGTCGCCGCCTGATAGTGCTCGGGAGACGGATACGGACCGCCATACCCCTTGTACAGGGGGAGGCAAACAAGGGAGAACTCTGAAGGGGAGATCCTCCCTTCGGAAACAGCCTCCGCGAGTACCAGGAAGGGCTCCAACGTGGCCATCTATAGCTTCCCTTGCATGGTCAGGTACCAGAACTGGTCTGAATTCACATCCGATTTCCACGCCCCAAGCATCTCGCCCGACTCGATATCCACCGAGACGTGGCGTCCAGTGTTGAGATCCACGTAGTGTCGGGCAGGCGTCCCACGATAAGTCCCCGATATCTGGACGTTCCCCGGATGCTTGACAAAATCCTGCAAGGCGTTCACGAATGCCTGCTTGCTCGCCTTGCTCTCCTTTGCAGTAACCCCGAAGTCAGCGGCATGCTTGAAATGATGAGGCACCCTGTTCGAATCGATCCAAACGGATCCACACCCCGGCCCACTATTGTGAACGAGGATCGGCGTGGCCCCTGCCAGTACATAGTACGTGTGCAAGTCAGCGACTGTGAGGTTGTACATGTGGGCCACGCCATACCGGAGGGCTACTCCAGCGAGCAGAACACGGTGATCACCTGCGGTGCTGAGCAGGTGGCCTGTTTCGAGTTGACCGGCTTCAGTCCAGGTGTGGGCAGTGGCGTCCCAGAAGGGGTGGTTGGCTGTCGCGTGGATTGTGCTGATCTTGCCGCTCTTGTCCTGAACCCTGAGGTCTACCAGGTCATCGTCCTTGTGCACGAGCGTTGCAGCAACGTTGCGCGGGCCCTGATGTTTACCGGTTTCCGGGTCGGCAGCTTCGACCTCGTCGCCGAGCTTGATCTTCGCGATGGGCTTTGTGGTGCCATCGCCCATAAGGACCAAGGTATCTGGGCTGAAACTCCGGAAGCAGACGGTTGGCGAGTGAGCTGCTGCCTTTGTCTCCTTGGCGAGGAGTTTTGAAGCGAGAGCTGTCGCGCCCTTCTCTAGCGCCACACCGGCTCCGTAGCCGGTTACGGCGTATGCGGCACTTGTAGCGCCGCCGGTTACTTCGGCTTTGAGATATCCGGCGTCGCTGTGGTCTGCGTTGGGATCGAGGTAGTTTCCGACCCATGAGCTGGCCAGGCCGCCGAGGGCAGCACAGCCAGCAGCGAGAGCGAGGCCGGTGCCACCAGTTGCTACACCAGCGGCGGCAACTCCTACACCACAGCCAGCATCGACAACGATCTCGGTGGCGAAGGTAACGACTTCGATGTGGTCTTGCGCCCAGCCCTTTGCCTTGCACTGCCAGTTGCAGTTCTGCGACACGGTGCTGGTGATAGTTACTGAGACGGTTCCGCCGCCCGAGGTGCCGTTGGGGTTGACGTTGCCTCCGTTGTACATACCACCGGTGCTTGGGCCGTGGGGCTTGCCGTCCGCGCTGCAGAAGGGCGGGCAGTGGCCGGCGTTGGCGTCCGGGTCCGCGGGCAGGCAGGCACCTGCACTTGGACCACAGCCGTAGTCCATGCCGGAGGGGTCTGTGAGGGTGACGGGGTTGTTGGCGCTGTAGGCGTAGCCGTTGAGGCTGAGGGGGCGGGCGATGTCGAGGATGGGGTCTGCGGAGATGAAGCGGCCGGTGTCGGGGTCGTATTCGCGGGCGCCGAGGTGGGTGAGGCCGGTGGTGGTGTCGTCGGTGCCGCCGAGGTAGCCGCGGTGGGAGCGCCAGTTGCTGTCTTCGGTACGGGGGACGCCGAAGGGGTCGCTCTTTTGGCGTTGCATGGCCTGCCCGGTGGACAGTGCGATGGTGGCGGTGGCGGTGCCGTGGTGGTCGGTGACCATCGCGGTCAGCGCGGGGTCGCCGGTTCCGCGGGTGATGGCGCGCATCACGGTGGGTGCGCCGGCCTGGCTGTAGTAGCGCTGGCAGGAGGCGACGGCACCGGTGGTGTCGGTGGTCAGTTCGGTGTCGGGCAGGTGGAGGGTGTGGGTGCTGGCT
>NZ_CBDRCM010000091.1:0-13973 GCF_965342435.1 Actinacidiphila sp. bgisy160 | reverse complement strand
GGTGAGGCCGGTGACCAGGTGACGCTGGACGATGTAGAAGAACCCGGACGCGGGGAGGGCGATGAGCACGGAGGTGGCCGCCATCAGGTCCCACTGGTTGTCGTGCTCGCTGATGAAGGTGGTCAGTCCGACGGCGAGGGTGTACTTGTCGTCGCCGAGCATGAGGACCGACGCGTAGGCGACCTCGCCCCAGGCGGTGAGGAAGGTGTAGAAGGCCGCCACCGCCAGGCCCGGCCGCGCCAGCGGGAGGATCAGCCGGTAGAAGGTGCCGAACGGGGTGAGGCCGTCGACCCGGCCGGCTTCGTCGATCTCCTGCGGGATGGTGTCGAAGTAGCCCTTGAGCAGCCAGGCGCAGTACGGCACCGCGGTGGTGCAGTAGACCAGGATGAGCGCCCAGTAGGTGTCCAGCAGGTCCAGGCCGGCCAGGATGTTGTACAGCGGCACGATCAGGATGGCGACCGGGAACATCTGGGTCACCAGGAAGGTCCACATCAGCTGCCGGTGGCCGGGGAAGCGCATCCGGGAGACCGCGTAGCCGGCGCTGGCGGCGATGAACACGCCGAGCACGCAGGTGCCCAGGGCGACGATCATGGAGTTCACGAACCACTGCAGGAAGTTCGTGTCGCCGAGCACCTTGGTGTAGTTCTCGAAGCTGAACTTGCCCGCGATCGCGGCCGGGTGGAGGAAGTCGGTCTTGTCCGGGCCGAAGGAGACCCAGGCGATCCACAGGACCGGGAAGGCCGCGATGAAGCTCGCGAAGAGCAGGACGGCGTGGATCAGCACCGAGGCGCGGCGGCTGCGCTCCCCGCGGCCCCGGGGCCGGCGTCCGGCGGAGGTGCGCGAGCCCGCGGCGGGGCCCGGGTGCTGGGTGGCTCCCGTGACGGGAAGGTCTGCGGTGGTGCTCATGGGGGGTGGCTGCCTCTCTCTCGTCGTGGCTGGTGTCCTGGCCGGGCCGGCCGTCAGGCGGTGGCGTTCTCGTTGCGGGCCAGCCAGCGCCGGTAGACGGAGGCGAAGACGATGAGCATGGACAGGATGATCACGCCGTACGCGGCCGAGCCGGCGTAGTCGCGCGGGTCCTGCCCGAAGCCGAGGCGGTAGGCCCAGGTGACCAGGATCTGGGCGTCCTGGCCCGCACTGGCGCCGAACAGCAGGAAGATGACGACGAACTGGTTGAAGGTCCAGATGACGCCGAGCAGGATCACCGTGCTGCTCACCGAACGCAGCCCGGGGAGGGTGACGAAGCGGAAGCGCTGCCACGGGGTGGCGCCGTCCATCTCGGCGGCTTCGTACAGCTCGCTCGGGATCGACTGCAGGCCGCCGAGCAGCGAGACCATCATGAAGGGCACGCCGACCCAGGTGTTGACGAGGATGGCGGAGGTCTTCTGCCAGAAGGAGTCGCTGAGCCAGGCGGGCGTGGGCAGGTGGGCCCAGTCCAGCACGGTGTTCAGGATGCCGCCGTCGTCGGCGAGGATCAGCCGCCAGGAGAAGACGGTGACGAAGGTGGGGACGGCCCAGGGCAGGATCAGGACCATCCGGTAGAAGGTGCGGCCGCGCAGCTTGCGGTTCAGCAGCATGGCGAGGCCGAGGCCGAGGCCGTAGTGCAGGGTGACGCAGATCACGGTCCAGAGGATGGTCCAGGTGAAGTGCGGCCAGAACTGGTGGTCCGCCCCGGAGAGGATCTCCGTGTAGTTCTTGAAGCCGACCCAGGAGAAGGAGTCCGGGATCTTGTTGACGCCGATCGTCCGCCCGACGTTCTGGCTGTTGGCGTCGGTCAGCGACAGGTAGATGCCGCGGACCAGGGGGTAGAGCACCAGCACGCCGATGACGGCGACGACCGGCGCCACCATGGCCCAGGCATACCAGTTGCGGTTGTACGACTGCCGGATGCGGCTGAGCGGACCGGGGCGCGGCGCGGCGCCACGCTTGGTCTTCCGGGTCCCGCCCTGGACGGCGACGGTCATCTTCGGCACCTTTTCGAGAGGTTCGCAGAGGTTGGTACAGCCGCGTCACGCGGCGGGGAACCATTGCGTGCGGACGCGGGCGGGCCGTCCGGCCCGCCTCCCGGCTTCGGGGAGGCGGACCGGACGGCTCAGGGCCTTACTGGAAGTCCTTGACGAGCTTCTTGTAGGCCTCGGCGGTCGCGTCCAGACCCTTCTGGGTGCTGACCTTGTTCTGGAGGATGTTGGTCAGGCCGGTGTTGAAGTCGGCGAACAGCGAGCTGTACTCCGCCAGCTCCGGACGCGGGCGGGCGACGTCGGCGAGGATCGACTGGAAGTCGGCGACACCGGGAGCGGCCTTGACCTCGGCGGTGTAGGCGGAGGTGCGGGTCGGCAGGGTGCCGTTCTTCAGCGTGATCTTGGCCTGGGCCTCACCCGAGGTCATGAAGCCGACGAACTTCTGGGCGGCCTCCTGGTGGGCCTTGTCCGAGCCGGCGTAGACGGCCAGGTTGTGGCCGCCGGTGGGGGCGCCGGCCTTGCCGGTGGAGCCGGCCGGGACGGAGGAGATGCCCAGGTTGGCCTTGTCGGAGAAGGCCGCACCCTCGTAGATGTTGGTCAGCTCCCAGGGGCCCTGGATGATCATGGCGACCTTGCCGGTCTTGAACGCGTCCTGCATGTGGGCGTAGGAGTCGGCGGTCACGTCCAGCTTGTGGACACCGGGGGAGGCGAGCACGGACTTGCTCACGTCGACGGCCTTGACGGCCTCGGGCGAGTTGATCGTGATCTTCTTCGCCGCGGCGTCGACCATGTCGGTGCCCTCACCGAAGAGGAAGGGCAGCTCGTAGTACGAGTCGGCGCGCATCCAGAAGCCGTCGACCTTGTCCTTCGCCTTGACCGCCTTGGCGACGGCCTTCAGCTCGTCCCAGGTGGCGGGGGCCTTGTCGAAGCCGGCCTTCTTCAGCAGCTCCTTGTTCCACATCAGCGCGAGGGTGTCGGTGACGATGGGGGCACCGTAGGTCTTGCCCTCGTACTGGGCCTGCTTGAGCAGGGACGGGTTGATGTCGTCCTGGTTGTCCAGCGCCGGGGTGCCGTCCAGCGGCGCGAGGAACTGGGACTTCGCCCAGGAGGCGGTCCAGCCGACCTCGGCGCGGATGACGTCCGGGGCGCCCTTGCTGCCGGCGGCCGTCTGGAACTTGTTCTGCGCCTGGTCGAACGGGACGTTGACGTACTTGACCTTGATCTTCGGGTTGGCCTTCTCGAAGTCCGCGATCAGGGCCTTGTAGGTCGGCGCCTCGTTCGTCGCGTTCGAGGTGTCCCACCAGGTGACGGTGACGGGACCGCCGGCCTTGTCACTGCCGCCGTCGTCGCCGCCGCAAGCCGTCGCCGCAAGCCCGAGCGCCGCAACCAGCGCGGTGGCCGCTATGCCACGCCGCATGTGATCTCCTCCAGGATGAAAGCCCGTGATGGTGCGGGGCGCGTAAACGCGTCCCTCCTGCCGACTGCGCCATTGCGGCCGCCGGGCTGTCGAGGAACGTAACAGGGATGAAAGCCCGACGAAAGGCCTTGCTGCAAAGACTTGCAAGATCTTCCGATCGTTACATCCGTGTGTCCTCGCAGTTGCACAGAGGAGACGTGACGTGGGAATCTCAGCAGCCTGGAAACCGTTGCACGATCTTCCGCAAATTCTTGAAAGGCATTGCCGATCGAGCGGTGGATCGGAATCATCGGCAGGGACCGGCGCCGACTCACGAGGGACCGACATGACCCAAGAGCTCGCCTCCGCCATCCACGACGCGACCGACGAGACCCCGGCCACCCCCGAGGAGCGCGCGCCCGGCTGGTGGCGCAGCGCCGTCATCTACCAGGTGTACGTCCGCTCCTTCGCCGACGGCGACGGTGACGGCGTGGGCGACCTGCCCGGCATCCGGGACCGGCTGCCGTACCTGGCGGAACTGGGCGCGGACGCGGTCTGGCTGACCCCCTTCTACGCCTCGCCCCAGGCGGACGGCGGCTACGACGTCGCCGACTACCGCAGCGTCGACCCCCTCTTCGGCTCCCTCGCGGACGCCGACGCGCTCATCCGCACCGCCCACGAGCTGGGCCTGCGCGTGATCGTCGACATCGTCCCGAACCACACCTCCGACCGGCACGCGTGGTTCCGGGCGGCGCTCGCGGACCGGCGCGGGGGGCCGGCCCGCGAGCGCTACCACTTCCGCCCCGGCAAGGGCGAGCACGGCGAACTGCCGCCCAACGACTGGGAGTCGGTCTTCGGCGGCCCCGCCTGGACCCGGGTCGCGGACGGCGACTGGTACCTCCACCTCTTCGCGCCCGAGCAGCCCGACCTCGACTGGGACCACCCGGAGGTCCGCGCGGAGTTCGACGCCGTCCTGCGCTTCTGGCTGGACCTGGGCGTCGACGGCTTCCGCATCGACGTCGCCCACGGCATGGTCAAGGCGGCCGGCCTGCCCGACATCGGTCACAAGGAGCAGGTCAAGATGATCGGCTCGCAGGTGCTCCCCTTCTTCGACCAGGACGGGGTGCACGAGATCCACCGCGCCTGGCGCCGGCTGCTCGACTCCTACTCCCCCGGCCCGCGGCACGAGGCGCTGCCGGCCGAGCGCATCGGCGTCGCCGAGGCCTGGGCGCCCAACGCCGGGCGCATGGCGCTGTACGTGCGCCCCGACGAGCTGCACCAGGCCTTCAACTTCCATTTCCTGCAGTGCCCGTGGGAGGCCGGGGCGATGCGCGCGGTGATCGAGGAGTCCCTCGCCGCCACCGTCTCCGTCGGCGCCCCCACCACCTGGGTGCTCTCCAACCACGACGTCGTCCGGCACGTCACCCGCTACGGCGGCGGCGCGACCGGGCTGCGCCGGGCCCGGGCCGCGGCGCTGCTGATGCTCGCGCTGCCCGGTTCCGTATACGTCTACCAGGGCGAGGAGCTGGGCCTGCCGGAGGTCACCGACCTGCCGGACGAGGTCCGCCAGGACCCCTCCTTCTTCCGCGACAACGGCCAGGACGGACTGCGCGACGGCTGCCGGGTGCCGATCCCGTGGACCACCGACGGCCCCAGCCACGGCTTCGGCCCGGCCGGCAGCTGGCTGCCGCAGCCCGCGGGCTGGGGCGGGCTGAGCGTCCAGGCGCAGGCCGGCGACCCCGACTCCACGCTGGAGCTGTACCGCTCGGCCCTGCGGCTGCGCCGTGAACTGCCCGGCCTCGGCGACGGTCCGATGCGCTGGCTGGACGCCCCCGAGGGGGTGCTGGCGTTCTCCCGGCCCGGCCTGGTGTGCACGGTCAACGTCAATCCGGCGCCGGTCGAACTCCCCGTGCCAGGGCGGCCGGTGCTCTCCTCGGAGCCCGTCGCGTTCGCCGGCGGATCCGTCCGTCTTCCGGCTGATTCGTGCATCTGGTGGGCGATCTGAGATGCGACCGGTACAGTCCAATCCTGTGACCGCAAGGCTTGCCGACATCGCAGCCCAGGCGGGGGTGAGCGAAGCGACCGTCAGCCGTGTCCTCAACGGCAAGCCAGGGGTCTCCGCCGCCACCCGTCAGTCCGTGCTGGCCGCCCTCGACCTGCTGGGGTACGAACGGCCGGTTCGGCTGCGGCAACGCAGCGCCGGGCTGGTCGGACTCATCACCCCGGAGCTGGAGAACCCGATCTTCCCGGCCTTCGCCCAGGTCATCGGGCAGGCCCTGACCCGGCAGGGGTACACCCCGGTGCTGGCCACCCAGACCCCGGGCGGCTCGACCGAGGACGAACTCGTCGAGATGCTCGTCGAGCGCGGCGTCGCCGGGATCATCTTCGTCTCCGGGCTGCACGCCGACTCCACCGCCGACGTGGGGCGCTACGACCGGCTGCACGGCCAGGGCGTGCCCTTCGTCCTGATCAACGGCTTCTCCGGCAAGATCAAGGCGCCGTTCGTCTCGCCCGACGACCGCGGTGCGATGCGGCTGGCCGTCACCCATCTGGCCGCACTCGGCCACGAGCGGATCGGACTGGCGGTCGGTCCCAAGCGGTTCGTCCCCGTGCAGCGCAAGATCGAGGGCTTCCTGCGCAGCATGGAGGAGGTGCTCGGCATACCCGCGGACGAGGCGGCCGACCGTATCCAGCACTCGCTGTTCACCCTCGAGGGTGGCCAAGCGGCCGCCTCCGGCCTGATCGACTCCGGCTGCACGGCCGTGGTGTGCGCCTCCGACATGATGGCGCTCGGGGCCGTGCGCGCCGCGCGGCAGCGGGGGCTGTCCGTCCCCGGGGACGTCTCCGTCGTGGGCTTCGACGACTCCCTGCTCATCGCCTTCACCGATCCGCCGCTCACCACCATCCGGCAGCCCGTCACGGCCATGGGCCAGGCCGCCGTGCGCGCGCTGCTGGAGGAGGTCGGCGGTACCCCGGCCCCGCACAGCGAGTTCGTCTTCCTGCCCGAACTGGTCGTCCGCGGTTCTACGGCATCAGGTCCCAAGGCGGGGGCAGCCGTACCCGCGCAGCAGTCGGCCGGGAGGCGTACGCGGGATGCACGCAATCCCACCGGGGGTTGATCGGACGGCACGGGACCGCATGGCAGACTATCGCCCCATGGGGGAATCGACCGCGAAGATCATGGCCCACCGCAGTGGCGGGGTATCACCGCGCTCCATCGATTCCCGTGACACCGATGGAGCGACGGCGGGCAACGGGCTGCTGGCACCACGCCGGCCCCGGCTGTGGTTCGAGATCCTGTTGATCGCCGTCAGCTACTGGATCTACTCACTGGTACGCAACGCCGTGCCGGAGCAGCAGGACGACGCCATGCGGAACGCGAGCCACGTCTGGTACCTGGAACGGTCCCTCGGGCTCGCCTTCGAGCACGCGCTCAATCAAGCCGTGAACTCCGTGACGTGGCTCATCGTCGGTATGAACTACTACTACGCGACGCTCCACTTCGTCGTCACCCTCACAGTGCTCGTCTGGCTCTTCCGCAGGCACCCCGGGCGCTACGCGCCCACCCGCCTGGTGCTCTTCGTGACGACCGGCATCGCGCTGCTCGGATACTACTTCTTCCCCCTGGCGCCGCCCCGGCTGATGGAGGGCGGCGGCTTCATCGACACCGTGAAGATCCACCACACCTGGGGGTCGATGGCGTCGGGCGACCTGGCGCACGTCTCCAACCAGTACGCGGCCATGCCGTCGATGCACATCGGCTGGTCGCTGTGGTGCGGCATCACCATTGCGATGCTCGCGCGGTGGGCCTGGGTGCGGGTGCTGGGCGTGCTCTACCCGGTCGTCACCCTGCTCGTCATCGTCTCCACCGCCAACCACTTCTGGCTCGACGCCGCCGGCGGCACGCTCTGCCTCGGTGTCGGCTTCGCCGCCTCCTGGGCGGTCTACGGTGGCCTCGCCTACCGGTTGCCGCGCCAGGTGCGGGTCGCCACGGCGTAACCGGACGGCGGCACGGGCTACGTGCCGTAGAAGAGGCGCTCCACCACCGCGCGGGCGCGGCGCGTGGTGCGGCGGTACTCCTCGACCATGTCGCCCACGTGGCCCGGCTCGTGGCCGAGATAGCGCCCCACCGCGGCCAGTTCCTTCCCGTCGCCGGGGAAGGTGTCGCCGGCGCGGGCCCGCACGAGCATGACGGCGTTGCGCATCCGGCTCGCCAGGATCCAGGCGGCGTCCAGGACCTCGGCGTCCTCGGCGGGCACCAGTCCCGCCGCCGCGGCCGCGGCCAGAGCCGACCGGGTGCGGGTGGTCCGCAGCCCGGGGAACCGCGCGCCGTACTGCAGCTGCAGCAGCTGCACGGTCCACTCGACGTCGCTGAGCCCGCCCCGCCCCAGCTTGGCGTGGGTCGTCGGGTCCGCGCCGCGCGGCAGCCGCTCGGCCTCCATGCGGGCCTTGAGCCGGCGGATCTCGCGGACCGCCTCCTCCGGGAGCCCGTCGGCCGGATAGCGCAGCGGGTCGACGAGGCCGATGAAGCGGTGGCCCAGGTCCTCGTCGCCGGCGACCGGTTCGGCGCGGAGCAGGGCGTGGCTCTCCCAAACCAGCGACCAGCGCCGGTAGTACGCGGCGTACGAGCCGAGCGTGCGCACCAGCGGTCCGCTCTTGCCCTCGGGGCGCAGGTCGGCGTCGATGAGCAGCGGCGGGTCGGTGGTGGGGATCTGCAGCAGCCGGCGCAGCTCGTTGGCGACCTTGAGCGCGGAGCGGGCGGCCCGGTGCCCGTCGACACCCTCGTGCGGCTCGTGGACGAACAGGACGTCCGCGTCGGAGCCGTAGCTCAGTTCGTGGCCGCCGAAGCGGCCCATGCCGATCACGGCGAACCGGGTCGGCAGGGGCTCCCCCTCGGCCGCCTCCACGGCGCCCACCGCGGCCTGCAGGGCCCCGGTGACGGCGGCGGCGTTGAGATCGGTGAGGGCGGCGCCGATGGCGTCGGGGTCGTCGCGGTGGACTCCGACGAGGTCCGCGGCCGCGGTGCGGAACAGCTCGCGGCGGCGTACCCCGCGGACCGCGGCGACGGCCTGCTCGGCGGAGTCCGCGCGGTGGACCGCCGCCAGCACCTCCTGGTCCAGAGCGGCGCGGGTGCGAGGTTGGAGCCCCTCGTCGTCGGCGAGCAGGGCGACCGCCTCGGGAGCCCGCATGAGCAGGTCGGGGGCGAGCCGCCCGGAGGACAGTACCCGCGCGAGGTTGACGGCGGCGGCGCCCTCGTCCCGCAGCAGCCGCAGGTACCAGGGGGTGCGGCCCAGCGCGTCACTGACCTTCCGGAAGTTCAGCAGACCGGCGTCGGGGTCGGCGGAGTCGGCGAACCAGCCGAGCAGCACGGGCAGCAGGGTCCGCTGGATGGCGGCCTTGCGGCTGACCCCCGAGGCCAGCGCCTCCAGATGGCGCAGGGCGGCGGCGGGGTCCGCGTAGCCGAGCGCCTCCAGGCGCTGCTTGGCCGCGTCCGTGGACAGGCCGACCTCGCCGGGGGCGAGCTGGGCGACCGCGTCGAGCAGCGGCCGGTAGAAGAGCTTCTCGTGCAGACGGCGCACCTCCCGCGCGTGCCGCCGCCACTCCCGCTGCAGCTCCGTCACCGGGTCCGCCCGGAAGCCCAGGGAGCGGCCGAGCCGCCGCAGGTCGGCCACGTTTTCCGGCACCAGGTGGGTGCGGCGCAGCTTGTGGAGCTGGATGCGGTGCTCCATCGTCCGCAGGAAACGGTAGGAGGTGTCGAGCGCCGCCGCGTCCGCCCGCCCCACGTAACCGCCGGCGGCCAGCTGGGACAGCGCCGTCAGGGTGGTGCCGCTGCGCAGCGTCGGGTCGGTGCGGCCGTGCACGAGCTGCAGCAGCTGGACCGCGAACTCCACGTCCCGCAGGCCGCCGGGGCCGAGCTTGAGCTCCCGGTCCAGGTGCGCGACGGGGATGTTCTCCACGACCCGGCGCCGCATCTCCTGCACGTCCTGGACGAAGTGCTCGCGTTCGGCGGCCTGCCACACCATGGGCGACAGCGCCTCGACGTACTCCTGGCCGAGCGCCGGGTCGCCGGCGACCGGGCGGGCCTTGAGCAGCGCCTGGAACTCCCAGGTCTTGGCCCAGCGCTTGTAGTAGGCCAGATGGCTGGAGAGGGTGCGCACCAGCGGGCCGCGCCGGCCCTCGGGGCGCAGATTGGCGTCGACCTGCCAGATGCTGCCCTCGACGGTGGTGTCGGAGCAGACCCGCATCATGCGCGAGGCCAGCCGGGTGGCGGCCTGCAGCGCCATGGCCTCCTCGGCGTCGGGGCGGGCCTCGGCCACGAAGATGACGTCGACGTCGGAGATGTAGTTGAGCTCGTGACCGCCGCACTTGCCCATGCCGATCACCGCCAGCCGGCACAGCGCGGCGTCGGCCGGCGCCTCCGCCTCGGCCATGGCCAGGGCGGCGCGCAGCGTCGCGGTGGCGAGGTCGGCGAGCTCCGCGGCGGTCTGCACCAGGTCGCTGGTGCCGCACACGTCGCGGGCGGCGATGCCCAGCATGCAGCGCCGGTAGGCCACGCGCAGCGACTCGGGATCGTCGGCCCCGGCCAGCCCCCGCTCGAACTCCGTGGTCCCCGGGTGCAGGTCGGCGTGCTCGTAGGTGACCAGGGCGTGCCAGTCGCGCGGATGCCGGGTCAGGTGGTCGGCCAGGGCGGCGGAGGCGCCGAGCACCCCGAGCAGCCGGTCGCGCAGCGGCTTGGCCGTGGTGAGCGTGTCGAGGAGGGTGCGCCGCTCCCCGGGGTCGAGGGCCTCGACGAGCCGTACGAGGGAGGCGAGCGCCTGGTCGGGGTCGGCGGTGGCGCCCAGCGCGTCGAGCAGGACCGGGTCGCTGCGGACCGGGGCGAGCTGCTCGCCGCCCAGCAGCGCCTCGGCGGCCACGGCGTCGCCGAAGCCGTGCCGCAGCAGCCGCCCGAACCTGGTGTCCCGTCGCCCTTCCAGCACGCCGCCTGCCTTTCCCGGTGCTCCCGGCCGGCCCGATCCGCCCTAGAGAGAGTATCCGCCCTGCCCTGGCTCCGTTACCTGGCGGTATGCCCGCTTCGGCACTGATCGTCCCGCGGTGTGAGGCCGCTCTGGTCCATCTGGTATAAAGCGCTTGCCGTTTCAGAGGTTTAAAACATCAATCACCGGTACCCACGGCTACCCAGGGGTGGGACGGGGCGGGGAAGAGAACATGCGACGAATACGTCTGCGCGGGCGTGCCTGGCTCGCGGTCGGGGCGGTCGTGCTCGGAGGGGCCGGTGTCATCACCGCCGCGTCCGTGGCGAGCGGCCCGGAGGGAACCGCCTCGTCGGCGGCCTCGAAGGGACCGGTGCCCAGTGCGGTCCAGTCACTCGACCTCAAGGGCGAGGGCGGGGAGCGCACCCTGTCGCGGCGCGAGACCGAGACCTTCGGCCTGCTCGGTGTGACGTGGGACGACCCGCGCACCAAGTTGGACGGAACGGTACAAGTGCGCACCCGTTCCGTGAAGACCGGCGCGTGGTCCGACTGGCACTCGGTCGACCCGCACTACGACGACGCTCCCGACCCGAAGACCGAGGGCGCCACCCGGGGCGGTTCGGCCCCCCTGTACGTGGGCCTGTCCAACGGCGTCGAACTCAAGGTCGTCTCCGAGGACGGCGCTTCCGGCACCCTCCCCAAGGGGCTCCAACTGGAGCTGGTGGGTGACGCCAAGAAGAGCCGCACCGACGTCGCCATGGCACCGGTCGCCTTCGCGGCGGACGCCGAGGACACCACGAGCCCACAGGCCGACCCCTCCGTGACCGACTCGCCGTCCGACACCGCGACGCCGGACCCGGCCGATTCCTCGCCGAGCGACACGGCGGCCCCGTCGACCTCGGCCCCGGCCCCCGGCTCCTCGGCGTCCACGAGTGCGCCCACGAGTGCGTCACCGAGCACGTCCCCGAGCACGTCCACCTCCCCGTCGCCGAGCTCGACCCGGCCGACCGCCCCGGCCTCCACCGTGGCGAAGCCGGCCATCGTGAGCCGGGCCGGCTGGGGTGCGGACGAGTCGAAGCGGGAGGCCGGCGATCCGTCCTACGCGGACAAGGTGAACGTGGTCTTCGTCCACCACACCGACACCGCCGCCAGCTACAGCTGCGCCGACTCGGCCTCGATCGTGCGGTGGATCTACGCGTACCACCTGTCGCAGAAGTGGCGCGACATCGGCTACAACGCCCTCGTCGACAAGTGCGGCACTCTCTTCGAGGGCCGCTACGGCGGCCTGGACCTGCCGGTCATCGGAGCGCAGACCTACGGCTTCAACACGCGCAGCTGGGGTATCGCCACGATCGGCACCTTCCAGGTCATCAACGGCGTCCCGGCCACGCCCATCTCCTCCAAGATGCTCGGCTCGATCGCGGCGCTGTCCGCGTGGAAGCTCGGCCAGTACGGGATCAACCCCAACCCCGGCAGCAAGACGCAGACCCTGGTCGAGGGCGCGAAGGACAGCCCGCCGTGGGTCTACGGCAAGTCGTACACGTTCAACCCGATCTCCGGGCACCGCGACGGCTTCGCCACCGCCTGCCCCGGCCAGAACCTCTACGACAAGCTGGCCACCATCCGCTCCTACGCGGCCGCGGTCGCCGCGCCGACGCTGAACGGGGTCAGCGGCGCCACGCTCTCCGGGTCCTCGTACTACACCAAGAGCACGGCGACGGTCTCGTGGAAGGAGTCCACCCCGTACACCGTCGTCAAGCGGTTCGAGGTCCTGGTCGACGGCGCCGTCGCGGCCACCGCCTCCCGGACCGCCACCTCCGCGGCCATCACGGTCCCGGCGGGCAAGCACACCGTGACCGTGCGCGCCGTCCACATCAACAACAAGACGGCGACGTCGGCGAGTTCGTACAGCGTGGTCGGCGACACGACGAAGCCCACGTTCACCACCGCGCCCGCGGTGAAGATCCGCAACGCCACGGTGTCCAGCACCGCCGTGCCGGTCTCCGTGACCTGGAAGGCCGCCGACAACGGCGCGCTCAAGAGCGTCGCGGCGACCGCCCCCAGCACGGCCACCTTCGGCCCGACCACCACCTCGTGGAGCACCTCGGGCAAGGTGAACACCGCGGTCACGTACAGCCTGAAGGCCACCGACGCCGCCGGTAACTACACCACCGCCTCGGTGAGCCGCACGGCGGCGATCCTGCAGGAGACCTCGGCGACGAAGTCCGGTACCTGGTCGACGAAGAGCTCCACCAGTTACCTCGGCGGGAAGTCGTACACCTCGTCCTCGAAGAACGCCAGCCTGACCTGGACGTTCACCGGCCGCTCGGTCGGCTGGGTGGTCTCCCGGGCCTCGACCTCCGGCCAGGCGTACGTCTACGTCGACGGGGTCAAGGCGGCAACGGTGGACCTCAAGTCCTCCACCACCGCCTACCGGCAGACGATCTGGTCCAAGACCTGGAGCACCAGCGCCAAGCACACGCTGAAGGTCGTCGTCGTCGGCACCTCCGGCCGCCCGGCGATCACCACGGACGGCATCACGTACGTCAAGTGACGTCCTGACAGCAAGGGCCCGGGGAGCGCGAGTTGCGTTCCCCGGGCCCTTTTGCCTGCGCTTGACCTCGAGATCCGGAACGTAGCCACCGTTCCCCGGACCTTCACCTCCGCGGCGCTTCGGGCGTCCACGGCCCCCTTCTAACCTGGCGCGGCGCCAATCCCCCGTCCCCCTTCCCGGAGGTCCGCCGTGTCCGGCTGGTCCCTGCCCCGCCCCCGTCGCGCCGTTACCGCCCTCACTTCCGTCCTCGGCGTCGCCGCCGCCTCCCTCGGCTTGTGGGCCGGGCTCGGCGGCGCCGAGACCGCCCACGCGGCCGGCAGCGTCCCGAACCCCGACCACGTGGTCGTGGTGATGTTCGAGAACCACGCCTACAACCAGGTCATCGGAAGCTCCAGCGCCCCCTACATCAACAACACCCTGAAGGCGGGCGGCGCCAGCCTGACGCAGTCGTACGGCGTCACGCACCCGAGCCAGCCCAACTACCTGCAGATCTTCTCGGGAAGCAACCAGGGCGTCACCGACGACGGCTGCTACACCCCCGGCTTCAGCTCCAAGCCCAACCTCGCCTCCGAGCTGATCGCCGCCGGCAAGAGCTGGGCCAGCTACAACGAGACGCTGCCCAGCCAGGGTTCGACCACCTGCAGCAGCGGCGACTACGCCCGCAAGCACAACCCGTGGTTCGCCTTCAGCAACGTCCCGACCTCGACGGCGAAGACCTTCGCGCAGTTCCCGACCGACTTCACCACCCTGCCCAAGGTCTCCTTCGTGGTGCCGAACCTGTGCAGCGACATGCACGACTGCTCGGTGTCCACCGGTGACACCTGGCTGAAGAACAAGCTGGGCGCCTACGCGACCTGGGCGAAGACCCACAACAGCCTGCTCGTCGTCACCTTCGACGAGGACAACCGGCTGAGCGGCAACAAGATCCCGACCGTGCTGTACGGCCAGCCGGTCAAGGCCGGTTCGTCGTCCGCGACGACCTACAACCACTACGACATGCTCCGCACGCTGGAGGACCTGGCGGGTCTGAGCACGCACGCGGGCAACGCCGCCTCCGCCTCCGACATCACCGGCATCTGGGCGAGCTGAGGCCGGCG
>NZ_CBDRCM010000090.1:0-14852 GCF_965342435.1 Actinacidiphila sp. bgisy160 | reverse complement strand
CGGCCTCCTCCAGGACGTCAGCGCAGGTGGGTGCGGACTTCCTCGGCGGCGTCGTCGCCGTAGGCCTTGGTGAAGCGGTCCATGAAGTGGGCGCGCCGCAGCTGGTACTCCTGCGTGCCGAGGGTCTCGATCACCAGCGTCGCCAGCATGCAGCCGACCTGCGCCGCCCGCTCCACGTCGACGCCCCAGGCGAGGCCGGACAGGAAGCCCGCGCGGAAGGCGTCGCCGACGCCGGTGGGGTCGACCTTGGCATCCTCCTCCGGGCAGCCCACGACGATCGGCTCCGCGCCGGCCCGCTCGATCCGGACGCCGCGCGAGCCAAGCGTGGTGACGCGGGTGCCGACCCGGCCGAGGATCTCCGCGTCCGTCCAGCCGGTCTTGGACTCGATCAGGCCCTTCTCGTACTCGTTGGAGAAGAGGTAGGCCGCGCCGTCCAGCAGTATCCGGATCTCGTCGCCGTTCATGCGGGCGATCTGCTGCGAGAAGTCCGCCGCCCACGAGATGCCCCGGGATCGGCACTCCTCGGTGTGGCGGAGCATCGCCTCGGGGTCGTCGGCGCCGATGAGCACGAGGTCGAGGCCTCCGACACGGGCGGCGACCGAGTGCAGCTCGATGAGGCGGGCCTCGCTCATGGCGCCGGTGTAGAAGGAGCCGATCTGGTTGTGGTCGGCGTCCGTGGTGCAGACGAAGCGCGCGGTGTGCAGGACCTCGGAGATCCGCACGGAGGCGGTGTCGACGCCGTGCCGGTCGAGCCAGGCACGGTACTCGTCGAAGTCGGAGCCCGCGGCGCCGACGAGGATCGGCCGGACACCCAGTTGGCCCATCCCGAAGCAGATGTTCGCGCCGACGCCACCGCGGCGTACGTCGAGCGTGTCGACCAGGAAGGAGAGGGAGACCGTGTGCAGCTGGTCGGCGACCAGTTGGTCGGCGAATCGGCCGGGGAAGGTCATCAGGTGGTCGGTGGCGATGGAGCCGGTGACTGCGATACGCACGGCTGGGATGCTCCTGCGGAGGCGGGCGGCGGACGGGACCCTGTCCACGCTACCGGCTGGACCGGTGGGCGCCGACATGGTGAAACTACCCGATAGTAGGGCTTTCTCCCGTGACCCCACGTGCCTATGGTCGTGTCTATGACCACTCCTCTTCCCGCCGCGCCCCTCGGCGACCCCGAGTCGCTCGCCGAGCTCATCGGCGACTGCCGCAAGATGGCCGCGCACTGGGAGGCCCACGTGGAGACCAAGTCCGCCGCGCGGGTCAGCCCCGCGAGCCTGCACGGGATCACGGTGCCGGCCGCGTCGTCGCACGTCGTCGAGGGCATGGCCGAGTACGCCGACTGACCGGAACCGCGAGGCGCTCCGGCCCGTCCAAGTGGCGTCCCCCGGTCGAAGGACCGGGACGTCAACAGCTGTGCGCGGCTGTGCGGAGCCGAAGGAGCCATCGTGGAGAGCGAGCCGACGCGACCGCGCCGCCCGCACCGGTCACCGTGGGTGATGTCGGCGGTCGCCGTCGCCGTGCTGGCCGCCGGGGGCGGCGGCGCCTACTGGGCCTCGTCGAACGCCGAGGGCGGTGTGCCGCACGCCTCGGGCGGCAGTGGGGACGGTTCACCCGAGCCGCTCGAACTGGACGGTGCCACCCGCGGTACCGGCGCCGAGTTCACCGTCCGGGGCGACCTGCCGGACGGTCCCCCCTCCGCGGCGGTACAGCGGCCCGGCGGTGTGCCGCGCGCCGCCGTGGAACGGCTCGCCCGCGCCCTGTCAGTGCCCGGCACGGTGAAGTCCGACCACGGCGTCTGGAAGGCCGGCGGTACGCCGGACGGCGGCGGTCCCGTGCTCCGGGTGAACAAGGACGCGCCGGGCACCTGGGCGTACTCGTATTACGGCGCCGCGCCGCACAAGGGCCGCGCCCCGGCCCGGGACGAGCTCGCGATCCCGGAGGCGGAGGCGCTGCGCAAGGCGGCGCCGGTCCTCGCGGCGCTGGGGCTGAAGGAGGCGCGCACGGACGCGAGCGAGGTCTCCGGGGTGCTGCGCACGGTCACCGCCGACCCGCGGGTGGCGGGGCTGCCCACGCACGGCTGGCGGTCGGCGGTGCGGGTCGCCTCCGACGGGCTGCTGGTCACCGGGTACGGCATGATGGCGCCGCTGACCAGGGGCGACACCTATCCGGTGGTATCGGCGAAGGCGGCGCTCAAGCTGCTGGAGCGCCCCGGTCCGGGCGGTGACCTGGGGATCGGCGACTGCCCCACCGTGGTACCGAAGCCGTCCCGCGGCCCTGGCGACGACCCGACGCTGCCGCAGGTGCTTCCCTGTGTGCCGAACGCGCACCGGCCGATGGAGGTGCGGAAGGCCGAGTTCGGGTTGTCGGCGCAGTTCGTGGCCGGGCGGCAGACGCTGGTGCCGTCCTGGCTCTTCGAGGTGGCGCAGGAGGGCGTGCGGCGCCCCTCGGTGCTGGCCCAGCCGGCGGTGGACCCGGCGTACCTGCGGGGCGGTACGGCCTCCCCCGCACCCTCGGGGACGGCGGCGCCGGGCGCCTCCGCGGCGAAGGTCGAGTCGTACCGCGCCGAGGGCACGGAGCTGACCCTGCGCTTCTGGGGCGGGGTGTGCAGCGACTACACGGCCTCGGCCGACGAGTCCGGCGCGGTGGTGAAGGTCAAGGTCACGGGGGTACGGAAGGATCCGGGTAAGGCCTGCATCATGATCGCCGAACGGTTCTCGCGCACGGTGCGGCTCGACGCGCCGCTCGGCGACCGCGAGGTCGTCGACCTCTTCGACGGCAGCACGGTGCCGCGGAAGTAGGCCGGGCCGCCCGGGAGGGAGCCTCAGGACATGCCGAAGGCGGCGGGCACCCCGGGTGTCCGCCGCCTTCGCGCGGGGCTCAGTGGAACGAGTCGCCGCAGGCGCAGGAGCCGGTGGCGTTCGGGTTGTCGATCGTGAAGCCCTGCTTCTCGATCGTGTCGACGAAGTCGATGGAGGCGCCGCCGAGGTACGGGGCGCTCATGCGGTCGGTGACCACCTTCACGCCGCCGAAGTCCTTCACGACGTCGCCGTCGAGCGAACGCTCGTCGAAGAACAGCTGGTAGCGCAGGCCGGAGCAACCGCCCGGCTGGACGGCGACGCGCAGCGCGAGGTCGTCGCGGCCCTCCTGCTCGAGCAGGCTCTTGACCTTGGAGGCCGCCGCGTCGGACAGGATGATGCCCTCGCTCTGGCTGGTCTCGTCCTGAACCGTCATCTGATCCACTCCCGGGTTGTACGGATGCTGCCACAACGGTGAACCGGTGGCTTCCCGGATTCATTCCTCCGGGTCCGATGCGTCTTCGCGCCATCCATGCTCGCACACCGGGCCCGGTACGGGTAATGCGTCACACTGACGCGAGGGCCATCGTCATTCTGACGCGAACGGGTTATGATAGATAGCGTCATATAGACGAAAAGGTTTGAGCCGCAGTTCCGCAGAGAAAGGGCTTCGGGCCCGTGACCACCACATCCGAACCGCTGGACGTCCAGCCGACCCCGCTCGCCCTGCTCCTCCTGGGCCGCGAGTCCGACCCGCGCAGCGAACGCGGCGTCGACTGTCCCGGCGACCTGCCTGCCCCCTCGGACCCGGATCTGGTGGAGCGCGCCCGCGCCGCCAAGGCCAAGCTCGGCGAGAAGGTCTTCGTCCTGGGCCACCACTACCAGCGCGACGAGGTCATCCAGTTCGCCGACGTGACCGGCGACTCCTTCAAGCTGGCCCGCGACGCGGCCGCCCGCCCCGAGGCGGAGTACATCGTCTTCTGCGGTGTGCACTTCATGGCCGAGTCCGCGGACATCCTGACCTCCGACGCCCAGCAGGTGATCCTCCCCGACCTGGCGGCCGGCTGCTCCATGGCCGACATGGCCACCGCCGAACAGGTCGCCGAGTGCTGGGATGTGCTCACCGAGGCCGGGGTCGCCGACGTCACCGTGCCCGTCTCGTACATGAACTCCTCCGCCGACATCAAGGCCTTCACCGGCCGGCACGGCGGCACCATCTGCACCTCCAGCAACGCCAAGCGGGCGCTGGAGTGGGCGTTCCAGCAGGGCGAGAAGGTGCTCTTCCTCCCCGACCAGCACCTCGGCCGCAACACCGCGGTCCGCGAGATGGGCTTCTCGCTGGAGGACTGCGTCGTCTACAACCCGCACAAGCCGAACGGTGGGGTCACCGCCGAGCAGCTGCGCGACGCGAAGATGATCCTGTGGCGCGGCCACTGCTCGGTGCACGGGCGCTTCTCACTGGACTCGGTCGAGGACGTGCGGGCCCGCATCCCCGGCGTCAACGTCCTGGTGCACCCCGAGTGCAAGCACGAGGTCGTCGCCGCCGCCGACCACGTCGGTTCGACCGAGTACATCATCAAGGCCCTGGAGGCGGCCCCGGCCGGCTCGTCCTGGGCGATCGGCACCGAGCTCAACCTGGTGCGCCGGCTGGCCAAGGCGCACCCCGACAAGCAGATCGTCTTCCTCGACAAGACCGTCTGCTTCTGCTCGACCATGAACCGCATCGACCTGCCGCACCTGGTGTGGGCACTGGAGTCGCTGGCCGACGGCAAGGTCGTCAACCGCATCCAGGTCGACCGGGAGACCGAGCACTTCGCGAAGCTGGCGCTGGAGCGGATGCTCGCCCTGCCGTAGGGGCAGGATGGGCGCATGATCCTGCGCCCGTTACGCGACACCGACGAGGACGCCGACGCGGTGGCGGTCGTGGCCGCCGCCGCGTTCGGCGCCGCCGACGCCCTGCCCGGCGGCGGCCCGCCCGAGGAGATGCCTCCCGAACTGGCCGCCATGCTGCGCCGGCGCAACCGGTACGTGGCGCGCACCGACCCCGGTGGCTGCTGGCTGGCCGTCGACGAGACCTCCGGCATGCCGCTCGGGGTCGCCCTGTCGACCCGCCGCGAGGGGACCTGGGGGCTGTCGCTCCTTGCCGTGCTGCCCTCCGCGCAGCGGCAGGGGGTCGGGCGTGAACTGCTCGCCGCCGCCCTCGCGTACGGGCGCGGCTGCCTGCGCGGCATCATCTGCAGTTCCCCCGACCCGCGGGCGGCGGCGACCTACCGCCGGGCGGGCTTCGCGCTGCACCCCGCGATGCGCCTGGAAGGGCTCGTCCGCAAGGGCGATCTGCCGGCGCCGGACGGCGCGGTGCACGAGGGCTCGGCCAAGCACCGCGACCTGATGGACTCCGTCGACCGGCGCACCCGGGGCGGCGCCCACGGCCCCGACCACGACCAACTCCTCACCGAGTGCCCCCTGTTGGTCGTGGACGACCTCGCCGGCAGCGGCTACTGCTACATCGATCGATACGGGAACGTACGGCTGCTCGCGGCGACCTCGCGGCGACTGGCGTCCCGGCTGCTCACCGCCGCGCTGCTGAGCCTGCCCGAGGGCGTTACCGCGCAGGTCCCCAACCTGACGGCCCAGCAGCAGTGGGCGGTGGACGTGGGGTTGACCGCCGGGCTGGAGCTCGGCACGTCCGGCTGGGTCTGCCTGCGCGGAATGCGTCCGCCGGAGCCGTACATCCCCTCGGGGTTCTTCGCATAGACGCGGCAGGGTCCGGGGCGTTCACGACGCCCCGGACCCTGCGGCGGGTTGTACCGCGCCGGGTCTCAGACCCCGGCCAGCTCGGACTCCTTCCGCGGCTCCGCGTCGCCCGGGCCGTCGGCCTTGGCCGCCCGCTTGAGCGCCTTGCGCTTGGCGCGGCGCTCCTTGCGGATCTCGACCATCGTGTAGAGGGTCGGGACCAGCAGCAGGGTCAGCAGCGTCGAGGTGAGCAGACCGCCGATGACGACCACGGCGAGCGGCTGGGCGATGAAGCCGCCCTCGCCGGTCACCCCGAGGGCCATCGGGAGCAGGGCGAAGATGGTCGCCAGCGCGGTCATCAGGATCGGCCGCAGACGGTGCCGGCCACCCTCGATGACGGCCTCCACGACGCCGTACCCCTGGGCGCGGTACTGGTTGACGAGGTCCATCAGCACGATCGCGTTGGTCACGACGATGCCGATGAGCATCAGCATGCCGATCAGGGCCGGTACGCCCATCGGGGTGCCGGTGACCAGCAGCAGGCCGATCGCGCCGGTCGCCGCGAACGGGATGGACACCAGCAGCACCAGCGGCTGGATCAGGCTGCGGAAGGTGCCGACCAGCAGCATGAAGACGATGGCGATCGCGGCGAGCATCGCGAGTGCGAGCCCGAGGAAGGCGTCGTCCTGGTCGGAGGAGACACCGCCGATCTCGGCGGTGGCGCCCTCGGGCAGGTCGAGCGACTTGATCTTCGCCTGCAGCGCCGCGCTCACCGCGCCGGTGTTGTCACCGGTCGGTTTGGCCGTGATCGTCGCGGCGCGGGCGCCGTCGATCCGGGTCTTCTGCACCGGGCCGGGGGCCTCGACGACCTCGGCGACCTTGCCGAGCTTCACCGGTCCCGCGGGGGTGGGGATGGAGAGCGCCTTGAGCTCGTCGACCGTCCCGGCCCGCTGCTCGGAGACCACGCGCACGTCGCGCTCGGTGTCGTCCAGCACCGCGGTGCCCACGGTCGTACCGCGCACGGCCTGGGTGACGGCGGCACCGATGGCGGCGTCGCTCAGACCGTACCTGGCGGCCTCGGCCTGCTTGGCGTGGACCTCGATGCGGGGCACGCTCTGCGCGAGGTCGCTGGTGACGTCGGTGACGTCGTCCAGTCCGGCGACGGCGTCGCGGACCTGGGCGCTGGCCTTGGCCAGGGTGCCGGCGTCCGCGGCCTTGACCACGACCGACAGGTTCTGGTTGCCGAAGCCGTCGCCGGCGGAGACCGAGGTCGTGCCGGCGCCGTCGAGTGTCTTCAGGCCCGCCCGGATCTCGCCGACGACGTCGGCGCTGTCGTCGGAGTTCTTCAGCTTCACCTGGAAGCTGGCCTGGTTGGCGCCGGTACCGCCGCCGAAGGCCGCCAGGAAGCCGGAGGAGCCGACGGTGACCTGGTAGTCCTGGACCTGGTCGATGCCCTCGAGGAGCTTCTCGACCTTGCGGGCCGCCGCGTCGGAGGCCGTCAGGCTGGTGCCCGGCGGGAGCTGCTGCTTCACGGTCAGGGTGTCCTGATCGCCCTGGTCGAAGAAGTTGGTCTTGAGCATCGGGGCGAGGCCGAAGGTTCCCACCAGGACCGCGACCGCGATCACGATGCTGGTGACACGGCGCCGGGTGGCGAAACGCAGCACCGGCACGTACAGCCGCTGCAGGAGACTGCGGGACTCCTGCTCCTCGGCCCTGCGGCGGATCTCGTCCGGGTCCACGGTGCCCGCGTCGGCCGGGGGCTTGAGGAACCAGAAGGAGAGCACCGGGACGACCGTCAGCGACACCAGCAGCGAGGCCAGCAGCGCCGCGGCGACGGTCAGCGAGAAGGAGCCGAACAGGGCGCCCACCATGCCGCCGACCAGGCCGATCGGCACGAAGACGGCGACCGTGGTGAGCGTCGAGGCGGTGACCGCGCCGGCCACCTCGCGCACGGCGGTGATGATCGCGGCCTGCTTCTCCTCGCCGTAGGCCAGGTGCCGCTTGATGTTCTCCAGCACCACGATCGAGTCGTCGACGACCCGGCCGATGGCGATGGTCAGCGCGCCCAGGGTGAGCATGTTGAGCGACAGGCCGCGGGTCCACAGCACGATCAGGGTCAGCACGACGGAGAGCGGGATGGAGACCGCGGTCACCAGCGTCGAGCGCAGCGACGCCAGGAAGACCAGGATGATCACGACCGCGAAGAGCAGGCCGAGCAGTCCCTCGGTGGTCAGTCCGTCGATGGACTTGGAGACCGCGGGGCCCTGGTCGCTGACGACGGTGAGCTCGGCACCCTTGCCGAGGTCGCGCTCGAGGCCGGCCAGCTTGTCCTTGACGGCCGAGGAGATCGCGACGGCGCTGCCGTCCTGGTCCATGGTGAGGGCGACGCCGAGGCTGGGCTCGCCGTCGGTCCGGGTGATGGAGGCCGCGGCGTCGGGGCGCTCCGCGACGGTGGCGACGTCACCGAGGCGCACGGGCTTCGGGGCCGCGGGGATCCGCAGGTCCTGGATCTCCCGCACCGAGGCGTACTCGCCGCCGACCTGGACGGTGCGGCTCTTGCCGCTGTCGTCGAAGGAGCCGGCCGGGACGGCGTGGCCACCGGCCTGCAGCGCCTGCACGAGGGCGGCGGCGCCGAGCCCCCGGGCGGCGAGCTTCTTGTCGTCGGGGGTGACGGTGACGATCCGGTCCTGGACGCCGGTGACGGTCACCTGGCCGACGCCGTCGATGTCCTGCAGCACCGGGACGACCGAGCGGTCGAGCGCGTCGGCGAGGGCCTGCTGGTCCATGCCGGTGGAGGTGGCGGCGAGGACGACGGTCGGGATGTCGTCCGTCGAGCCGGCCACGACCTGCGGGTCGGCGTCCTCCGGCAGGCGCGAGGAGACCCGGTTCACGGCCTGCTGGACGTTGGCCACCAGCTTGTCGCTGTCGGCGCCGTAGTCGAACCGGGCCATGATCACGGCAGCGCCCTCGCTGGCCGTGGACGTGATGCCGGTGATGCCGTCGACGCCCTTGACGCCGTTCTCGATCGGCTCGACGACCTGCTTCTCGACGACGTCGGGGGACGCGCCCGGGTAGGTCGTGATCACCGACACCATGGGCAGGTCGATGGAGGGCAGCAGCTGCTGCTTGAGGGACGGTATCGCGATGGCGCCGAAGCCGATGGCGACCACCGCCATCAGCGCCACCAGACTGCGCTGGGCAAGGCTGAATCGGGACAGCCAGGACATCGTGGTGCGGTCTCTTCTCTGTGCTCGCAGTGCTCGGATGGTCTCGGGTTGCGGACTTTTGTCAGCCCACGCCACTTTCTCCTGTCGTGGAGGGTGGTTTCCTCAGCCCGAGGTCGTGATCGCTCGCGGGGGCGTACTGCGGATGCGGTACGTGCCGGTCGTAGTCAGCGCGGGGCGGGGCGCACCAGACCCGACTCGTACGCGGCGACGACCAGCTGCGCGCGGTCGCGGGCGCCGAGTTTGGCCATGGTGCGGTTCACGTGCGTCTTGACGGTGAGCGGGCTCACCCCGAGGCGCTCGGCGATCTCGTCGTTCGGCAGCCCCAGCGCCACCTCGACCAGCACCTCGCGTTCGCGTGCCGTCAGGGCGTCCAGGTCCGGGGCGGCCGGTCCGCCCTCCGAGGGCAGCGGGCGCCGGCCGCCGCCCTGCGCCAGGAACTGCGCGATCAGGCTCTTGGTCGCCGACGGGGACAGCAGCGCGTCGCCCGCGGCGACGGTGCGGATCGCGGCGAGCAGCTCCTCCGGCTCGGCGCCCTTGCCGAGGAATCCCGCAGCGCCGGCGCGGATCGCCTGCGCGACGTACTCGTCGGCCTCGAAGGTCGTCAGGACGAGGACCGACACGCCGGTCAGGTCCTCGGCCGAGGTGATCTCGCGGGTGGCGGCGAGGCCGTCCGCGCCGGGCATGCGGATGTCCATCAGGACGACGTCCGCCCCGGTGTCGCGGGCGAGCGCGACGGCCTCGGCGCCGTCCGAGGCCTCCCCCACGACCTCCATGTCCGGCTCGGACTCCACGAGGACCCGGAACGCGCCGCGCAGCAGCGCCTGGTCGTCCGCGAGCAGCACCCTGATCATGCCGGGATTCTCCCATCCCCCCGCGGGGCGGCCGGCCGGCCCGGCACCGTCAGCGGCAGGCGTGCGTGGACGCGGAAGCCGCCCTGGGCGCAGGGACCGGCCTCGCAGGTGCCGCCGAGGGCCGCGACCCGCTCGCGCATGCCGATCAGGCCGTGGCCGCCGCCCGCGGTGCCTGGGGGCTGCGGACTGCCGCCGCGGTCGGTCACGGTGACCTCCAGCGCCGCGTCGCCGCGCGCGATGCCGATCCGCGCCCGCGCGCCCGGGCCGGCGTGCTTGTGGACGTTGGTGAGCGACTCCTGGATGACCCGGTACGCGGTGAGGTCGACGCTCGCGGGAAGCGTGCCGGTGTCCTCCTCGACGACCTCCACCGGCAGCCCGGCCCGTCGGAAGCCGTCGACGAGCTGGTCCAGCACACCGAGGCCGGGCGCCGGTTCCATGGGGGCGGCGGGGTCCCCGGACTGCCGCAGAAGGCCGACGGTCGCACGGAGCTCGTCCAGCGCGGAACGGCTCGCCTCCCGGACGTGCGCCAGGGCTTGCTTCGCCTGGTCGGGGCGGCTGTCCATGACGTGGGCGGCGACGCCTGCCTGCACGTTGACCAGGGCGATGTGGTGGGCGACCACGTCGTGCAGCTCCCGCGCGATGCGCATCCGCTCCTCGGCGACGCGGCGCTTGGCCTCCTCCTCCCGGGTGCGCTCGGCCCGCTCGGCCCGCTCCTCGACGGCGGCGACGTAGGCGCGGCGGTTGCGGGTGGCCTCACCGGCGGCGGCCGCCATGCCGCTCCACGCGAACAGGGCGATGTTCTCGGCGGAGTACCAGGGCCGGGCCCCGAAGAGCATGGCGATCGCGGGCAGCAGCAGGCAGGTGGCCAGGCCCAGCCGGAAGGTGGTGGTGCGGTCGGTGCGCGTGGAGGCGGAGAAGAGCGCGACGACGACGGTGGCGGCCACCGGGGCGCGGCCCTCCCCGGTCGCGGTGAGCACGTAGACCACGGTGACCGCGCCGGTGAAGGCCAGGACGCCCAGCGGCCGGCGCCGGCGTAGCAGCAGCGCGGCGGAGCCGAGGACGGCCAGCAGGATGTCGGGGACCGAGGCGTCGTACCGCTCGGTGTGCGGCCCGATGAACATGTTGCCGAGGATCACCGCGAGGACGGCGAGCGCCAGCCCGGCGTCAAGGGCGATGGGGTGGGCCTGCGGCCACAGCCGGGCCCGGTCCCTCATTGATCGATGCTGCACGCTCATCAACGGTACGGGCCCCCACGGACGACCGTGCCCCGGCCCGGTGCGGTACCGGGCCGGGGCACGTGGCGAGTGCGCTGGTCGGCTGGGTGTCAGCCGGGGATCAGTCCTCCCCCGGACTCCGTCCGGGAGGAAAGCCCCTCCTTGAGCATGTCCCGGACCTCCTCCAAGGTGGCGTCCGGGGTCGGCAGGATCAGCTCGGACGGCTCCAGGGAGTCGTCCGGCAGCGGTGTGCCGAGCCGCCGGACGGCGTCGAGGAGCGCGGTGAGCGTGCGCCGGAACCCGGCCTCGTCACCGCTCTCCATCTCCGCCAGGAGCTCGTCGTCGAGCTTGTTGAGTTCGGCGAGGTGGCTCTCCTCCACCGTCACCTGGCCCTCGCCCATGATCCGTACGATCACGACGCCCTCCTCAGGGGTGTCTCAACTCTTGTCGAACCGGGGCTGGTCCTGGGTCTGGGGCTGGGCCTGGCCCTGCTGCTGTCCGCCCTCGATGGCCTGCTGCGGCGAGCCGCCGGCCAGCTCGGCCTTCATGCGCTGCAGCTCCAGCTCGACGTCGCTGCCGCCGGACAGGCGGTCGAGCTCCGCCTGGATGTCGTCCTTGGCGATGCCGGTCGGGTCGTCGAGGGCGCCGGAGGCAAGCAGCTCGTCCAGGGCGCCGGCCCGGGCGCGCAGCTGCTCGGTCTTGTCCTCGGCCCGCTGGATCGCCAGGCCGACGTCGCCCATCTCCTCGGAGATGCCGGAGAAGGCCTCGCCGATCTGCGTCTGGGCCCTGGCCGCGCTGTAGGTGGCCTTGATGGTCTCCTTCTTGGTGCGGAAGGCGTCCACCTTGGCCTGCAGACGCTGGGCGGCGAGGGTGAGCTTCTCCTCCTCGCCCTGCAGCGTCTGGTGCTGCGTCTCCAGGTCGGTGACCTGCTGCTGGAGGGCGGCACGACGCGACAGCGCCTCGCGGGCCAGGTCCTCCCGGCCCAGGGCGAGCGCCTTGCGGCCCTGGTCCTCGTACTTCGAGGACTGCTGCTGCAGCTGGTTCAGCTGCAGCTCCAGGCGCTTGCGCGAGGTCGCGACGTCCGCGACACCGCGCCGCACCTTCTGCAGCAGCTCCAGCTGTTTCTGGTACGAGTAGTCGAGGGTCTCGCGCGGATCCTCGGCCCGGTCAAGGGCCTTGTTGGCCTTCGCGCGGAAGATCATCCCCATCCGCTTCATGACACCGCTCATGGGCCTCGCGCGCCCCCTTCATTCAGCTCGCCAGCACACCTCTACAGACCCCACAGTACGGGCCCTGGTTCCATTACCCCACTGTTCTGTTGCGGATGCGCTCATCCTTAGGAACGATCACAGTTCGATGACCTCAGGCGCAGGGAGTAGGTGAGGGGCTGGGGGTCCCGTCGGCGAGCACGTAACCTTGGAGTCGTGTTCCGACGTCGTTCCCAAACCGAGCAGACCGCGTCCACCACTGTGGTGGAGGACCGGCAGCCCCGCGACCCGCAGGCTCCCAAGGGTCGCCCCACCCCCAAGCGCAGCGATGCCCAGACGCAGCGCCGCAAGGCGGTGAATACGCCCACCGACCGCAAGGCTGCCACCAAGCAGGCCCGTGAGGCCCGGCGCGCCGATCTCGCCAAGCAGCGCGAGGCGCTGATGAACGGCGACGAGCGGTACCTGCCCGCCCGTGACAAGGGCCCGGTGCGCAAGTTCGCCCGCGACTACGTGGACTCGCGGTTCCGTGTGGCGGAGTTCTTCCTGCCGCTGGCCGTGGTCATCCTCGTGCTGAGCATGCTCCGCAACCCCGCGCTGCAGAACATCTCGCTGCTGCTGTGGCTCGTGGTGATCGTGCTGATCGTCGTCGACTCGGCCATCACCGGGTTCCTGCTCCGCCGCGAGCTGGCCAGGCGCTTCCCGGACAAGCCCACCAGGGGCGCCGTCGCGTACGCCCTCATGCGGACCCTCCAGATGCGCCGACTGCGCCTGCCGAAGCCGCAGGTCAAGCGCGGCACCAAGCTCTGAGCGGGAACGGCGCCTTCGCCGGCGCCGCCGGCTCGTGGCTGGACCGGCTCGGCGGACTGCGGAACACCGTGCGGCAGGAGCTGGTCGCGCGTCAGCTCGACGAGCAGATCACCGCGCGCTTCCCCGTGGGGCGCCGGCTCAGGATCCTCGACGTCGGCCCCGGTCAGGGCACCCAGGCGCTGCGGCTGGCCCGTGCCGGTCACCTGGTCACCGGCCTGGAGGCCGACCCGGAGATGGCGGCCGTGCTGCGCGAGGCGGTGGCCGCGGAGCCGGAGGGCATACGCGAGCGGATCACCCTCGTCGAGGGCGACGGCCGGGAGACCGGCCGGTACTTCGGGCCCGGCAGTTTCGACGTGGTGCTCTGCCACGGTGTGCTGATGTACGTGCCCGAACCGGACGCCTTGGTCGCCGGGCTCGCGCGGGTGCTGGCCCCCGGCGGACTGCTGTCGCTGCTGGTGCGGAACGCCGACTCGCTGGCGATGCGGCCCGCGCTGCAGGGCGACTGGTCCGGCGCCCTGGCCGCCTTCACGACCGACAGGTACACCAACCGGCTCGGGCTGCCCGCCCGCGCCGACCGGCGCGCGGACCTGACGACGACCCTCAGCGCCATCGGCGCGCCGCTGCACGCCTGGTACGGGGTGCGGGTCTTCACCGACACGGCGCCCGACGACGCCGCGGACGTGCCGGAGGAGCTGCTGGCCGCCGAGGAGCTGGCCGGGCGTACCGACCCCTACCGGGCGGTCGCGGCACTGCTGCATCTGTGCGGCGTACGGAACTGACCGGGGCGGGATACCGGGGACGGGGTGCCGCGAACGCGACACTTCGCTCATGCGCGATACGAAGCAGAACCCACGGCGGCCGATGGCGGCGCTCCGGGCGGCGGCCCTGCTGCTGGCCGTCGCGTGCTGCGGGGGTGTGACCGCCGGATGCACGGGGGGCTCCCCGTCCCCCAGCGCGGCGTCCTCGGCGCCCGCGCCCGTCGCCGCCTCAGAGGCGGCCGGCGCCCGCGATCTGGAGCGCGCCTACCAGCAGGTGGTCAAGGCGGTCCTGCCGTCCGTCGTCCAGATCAACACCTCCGAGGCGCTGGGCTCCGGCATCGTCTACGACACCAAGGGCCACATCGTCACCAACGCCCACGTCGTCGGCAGCGCCGACACCTTCGAGGTCACCCTCGCCAACAGCGACACCCCGCACAAGGGCCGGCTGGTGTCCTCCTTTCCCGAGCAGGACCTGGCCGTCATCGAACTCGACGACCCACCGAGCGGGCTGCGCGCGGCGTCATTCGGGCGCTCACGCGACGTCCAGGTGGGGCAGATCGTGCTCGCCATGGGCAGCCCGCTCGGCCTGAACAGCAGCGTCACGCAGGGCATCGTCTCGGCCGTCGACCGCACGGTCAGCGAGTCCGGGAACGGGGGCGGCGCGGGCGCCACCCTGGCCGACCTGGTGCAGACCTCGGCGCCCATCAACCCGGGCAACAGCGGCGGCGCGCTGGTCAACCTCTCCGGTCAGGTCATCGGCATCCCGACGCTCGCCGCGGTCAACCCCACCATGGGCGACTCGTCCGCGCCGGGCATCGGCTTCGCCATCCCCTCGGCCACCGTCACCCGCATCGCGGACCAGATCATCAAGCACGGCAAGGTCGTCGACTCCGGCCGCGCGGCGCTGGGCATCACCGGGCGCACCGTCCTCGACGAGAACTTCCAGCCCGCCGGGGTGGGCGTCGTCGAGGTCACCGGGGGCGGGGCGGCGGACAAGGCCGGGATCAAGCCCGGGGACGTCATCACCGATGTCGGGGGCGCCGACATCACGACCCTCCAGTCGCTGTCCGAGGCCCTGGTCCAGCACGCCCCCGGCGACACGGTGGACGTCACCTACCAGCGCGGCAGCAGCGAGAAGACCGTCAAGGTCACGCTGGGGCAGCTCCGTTAGGCCCGGTCGTCGAAGTCCCTCCCCCGGAGTTCTCTGCTTCGGCGACAGGGCCTCGCGGCCGGACGTGCAGCGGGGGCCCGGGGGCGTGGGGGGT
>NZ_CBDRCM010000089.1:0-15039 GCF_965342435.1 Actinacidiphila sp. bgisy160 | reverse complement strand
GGCCGCCGGTGAGGAACCACTCGGGGGTTCAGCCACGAACGACCAGGGACGGTGACCATCTGATCGACATCGCCCAACACCTACAGAGGTGGATTGTCAACGGTTGACCGCCCAGCGCGGCACATCGGATGCCGGCCAGTCGGCAACCTCTTGATCCTGCAGCGTCGTCACGCGCGGGACTGCTTGTCCGAGCCGTTCTCAGCAGCGACCATCCAGGCATGCTTCTCGAGGACATCGGTGATCATGTGCAGCAGGTCAGCAGTGGCCGGGTCCTCGCCGTCGATGACGTCGTGCAGATCTCGAACAGTGCTGATGGCAGCCTGGAGGCGGCGAGTGACGATGCCAACGACGGTCGTGGTGTCCTGCTGGCCTGCGGGGAACTCGGGCAGAGTCGTGGTGGTGACCACTACTTGGGATCGACCGTCGGGGACCGCGCGAATCGCCCGCATGCGCTCGGCGACAGTGTCGCTGGCGTCACGTGTGGCATCGGCGATTTGGTCCAACTGGAGGTGCAGAGTACGGAAGTTGCGCCCGACCACGTTCCAGTGGGCCTGCTTGGTTTGGCTGTGGAGTTCGATCAGGTCGACCAAAATCTGCTGCAAGGCCTCGGCCAGGTTGCGGGATGCCGTGAACCCGGTCGCGGCAGCTTCCTCCCGCCGTCGGGTACTGAAAACTGTGCTCGACGTGGTCATGGGGGATTCCTTTCTGTAGGTCTTGAGAACGTGCTGACGTCGGCACGCGGCGGTGTACGGTCTTGGACCACTGCCGGCGCTCCCGGAGCCGAGGCCCCGGGAGCGCCTATCTCAAGTTCTGCGGCGTGCGGGGAGGTCGCATCGCCCGCGGGAACGGCCTGCCGACTTCAGTGCTTGGCGTGCAGGCCGTCGTAGAGGTACGCGTTCGCCTGGTTGACCGCTGCCTTGGCTGCGTTGGTCTTGCCGAGAGCGTTGAGCATGAGGAAGTCGTGGATCATGCCCTGATAACGCACCGAAGTCACGTCGTTTCCGGCGGCACGGAGCTTGTTGGCGTAGGCCTCGCCCTCGTCGCGCAGTACGTCGGCTTCCTCGGTGATCACGAGGGCCTTCGGCAGGCCCTTGAGCTGGTTGAGGTTTGCGCGCAGCGGGGAGGCGAGGATGTTCTTGCGGTCCTTGTTGTTGGGAGCGTAGGCGTCCCAGAACCACTGCATGGCCTTGCGCGTCAGCCACGGTCCATCGGCGAACTGGCGGTACGAGGCGGTGCTGAAGTTGGCGTCTGTCACGGGGTAGAAGAGGACCTGTTCGCGCAGCGCCGGGCCACCTCGCTGCTTGGCCATGAGCGCGACGACGGTTGCCATGTTGCCGCCTACGGAGTCCCCGGCGACCGCCAGGCGCGAGCCGTCGACATTGATGTCACGGCCGTGCTGGGCAACCCACTGCGTGGCGGCGTAGGCCTGCTCGATGGCGATGGGGAAGCGGGCCTCAGGCGAGGGGGTGTAGTCGACGAAGATCACGGCTGCGTGGGCGCCGTTGGCGATCTGACGGACGAGTCGATCGTGTGTGCTTTCATCGCCCAGGACCCAGCCGCCGCCGTGGAAGTACATGATGGCGGGCAGCCGACCCGAGGCGCCCTTGGGGCGCACGATGCGGACCTTCACCTTGCCGGTCGGCCCGACCGGCAAGGTGCGGTGGCTGATGTCGGCCGACAGCAGGTCGGCCGGATTGCTCTGCACGTTGTCGAGAGCCTTGCGGGCGTCGGCATAGCTGAGCGTGTAGATCGGCGGGTTCTGCGCCGCGGCGGAAGCGAAGACCTGAGCGTCGTGCTCGAGGACCGGCTCGGTGGCCTTACTGGCAGTCGTGGTGGAAGTCGTAGCGCTGGCCCCGGAGTTGGCTTCGAACAGGATTCCGAAGGCAAGGGGCAGGGCGGCGGCAACAGCGACGGTGCGGCCGACACGACGACGGACAGACATGAACGCACTCCTGGAGGGGTAGTCAGCATTGGGAAGGAGCCGCTGACGGATGCCCCGCCCAGCGACACCACGAGTCTTCCGGCTGGGCTCTGTCGTCGGCTGTCGAGCGGGCACCAGGGTTCAGGAAGGAACCCCTGCCTTCGCTGTTGGGGTTAACCCCACAGCTGGCTCTCAGGAGCTCTCTAGGCACAACTGCTCGCGACAACTCACTGCCGCTCAAGAGGAAGCGCCGCGGTGGTGACCTGCGGCTCCTCGGACGGAAACAAACGGCAGCGCGACGTCTTCGCTCACCATCGTGCCCGAGAGTATGCGGTGATTTCCGGCCGTGGGTTCGAAGTACTGTCGCCGGGTTGGCTTCCGTATCGGCATCGAAGCGGCGGCCCCTCTCGACGTCTTCACCGCCGACCTCTACCTGGAAGTCGCCTGGAAGCACAAGGCCTCGGGCGACAGCATTTCGTGCGGCGTGGGGTTACTGGTGTTCAAGGCGCTTCGGCGTCGCAGCTGCTGTGCGGCGTGCGGAGTGCCCCAAGCGGTCAGCATGGAGCACTGATTCTGGCCTGGAAACGGACCCTCTCATGTCGTTGTTGCTCCCGTGATCGACGACGGCGCCGCGCCCCTTGGACATCGGACAGCCGGTGTGACCGGCAGCCACTCCGGTACCTACAAGGTGCTGAAGCGGCAGTGAACGGCGTGGCAGGCAGCAGGGTCCTGCTGCAGAGGACCAGCAGCGGTTGGACCTCGACTTTGCAAGGAGACCGGCGCCTCACGATCGAAAATCCATGCAACGCGTTCCCGTTCACCCGGATGCACTGGAGTCCACAGGAAGGCTAGGCAGCAACATAGGTGGCAAGACAGGGCTGCCCCCGCTCGGGACGCGGATCCGGAGCAGGGACAGTCCATACAGACGTGTTGAGCGGGTCTCGCTGGCGTTCAGCGTTACGGGCTTGCCGTGGCCCTCCGCCCCGCTGGAACGGTGGGATTGACTGCCGGCTTCGCGGTGTCCGACCGTGACAGCTCCAGGACACTGCGGCCTGGAAGGCAGTAGCTAGTGCACGCGATCCACCTACAGTGCGGCCGTTCACGCACCACCGAGTCAGGGACTCCACCCTGTCAACCGCCCGCTATCAGGCCGATGGACCAGGGCTCCCGGCCCACTGCCATCCGAGGCTAGCGCGCTCGCCCAGCTAGAGCGTCATGCGATGGGCGCCGCGACCGGACCGAAGATGCGTCGGGCATGGCGCGCGTAGGCACGCGGACCGAGGACGGGCATGAGAAGACGGGGAACCAGCGGGGCGCTGGACAGCATGAGCGTGACCACCTCAGGCTCGGCCAGCGAGGCGAGCATTCCAAAGATGATCGGCAGCTTGCTCTTCGGAAGACCGTTGATCGCATGGTCTCCGAACTGATGCCACTCTTCGGCGGTCAGGTACTCCGACGCCAGTGACAGGACGTCCCTCTCCTCGATCTCAAGATGATCACGGAGGCGGCTGGCCAGCCTCTCCAGCACGTCGGCAAGCGCGTTGCTCCGAGCAACGGAGGGGTCCCCTCGCCACACGTTCAGTTCCGAGGACGCCTCGGCCATCAGCGCGTCGATCTCCTCGTGCTGGCTTTCCAGCAGCTCAACCACAGACCCAAGGCGGTCGCCGGCACGGTCGCGGAGCTTGGGCCACAGCAGGTCGTCCTCGCCCTTGTGGTGAAGGTGCAGGAACTCAGCGATCAGCTGAATGTGATCCGCAACGATCGCAGCCCGACGGACGTCCCCAGGCGCAACGTGCAGCACCAATGCGGGCATCCGGCCGTAGCTCATCCGGAAAGCGTCGTGGACCACGAGCATGTCGCGGACGTCTGCTCGGTCGGCAGTCGAGTGGGTCATGGATGTGTACTCCAGGTAGTGAACTTATTGCTTCTGCTCCACGCTTCGGCATGGCGCGTGACGGGCCGCACGAGGCGGAGCACCGCCTCAGGCCGGCTCGAAGGTGACAGGCATGCGGGCCACGATGGTCGTGCCCTGTCCTCTGGGAGAGTCGATTGTCACGGTGCCGTCGTAGGCGGCGACCCGGTCGTGCAGGCCAAGCAGGCCCGACCCTGGGACGATGTCGCCGATCCCGCCAACCCCGTCGTCGGCGACCGTTAGTTCCAGGTGTTCGTCCAGGCAGAGCGAGATATCGATCTTGGAGGCGTCGGCGTGTTTCACTGCGTTTGTGACGGCTTCGGCAACGAGGAAGTAGGCATTGGCCTCGAGCGCTGCCGGCAGGCGTTGCCCGCACTCCCCACTGAATCGCGTGGGAACTGGGCAGCGGGCCGCCAGGTCGGAGATAGCTGCCGTCAAGCCGCGAGAGGTCAGGACCGAGGGGTGTATCCCGGAGGCCAGATCCCGAAGGTCAGCGACAGCTGCCTGCGCCTCATCGGCGGCGTGCTCCAACAGGGTCAGCACTTCAGGTGACGCATCGGGCAGTAGCTCTCTTGCGAGGCGGAGCCCTATCAGAATGCTCACCAAGCGTTGCTGGGCCCCATCGTGAAGATCCCTTGACGTCCTGCGTCGCTCAGCCGTGATGCTCTCCACGATGCGCCGCTGCGCGGCACGTGAAGCCGCCGCTCGTATCTCAGCCGCCGCGCGTTCCCGCTCAGTCCGCTCCAAGGCGAGGCGTTCCGTGACGTCGAAGAATGAATAGACGACGCCGATACCTCCCGGAAGAGTGATGGGTGCAGACCACCACGAGGCAGGGAAGTGCGAACCATTTCGGCGCATGAACCACCCGTCATCCCTATGCAGAGCTCTGCCGGTGCGTGCCGGGCTCAGCATGGGACATTCCGATGCTGGGAAAACGGAGCCGTCCGGCCGGTAGGGGTGAAGGGTCTCGTGGCTCGGGCGGCCCACCAAATCGGCCTCGCTGTCGTAGCCGAGCGCTGCCACCGCAGCAGGATTCGTGTAGAGGATGTCGCCATCAGGCGCCACGACCCAGACCGCCTGCGGCACGTTGTCAAGTATGTGTGGAAGCAGCGTCCCGACCTGTGTCACTGAACCGTTCCCCTGCTGAGTCGTACAACAACTTGCGCGCGGTGCAAACACCACCCCGACATTCTGCTTCGACGCTGCTCCCGCAACCAGGACGTACTGCGTACACCCTGGCGTCATGAGTGCCGCACGTGCGATGGAAGCCCGCAGTAAAGCGGGAGACAAACCTGTCGGTCATCATCAGACTTCGCTGTGACCTGTTGAACACGCCCCGTGGTACCTACGCGTTGTTGGGCGACTCTTTGCCGAACCCGGATCGTCCTGCACACCGCGGTGCGCGATCATTTAGGGCGGAGCGACCCCCTGTGCCAACATGGCACGGCTGTCGCAACGGGGATGTGTGTCGGCGACGGTTGAAATGAGGTTCTGGATCACTTTCCGTGCTGGGGCCACGGAGGGTCACCGAAACCGCGATCATGAACGGCCTCACGCTGCGAGGAGGATCCGCTTGCGTAGGAGGTCGAAGCTGGCGCGGCCGAACATCTGGCGCTTCAGCATCTTGATCTTGTTGTTGTGTCCCTCGACCGTGCCGGAGCTGTAGGGCAGGCTGAGGCCTGCGACGACGGCGTCGAGGTCCTGGCCCAGACCGCTCGCGAAGGTGCGGAGTGCGGGCAGGTCGTCGCTGCGGACATCGTTGATCCACTGGTCGAGCCTGCCGCCCTGGCGGTTGGTCATCAGCTCGGCGAAGGCGCGGACGTAGACTGCGGCCCGGTCGAGTTCGGGGCAGCGGGCGAGGATCTCCTTGAGCCGTTGGGCCTGGTCGTGGCCCAGGTGGTCGGGGTGCCGGGTGATCCAGCTGGTCACGTCCCGGACGGAAGGCGGCTTGCGGGGCGGAGCCGCTTGAGGAGAGGCTTCGCGGAGCTGGCGAACGTAGCGTCTGACGATGGTGGTGCCGCCTGGGTAGCCACGCTCGCGGAGTTCATGGAACAGCTGGGTTGCGTTGGTGCAGCCTTCCTGCCATCGCTGGTGGAGGTAGGGCTTGTGGGGATCGAGGATGCTGGTGCGGCCGGTCCACTTGCCGACCAACAGCTCATCTGGGCTCGCAGCGTGGGCGAGGCGGAGCACGGTGTTGCGGGCCAGGCCGAGCCGGCGGGCGATGGGCCGCTGCCCGAGGCCTTGGTCCAGCAGGGCGTGGACGGCTTGGTGCTGTTCTCGGACGCGGTCCGAGAGCCGGCCGGACCGGCGGGGCTCGTCGGACGGCGTGGCCTTCAGCTGGGCGGTGTCCGGCACTGGGATGGTGCCCGTCGGCGTCTGGTCTGAGGGGTCTCGCAACAGGGCCCGGTGGCCGATGACGGTCTTCTCGACGGCCTCGACGAGGTTGTGCCAGATATGCCATCGATCAGCGACATGGATAGCATCCGGCGCCCCGAGCCGTCCGGCCTCGGCGTAGGCAACGGACCGATCGCGGCAGATCACCTCGACACCGGGATGGTCGGCGAGCCACGCGGCCACCGTCTCGACCGTCCGGTCGGGCAGCACATCGATCGGACGACGCGTCTCGATGTCCACCAGGATCGTGCCGTAGACATGTCCCTTGCGCAGCGCGAACTCATCCACGCCCAGCACTCGCGGCGTCTTGAACGTCGGATCGGGCAGCGTGCGTATCAACCGCAACAGCGTGGATCTGCTCGCCGTGGCCGTCAGCACGCGGGCCAGGCGGGCGCCGGCCCGCCAGCATCAGCGCCACCTGCTTCAGCACCGCCTGCAAGCCGACGCTTCGCCGCCCGTAGCGGAAGGTCAGTCCCGTGATCTGCTCGACGAACGTCGCCCGCGGGCACTGTTGCTCGCGGCAGCGGAAACGGCGGACACGTAATTCGATCACCACCCGGCGGCCACCGGCCTCACGGTCGGCCAGCCGCCGTACGTACCCACTGTGCACACGGCTCGATGCCACACCGCAGCCAGGACACCCCGCCTGGTCCGCGACAGCGCGAGCCCGTACGATCACGAACTCGCCTTCCAGCAGCGCGTCTTCGATCAGCACACCCTCGACCTGGTGGCACCACAGGTCGGCCAGGACCACATCACCCATGGCCGTTCATGATCGCGGTTTCGGTGACCCTCCGTGGCCCCAGCACGGAAAGTGATCCAGAACCCAAATTGAGCCGCTGCCGACAATGTGGAACCGAAGTTGCGGTAGGCCCGGGGCAGCCAGGCCCGCGGTAGGAGCGTAGACTGCATGGCTCGTCGATATCCGGGTCGTGGCCTCGTTGGTGCCCGGCCGTGGACGGCGGTGTCCTTCCCTTGGTGGCACCTCGACTGTCAGGCAGCATCGCGGCTTCTATAGATGGTTGCGAGCCTGAACAATGTGGGGCTTTCCCCATGGTGCCCTGCTTCTAGGTTGCTTCACCATGGCTGCATGGCGGCAAACATCCTACTGGTCGACGACGACCCAGGTTTCCGACGCGTCGCTGCCGCGTTGTTGCGGGCACGCGGCATGAACGTCATAGGCGAGTGCGCGGACGGGAGGTCTGCAATCGAGGCTGTGCGTACGCACGAACCAGACGGCGTTCTACTCGACCTTCACCTACCGGACCAAGACGGCATGGCTGTCGCACGAGCCTTGCGAGAAGGACTGCACCCCCCGCGTGTCATCCTGACCTCCACCGAAAGGTCCCCATGGTCGAAACACGAATTGGCTGCGGCGGGGGTACGGGCTTTCTTGACCAAGGATCTGCTCTTCGACAGCGACTTGCTGCGGCTGTTCAGTTCTTGAGGTACTCCAGTACGGCAAGCACCCTCCGATGCTGAAGAGAGTCCGCTTGCTGCAGCCCCAGCTTGAGGAAAATTCCGGTGACATGCCGCTCGACGGCGGGAACGGTGACAACCAACTTCGCGGCAATGCCCACGTTAGAGTGCCCCTCTGCCATGAGGGCCAAGACATCACGTTCCCTGGGTGTCAGCCGGTCAAGCGGGCCGGCCGCACGTTTGCGGCCCACTAGGGTGGCGATGACGTCCGCATCCAGTGCCGAGCCTCCGTCGGCCACACGCTCAACGGCCTCACTAAGGATCTCGGCTTTGGCTACCTTTTCCTTCAACAGGTACCCGACCGCGGACGGATCGTCCCCCACGAGATCGAGTGCGTAGCTCGCTTCGAGGAACTGCGAAAGGACAACGACACCCGTCCCCGGGTGCGTAGCTCGAATCTTGAGGGCGGCCCGCAAGCCGTCGTCAGCCAGATTCGGGGGCATGTGGATGTCAGTGATGACGACGTCGGGGCGGTGTTCCGACGTCGCCCACATCAAGTCGTTAGCGTTGCCCACCGCCGCAACAACTTCGATTCCAGCGCGGGTAAGGATGGCCGTGACCCCTTCCCGGACAATTGGCTGGTCCTCACCAAGGACGACGCGGATTCGAGCCTTCATTACAGATCCTTCGACGTGTTCCGGACGCAACGAGTAGGGCGAAAATTTTCAACAAACGAGAATGATTCTGCGCGACACGCGTTGCGAACTGAGGCTATTTTTCCGCAGCCTTCGCTTGCAAGAAATCTAGTGCTACCTGACTGGGAGAATCCGGCTCCGCTTTCCACGTAATCAGCCGCTGACCTGGGGTATGATTTACGAGAAAGTGATGGGATTCGAGCTCAATCTCCCCAACCTCCGGGTGAAAATAGCGCTTGTACGGACGCATTTTCATAGTAACGTCGTAGCTCGCCCAAAACCTACGGAACTCCGGGCTGCGCGAGTAAAGTTCCTCAACTAGTGACATGATATACCCGCTGGGGTCGAGGTCAGCGGAAGCGCGCAATGCGGCCACGTAGGGCTGCGCCATCTCTTCCCAGTCGAGGTAAAGTTCGCGCGCCGCCGGGTCGAGGAACATGAACTCCGCAACGTTGCTTTCCGGTGGCACTTGTGGGAACAAGGTCCTGCACAGCGTGTTCTCGGCCAAAATATCAAGCCGGGGCCCGATGATAATTGCAGGAACTTTCCACCCGTCGATCATGCGTACCATATCGGGGCACGCCTGCGATTCGAAGTCAATGCCACGACCCCGATCTTGGCGACGGCACGTTTTCCGGGCCAGGCGGTACATGTGTTCCGCCGCCTCTGCATCGAGCTGGAATACCCGTATGAGCGCATCCAGGACCTGGTTGGACGGTTGCTTTTCGCGCCCTTGCTCAAGCCGCGCGTAATACCCCTTGCTCAGGCCCGCTAGTGCCGCTACCTCTTCGCGACGCAATCCCGATGTCCGTCGAAATCCCCCGCCAGCCAGACCTACCTGCTCCGGTGTCGTCGCTACCCGGTGAGCCCGTATGAAATCACCGAGAGAATTGACCTGGTGCATGGCCACATTGTACTGCCCATACGGGCATGTCGCGCAGCCCAGGAGGCCCCATGGGTGTACGTCGCACGTACACCTTCCGTGGTCGTAGGGTTCTCCCTATGCCAGCTGCTCGGGCTGCCCCGGATGGATCGTGGAGGCTGCTCGACAGCTGTGAGCGGATGGTCTCGGCACGATGAGAAGCGAATCGGAGCGACCTGTGAGCCCCTTGGGGCTGGTTTGGATCCGGGACTGACCACCTGCCGGGGAGGGATTCCTTCCGGCGTCTTGCAAGGGAGTTTTTCGTGTCCGAGAACGTATTCACTGCGCCCGTTCTGGAGCCGGCCGCGGCCGAGTTCGCGAGGGCCACGGCCAACCCGCCGTTCCTTTTCGACCTCGGTCCGATCGAGGGCCGCAAGGCCGTGGACGAGGTCCAGTCCGGCGACATCGCCAAGCCGGCTGTGGACGAGGAGTGGATCACTGTCGAAGGCGGCCCGACCGGCGCCGTCCGGGCGCGCATCGTCAAGCCCGCCGGCTCCACTGGCAGCCTGCCGGTCGTCATCTACATCCACGGCGCCGGCTGGGTCTTCGGCAACGCCCACACCCACGACCGACTGGTGCGCGAACTCGCCGTCGGTGCCCGGGCCGCCGTCGTCTTCCCCGAGTACGACCTGTCCCCCGAGGCCCGCTACCCCGTCGCCATCGAGCAGAACTACACCGTCGCCCGCTGGGTCGTCACCGATGGCGCCGCGAAGGGCCTGGACGCCTCCCGCATCGCGGTGGCCGGAGACTCCGTCGGCGGCAACATGACTGCCGCCCTGACCCTCATGGCCAAGGAGCGGGGCGACGTCCCACTGGTGCAGCAGGTGCTGTTCTACCCGGTCACCGACGCCAACTTCGACACCGTGTCCTACCAGCAGTTCGCCGAGGGCTACTTCCTGCGCCGCGACGCCATGCAGTGGTTCTGGGACCAGTACACCACCGACCCGGCCGAGCGGGCGCACATCACCGCCTCCCCTCTGCGGGCCACCACCGAACAGCTCAACGGCCTGCCGCCGGCCCTGGTCATCACCGGCGAGGCGGACGTGCTGCGCGATGAGGGCGAGGCCTACGCCAACAAGCTCCGCGAAGCGGGTGTCCCGGTCACCGCGGCCCGCTACCAGGGCATCGTCCACGACTTCGTGATGCTCAACGCCCTGCGCGGCACCCACGCCGCCGAAGCCGCCATCACCCAAGCCGTCACCGTCCTGCGCCACGCGCTCGGCACCGCCTGACCTGTTCATCGGAATCTTCGAGATCCCAAAGAGACTCCGGCGCCGGGCTCACGGCCCCATACAGACGAGCCCGGCGCCGGTTCGCCAAGCACTGCGCGATGGACGCGCGATGCGAAAGCCCTCCTCACGACAGAAAGAGCACCTGTTGCCCTCCGAACGCACGAAAAGGGCCCTGGTACAGACCCTGCTCCTGCCGCTGCGCATCGCGGCCGTCGCGTACTGGTACGCCGGCGGCCGCGTGATCCATACGTCGCGCAGCGAGGAAGCGGCCCTCCGGAGAGCCCGCCGCAAGGCTTCCGAGCGGCAGGCGCCAGGCGGAACCGAGAAAGGTGATCGATGAACAAGGCCTACTGCGAGCCGCCCCCCGCGCCGCAGGCCGACTGGAAGGCTTCTGCGGATGAGCCGACAGCGGAATGCACGCAATGCCGGGAGCCGACCGAATACGTCCTGGCTGTTCCCGGCGCGCCGTTGTGCGCGCGCTGCGAGTGGCTGGGGGCCCAGCGAACGGCCTGCTCGGGCTAGCAGCACTACGGCTCGACGGAGCAGGGAGCGGTCTGGCTTCCCGTCCCTCCGGGCCCTCAGGCACCGGGATGCCACGCTCCCGCCGGGCATCGAAAATCACGCACGCGGGCGGGTACACGACCAGCCCAGCGGCGGGAGAGACACCCCATGGACGTGTCACCGGGCGTCCCTTCGTCCGCGCTGTGCCACGTCAGTGGCCCTGCCAAGCACGCCATACCCACCTTCTTGACGGAGCCCGACCATGCAGCACGAACCCATCGCCGCAACGATCACGGCCCTGATGCCTGCCGCACAAGCAGAACTGGCCGAACTGGTCGCGTTCCGCTCAGTCGCGGATCTCGCCGTCAGTCCGCGCGCCGAGTCCGAGAAGGCCGCCCAGTGGATCGCCCGAACGCTGCGCGCCGAGGACTTTCAGGACGTTGCCATCCTGGACATGCCCGACGGGTGGCAGTCCGTCTACGGCTACCTGCCCGGACCGCAGAACGCCCCCACCGTACTGCTGTACGCGCACTTCGACGTCCAGCCTCCCCTCGAGAACGCTTGGACAACGGCGCCGTTCACGCTCACCGAACGTGACGGCCGGTGGTACGGCCGGGGTGCGGCTGACTGCAAGGGCGCCGTTCTCATGCATCTGCTGGCTCTGCGCGCCCTCAAGGCACACGTCTCCGTCAGGCGGACTGACCCGATCAGGGGCGGTTGCCGGCCGGCAACCGGCACCCGCCCGCAGGCCCGGAGCCGGGTGGCAGGTACGGCCTCGGCTTCTTTCGGTGGAACCAGCCGGGACCTGAACCTCGCTGACTCGATGGCTACAGGGCCCTACACCCATCGGGCAGCGCACCTGGAGACGGCCCGACGGTCTTGGGTACCTCGCTCCCGGGAATCGGTATCGCCTGAGCTGCACCCGGTTGCCGCCACTTCACTTGCACTGCATGGTGGAAAGGACCGGCGCAACGTGTGACGGCCTTGCCCGGCGTCGCACATTGCAGCCAATGCTGCGCACGGTAGCGCCGTCACCGATCGGGAGTAGCGCCATGTCCCATCACCTTGACTGCCCTCTCGCCCGGCAAGACCCCCGTCTGGACATCACCGATCTGTACGTCTTCCGGGGCGAACGTGGGACCGTCTTCGTGACGAACCACAGCCACTCTCTGGCAGGTGAGGACATTCCCAGGGGCTTCCACCCCGAGGGACGGTACGAGTTCAAGATCGACACCAACGGCGACGCCGTCGAAGACTTGACCTACCGTTTCACCTTCGGCGAGCGCGACGCGGAAGGAAACCAGGCGTACGAGGTGCGGCGCCTGGCCGGCCCCGAGGCCCGCGACCCCGATGCGACTGGAACCGTCGTCGCACGCGGGGAAGCGGATCACACGGTGGAGACCACCGCTGGGGGCCGCGTGTGGACGGGCAAGGCCGGCGACCCGTTCTGGATCGAGCCCGATGTCCTTCAAGCGGTCGGTCGGGCCTTCCAGGACGGCACCAAAGTCGACCTCTCGGAATGGAACCCGGCCGAGGCCAAAAATCTGTTCGCAGGCCACACGGTGTACTCCGTCGTCCTGGAGGTCCCCGACGAGGAACTGCTGCCCGCGGCCGGCGACGACCACACAATCGGCGTGTGGGGACTTGCCTCCCTCGCGACCGACGCGGGCGGCTGGCGGCCGATCAACCGGGCCGCGCTGCCCATGATCCACCCGCTGTTCACTCAGTTCAACGAGGACCTGGGCAACCGCCTCAACCAGAACGTCCCCGCTGACGACCTCCAGCTCCACGGCAAGGCCGTCGCCGACGCCGTCGCGGGCGTGGTGCGTGCCTACGGCACCTCGGAGAACCCCGAGGCTTACGCCGAGGTCGTCGTCAACGCGTTCTGCCCCAATATGCTGCCTTACCGGATTGGCACGCCGGCCTGCTTCGGCTTCGCCCAGTGGAACGGCCGGTCGATGACCGACAACGCGCCCGACGTGATGTTCTCCTTCACATCCAATACGCCGGTCACGCTGTCGATCGGCAGGGAGTCCGTCACGTCCAAGCCGTCCTCCACCTTCCCGTACGTCCCTGCCGTCCCGTAACGGCGCAGACGTCGTATCACCGTCGGCGTAGGTGCGCCCACGGAGGGGCATGCACTCGTTCGTGCCTGGCGCTGCGAATCTGCCTACAGAGGTCATGCAGGGAGCACGGGGCTAGGCCGCCTCACCACTCCCCACGGCGTATGGCGCACCTTGAATGACGCTGCCTTGGATCACTTCTTCCGAGACGCGCGTCTCCTGCCCCTTACGGGCCGGACACTGACGGACGCAGCTCAACTTCGAGCAGAACTGTGCCCAAGTCTCGATACCGGTTCACACTGCGGTAGTACCGTGCCGCCCGGGTCTGTACGTGTAACCGGTCGCCGATGGTCTACGAGCCGGTCTCAACATGACGCTCCCTTTTGACCATGCACGCCTAACACTTCCTCTCAAGCAGCTGATGTCACGCCTGCCGCGATCAGTCAGTTCGAGAGCGGTGCCACACGCCCCAGCCCGGAGACTGTCAGCGCCCTGGCCGAAATCCTCGCAGTGCCTCCTCAGTTCTTCCGTGAGGCCATGATCGAGAGTCATGAGGGCTTCTTCCGGTCGCTGCGTCGGACTTCGGTGGCCGATCGCCGCCGTGCCCGAGCCATCGCTCAAGTCGCCCACGATCTCGCCGTCAAGGCGTCGGCCGCCCAGCGGTTCCAAGTGCGCAACGTGCCGGTGATGCCCGTGAGCGGGCTGGAGGCCCCAACGGGTGAAATCGAGCAAGCTGCCACTCGGGTCCGAACCCTGTGGGGTCTCCCCTCGGGCCCGGTTCCGAATGTGGTCGAGCTCCTCGAAGCCCACGGCGTCGCGGTGATTCGTCTTCCGCTCGACAGTGCGGGTGTTGACGCCTTCTCCCTGCCCTTCCCTGACCATCCCGTCGTCGTCCTGGGCGCCGACAAGAACGACCGCGCACGGTGCCGCTTCGACGCCGCGCACGAGTTGGCTCACCTCGTACTCCATGGCGAACAGATCTGAGGTGTGAAAGAGGTCGAAACCCAGGCCCACACGTTCGCGGCAGCCTTCCTCATGCCCGCCGGGGACATCCACGACGAATTGCCGACGACGGTCGACTGGCCAGCGCTGTTCGAGCTCAAACGGTTCTGGCAGGTATCCCTCGCCGCCCTGCTCATGCGGGCCCGAACCCTGGGTCGCATGAGCGACAGCACCTACTTGACCGCTATCAAGGCAGCATCCGCGAGGGGATGGCGCCGCATGGCACCGGTCTCTCTCGGCCGACCGGAACAACCCACAAGGCTCCTGAGCTACCTGTCCTCCCCCGAGAGCGGCACCGCCCGTGCTGTCCAGCCGCTGCGAATCGTGGAGAGCATCGAAGCCGCTTCAGCGGTATGAGAAGCTGTTGTCTTTCCGATCTTGAGGTCAAGGTTTTCGCTGGTCGGGCATGGGTTTGACGTTTTGGCGGGAGTGATGGTGCGTCGTGTCGTCGCTTGCCGGGAGGTCTCGGATGCCGTCGGTAGTGGGACTGCTGGAACAGCGCGAGCTGGTCGCTCGCCGTCGCGTCGACGGGCTGCGGGAGGAGGCCGACCGCGTCCAGGCCGAGCTGGCGGTGGCCGAGCGGGAGTGGCAGGAGTGGGTGATCGCCCGCAGGCGGGTCGACACGGTGCTGGCTCCAGACGGTGGCACCGCCGCCGACACGCAGGCCACGCCGGACTCGCGGGATCCGGATAGGCGGCCTGCGCCTGGGGATGCGGCGAAGGCGAAGGCGCAGGTGCCGGTGTGGAGGCAGGGACTGGCCTGGTCGGTGCTGTCGGCGGACTACCAGCGGATCCTTCAGGTGCTCGCGGACCGGGCCCGGCTCGGGCAGGGTTCGCTGACCTGCCAGGAGATGGCCGCAGCCTTCGGGATGGAGGTGGTGCCGGCCAGGGTGGAGGCACTGCGGTCGAAAGCCAAACGCCTGGTCGCCCGCGGCTGGCTGACCGAGCCGGCGCCCGGACGGTTTACCCCCGCGAAGGG
>NZ_CBDRCM010000088.1:0-17185 GCF_965342435.1 Actinacidiphila sp. bgisy160 | reverse complement strand
GTGGCCAGCACGGTGGCGATGTCCAACGGGTCCGCGGCGAGGACCGTCGACCAGTCGACGCCGAACTGCTCCAGCTTGAGTGGCAGGGCGGGATTGTGCCGGGGATCTTCGTCCTCGGCCATGCGCAGCTGGAACGAACCGTCGTTGGCCTGCAGCAGCTGGACCGGGATCAGGACCAAGGGCGCCGCGCTCACCTCATGGGCACCTTCCTCACGCCACTCGAGGAACCCGGCCGCCACATAGAGGGTCCACAGACCGTAGTCGTTGAAGACGCGGTTCGCGTTGCTGCGGAGGTTTCGCAGACTACGGCGCAATTGCGCAGCCGTGGTCTTCTGGGTACGCAGGCCGCCGTCGTCCCGGGTGGCGGGAAGCGTGCGTTCTTCCGCGACGACATCTCCGGTCTCGGCCGCGCCGTCGTCCGCTGTGCCCGGCCCGGTCTCCTCCTCGTCGGGCAACCGGGCGAATCCCCAGCCATCGGAGAGCCCGGCCACCACTTCGTACAACGAGGGCTGGGTCAGCTCGAGCGTGGACGTGCGGGTGTGCTTGAAATTCAGCAGGCGGTTACGCCCGCTCAGATCCACGAGCGAGGAACGCCAATTGTCCAGAACTCGAAGGAACTTGGCGACCTCGGCTTGTCCGCTTGCCTCGTTCGCATACGACCGCGTCACGTCCCTTTTGCGCCTTTCTTCCCGTATCGGTGGTGGCCCAGCCGAGCAATCACTCTTTGGGTCGCGAGCATCTTTTCTCAATCCGCACACGACCCCCGCACCGGGGTCACATTGCTGGACCCTTCATTGCCCTTTGCCGGGCCGCGGGTTCCCGTGGCTGCGCACCGGATGCAGCGCGGTGCCGCCAGGAAGGTGGCCGCCGGACCGGGAGCGTCAGCCGACCCGCTCCCACTTCAGGCAGCCCTTCGTCTCGAAGTACTCGCCCTTGTGGACGGTCACGCGCGCCTGGCCGGTGATGTTGTCGTTGGCAATGATCGCGTCGAACTCACCGGAGGCGTTCTTGAGCCGGGCCCAGTAGCAGCCGAGGCCCAGATCGTCGTCCTGAGGGCCAGCGGTCTTGTAGGTGCCGGCCTTGATGTCTTCACCGACCAGGTATTGGCCATCCCCGTCAATGCTGGTGGGCGGGCCGGGCTTCTTGGCGGGCTTTGGCGCGACGGTGACCTTCTGCGTGACCGTCGCGGCCGGCGCGGGCGCCGCGGCGTCGGCGGTCTTGGTGACGGTCACAGCGGGCGCGGGCCGCGCGGAAGCCGTCGTGCCGTCGGATTCTCCGCCACCGGCGATGCCGGCGCCGAAGCTCAGGGCAACGAGCGCCGTCGCACCGTGGGTCAGCCACGCCTTGCGCCGCGACGGCTTTCTCGGGATCGGCGGCTGCGCGGGCGGGAACTGGGGCGGTATGGCGCCCCAGCCGGTGGTCCGGCCGGCGCCCTGGGGCTGGTGGGTGGGCGGTAGCGAGGGCGTGCTGGTCATGGTCGGAAACCTCCGGGTCGTCTTGTGATGCGCACGCTGTGTGGCGTGGCTGGTGGCGACCAAAGGTGCCGTCCGTTGATGTCGAGAGGCTTGGCTCAGCCTGATAACCGGGGTTATCGGATCAATGTGGGGTCTGTTCAGCCTCCATCGCTGTAAAGTCTTGGCACCTGTCCTGGAGCCGGGCGACTCGCCCAGATCGGCAGGAGTGGCCCGAGGTACAGGGATGGGGGGATGGAGTCCGATGACCACCACACGAGAAGCGGCGTCGCCCATCGTGCCCGAGACGCCGGCCTGGCGGATCACGTACGCCGAAATCGCCGCCCTCGCGCAGGTTCAGCGGCCGGTCCCCACCACCTGGAGCCGCAGGCACGCGGACTTTCCCACGCCGGTCACCCACGAGGACGGGCGCGCCCTGTTCGACGCACGCGCGGTCGTCGACTGGCTGACGACAACGGGCCGCGGCAACGCAGACCCCCGCCACCTGCGGGCCGAAATGGCCCTGCACACCCTGGCGGCCTGGCGGACACCCGACCTGCCTGCCCCCGTCCTCGTAGGGGCGCTGACCGCGCTGATCTGCCTGCGCCGGCAGCTCGACGCCTCCGTCTCGGGCCAGAGCTGGGACGCGGTCCTCGCCCAGGCCGCCGACCTCGACCCCGAGGACACGTTCCTGTCGGCCGAGCTGCGTGCGGTGCCGGACCCGGAGCGCGCCGGCCCGGCGCTGGCCGCCCTGGCCGACGAGCTGACCGAGGCCGCCTACACCTCCGCCGAGGCCTTCGACTGGGTCCTGGAGGCCCGTCGCCGCCTCGGCTCGCACGACCTCGCCACCGACGAGCCCACCCCGGCGGTGGTACGCGCCGTTGCGGCCCTGTCGGGTGTCGGCACCCTCGATGAGGGGTCCATCATTGCCACCCCACACGCCCGCTCCGGCGACCTCCTCGCCTCCCTGCACGCTCAGGCCGCCGAGGACGCCGGCCACACCTACCTCGCCTGCGACCCCGACCCGGCCCGGGTCCGCCTGGTACGCCGCCGGATGCTGGTGCGCGGAGTGAACGAGTTTGACCTCGGTGTCGCCGAGGGGGAGGACCTGCCCGTCGACGACTGGGGAGACCCCCATCTGCTGGTCTGCGTCCTCCCCTACGAAGCGGGGGAGACCCGCAGCCCGCAGGCCGTGCTGGAACGGGTGCAGGAACTCACCGACTACCTCGGCGATGGCTCGACGGCCGTCGTCCTGGGCCCCGCCGACGTGCTCGTCCGCCCGCTGCCCCGGCACGGCAAGGCCGACCGCCTGCGCCGCTCCTTCCTCCGGGACGGCCTGCTCAAGGCAGCCGTCAGCCTTCCCGACGGCGCGTTCCCCTACCGCCCTGGCTACCGCACGGCCGTGTGGGTGCTGGCCCGCACACCGCAGGAGGACCGTAAGGGCCTGGTCCTCCTCTCCGACCACTCCGCGCAGCCGCTCACCGACCCGGTCCTCGACGCGCTCGCCGAGGACATCACCATCTGGCGTGCCTCCGGCTGGCGCGGTGACCGTCGGCACGAACCCCGCCACGCTGTGATCGTCCCCGCGAAGGACCTCGACGACCGGCCGGGTGCCGCCTTCACCACCCAGCACCGGCCGACAGCGGCCCGCTACACCCGCAGCGTCATCGAGCGCCCGGCCCGCATCAGCGACCTGGAGCAGCGCCTGGCGGAGCTCTACGAGCAGGCCCGGCAGCGTGCCGACCTGCGCGCGACGCTGGGCGCTCGGGCCGTGCTGCGCCCCGAGGACCAGCCGGTACGGCGCACCACCGTGCGTCGGCTCATCGCCGAGCGACGTCTGCGCCGCCGCCCCGGCCACCGCATCGCCCACGAACACCTCTCGGCCGAGGGCCACTACACGGTGCTCACCCCGGACGAGGTCCTCGGCACGGCCCGCCCTGGCAGCCGCCGTATCGACCGCGGTGTGTTTCTCACCGGATACGAGCACGCCCAGTTCACCGAGCCGGGCGACATCGTCGTCACCGCCAGCCCCCGCTTCGGCGCGTACGTCGACGAAGCGGGCCTGTCACTCGTGGCCGCCCCGGCCCGCATCCTGCGGGTCCGCCCCGATGCCGACCCGCCGATACTGCCGCGGGTGCTCGCGGCGCTGCTGCGGGCGGCGGCCGCCGAGTACGCCCGCACCAGCGGCGCAGTGCGGGCCTCACGGGGCATCGAGGACCTCCTCATCCCCGACCTGAGCTGCGACGAAGCCGAGCGCTTCGACGCCGTCCTCGCCGAGCTCGACCGACGCGCGACCCTCCTGCGGGAACAGTCGGCCACCCTCGACGACCTGGCCCACACCACCGCCGCCGGCATCGCCGACGGCACGCTCATCCTCCAGAACCTCCCCGGAACCGACGACTGAAGGAGACGCTCCACCCCATGATTCCCGGCCAGAAGAAGCCCTCCGACCAGGCGGAGCTGTTCAGCGCCTCCACCGCCAAGGAGATCCAGGACATCCTGTGGAAGGCCGCGGACAAGCTCCGCGGCTCCATCGATGCCGCGCAGTACAAGGAGTTCGTCCTCGGCCTGATCTTCCTCAAGTACGTCTCCGACGCCTTCGAGGAACGCCGCGCCGAGCTGGCCAAGGAGCTCGCCGAGGACGGCATCGAGGGTGACCGCCTGGAGGAGTTCCTGGAGGACCGCGACGAGTACACCGGCGCACACGTCTTCTGGGTGCCCGAGACCGCCCGCTGGTCGTGGATCGCCGACCACGCCAAGAGCCAGGGCGTCGGCAAGCTCCTCGATGACGCGATGGACGCCATCATGCGGGAGAACGCGGCCCTGACCGGCGTCCTCCCGAAGATCTTCAACCGGGACAACGTCGACCAGAAGCGCCTGGGCGAGCTCGTCGACCTCATCAGCGACGCCCGCTTCGGTGGCAACGAGGACAAGGCCGCACAGGACGTGCTCGGCGAGGTGTACGAGTACTTCCTCGGCAACTTCGCCCGCGCCGAGGGCAAGCGGGGCGGCGAGTTCTACACGCCGCAGTCCGTCGTCCGCCTGATCGTGGACATCCTGGAGCCGTACCAGGGCCGGGTGTACGACCCGGCGTGCGGCTCGGGCGGCATGTTCGTCCAGGCGGCCAAGTTCATCGAGGCCCACCAGGGCCGCGGCCACAAGAGCGACATCGCGGTCTACGGCCAGGAGCTCAACGAGCGCACATGGCGCCTGGCCAAGATGAACCTGGCCATCCACGGCATCGACGGCAACCTCGCCCCCCGCTGGGGCGACACCTTCGCCGACGACAAGCACCCCGATCTCAAGGCCGACTTCGTCATGGCAAACCCCCCGTTCAACATCAAGGACTGGGCGAGGGACGAGAGCGACCCCCGGTGGAAGTACGGGGTACCGCCGAAGAACAACGCCAACTACGCCTGGCTCCAGCACATGATCTCCAAGCTGGGCGAGCGGGGGACCGCCGGCATCGTCCTGGCCAACGGCTCCATGAGCTCCCAGCAGAGCGGCGAGGGCGAGATCCGCCAGGCGCTGGTCGAGGCCGACCTGGTGGCATGCATGGTCGCGCTGCCCTCCCAGCTGTTCCGCACGACGCAGATCCCGGCGTGCCTGTGGTTCCTGGCCAAGGACAAGACCCCGCAGGGCGCACCGCGGCTAGCGGACCGGCGCGGCGAGATCCTGTTCATCGACGCCCGGAACATGGGCGAGATGGTCGACCGGACGGAGCGCGTGCTGACGGAGGCCGACCTCGCGAAGATTGCCGGGACGTACCACGCCTGGCGCGGCACGGCATCGGCGCGCGAGGAGGGGCTGACGTACGAGGACGAGCCTGGATTCTGCTTCTCGGCCGACCAAGCCACGGTCCGGGAAAACGGATATGTGCTGACGCCAGGGCGGTACGTGGGGGCTGTCGCGGCGGACGAAGAAGACGCGGAGGCAGTGGCGGAGAGGATCGCCACGCTGACGGAGGAGCTGTACGGGCTCTTCGAGAAGTCGGCGGAGCTGGAGAAGACGGTTCGGGAGCAGATGGGGGCCTTCCATGGCTGATCCGATGAAGCTCGGCGACTTCGTGACCCTGCAGCGGGGCACGACTTACAAGAGCCGCCTGCTTGGGAAGGAGGGCAGGGTTCTTCTTGGCTTGTCCTCGATCCGACGCAACGGCGGGTTCCGCGCGGATTCCCTCAAGCGCTACGCGGGTGAGTCCCCGGAGAAGATCTGCGTGCGTCCGGGAGAACTGTTCGTCGCCCTGAAGGACGTCACACAGTCCGCGGACCTGCTGGGAGCCGTCGCGCGGGTCCCTGAAGAGGTCGGAGTGGGGAGGCTGACGCAGGACACTGTCAAGCTCTCCTTCACAAGAGCATCCGCGTCGCCCAATTTCATCCACTGGGTACTGCGGACTCCCCAATACCGTTCCTACTGCCGCGAGCATGCGTTGGGCACGACGAACTTGTCGTTGAGCCGAGAGGACTTCCTCGCGTTCCCGGTGCCGGCGATGACGGACGACCGCCTCGCACTGGTCGAGCTCCTGGACACCCTAGACGACAAGATCGCCGTCAACGAGCGCATCGCAGCCGTGGCCATGGAACTCGGCGCGGCGAAATTCCGACTCTGCTTCGCCTCTACCGACGAGGAGGTGACCGTTGGCGACGTAATCGATCTCAAGTATGGAAAAGCCCTGCCGGCGGCGCGCCGTGTCGCTGGCAATATCCCCGTATTCGGTAGTGGAGGTGTCAACGGCCACCACAACGAGTCCCTGGTGAGCGGTCCTGGCGTCATCGTTGGGCGCAAGGGAACCGTGGGGGCCGTCTACTGGTCGCAGGTGGACTTCTTCCCTATCGATACCACCTTCTACGTCGCGTGCAAGAGCGGCAGGACCTCGCTGGAGTACATGTACTTCGCTCTCGGGAGCCTGGGATTGGAGCACATGAACTCTGACTCCGCCGTGCCCGGACTCAACCGGGACAGGGCGCTGTCCCTGCCACTGCGGATTCCCGCCGCGCCCGTCATGGCGGCATTTACTACGGAAGTTCGCAGCTTGTTCCAGTTGCAGCGCAGCCGCGAGGAGGAAAACCGCATGCTCTCCACTCTTCGCGACACCCTCCTCCCTCAGCTCATGTCCGGCCGCCTCCGCGTCAAAGACGCCGAGAAAATTGTCGAGGACCACACGTGATGCACGACGACGAGAGCGGAAGAAACGAGCGGCGCCCACTGGAGGCCGACTGGGAGCTGCTCGCGCTCGACGAGCTGGCCGAGTTGGCTTGGGAGCCGGCGGCGGGAAACACGTACGCGCCTGGCTCCGGGCACCGGAAGTCGTGGGACGACCTGATCCTCTACCCCGACCTCCGGGAGGCGATCGAACGACTCAACCCCGAGCTTCCCCCGGACGCCGTCCGCGATGCCGTCGCGGTCGCGGCGACCCCGACCTCGCAGGACACGTACGAGGAGAACCGCACTGCCCACATGTACCTGACGGCCGGCATCCGCTCCGTCACATACACCGACAGCTTCGGCGCTGAGCACAATCCGACCATCCGCCTGGTCGACCTGGTCGACCCGGACGCGAACACCTATCGCGCCCTGAACCAGGTCACTGTCATCGACGGCGAGAAGAACCGGCGCTTCGACATCGTGCTGTACGTCAACGGCCTCCCGCTCGCCCTCCTGGAGCTGAAGCGCGCCGGCGACGAGGATGCCACGCTCCAGGACGCGCACTCCCAGGTCAGCCGGTATGTGGAGGAGTTCCCGACCGCCTTCCGCTATAACGCCGTGGTCCTGCTCTCCGACGGCATCACGGCGAAGTACGGCACGCCCTTCACCCCGTACGAACACTTCGCGCCGTGGAACACGGACGGGTCCGGCGCCCGTGTCGACCCGCTCGGCGCGGAGGGGATGGCCGACTCGGGCCAGAACCTGGCACTGCACGGCCTGTTCACCCAGCCGCGGTTCCTCTCCCTCGTCCGGTCCTTCGTCAACTTCGTCCCGTCCAAGCGGATGAAGCGCATCGCCAAGCCGCACCAGTACCACGCGGTGACCCGCGCAGCGGAGGCGGTCCGGGAGGCCGCCGCCACCAACGGGAAGGCGGGCGTCGTCTGGCACACGCAGGGCTCGGGCAAGTCCGAGGAGATGGTGCTCACCACGACGATGGTGATGCGCGACCCGGCGCTGCTGAACCCGACCGTCGTCGTCATCACCGACCGCAACGACCTCGACGACCAGCTGTACTCCACCTTCCTGGAGAGCGAGGTCCTCCCGGAGGCACCGAAGCAGATCCTCACCCGGGCCGAGCTGCGCGAGGAGCTGGCCGCCAAGCGGACCGGCGGCATCCTCTTCACCACCCTCCAGAAGTTCGGCAAGACCAAGGAGGAGAAGGAGTCCGGCACCGACCACCCGCTGCTCTCCGACCGGCGCAACATCGTGGTCGTCGTCGACGAGGCCCACCGCAGCCACTACGACAACCTCGACGGCTACGCCCGCCACCTGCGCGACGCCCTTCCGCACGCCACACTCCTCGCCTTCACCGGCACCCCGATCTCCGAAGCCGACCGCAACACCCGCGAGGTCTTCGGCGACTACATCGACATCTATGACCTCAAGCGGGCCGCCGACGACGGCGCGACCGTCAAGGTCTTCCACGAGGGCCGCGTCATCCAGCTTGTCCTGGACAAGGACGTCGACCCGACGAAGATCGACGAGGAAGCAGATCGCATCACCGACGGCCTCGACGACACCGAGCGCCGCCGCGTCGAGCAGGCCGTCGCCACGATGAATGCCATGTACGGCGCGCCCGCCCGCATCAGGGATCTCGCGCGGGACCTGGTGACGCACTGGGAGGCGCGGCGTGGGCGGATGCAGCCGTTCGTCGGCGTCTCCGAGAAGGGCGGGGCGCCCGGCAAGGCGATGGTCGTATGTGCGACCCGAGAGATCTGCGTCCGGGTCTACGACGCTCTGTGTGAGTTGCGGCCGGAGTGGCACAGCGAAGAGGTCGACAAGGGCGCCATGAAGATCGTCTTCTCCTCGGACTCCCGGAAGGACCCCGAGCACCTGCGCGCCCACACCCTGCGCGACAGCCAGCGCAAGGCGGTCATCAACCGGGCGAAGAACCCCGACGACGAGCTGGAACTGCTCATCGTCAACAACATGCTGCTGACCGGCTTCGATGCCCCGCCGGTCCACACCATGTACCTGGACCGGCCACTCAAGGGCGCCAACCTGATGCAGGCACTGGCCCGCGTCAACCGCCGCTTCCGCGGCAAGGAAGACGGTCTGCTCGTAGGCTACGCGCCGCTCACCGAGAACCTGCAGAAGGCGATTGCCGAATACACCGACGCCGACCAGCAGGACCGCACCCTCGGCCAGGACCTCGACCGTGCCCTGGACGAGCTGCGCAACGAGTACGACATCCTCACCGACATCCTGCGCGCCTTCGATTGGCGGGCGCGCCTGACCCAGCCCACGAAAACAGCCTTCATAGACGCCGCCCTGAAGACGGCCAACTACCTACGGACCCCGCGCACCCCGGGCAACGACCCGGACAAGCTCGACGACCCCCGCCAGACCCTCGGCCGGCGCTTCCGCGACCACGCCCACCGCCTGGAGCGCTTCTACGCGCTGTCCGGCAGCGCCACGAACATCGGCGACCGCTTCCCGGACCACCCGTCCTGGCGCCGGGACATCCAATTCTTCGTCGAGGTCCGGGCCTACATGGCCAAGCTCGACGCGATGGACCGCGAGGCCCGCGGCCTGCCGGTCGCCCGCGACGTCCAGCTGTACCTCGCCCAGCTGACCTCGTCGGTCGTCGAGACCGGCGGGATAACGGACCTGTTCGCCGAGGCGGGTCTGGAGACCGCCGACCTGACGCACCTCAACGACGCGCTCGTCGCCAAGCTGCAGGACAGCGAGACGCCGCACCTGGCGGCGGAGGCGCTGAGGCGGCTCGTCGAGAAGAAGATGCGCGAGGTCACGCGGCACAACATCGTCCGCCGCACGGCGTTCTCCGAGCGGCTGCAGGACCTCATGGTCCGGTACATGCGGCAGCAGTACACCAGTGCGGAACTCATCGCCAAGCTGGTCGAGATGGCCAAGGAGGTCATCGAAGACGCCAGGCGCGGAGAGAAGTTCGACCCGCCGCTGAACTGGCGCGAGCTCGCCTTCTACGACGCGGTGGCCGACCACGGCACGGCGCGGGAGCTCATGGGCGACGAGGTCTTGGCTGTCATCGCCCGTGATCTCGTTGCGGAGGTCCAGAAGAAGCTCAAGCCGGACTGGATCGCCCGTGAACCAGTCCGCGCCGGACTCCGCAGCGCCATCAAGCGCCTTTTGGCTCGCCACAACTACCCGCCGGACCGGCGTCCGGAGGCCGTGGAGCTGGTCCTCAAGCAGATGGAGCACTTCGCCAACGAGTGGTCCACAACCGGCGTCCCTGGAAACTGACGGGGCTTCAGCAGGATGTGATCACGGGCCGGTCCCCCAGGGGCCGGCCCCGCCCGCCTTGTCCGCTCATCGCTCTCCTCTTCGGGGAGCGCCCATGTGGCCACCCGGACCGGACTGGCAGCGAGTCCCTGATGTGTGAGCACGGCGAACCACTCACAGATCCCGACGCACGACGCACTCTCCGGCGGCGATGCACGCACAGCCCGGTACGCCTGGCGTAGATCGTCGCCAACCCCTACCGACCCCGCAAGTGACCGTTGCGGTCGTACCTCGGACACAGCCCCACTGCGACTTCACCTGGCGTTAACGGCGCGAAATGGCCCCAGATTTTCGGTCTGGGCTGGCCCCACGTCGGTCGTTGAAGCGGCCCTTGTTCCGGCCTGAACTGGCTCCGGGTTCCGGTCTCAGCAGGGCCAGCCATGGTAGTCGTGGGGCTGCTGAGGTGGGCTGATGGGCCATGAGCGAGAATGCTGCGCATGACGACTTGAAGAGCACCGGCAAGGCGGTGGCACTGGCTCAAGGTGGCGACCTGGGACACGGTCGAGGACGGTGATCGCCGAGGCTGCACTGCCTGCGGGACCGCCGTCCGCTCCTACCAGTTCCGTCTCTATCCGCCCAAGTCCTCGATGTTCGAACGGTGCGTCGGCTTGGCATGGTGCTCCGGGTGCCGGATCTACTCCAGTGCAATGGTCCACATCCCCCGAACACGTGTCCTCGCCGACGCGCTGGGCTCCCTGCCTGAGGACGAGTCTGTTCGACTGCGCCGCAGCGAAGCGAAACTGGTCGACTATCTCGATCGCCAAGGTCGCCGGAAGCCTTGATCCACATCCAGAGGGTGACCGGTCATCTGTGAGGGCTACTTCTTCGCCTGTTGCTTGGCTTTGGTCTGGGCGAGGCGGTAGGACTCGGTGCCGGTCTCGATGATGGTGCCGTTGAAGGTGAGCCGGTCGACGATGGCCGCGCAGAGCCGAGGGTCGGTGAACGTCTTCGTCCAGCCATCTGGGGCTGGCACTTGTTCCCTCACAAGGGTTGCGCCTGTCACCTGGCCGTATCCCCTCCCTGCGGTTCTCGTTGGTTCTCGTGGCGGCACGCTGGTCTTCAAGGTGCTGCCTTGACCGTTCAGGTGCGAGGAAGGTGTGCCGGTGGCCGAGGCGAGACTGCAGGTCATCGCAGGCGGGGCCGTCCCGCAGGAGCCGCTGACCACGGACCCGTGGCAGTTCCAGGCCATGTGCGTCGACGCGTTCGTCGCCTCGTGGAGGGCCCGCGGGTTCAGCCCGGTGACCATCGACAACGACATCGGCCTGCTGGAGCGGACACTCACCGCACTGGGACGGCCTGCGTGGGAAGTCACGCCCGAGGACATCGACCGGGTGGTCGGTGATCTCGCGGTGAAGGGCCGGGCGACGTCGACCCGCCGCGAGTACGTGCAGATCTTCAAGGGCTTCCACCGGTTCCTGCAGGCCCGCAAGGCAGCCGAGATCGAGACCGCATTCGGTGTCCGTCTGGTCTGCCCGGTCGACGAGTTCAACGCCTCCCGCCATGTCGGTGACGACTCTCCGGCCTCGCTGCCGCCGCCGACACCAGAGCGGGTGGACGAGTTCTTCTCCTTCATGAAACAGAGGATCGCGACCGCGAGGAAGTACGGACCCGCAGCGAGGGACTATGCGATGTTCCGGACGCTGTACCACGCCGGGCTCCGCTCGGAGGAGGCATCGCTGCTGGAGAAGCCGGACCTGCACTTCACCCGAGGCCCGTTCGGCAAGCTCCATGTCCGCTTCGGCAAGGGAGCCCACACGTCCGGCCCGCGGCCTCGGTGGGTGCCCATGCTCGACGGCCTGGACCTGGTGCTGCGGTGGTTCCTGGAGGACGTGCGGCCCAGGTTCCCCGACTCGCCGGTGCTCTTCGCCGACGAGTCCGGCGGCAGCCTGCATCGCGGGACCATCCGCAACCGGCTCCGCTATCTGATGGAACTCGAAGGACGTCCGGCATCCGAGCGGTTCAGCCCGCATGCTCTGCGAAGAGCTTGCGCGACGCACAACTACGAGCGTGGCGTCGATCTCGTCGCGATCCAGCAGATGCTCGGTCACTGGACCGTCAGCTCGACCATGCGGTATGTCCGGCCCTCCGCGACCTTCATCGAAGACGCCTATCAACGCGCGGTCGCCAGCACTCTGGCCGAGCTGACCGGGAAGGACACCACGGCATGAAGATCCAATGGCGGCTGCGGATGGCTGCCGCCCAGCGCGAGGTGTGGACCGGGACGGAACTGCGGCGGCTGCTGGCCGAGAAGGCCGGCCTGGAACTGTCCTCGGCTTCGGTGTCGGCGCTGTTCACCAAGGAACCCTCTCAAGTGAAGATGACTACGCTGGCCGCGTTGTGCACCGCGCTGGAGTGCACTCCCAACGACCTGATCGAGGTCGACACCACCCCGGTTGAACGGCCCCTCGCACCTCCTCGTCCGGTCGCTGACCTGCCGCAGGCCGTCTCCGCCAGGGGCCGGTCGATGCCGCCTTTGTGACCGGCGGGCTGCGATGGGCAAGAAGCAACGAGACTGTGTCACCTGCGGTGCCCCCGTCGGATACCTCGACCGCCAGCACTGCTGCCGGTGCTGGCGCCGGCTGAACGAGCAGGCAGCCAGGGCGGTTTGCCCTGGCTGCGGCCGCGACCGCGTCCTGCAGCAGGACACCGGCCGGTGCATCATCTGCTCACGCGTCTGCGAGGAATGCGGCCACCCCGTCCGGTCATCGCAGAACCGTCTGTGCCGCGACTGCCGGCGCAAGGCCGACCAGCGGGCAGCCCAGGAGACGTGTCCGCGCTGCCACCGGCCCGGCTATCTGCGTGAGGCGACCGGCTGGTGCGGCCACTGTTCACGGCCCCGGCAGGAGAAGCAGCCTCCGAGGACCTGCCGCGAGTGCGGCCAGGTGCGGCGGCATGCGGGATTGGGGCTGTGCTCGGCCTGCTGGCAAAAGCACCCTGGCCGTCCCTTCATCCGTGGGGAACACCTCCGCGACCGGCTCGCCGATCCACCCTCCTGGCTGGGGGACTTCGTCGCTCATGTCGCCGCCCGACACTGCATCGCCAGAGCCTGCGGCTTCGTCACCGACCTCGGCCGACTCCTGCAAGACGGGCACTCCACCTCACCCCAGGCCCTGCTGGAAAGATCCCGCAGGCCCGGACGGTCGATGGGCTCCTTCGCGCGCGCACTCGAGGACTTCTTCACCCTCCACCACCTGGCCCTGCCCACCGACCAGGCTGAACGGCTCGCCGCCGGCCGTCGACAACGACGCATCGAGGCTGTCCCCGAACCGCTGCGGAAAGCCGTCGCCGCCTTCAACACCTCCCGGATGCGGGCCCAGGACCGTGCCCGCCGAGCGGGCACCCGCCCTCGCAGCAATCACACCCTGGAGACAGCCCTGGCCACCCTGCGTGACCTGGCCCGCTTCCTGGTCGATGACCGGGACAAGAACGCGTGGGCCCTCGTCGACGTGCACGACGTCGAAGCTTTCCTGTCCACCCTGCCCAAGGGACGCAAGCGGCGGCTGACCGTGCTGCGGCAGTTCTTCCGCTTCGCGCGGTCCCAGAAGATGTTGCTGGTCGACCCCACTCGCGAGCTGGTCGCGAAGGAGAGAAACGGCTTCCGCGGCCAGACGCTCGCCCTCGACCAGCAGCGCGAGCTGTTCAGGCGGTGGACAACCGACAAGCAGGTGCACCCGCATGAAGCGGTGATGGGCATGCTCGCTCTGCTGCATGGCGCCTCCAGCTCCGAGATGCGGATGATGAAGACCGACGACATCGACCAGCAGGCCCATACTGTCCGGCTCGGGAAGCGGCCCCATCCTGTCCCCCTGGACCCCGCCTCCTGGACAGTGCTGCAGCGATGCCTGGCCCACCGGGTGGCATGGCGGACGGACAACCCGCACGTCATGGTCACCAAAGGAACCAAGGCCGGGCGGAGCCCGGCCTCCACTGCCTATCTATCACACGTCCTTGACGACTGCGGCTTCCCACCCCGCATGATCCGCAGCACCCGGCTCGTCGACCTGGTGAACACCATGGACCCCAAGCTCGTGGCTGCGGCCTTCGGCATGGACCCGCAAGCCACCTTGATCTACCTCGCCGACCATGTCGACCCCGGGCGCCTGCCCGATCACTGAGCGTCAGAGAATCCGCTGGTCAGCAGTCTCGCCATGCCCCAGACTCGGATGTGTGCGAGGGGCCCTCGGCGATCGGCGCAGGGAACCCGCGACCGAAGGAAGGTAACGAGGATGGCCCCCTGCGACTCGTCTGGGTCCTGTCCGGACGTGGTTGGGCCGACTGCATCGTCAGCGACCACCAGGCGGAAGCCGAAGTCACGGCCTCCTATATCACTACTGCCCCTGAAGATCTCTTGACCGCAGTAGCACGTCTGATCACCGACGAGACCGAATGCCGAGCGCAGTTCGAAGCCGAGCCCACCGCCTTCCGATGGATCTTCTACCGTGAAGGCACCAACGTGTGGATCCGCCTGCTGGAGCTAGCCCACGGTAGCGCCCACGACAACACGGGGACCGAGATCTGGTCCACCCAGCAGGACATCGACGTCGTGGCCCGAGCAGTGATCCGATGCTTCGACGAGGTCGTGAGGGAGTACGGCGAGAGCGCATACCACGGCAAGTGGGGTGAGCACTTCCCCCGAGCCGAGCTCGAAGCCCTCAGGGCCGCGTGGCGCGAACATCGAGGCGACTGGGCAGCCTCCTCGACACCATCGAACCCGTGAAGTTTCGGCAGCACCTGGCACGGGTTCGCCGGAACATGTGCGCTTTTCCGAACGATTCGTTCGAAGCGATGGCCACGCTGTTCTTATCCTCCCTCTCGGTCAGAACCTGGAACAGCATCTCGGCTCCTCGGCGGTCAAGCTCGAGATAGCCCAGCTCATCAATGCAGAGCAGATCGACGCGCCCGTAGCGAGCGATCGTCTTCGACAGCTGCTTCTCGTCGGCGGCCTCGACGAGCTCGTTGACGAGCTTGGCGGCCAGGGCATAACGGACGCGGCAGCCGGCCATGGCCGCCGCCGTCCCGAGCCCGATCAGCAGGTGGGACTTGCCGGTGCCGGAGTCCCCGATCAGGCAGAGCGGCTCACCCTTCTTGACCCAGTCGCAGGTGGCGAGGTTGTTGACCACAGCCGGGACGACGTTGGGGTTGGCGCTGTAGTCGAAGTCGGAGAGCCACTTCTGGCGGGGGAAGCCGGCCGCCCGGATCCGTCGCTCCGAGCGTCGTCGGTCCCGGTCCTCGCATTCGGCCATCAGTAGGTCGGCCAGGAACCCTCGGTAGGAAAGCTGTTCGCGTTCTGCGCGGGCGACGAGGTCGGGGAACTGGGCTCGCATGGTGGGCAGCCGCAGGACCCGGCAGACGGTGTCGATCGCCGCGTCGGAGGCGGTCTCGGTCAGGTTGTGATGCAGGCCGGTCATGGCGCGTCCTTCCTGGAGCGGTTCAGCAGCTGGTCCCAGTGGTCAAGAGCGGGCAGGGGACGCTGGTCGGTGGGGAGGCGGACGGCCCGGCGGGCGTTCAAGCTGACCACCTCACTGGGCTCCGGCCCGGGCAGAGCAGGAGCCGGCCCGGTGACCGTCACGGTGGGGGAACGGCCATCGCTCTGAGCGGCCTTGCGGGCTTCGAGGGCGACGACGTCGGCGGTGTGGGCACCGACCACGAGGGCAGATCGGATGCCGGCGATCACATCGCGGTGTTCGAGGTGGCGATGCAGCAGGAGCACGTGGACCAGCTGCTTGGTGCCCTCGGTGTCGCCCTCGGCCTTCTTCGCCGCAGCCCAGAACGCTTCGTGGGCGGCGGTGAACGTGCCCTCGCGGCGGGCCTGGTCCAGGGCCTCCGAGCCGGCCATCGCCCCGGGCTTGGCCAGCAGTACTTCGAGGAAGTGGTCCAGGACGACCCGCTCGGCGCCCTTCGCCGTCAGGCGGGGGTGGCGGGCGATCTCGGTGCGGCCGTGGAAGACGACCAGGTCACTGGAGCGGAGCACGACGCGGACAGTGCGGCCGATGAACCGGGCCGGAACCGAGTAGCGGCAGACCCTCACCGCGATCATCCCGTAGCGGTCCACCCGCGGGGTGAACACGACGCCGGTCTCGAAGGAGTCCTGAGGCAGCGGCATCAGCAGCACGGACTCGCGGGCGAAGTCCTGGCCGATCGTGCGGATCCGCATCCCGATCCGCCGGTCTTCCTCCGCCCGCTCGAACTCGGCGAAGGACGCGTTCAGCTCGTCCAGCGAGCCCACCCGGGGCACGGGCGTGAGGTAGTTGCGGCGGAAGTAGCCGACCTGACCCTCCACCCCGCCCTTCTCATGGGCGCCGCGAAGTCCGGGCTCGCAGTAGAAAGGGGCGAGCCCGAAGTGCTGGCGGAACTCCGTCCACCTGGGGTGTTCCTCCCGTGACCGGCTCTTGTGAATCACCCGGGAGACCGCCGGCGAGAGGTTGTCGTAGCGTATCTGCCCGCCCGGGACGCCTCCCAGCGTGCGGAAGGCGTGAACGTGGCCGTCGAGGAAGGCTTCCTGGCCGCAGGAGGTGGTGATGCGGTGCACCGCCTTGCCCGAGTAGGCCAGACGCAGGGCGAAGACGAAGCACTTCGTCCTCTCGCCCGCCAGGTCCACCCATGCCTCGCCGAAGTCGACCTCGGCGTCCATGCCCGGCTGGTTGTGGCGAATGACGAACCCCGCCGACGGTGCCGCCCCCGCAGCCTCGGCGATCTCCCGACGCCGCCGGGAGACGTAGTCCCAGACCGTGGTGTAGGCGATCTCCGCCCCGCACTCCTGCCGCAGCCGGTTCAAGATCCGCTGGACCGTGTGCCGCTGCTTCGGCGGCGCCTCCAGATCCCCCAGCAGCCACTCGTCGATCGTCTTCTTGAACGGATCCAACCTGGGCGAGGGCCGCACCGGCTTCTTCCGCGGCCTGGGCACCGGCGACACCAAAGCCTCGCGTACCAGTCGGCGGTGCACGCCGTACTTGCGGGCCAGCGCCCGCATCGACAGCCCCTCCTGCCACGAGTCACGGCGGATCCGCAGGAACAGCTCTTCCCTCGACAACTCCATCCGGCATCGCCCCCCACACGGTGGCCCACCACGACCGTCCCACCACCCGCCACCCGGTGGGGCCAGATCAGACCGGAACAACCCCCGAACGCTCCCGTACGCCCCCAGGGGTGGGGCCAACTCAAGCCGGAAAGTGGAGCCGAATCAGAGCGTTAATGCCATTCACCCACGTGGCAGCTGGTAGCGGCGTGGGCCCTGCAATCACAGGCGAATTGGAGAACCGGAATGAGCC
>NZ_CBDRCM010000087.1:0-17433 GCF_965342435.1 Actinacidiphila sp. bgisy160 | reverse complement strand
CCCCCCCCCCCCCCCCCCCCCCCCCCCCCCCCCCCCCCCCCCCCCGCGGCCGAGACCCCCGCCGCCGCGCGGGCTTCCGGCGCGGCCGGGTCCCGGGCGCCGGGCCCCGCGCCCGGGGCGAAACCGGTGCTGGTCGTGGACGTCGCGGGCAAGGTCAGGAAACCGGGGTTGCGCCGGCTGCCCGCGGGGTCCCGCGTGGCGGACGCCGTGGCCGCCGCGGGGGGAGCGCTGCCCGGCGCGGACACCAGTGCCCTGAACCTGGCCCGCCTGCTGGCCGACGGGGAACAGATCGTCGTGGGCCGCCCCGCGCCTGCGCCCGCCGCCGGGGTCCCGGGGACCGCCGTCGCGAGCGGTCCGGTCAGCCTCAATGCCGCCACCGCCGAGCAGTTGGACTCCCTGCCCGGTGTGGGGCCCGTGCTCGCCCGGCACATCATCGACTACCGCGGCCAACACGGCGGTTTCACCTCCGTCGAGCAGTTGCGCGACGTCAACGGCATCGGGGACCGCCGGTTCTCCGACCTCAAACCGCTGGTCACCCCGTGAGCGCGCCCCGCCCGGCGGTGCACGCGGCGGCCGCCTCACCCCGGGGCGCGTCGAACCCGCGCCAGGAGGGTCCGGCGGACCTCCGCCTGGTGGCCCCGGCGCTCGTGGCCTGGCTCGCCGCGGGCATCGCCCTCGCCGCGCCCGGGCGAGCCGTGGCATGGGCGTGCGCCCTGCTCGTCCTGGGGGCGCTCGTGTCCTTCGTACGCCGGTGGGCGACGGCCGCCGCCGTGGTGTTCTGCGCGGCGGCGTCCGCGGCCGTCGCGGGCCTGCACGCCACGGATCTGCACCGGGGTCCGGTGCCCGTCCTGGCAGCCGAACACGCGCATGCGCGGGTCGAGTTGCGTCTGAGTTCGGACCCCCGGCTGATCCGCCCGCGGGTGCGCGGGGCCGTCCGGGCCCCGGACGCGGTGCTGGCGCGGGCCGAGGCCGTGCGCGTGGCGGCGCAAGGCACAACGACCGCCGTCCGCACGCCGGTCCTGCTGATCGCCCGCCAACCGGCCCGCGCGTGGCTGACGTTGTTGCCCGGCACGCGCGTCGAGGCGGAGGCCCGGCTCGCCCCGGCGGAGGGCCAGGGAGACCGGATCGCCGCGGTGCTGTCGGTCCGCGGACCGCCGCGCGTCGTCGGAGCGCCGGGCCGTGCGCAACGCGTGGCCGGCGGCCTCCGCGCGGGGCTGCGCGAGGCCACCGAGGGCCTGCCGCCCGACGCCCGCGCCCTGCTTCCCGGGCTGGTCGTCGGGGACACCTCCCGTATCCCGGCGGAGTTGCACGACGCGTTCGAAGCCACCGACCTGACGCATCTGACGGCGGTCAGCGGCTCCAACCTCTCGCTGGTGCTGATCCTGCTGATCGGCCCGCCGGGTCTCGCCCTGCGCGCCGAGCGCGGCGGCCTGGCGCCGCGGCTGGCCCTCCCGCTACGCGTGACGGCTGTGCTCGGGGGAGGGCTCACCGTGGCCTTCGTCGTCGTGTGCCGGCCGGACCCGAGCGTGCTGCGGGCGGCCGCCTGCGGACTGATCACCCTGCTGGCCATCGGCACGGGCCGCCGCGGCAGCCTGCTGCCCGCGCTGTGCGGGGCCGCCCTGCTGCTGCTTCTCCACGACCCCTGGCTGGCCCGCTCGTACGGCTTCGCGCTGTCCGTGCTGGCCACGGGCGCGCTCCTTGTCCTCGCGCCGCGCTGGAGCGCCGCCCTGCGGCGCCGGCGGGTGCCGCCGCGCCTCGCGGAGGCCCTGGCCGCGGCGGCGGCCGCGCAGGCGGTGTGCGCCCCCGTGGTGGCGGTGCTGGCCGCCCATGTCAGCCTGGTCGCCGTCCCCTGCAACCTGCTGGCGGAACTCGCGGTGGGCCCCGCCACCGTCCTCGGGTTCGCCGCCCTGGCCGCGGCGCCGTTCGCCATGCCCGCCGCCAAGGCCCTCGCCTGGGTCGCGGGTTGGCCGGCCGCCTGGATCGCCGCGGTGGCCCGGCGCGGTGCCGCGCTGCCCGGGGCGACGCTGGACTGGCCCGGCACCTGGACGGGCGCCCTGCTGCTGGCCGCCGTCACGGTGGCGGTCGTCGCGGCGGGGCGCCGCCTCCTGCGGCGCCCCTGGCTGTGCGCCGCCGCCGTGCTGCTGCTCGTGCTGGCCGTGGTGCGTCCGGCGCCGCTGCCCCGCTCGGTGACCGGCTGGCCGCCGCCGACCTGGCGGCTGGTGGCCTGCGACGTCGGCCAGGGCGACGCGCTGGTGCTCTCCGCGGGCGACGGCACCGCCGTCGTGGTGGACACCGGACCGGAGCCCCGCCTCGTCGACCGCTGTCTTCGTTCCCTCCGGGTCACCGCGGTCCCGCTGCTCGTCCTCACGCACTTCCACGCCGACCACGTCGCCGGTCTCACCGGGGTCCTGCGGGGCCGTTCGGTCGGCGCCATCGAGACCACCACCCTCGACGAACCTTCCGACCAGGCCGCCTTCGTACGCCGTCAGGCGGCCGCCGCCGGTGTTCCCGTGCTTCGCGCGGCGCCGGGGGAGCGCCGCCGCCTGGGCTCCTTGGACTGGAGCGTGCTGTGGCCCGCCGCGCCCTCCCTGCTCGCGGGCGCCGACGACGCCAACCCCAACGACGCCAACCCCAACGACGCCAACCCCAACGACGCCAGCGTCACCCTGCTGGTCCGTACGGCGGGGCTCACCGTGCTCCTTCTCGGTGACCTGGAGCCCGCGGCCCAGCACGCGCTCCTGACCGCCGTCCCGGACCTCCCGCGCGTCGACGTCCTGAAGGTCGCCCACCACGGCTCCCGCTACCAGGACGCGGCGCTGCTGGCCCGTCTCCGGCCCCGTCTGGCGCTCGTCAGCTGCGGTGCCGCGAACCCGTACGGGCATCCCTCGCCCCGCACCCTCGCCGCGCTGCGCGCCCAGGGCGCCACCGTCCTGCGCACCGACCGGGACGGCCCGGTCGCCGTCCTGGGCGACCGGGAGGATCTGCGGGCCGCCGCGGCCGGTGCGTCGCCCGCCGCGCAGCGGGCCGTCCGGGGACGGGGCAGGGCCCGCACCGGAGCACGACCGGTACGGGCCCCACGGGCCCCACGGGCTCCGGGGACGGGCGGCTCAGGCGTTCTCCAGGCCCATCTCCTCCTCGGGCACCGAGATCACCCAGCGGGTGCTCCGCCGCGGCCGGAGGTAGCAGATCCAGTAGGCCAGCGAGGCGGCGACGATCACACCGGTGATCACCAGGTCCTTCGTGGTCTGCTGGGTCAGCACGTACGCCAGCACGACGACCAGGAGCAGCGGCACGGCGGGCCACAGCGGCATGCGCCAGGCCGCGCGCTCCCTGTGCCCACCGCGGCGCGAGCCGAGGGCCGCGAGGGCGACGACGATGTACATCGCGGCGACCGCGACGCCGGTGACACCGCTCAGCGTCTCCACCGGCACGAAGCAGAGCACCGCGCCCGGTACGCCCACCGCGAGCGTCGCGATCCACGGAGCGCCGAAACGCTTGCTCAGCGTGCCGAACGCCTTGTTGACCGGGGCCGGCCAGGCGCGGTCCCGCGCGGAGGCGTAGAGCACCCGGGAGTTCTGGATGACCATCACGATGCCCGCGTTGATGATGGCCAGCGCGATGCAGAGGCTGATGAAGGTGCCGACCGCCGAGTTGCTCCAGCCCTGCACGAGAGCGGAGAGGTCGCCGGCCATCAGGGAGTTCATGTCGGGCGCGCCCAGGGTGATCGCGATCGTCGGCACGATGACCACCAGGGCGCCGATGCCGAGCGTCCACAGCACGGTCCGGGAGACCGTGCGCCGCGGGTTCTCCATCTCCTCGGACAGGTACACGGCCGTGCTGAAGCCCTGCAGCACGAAGAGCGCGATCGCCAGCCCCGCGATGATCGTCCCCGCCGTGACCGCGGTGCTCACCCCGTGCCCGGCCTGCGTGACCGGGTGGATCAGCACCGAGGCCGACCGGGAGGTGTGGGAGAAGCCGAGGAAGGCCACGACCCCCGCCGCGACGACCTCCAGCACCAGGAAGATGCCCGTGATCCAGGCGTTGGCCCGCAGGTCCAGCAGACCCATGACGGTGGCGAGCAGCATGACGGCGGCGCCCGCGATCTTCGGGTCGATGTGCATGATGGGCGACAGGTACTCGCCCGTGCCGAGCGCGATGATCGGCGGCACGATCATCACGACGACCAGGGACAGCACGAACACGATCCACCCGGCCAGCCGCCCGATGAGCGTGCCCACCATCGCGTACTCGCCGCCCGCGCTCGGTATCAGCGTCCCGAGCTCCGAATAGCAGAAGGCCACCGCGATGCAGAGAACCGCCGCGATCACGATCGTCAGCGCCGTCCCGGTTCCCAGGCCGGCGAAGAGCGGGGGCACGATGACGAACAGCGAGGACGCCGGGGTCAGGCACGACAGCGTCAGAAGCGTTCCGCCGACCACGCCGATGGACCTCTTGAGCGACTTTGGTGCCTCGATGGGCGGGGCCAGCGGCGAGTGCGGGGCCGTCGGCGGGTGGAGCGTGTCGGTCATGCGCGCATCCGATCGGGTCGGGCTGAGGGGGCTACCGCCTCCGGTCCAGGGAAACACGAAACGGAATATTCACTTCCGCTTCCGAGGATGAAACCGCGCGCGTCAAGCCTCCGTCAAGAGTCTTCGGACAACGAAATCCGAAGATCAACAACCCAATGCTCGACGTAAAACAGGAAACTTGAGGTCTCGTGCCGTGGATATCGGTGCTCTGGCTTTAGAATAGCCACACCCCTTCCTTCGTCAGGTCCCGGTCTCGCATCTCGGGCAGCGTCCCCAGGTCTGCACCCATTGCGGCCGGATCGCGTAGAACGCGTACGAAGGTCCGTCACCGCGGGGATCCCAGGCGGCCTTCGCCGCGAAGGCGTCGCCGACGCCGTCCGGCAGGCCGCGCGAACTCCACGACCCGCGCCGTGCCGTCGACGAGCACCAGATCCCTGGTGTGCCCCAGGCTCAGCCGCACCCGCCCCGAGGCCTCCAGGTTCCGGCCGGTGGGATTCGTCCGCCGCGTGGCGAGCCACAACTCCTCCCCGTCCCACCAGAACGACAGCGGGACCAGGCACGGCACGCCCTCCGCGTCCGCCGTCGCCACCCACACGTCCTCGTCGTCCCTGAGCCGGCCCATCGCCCCGGCGTGCCGCTCGCGCAGTGTTCGAGTCATACCGCGAAGCTGTCCGGGGCTGGCGTGGGCGCCGGCGATTCCCCGAGACTGACGCCATGGACGCTTCCCAGGCCGACGCCTACCTCCGCCGCATCGGCGCCGAACGCCCCGAACGCCCCGACGCCGCCGCCCTCCGCGAGCTGCACGTGCGCCATCTCGTGGCCGTCCCCTTCGAGAACCTCTCCATCCACCTCGGCGAAGGCGTCTGCCTGGACCCCAAGGCCCTCTTCGACAAGATCGTGACCGCCCGCCGCGGCGGCTTCTGCTACGAGGTCAACGGCGCCTTCGGCGCCCTGCTGACCGCGCTCGGCTACGACGTCACGCTTCACGCGGCCCGCTCCATCAACGGCCGGCGCCTGGGCATCCCCTTCGACCACATGGCCCTCCACGTCCGCACCTGCGACGACGTCACCCTGCTCGCCGACGTCGGCTTCGGCCGCCACGCGCACCACCCCCTCGACCTCACCCCCGACGTCGACCAGACGGACCCCGGCGGCGTCTTCCGCTTCACCCCGGCCCCGTACGGCGACCTCGACCTCCACCACGACGGCGAGCCGGTCTTCCGCCTCGAGCTCCGCCCACGCGAGCTCGCCGACTTCGAGGCCGGCTCCTGGTACCAGCAGACCTCGCCGCACTCCCACTTCGCGCAGTCCCTGGTCTGCTCCCGCCTGACCGAGGACGGCGGCCGGCTGACCCTCTCCGGCCGCACGCTCATCACCACCGCCCCGGACGGCATCCGGCGGGAAGAGGCTTTGGAGGGCGACGCCGCCGTCCTCGCCGCCTACCGCGACCGCTTCGGTCTCGTCCTGGAGCAAGTCCCCGAGGTTGAGTAGGACTCGGTCCACGAAAGATCAGGGCGCCGGGTCAGGGCACCACCGCCGTCGCGGTGACCTCCACCAGCTGGCCGGTGTAGCCGAGGCAGCCGACGCCGAGCAGCGTCGAGGTGTGGGGCCCCTCGCCCAGGCCCGAAGCCCGCACGACCTCCCAGACCTGAGACAGTTCCGCGGGATCGGTGCCCACGACGTACACCGTGCTGGCGACGACGTGCTCCAGGCCGCTGCCCACGGCCCGCAGGGCTTCGTCGAGATTGGCGACGACCTGGTGCGCCTGGGCGACCGGATCACCGGGCCCCACCAGGGCGCCCTCCGCGTCGAGCGGTACCGAACCCGCCATGAAGGCGAGCCGCCGGCCGGCCTCGACGACCGCGGCGTGCGCGTAACCGGGCGGCGGGAACAACGTCGGGACGATCGTGCGGTGCACCACGGGGAGCCTCCTGCCTCGAACCGGCTGACCCGGCTGACCTGGCTGACGTGCCGATCCTGCCGAGCCGCCGACGCGGACGTCACCCGGTTTTCGCGCCGGGCCGCGCCCCACCCCGCGGCCGGGCCAGGGGTTCGCCGGGAAGTGCAACCACCGTGTCACGGCTTGCCCATGGCTTTGTCCCGGCACGCATGACGGGCCGGAGGCCGTGGCAGGTTGACGGCATGACCATCATCGGCTGGATCATCCTGGGCCTGATCGCGGGCGCCATCGCGAAGATACTGCTCCCCGGGAAGGACCCGGGCGGACTGGTCGGGACGACGCTGACCGGCATCGCGGGCGCGGTGGTCGGCGGCTGGATCTCGGCGAAGTTCCTCGACCACCCCATCACCAAGGACTTCTACGACCTGCCCACCTGGGGCGCGGCCATAGGCGGCGCGCTCCTCCTCCTGATCATCTACCGCATCCTGTTCGGCGACTCCCGCTGACCGCGGGCGCGGGCAGCAGCTGCACGTCCTCCCGGCGCACGGACAGCGCCTGCGAACGGTCCGGGTCCCACAGCCAGATCCAGTCCCCGGCGGCGCCGAAGGACAGGACGGCGTGGTCGGCCGGCACCGGGCCGTTCTCCACGGGTACGGGGCCCTCGCCGACCGGCACCACGCACATCAGGGTGCCGTGCAGTCCGAAGTACGTCGCCGGGACGTACCCCTGCCGGGCTGCGGTCGCCGCCCCCCGGGCGGCGCGGTCCGCGTCGCCTGCTCCGGCGACGAGCGCGGTGGCCGCGAACGCCACCGAGAGCAGCACGGCGACGACGACCAGGGCGAGGCGGTTGTCCCCCTTGGCGATGTGCACGTGCCGCAGCCAGCCCGCCACCGCCGTGAAGAACAGCACGAACGCCAGGGCGAGGCCCAGCGGTTCGGCGGCCGCCGCGTACGGCCACAGGTCCCCGGCGGAGCGGACGGAGCCGGACGGGATGCCGAACCGGTCGAGATAGAACGCCTGCATCAGCCGGCCGAGCCAGGTCACCAGCGACCACCCCACGGGCAGGGCGAGCGGCACCAGCCAGACCGCGTTGCGTGAGAACCAGGAGTCGCGCAGGGCGAAGTGGACCCCCGGCGCGCAGAGGAGGGCCACCGCCGCCAGTGGCCACCACAGGGGCTCCGCGCCCGCTTCGGCCGCCGCCCACCCCAGCAGAGCCGCCGCAACCACGCCTGCCACAGCGGGCAGCACCCGCACCCGGGGCACGGCGGGGTGGCGCGTCCCGGCGGCGGCCGCCTCCACCGTCTCGGGCGGTGCGGGTCGCAGTTCGTAAGCGCCGGGGGTGAAGGTGCCGCCGCCCAGGGGACGTTCCGCAAGCTCCCGCTCGACGGCCTCCCGGGTGACCCCGTCCGGCAGCCGCAGCAGCCGGTGCGCGCCGCGCCCGCCGCACGCGGCCCACCACCGTGCGAGCCGGTCGCGCCGGCTGGCGCCCGCGCCCGGACGGCGGATCACGCGGTACTCGGTCCGCGGGTCGTCCGGCCGCAGCAACAGGGCCGCGTCCCGGACCCACAGGCCGAGCTGACGGGTCCTCGCCAGGCGTTCCACGGCCCCGCACGCGGCCTTCTCGGCCCGCCAGCGCGAGCCGTTGAGCCGGACCTCGACGATGAGCGCGACGCGGCCGCCGCCCGCCGTGGCCGGGGCGTCCTCACGGCCGGCGCGGCGCACCGCCCAGCCCCGTTCCTCCATCAGCCCCTGGACGAGGGCGAGCTCGTCGGGCTGGTCGACGGCCTCGACCAGGAGACGTACGCGCTGGTTGAACGGGACCGTCGGGACAACGGCCGGGACAACCCCGGCCGCCTCGGGACGCTCCGTCCCCGGCTCCTGCGAGCGACGACGGCGCTGGGCGGGAACGCGCAGCGGCACGGCCTAGTCCTCCTCCAGCCAGCCCTCGAACTCCTCCGCCAGTTCGTTGAGCGCGGCGGGGTCCAGTTCCTCGTCCTCGTCGTCGATGACGACGAGCCATTGGGCATCCTCGGCGTCGTCCTCGCCGGCGAGGGCGTCACGGACGAGCTGGGGGCGGGCGGGCAGGTCGAAGCGTTCGGCGGCTTCGTCGGCGGCGTCCTCGGCGGCGTCGCGGTCGGGGAGGACGAGCACATGTCTGACGTCGGTCACCGGGACATTGTGTCGGACCCGCGTGGGATGCTGGACCGCGATGGCCAGGAACAGTTCGACAGACAGCCCGCTCGCCCCCGTGACGATCGCGGTGGGGCAGGAGGACCTGCTCCTCGACCGCGCGGTACGGGAGGTCGTGCGGGCCGCGCGCGCCGCCGACGCCGACACCGATGTGCGCGACCTCACCCCGGACGCGCTCCAGCCGGGCACGCTGGCGGAGCTCACCAGCCCGTCGCTCTTCGCGGAGCGCAAGGTCGTGGTCGTACGGAACGCACAGGATCTGTCGGCGGACACCGTCAAGGACGTCAAGGCCTACCTGGACGCCCCCGTCGAGGAGATCACGCTCGTCCTGCTGCACGCGGGCGGCGCCAAGGGCAAGGGCCTGCTGGACGCGGCCCGCAAGGCCGGGGCGCGCGAGGTGGCGTGCCCGAAGATGACCAAGCCCGCAGACCGGCTGGCCTTCGTCCGGCAGGAGTTCCGCACGCTGGGCCGGTCCGCGACCCCCGAGGCCTGCCAGGCCCTGGTGGACGCCATCGGCAGCGACCTGCGGGAGCTGGCCGGCGCCTGCGCCCAGCTCGCCTCCGACGTGGAGGGCGCGATCGACGCGGCCGTGGTCGCCCGCTACTACACGGGCCGGGCCGAGGCCACCGGCTTCGAGGTCGCAGACCTCGCGGTGACCGGCCGCGCCGCCGAAGCGCTGGAGCGGCTGCGGTGGGCGATCGCGGTCGGTCAACCGCTGCCCGGCATCACCTTCGCGCTCGCCTCGGGCGTCCGGGCCATCGGCAAGCTCGCCTCGGCCCCGCGCGGGGCGCGCCCGGCGGACCTGGCGCGCGAGCTGGGCATGCCGCCATGGAAGATCGACCGCGTCCGGCAGCAGATGCGCGGCTGGTCCGGTGACGGCGTCTCCGCCGCCCTGCGCGCGGTCGCCGAGGCCGACGCCGCGGTCAAGGGCGGTAGCGCGGATCCGGCCTACGCCCTGGAGAAGGCGGTCGTCGCCGTGGCGCGGGCCGCGCGAACCCGCTGAGCCGGCATCACGAACGCAGGCGCCGGCCATACGGCCGGCGCATTCGCCGGCGTCAACGTGGAGTCCCGTGGAGGATGAGGCGTGGTCGTCGGCTCCGGCGCCCGGCCCTCCAGTGGCGTGTGACGTTCTCGCGGTAGCCCGTGTGCTCCGGGAAAGTCGTGAAGGTAGATCCTCCCGCGGGCGCTCTCAAAGTCCTCCGACGCCGACCTGCTCCCTGGACCGGTGCCGGCGCCGATGCCTGTCGCTCTCCGCGCCCCCCCTTAAGACCCCGCCCCGGTCCATGGCTGGCTGTGCCACGTGTACGCCGACCCGGGGCAATGACCCGCGGCAGGAACCTCGCTGCCGCGGAGGCCGGCGCTGGCCCGGGTGAGGTCCGCCAACCCGGTGACCGTCCGGCGAGCCCCCTCCTCTTTCGGGAGGAGGGGGTTTCGTTGTGTCTGGGGATGACGAAAAGCCCCCAACCCGTAGGTCAGGGGCTTCGTACCGCATCCAAGCGTGGCGTTACTCGGAGGCGCTACCTACGTCGACACTCGCCGCTAACGGCGAACGCAGGCCGCGTGCGGCCGGAAGATCAAGGTGCCGGCGGAGGAGCGGGTGAGAGGGACCGCTGTGTCCTCACCGACGGGTACTACTACGGGAAGGCTCAGCCCTGGAGGCCGGCCACCTTCAGCGCCAGCGCCGACTTCTTGTTGGCGGCCTGGTTCTTGTGGATGACGCCCTTGCTCACGGCCTTGTCGAGCTTCTTGGAGGCGAGACGCGCGGCCTCGGTGGCCTTCTCGACGTCGCCGGCGGCCACGGCCTCACGGGTGCGACGGATGGCGGTCTTGAGCTCGGACTTTACGGCCTTGTTGCGCAGGCGCGCCTTCTCGTTGGTCTTGTTGCGCTTGATCTGGGACTTGATGTTCGCCACGAAAGAGCCTTTTCAGGTTTGATCTGATGGGGTCCGCGCCTCGGGTAGAGGGCACGAGGCGCGACTGCCCAGGCTAGCAGTCGGCCGCCGCGCCGCCCAAACCGGTGTTCCGCGGCGGGCCTCCGGGCTCCTCCCGCACCGCCCGGCATGGCCGTGGGCCCCGGCCATGGGACTATGGGAGCCATACGTATCGATCCGACCAGAGGCGACAGGCGCCTCAAGAGACAGGACCCTGCGTGCCCGCGACCCCTTCGAACGTGCCGGAGCCGAGCCGTACCGACCCGGCGCTGATCCGCAACTTCTGCATCATCGCGCACATCGACCACGGCAAGTCGACACTCGCCGACCGCATGCTCCAGCTCACCGGCGTGGTGGATCAGCGGCAGATGCGCGCCCAATACCTCGACCGGATGGACATCGAGCGCGAGCGCGGTATCACGATCAAGTCCCAGGCGGTCCGACTGCCCTGGGCGCCCACCGAGGGCGCCGGTCAGGGGAGGACCCACATCCTGAACATGATCGACACCCCGGGGCACGTGGACTTCACCTACGAGGTCTCCCGGTCGCTGGCGGCCTGCGAGGGCACGATCCTGCTGGTCGACGCCGCGCAGGGCATCGAGGCGCAGACGCTGGCCAACCTCTACCTGGCGATGGAGAACGACCTCACCATCGTCCCGGTGCTGAACAAGATCGACCTGCCGGCCGCGCAGCCCGAGAAGTTCTCCGAGGAGCTGGCCAACCTCATCGGCTGCGACCCCTCCGAAGTGCTGAAGGTCTCCGCCAAGACCGGTCTGGGAGTCGAGGCGCTGCTGGACCGGGTCGTGGAAACCGTGCCGGCCCCGGTCGGCGTCGCCGACGCGCCCGCCCGCGCGATGATCTTCGACTCGGTGTACGACTCGTACCGCGGCGTCGTCACCTACGTCCGGGTCGTCGACGGCCGGCTCAACAAGCGCGAGCGCATCAAGATGATGTCCACCGGCGCGACCCACGAGCTGCTGGAGATCGGCACCAACTCGCCCGAGATGCTGCCGGCCGACGGTCTCGGTGTCGGCGAGGTGGGCTACCTGATCACGGGTGTGAAGGACGTCCGCCAGTCCAAGGTGGGTGACACGATCACCCAGCAGACCAAGGGCGCCACCGAGGCCCTGGGCGGCTACAAGGACCCCAAGCCCATGGTCTTCTCCGGGCTGTACCCGCTGGACGGCTCCGACTACCCGGAGCTGCGGGACGCCCTGGACAAGCTGCAGCTCAACGACGCCGCGCTGGTCTACGAGCCGGAGACCTCCGCGGCCCTCGGCTTCGGCTTCCGCGTCGGCTTCCTGGGCCTGCTGCACCTGGACGTGATCCGCGAGCGCCTGGAGCGCGAGTTCGGCCTGGACCTGATCGCCACGGCTCCCAACGTGGTCTACCGCGTGGTGATGGAGGACGGCGCCGAGCACGTCGTGACCAACCCCAGCGAGTTCCCCGAGGGCAAGATCGCCGAGGTGTACGAGCCGGTGGTGCGGGCCACGATCCTGGCGCCCACGGAGTTCATCGGGGCGATCATGGAGCTCTGCCAGACCCGGCGGGGCTCGCTGCTCGGCATGGACTACCTCTCCGAGGACCGGGTGGAGATCCGCTACACCCTCCCGCTCGCCGAGATCGTCTTCGACTTCTTCGACCAGCTGAAGTCCAAGACCCGCGGCTACGCGTCGCTGGACTACGAGCCCACCGGCGAGCAGGCCTCCAGCCTGGTCAAGGTGGACATCCTGCTGCACGGCGACAAGGTCGACGCCTTCTCCGCCATCACGCACAAGGACAACGCCTACGCGTACGGCGTGCGCCTGGTGGCCAAGCTGCGCGAGCTGATCCCGCGGCAGAGCTTCGAGGTGCCGGTCCAGGCCGCCATCGGTTCCCGGGTGATCGCCCGCGAGACCATCCGCGCCATCCGCAAGGACGTCCTCGCCAAGTGCTACGGCGGTGACATCTCCCGTAAGCGGAAGCTGCTGGAGAAGCAGAAGGAAGGCAAGAAGCGGATGAAGATGGTCGGCTCCGTCGAGGTGCCGCAGGAGGCCTTCATCGCGGTGCTCTCCAGCGACGAGGGCGGGGCCAAGAAGAAGTAGCCGGCACGGCTCGCCGGCGTGGTCCGGGGCACCACACAGGAAGGGCGCTTGTCCGATTAACGGGCAGGCGCCCTTTCGTATGAGCGGTCGGGCATTCGGGTGATTGGCAAAAAGCCCGGCCCGCGCGGTTTCTGCCGGGAGTCCCCGACGTTACTCATCGTGACAGCGGCGAAAGACGTCGCTGCGGAAGGGGAATGTGAAGTGAAGTACTCGAAGGCCGCGGCCGTCGTCGCCGGTTCCGTGATCGCGCTGGGCGCCGCCGGTGCCGCCGCGTCCCCCGCCTTCGCCGGGGAGGCCCTCCCGCTCGGCAACGGGCCGATGAAGATCCTGGACGCCAAGGACGAGGTCGCCAAGACCGGTCTGAAGGCGGTCACCGGCAAGGCGAACGAACTGCTCGGCGGTGCGGGCAGGGCAGGGGGCACCAAGGGCATGATCGGCGGTCTGCCCATCGGCGGCTGAGCGTCGCGCTCCCCGCGGTGCCGCCGACGGGTGGCCGGGCGGTGTCCGGAAGGCGGGCTCCCCGGATTCCGGGCGGGCCCGCCGTTATGTGTATGCGCAATGTATTCGCTCGTCACGGTTGCGTAGCGGTGGCCGCGGCCTCTTACCAAGCGGGCGCCGATTCCCTACTCTGATCACCACTCGTTAGTTACTCGCGAGTCACTCAGTAAAGAGGCGGGCCCCCGGAGGTTGTCGTGACCGACACGCAGACTTTGATCGAGAACCGGCCGCCCTCCGTGGCGAACCTGTTCCTGGAGCGCGTCGAGGCGACGCCCGATGCCGAGGCGTACCGCTACCCGGTGCCGTCGGCCGGTGACGGCCTCGAGTCGTGGCGGTCGCTCACCTGGAAGCAGGCCGCGGAGCGGGTCCATGCCGTCGCCGCGGGCCTGATGGACCTGGGCGTACGCCCCGAGGAGCGGGTGGCCATCGCCTCCGCCACCCGGGTCGAGTGGATCCTGGCGGACCTCGGCGTGCTCTGCGCCGGCGCCGCGACCACCACGGTCTACCCGAGCACCAACGCCGACGAGACGGCCTTCATCCTGGCCGACTCCGGCAGCCGGGTGCTGATCGCCGAGAACTCCGCCCAGTTCGCCAAGGCCGTCGAGCGCCGCGCCGAGCTGCCCGAGCTGGCCCACGTCGTGGTCGTCGACGCCGACGGCGCCGACCTCGGGGACGACGGGTGGGCGCTCTCGCTGGCCCAGCTGGAGCAGCGCGGCAAGGTCTACCTGGAGAAGAACCCCGAGGCGGTCCGCAAGGCCGTGGGCGATATCACCAAGGACCAGTTGGCCACCCTCATCTACACCTCCGGCACGACCGGCCGCCCCAAGGGTGTACGGCTGCCGCACGACTGCTGGGCGTACATGGCCCGGGCGATCCAGGCGAACGGCTTGCTGGAGGCGGACGACGTCCAGTACCTCTGGCTGCCGCTGGCGCACGTCTTCGGGAAGGTGCTCACCGCCGGGCACATCACCATCGGCCACGTGACCGCGGTCGACGGCCGCGTCGACAAGATCATCGAGAACCTGCCGGTCGTGCAGCCCACCTACATGGCCGCCGTCCCGCGCATCTTCGAGAAGGTCTACAACGGCGTCGCCGCCAAGGCCCGCGCCGGCGGCGCGGCCAAGTACCGGATCTTCAAGTGGGCCGCCGAGGTCGCCCGCGAGTACGCCAAGGTCACCCAGGACAACCGCCGCCGCACCGGCAACGCGAGCGCCCCCTTCGGCCTTTCCGCCAAGCACGCAGTCGCCGACCGCCTGGTGTACGCCAAGCTCCGCGAAGCGTTCGGCGGCAAGCTGCGCGCCTGCGTCTCCGGATCCGCCGCCCTCTCCCCGGAGATCGGCTACTTCTTCTCCGGCGCCGGCATCCACATCCTGGAGGGCTACGGCCTGACCGAGTCAAGCGCCGCCAGCTTCGTCAACCCCGGCGAGGCCTACCGGACCGGCACGGTCGGCAAGCCGCTGCCGGGCACCGAGGTCCGCATCGCCGAGGACGGCGAGATCCTGCTGCGCGGCCCCGGCATCATGCAGGGCTACCACGGGCTGCCCGAGAAGACGGCCGAAGTGCTGGAGTCGGACGGCTGGTTCCACACCGGTGACATCGGGGAGCTCTCCGCGGACGGCTACCTCACCATCACCGATCGCAAGAAGGACATCATCAAGAACTCCAACGGCAAGTACATCGCGCCGGCCGCGGTCGAGGGCCAGTTCAAGGCCGCCTGCCCGTTCATCAGCAACGTCCTGGTGATCGGTGCCGACCGCAACTTCTGCACCGCCCTGTTCGCCCTCGACGAGCCCACGATCCTCGGCTGGGCGAAGGAGAACGGTCTGGAGGGCAAGTCCTACGCGGAGGTCGTCGGCTCCGAGCAGGTGCGGGCCCTGATGGACGGCTACGTGCAGCGGGTCAACGCGGACCTGCAGCGCTGGCAGCAGATCAAGACCTTCCGCGTGCTGCCGCGCGACCTGGACGTCGAGCACGGCGACCTCACGCCCAGCCTGAAGCTCAAGCGGCCGGTCGTGGAGCGGGAGTTCAAGGACCTCATCGAGGACATGTACGCCGGTACGCGGGAAGGCTGAGCGCCCAGTCACCCATCCGGGGCCCGGCAGGTTCACGCCGCGCAGCGCGCGTTCCAGCCGGGCCACGCGGTGGGTTGCACGTTCCGGCGAGTTCGGCCGGCACCCCGGCCGGCTCGGCCGCGCGTATCCACACACCGTCCGGCGGCGGGCCGACGACACGCGGGCGCACGGGACTCGCGCTTTTCGGCGCGGGAACAGCCGATTTGGGGACCATGACGGCCTTCTTCGGTGACTCGGTGCTTATGAGCGCTTCCGGTCTGTCACGCTGGGCGGGTCGTCAAGGACGCAATGCCGGATCTGCTCGGGAGCCGCACAGTGGGGCCAGATTCCATCCCACGGGAGTTCGTTTCCCGTACCAGCCTGCCCGGCAACCAGCTGGCGGCTTCTGCGGCACGGAAGTTCGTCCGCGCCACGCTGGCCGAGTGGACCACGCAGGAGCCCTGGCCGGCCGAGAACATCGGGGACCACCTCGTGGACGACGCGGTGCTGCTCGTGAGCGAACTCGTCACGAACGCGGTCATCCACGCCGGCACCGCGGTCGAGCTGCTCTGCCGGCTGGAGAGCCCGGCGCCCGGCGGACGTGAGGACGGCGGCCTCGTCGTCGAGGTCTCCGACCACCACCCCGCCCGGGTCGTCCGCGACCGGGCCGAACTCGCCCGCGAGGGCCGTGACGGCGGGCGCGGACTGCAACTCGTCTCCGCCCTCTCCGAGGAGTGGGGCATCACCTACCGACGCGACCTCAAAACCATCTGGTGCCGGCTGGCCGCCGACCGCGAACCCGGGGTCACCCTGCCGCTGCCCCCCGAGGCCGACCGCGCCCTGCTGCGGGGACTCCGCGCCACCGAGATCCTCGCACCCACGGCGCACCGCCTCCCGCGGCCGCACGACAGCGAGTGGATCAACCGCGGCTCGCTCTCCTTCCTCGCCGAGGCCTCCGACCTGCTCGCCGGGCAACTCGACGAGGACATGGTCGCCTCCCTCGCCGGGCAGCTGCTCGTGCCCCGGCTCGCCGACTGGTGCGCCGTCTGGCTCTCCGGGGACGGGCCCGAGGGCTCCGAGCCGCGCCTGGCGCGCGTGTGGCACGCGGCGGAGAGCCGTATCGACGGGCTGCGCATGGTGCTCGAGAAGGAACCGCCGCCGCCCGGCTCCCGCGCCGGTGCCGTGCCCTGGCCGTGGCCCGCCGCCGCCCAGGGCACGGACGAGGCGGTCGGCGCGGCCCTGGCCTGCCCCCTGGTGACCGGCGGCCGCCGGCACGGCACGCTGCTCCTGGGGCGCACCGGGCTGATGCGCTTCCCCGACGAGGTCATCGGTCTCATCGAGGACTTCGCACGCCGCGTCGCGCTCGCGGTGGGCACCGCCCGCCAGTACACCCGGCAGGCCATGATCAGCCGGGTCCTGCAGCGCGGCCTGCTGCCCGCCGGGCTCGGCGCGGTGCCGGGCCTCGACACGGCCGTCGTGTACGAGCCCACGCGCGCGGACGTCGTCGGCGGCGACTTCTACGATCTCTTCCCCGCGGGCGGCGGCCGCTGGTGCTTCGCCCTCGGCGACGTCCAGGGCAACGGCCCCGAGGCCGCCGCGGTCACCGGCCTCGCCCGGCCCGTCATGCGGCTCCTCGCGCGCGAGGGGTACGGCGTCGCGGAGGTCCTCGACCGGCTCAACCGCGCTCTGGCGGACGAGGCAGCGTCGGCCACGCTCGGCGACGCCCTCGGGCCGGGATGGGACGCGGGGCCGCGGTTCCTGTCCCTGCTGTACGGGGAGATCGTTCCGGAGGGCGTGGGGGAGGGCGCGGCGGGCGGCGGCGCCTTGTGCACGCTGGCCAGCGCCGGGCACCCCCTTCCGCTCCTCCTCACGAGCGGCGGCGCGGTGCGGCCCGCGGCGGCCCCGCAGATACTGCTCGGGATCACGGACGACGCACGGTACCGCAGCGAATCGTTCCGGCTGGCCCCCGGGGACACGCTGCTGTGCGTCACGGACGGGGTGACGGAGCGGCGCAACGGGAGCCGTCAGTTCGACGACGACGACGGGCTGGCGGCCGTGCTCGCGGCGTGCGCCGGGCTGGGGGCGGCGGGAGTGGCGGAGCGGATCCGGCGGGCGGTGCACGAGTACGATGTGGCGCCGCCGGACGACGATCTCGCGATGCTCGTGCTTCAGGCCCATTGACATCCTCCCCGCCTTAAGGGAGGGGGATTCCTGGCTCACGTTGGCTGGGGACCAGCGGTCCGCCAGCGC
>NZ_CBDRCM010000086.1:0-20712 GCF_965342435.1 Actinacidiphila sp. bgisy160 | reverse complement strand
ACCGCCCGAACGGCGCGGGCCCGTTCCCGACCGGGCCGGCCGGGAACGGGCCCGTGAGGCGCGCGAAGGTCAGGCGGAATGTGTGGTTTTGTAGTGTACGGGTCAATACATCCGGCGGTAAAAGGCTTTGATCCGCTCCGCGACTTTCCGCTCACACCGTCCCAATGGCGGGTGCGCAGTCATACACCGCGGCTTTCGGGGTAGAGGGGCCGCGAACGGCCGGGCCCACCGGCCGGTACGCACACCCACCGCGGAGGTCCTCCGATGTCCCCCCAGCCCCAACCGGGTCGGCCGACAGCGTTCATGACGTTCGATCACATGCTGGAGCGGGTGCGGTACGACGGCATCCACCCCACCCGGGAACGGGCCGAGGAAGCGGTGCGGGCGGTGCTCGCCGCCCTGGGCCGCCGGCTCATCGGCGAGGAACGCGTCGCGCTGGCCGCATGCCTGCCCGTCGAGGCGGCGCTGGTCTTCACCGCGCAGATCCCGGAGATCCGGACGATCACCAGCGGCGCCTTCGTCGAGGACCTGGCCGCCCGCACCGGCGGCACCACCGCCACGGCGCGCTGGGACAGCTGCACGGTGCTCGCCGTGGTCGCCGGGCTGGCCGGACGCGACCTGATCACGCGCGTCCTCCACCAGCTGCCATGCGACTACGCCCCGCTGTTCGGCCGCCACGACCTTGTGAACGCCGCCTGAGCCTGCCGCCCCGGGCGGCTAAAGGTGCCGCATCCACAGGTTGGACTCGGCGTGGACGCCGTGGTCCCGCTCGCGGTCGATCTCCACGAGGTCGAGTGCTCCGGGGACGACGTAACCACCGGTCCGGGGGAAGGCCATGTTCGCCCACGACTCCCACTCGGCCACGGTCCCGGGGATCACCATGGAGCGCGGCGCGGGCGCGAGGACCGTCGCCCCGAGCCGCTGGTGGGTGCGGATCCAGGGGTCCAGGTGCAGCCCGTCCGGGCGCGCCCAGCCGGCGAAGTCCTCCATCGCCGCCAGCGGGTACCGCGCCTTGAGGGTCGGCCGCACCGGCGCGATCACTCGCCGCAGTCCGGCCTCCACGGCGCGTTCGCGCAGCGCCGTGAGCACCCTGCCGGCCAGTCCGCCGCCGAGGCGGTCGGGGCGCACGGCGGCGACCATGACGCACAGCGTGTCCGGCACCACGGAGGTCTCATGCCCCGTCACCGCGGCGGCCATGGCCCCGTCGTAGCCGTCCGGCAGCGTGCCCACGTCCCCGTCCCAGCGCAACGCCACACCTGCCCCACCGGCCACCACCTCGCCGCCGTCCACCAGCAGCACGTCGAACCGCGGGAAGTACGCCACCGCCCGACGGCGGTACTCCGCCGAGGACGGCGCGTGCAGGATGAACTCCGGCCACCCGCCCCAGAGCGCGGCCTTCACCTGCTCACGGAGGTCGGGACGCTCACCAGCGGTGACGATCTCTGTCTCGGGCACCCGGGAATCCTAGAGGGATCACGCTGCGCCCGGACGGGGAATGCACCGGCGGCCGCCTTACGCGGGAAGGTAACTCGGCCACCACGGCGGGACGTTGTCCGTGCACCAGGGGCTCGGGTAGGAATCCGGCATGCCGAGCCACGTCACCAGGAACCACGTGAACCACACGGTGAATACCAGACCCGCGATCAGTGCCGACCGTCGGTGGCGTCGTCCCAGGACGCCCTGCAGGACGACCCATGGAATCGCCGCCGCGATCCAGACGAGGGGCGCGAGGAAGAACAGGGTCATGGCGTTCGCACCCGCGTTGACACCGACGTCGCACGCCGCCCATGCCCTGCCGATGCCGACGACGGAGACCACCGAGGTCAGCCCGCCGAAGAGGATGCCGAGCCGGATCCCCCTGGACCAGGGTCTCGGAGGCACCCATGATTCCGCTTCCGCCGTCATCCTTCCCCCCGTTGCCGCCCGGAGGCGCAGCCTACCAACCGGCCCCGCGCCGGCCCGGTCGGGCCACGAGGTGAACGGGGTCGCTCACGACTCCCGTGCGGAGGTGTACGTGCCCGTGGAGTCCTGCTCCGGCGTTCGCCGGACGCCCCCGCCGGACGCCACGATCCTCGACGCCGCCCGTGCGGTTGCGTGGCGGCGCCGGGCGAGGAGGCGGGTGGCGATCAGCGCGGCCGCGCCCGCGGCGACGAGCACGGGGATCGCGACGAGGCCCGCCCGGTGCAGCAGCCCGGTGGCGGCCGCGCCGGCGAAGTAGCCGAGCAGCACATTGCCGACACCCCAGACCAGTGACGCGGCGCTGCTGTAGAGGAAGAAGCGGCGGTAGGGCATGCCGGACGCGCCCGCGACGAACGGCAGGAAGGTACGGACGAAACCGACGAACCGCCCGGTGAACACCGCCGCTCCGCCGTGGCGGACCAGAAAGTGCTGGGCGCGTCCCATCCGGCTGTCAGGACGTATCCGGCGCAGCCACGTGCCCGGGTGCCGCTCGCAGTGCCGGCCCAATGCGAAGCCGAGGCTGTCACCGGCCATGCCGCCGGTGACCACGGCGCCGGCAAGGAGGAGGGGGTGCAGGTCTCCGCGGCCCGCGATGGCGGCCGCCAGGAGGATGACCGTCTCCCCGGGGAGCAGCAGGCCGACAAAGGCGCTGGTCTCCCCGGCGGTCACGGCGAACACGACGACGTACGTCCACCATCCGGCCGCCTCGATCAGACCGTCCAGGTGCATGGCCGTCAGCCCGCCTGCCGCAGCGGCGCCGCTTCGGGTGCGCGTCGCGCCCGCGGCCGGTACGGCAGATGGCGAGCGGTGAACCAGGCGAGCACCGGCAGGCCCGCGGCCAGGAGGGCGCCGCTTACCGGGTCGTCGGCGGTGGCCACCGCCACCGCGACCGAGGACACGGCGAGCGCCGCCGCGGCGATCCGTGCCCAGACGGCCCCGACAGTGGCGGCCACCGCGAGCGCCGTCAGCAGGTACCAGCCCGCACCCGCACCGGGCAGCGCGAAGTAGTCCGCCAGGTAGTCACGGGCGGGGGAGGCCCCGCGCACCGGCACGCGCCCCATGGTCGCGGACAGGGCGAGGCCGGCCCCGCTGGACAGCAGGAGTGCGATCGCGACGCGGACGTAGACCGCCGGATGCCGGTGGGCCAGCCAGAGCAACGCCACCGCCATCAGCGGCCAGGGGGCCACGGCGTGGACCCGGTCGAGCGCGTGCGCCGCGTCCTGCCCCAACGCCGCCCAGCCGTCTCTCGCGGATGGGGATGGGTTCACGGCGGCCTCCTGATCAGCCGGGTCCGCGTCGCCATGGCGGCGCGTCGACTTCGTCTTCCGATCAGGCAACCGGACTTGGCTCTCCACTTATTTCCGCCGTGACGCACCTAACAACGGCGCAACCCGCAAGTGCGGTCAGTCGAGGGCCATTCCCGGCCGCCCCGCCGGAAACGGGGACGCGGGTGAATTCCGCGTCGATGGCCGTGAATTCACGGCCACGGAAAGCCTGTCACGGTCGCGCCCCTTGCGCCGTCACATGGATATCGGTCCACCCTGTCAACTCCACATCGGGCACTCCATGCCGGAGCGGCAACGACCCCGCGGCCGGACAATCCGTCAGATCGCCCCGCCCGCGGTGAACAAGCGTCCGGAATCCCGAGATCACCGCGCCGCGACGCCGTCCGCGCGTCCCGGCGGCTCTCTGTGATCTTCCCCACCGCGGCCCGCCGGAATACCGGAGGCGAAGCCCCCAGTTGATGCCATGCGTTCGATCGCAACTGAACCGGAGGCATAAATGAACGGCCCGATTCCCCCGTCGGACGGCAGTGACGGAGACACGGACGACAGACGGATCGTCGTCCCGCTGTGGCGGGCCCCGCTCGCAGGACACGGCCTCCGCACAGAGTCGCACCCTGGCACCCGGAGTGACCGGCAGGGCTTCCGGGCCGCGCGGTGAGCGTCATCGCGCCCAACGCGACCGCGCCCGCCACCTGGCGGACGACACCGTCTCCCGCCGGCCCATGACGGCCCCGGGCCGCCACCGCGTCCCGCCTCGTCCCGCGGAGCGCCGTCGTCGCGGCGGCCGTCATCGGCTACTTCGGCGTACGGGGCCCGACCGACGGTTCCCAGGGCGCGGACGCCCTTGACGCGTGCGTGCCGCGCGCGGACACCAGCCCCACACTGCCGGCACGCCGCCACCGCGGTGATACGCCGGCCGTCCGGCAGACAGTCGAAGCGGTACATCGGGTACGCTCCCTTCGCGTGCGGCGGAACGCCCCTGCCCCGGCCCCCGCGGGGCTTCCATGCCGGAAATCACCTCCCAGAATATCATTGCTCAGTGCAAAAGTGAGCAACGTCAATGTATCGCCCGGAACTTCACGGCACCCGGGCGGTCCACTCCGGGGATCCGAACTTCGCGGCGGCGAGTTCCTCGGCACGCGCGAGCTCCTCGGCGGTGATGCCCCCGTCAGCAAGGCCGTACCGCGCGCGGAAGGACTCGATCATGCGGTCGATGACGGCCTCGCGAGGCAGCCCGGTCTGGCGGCGCAGCGGGTCGACGCGCTTCTGCGCGCTGCGCGTGCCCTTGTCGGACATCTTCTCCCGCCCGATGCGCAGCACTTGGAGCATCTTGTCGGCATCGATGTCGTAGGACATCGTCACGTGGTGGAGGACCGCGCCCGCCCCGCCGTCCGGGGCGACCACGCGCTTCTGCGCGGCGCCGGCGATCTTGCCGGCCTCGGTGGCGATGTCGTTCAGCGGCTGGTACCAGGCCTTGATGCCCATGTCGCCGAGGGCGTCGAGGACCCAGTCGTCGAGGTAGGCGTAGGAGTCGGCGAACGACAGCCCCGACACCAAGGAAGCGGGGACCGAGAGGGAGTACGTGATGGTGTTCCCGGGCTCCACGAACATCGCGCCGCCGCCCGAGATCCGCCGCACGACGGTCAGGCCGTGGCGCGCGGCGTTCTCCGCGTCGACCTCGTTGACGAGGGACTGGAAACTGCCGATGACGACCGCCGGGCCGCCCCACTCCCACACGCGCAGGGTCGGCGGACGGCGTCCGGCCGCGACCTCCGCGGTGAGGACCTCGTCCAGGGCCATGTGCAGGGCCGGGGACTGCGGCCCCTCGTGGATGAGCTGCCAGTCGTAGTCCGTCCAGTCCGTCGCCTGGGCGAGGGCACGCCGTACGGCGACGGCGATCCCCTCCGCGCTCAGGCCGTACATGACGGTTCCCTCGGGCAGGGCCGCCTCGATCCGGGTCGCGAGGCCGGCGGCGTCGGTGTCGGCGGGAGCGCCCTCGATCGCCCGGTCGATGGCGGTGATCGCCTCGTCCGGCTCGAGGAAGAAGTCGCCTGCGACGCGAACATTGCGGAGCACCCCGTCGTGGTCGTCGAGGTCCACGACCACGAGCTTTCCACCGGGCACCTTGTACTCACCGTGCATGCTGTCGACAACCGTCGCGGGCGCCCCTTTAGTCCCGGCGGGTACGTCCGGCACGAGCGGAGCGAGTGGAGCGCGCGCCGCCTCGCGGCGGATGTGCCTGTACTGGCGGGCCCGACGATGGAACACTGAATCCGCAACCAGTCGTTCAGGGGGATCCGACATGACTGCCGCCCGGCCGGGCCACGAGCTCGCCACCGCTTCGCCGCTCGGCGCGCAACGCGGTGGACCGACGGTGCTGCGCATCGTCCTGGGTACGCAGCTGCGGCGGCTGCGCGAGTCCCGGCACATCAGCCGGGAGGCCGCGGGCGAGGCGATCCGCGCGTCGCACGCGAAGATCAGCCGCCTGGAACTCGGCCGGGTGGGCTTCAAGGAGCGCGACGTCGCCGACCTCCTCACCCTGTACGGCGTGACCGACGCGCAGGAGCGGGCCGACCTGCTCGGGCTCGCACGCCGGGCCAACACGCCGGGCTGGTGGCACCGGTACGCCGACGTCCTGCCGGGCTGGTTCGAGACGCACATCGGCCTGGAGGAGGCCGCGCACACCATCCGCACCTACGAGGTGCAGTTCGTCCCGGGCCTGCTGCAGACCGAGGCGTACGCCCGTGCCGTCACCCGGCTCGGCCATCCCCGGGCGACCGAGCGGGAGATCAGCCGCCGCGTCGACCTGCGGATGACCCGTCAGGACCTGCTGGCCAAGCAGGACGCGCCGCAGCTGTGGGTCGTGCTCGACGAGGCCTGCCTCCACCGGCCGCTCGGCGGCGTCGAGGTGATGCGGGGTCAGCTGGAACACCTGATGGAGGTCGCCTCCCTGCCCAACGTGACGCTGCAGATCGCCCCGTTCGACATCGGCGGTCTGGCCGCCGCGGGCGGCCCCGTCACCATCCTGCGCTTCTCCGAGCCCGACCTGCCCGACATCGTCTACCTGGAGCAGTTGACGAGCGCGCTCTACCTGGACAAGCAGGACGACGTGGAGCACTACCTGACCGTCATGGACCGGCTCGCGGCCGAGTCGCAGCCGCCCCGCAACACGGGCCGCATCCTGACCCGCCTCATCGACCGGTTGGGCTGAGCACCGCCTTCGGGGGCGAACTGCACACGACCTTCCCTAGGATGACGGTTGCCCGGCGTCATCGCGGAGAAGGATGGATGTCATGACGGACGACGTGTCCTGGGTCGACCAGACCAGACCAAGTATCGCGCGCGTCTACGACTACCTGCTCGGCGGCAAGGACAACTACGCCGTCGACCGGGAGATCGGCGACGTGTTCAAGAAGGACCTGCCCGGCTCGGTGGCCATCGCCTTCGCCAACCGCGCGGCGCTGATCCGCGCGATCCGGGAGATCGCCACCACGACCGGCGTACGGCAGTTCGTCGACCTGGGAAGCGGCCTGCCCACCGCGGACAACGTCCACCAGGTCGCCCAGCGGCACGCGCCCGGGTCCACGGTGGTGTACGTGGACAGCGACCCGATCGTGCTCGCCCACGGCCGGGCGCTGCTGGAGCAGAACGACGACACCCGGGTCATCCAGGCCGACATACGCGAACCCGAGGTCATCCGCAACCACCCGGACACCCTCGAGGTGATCGACTTCGGCAAGCCCGTCGCCGTCATCCTCAGCGCCATCCTCCACCACGTCAACGACGACGAGGACCCGGCGGGCATCGTCGGCTACTGGCGCGACCAAGTTCCCTCCGGCAGCTACTTCTTCGTCAGCCACTTCCGGTCCGGGAACAATCCGGAGACCGCCGAGTCCGAGCGCATCCTCCAGCAGACCTTCGGCCGCGGCCGGTGGCGCACCGACAAGGAGATCGAGGACCTGCTGGACGGCCTGGAGATCCTGGAGCCGGGCATCGTCCCCGCGTCGCTGTGGCGCCCGGACCCGGGCGACGGTGTCTCCCGCATCGGCGACACCGAGCGCGAACTCACCGTCTGGGAGCGTCTCATCGCCTCCGGGCTGGCCCGGAAGCCGTAACCGCGGGTCGCGCCCCGCCGTCCACGCCGGGCATCGCCCCGGTGAACCTTGCTGCGGACGCGACGTGTTGGCTCGGCACCCCGTTCCGCCGGCGGCGCAGGCCGGGGTATGGCCGGACAGGGCGAGGAGAGCGGCCCGGGACCGAGCCGGGGGCCACTCCGGGGCCCCGGGGCCGCGTCGTTCATCAGACACCCCGTGGCGCGATCCGGCGACCCGGGCTGACCCACCCGGGGTGCCCGGGGCAACCGGGCGCGGCGGAAGTGCGTGTGACAGGGCGTCCGCGACACAGGGAGCCGGGACACCCGGGGGCGCGGCCGGATCAGCGGCTGTCCCCGTGCCAGTCCCAGTGGGCGGGGTCCCCCGCGCGCGGGGCGTACCGGGCGCGGCCGCCCGGGCCGAAGCGGCCGATGTCGGTACGCAGCTCGGCACCCGCCGACCGCTGCGGCTCGGTCCAGTCGGTCACGTCGAGCAGCAGCCCGTCGAGCGGGCCGCCGACCAGCTCCCGGTAGACGTGCCCCGGCTTGGGGCCCGGATCCGGGTCGTCGACGTCGGAACCGTAGACCCTGGGGCGTATCACCTCGTCCATGGTGTCCACGGTGTCACCCGGCACCGACAGTCCCCGGGGACGCGCCCTGCGCCGGCCCGGATGGGGGCCGGACCGGCGCGGGAATGAGGTGGGTGCCGGTCGCCGCTCGCCGGCGGCCGCGTGGGGACCGGACCGCTGTGCGGCGGCCCCCACGGCGCCTGGCTGGCGTACTCCCGCCACCGGCACCCGCGTTGTGTGCAACCGCCGGGCGGAGGCGGTCATTCCCGTCGCGGGCGGCGGGGCTCGCCGCATCCCCCCGTCACCCACGGCGCCCCGAGCGCGACACAGGGCGTTTGCCCGAACCACGGCATTTCCATGACACCTGGATGAAGACCCATCAGGCTCACGCCGTGCCCGCTCTCCGCACGCCCCGAGCAGTCCCGGATGTCCCACGGAGCACGCCTCGCCCCCGCCGTCCCGCACCCCGACCTCACCGCGGCGCGCGACTGCCCGGCATGCCTCGGGTGGGGCACCGGGATCAGGGCGCGGGGGCATCAGCTGTGCCCGGCGTGCCAGCGCCCGGCGCCGCCGCCCGTGCCGGGTGTCGACGCTCCGGTGCCCGCGGATGTCCGGCGGTGCCGCCCTCCGGCTGCCTGAGCGCCCCGCTCTCCGGGCCGCCCGCGCCCTGCCGGGCCTCCAGCGTCCGGGCGAGGTCGGCCAGTACGGGGTGGGCGTTGACGTCTGCGGGGCTGACGGCGCGGTCCAGCAGGACCGCCAGGCGTACCGCGGCCAGTGAGGTGCCGCCCCGGTCGAAGAAGTGGTCACCGCGGCCGACGCGGTGCTCGGCGACGCCGAGCGCGCGCGCCCAGGCGGCGGCCAGGCGCCGTTCGGCGGGCGTGTGCGGGGGCCGGTGGGCAGCGGCGTGGTCCGCACGGCCGGCGAGATCGGCCAGTGCCTCGCGATCGGTCTTCCCGTTCCCGGTCAGCGGCAGGTGGTCAAGCCAGTGGAAGGCCGCCGGGATCATGTAGGCGGGCAGGGCCGCCGCCAGGTGCTCGTGGAGCGCGGCCGCCGTCAGCGGACGGTCGCCGGTGCAGAAGGCGGCGAGCCGGGTGCCGTGGTCGGTGAGGACGACGGCGGCGTCACGGACGCCTTCGGCGCGTGTGAGGGTGTTCTCTATCTCGCCGATCTCGATGCGGAAGCCCCGGATCTTGACCTGGTCGTCGACACGGCCGAGGAACTCCAGCCGGCCCCCGGGGTGCCACCGTCCGACGTCGCCGCTGCGGTAGAGCCACGCGCCGGGATGGTGGGGGTCGGGCAGATACGCCTCGCGGGTGCGCTCGGGATCGTTCACGTAACCGCGGCCGACGCAGACCCCCGAGAACGCGATCAGGCCGGGGGCACCCAGCGGGACGGGCGCCAGGTGCTCGTCGACCACGTACACCCGGACGTTGTTGACCGGCCGGCCGACCGGGACCCAGTCGGTCTCCGGGGGACGGTCCATGACGGCGTGGTTGGTGTCGTCGCTGGTCTCGGTCAGCCCGTACGCGTTGACCAGCCGGGTCCCCGGCACGGCGGCGAACCAGCGCTCCACCAGGTCCTTCTTCAGCGCCTCCCCGGTGACCGAGACGCACCGCAGGTCCGGCAGCCGCCGCGGCCTGCTCTCCAGGGCGGACAGCACGACGTCCAGGTGGGACGGTACGAGCTGCAGCACGTCCACCGGTTCCCCGGCGACCGTGTCGAGGAAGCGGTCGGCGTCCAGGACCACGTCCTGCTCGACGATCAGGACCCGCCCGCCCGCCAGCAGCGGGGCGGTCAGCTGCCACAGTGAGATGTCGAAGCTCTGCGGGGCGGTCTGGGCGACGACCCGCCCCTCGCCGATGCCGAGGTCGTCGATCTTGGCGTAGAGGTGGTTGAGGAATCCGGCGTGCTCGCACATCGCGCCCTTCGGCTCCCCGGTGGAGCCCGAGGTGAAGTACAGGTACGCCAGCTGGTCTGCGGACACCGGGACACCCGGATCGGTCGGCGGGTGCTCCTCGGCCCCGGCCTGGTCCACGAGGACGGTCGTGGTGCCGGGCAGGTTGGGCAGGGCCTGTTCCAGGGCCGCGGTGCTGCCGTGCTCGGTGACCACGGTCGTGCAGGCCGCGCGGGTCAGGACGGCGGCGATCCGCCCGGGCGGCAGGTGCGGCTCGACGGGCAGGTACGCGCCCCCGGCCTTGAGGACGGCCAGCACCGCGGCCAGCCAGTCGAGGTTCCGCCCGGTGACCACCGCGACGACGTCCTCGGTCTGCAGCCCGCGCGCCAGCAGCGCGTGGGCCAGGCGGTTGGCGCGGGCGTTGAGCTCCCCGTACGTCCACCGCCGGCCGGCGTGGACCGCCGCCACCGCCTCGGGGTGGCGTGCCGCCCGCTCCTCGAAGAGCTCGTGGAAGCGCCGGTCGGGCAGCCTGCGCCGGGGCCCGGCCATGCCGTCGAGCTGCAGCCGCGTCTCGTCCGCCGTGAGCAGGCTCTGACGGGCGTGTTCGGCGTCGACGTCGGCGGCGATCAGGGTGAGTCCGCTCAGGTGGTACCCGGCGATCCGGGCGGCCGCCGGCTCGTCCAGCACGTCGGTGCGATAGGCCAGTTCCAGTGCCAGGCGGCCGTCGCGGGGGCACAGGCCCACCCGCAGCACCGTGCGCCCGTCCGGTGCGCCGCCGGCGTCGCCGCCCGGCTCGCGGCCCGCGCCCGCCGGGTCGCAGACGGTCTCGAACAGTGGCCCCGTCACGCCGAGTTCGCGGCTCAGGTCACCGACCGGGTAGTCCTGGAAGGCCAGCACCTGCGCCTCCACCCGATGCGCGGCCAGCACCAGCCCGCGCCACGTGGCGGCGGCCGCCGACAGCCGGCACGGGAGCACCCTCCCGTCCTCCACGGCGTAGCCGGTGATCACCTCGCGCTCCCCGGACAGGGCCGACAGCACCTTGGCGTGCGCGGCCAGCAGCACCGACCGCATCGGCACACCGAGGCGGTACGCCTGCCGTCGCACGGCCGCGACCAGGTCGTCCGGCAGCCTCACCCGGTGCACGGCCGTGCCCGGTGGGGACGGCCGGCAGGTCCAGCGCGGTATCGAGGTGAACCCGCCGGTGGTCACCATCGAGTGCCAGAACCTGCGGCCGGTGTGCGCGTACATGTCCATCGGGGTCGTCCTTCCGGTGTGATGCGGTGCGGTGGTGTCGGGTCGGTCGGCCGGGTCGGGTCGGCCGGGCCGGGTCGGGTCGGGTCGGCCGGGTCTGCGGGTACCGCCCGGTCTCGGGGGTGTGCGGGGATCAGGAACGCGCGTCCCGGGTGACGGCGGCGGGCATCTCGCGGGCCGGGTTGCCGCCCCACGCGGCGTGGGCGGGCACGTCCTCGCCCTTCATCAGGAAGGAGTCGGGCGCGAGCACCGCGTGGTCGCCGAGGGTCACCCCGTAGTGGACGAAGGCGCCGACCCCGAGGGTGCAGGCCGCATCCAGCGTGGTGCGGTCGGACTTGAAGGCCCCGTCCTCCTGGGAGTGGCACTGGATGACGCTGCCCGCGTTCAAGGTGCACTCGTCGCCGATGGCCACCAGGGACCGTTCGGGCAGGAAGCAGCCGTCGTCGAAGACCCTGCGTCCGACCCGCGCGCCCAGCAGCCGCAGCAGCTGGGGCTTGAACGGGGTCCCGTCGAGCCACTTCAGGTGGTCGACGGAGGCCAGCTTCCAGTAGCGCTCGTGCCGCCAGAAGGCGCGCTGGTAGATCGAGCAGTACAGCGGTCGCAGCGGGCGGAAGCCGGTCGCGGCACGTTCCGTGAGCGCGAACCACCCGGCGGTGAACACCGTCACCGCGGCACCCGCCAGGGCGTACGCCGGCGCGCCGAGGCGCGAGTGAAGGCCCACGGCCCAGGCGGCGATCAGCAGCACGCCGCACAGGTGCAGCCAGCGCAGCAGCAGGTAGACGGAGGCGGTGACAGCGTTGTGCCGGTTCTTGGCCGCCAGGCGGCGGCGCAGGACACGGCCACGCGTGAGGTGGTCGAAGCGGTGGTCGCGCTCCACGCTGCGGGGGATGGCGAAGGCCGGCGAGCCCAGCAGGCCGGTGTCCTCCCGTACGGGCCCGTCCAGCGGGACCATCGTCTTCGTCGCCAGGAGGCAGTTCCTCCCGGTGCGGCCGCCGGCCGGGTAGGCGATGCGGTTGCCCAGGAAGTTGTCCGGGCCGACCGCCACCTGACGCAGCCGGAACGAGGTCGCCGAGTAGTCGGCGTTGATCATCGACAGCCCGTCGGCGACCATGGTGCCGGCGCCCACCCGGCTCAGGTACGGGTTGTCGTGCTTCACCTCGGTCCCGAAGTTGGAGCCGGTCTGCCGGACGCGGCACAGGTCCCAGCCGATCGCGCGCAGGTAGTGGATGACGGCCGAGCTGTCGCCGAACAGGGTGGCGGGGAACCGGCGGTTGGTCATGCGTCCGATCGCGCGGTGCAGGCCGTGGCGCGGCCCGTACAACGGGTACACACGGTCCGGGCGCAGCAGGGGCCGGGCCAGTCGCGGCAGTACGAGCGTGGTCAGCGCGCCCAGCAGGAGGAGGGCGGCGGCCAGTACCAGGGCGGCGAGGGCCGCGTCGCGGTAGAAGCCGGCGCTGGTCAGCGCCTTCGGTCCCGGGGTCAGCAGCCCGTCCAGCCGTGGCACCGCGCGCTGCATCAGGTGGAGCCCGCCGAAGGTCAGCGGCAGTTGCACGGTGACCGCGGTCAGCACCTGGCCCGCGGCGTAGACGGCCCGGCGGACGGGCCCGCAGGCGACGGTGTCGGGTGCGGCCCGGTCGGGGCCACCGGGCTGGGCCGGGGAGCCGTGCCAGCTCTGCCCGGAGGGCACGGACTGGCCGCTGTGAAGGCTGGAGGCGTGGGCGAGCTGGGCGTCCTCACCGATCACGGTGCCGATGTCCAGTACCGCCTGCTCGCCGACCCGGGCCCTGGCGCCGACGGTGACCGGCCCAGTCTCGATCACCCCCGCGTGGGCGCGGTAGCAGGACAGGGACACGTCCTTGCGGACCACCGCGTCCTCGCCGACGACCAGCAGGTCGGCGGCCACCGGCACGTGCGTGGACAGCACCACCGCCCCCCGGCCGATCCGGGCGCCCAGCGCCCGCAGGTACAGCGTGTACAGCGGCGTCCCGGCGAACAGCACCAGCGGATTGGCCCGCACCAGCGTCCGCACGCACCAGAACCGGACATATGCCGGGCCCCACACACGGATCCGATGCCCCGCGCGGAACCGCCCCGCCAGCAGCCACTTGGCCGCCACGGGCAGCAGGCACAGTGCGGCGAACCCGGCCACGGCGGCGGCGACCGAACGTGCGTACGTCTCCAGGAGGCCGGAGCCGTCGGCGATCCACGTTCCGGCCCGCGCCGCCCCCACGGCGGCGGCACATCCGTACGCGAGGAACAGCGCGACCTGCAGCACGCCGCAGAGCACGAACCACGTGGCCCCGTAAGCCCGTTCATCCGCGGCCGGCGCGTCGGCGGCCGCCGCCCCGGGCACCGCGAGGGGAGGGGACGGGGCGGGCGCGGCGCGCTCGGCCAGCACGGCCGCCAGGGCCGCCACCGTGGGGTGGCGGTAGACGTCCTTCATGGAGACGGCCGGCAGCTCCGGGCGTTTGCGCACCCGGGCGCAGAACTGGGCCATCAGCAGTGAATCCGCGCCCAGGTCGTGGAAGAAGTCGGCGCCGGGCGGGACCCGCTCCGCGCGGACCACGTCCGCGAGGACGCCGGCCAGGGCCTCCTCCAGCGCATCGGCGGACACGGGCGCGGCCGGCTCGGTGACCGGCGCGGCTGGCCGGGCCGGTCCGGCGACAAGGACCTCGGAACACTTGCCGGGCATGGTGACGCTCCCTCGTGGTGGGTGCCCTCAGGACGCCGCACGGGGGATCCGGCGGCGCTGCCCTCCAGTAGGCACCGGAGCCGACGGCCTGTCCTGACCCGGCAATTCGGTACTTGACGCGCGGGGGAACGTCCCGATAATCCGCTCGCCCCGCTTGTGCGCCGCCCGGCGCCTACCCGCGCTCCCGGGCAGCGTCAAGTCACGAATTCCGGTGACGTGACGGAACCGCTCCCGAAGGGCGTCACTGGAAGCACGACGACCCCGAAGGGAGACACCGTGCCGGTCATATCCGCGCCCCAGGAATTCAACGAGGACGACCTGTACGTAGACCTCGAACCCGTCCTCGATCAGCGGCTGTTCCTCAAGTGCGAGGGCTTCAATTTCGCGGGGTCGATCAAGCTCAAGGCAGCCGCCGCCATGATCGGGGCCGCAGAGCGCAGCGGACGCCTGCGGGCCGGCTCGGTCCTGGTCGAGTCCTCCTCGGGCAACCTGGGCGTGGCCCTGGCCATGATCGCCGCGAACCGGGGGCACCGCTTCGTGTGCGTGACCGACACCCGCTGCAACCTGGCCACCCGGCAGATGATCGCCGCCCTCGGCGGCCGGGTGCACCTGATCACCGAACCCGCGCCCACCGGGGGCTGGCTGCGGGCCCGCATCGACCACGTCCGCGCGCTGTGCGCCGCCGACGACCGGTACGTGTGGCTGAACCAGTACACCAACCCCGACAACGGCCTGGCCCACTACCGCACGACCGCCCCGGCCATCGCCGCCCGCTTCCCCGCCCTGGACGTCCTGTTCGTCGGCGCCGGCACGACCGGCACGCTGATGGGCTGCGCCCGCTACTTCCGTCGCCACCACCCACGTATGCGCGTCGTGGCCGTCGACACCGCGGGCTCGGTGACCTTCGGCGACACGCCCGGCCGGCGCATGATCCCCGGGCTGGGCACGAGCGTCCGCCCGCCGCTGCTCGACACCTCGTGCGTCGACGAGGTCGTCCACGTCCCGGAGACGGACACCGTCCGCACCTGCCACCGCCTGGCCCGGCGCGGCTTCCTCTTCGGCGGCTCCACCGGGACCGTCGTCAGCGCCGCCACCGGCTGGCTCGCCGAGCGCGGCCACGACGGTCTCACGGCGGTCGCCATCGCTCCTGACCTGGGCGAACGCTACCTCGACACCGTCTACCACGCCCCCTGGGTCAGGGACCTCTACGGCGACGACGCCCTCACCGACGCCGAGGTCCCCGCGCCGCGTCCCGTCCGCGCCGGCCACGGCACGGACGGGACATGATCGCGTACGACCGGGAGGGACCGGCCCGAGGCTGCGTGGCGCGGCGCCCGGTTCCACGACGACCGGGCAATCTGCGGGTCAACGGCCGGCCCGCCCGCTGAACCGGCCGCGACGGGTTGCTGGTTGCGTGGGTTCACGGACCCGCGGGTCCGCCTGCCGGCCATAAGATCCACTTCAGTCGGATAAGCAGGCAGGCGGCAGCGGAGGACCGGGTACACGCACATGGCAGAACACATCGCCACTCCCCCGGGCCGTGCCGCGATCGCCATGCGGTGCCGCCACGTGGTCGACTCCGAGTGGTTCGGCGTCGCCGTCTTCGCCCTCGTCCTGGCCAACGCGGCCGTCCTCGGGGTCGAGACCTACGACGGGATCGCCGTGCACTGGCACGGACCCCTGAAGCTCGTGGAGCACTGGTTCCTGGCGGTCTTCACCGCCGAGGTCGTCTTACGGGCCTGCGCCCACGCCGACCGCCCCCGGGACTTCTTCCGCGATCCATGGAACGTCTTCGACCTGGCCGTGGTGACGCTGGCGTGCCTGCCCTTCGCGCGCGAGAACGCCACGGTGCTGCGGCTGCTGCGGCTGGCCCGGGTCGTGCGCGCCGCCCGCTTCCTGCCGCAGTTGCGCATCATCATCGTGGCCGTCGGCAAGAGCCTGCCCGGCACCGTCAGCTTCCTGCTCGTCGGCACCATGCTGCTGTATGTCTACGCGATGACCGGCTGGGTCTTCTTCGCCGACGACGACCCCGAACACTACGGCTCCGTCGGCCGGGCCGCCCTGTCGCTCTTCCTGCTGATCACCCTGGACGGCATCGGTGACGCCGTCCGCGGCGGCCTGCAGATCTCCCGCTGGAGCCTGCTCTACTACGCCTCCTATGTGCTGTTCGGCTCGTTCGTGCTGGTCAACCTGCTCATCGGCGTGGTCATCAGCTCGCTGGAGGAGGCCAGGCAGCTCGAGCGTGAGCGCGAATCTCCGCACCGTCCGGACGAGGGCGCGGCGCCCGACCACCTGCGCGAACGAATCGCCGCCGCCCGGCGGGCCCTGGACGAACTGGAGGCCGGGCTCGAACTCGCCAGAACACGGGATACGAGCCCCGAAGAGATCCCCGCCGCGACCGCCACAGCCCCTGCCGCCGGATCACCGGCCCCGCCCTGACGCCCCGCGCCACCCGCTCAACGGGACAATCGGGGCCGCGGAGACGCGCGGGTGAGGTCAGAGCGTCAGGACCCGGCCGAACAGCCCCACGGCGATCAGGACCGTGACGGCGAAGATCGCCACGAGGGCCACGATCTCCCAGGCCTTCGGGAATTCCGGGGGCTCGGCGTGCGAGATCCCCGCGGTGGTGCTCTCCTCGCCGGCCGGCGTCGGGGTGGGCTCCGTCCGTTCCCGGTGCGGACGCAGGGCCGACGCGGGGTGCCCCGCGGTGCCGCTCGTGGCGCCGAACGCCGGGCCGATCGTGGGGCCGATCACCGGCTGGGGACGGATCAGTGTGTCGGACATGCTCACCCCTCCGGACGTTCCTGTGGCGGACGCGGAAATCGCTCCGCACGCCCTCGCCGTGGTCTCACCTGCCCGCGGCCCGGTAATTCATCTTATATCCGCCCGAAGGGAACCACGATCAGGAACAACCACCTCCCGGAGGCACGGGCGACCACCTCGACACGCAGGGTCGCCACGCCACCCGCCCCCACACGGAACGGGATGACCCCGTCGGCGTGGGAGAGGATGGGACGAGGGCTCACGAGTGCAACCCCGAGGGAGATGGCGGAAGATGACCGACGCACTGGTGCTCGGCGGCGGGGGCGTCGCGGGGATCGCCTGGATCACCGGACTGCTGGCGGGACTCGCGGAGGCGGGACAGGACGTGTCGGGGGCCGATGTGCTGGTCGGGACGTCGGCGGGGGCGACGGTCGCGGCGCAACTGGGCAGCGGGCTGTCGCTGGACGAGCTCTACGCCCGGCAGACCGAGCCGGCACTGCAGTCGGCCGAGATCATGGCCGAGGTGGACCTGGCGAACTTCGGCGCGAGCATCGCAGAGGTGCTGGAGGGCGCCGCCTCCGTCCCGGACATGCGGCGTGCGGTGGGCAGGTTCGCCCTCGGCGCCGAGACCGTGCCGGAGGAGGAACGGCGCCGGGTGATCGAGTCCCGTCTCCCCTCCCACGACTGGTCCGCGTCCCGGACGGTACGGATCGTCGCCGTGGACGCGGAGACGGGGCAGCCGGAGGTCTTCGACGGCTCCTCCGGTGTGGACCTCGTGGACGCGGTCGCGGCGAGTTGCGCCGTACCGGGCGTCTGGCCGCCCGTGACGATCGACGGGCGCCGTTTCGTCGACGGCGGTGTGCGGTCCGCCGCGAACGCCGACTACGCCGTGGGCGCGTCGCGCGTGCTGGCGATCGTGCCGATGGGGGCCACGGAGCTGTTCCCCAGTGAGCGGCCCCTGGAGCAGGCCGTGCGGGAGTTGCGAGCCGCGGGCGCCGAGGTCGCGGTGGTCGGCCCGGACGAGGCGTCACTGGCGGCGATCGGCACGAACCCGCTCGACCCCGCCACGCGCCGCCCCGCCGCCGAGGCCGGGCGGGCACAGGGGCGCGAGCTGGAGATCGAGTGGAGCCGGGGGTGAACTGGGACGAGGTGCGCGTACGCACGGCGGCCCTCCACGATCGCGCGGCGTGGGACGGCGGCACCCGCGGCCCGCTCCCTCCGCCCCTTTCCGAAGCGGAAGTCCGCGACGCCGAGCGGCAGTTCGGGATCATCTTTCCCGAGGACTACCGCCATTACCTGCGCACGGTCAGTGCCGGCGGACGCGTCAGAACCCTCCGTCGCGCCGGGACACGGTGGGTCTGGGAGGGCGACACGCATGCGGACCGGGCCGGTCTGCGTGCGCCGTTCCCCGACCAGGACGCCGCCCTGGCGGAGTGCGAGAGGCTGTGGTCGCGCGAGCCCCGCGAGGACGACTTCCCGTCAGCCGAGGCCCACCGGACCGCCCACCGGGCGTGGGAGGAGGCCGCCGACGCCGCCGACGAAGCCCGCACGGCGGGTGCGGTCATCCTCCTGGAGCACGGCTGTGGCTTCGCCACGCTCCTCGTGGTCAGCGGTCCGCAGCGCGGCACGATGTGGTTCGACGGCCGTGCCACCAGTGACCGCGTCCACCCGCTCCCGAACGACGCCGGCCGGCCCGCGACCTTCGCCGAGTGGTACGTGGACTGGCTGGAGCACGAGGAACAGCCGCGGCCCGCGGAAGCGGAGGAGGAGGACCGGCCCATCTGGTACCGCTGGTTCAGCCCCCTGTGACGCTCTCGCCCGCACCCCGGCCAGCCGGAGCACCGCGTCGGGCCCCGGTGTGCGCCGGGGGCGGCGCCGGCGGGCAGGACGTACGAGCGCAGTCCCGCGCCGGCCGCGCCGCCGTCCTTGGCGGGGTGGTCACCCACCATCAGCGTCTCGGCCGGGTCGACGCCCGGTTCACGGCACGCGTGCCCGAACAGGACGGGGTCGGGCTTCTCGGTGTCGTACGCATAGGAGTGCACCCACGCGGAGAAAGCGGTGGTCGAGCCTACTGCGAGAGGTAGACCCCGCATTCGGCCAGGGTTTCCAGCGTCGGTTTCCCCCGCGCCGCCCGGTCCGGGTGGAAGTTCAGCGTCACCCCGGCGCCGGATCCACCGGAGGTCCCGACGACAGCCCCGCCACATGGCGCAGGGCCCGCTCCCACGGGACAGGGGCGGAGGCGTCGGTCGTCATCCACGGAGTATCCCGCGGACGGCCGGGGGTTGGCACATCGGGTTCACCGGTCACCGGCATGATGTGGCCATGCAGAGATCAACCTTGCGAGCAGTCGCAGCCGTCCTCGCCGTGACGGCTTTGGCAAGCGCCTGCGCATCTGGCGACAGCGACCGGGCGCGCGATCTGGCCCGCGAGGCGTGCGCGAACTACGAGATGTTCGTCCCGGCCGGCGCCGACACTCCGGAGGAACGGGAGACGGCCCACAGGAGGGTCGTACCCGGTCTCGAGGACAGCGCACGCCAGGCGGCCCAGGCCGCCCGCCTCGACTCGCAGTGGCGAGAACTCGCCCAAGGCCTGGCCCGGTTGGCGGAGCAGACCTCGGCGAGCCTCGAACTCGCCGACCTGCGGGCCGGTGCCGCGTCCACGTCCGGCGGCACGGCCGACGCGGACGAACTGCAGGCCCGCGTCCTCAGCCTCGGCGCCGAGGTCGACGCCCACGACCCCCGTGAGCAGTGCCGGAAGGCCCAAGCCTCCTGAGACGGCCCGGCGTACGCAGCGTGGCGCGGGGCGGCGGGGCGGCGGGGGGGCGGGGGGCGGGGGTCAGAGGTCGAACCCGCCCGCCGCCGCCCGCGACGCGGCGGGCGGTGCGGGCCGACGGGCGGGCGCGGCGAGTTCGGCCTCCGCGGCGGCGTCGCCCTGGGCGCTGTGCCGGACGGGGTCCCAGCGCGGCGCGCGTACCGACCAGCCCGGACCCGTCGATGCCATGGACAGCCTCCTCGCCGCTCTTCGCGTCAGACTACGGTCGCGCCCGGTGCGGGGCGCCTCCGCGCCCTTGCCGCCGCACGCGGTCAGGAGCACCAGCAACAGTGCGGCGGGCACTGGGTACTTCATGGTTCCCCTGCTCCGGGACGCCCCCACGACGTCCGGCGCCGCCATCCTCCCGCGCGAGTACCGGGAGCGCACCGGATCGGTACGTGGCGGTGACACCCCCGGGACGACACGTCCGTCGAGGCCTGTCCCCGCTATTGGCTGACGCTTCATCATCGGGACATCCCACGAGGCTCGACACGTCAGCGCGGTTCGGCCAGGCTGATCCGGGCATGTCAATCAGGCTGCCCATCAGGCCGTGCACTCCCCCACCGCGGTCGACCAGGAGGAAGCAAGTGAAGAGAAGCTCGCGTATCGCCAGGGTCCCGGCTGTCGTCGGCAGCGCGGTCGCGCTGGTGATCGCCCTTCCCGGGACGGCGTTCGCCGCCCCGCCCACCGCCCTGCCGGCCAACGCGGACGGCCTGGAGCAGACGTTCCAGCCGGCGTTCGACTACGACACGGACGGCTGCTACCCCACTCCCGCCATCGGGCCCGACGGCGGCATCAACCCGGGCCTGAACCCCACCGGCGCCCTCAACGGCAACTGCCGCGACCAGTCGGACCTGGACAACACCAACGGCTACGCCCGCTACAAGTGCAACAACGGCTGGTGCGCCATCATCTACGGCCTCTACTTCGAGAAGGACCAGGCCATACCCGGCATCAGCCTCGGCGGCCACCGCCACGACTGGGAGCACGTCGTGGTCTGGGTCAAGGACAACCAGGCCCAGTACGTGTCCACCTCGGCGCACGGGGACTTCAACGTCTACGGCCGCGACCAGATCCACTGGGACGGGACGCACCCCAAGGTCGTCTACCACAAGGACGGCGCGAGCACGCACTGCTTCCGTCCCGCCAACTCCAACGACGAGCCGCCGGAGAACCACTACCACGGCTGGCAGTTCCCCGATCTGATCGGCTGGAACGGCTACCCCGCGGGCCTGCGCGACAAGCTGAGCCAGGCCGACTTCGGCAGCGCGGTCTTCGGCCTGAAGGACGGCAACCTCAACTCCCACCTGGCGAAGGCCAAGCCGACGGGCATCCCGTTCGACCCGAACGCCTGACGGGTGCGGGGGGGGGGGGGGGGGGGGGGAGCACCCCCCCGC
>NZ_CBDRCM010000085.1:0-21211 GCF_965342435.1 Actinacidiphila sp. bgisy160 | reverse complement strand
CCCCCCCCCCCGGCACCAGCACCCCCTCCGGGGCACCGGGGCCCCGGAGGGGGCTCACCATCGGCGGCGGGCGCGACACCGGCGCTGCGGATGCCTTCGCGCGTGACGTCCCGCTGCCGCCCGGGCGCCGGTCGGTCCACGCCGTCGAGGCGACGGTGGGAGACCACACCTCGCTCGAGCGGGTGCCGCTCGTGCCCGCCGCCTCCTGAGGGCCGTCAGGCCAGCTCGGCCCAGCGCCGGGCCAGTAGCGCGGCGCCCGCCCCGGTCAGTGAGCCCCACAGCCGCAGGCGGGCGATGCCTCCGTCGGGATAGATCTCCAGCCGTACGTGGGTGGCGGGCGGGACGCCGACCACGAAGCGGTGGACGGTGTCGGGCTGCAGGGGGGTGCGGGGCAGGATCTCGAACCACTCGCCGTCCTCGCCGTCGCGGCCGAGCAGGGCGGCCCAGCCGGCGGCGTTGCCCTTGTAGTAGCCGGTGTCGATCTCGACGGCGCGTACGGTGCCCTGCCCGGCGAGGCGGTAGCGCGCCCAGTCGTGGCCCTTGTCGCGGCGGCGGCGGGTCTCCCAGCCGTCGCCCATGCGGCGGGAGGTGCCCGGCAGGATGGGGTTGACCGGGGAGGAGTAGAAGCGGTCGGAGACGTCCTCGGGGGCGCCGCCGTTCTCCAGCGCGACCAGGTCGAAGGTGCCGAGCGCGGTCAGCCACGCCGGGTCGGGGACGACCTCGCCGTGGACGCGCAGCCGGGCGATGCCGCCGTCGGGGAACTGCTTGAGCCGCAGGTGCGTGAAGCGGCGCTCCACGGCCGTCTCGAAACCGTTGGCGGCGTGGCCGCCGACGGCCGTGCGGGGTACGAGTTCCGTCCACTCCACGCCGTCGGCGAGCAGGTCCTCGGGGGCGGCGGACAGGGATGCGCAGGTGGCTTCGACGGCGATCTGCTGAGGGTGGTTGCCGCGGAAGTGGGCGGTGTCCACGACCACGCCCCGCACGATCCCGGGGGCGGCGAGGCGGATCAGCGCCCAGTCGTGGTCGGCGTCGGCGGGGTGGGGGCCGGCGGCGTCGGCGCCGCGGCGGCGGCGGGTCTCCCAGCCGTCCATGACCTGCCCCTTGTGTCCGAAGTGCTCGGCACGGAATTCGGGCCGCTCGGGGACGAGCAGGTTCTCCCGTTCGGCGAAGAACTCGTCGTTGGCGGCGATCACGCCTGCGCCCAGGCGCCGGTCGGCGAGGTCGGCGAGACCCGTGAAGCGCAGGTCGGCGCCGCGGTAGTCGGCGTAGGGGTCCCCTCCGGGGTACGGCTGGGCGGCGCCGGTGTACCGGGGTATGGCGGTCACGCGTTCTCCCTTGTGATGAGGCGGCCGGAGGGGTGGGCCGGGGTGCCGTGGTCGGCGATCCGCTCGCCGCGCAGCCAGGTGCTCCGTACGACCCCCTGGAGGGTGCGGCCCGCGTAGGCGGTGACCCGGTTGCGGTGGTGGAGCGCCGCCGGGTCCACGGTGAAGCTCTCGTCGGGAGCCAGGACGGCGAAGTCGGCGTCGTGGCCGGGCGCGACGGCGCCCTTGGTGGTGAGCCCGGCGAGGCGTGCCGGGCCCCGCGCCATCCAGCCGACCACGTCGGCGAGCGTGGCGCCACGCCGGCGGGCCTCGGTCCAGATCGCGGGCAGGCCGAGCTGCAGGGAGGAGATCCCTCCCCAGGCGGCGCCGAAGTCGCCGGTGTCGAGGTGCTTGAGGTCGGCGGTCGAGGGCGAGTGGTCGGAGACGACGCAGTCGAGGGTGCCGTCGAGCAGGCCCTGCCACAGGGCCTCCCGGTTGCCCGCCTCGCGGATCGGCGGGCAGCACTTGAACTGGGTCGCGCCGTCGGGGACCTCCTCGGCGGTGAGGGTCAGGTAGTGCGGGCAGGTCTCGGCCGTCACCCGTACGCCCTCGCGCCGGGCGGCGGCGATCAGGGGCAGGGCCTCGGCGGAGGACAGGTGCAGGACGTGCACCCGGCAGTCCAGGCGGCGGGCGAGGGCGATCAGCGCCTCGACCGCGGCGTTCTCGGCGGCGCGGGGGCGGGAGGCGAGGAAGCCGGCGTATGCGGGGCCGGAGGGCTGCGGGGCCCCCTCGATGAGCCGGGAGTCCTCGGCGTGGACGATCAGCAGCCCGTCGAACCGGGCGATCCCGCGCATCGCCTCCTCCAGTTCCGCCGGGCCGAGCTGGGGGAACTCCTCGACGCCGGAGGGCAGCAGGAAGCACTTGAAGCCGAAGACCCCGGCCTCGTGGAGGGGACGCAGATCCTCGGCGTTGCCGGGTACGGCGCCGCCCCAGAAGCCGACGTCGGTGTGGATCCGGCCGCGGGCGGCGGCGCGCTTGACCTCCAGGTGGGCGGTGGTGGTGGTCGGCGGGATGCTGTTGAGCGGCATGTCGATCAGCGTCGTGACGCCGCCGGCCGCGGCGGCCCGGGTGGCGGTCTCGAAGCCCTCCCATTCGCTGCGCCCGGGGTCGTTGACGTGGACGTGGGTGTCGACCAGGCCGGGGAGCAGGGCGTCCGTGCCGAGGTCGACCAGACGGGCACCGGGCGGGGCCTCGGTCCCGTACGGCAGGACGGCGGCGATCCGGCCGCCCGCGACGGCCACGTCGGCGGGGCGCTCGCCCTGCGGTGTGACGACCCGCGGTGAACGCAGCACGAGCTCGATCGCGTCAGCGGCCTCGGACACGGGTTCCCCTTCCACCGGCGTCGCACAGAAATTCAACGTTCTGTTGAAATGCATCCTCCGCTCGCGCGCGAGCCGCCGTCAACCCCTTCCCCGGCGCCGCACGCCGCCCCGGCGGTACAGTTGGAGAATTCCAGCCAATGGAATGCGCTTTCCGCACACACCCGGCCACCGCCGCGCCCACGACCGCCCCGAACAGCGGTCACCTGCCTGGTCAGGGCCGGTAGGCTGCACCATCACCACCGTCCGCCTGGGGAGGAAACGTGGCGTCAGACCGCGCCGGGGGCGTGCAGTCCCTCGAACGCGCCTTCGACCTGCTGGAGCGGATGGCCGACGCGGGCGGCGAAGTGAGCCTCAGCGAACTGTCCACGAGCAGCGGGCTGCCGCTGCCCACGATCCACCGCCTGATGCGCACCCTGGTCGACTGCGGCTACGTGCGCCAGCAGCCCAACCGCCGCTACGCGCTGGGGCCCCGGCTGATCCGCCTCGGCGAGAGCTCCGCCCGGCTGCTCGGCTCCTGGGCCCGCCCCTACCTGGCCGAGCTGGTCGAGGCGACCGGCGAGACGGCGAACATGGCGCTGCTCGACGGCGACGAGGTCGTCTACGTCGCCCAGGTCCCCTCGCGGCACTCCATGCGGATGTTCACCGAGGTCGGACGGCGCGTCCTGCCGCACTCCACGGGCGTCGGCAAGGCCCTGCTGGCCCATGTCCCGCCGGAGGAGGTGCGCGCCCTGCTGGCCCGCACCGGGATGCCGGCGGCCACCGAGCGGACCATCGTCGACCCGGACGCCTTCCTCGCGGAACTGGAGCACATCCGCGCGCAGGGCTACGCCGTCGACGACAACGAGCAGGAGGTCGGGGTCCGCTGCCTGGCGGTCACCGTCCCCGACTCCCCCACGGCCGCCGCCATCTCCATCTCCGGACCCGCCGGACGGGTGACCGAGGCGGCCACGGAGAAGATCGTGCCGGTGCTGCAGGGCGTGGCGCGGCAGCTGTCGGCGGCCCTGGCGAGCAACGGCGCGGCCTGAGCGCACCCGGTCGGCATGGCGCCCGCGCCGGTGGGTGGGTGCGGGCCGGCGGTTCGGCTGTCGCGCGGTCTCGCGCCCTGCGGGCGCAAAGGCGATGCGAAACCCGGGGCCACGACAAAGCGAGGGCCGCCCCAGACGGCCGCCGACACGGCGAAAGCGGTCGCCGCACAGGCACACGTGGCCGGAAGCAGGATGTCGCGCCCCCGCGACGGCTTGACCTCGAGTGCACTCCAAGGCCTACGGTCAGCACCGTAACGACCCCACGACCCCGGACAGGGGACCATGCAACTGGGTTTGCACCTCACGAAGTTCGACCATCCGGCCGGACCGGCCGGGCTCGCGCCCGCGCTGGCCGCGGCGGGCGAGGCCGCCGAGTCGGCCGGCGCGGGCTGGCTGTCGGTGATGGACCACTACTTCCAGATGGAGAACAACGGCGGGGCCGAGGCCGCCATGCTGGAGGCCTACACGACGCTGGGCTTCCTCGCCGCCCGGACCTCCTCCGTACGGCTCGGCGTCCTCGTCACCGGGGTCACCTACCGCCACCCCGGCCTGCTGGCGAAGATCGCGACCACGCTCGACGTCCTGTCCGGCGGCCGGGCGACACTGGGGCTCGGCGCCGCCTGGTACGAGCGTGAGCACCTGGGCCTGGGCGTGCCCTTCCCGCCGCTCGCGGAGCGCTTCGAACGGCTGGAGGAGACCCTGCGGATCTGCCTGCAGATGTGGGACGGGGACGACGACGGCCCCTTCGAGGGCACGCACTACTCCCTGGCGGAGACCCGCAGCGCCCCGGCCCCGGTGAGCACGCCCCGTCCGGAGATCATGATCGGGGGCGGCGGCGAGCGGAAGACCCTGCGCCTGGTCGCCCGGTACGCGGACGCCTGCAACCTCTTCGCCTCCTCGACCACCGAGGTCGCGCACAAGCTGGACGTGCTGCGCGCCCACTGCGACGAGGCCGGACGCGACTACGAGCGGATCCGCAAGACCATGCTCTTCGTCGGCGACTCCATCCGCGACGGCGACACCGACGCCTTCGTCGCCGACATGGCCGGCTACGCCGAGCTCGGCGTCGACACGGTCATCGTGGTCCCGCCGGACGCCGAGCCGGCCGGCTGGATCGACAGCCGCTGCGCGCCGGCCATCCCCCGGCTCGCCGAACTCGGCTGACCGGCCCCGCGGGCGCCCCGCGTCACTGGGGACGCGGGGTGCCGAACAGCTCGATCGCCCGCCGCACCTCGGTGAGGGCACCGGCCAGGGCGCTGACGGAGCCGAGCGCCCCGGCGATCACGAGCAGGCCGCGGCGCAGCCGCGGGACGTCCGGGACACCGGCGTCCGCGGCGGCGGCCAACGCGGAGAGCTCGTCCTCGGCGATGTGCCGGTCCGGTAAGTTGCCCCGGTACCCGGCGAGTTCACGGCGACAGCGGGCGACCGCGACCCGCAGGGCGGCCGCCCTCGGGTCGAGGGTCCCGTCGTCGTCCACCGCCGCGCGGGCGGCCATGTCCTTCACCACTGATACGTCCCCCACAGGTAGGCCCCCGGCGATCCCCCATGGGCGGCCGGCCCCATCCGGTCCGCCGCATCGGGGAGGACAGTAAACGCGACGGAGCGCTTCCCCCGCTATACGGAGAGCGAAATCCGCCGTAACTTCCTTCCTCGCGTGCCGACTTGCCGACATCAACGTCCGGGACCCGCGATTCGGTTCCAGTCGACGAGCCGCCAGTTCCCGGTGTCGTCGCGCCACCAGCGGGCCATCGAGGCGTTGACCACGCGGCCGTCGCCGGGCGGCGGGGTCCCCAGCAGGCGGCACAGTGCCAGCACCACCGCGTCGTGCGTGACGACCAGCAGGGGCGGGCCCGGGCGGGCGACGGCGTCCTCCAGGAAGTCCCGGACGCGCACCTCGACGTCCCGCGGCGACTCCCCGCCCGGCGGGCGGTAGGCGGCCTCGCCCTCACGCTCGCGCCGCAGCGCCTCCTCGGGGAAGCGCTCGCGCACCCCTTGCGGGGTGATCAGCTCCAGCAGGCCCATGCCGCGGTCCCGGAGGCGTTCGTCGTAGGCGACGGGCAGCGGTTCGCGGCCCGCGGCCGCGCCGGCCTCCTCGACGGCGCGCAGCGTCTGCCGGGCCCGCTCGAAGGGCGAGCAGCGGACACGGCCGGGTGCCTGCGCACCGGGCAGCTCCAGCAGCTCACGGCCCAGCCGCGCCGACTGCTCCCGCCCGAGCGCGGTCAGCGCCACGCCGGCGTCCCGGACCCCGCCCAGGGACCTGCCGCAGGCGAAGGCCGCGTTGGCCTCGCTCTCGCCGTGGCGTACGGCGATGATCCAGCTCGCCATGCCCGGTCCTTTCCCCCGCCCCCCGTCCACGGTATCCAGGGGGCATGGAACGCGACGCGAGCACGGGCACGGTGGCCGGGCTGCTGCTGGCCGCCGGCGGGGGCAGGCGGCTGGGCGGCCGCCCCAAGGCGCTGCTGGAGTACGGGGGCCGCCCACTGGTCGAGCACACGGCGCGGGCGCTGCGGGCCGGCGGCTGCGGCCCGGTCCACATCGTGCTGGGCGCGGACGCCGCCCGGGTGCGCGAACGGGCCGCCCTGGACGAGTACGCCGTCACCGTGAACCCGCGCTGGGAGCAGGGCATGGGCTCCTCGCTGCGCGCGGGCCTGGAGGCACTGGCCGGCACCGGCGCGCCGGCCGTGGTCGTGGCACTGGTGGACCAGCCGGGGATCGGGGCCACGGCGGTGGCCCGGGTGGTGGCCGCGTACACCTCGCCGCGCACCCTCGCCTCGGCCGCGTACGGCGGCAGGAGGGGCCATCCGATCCTGCTGGGCGCCGCCCACTGGGCGGCGATCGCCGCGAGTGCGGCCGGGGACCAGGGGGCACGCTCCTACCTGAGGCGGCACGAGGAGGCGATCGCACTCGTCGAGTGCGGGGACGTCGCGGTCCCCGCCGACATCGACACCCCGGACGACCTGCGGCTGCTGGCGGACCCGCCGGAGCCCCCCGCACCGGGTGCCACAGAACGTTGAACTTCCGCAATGCAAAAACTATGCTCCACCCAGCAGAAGCGCCCGTACGGTTGGCGCGCCTCGCAGCCGAAACCCGCCCGGTCCGGCACCCCGTGCCAGGGCCGGGGCGCGGTGGCCGCCCGGCTCCGCCGGCCGCACGGCACCACCCCTCATCGGCAAGAGGAGAGTCAGGTACATGTCCGCATCAGGGCCCGCACCGCACGCCGTCGTCGCCGACACCGCACCCCCCGTCGAGCGCGCGGAGGAGGTGCTGACCGACGGGGCGCTCACCTTCCTGGCCCAACTCCACCGCCGGTTCGCGCCCCGCCGCACGGAACTCCTCGCCAGGCGCAGGGAACGCCGCGCCGAGATCGCCCGCACCGGCACCCTCGACTTCCTCCCGGAGACCGCCCACATCCGCGAGGGCGACTGGCGCGTCGCCGACGCCCCCGCCGCGCTGGACGACCGCCGCGTGGAGATCACCGGCCCCACCGACCGCAAGATGACCATCAACGCCCTCAACTCCGGAGCCCGGATCTGGCTCGCCGACTTCGAGGACGCCTCCGCCCCCACCTGGGAGAACGTGGTCGGCGGCCAGGTCAACCTGATCGACGCCTACGAACGCCGCATCGACTTCACCTCCCCCGAGGGCAAGTCCTACGCGCTGAAGGACGAGACGGAACTCGCCACCGTCGTCATGCGCCCCCGCGGCTGGCACCTCGACGAACGCCACCTGACCGTCGACGGCGAACCCGTCCCCGGCGCCCTCGTCGACTTCGGCCTCTACTTCTTCCACAACGCGCGGCGCCTGCTCGCCAAGGGCAAAGGCCCCTACTTCTACCTCCCCAAGACCGAGTCCCACCTCGAAGCCCGCCTGTGGAACGACGTGTTCGTCCTCGCCCAGGACCTCCTCGGCGTGGCGCAGGGCACCATCCGCGCCACCGTCCTCATCGAGACGATCACCGCGGCCTTCGAGATGGAGGAGATCCTCTACGAACTCCGCGACCACGCCTCCTGCCTCAACGCCGGCCGCTGGGACTACCTGTTCTCCATCGTCAAGAACTTCCGCGACGCCGGCGAGCGCTACATCCTGCCCGACCGCAACGCCGTGACGATGACCGCGCCCTTCATGCGCGCCTACACCGAACTGCTGGTCCGCACCTGCCACAAGCGCGGCGCCCACGCCATCGGCGGCATGGCCGCCTTCATCCCCTCCCGGCGCGACGCCGAGGTCAACGCGGTCGCCTTCGAGAAGGTCAAGGCCGACAAGGACCGCGAGGCCCACGACGGCTTCGACGGCTCCTGGGTCGCCCACCCCGACCTGGTGCCGATCGCCCGCGCCTCCTTCGACGCCGTCCTCGGCGACCGGCCGAACCAGAAGGACCGGCTGCGCGAGGACGTCCACGTCACCGCCGCCGACCTGCTGGCCGTCGACTCCCTCGACGCCAGGCCCACCTACGAGGGACTGCGCAACGCCGTCCAGGTCGGCACCCGCTACATCGAGGCCTGGCTGAGGGGCATGGGCGCCGTCGCCATCTTCAACCTCATGGAGGACGCCGCCACCGCCGAGATCTCCCGCTCCCAGATCTGGCAGTGGGTCAACGCCGGCGTCGTCTTCGCCGACAACGGCGAGAAGGCCACCGCCGACCTCGTACGCACCCTGGCCGACCGGGAACTCGCCGCCATCCGCGAGGAGACCGGCGAGCAGGCCTTCGCCGCCGGCCGCTGGCAGCAGGCCCACGACCTGCTCCTGAAGACGGCACTCGACAAAACCTACGTCGACTTCCTGACGCTGCCGGCGTACGAACTGCTGGACTGAACCACGCGCGCTCTCCCCGGCCACCGCCGGGGAGAGCCGCCACCCGCCGCGGGCCCCGGCACCTCCCGCGACCCCGGGAAAAGCCGGGCAGCCGACGCGGCGCCGCTGGCATGATCGTCGGCATGCCAGCACCCCGACCGCGCGCCGTGCGGCCCAGCCTGTACATCCCGGTGGACGTCGAGGCGGACGGCCCCATCCCCGGCCCGTACTCGATGCTCAGCCTCGGGGCCGCCGTCGCGGGCCGGCAGGACACCGGCGGATTCACCGCCGCCGACCCCGAACGGGACACCTTCTACCGCGAACTGCGCCCCACCGGGACCGAGACCGACCCGCAGGCGCTCGCCGTCAGCGGCCTGGACCGGGCCCGCCTGACCGCCGAGGGCAGCGAACCGGCCGCCGCCATGGCGGAGTTCACCGCATGGGTGCGCGCCGTCAGCGAAGACGCCCAGCCCGTCATGACCGGCTACCCCGCCGGCTACGACTGGACGTTCCTGTACTGGTACCTCATCCGCTTCGCCGGCTCCAGCCCCTTCGGGCACTCCGGCTGCCTCGACATGAAGACGCTCTACGCCACCAAGGCCGGCGTCCCGCTGCGCGCCGTCGCCAAGGGCACCATGCCCCGCGAACTGCTCTCCCGCCGCCGCCACACCCACCACGCCCTCGACGACGCCATCGAGCAGGCCGAACTCTTCGCCAACCTCATGAACTGGAAGGGCACCACGCATGCCCTTTGACCACAACGACCACTACCACCGGCTGCTCCTGCGCAACATCCCGCCCGGCGCGCTCACCGCCCTGGACGTCGGATGCGGCACCGGGCGCTTCGCCCGGCGACTGGCCGCCCGCGGACTGCGGGTCGACGCGATCGACGCCTCCCCGGAGGCCGTGGCAGCGGCCGGAACCGCGCCCGGGGTCACCTTCCGCACCGCGGACGCCACCGCCGTGGACCTCCCCACGGCCCACTACGACCTCATCACCTGCCTGGCCAGCCTCCACCACATGCCGTTCGGCACGGTCACCGCACTGCGCGCCGCGCTCGCCCCCGGCGGCACCCTGCTCGTCCTGGGCTGCTACCCCGAACACACCCCCGCCGACTGGGCGGTGAGCCTGGCGGCCGTCCCCGTCAACGCCGCCGCCCGGCTCGCCGTCGCCGCCGCCGACCGGATCCGCGGCCACGGACAGCAACCGGTCCGGGCCCCCGTTCGCCCACCCTGCACGCCCCTGCCGCAGATCCGCGCCGAAGCGGCGCAACTGCTGCCGGGCAGCCGCGTCAGGCGCCTGCTGTTCTGGCGCTACCTGCTGGTGTACCGCGACCGCACGGCCGGCTGACCGGCCCGGCCGGCCCCGCTCAGGCCTGACCGGTGTCGAAACGGCTGATCTTGCCGCCGTCCACGGTGAAACGCCACTTGGTGCGCATCTCACCCCACGCGTCGTTGCGGTAGTCCGCGATGAGGGTGAGCCCCGCCGAGTCCTGGGACTGAACGTCCATGTGGCCGTGGGAATCGAAGATCTCCCGCTCCGCCCACTCCTGCAGGTCGCGGTCGGAGCCGTCGTCGGACATCGTCGCGTTCTCGGTGAGCGCGGCCTCGAAGGCGTCCTTGTCCCCGGCGTTCACCGCCGAGACGAAGGCACGCACGGCCGGTTCGTTGAGGGCGTCGGTGCGGATCATCGCTGCTGCTCCCTGTGCTCACGGGTCGTGCCACCAGCCTCGCCCGAGCGGCCCCGGCGCGCTACCCGGGGCCCGGCCGCCCGCCCGCCGTTCACCCGCGGGGACCGCCACGGCTGGCCCCGCGACGGGACCACGGCGACCCTGGGATCCAGTCCGGCGGCCCGACAGCGACGGCAGGAGCACACGCGTGGCGAGTGGGGGCGAGGACCTCACCGGCGAAGGACGCGACGTCCTGCGGTACGTCCGGCTGCTCCCCGTCGTACTGCTCGTCGGCGGCTTCCTGGTCGACTACCTGACCCCCGCCCAGTTCAGCGCCACCGCCTTCTACTCCGTCGCCCCCATGCTCGCGGCCCCCCTGATGTCCCTGCCCGGCACCGTCCTGGGGCGGCACGCGGGCCCTCTGGATATCTCGACCCTCGCATTACTTGATGCTCCATCCCTGTCACACCCTGCCCCTACGCTGCTGCCGTGACCGCGCCCGCTCTGCGCCAGCTCCGCGCCGCCCTGGAACGTGCCCTCGCCGACCCGGCCATCGCCACCTCCCGCTCCCGGGAGGAACGGCTGCGGAAGGCCGCCGCCGTACTGGAGCGTGCGGCCGCCGACGTCCCGCCCCAGGCGCTGCGCGGCCTCGACGAGCTGTTCGCCGACGCCGTCCTGGGCCACCCCGGGCGGCCGGACACCGTGCTCGGCCGCATCGCGGCCGGTCTCTACCGCACCCGTGCGGGCCGGGTGGGCAGGCCGCTCACCCCCGCGAGCCAGCGCGACATCATGGACGGCATCGCCGACCTCAACCGTGCCGCCGGACGCCCCGCGTTCGGGTGGCAGGCCCGTGGGATGCGCCCCTGGTCCAAGCACACCAAGGAGCCCCTGGACTTCACCGGGCACATCGTGCTGCGCCGGGCCCTGAGCATTCCCGTGGAGCCGCGCCGCGAGCCGTACCGGCTGCGGCTGCTGGCGGCGCTGGAGGTGCTGTGGGCGACGGCGGTGCCCCGCGAGGGCCTGGTGGCCGCGGACGTCACCGACCTGTCGGCGCAGGAGTCCCGCATCCGGCTCACCGTGAACCTGCCCGGCCGGACGGCGCCGACCCGGCAGGACTTCGCGCTCCCCCGGTCGGCGCGGGCGGCGCTGCGGCTCTGGCTGCCGGTGCGCCGGGAGGTCGTCGCCCGGCACCTGGACGCGGGGCCGGACCATCCCGCCAACCAGGCCCTGTTCGTCACCCTGCGGCACACCGTGGCCGAACCGGCCTCGGGGGCGGCCCGGATGGTGCCGCCCGGCATCCGCATCACGGGGAACGGGCTGGAGACCGACTACAGCAAGTGGGCGCGCAGGCTCAACGGCGACCACGCCGGGCAGAAGGGCTGGCCGGTGCCGACCGACCTGTACACCGTCTCCCGCGGCGGCGCGGTCCGGCGCGAGGCCCAGGGCCGCTCGCAGGGGCGCGGCCCGTCGCCTCACGGAGGCTCAGCGGGTGCGGGCGCGCGCCCGGTGGCCGTCGAGGACGTCCTGCCGGAGCAGTGAACCGAAGCCCGCGGCCTCCAGACGCCGGCCCAGTTGCGCCTCGTCGACCCCGAGGGCGGCCGCGGTGCGGGCCAGGTGCCAGTCGTGGGCGGCCAGCCGGTCGAGCAGGTGGCCGCGGCGCGCCTGGCTCTCCGAGAGCCGGAAGGTCTTGAGATAGGCGGTCCGGCCCCGCCGGTCGGTGACGGCCTCGCCGATGTGGTTCTCCCGTCCGGGGCGGAACTCCGGCAGGAACCGGGAGAGCGTGAAGGGGCCCATCCGGTACACCGTCCGCCAGGTGCGGGGCTGCTCCAGGAGCGCGGCGGCCATGGTCGTGTCGTGGAACCCCGCCCAGGCCCGCTCCTGTCCGGCCGCCGCGGCGCGCAACTCCGCCAGGGAGCCGATGCCCGTGCCCGGGATGCGGGCGCGGAACTCCTGGACGGGCGGCATCAGCGTGGCGTAGTGGTGGACGAGTTCGCCGTACAGGTCCTGCACGAGGGTCGGGTGCAGCGCGCGGTAGTCGTCGGGGTGCGGCACGACGAAGGCCGCGGCCAGGGCGTCGGCGACGTAGAGCAGGACACCGCACTGACCGGGGTGGATCTCGAAGACCCGCAGCGCGTCGGCGAGTCCGCGCACCTCGGCCCCCGTGTACGCCTCCTCCGCGCGCGGGGACAGGTCCCGGCGCAGCGCGCGCTGCGACCATTCCTCCCAGGCGACCGAGGGGCCGCCGAAGTGCAGTGCCAGATAGCCCTCCAGCGCCAGGTGCAGGGGCAGGAAGCGCAGCCGGCCCTTGGCCTCGCGCCGGGCCGTCCGGCGGTGCATGCGCAGGGCGCCCGTCGCGGGGCGCGCGTCGTCCGCGCCCTCGGCCAGCTGCGTCCCGTAGGCCGCGGCAGGGGTTCCGTCGCCGGTCCAGGTGGCGACGAACGCGTGCGGGATGTACGAGACATACGCGTGCCGCGGGCCGAGCCGGACGGCGGACGGCCCGTCGGTGAGGATCCTCGGGTGCAGCCGCAGGTCCTCGACGGGCTGTTCGCGCACCAGCGGGACCAGGCGCACGGCGCCCCAGACCTGGGAGGGGCGGGTGTCCAGGCCGGTCAGGTCCAGTGCGGTCATCGGGTGTGCTCCCCCCGGTCGGTTCGGTCGAACAGTCGCCGCGCGCGGGCGTCGAGGTAGGCGGCCAGTTCGGCCGGGCCGGTGCGTCCCTCGGCGAACTGGGCGAGCTCGACGAGCGCGGGCAGGTCCTCGGCGTCGCGGATGCCGGCCGTGGCCACGGCCGGGGACAGCCGTCGCACGTCGAAGTCCTCGGCGTCGTAGACCGGGTTGAGGTGCACGACCTCGGTGCGGCGGCCGGGGTCGATGCGGGCGCGCCACACGCGGAGCACCTCGCCGGCCAGGCCCGGGGGCGCGTTGTCCCAGCCGTCGGAGACGATCACCAGCCGGGACGGCCCGGTCTCCAGCGCGTCCAGGATCCGCCGGCCCAGCGGCGTCGCCCCGTACGGACGGACGAGCAGGGCGTCGGTCCGCCCGGACGTCCACAGCCCGGTGTACTCGCCGGCGAGCGCGGCGAGCAGGTGGTGGCAGGCCAGGGCGACGGCCAGCGGCCGGCGGCGCTTGGTGCCCGAACCCGAGGCGGAGAAGCTGTCGTCGAGGACGGCGGCGACCCGGCCCCAGCTTCCCCGGTGTGCGCCGGCCACCCGTACGGCGGCCGCGTCCAGGGCGCCGGTCAGTTCCCGGCGCCGCCGCAGGCGCTCCTCGACGGGCAGCGAGAGCACGTAGGACGCGAGCCGGGTCAGCGGCATGCGGTCCAGGGCGGCCGGCACCGCGCCCGCCTCGTGCCGCCGGGCGGACTCCTGCAGCCGCAGGGTCTCCAGGCGCGTCATGCGCGGGGCGATGGGCTCCAGGAACACCTCGCGCGGCACACCGTGCTTGGCGGCGAAGCCCTCGGCGACGGTGTAGGGCAGTTCGTACAGGGCGTCCTGTGCGAAGTGCGCGCGGCGCCAGGCCTCAAGGAGCGGTGTGCCGTACCGGCCCCGGCTGAGCGGCCGGAACACGAACGCGCCCAGTTCCTCCTCCCTGGGGGCGAGATGGGCGTGCCGCAGCGCCCGCTTGAACCCGCCGCGGTACTTCACGGCGTCGAAGGCCGGGTCCGGGCGGGAGGCGATCCAGTCGCGGATGATCGCCCGCGTCCGCCGGTTGTTCACCCCGGACCGGCGCAGGGCGCCGAAGAGCCCGTACACCCGCTGCGGCGGCAGCAGGGCCAGCCGGCCGGCGATGAGCCGGCCCTCGGTGCGGCGCTGTTCGGCGGTGGCCTCGGCGGCGGTCTCCAGCAGCCGCTGGATGATCAGTGCCGCGTTGTGGTCGTTGACGTCGAGGGCGAGGACCCCGGCGTACAGGTCGCGGTAGTTGCCCAGCATGTACGCGTGGAGGAAGTCCAGCGACAGCCGCTGCTCCCCCGCGCCGGAGCGGAACTCGCGCTGACCGGTCGCGGTGATCGCCGCGTTGACGAACAGCAGCACGTCCTCGGCGGCGACCGCCGCCCCCCGCTCGCTCATGGCGTCGGCTCCCCCTGTCGTGGACGCCGGCCGGGGAATGGGGGCACGAGCAGCGAATCATTGCTTCAGAGGCAGGTTCCGGAAGTCGCACCGTAGTCCCGCGGCCGGCACGGCGACCGTAACAGGGCCGGTGCGGGGTGCCGCAACGGGATTCCCGCCCCCCGCCCCGCGACGGGTACGGCGAACGCCGGGTCCCGCCCCTGGCGGGGCGGGACCCGGCACCGGTCGAAGGGCCGTCCCTCCCCCGACCGGGGTCCGCGGGTGAGCGCGGTGATCAGCCGGTGAGGCCCGCGATCCGGGCGAGCCGCCGGGCCTCGTCGCGGGTGGCGCGCGCGATGGCGTCCTCGTCGGCGGTGACGAGGCGGCCGTCCTCGACCACCGGCCGGCCGTTCACCAGGGAGAGCGTGACGGGGGCGGCCGCGCCGAGGACGAGGGCGGCGACGGGGTCGGCGATCGAGGCGTGGGCGAGGGTGTCCATCCGCCACAGGACGAGGTCGGCGAGCTTGCCCGCCTCCAGGGAGCCGATCGCCTCCGCCCGGCCGAGCACCCGGGCCCCGCCGTAGGTACCCAGGCGCAGGGCCTGACGGGCGGTCAGCGCGGCCTCGCGGTGGGAGCCGAGGCGGTTGATGAGCAGCGCGTTGCGCAACTCGGTGTGCAGTTCGCCCGATTCGTTGGACGCGGTGCCGTCCACGCCGAGCCCGACCGGGACGCCCGCCGCGAGCATGTCCGGCACACGGGCGATGCCGGCGGCCAGGCGGGCGTTGGAGGACGGGCAGTGGGCGACGCCGGTACGTGTGCGGGCGAAGGCGGCGATGTCGGGGTCGGCCATGTGGACGCAGTGCGCCATCCACACGTCCTCGCCGAGCCAGCCGGTGGACTCGAAGTAGTCCGTGGGGCCCATGCCGAACAGTTCCCTGCAGAACTGCTCCTCCTCCACGGTCTCACTGCCGTGGGTGTGCAGCCGCACGCCCTTGCGCCGGGCGAGTTCGGCTCCCTGGCGCAGCAGTTCGGTGGAGACCGAGAACGCCGAGCAGGGGGCGACGGCGATCTGCGTCATGGCGCCGAACGAGGCGTCGTGGTGCTTGTCGATCGTCTCCTCGGTGGCGGCGAGGGCGTCGTCGAGGGTCTCGACGGCGAAGTCCGGGGGCAGTCCCCCGTCGGACTCGCCGCGGTCCATCGAGCCGCGGGCGAGGGTGAGGCGCACGCCCATGGCGGCGGCGGCCCGGATGATGGAGCCGGACAGGTCGCCCGTGCCGCGGGGGAAGACGTAGTGGTGGTCCATGGCGGTGGTGACGCCGCCGCGGGCCATCATCGCCAGCGAGCCCTGGGCGGCCGCGTGGGTCATCGCCTCGTCGATGCGGGCCCAGGTGGGGTAGAGGGCGACGAGCCAGTCGAAGAGGTTGTGGTCGGTGGCCAGGCCCCGGGTGATCCACTGGTAGAAGTGGTGGTGGGTGTTGACCAGGCCGGGGGTGAGCAGGTGGCCGGTGCCGTCCACCCGCCGTACGACGCCGTCCAGTCCGGCGGGGGCGGGGCCCGGGCCGACGGACTCGATGCGGTCGCCGGCGACGACGACGTGGCCGGCCGGGTACTCGGTGTCGTCCGCGTCGACGGTGGCGACGGCGCACTTCTCGATGACGATGCGCTCTGCTGGGGCGGTCATGGTGTGGCCTCTCAGTCCGTCACCGGGATGCGGGGCTCGGTTCCGTCGCGCAGGACCGTGCCCTCGATGAGGCCGTAGGGGCGGTCGGCCGCGAAGTACACCGCGCTGTCGGGGGTGTCGTTCTTGAGGCCGAACGGCTCGAGGTCGACCAGGAAGTGGTGCTTGTTGGGGAGCGAGAGCCGCACCTCGTCGATCTCGGGGCGGTGCTCGAGCACCCGGTCGCCCATCGCGTACAGCGTCTGCTGCAGGGAGAGCGAGTAGGTGCCGGCGAAGGCGTCGAGGAGGTGCCGGCGGACCTCGGCCCAGGACTGCTCCCACCGCGGGGCGGGGTCCTCGTCGCGGGTCCAGTGGAACCGCCAACGGGCGCTGACCTCGGTGGCGAGGACGCGGTCGCGGGTCTCCGGCAGCGTGGTGTAGCGGTCCTTGACGAAGCCCCAGAACTCGGAGTCGGTGGTGTTCATGACCACGAGGTCCTTGAGGCCGGAGACGACCTGCCAGCGCGCGCCGTCGAAGGTGACCTCGGTGGTGCGCGTCTCCCGTCTGCCGCGGACGAAGGAGTGCTCCTGCGTGATCCGCTCCCAGTCGTACTGCTCGATGCGGATCCTGGCCCGCTCGATGGACCCCTGGCTCGTGACGAAGTGCCGGGCGAGGTGGATGCCGAACTGCTCGGCGGACTCGATGCCGTGCTGCTTGGCGAAGGCGAAGACGGTGTTCTTGGTGGTGTCGGTGGGCAGCACGGCGGCGTTGCTGCCGGAAGTGTGGACGTCGTCCATCGCGCCGGAGAGGGCGACGGACACGTTGAGGTCCTTGACGTGGTGGGTCGCGCCGTCGCGGGTGACGCGGACGACGCGGGTCTCCGCCTTGCCGTACTGGTTCTGGCCGAGTCGGGTGGGCGACATGTCGGTGCTAGCTCCCTCGGTATACGGAGTAGCCGAACGGGTTGAGCAGCAGCGGCACGTGGTAGTGCTCGCCCGGTTCGACGGCGAAGACGATCGCCACCTCCGGGAAGAAGGCTCCGCTGTCCCTGGTGCGGGGGGCGTCCTGCTGGTCCTCGGCTCGACTGCGGTGGTCGGTGCTCTGGCGGGTGAGGTAGGGCTCGGTGGCGAACTCCAGCCGTACGTGGCTCGTGCCCCGCGGCGGGTCGGGCAGGTCCTTGCAGCGGCCGTCGGCGTCGGTCGCCGAGGCGCCGTGCGGCACCCAGGGGGCCCCGCTCCCGGCGCGCACCTGCATGGTGACGGCCACGCCCCGCGCGGGGCGGCCGGCGCTGGTGTCCAGGACGTGCGTGGACACGGAGGTCATGAGGGGTCCTCCTTCGCGGTCCCGGCGAGCCGGGTGAGCCGGACGCGGTTGATCCTCCCCAGTTCGGTGCGGACGATCTCGCGCTCGGTGGCGGGGTCGTTGCCGATGCGCTCCTTGAGCGCGGCCAGCATCTGGTCGCCGGTCCTGCCGGTGGCGCAGATGAGGAAGACGTGGCCGTGCCGCTCCTGGTAGGCGAGGTTCAGCGCGAGCAGTTCCTCGCGCTGGGAGTCCCGCACCCCGCCCTGTTCGCGGGCGGAGACCGGGTCACCGGGCCGGGGGCGGCCGATCGGCGGGTGGCCCGCCATCGCCTCGGCCAGGTCGTCCGGCGTGAGGCCGGCGGTCGCGGCGTCGGAGGCGGCGAGCAGCGCGTCAAGGGTGTCGTACGGGCGGGCCGCCGTGACGGCGGCACCCCAGGAGCGGCTCGCGCAGACCTCGTGCAGCAGCGCGATCGCCTCCGGTCCGCCGGCGGCGTTGAACCGGGCCAGGCCCGGGGATGGGCTGGAAGTCACAAGGTGCACGCTAGGAGCGCCCACCACGCGACGTCAACAGTTTGTTGAAAAGTTGCGGCCCGCAACGCCCGGACGGACGCCTCGCGCGGTGCAGCAGGGCCTGTCCGGTGTGCTCGGCCGGCGAGGGCGGGGGGCGAGTCCAGGCGGCTCCGCCCGTGCCGGCCGAGCACACCGCCGCGAACCCCGGGCACGAGGACCACCGGCGGGTCCGGAGCGCGCACCGATGAGTTTCCCGCGCCGCGCCGGTCCGTACACCGGGCACCCCCGGACGGAAGGCCTCCCCATGCGGAAACTGGTCTACGGCATGAACCTGACCCTGGACGGCTACATCGCCGCCGCCGGCGACTCCATCGGCTGGAGCGGACCGCCGAGCCCCGAGCTGTTCCAGTGGTGGCTCGACCACGAGCAGGCGAGCGACCTGTCGCTGTACGGGCGCAGGCTGTGGGAGGCGATGAGCTCCCACTGGCCGACCGGCGACCGGCAGCCCGACGCCACACCGGCGGAGATCGAGTTCGCGCGGAACTGGCGGGACACGCCGAAGGTGGTGTTCTCCTCGACCATCGACAAGGTCGACTGGAACACCCGCCTGGTCACCGGCGACGCGATCGCGGAGATCAGCCGGCTCAAGGCCGAGGACGGCGGCCCGATGAACATCGGCGGCGCGACGCTCGCAGGGGCGGCCATGCGCGCCGGACTGATCGACGAGTACGCGATCGCCGTCCATCCGGTCCTGGTGGGCGGCGGCACGCCGTTCTTCACCGCGCTGGACAGCTGGGTGAACCTGAACATGGTTCAGACGCGGACATGTCCCGGCGGCGTGGTCCTGACCAGGTACGAGACAAGGCACTGAGCAGCGGCACGCCCGACAGGCCGTGACGACGCGGCTAGCGGCCGTCCTTCGCCGCGTTCTCCCTGTTGAGGTAGTTGTAGACGGTGAAGCGGCTGACGCCGAGCGCGGAGGCGACCGTCTCCACCCCGTGCCGCACCGAGAAGGCGCCGCGCTCCTCCAGGATGCGGACGACCGTCTGCTTCTCCTTGCGCCCCAGCTCGGACAGCGCCTTGCCGTGCCGGCGCTCGAGGTCGGCCAGGATGTGGTCGAGCGAGTCCGCGAGATGCGGCAGCCGTACGGCGACCACCTGCGCACCCTCCCAGCTGAGCACGACGTCGTCTCCGCGCGCCTCGCCCGGGGGCACCAGCTCGGCACCCATGGCATCGGCGAGCGGTTTGATCGCCGCGCTGAACGGATGCTCGGCCGGCCCGGTCACCGGTCCGCCTCCCCCAGGACGTTGACCTGCAGCGACACCCGGGTCGCGCCGGCCTCCAGAGTGCGCCGCAGCACATCGCCGACCACGGCGACCACCCGCTCGGTACCGCCCTCGGCCGAGTTGCCGAAGGGCCCGACGTCGACGGCGTCCAGCCCGGCCGCCTCCAGGACCTCACGGCCCACCACGGCGTGCTGCGGGGGCTCGTCCAGGTCGAACGGCTCGGTGGTGAATTCGAGTCTCAAGCGCACGCCCTCAACCTAGCTGGTCAGGGGGTTTCCGGGACATCCCTCTTGACAGCCGCCGTCCGTCTCGTGGAGTCTTCCGTCACGTAGAAATAAGTTTCCGTAATACGGAAGGGCGCATGTGATGGGCTTCGACTCCACGCGCTTCGATGTGAACCTCTCGATCCTCTTCACCGAACTCCCGCTCCTGGAGCGCCCCGCGGCCGCCGCCGCGGCCGGCTTCTCCGCGGTCGAGCTGTGGTGGCCGTGGACCCGGATGCCGACCCCTCCGCAGGCAGAACTCGACGCCCTGCGCGACGCGTTGGAGGAGGCCGGCACCCAGTTGGTGGGCCTGAACTTCTACGCGGGCGAGCTCCCCGGCCCCGACCGCGGCGCGCTGTCCGTGCCGGGCGAGGAGTCCGCGCGCTTCCGCGCCAACATCGACGTCGCCGCCGACTTCGCCCGCTCGGTGGGCTGCACGGCGCTCAACGCGCTGTACGGCAACCGCGTGGACGGCGTGAGCCCCGAGGCCCAGGACGAACTCGCCCTGGAGAACCTGGTCCGGGCCGCGCACGCGGCCGACCGGGTCGGCGCGATACTGCTGGTCGAGGCCCTCAACAAGCCGGAGTCGCCGCGCTATCCACTGGTGAGCGCGGCCGCCGCGGTCGAGGTGGTCGACAAGGTCAACGCCGAGACGGGCCTGGGCAACGCCAGGTTCCTGCTCGACCTGTACCACCTGTCGATGAACGGCGAGGACCTGCCCGCCGTGATCGACGCCTACGCGGACCGCACCGGCCACGTCCAGATCGCCGACGACCCCGGCCGCGGCGCGCCCGGCACGGGCTCCCTGCCGCTGGCCGCGCTCCTCGGCCGGCTGCGCGGGGCGGGCTACGACGGCTGGGTCGGCCTGGAGTACAAGCCGGGCCCGCGGGGCAGCGCCGCCTCCTTCGACTGGCTCGCCGGCGCCGACAAGTAATCCGGAGAGGACATCATGACCACCACACTTCCCACGGTCGCGTGGATCGGCCTCGGCATCATGGGCTCCCCGATGTCGGAGAACCTCATCAAGGCCGGGTACTCCGTCACGGGCTACACCCTGGAGCGGGACAAGCTCGACCGTCTGGCCGCGGCCGGCGGCACGCCCGCCGGCTCGATCGCGGAGGCCGTGAAGGACTCCGACGTCGTCATCACCATGGTCCCGGCCTCCCCCCAGGTGGAGGCCGTCGCCTACGGAGAGGACGGCATCCTGGTCAACGCCCGGCCGGGCGCGCTCCTGATCGACATGTCGTCGATCGCCCCGCAGACCTCCGTCGACCTGGCCAGGGCCGCGGCCGCCAGGGGCATCCGGGTCCTGGACGCCCCCGTCTCGGGGGGCGAGGCGGGAGCCGTCGAGGCGGTGCTGTCCATCATGGTGGGCGGCGGGCAGGCCGACTTCGACGAGGCGCGGCCGCTGTTCGACGCCCTCGGCAGGACCGTCGTCCTGTGCGGTCCGCACGGCGCCGGGCAGACCGTCAAGGCCGCCAACCAGCTGATCGTCGCGGTGAACATCCAGGCGTGCGCCGAGGCCGTGGTCTTCCTGGAGAAGTCCGGGGTCGACCTCGCGGCGGCCCTGGAGGTGCTGAACGGCGGGCTCGCCGGGTCCACGGTGCTGACCCGCAAGAAGCGCAACTTCCTCGACCGCGAGTACGCCCCGGGCTTCCGCATCGACCTGCACCACAAGGACATGGGCATCGTCACCGACGCCGCCCGCAACGTCGGCGCCGCCCTGCCCGTCGGCTCGGTCGTGGCGAACCTCGTCGCCTCGCTGCGGGCCCAGGGCGACGGCGGCCTGGACCACTCCGCCCTGCTGCGCGGCGTGGAGCGCCTGTCCGGCCGGCCGGTCGCCGGCTGACCCCCCGGCTTCCGGGCGGCGGCGCCCCGACCTGTCCTGTCGCGCCCGATGGGGCGCCGCCGCCCGGAACCACGAACGTCCGCGCCGCCGAGAGCTTCTGAGGGGTAGGTCGAGGCGGCGCGGACCGGGCC
>NZ_CBDRCM010000084.1:0-21954 GCF_965342435.1 Actinacidiphila sp. bgisy160 | reverse complement strand
CCCCCCCCCCCCCCCCCCCCCCCCGCCTCCCGCTCCAGGAGAACCCCGACATGCACCCGTCCGCACCGCGCCGTACGACGCCCCTCGCCCGCACCGCCCTCTTGGTCCTGTTCGCGGCCCTCGCCCTCGTGGGCCTCCACGCGGGGCCCGCCCGGGCGGCCGACGGCGACGTCACCTGGACGGTCAGGACGGCCGCGAACGGGTTCGGCGACGACCGGTCCAGCTACAGCTACACCGCGAACCCCGGCGGACAGGTCAAGGACGCCATGGTCGTGGCCAACCGCGGCACCACGCCGCTGCGGCTCGCGCTGTACGCCTCCGACGGCTACACCACCGACACCGGGCAGCTCGACCTGCTCACCAAGGACAAGAAGTCCGTCGGCATCGGCGCCTGGGTCCACGCCGGCCGCGACAGCGTCGTCATCAAGCCCGGCAAGACCGCCGAGATCCCCTTCACCGTCACCGTGCCGGACAACGCGACCCCCGGCGACTACGTGGGCGGCATCCTGACCTCGCTCAAGCAGTCCGACGAGGCCCAGGGCATCAACGTGGACCGGCGCCTGGGCATCCGCGTCAAGCTGCGGGTCAGCGGCGAGCTCAGGCCTGAGCTCGCGGTCGAGGACCTGCACGTCGACTACAGCGGCCCGGCCAATCCCTTCGGCACGGGCGACGCCACCGTCACGTACACGATCCACAACACCGGCAACGCGATGCTGTCGGCCCGTCAGGCCGTCTCGGTCGCGGGGCCCTTCGGCCGGCTGCGGGCGAAGGCCGGCGACATGCCCGCGCCGCCCGAGCTGCTCCCCGGCGAGAGCTGGAAGGTGAAGGTGCCCGTCCACGGCGTGGCGCCGGCGGTGAGCCTGACCGCGACCGCCACCCTCACCCCGCTGCTCACCGATGCGTCGGGCTCCATCAACCCCCTGGACCCGGTCGAGGCCACCGCCCACGGCTGGGCCGTGCCCTGGATCCTGCTCCTGCTGATCGTCCTGCTCGCCGCGGCCGTCGCCGTCGCGATCGTCCTCCGGCGCCGCGGCCGCGCACGGCGCAAGCAGCGCGAGGACAGCCGGGTACGGGACGCCGTGGAGAAGGCGCTGCGCGGCAAGGACGCGCAGTCGGCGAATCCGGAGCAGCCGGAGCAGACCGCGAAGCCCGGGCAGAAGGCCTGACCCGGCCCGTCAGTCCGTGACGGCGGCGGGGTCCCAGGGCCACGAGGCGTCCCGCCCCGCCTCCAGGAGCGGGATCAGCCGGAACGCCGCGTCCGCGAGGCCGCCGAAGGTGTGCCGGTGCGGCCCGGTCGCGGCGTGGCCCATGGCGTACCCCGCCAGGTTCCACGTGTACACCGGGACGTGCTTCGGGACGGCGCCCATCGGGTCGCCCAGGGGCGACCAGAAGGCCTGTTCGTCGGTCACCACGACCACCCGGTCGTGCCCGGAGTAGTGCCGGGTGACAGCGGCGGCGGTGTTCGTCCCGCCGAGGTCGCCGAACCGGTCCAGCGCCCGCAGGACGGACTCGTTCCGCGCCGGTTCGACGCGCAGGCTGCCGGTGCCGAACTGGACGAGGTCGGCCCGTTCGGCCCGCATCGCCAGCGCGGTGCCGAAGATCGCGGCGGAGTCGGCCCGGTTGAGCTCGGTGTCCGCGCTCGGCCGGTCGAACATCGAGCCCGAACGGTCGACCAGGACCAGCGTCCGGCCGGGCAGCGCGGGCACGTTCGCCAGCGAGTGCCCGAGGGCCCTCTCCAGGGGCTCCTCCCAGCGGCGTGAGGGCACGTTGCGGTGCGCGGCCAGGTAGCGGAACGGGAACTGCCGGGAGCGGAGCACCTCGGCGGGGTCCGAGATCCGGCGGGCCACCTCCGCGGCCGCCTCGTCGCCGACCCCGGCGAGGTCGAAGTTGCGCAGGTTGCGGACGAGCGCCATCACCCCCATCGAGGGGATCACGGCCTCCCACACCGCGGCGTCCAGCGGCCCCTGCAGCCAGCCCGCCAGCGCCTCCCAGCTCATCCCCGCCGCGGCCAGCCGCTCGGCCCCGTCCGCCCCGGTGACCAGCGCGTACCGCCGCTCCACCGGTACGGAGAGCAGCGCGTGGTGCGCGGCGAGGAGCGGTTCCCCGGCTGGCGGTACGGCGCGGTCCGGACGGTGCCGCCGGTCCAGCGCGTACCGGAACAGCCCGCCCTGCCAAGGACGGCCGGGCGCGGGGGCGGGGTGGGTGAGCTCCAGTACGTCGCCGAAGCGGAAGTCGTGCGAGGGGGTGTCGTACCTGAGCAGCGCGCGGCCGGTGTAGAGCCGGCGCACCGCGTCCGCGACCCCGCGCTTGAGCGGCTGCGGCAGCCTCCGCCCGTAGCGGGAGGTCCAGTACGCCAGCAACTCGCCCGGCTCGTCCGGGCGTTGCAGCACGGCCTCGACGGCCTGCCGGGAGAAGCCCGCGGCCCCGGCGTCCAGCCTGCCGCGGACGAACTCGGCCGCGCCCACCACTGACGCCGTTCGTATGTGGGCCTGTGTGCGCAGCCAGCGCAGCAGACCGAGAGTCCACTGCGGGTCCTCGACGGCGAGTCGCCGCACCAGGCGGGCGTAGCGCTCGTCGCGGGACCCGGCGCCTTCGTAGAAGCTGTTCTGACCGGCCATGTGGGAGACGGCGAGCAGGAACAGCTCCGCCTTGGGCTCCCGCGCGTATCCGGCGCCCGCCTCGTGGTTGAGGCCGGGCGGCGGGAACGCCGTCCGCAGCACGGCCCCTGCGGACCGGGGAGGCGCCACGACCCAGCGGCCGTGCAGGGAGAGCGGGGAGGTGGCACCGCCCGCGGTGACGCCCGGTATCTCGGCCCGGATCTCCTCCCTGGCCTCGGTCTTGGCCCGCTGACGGTTGAACCGGGTCATGCAGATGTCCCCCTGGAGGGTGGCGGTCGGAGGGCGCGCGGCGGGAACACACGCGGAACGGGGCACGCGCGGTCACGGAATCGCCCGGCCACGCGAAGGCGGCGCCTCCCGAGATCAAGGGTGTGCACCGGTGTGTACTTGTTCGCAGGAAGTAACCGGGGCACGGCGCATCGGAAGGCGTCGGACGGTGACGTTACCCGGCCCCGTGCGCCGGCGCATCCCAATTGACGCGGGCGCGATGGGCGGCGCCCGACGAGGGTGTCCTGCGCGCTCTCCACCGACGCGACGTCGCGCGGGAGTTCTCCCCGGCCGCCACGGCCCGGGCCGGCCGTATCGGCGCACCGGGCGTCCGCCGACGGGTCGAAGTCGGCGTCATCGCAGCGGAGTTCGAGTTCCGCGGGTTCTCAGGTCCCGGCCGCGCGGGGCGTGGGTGCGGGGCGTGAGTGCCCGGCTCCGCGGTGTTCCACCGCGGAGCCGGGGGAGCGGGGCGGTCCGGGCCGCGGCCCGGCGCGTGCGGGGGCCGGACCGACGGCCGTCAGATGATCGTCCGCCCCTCCGGCCGGCGTCCGGCGCCCGCTGCCCGCATTCGCTCGTGTCAGAGGATGTACTCGCCGAGGGCGTAGCCCTTGGGCTCCGTGATCAGCTCGATCCTCAGCCCGTTGGGGTCGGCCAGGAACATGCTGTCCGCGACCTCGCTCGGGAAGGCCGCGTACGCGATGCCCTTCTCCTCCAGGCGCTCCTTGACGGTGGCGAAGGCCTCGGGCGTGACCGACAGCGCGATGTGGTGGCCGCCGCCGACCGTCTCCGCGTAGTCGGGGTGGGGGTGGCCCGGGAAGTCGAAGAAGGCGAGCATGTTCTCGGCGCCCATGTCGAAGAAGAAGTGCGTCGACCCGCGGTAGTCCCGGTTCTCCATCAGGTCCACCAGTGGGAGGCCCAGGACGTCCCGGTAGAAGAGGATGGTCTCCTCGACGTCCCGCGCGATGAACGCGGCGTGGTGGACCCCCTGCGTCGTGGGCGCGGGGCGTTCCCCGGCCGGGAGGAGGTAACGGTCCCTCAGCTCTGCCTGACGCTCCAGGATCGCCTGCAGTTCCTCGCCGTGCGGCTGTGCCATGGTCGTGACTCCTCATCCTGCGGACCGCGCGAGGTGCGCGGACTGCAAGGGCGGGCACCTGGGCGACGGTGCGGAGCCCGCCCTGCTCCATTCATGCTTGACGCGTCAACCGAACATAGGGCTATTTATTTGACGCGTCAAGCATGGAGGGGTCGGCGCCATCGACGACTCGCCGCGCGACCGGCCCCTCGGCCCTTTCGGGCGGTCGGCATCGGGCGGTCGGCATCGGGCGGTCGGCATCGGGCGGTCGGCATCGGGCGGTCGGCATCGGGCGGTCGGCATCGGGCGGTCGGCATCGGGCGGTCGGCATCGGGCGGTCCTCGCCGGACGGTGCCCGGGGAGCGGGAGCCGGTGATCGCATGGCGTGGGCCGGCGACGGCACGGCTGGGACCGGCGGCCACGGAGGGTGACCTCGGACCCCATGTAATGGCCATGGGATGCTCGTGCGTGACCGCTCTCCCAGGCGGCCCGAAGATTTCCGGCGAGCCGATCACACGCTCTCTGACCTGCGGAAAAGCGGCCCCGATGACGCTGAGGCGCAGCGCTTTCTTTTGACTCCGCGCCGCACCCGTGTCACGGTCATGTCCTCGGCGTTTGCTGCCTTGCATCACGGCGTCCCTGCCCGGTGAGCGAGAACGCGTGGGTCACGTGCCACTCGTCCTGCCGGCTCCAGGCACACGAAGCCGGTTCGACGACGGTCGGAAATGGCACGGCCGTTGTCCACCAATCTTCACGTACGAAGGAGATTGACATGCGCGCAAACATCACCGTCCGCCGGACTGTCGCCGCGGCGCTCGCGGCACCGATGCTCGCCTTCGTCGCGGCGGGCACCGCCGACGCGGCACCGCAGACCACGGCCTCACTGGCCCGTCCGACAGCCGTCACGAACTACGTCCAGGGAGGCGGCGGCTTCGGCGGCTTCGGCCCGATCCGCGGGAACTACGGTTTCTTCGGCGGCGGTTTCGTCCCCGTCGTCGTCCCCGTCATCGTCCCCGTCGGAGGCTTCAACTCGTTCTTCCCGTTCCGCTAGAGGCTCACCGCTCCTAGCGCCCATCGCAGCACGCCGCGCCCGGCCGGGAGGCCCGTGAAGAACCGCCACGGGCCTCCCGGCCGGAGGCCGCGGTCGCGTCGCTCCTGTCACACCCCGACGGCGGCTCCGGTCTCAGCTGTCGGCCCCGTTCATGTGGGGCCGGTCCAGTCGACGACGAGGAGACAACCGTGACCGTCCGGTCCAGGGAATTCAACTTCGGTATGCCGTGGGAGTCGCTCTACGGCTACAGCCAGGCCGTACAGGCCGGCGACACGCTCTACATCTCCGGGCAGTTGTCCCACGACAGCGCGGGAGACTTCATCGGGACCGGCGACTTCGAACTCCAGATGAGGACGACCCTCGACAACCTCGACCGCGTGCTGGAGCACTTCGGCGCCGGCCGCGACCAGATCGTCGAGACCACCGTCCTGGTCAAGGGCCTGCGGGACCACTTCGACACCGCCGCCCGCCTGCACGCCGCCTACTGCGGCGAGCACCGCCCCACCAGCACCGTCATGGGCGTGTCCGACCTGGCCCTGCCCGACCAGCTCGTCGAGATCGGCGCGGTCGTCCGCCTCGACGTCGCGCACTGACCCGCGCCGCCCGCGGGGACTAGGATCGCGGCCATGGCCCTGACCCCGCACGACGTGGAACGGTTCGAGGCGTCCAGGCCCCGCCTGGAGGCCGTCGCCTACCGTCTCCTCGGCTCCGCGAGCGAGGCCGAGGACGCCGTGCAGGAGACGTTCCTGCGCTGGCAGGCCACGGACGTCGACCGCATCGAGGCCCCCGAGGCCTGGCTGACCAAGGTGCTCACCAATCTGTGCCTCAACCAGCTCACCTCGGCCCGGGCCCGGCGCGAGACCTACGTGGGCCAGTGGCTCCCGGAGCCGCTGCTCGCCGGCGACCCGATGCTCGGCCCGGCCGACACCGCCGAGCAGCGCGAATCCGTCTCCTACGCGGTCCTCGTCCTGCTGGAACGCCTCGCCCCCAACGAGCGCGCGGTGTACGTGCTGCGGGAGGCCTTCGACTACCCGCACCGCGAGATCGCCGAGATCCTCGACATCACCGAGGCCGCCAGCCAGCAGCTCCACCACCGCGCCAAGAAGCACGTGGCGGACGGCAAGGCCCGCAGGGCCGGCGCCGAGATCGACGAGGCGGCGGCCCGGCGGGTCGTCGAGGAGTTCCTGGCGGCGGCCGCCAGCGGCCGGACCGAGCCGCTGGTGCGGCTCCTGACCCAGGACGTCGTGGCGGTCGGCGACGGCGGCGGGAAGGTCCCGGCCCGCGCGAAGGCGTTCGAAGGCGCCCTCGCCGTGGCGAAGTTCCTGCGGGGCCTGTTCAAGCCCGCTGCCGCCAAGCGCGCCCTGATCGGTGGTACGGCCGAGGTCCACGCGACGGCCGCCAACGGCGCCCCCGCCGTCGTGGCGGTCGTCGACGGCCGGGTCGTCGGCGTCATGTGCCTGGAGGTCACCGCTGAGGGCATCATCGCCGTCCGCAACCAGGTCAATCCCGACAAACTCGAACGCGCGACCAGGCGATGGGCGGCCGGCGACCACGGAGAGCCCCTGCTCCACGCCTTCTGACCCCCATGTGACGTGCTTCACACCCTGTTCCTGTCAGGAAACGGCGGGCCGCCCGGTTCAAGTGGCGAACCCGCTGGAGAGCAGACAGGAGCCAGGACATGCAGCACCGCATCGTCGTCCTCGGAGCCGGATACACCGGAGCCAGCGCCGCCGGGCGCCTCGCCAGGCGGCTGCACCGTGAGGACGTCGCCATCACCCTCGTCAACGCGGAGCCCGACTTCGTCGAGCGCGTCCGGATGCACCAGCTCGCGGCCGGCCAGGACCTCACGCCCCGGCCCCTCGGCGAGATGTTCGCGGGGACGGGCGTCGAACTGAAGGCGGCGAAGGTCACCGGCGTCGACGCCGACCGCCGCACCCTCACTGTCACCGTGCACGGCGCGGACGGCGTGGACCGCGACGAGGAGCTGGCGTACGACACCCTCGTGTACGCCCTGGGCAGTGGCTGGAAGGACCAGGGGGTTCCCGGCGTCGCCGAGCACGCCCACGAGATCGCCGGCCGCCCCGGGGCACTCCGGGTGCGCGAGCGCCTGGCCGGCCTGGACGCGGGACAGCACGTCCTCGTGGTCGGCGGCGGCCTCACCGGCCTGGAGACCGCGACCGAGATCGCCGAGGCCCGCCCGGACCTCGCCGTCGCCCTCGCCGCCCACGGCGGCCTCGGCGACTGGCTCGCCCCCAAGGGCGCCCGGCACCTGCGGAAGGTCATCGACAGGCTCGGCGTCACCGTGCACGAGCACACCACCGTCACCGCGGTGGCGGCCGACCACGTCGCCACCGCCGACGGCACCTCCATCCCGGCCGCGGTCACCGTGTGGACCACCGGCTTCGCCGTCCACCCGATCGCCGCCGCCACCACCCTGGAGACCGACGGCACCGGCCGGATCGTGGTCGACGGCACCATGCGCTCGGTCTCCCACCCGGACGTCTACGCCATCGGCGACGCCGCCCTGGTCATGGGCCCCGGCGAGAAGCCGCTGCGGATGTCCTGCGCCTCGGGCCTCCCCACCGCCTGGCAGGCCGCCGACGCCATCGCGGCCCGCCTGACCGGCGGCAGGCTGCCCAACGTCCCGCTGCGGTACTTCAACCAGTGCATCTCGCTGGGCCGCAAGGAGGGCCTGATCCAGTACGTCACCGCCGACGACCGCGCCGTCAGCGCGGCCCTGACCGGACGGCTCGCCGCCATCTACAAGGAACTGGTCTGCAAGGGCGCCGCCTGGGGCGTCGCCAACCCGACGATGGGCATCCCGTCCCGCCGCCGCCGCGTCACCCACCGGCCCGCCCCGGCCGGACCCGCGGTCCGCACCCCGGCCTGACCCCCTTGCCGCCACGCCCCGCCGCGGGGACCACCCCCGCGGGCGGGGCCGCGGAGCGAGCGGGACCGCCGCGGCCGCAACGGGTGTCCCCTGCGGAGCGGCGGTCGTGACACGGAAGCGACGGCCGGCAAGGCCGCCGGCGGCCCTCAGCCGATCTCCACCGCCATCCCCTTGACGTTGGTGGCGTCCAGCGCCTTCCGGATCCCCTTGGCGAGCTTGACCGCGTCACCGACGGCCCAGAAGTGGACGAAGAAGAGCCGGGGTTCGTCCGTCAGCCCGTGGTTGTGCAGTTCGACGAGCTGGCACCCGGCCTGCCTGAGCGCCGCGAGGACGTCCTGGACCTCACTGGCGATCATCGCGCAGTCGCCGCTGACGGCGGCCCTGCCGTTGCCCAGCGGCTGGTAGTTGATCGCACTGGTGGATCCGAGGCCCGGCGGCAGGACCATGCCGGCGTCGGTGACGGTCTCCCGGCGCACGAAGGTGTTCTTGTAGACCCCGTCGTCGATGCCGCCCTTGACGCCCATCACCTTGTCGATGGTGGCGACGTCCAGGTCCAGCTCGCGGGGCACGGAGTGGTCCGGCCGCCCCGGCGGCGGCGCGCCGGTCCGGTCGAGCGCGGCACGCAGGCCCTTGGCGATGGCCACGGGGTCCTTGCCGTGCGCGTGGACGTGGACCCACCAGATCTCCGGGTCCTGCGACAGCAGGTGCTTGTGGATCGCGGTCTGCTCGATCTTGCGCTCGTGCAGCACATCCGCGAACGACTGCATCTCCTTCTCGGTGACCACCACGTCGCCCATCAGCAGCGTGTTCCCGTCGGCGTAGCGCACGAACGACACGTGCGAGCCCAGGGCGAGCCCCGGTTTGACGGTGACGCCCTGCGAGACCACATTGAGGTCCCGGCGCGGCAGACCCGTGTGGTACATGAACTCGCGCCTGATGTCGCCCGTCCGGCCCAGCGCGACGGCCACGTCCTTCCAGTCCGTCAGAGCGGTGCGCACGGGCATGACCGACGGGTGGTTGTGCTGTTTCGACGTTCCGGTGGGCGCGCACGCGGAGATCGCCCCGCCCAGCATCGGCGCCAGAGTGGCCGCGGCGAGCAGATGCCGCCGTGACGCACCTGCCTGCGGGTGGGTGTCCTGCTGTCGGTCCTCACGCATCATGTGTGCCTCCTGACGGGATGGAAGCACGGCAAACGGCGGACACACCCCAGCAGCGCCAGCACTGCGGCCAGGTGGGTGAAGCGCCCGTCGGCAAACGGGTGAGCCGACCGGGCGGAAAGCGCTTCCTGTCCGGGTCCACCACGCCCGGAGGTCGCCGGCCGCGTCGGCCGCGCCGGCGTCGGCCGCGCCATCGCGCCGCTTACGCATCGCGGCGCCCCGGACGCCGGCGGCGGGCGGAACGCTGCTGAGGAGAAGCCGGCCGACCTCTGTGCCACGCCGCTCGCCGGTGCCCGGCGGGCTCGGCTTCCCTCTTGATCAGGACTGAGCGGTGGCGCCTTCAGCGGTGAGGGCGAGTCCCCGGGGCGAAAGAGGCGGAAGCCCGCATGTTATGACATCGGTCACAGCGCTCCGCCAACCCACTGGCGCACTTAGTAGATACGGCATGGCGGACATCTGGGTATTTGCCCCTCTTTGCCCGAATGTAGATCTCGTCGTGAATCCCGGAGTTCCGCCCGGCCGCCCTGCCAGCCAGCTGACCTGTGAAGCAAGGCTTTTGACATCACATCAGTTTGTCCTCGCACCGCCATGTGCGGACTGGAGCCCCGCGCGCTGCCCTGGCGAGGTCCTGGCACCTACGAGGCGACGTAGTGGCGGGACCCTTTGCGCTCCCTGTCGAGCGGTTCTAAGAATGGCGACCCACAGAACGTCGTCGCAGTTCAGAACCGGTGTTCACGCGGAGTCGACCGCGCACCGGGCGCTCGGCGTCACCGAGTGAGTAGGAGCCCTCGCATGAAGTCGTTCCAAACGCCCCCGGGACTCCTCGCCCTCGCTCTCGGCCTGGGTCTGGCCTCCAGCGCGCTGGGCGCGGCGGTGCCGGCGAGCGCCCAGACGATCGCCACCCCGCCCGCTTCCGCCGCTACCTCCGTGGCGCGGTACGCCGGGTCGGCTCAGGAGACGGCGAACAACAAGGCGTTCTTCCAGGCTGTGCTCAAGTCGGTCGCCGAGAAGCGCGCCGCCCAGCCCAACGCGCAGGCGGTGACCGTCTACTACGACGCCTCCCGGGCACCGAGCTTCCGTTCCCAGATATCGAGCGCGGCCTCGATCTGGAACAGCTCGGAGTCCAACGTCAAGCTCCAGGAGGCTTCGAGCGGTGCCGACTTCTCCTACTACGAGGGCAACGACTCGCGCGGGTCCTACGCCTCCACCGACGGCCACGGAAGCGGCTACGTCTTCCTTGACTACACCCAGAACCAGCAGGACGACTCGATCCGCGTCGTCACCCACGAGACCGGACACGTGCTGGGCCTGCCGGACAACTACAGCGGGCCGTGCAGTGAGCTGATGTCGGGCGGCGGCCCCGGCCCGTCCTGCACCAACCGCCACCCCAACGCCACCGAGCGCTCGCGGGTCGACCAGCTGTGGGCCGCCGGAGCCGCACAGTCCCCGGGCACGGTGAACCAGCCCACTGACCACCCGAGCACTGGCACTGAGCCGCCGGTATGGTCCGGGGCGCCGGGCCAGGGTACGGGGCGTCCGCACGGCGGCCCGTCCTGGCGTTGATCGCGTTCCCGAATGGGAAGCTGCTCGCTGCAGGGCATGGCTGCAGCCGCACGCTCAAGCCGGTCGTCCGAGCACGCTTGCCGACCGACAGACGCTGACCAGGGGCAGCGTGTGATCCCGGTCGGCAAGCAGTCGCTTCCCCCGCCGGCGATGTTCGTCGCTCGCGGCAGGCGGCCGTGCGGGAGCGCGCGGGGGAGCAGTGGATCACGAGCGACCACGCCTTCACCGCGCGCCCGGCGCGGCCCGCCGAGACGCGGAACCCGTACCGCTCGTTACGCGCGAGGCGCGAAGCGCCGGCCTCCGGAGGGCGCTGTTGCATGGGCGGCTCGGTGCCGGATCGCCGTCACATCAGCCACACGGACCGGCCGCCGCGGAGGCGTCCCGGTCGCGGGTGAGCGTGGCCGTTGACGCCGGATCTGGACGCCGAAGACCCCGAGTCATGCCGAAAGGGGCACCCGTCGCTCCATATTTGCCTGGCGGCCTCCGTATCTACTTGCTGGTTCCTGCTTCGGTGGCGATCGCTATCGGCAAGGGGTGGAGTTTTGGTGATCTCCACCGTCACTCTGCCGCGATTCCGCGTCGGCAGCTACGCCTGCCAGGTCACCCACTCCGAGCTCTCAGACGCGGAGGCGGCAGCCGAAGGGCTCCGGATCACGACGCCCCTGGCCTGGGCTCCTCGCCGTCGTAAGCCGCCAGCGCAGCCTGGCGGCATTCCAGCAGGCTGCCGAGAACCTCGGGGGTCACGTGCTCCTGGGCCAGTGCCACCGTGGCCCTGGCCTCGACCGACGCCCATGCGTGCCGGGCGCGCTTGTTGGCGCGGCGCCTGGTGTCGCTGCGCAGGAAACCCGCTCCCGCCGCGAAACCGGCGGAGGCCAGAGCGGCGAGGGCGGCGGGAAGGCGCATGTCCGCCGAGGCCAGTCCTGCCGTTCCCGCCGTCCCCGCGAGCAAGGCCGCGGGGAAACCGAGGGCGATGTCCGTCTTGGTCCAGAACTCGGCCCGGCGATGGGCGAGTGTCCTCTGGCGCGTCGCCTCGTCTCTCAGTCGCTCGACCTCGGCACGCAGGCGGTGCGCGGGCTCGTCCGGACTCAGGCGGGTGGTTCCGTCAGCGGGAGTGGCCATAGGGGAATTCCAACATGTCTGTGGCAGAAGGTAGTTGGTGAGTCCGGACAGCCTTCGGGCGCGGTAGACGTGAGCTTCCCACGATGGTGTCCCACCACGGTGTAGTCGATCCTGCCGATGATCTTCACCGTCGCTCGTGCGCGATCAGGCTGACTGGCGTGCTTGTACTGCGTGCGTAGGCCGGCGTGCAGGAATTCCGGTCGTGAATGGGGCCTTTGCCGCCGTGATCGCCTACACCACTCCAGGGACGTGACCCTCGTGAGACGGCGGGACTGCTGACTCCCTGAGGTGCTCGACTACCGTGCGGTCCATGCGTTCTGCGCTGGACACGCCCCAGGGAGCGGCCGACCTGGCCGAGTCGTTGTTGTGGTTCGGGCCGGCGCTTGCCGGCAACGCGGTGACCCTGCGGATCGACGTGAACCGGCTGCACGTCCTGATCGACCGCACCCGGCACAAGACCCTGCCCTCCAAACTGTCCCGCAGTGACCTGCGAACTTTGCTGGCCTGCGGCGATGCCCGGACCGCCGGCCCACCCCCCGACCGTCCCACCGCCGGCACCGCAGACCGCCGAACGGATCGTCTCCAGCAACGGCGGCTTCGTCATCGCAGGCCAACGCGTCCAAGTCGGCCGCACCTGGGCCCGCCAGGTCTTCACCGCCCACCTTGATGACACCGTCATCCAGGTCTTCCACGGCAACGACCTGATCACCACTGTCCCCCGCACCACCACCAAGGGAGTGGTCGTCCGCAAATCCGGGGAGTACAACAAACGAAAAATCGTCGAGCCCAAACGTCAAGCATCACCCGACGCCAAAACGTCCAGCATCAACCGAGACCCGACAGCGATCGCTTCATGATCGTCTGAGACCTGTCCCGTAAGTCGTGACCCGGGGATGTTGGCTTGTCGGTGCTTGGACCTAGCATGCGGAGCATGACGCGGTATGTTGACGAGGATCTGCACGGTGCGGAGTTCCGTGAGTGCGATCTGACCGGGGCACGCCTGATAGGCGTCGTCATGCAGGATGCCGTGATCGACGGACTCATCACCAACCTCGTGGTGAACGGTGTCGAGGTCACCGAGTACGTCGAGGCAGAGCTCGACCGGCGTCATCCGGTGCGGGTGCTGATCCGTTCCGAGGACCCGGCCGATCTTCGCGAGGCATCGCGTCAGCTCCATGCCGGCTGGGCCGCCACGATCGAGCGAATCCGCCGTACGCCCGGCATCGAGCGCCGCAACGTGAACGACGAGTGGTCGGCGGTGCAGACAATGCGCCACCTGGTCTTCGTCCACGACTCGTGGTTCCGCCGCTGCTGCCTGGGCTCAACGGACCTGTTCACGCCGATGGGCATCGGGACGACCGTCGAGCCCTACCGTGGAGCGCACGGGCTTGACCTCTCGCTCGATCCGGCCCTCGACGAGATCGTGAGGGTGCGTGACGCACAGGCCGCCCAGCTCGAAGCCTGGCTCGACGAGGTCACCGCTGTGCAGCTCGCTGCGCGAGCGCCGGTGCCCGACGACGATGTCTGGCCGCCGTATGCCCGGGGCCGCTTGGTGCGGCAGTGCCTCGGCACGGTGCTCAACGAGACCTTTGAGCACCACGGCTTCTGCGTCCGCGACCTCGACCTGATCGAGGCGCAGGACGCTGAGTAGGGCCGGCTGCGGACTCGAGCCACCCGTGGGGTGGGCTTGATCCGCTTTGACGGACATCGGAGATCAGGGGCTTCGGTCCCGGAAGGATGATGTCCATCATGGAGAGCATGGGGAAAAAAAGCCTCGCCCTCGCCGCTCGTTCACCCCGGAGTTCAAGGCCGAGATAGTCGAGCTGTGCCGGCGGGGTGACCGCTCGGTCGGTCAGGTCGCCAAGGACTTCGACCTGACCGAGACCGCGGTACGGGACTGGGAAGCAAACCGCTCCCACAGCGAGGAGCAGACGCAACAGGAGCGGTCGGCCCTCGCTCAGCGCGCGGGCTCCGAACCAGACCAGCCCAACTGCGAGGCCAAGACCCACTAGCCACCGCCACCATCTATCGCCGTCGGCTGCCGCGTGCCAGGCGCCAGAAGTCGCGGCCGTGGTTGCCGTATTAGGAGTGGACGAGTGCCCATTCGAGGGCGTAGTCGGCGATCTCCTGCCAGCCGTCCTGGACGGCCATCAGGTGGGAGCGGCCAGGAAACACCTTGACCTCGGTGGTGGTGCCCTCCGCCTTGTAGTGCCTGGCGTTGGACATCTGGACCTTCGGTGGCATGACATGGTCGAACTCGCCTGAGAGGAACAGTAGGGGCGCCCGATTGGCGTTGTGGAAGTTCACGTACGTCTCGGTGTGGCCGGGGTGAAGGTTGGCCAGCGAGCCGCTCCATACGATGTTGCCTGGTGCGGGGATGTGGTAGCGCTCATATGTGGCGCGCGCGTAGTCGTCGGGAAACGTGTTCGCGAAGGCGTAGTGCCATTGGTCGAGGTCCAGTCCGACGGCGCGGTGCCGGTTGGCCGGGTTCTTCAGGACGGGGAAGAGGGACCGGATCTGGGAGAGTGGTACGACCGGTACGCCCTGGGTGGGCGCGGAGTTGATCACCACTCCGGCGGCACCGAGGCCGCGGTCCAAGAGGATCTGGGTGAAAAGGCCGCCAGCAGAGTGACCCATCACTATGGGCGGCTGGTCCAGCCCCACGATCAGCTTCTTCAAGCTAGAGATGATTGCCGGAACGGTCACGGTCTCGATCGGGCTCGGGTCGGCGTTAAGGGCCTCGACCTCCACCTCGAATCCGGGGTACGGAGGCGCGATGACACGGAAGCCCTTGTTCTCGTAGTGGGCGATCCAGTTCTCCCAGGCCCGCGGCGTCACCCAAAAGCCGTGGACGAGGACGATGGTGTCGGGTTGCATCAGTGTGCTCCTTAGCGGGTCGACCGAAGGCTGGTCGAACCTAAGACCGATAGGGTCCGGCAATGTGACAGCAGGGCAAAAAAATTGCCCCTGTGGCACAGAAGGTGCTGATGTCGACCGCCTCTATGCCAAGCAGGTGTCCAGGCGACGCAACGTCCGTAGGTGGTGATGTTCCGTCGTTGGTGCTGAGCGAGCGTACGAAGCAGCAACTGCCCCGGCCGGCCGCCAAACCGGCATCGTGAGCTGCACTGATCTTCGTGGAGTCCCTGAAGTCTGGGTTTGTTGCGATCCAGGCGTAAAGGAGAACTACCAGCAGTGCCAGCACCCCGTAAGTACCCCGATGAACTCCGCGAGCGTGCCGTCCGCGAGGTCCCCTCGACCGGTCGTCCCGTCGCGCACGTCGCCCGTGACCTCGGCATCCACAAGGAAGCCTTGCGATCCTGGGTCCGCCAGGCCGAGGCCGACGCCGGCGAGCGCGACGACCGTCTTACCGCCGCCGAACGCGACGAGCTGGAAGAACTCCGCAAGGAAAACGCCGAGTTGCGGCGGGCGAACGAGATCTTGAAGGCCGCCTCGGTGTTTTTTGCCCAGGAGATCGACCGTCCCCGGACGAGGCCGAGCAGGTGATCGACCACCTGCGCGACATGGGCCTCGGGGTCGATCTCCCCCAGAGGGGGCACCCCCAGTCTGCCGGGTGCTGGACCTGTCGCCGTCGGCCTACTTCGCCCGCAAGACGCGACCGAAGTCGGCCCGCCGCCTGCGCGATGAAGAGTTGATTCCGCTGGTCAGAGCCGTGTGGGAGGACTCAGGTCGCACCTACGGCGCCCGCCGGATCACCCGCGCGCTGGTCCGCTCCGGACGCCAGGTGGCGCGCTGCACGGTCGAGCGGTTGATGCGCGAGCTCGGGATCGAGGGCGTCATCCGCGGACAACGCCGTCGCACCACGATCCCGGAGCCGGCCGCGCCGCGCCCGCCGGACCTGGTCAACCGGCGCTTTGCCGCCGAGCGCCCGAACCAGCTGTGGCTCGCGGACCTGACCTACATCCGCACCTGGTCGGGCTGGGTCTACGTGGCGTTCGTCCTGGACGCGTACTCCCGCCGGATCGTGGGCTGGCAGGCCGCCACCCACATGCGCACCGACCTGCCACTGGATGCGCTGGAAATGGCGCTGTGGCGCCAGAAGATCAAGAAGGACGCGGGACTGATCCACCACAGTGACCGCGGCTCGCAACCCGCATTCAAGCGGTCGTCGCAACACCGGCTTCTTGGATCGATAGTAGTTGTTCGTTCAGGGCTTCGGCGGGTGTCTTCCAGCCGAGGGTTTTGCGGGGCCTGTTATTGAGTGCGTGAGCAACGGCCTGGAGTTCGTCGGCTTCCCGTCGTGATAGGTCGGTGCCCTTGGGGAAGTACTGTCCGTTATTGTTTTCGTTGGTGCCGCGTTGCCAAGGGCTGTGCGGGTCAGCGACAATACGTGTCCATTCGCTACACAGAGCGATTGGCAGAGGTCGGCGCCTCCGCGTCGGTCGGGTCCGTCGCGGATAGCTACGACAACGCGATGGCCGAGGCCCTGAACGGAACATTCAAGGCTGAATTGATCGAGCATCAGGGACCGTGGCGGGACTTCGCCCAGGTCGAGCGGGCCCTCGTCCAGCAGCGAACGACTCCACTCCGCCCTCGGCTACGTCCCGCCCGACGAGTACGAGCAGGCGTACTGGGCGCAACTAGAGGAAACCCCGCAGACCGCTTGATCACACGATCGCGGACTCCACGAAATTCGGGGCAGCTCACTGATCGCGCGCAACGTGGTGTCGCTCGTCGAGCCGCCACAGGTGGAGCAGCGCGACCTGTCGCCCTGGTCGCTGGACGAGACGCTCGACTTCCTCGCGGCCGCCCGGACCGATCCGCTGTACGCGGCCTCCGCTTTGAGGGACACCAGGGGACCGCGCAATCCATCTCCTCGGCCACGTTCACCAGTCTCACTCTGGACACCGAGACCATCGACAGCGACGGCGGACACAGCACCGTCACCAATCCGTCCCGCTACACCATCCAGGTCGCCGGGACCTATTTCCTCCTCGGGCAGGCCTGTTTCCCGTCGAACGCGACCGGCAACCGCGGGTGCCGACTGCAGGCCAACGGTGCCAACATCCAGGGGGGCGCCTCGCTCATCCCCGCAGCGACCGGCAACGCCTGCGGAGTGCCGTGCTCGGCCATGGTCTCGCTCAGCGTTGGCGACTACGTCGAAATCCAGGGATACCAGACATCCGGCGCGGCATTGAACACCGCCAACCCCACCGACTTTTCAAGCGGCCTCCGAGTGCTCTGGATTTCCGGCTGACCCGCTAATCCCGGAAGGAGAACGGCAAATGACCACTCCTCAGGTAACTCCGCAATGGCGGAAACTTCTCGACCACGTCATGGCCGTCCCCGAGCGGATTTACGAGACGTGGGAACCAGTCGTCGGCTGGAACAACGAGACCCCGTTCGGGGAGCAGTACGGCTGGGACGGCGTCGCGTGGTGCGTCATGTTCGACTGGGACATGTACGCCGACGTCGGCCTCACCGCGGCCGTGCCGAAGACCGCCTCGGTCTCCGCGTTCACCTCCTGGGCGCGCGTCCACGGCTGCTGGTCCGAGTACCCGTCCATCGGAGCCTGGACCAACTTCGGCAACGGCGCCCACACCGAGATCGTCACCGGCTTCGACGCCACGTACGTCTACACCAAGGGCGGCAACTCCGTCGCGGCCGGCGCCGCCGATGCAGGCCAGGGCAACGGCGTCTTCTCCCACCGCACCGAGCGCCGCTCCTCCCGCGTCACCGGCTACCTCGCGCCCGTCTTCCCCGACGGCATCTGCCCGCCCACCGCCGACCCCGCCGACCCGCGCGGCGGCAAGCCCGCCACCGCCTACCGCTGGGCGCCCGCCGTCGCCAACGTGATGCCGGCCTTCCCCGGCCGCGGCTACTTCCTCCTCGGCGCCACCTCCGACCACGCCCTCCTCCTGCAGACGTGGCTCCACCGCGGCCAGTGGGGCCCGCCGTACCGCGTCGGCCCGTCCCGCACCATGACTGCCCTGGACCTGCTCAAGGTCAAGGCCCTGCAGGAACACTTCCTCGCCGCCCTCGGCCCGGCCGACGGCAAGACCGGCCCCAAGACCTGGCAGTACGCGTACGAGGTCGCCAACGGCCTCCGCAAGAAGTAGGCCCCGCCATGGCACCGGACGCGCAACTGTGGTCCGCGTTCATCGGCTTCGCCGCGCCGCCGCTCATCGCCGTCGTACAGCAGCCCCGCTGGTCCAGCACCGCCAAGACCCTCGTCATGCTGCTGTCCTCGGTGACCCTCGGCTGCGGCTCGGCCTACTTCGGCGGCCAGTTCACCGCCCACACCGTCGGAGGGAACGTCCTCATCGTCGCCATCGCCGCGGGCTCCGCGTACCAGACCGTCTGGAAGCCATCCGGAGTCGCGCCAGGGATCGAGAGAGCCACGTCCCCGAAGCCGAGCCGAGGGCGGCACCGGTCATGCGCGAACCAGCGGAGGCGCCGGTGTCATGGCGGGTGGTGGCCATGACGTGGAAGACGTCCGTCGGCTGCGGACCTCCGACGCGGTCGCCGCCATGCGGCCATGGCGGCGGGCTGAACTGTGACGACGGTCTCTCCGCAGACCATTTCGAGACCAGGTACTCTCGCTTTAGTAAGTAAAGTCAGGGCCCTACGGAACCGGGCGGCCCTTTCGTAGGCTGCTCGCGCGAGGCGTTAGACGACCGGTCGGCTATACTCGCGCGTCGGGGACTGCTTCTCCGCCACTACTCATTAGGGATGCGGAGCAGGCATCGCCGCGTAGGGAAAGGAAGGAGCTGTTTTCTTTGCAGTATGGGTTCAAGAAATTTCGCCTGTGGGTGGTGGTGGCTGTCGCTGCGATCACCGTCACCGTGTTCGGGACGCAGGCCTTCGCCGCCCAAGAGGGCGAGCAAAACATTTGGTTCCCCGAACAGGCAGCTGGCGCACAGATACACGTGACCGCCGGGTTCTCGGAGGCACGTAACCCGAACGGCAATATTCTCCAGGTGTGGCACGACCGTGATTCGAATTACATCCGCGTCTCATACAATCACGGCGGGGCGGCCTTGTGGCCGGGGGCTGTCACGCAGGCTGCTCCGAGAGTCATCTGGACCGGGTATGGATGGCGGGTATTCCACACGGGACAGGACGGGAGTATTTATTACGCGGGGCTGGAGATCCGCGCCGACGGGACGCTGAATCTTGGGACCTGGCAGCGGCTCGTTACGCCGACCCGTTTGTCAACCTATGACCCCCCTGCGGTGGTCGGACTGGAGAACGGTCCCGGCAGCGATAGCGAATCTTGGTACATTGCCTACCGAGATGCCAATGGGGATGTGCGGGGCCAGTACCACCAGCGGCTCAACGGTCAAGACACATGGTCCGCATGGCAGTGGATTGGTGCAGCCCAGGGAACGGTCGCGGCGCCTGGCATCGCTTTCAATGCGAGCTGGAATCGTCTTGTGCTGTCCTACACCCGGCCCGGTTCCTATGAGGTCGGGGTGACGACTCAGATTCTGGGATCCTCGAACTGGTCGGCGGGGACTGTTCTCTCCGGCTTTTCGGGCACCCAGCACAGCATCCCCACAGTTGCCCTGACGGACAACAGTAACGGCCAGATTGCCATTCAGGCGTTCGGCAACGTATTCCGGATCGCCCACATCTGGCTCGACTCCAGCCGCAACTTTCATTGGACGTGGGGACAGGAAAGCACGGGCTGGCAGACCTTCTGGGATCCGTGGCTCACGGCTGTGGGGAACTTCGTCTACCTCCTGGCCAGCGCAACGGATAACCAAGACCCTCTGTACTGGAAGCAGTCGGGTTCCTACTGACAGCACCGTCCGCACGTCGCAGTCGGGGGCACCGGAACCAAGGTGACCTCACGGCCGCGATCAGGGTGGAACGACGGGCGCAGCCAGTCCGGACCAGCCGCGATTCGTCAGTTCCGACATGCAATGGGCCCCGCCCATAGGCGAGGTCTATTGCAGTCAGAAGTGGTGGGAGTGTTGTGCCTCGGCCACGGGCGCGCCGAGCAGGCGCTCGAGCCGAGCGGAACGGAATGTCGCCATGCGTAGATCTTGGCGAGAAGGTTCCCGTCGCGGGTGGATTTTTCCCTGGCCCTCAGCTCAGAACGGGAGCCGGTACACGACCTTTCCGCCGTTCACCGGGACGCCGAGGGCCTCGTAGAAGCCCAGCGCGGTCGGGTTGTCGGTGTCGGCCGTCCACTCGAGCCGGGTGCAGCCGAGCTCTTGAGCCGCGGTGCGGACGGCGTCGAGGAGGGCGCGGCCGACGCCGCGGCCGCGGGCCTGGTCCCGGACGTACAGCTCCTTCATCCACGCACTCGTGTCGGCGCCGGCCGCGGGCCAGAGCAGGGAGAAGGAGGCCATGCCGAGGACGTCCTCGCCGTCGCGGGCGAGCAGCACGGTGGCCGCCGGGTGGGCGCCGAAGAGTGCGGCGCGGATCTGGTCGACGTTGCCGGGGGCGTAGTCGCCGCCGTAGTAGACCTCAATCTCGCCGATGAGCCGGGAGATCTCCTCGGCGTCCTTCTCCGTCGCCGGCGTCACCTGAGCCATCGATCATCCCCGCCCTCTCGCCGGGCGGGAGCGCCAGGATCTCGCGCAACACCCGGACCTCACTGACCGCTTGTGTCTCGGGCACCCTAGCGGCCACTTCCCGGGCACGGTAGATGATCAGTGCCGAGCGGTGTGCGGGCGGCAGGGTCACGATGGTCTCAGTGGCGAGAGCGGCGGCTGTGGCCGCGTCGCCGTCGTGGGCGCGGCACATGGCCTGGTCGAGGCGGATGAGGGTGCGGTCGGTGTGATCGCTGTCCGGGTACAGGCCGAGGGCCCGTTCGTGCTGCTCGGCCGCGCGCGGGACGTTGCCCAGGTGGGTCCACGCGTTGCCCGAGTGGAAGGCCAACTGCGCCTCGCTGTACCCGAAGGCCGAGCCGATGCGCTGCTCGGCGGGAAGCCGCTCCAAGGCGGCCTCGGCAGCCTCGAGGGCGGCCGCGGTCTCCTCGCCGTGGCCGAGCTGGGCCAGGGCCCGGGCGCCAAGCGGCGCGGCGAGGGCGGCGCCGACGCAGGGCAGGCCTCCCGCGTAGTGCCGGGCGCGTGCGGCGAGCTCGACGGCGCCATGGAGGTCGCCTCCGTAGTAGAGCTGGTACGCCTCTTGCGCATACATCCACGCGAGGGTCGTGCGGTCCTCGCCGGCCGCGGCCGCGGCCCGGCCGGTGCGCCACCAGTCGCGGGCGGCCGGATCACCCAGCTTGAGGAGCGTGAGGGCCATCAGGCCGGCCAACTGCGCCAGGCACTGGATGAGACGCCGACGGGCGGGCTCGGGGTGACGGTGCGCCAGGACGTGGCGCAGGTCGCCGATGTCCGCCAGGAGCTCCGGCAGGAGCTCGCGCTCGGGCCGGTAGCGGGTGGCGCGGCCGTGCCGGGCCACCGTGTAAGCCCACTCGTCCAGGCACGTCGACGACACCGGCCCCGCGGCGAGGGTGTCCCGGAGGTCGTGCTGCAGGGCGGCGACCTGCTCGAGCGGCCGCAGGCCCGGCCTCATGGCGGCAAGCGCGATCAACTGGCCGTTGGCGTGGAGCGCCTGATCCAGCGCGGCCGCCATGGCCGTGTCGGCCACCGCCGCCCGTTCTCCATGTCGGACACGTAGCTCTTGCCGCAGGCGGCCAGTTGCGCGACGTCCCGCAGGGACCGCTCACCGCGGAGGCGGCGTAAGGCCTGCCCGAAGGTCTCCGACATGGCTGCTCCTCCCCATGTCCGCCATGTCCGCAACGCAGCGGACAGGAGCGGACGCGGTGTGTATGGGCCCCAACCGCCCTACTCGGCAACGCTACTCCCAAGGGCTGATCAACCACGGGGCGTGACGGGAGAAGCGGTGTGGATACGACGGTCAATGAGAACGCGACCACCGCCGCCGCACGACCGGCGCACGCCCCGGAGCAGCCCAGGCGCCGCGCGCTGATCTACGTCTGCATGACGCAGTACGGCGACGTCCACCGGGTCGTCGAGGAGCTCCGCGCCTACGCCCGGCAGCGCGGCTGGGAGATCGTCGGCGAGTACGGCGACCGCCACGGCCTCGCCAGGACCGAGGGCGAGCGCCCGCAGTTCCACTTGGCCCGGGCCGCCATCGCCGCCGGCCACGCCGAGGTCTTCCTGACCTACTACCCGACCATGCTCGGGCTCTGCGCAGGCGAGGCCACCGAGGTCCCGGACTTCGAGCGGTGGCTCGCCACCCATGGCGCCGAGGTCTGCACCGCGTGGCACCCGTGCGTA
>NZ_CBDRCM010000083.1:0-25778 GCF_965342435.1 Actinacidiphila sp. bgisy160 | reverse complement strand
GGCGATTCAGCACCGGGCGGGTATGCAGACGTCGAAGACGATCGTGGCGGTCAACAAGGACCCGGAGGCGCCGATCTTCGAGTTGGCCGATTACGGCGTGGTCGGTGACCTGTTCAAGGTCGTGCCGCAGCTGACCGAGGAGGTCACCGCCCGCAAGGGCTGACCCCGGACGTTACAGATCGGAGCCCCGCGACGCCCCCACCGGCACCGCGGGGCTCCGTCGTGTCCGTCAGCCGCCCAGGTAGCCCCGCAGCAGCCGCTTGCACTCGGCGATGAGGACCGGGTCGCCCTCCGGGTCCCGGCGGAAGGCGAGCCGCAGGACCGCGTCGGCGGACTCGAGGGCGACGTGCAGCCGCACGCGGTCGGCGGCCTGGTCGCCGTCGCCGAGCAGCCCGCCGACGAGGAACCAGAGCCGGTCGGCGACGGCCGCGTTGTTCTCCAGCACCGCGTCGAGGAGGTGGATGCTGCGCGGGTCCTCGCGGCCGATCGCCCCGAAGTCCACCACGCCGAAACCCGGTACGGCGCGGCGCATCGCGACGTACTCCTCGATCGCCAGGTCCACCATCGCCCCGATCCGCCGCGGGCGTTCGGCCTCCGCCCTGCGGGTGAGCCGGTCGGCGAAGTGCCCCAGGTTTCGTTCGGCCAGCGCGCCCAGCAGCCCGTCGACGCCGGGGAAGAACTGGTACAGCGTCCCGATCGGGACCTCCGCGCGCCGGGCCACCTCCTTGGTGGTGAGCGCCGTGTAGCCGACCTCGTCCAGCAGTTGCGCGCAGGCGTCCAGGATCCGGTCGAAACGTTCCTGGCTGCGCTGCTGCACAGGGCGGCGGCGGAGGGGACCGGACGGGTTCGGAGGTGCCTGCATGGTTCCACTCTGCCGGATCAGGTGTAGGTTGGCGAGACTCAACATGAGTAGCGTTCATGTTTTTGGGCAGAGTCCGGCAGAGGAGAGGAATCCCGATGTCCCCGCTTCCCGCCTCCTTCAGCTGGGGTGCGTCCACCGCCGCCTACCAGATCGAGGGCGCCGTCGCCGAGGACGGCAAGGGGGCGTCTGTATGGGACACCTTCAGCGCCCGGCCCGGTTCCGTCCGCGACGGCCACACCGGGGAGATCGCCTGCGACCACTACCACCGCCACTTGGAGGACGTGGCGCTGATGAAGGCCCTCGGGCTCGACGCCTACCGCTTCTCGATCTCTTGGCCGCGCGTCCTGCCCGAGGGCCGGGGACGCGTCGAACCGCGCGGACTCGGCTTCTACGACCGTCTGGTGGACGAGCTGCTCGCGGCCGGCATCACCCCCACGCCGACCCTCTTCCACTGGGACCTCCCGCAGGCGCTGGAGGACGAGGGCGGCTGGCTGAACCGCGAAACGGCCCACCACTTCGCCGACTACGCGGCCGTCGTCGCCGACCGCCTCGGCGACCGGGTCACGCGCTGGATCACCCTCAACGAGCCCTTCGTCCACATGGTCTTCGGCTACGCCTTCGGCACCCACGCCCCCGGTCGCGCCCTGATGCTGGAGGCGCTGCCCGTCGCCCACCACCAGCTGCTCGGGCACGGGCTCGCCACCGCCGCGCTGCGCGCGCACGCCGCCGTTCCCGCGCAGGTGCTGATCGCCAACAACTTCACCCCGGTGCGGACGCCGGAGGGCGCCACCGGCGCCGACCACGCCGCCGCCGCGGCCTACGACGCCCTGCACAACCGGCTGTTCACCGACCCGCTGCTGCTCGGCGGCTACCCCGACCTGTCCGCGTACGGGCCGGCCGACCCGACCTGGGGCGGCGTGATCCGCGAGGGCGACCTCGCCGTGGTCGCCGCACCCCTCGACGGCCTGGGCGTCAACTACTACAACCCCACCTGGATCGCGGCCCCCTCGGCGGAGACGGGCCTGCCCTTCGACATCCTGGAACCGGACGTCGCCGTCCCGGGCCGCTCGTACCCGCGCACCGCCTTCGGCTGGCCGGTGGTGCCGGACGGCCTCACCGAACTGCTCACCGGTCTCGACGCACGGTACGGGGCCGCGCTCCCGCCCCTCTGGATCACCGAGAACGGCTGCTCCCAGGCCGACCGCCCGTCCGACGACGGCGAGGTCCGGGACGAGGCCCGCATCGAGTACCTGCGCACCCACATCGAGGCCGTCGAGACCGCGTACGCCCGCGGGGTGGACGTCCGCGGCTACTTCACCTGGTCGCTGCTGGACAACTTCGAATGGGCCGAGGGCTACCACCAGCGGTTCGGGCTCGTCCACGTCGACTACGCCACCCAGCGGCGGACGCCGAAGGCCTCGTACCACTGGTACCGGGAACGCATCGCGCAGGCGCGCCGCACCGCGTCCTGATGCGCCCGAGTCCCCTGGTGCCCCGCCGGCCCGGCACCACGCTCGCGCGAACATGAGACGACCTCGTGTTCTTGGGCCGGTCGCCGCAAGGTCCTCGCCCGGCTCCGCGCCGCCGCCATGGCCCTGGCGGCGGTGCTGGGCGCCGGCTGCGGCATCCACCTGGCCGTGGACCAGGCCTTGGTGGACCGCGCCAAGGACCTCGGCGTCATCGACATCGCCGACCCCGGCCCCCAGGTGCTCGCTCCCGCCGTCGCCGCGCCCGGCATCGCCCGCCTCGCCGGCTGCACCGGCCTGTACTCGCGACGGCGCTCGTCACGCTCCTCGGCGAACTGCGGTTCGCCCAAACGCGCGCGGGTCCGTTGGGGCCGAAGAGAGCCGAAGCGGACGTGGAGGTCCAGGGCCGGATCGATAGAGGTCTTCAATCAAACGATAAGGAGGTGGTCTTGGACACCCCGCGCGGGGCGAGGCGACGATCGAGGGCGTGATCCCCGTCGTCACGGAAGAGCCGCCGTGGGCCGGATACGGGGATGGTTCCGAGGAGTCCCCATGCTGATTCCGCGTGCCCCGGGGGCCTGTGCCCCCGCCCTGCCCCGAACCCGGTCGCGCCCATGACTGACGCGTCAGGGGCGACCAAGACCGCCGACGTCGTGCCCAGCGAGGCGGAGCCGACGCCGCAGCCGCAGCCACGCCTCCGCAAACACCACCTGCCGCGGCTGCCTCCGCGCACGATCGCCTCGGCGGCCGTCACGACCTCGGTCGGACTGGCCGTGCTGGTGGCCCTGGGCGCACTCACGCACCAGACGGTGCTCGTGCCGCCGCTCGCGGCCACGATGGCGATCGTCACCGCCACCCCCGACTCCCCTCTCGCCCAGCCCCGCCACGTCATCGGCGGCCACATGCTCTCCTGCCTGGTCTGCTTCGGGGTGCTCGCCCTCGGCTGGCACGGCCCCTGGGCCGCCGTCGTGGGCTGCGGCATCGCCTGCGGACTCGTACTGCTGCTCAAGACGCCCCATCCGCCAGCCATGGCCACCGCTGTGATGATCATGCTCACCACGCCGTCCGCCACCCACTTCGTCCCCTTGCTGGTCGCCGGCGCGGTGCTCCTCGTGGCGGTGCAGATGGTCTCCGCCCGGCTGAGGCGCGAGGTCTACCCCACGTCGTGGTGGTGAAGGCCCGTCCCGCCGCCGGGACGTCGTGGTTGCACCGGAACTGCCTCGTCCGTGCTGCACCGCGCCTTCACCGCTCGCAGCCGCCGGCCGACAGGCGGCGACGTCGCGAGCCGCGCCGCTGCGCCATTACCCGCGACGTAATCGACCCTTCGTCGCGGGCCCGGCAGGGTGGTCGTACCGGGCGGACGGGGTGGCGCACTCCACCCCGTCCGGCCGGGCCAGACTGCCCGGACGAGGAGGACCGTGATGTCGCAGGACCGGTACGAGACCGCCGTCGCCCGTTACTTCGAGGCGTGGAACAGCACCACGGACGCGGAGGCGAGGGCGAAGGCGGTGGCCGCCGCTTGGGTGGAGGACGGTACGTACACCGACCCGTTGGCGGAGGCGGGCGGGCACGAGGAGATCGGAGCGCTGATCGCCGGAGTGGGGGAGCGGTTCCCCGGGTTCGTGTTCACGCCGGTGGGGCAGGTCGACGGGCACCACGACGTGGCGCGCTTCGCCTGGGAGCTGGGGCCGGCCGGGGCGGAGCCCGGAACGGCGCCGATCGCCGGCTCCGACGTGATCACGCTCGCGGAGGACGGGCGGATCCGCTCGGTCAGCGGGTTCCTGGACCGGCTGCCCGCGGCGTGAGCGTCTGAAGGGCGGCGGCGGTCTCCGGGTCGGCGGGGAGGAAGGTCTCGATCGCCAGCTCGGAGACCGTGACGTCCATGGGGGTGTTGAAGGTGGTGGCCGTGGAGATGAAGGACAGGACCCGGCCGCCGTGCTCGATCCGCATCGGCAGAGCGAACGGGAAGACCTCGGTGCCGTCGGAAGCGGAGGCGGAAGCGGAAGCGGAAGCGGAGGGCTCCTCCGCGCTGCCGGGCGGGGCCGGGTAGGCCGTCAGCTCCTCGTACAGGGCGCGCAGCGGCTCGTGGCCGCTCATCGTGATCTGACGCTCGATCCGTTCCAGCAGGTGCCCGCGCCACTGGCGGAAGTTGCGGATGCGCGGGGCCATGCCCTCGGGGTGGAGGGTGACGCGCATGGCGTTGAGCGGCGGCCGCAGCAGGTGCGGGGCGACGCCCTGGAGCAGGGCGCTCACGCCCTGGTTGGCGGCGACGACGTCGTACATGCCGTCCAGGACCAGGGCCGGGAACGGGTCGTAGGCCGCCAGGAGGCGGTCGAGGCTCTCGCGCAGGGGGTGCATCGCGGGGTCGCGCAACGGGGTCTCGGGGTACGCGGGGGCGTAACCCGCGGCGACGAGCAGGGCGTTGCGTTCCCTGACGGGCACATCGAGGTGCTCGGCGAGCCGCAGGACCATGGCCTGGCTGGGACGGGAGCGGCCGGTCTCGATGAAGCTGATGTGCCGGGCGGAGCTGTCCGCCCGCAGGGCGAGTTCCAGCTGGCTGATCCGGCGCCGTTCGCGCCAGCCGCGCAGCAGCGTCCCCACACCCGCCGTGGTCGTCGTCATGCCCCGACGGTAACCCAGGTGCGGGGCCCGGCGCCGTCGTGGTGGGATGCGGCGATGGACCTGGAAACGCAGGTGGACGCAGGTGAGGACGACGCCCCCACCCCCTGGGGGAACCCGCGGTGGCGGCGGGAGGCGATGGCCTGGGCGAGGGAGGCGGCCGCCGCCCGGGGCCTGGAGCCGCGGCCGGCACGGGAGTGGTCGGCGCGGCTGCGTCCCTGGTCGGTGGTGGTGCGCATCCCGGCCACCGACGGGTCCACCGTCTGGTTCAAGGCCAACCCGCCCGCCTCCGCCTTCGAGGGCGTGCTGACCGGGGCGCTGCACTCCTGGGCCCCGGGCCGGGTGCTCGTGCCGCTCGCGGTGGACACGGACCGTGCCTGGTCGCTGCTGCCCGACGGGGGCCCGCTGCTGGCCGAGGCGCTGGACCGTCCGCGGCCGGAGGGCGGCCCCCACTACTGGGAGGCCCCGCTGCGGTCGTACGCCGAGCTGCAGCGCGCCACCGTCGCCCACACCGGCGAACTGACCGCGCTCGGTGTGCCCGACCTGCGCCCGGCACGGCTGCCGGAGCTGCTGGACGAGCTGATCGGGCGGACGGACGCCCCGGCGGGGATCCGGGCCGTACGGCCCCGCTTCGCCGACTGGTGCGCCGAGTTGGCCGCGTCCGGGAACGGCGCGGCGCTCGACCACTCCGACCTGCACGAGGGGCAGGTCTTCACCGCCGGGGGCCGCCACGTCTTCTTCGACTGGGGCGACGCCGCCGTCGCCCACCCCTTCACGAGCTTGCTCGTCACCGCCCGGGTGACACGGCGCCGGCACGGGGCGGACGCACCGGAGGTCCTGGCCCGGCTGCGCGACGCCTACCTGGAGGCGTGGGCGGGCCGGACGGGCGGCGAGGGCCGGGAGATGCCCGCGCTGCGCCGCGAGGTGAGCCTGGCCTGCCGGGTCGGCCCGGTCGTCCGGGCGCACAGCTGGGGCCGGGTCTTCCCGGACCCGGCCACCGGCGCGGTGCGGCCCCCGGTGGAGCAACTGGCACGGTGGCTGGCCGAACTGCTCAACGAGCCGCCGTTGTAGAGGAGTCCTTGGCGAGGGCGAGCAGCCGGTAGACCGGGTCGGGGCGGGCGGTGTCCTGGTCGGGCAGCGCTGCCAGGCGTCCGGCGAGGACCTCGGTTTCACCTTCGCGCAAGGCGAGCGCGGAGGCGAACTGGCCCGTCGCGATCCGGGCGGCCAGATCGCGCGGGGTGCGGCCCTGGCCGTGGCCGGCGAAGCGGGCCCCGCCCGCCGGGCGCAGACCGTGCACGGCGGCCTGCCGCACCACCGCTTCCTCCGCGTCGTACGCCACTCGTGTGCGGAACGGCGCGAGGAGCGCGTCGACGTCGCTGCCGACGTCGTGCCCGGCGTCCTTGTCGACGGTGGTGACGAGCACCCCGCCGGGCCGCAGCACCCGCGCGCACTCGGCGATCACCGCGGGCGCGTCCGGGAGCAGATGGAGCACCCACACAGCCGTGACCGCGTCCAGCGAGGCGGTCGCGAACGGCAGCCGGCGCACGTCGCCCTGGACGATCCCCGGCCCCACCCGCCCGGCGGCGAGCCGGGCCATGGCCAGGGCGGCGTCGACGCCGAGCACGCGCAGCCCGGGGCGGCCCGTGTACCGGGCCGTCACCAGGCCGGTGCCGCAGCCGATGTCGAGCACCGTGCGGGCCGGTCGCGGTAACAGCCCGAGCACGGCGGCGGCCGCTGCCTCGGCCCGGGGGACGCCGCCGCGGGTGGCGTCGTAGATCGCGGCCTGCTTCTCGTAGTCCAGCACGCCCGTAGGCTAGCCGCCTCCCATCTACCGGGCGGTAACCAACTGCCCCTAGGCTCAGGCTGTTTCCGCGACCCGAGCTCCACCCGACTCCAGGAGAGCCCGTGAGACACGGCAGAGCCGCCGCCTGCGCCCTCGTCCTCCTCCTCGCCTCGTTCACCGGTGCGACCGGCACCGCGACCGCGACCGCGACCGCGGCCGCGACCCCCACGGCCGCGACCGAGGCGCCCCAACTGCGGCTGGTCACGAGCAACGTGATGATGCTGCCGCGCACCCTCTACCCCAACTGGGGCCAGCTGGAGCGCGCCGACCTGATCGCCGCCTCCGGCTATGTGCGGGCCGCCGATGTTCTGGTCCTCCAGGAGGCGTTCGACAACGGGGCCTCCGACCGGCTGCAGGCGGACCTCAGGGACCGCTACCCGTACCAGACCCCGGTGCTCGGGCGGTCCAGGAGCGGCTGGGACCGCACCGAGGGCTCGTACAGCTCGCTCACGCCCGAGGACGGCGGCGTGACGATCCTCAGCAAGTGGCCCGTCCTGGAGAAGGTCCAGCACGTGTACGGCGACGCGTGCGGCGCGGACTGGTTCTCCAACAAGGGCTTCGTGTACGTCGTCCTCGACGTGAACGGCACCCGGGTGCACGTCGTCGGCACCCACACCCAGGCCGACGACTCCGCCTGCGGCAGCGGTGAGGCCGCGAGCGTCCGCTCCGCCCAGAACCGGGAGATCGACGCCTTCCTCGACGCCCGCGCGATCCCCGCCGCCGAGCCGGTGGTCATCGCGGGCGACCTCAACACCGACGCCGGCGGTGCGGAGTACACCCGCATGCTCGCCGACCTGGACGCCGCCGCGCCCGACGCCGCCCCCGGCCCGGCCGCCAGCTTCGACCCCGCGACCAACTCCGTGGCGTACGACCGCTACCCCGACGACCCCGCGCAGCGCCTCGACCACGCGCTCCTGCGCAACGGCCACGCCCGCCCCGCCCGCTGGAACAACCGCGTGGTCGACGAGCACTCCCCGCGGTGGTCGGTCACCAGCTGGGGCACCACCTACACCTTCGACGACTACTCGGACCACTACCCGGTGGTCGCCGGGGACGTCTGACCGGCGCGGGGCGGCGGCCCGCCGGACCGCCGCCTGCCGGCATGCGTGCGTCAGTTGAAGGAGCTCGGGTCCGGGCCGAGGCGCCCGCCGTTGTCGAGGGCGTCGACCGCTGCCAGGTCCTCGCCGTCGAGCTCGAAGCCGAAGACGTCGATGTTCTCCCGGATCCGCGACGGCGTCACGGACTTGGGGATCACGACGTTGCCGAGCTGGAGATGCCAGCGCAGGACGACCTGGGCCGGGGTCCTGCCGTGCTTGGCGGCCACGGCGGCGAGCGCCGGCTCGTCGAGGAGGCCGCGGCCCTGGCCGAGCGGCGACCAGGCCTCGGTGGCGATGCCGTGGCCCGCGTGGAAGGCGCGCAGCTCGCTCTGGGGGAGATGGGGGTGCAGCTCGATCTGGTTGACGGCGGGTACGACACCGCCGTCGTCGATCAGGTGCTGCAGCTGGGCGACCGGGAAGTTGGACACGCCGATCGCCCTGGCGCGGCCATCGGCGTGGATCTTCTCCAGGGCGCGCCAGGTCTCCGGGTACAGGCCGCGGGCGGGCGTCGGCCAGTGGATCAGGTAGAGGTCCACGTACTCCAGGCCCAGCTTGTCCAGGGAGGCGTCGAACGCGCGCAGGGCGTTGTCGTGGCCCTGATCGGTGTTCCACAGCTTGGTGGTGACGAACAGTTCCTCGCGCGGGATGCCCGAGGCGGCGATGGCGCGGCCGGTGCCGCGTTCGTTCCGGTAGAGCGCGGCGGTGTCGATGCTGCGGTAGCCGGCCTCCAGGGCCGTGGCGACCGCGGTGGCGGCTTCGTCGTCCGGGACCTGCCAGACGCCGAATCCGAGCTGCGGCATGGTGACGCCGTTGTTCAGGGTGATGTCGGGAACCTTGCTCACGAGCGGGTCGTCCTTACCTCGTCGAAGCGGACTCCTTACCCCAAGGTCAGCGGTCCTCACGGCGGCGGCATTCCCCCGAAGCCGCCTCACGCGTGGTAAAGGGCCTCGATCTCGCGGTTGTACGCCTTCTCTATCGCCCTTCGCTTCAGCTTGAGCGAGGGCGTGAGCAGCCCGCCCTCCTCCGAGAACTGCCCGGCCAGGATGCGGAAGGTGCGGATGGACTCGGCCTGGGAGACGAGCGTGTTGGCGGCGACGACCGCCCGCCGGATCTCCGTCTCCAGGGCGGGGTCCTGGATCAGCCTGGCGATCGGCAGCTGCGGCTTGCCCCGCATCGTCAGCCAGTGCCCGACGCCCTCGGGGTCGAGGGTGATCAGCGCCCCGATGAAGGGCCGGTCGTTGCCGACCACGACGCACTGCGAGACCAGCGGGTGGGAACGCACCCGATCCTCCAGCACCACCGGCGAGACGGACTTGCCGCCGCTGGTCACCAGGATCTCCTTCTTCCGCCCGGTGATCGTGAGGTAGCCGTCCTCGTCGAGCGCGCCGAGGTCGCCGGTGGCGAGCCAGCCGTCGTGCAGGACCTCCGCGGTGGCCTTGGGGTTGTTGAGGTACTCGCTGAAGATCTGGCCGCCGTACACCCAGATCTCGCCGTCGTCGGCGATGTGGACCGTGGTGCCCGGGACGGGCACGCCCACCGTGCCGAAACGGGTCTGCTCGGGTGGGTTGGCGACCGCGGCGGCCGTGCTCTCGGTGAGCCCGTACCCCTCGAAGATCCGCACGCCCGCGCCGTCGAAGAAGAGCCCGAGCTGCCGGTCCATCGCCGAGCCGCCGGAGAAGGCATGCCGGACCTTGCCGCCGAGGGCGGCGCGCACCTTGCCGTAGACCAGCTTCTCGTACAGCTGGTGCTGCATCCGCAGGGACGTGCTGGGGCCGGGGCCGGTGCCGAAGGCCCGGGCCTCCATCGCCTCGGCGTGCCGCACCGCCACTTCCACGGCCTTCTCGAAGGGCCCGAGTTTTCCCTCCGCCTCGGCCTTGCGGCGGGCGCCCTGGAAGACCTTCTCGAAGACGTACGGCACGGCGAGCACGAAGGTCGGCTGGAAGGAGGCCATCGCGGGCAGCAGCTCGGCCGCGGCCAGATTGGGCTGGTGGCCCAGCCGGACCCTCGCGCGGACGGCCGCGACCTCCACCATGCGTCCGAAGACGTGGGCGAGCGGCAGGAAGAGCAGGGTGGAGGCCTCGTCGCCGCGCTTGCTGTGGAAGACCGGTTCGTACCGGGCGACGACGTTGTCGCTCTCGGCCATGAAGTTGCCGTGGGTGATCACACACCCTTTGGGGCGGCCGGTAGTGCCCGAGGTGTAGATGATCGTCGCGGTGGAGTCCGGGGTGACCGCCTTGCGGTAGCGGTGCACCAGCTCGTCGTCGACGGCGAGACCGTGCCGGGCCAGTTCGGACAGCGCGTCGGAGTCCAGCTGCCACAGCCGGTTCAGGTGGGGGAGTTCGTCGATGACCGCGCCGATCGTCATCGCGTGGTCCTCGTGCTCGACGACGCAGGCGACTGCCTCGGAGTCGCGCAGCATCCAGCGGACCTGGTCCGAGGACGAGGTGGGGTAGATGGGGACGGGCTGGGCGCCGATGGCCCACAGGGCGAAGTCCAGCACGGTCCACTCGTAGCGGGTGCGGGACATCAGGCCGACCCGGTCGCCGAAGCGGATCCCCTGGGCGAGCAGGCCCCTGGCCACCGCGAGGACCTCGTCCCGGAACCGGGCGGCCGTGACGTGTTCCCAGTCCGTGCCGTCCGTTCCGGCGCGGCGGCTCAGCACGATCCGGTCCGGCTCTTCGTCGGCGTTGGCGAACACGGCGTCCGCCAAACCTCCGACTTGGGGTGCCGTCACCAGTGGGGGAATGGTGAACTCGCGCAACGTCGCTCCTCGACCGCTTGGGCGGTCACCGAACGTACCTGATACCACGTGCGGTGGGGAGGGGTGCGACATTCGGCTGTGAAGACGCGGGTGGGCTCCCTCACACCTTTGTGACGAGCCGGTTCCCGGTTACCGCAAGGAACATCGCGCCGGAGGACGGTTTCCGGGCGGACCGGGGTCCGCCCGGACTCTGCACCAAATCCCCTCGCGGGGATCACGGCCGCTCTACAGCCCCACCGGCTCGTGGGCCGCCCCGCGCGCCACATGCCCAGCGCAACGGACCGGTCGCGGCCCCTGCGCCCTCTCTTCCGTCGGGCAGGCGCTCCTCCGTCGGGCAGGTGCCGGCCGCGCACCCCGAGACCGCCGTCGCGGCGACCACCGGATCGTCCGACCTCGTCGCCGGATCATCTGCGGCAGCACGCGGCAGCTCCACCGCTGCCTCAGCGAGTGCGTCGGCGCCCCGGACGAGGCCCGGTACATGGGGACCGTGCCGTCGCCGCGTCCGGTCAAGCGGATCACGACCGAAGGGATCCGCTGAGGATCGCCGCCGCGAGTGCGTCCGCGGCCTCCTGGGCCGCGGGGCGCCGGTGGCCGTGCAGCAGTACGAAGTCGACGCCGCCGAGTTCCGGCAGGCCCGCTCGGGCCGGGACCCGCACCAGCCCGGGCGGGATCAGGCCCTCGGCGTGTGCCATCACGCCCAGCCCCGCACGGGTCGCGGCGATCAGCCCGCTCAGCGAGCCGCTGGTGCACGCGATGCGCCACGCGCGGCCGTGCCGTTCCATGACCTCCAGGGCACGCGCCCGGGTGATCGCGGGGGCCGGGTAGAGGATCAGCGGTACGGGCCGCTGGGCCTCCGGGCGGTAGCGCTCGCCGGCGATCCACACCAGCCGGTCGCTCCAGACCAGCTCGCCGTGGGCGTCGCCGGCGGCGCGCTTGCCCAGCATCACGTCCAGCCGTCCGGCGGCCAGCTGCCGGTGCAAGGTGGCCGACAGCTCCACCGTCAGCTCCAGGTCCACCTCGGGGTGCTCGCGCCGGAAGCGCTCCAGGATCTCGGGCAGCCGGGTCAGGACGAAGTCCTCCGAGGCGCCCAGGCGCAACCGGCCGCGCAGGCGGGTGCCCGCGAACCAGCCCGCGGCGCGTTCGTTCGCCTCCAGGATCGTCCGGGCGAAGCCGAGCATGGCCTCGCCGTCCTCGGTCAGTTCCACGCTGTGCGTGTCGCGGGTGAAGAACCGCCGGCCGGCGGCCTCCTCGAGCTTGCGCACGTGCTGGCTCACCGTCGACTGGCGCAGGCCCAGCCGGCGGCCGGCCTGCGTGAAGCTCAGCGTCTGGACGACGGCGACGAAGGTCCGCAGTTGCACCGGATCGAACACGCTGCCAGCGTACCGCCGCTCATCGCGATATGTGATGACAGTCAGCGCGGTCAAAGTCATTTACGATCGCCGGGTCAGCGGGCACCCTGGAGGGGGCCCCGTCCAGCACCGATGAGGAAGCCCATGCGCCGCCTGCGTTACCCGTCCTGGATCCCCGTGGACCCGTACATCGCGGCGCTCCTCGGCACCGTGCTCCTCGCGGCGCTGCTGCCCGCCCGGGGCGCCGGCGCCCACGTCGCGGGCGGGGCGTCGACCGGAGCGGTCGGGCTGCTCTTCTTCCTCTACGGCGTGCGGCTGTCCACCCGCGAGGCGATGGACGGACTGCGCCACTGGCGCCTGCACGGCACCGTCCTGGCCGCCACCTTCGTCGCCTTTCCGCTGCTCGGCCTGGCCTCGGCCGGACTCGTGCCGTACCTGCTGACGCCGGAGCTGCACACCGGGTTGCTCTTCCTGTGCCTGGTGCCCTCGACCATCCAGTCCTCGATCGCCTTCACCTCCGTCGCCCGCGGCAATGTGGCCGCCGCCATCTGCGCCGGGTCCTTCTCCAGCCTCGCCGGGCTCGCCCTCACCCCGCTGCTGGCCGCGCTGCTGCTCGGCGGGAGCGGCGCGGGCCTGTCGGCGGACGCGGTGCTCGGCATCGTGCTGCAGCTGCTCGTGCCCTTCGTGGCGGGGCAACTGCTGCGGCACTGGATCGGCGGCTTCGCCACCCGCCACAAGAAGGTGCTCGGCCTGGTCGACCGGGGCTCGATCCTGCTGGTCGTCTACACCGCGTTCAGCGAGGGCGTGGTGCGCGGCATCTGGCACCAGGTCACACCGTCGCGTCTGCTCGGGCTGCTGCTGGCCGAGGCCCTGCTGCTGGCCGCGATGCTCGGCCTCACCGCGTACGGGTCGCGCAGGCTCGGCTTCCCCCGCGCGGACCGGGTGACCATCGTCTTCGCCGGGTCGAAGAAGAGCCTGGCGGCCGGACTGCCCATGGCCTCCGTGCTGTTCGGGGCCCAGGCCGGGCTGATGGTGCTCCCTCTGATGCTCTTCCACCAGATGCAGCTGATGGTGTGCGCGGTCCTCGCCAAGCGGTGGGCGCGGCGGGCGGAGGCGGCGGCCGCGCCCACCGCCGCACCGGACGCCGCGGCCCGGCCCCGGGAGGCCGTGGCCGGCCGGAGGTGAGCCCGGCCCGGCCGCTCGGCGGGGGACCCGCTCAGCGCACCGCGTCGACCACGAGGACCGCCAGCGCCATCGCCAGGAACAGCGCGTACGCGAACAGGGCACGTCCCCGGTCGCCGTAACGCAGCTGGCACAGCAGTACCCAGGCGAAGATCCCCGCTTCCAGCGCGGCCCCGGCGACGCCGACGCGAGGGTGCCGCAGCCCGGCGAGCACGGCGACGGCGCCCAGCGTGTGCATCGCGCCGAGCAGGGTGACCACCCACCGGCGCCGGCCTTCCAGGACGCCCAGCCGGGTCAGCTCGTCGAGCCGCTCCAGGCCGGCCCGCGCACGGGTGAGCTGGGCGACCGCGGAGGGGACGACTTCCAGCAGCAGGAGGACGGTCAGCGCGACGGCGAGTGCGAACACCCGCACAGTCTGCCGTACGTTCGAAAGCGCTCGGTCGGCGCTCAGTCGGCGCGGCAGACGATGAAGTCCGGATAGGGGTGGCGTCCCGGCCGGTCGCCGATCTCCTCGATCGCCCGCCGGAGTTCGAGGAGCCGGGCCACGGGCATCTCCAGGGGTGGTTCGTCGGGCTGGTGGGTGGTGCGGACCGGGTAGTCCACGCCCGGCTCGCGGGTCATCTCGATGTGGCAGCCCAGCACGTGGGTGACCGGGCGCTCCGCGGCGAAGGCGATCAGCCGGTCGACGGTGCGCCGGAAGGCGGCCCAGTCCTCGACGTACAGCCGGCCCGGGTAGACGGTGTCGCCGGTCAGCAGGAAGCCCGTCGCAGGGTCATAGTAGGTGACGGCGGAGGGGTGGTGGCCGGGCGTGGCCAGGCACTCCAGGACCCGCCCCCCGAGGTCCAGGCGCGCCACGCGGCCGGGGTCCTGCGTGAGGCCCAGGAAGTCCCAGGCGCTGTCACGGTCCGCCGGCACCACGACGGTGTCCGGGCGGCCCGCGAACTGCGCGTCGCCCGCGACGTGGTCGCCGTGGGCGTGGGTGTGCAGCACGAGCAGCTCGTAGCCCGGCCGTTGCAGGGCGGGCGACCGCAGTTCGAACAGCTCGTCCACGACCTTGCGCAGCGGGAAGAACTCCTCCTCCGGCGTGGCCCCGGTGTCCAGGAGCACCGCGCGGTCGTCCCCGAAGAGCAGGAAGAGGAACGGCGCCTCGTAGTGGACGGCTTTGTTCTGCCTCAGGATGAAGGTGCGTTCGTCGTACTCGAACACCTGGATGTCGGGATCGGTGTTGTGCTTCGCCGACGGCGACCCGTGGATCCAGCGCACGTCGAGCGGCTCCGGCGCCGGAGGGGTGGATGCGTTCATGGCGACTTCTCCTGCGGGCGGTCGTGGCGCCGGCCGGACCGGCCGGCGGTTTCGCCCGCCGGGGCGGCGCGGGCACCGTTTTGTGCGTCCCACCGGTCGGGAGGGACACTGTCCACGTGACCTCAGCGGCAACGGTGGCGACGTTCATCCACCATATCGGCGTCCTGCTCTCGGACCACGACGGCGGCGACATCGAGGCCGTCCACAAGGAGGAGGCTTCCTGATGGCTCCGCGCCTCGTGCTCGTCCGGCACGGCCAGACCGAGTGGTCCAAGAGCGGCCAGCACACCGGCAGGACCGACATCCCGCTCACCGAGGAGGGCCGGGAGGCCGCGCGCCTGCTGGGCAAGCGCCTGGCCCGCGCACCCTGGCACGACTTCCCCGGCGCCCGGGTCCGCACCAGCCCCCTGCAGCGCGCCCGCGACACCTGCGAACTCGCCGGGTTCGGTGACCGGGCGCAGGTCTGGGACGCGCTGCGGGAGTGGGACTACGGCGAGTACGAGGGCCGCACGTCGCCGGAGATCCGGGAGGAGCGCCCGGGGTGGGTGATCTGGCGCGACGGGGTCGTCGGCGGGGAGACCTCGTGGCAGGTCGCCAACCGCGCGGACGAAGTGGTGGCCTGGGTCAAGGAAGAGGACGGCGACGCGGTCGTCTTCGCCCACGGCCACTTCCTGCGCACCCTGGCCGCCCGCTGGCTCCGGCTCGACCCGATGCGCGGCATGGTGCTGAGCCTGGCCCCGGCGTCGCTGTCGGTCCTCGGCTGGGAGTACGGCGACCCCGCGATCACCCTCTGGAACGACACCGCCCACCTGCAGTGAGGCGCTGACCGGCGGGACGCCCGGCGGGTCAGCGGGCCCAGGGCGGGCTGACCCGCGTCCCGTCGGCGAGCACCGCCTCCAGGCCGACGCCGGTGGTCACCCAGACGGAAGCGGGGCCTTCCCCCGGGTTCGCCATGGCGAGCAGGGAGCCCGCGGGCGCCGTGACGACATCGCCGGGCGACAGGTCGTGCGCCTCGTCGTCGATGGTCAGGCGCGGGCTGCCGGACAGGACGAGGAAGACCTCCTCGCGTGTGATGGTGTGCGCGGGACCGGCGGTCCCGGCCGGTATCTCTCCCCGCCACGCGCACAGTTCCGTGCTGCCGGTGGCGGTGCGGGCGTACGAGGCGAAGCGGACGCCGTGCAGGTCGTGGACGTCGGCGTCGGCGGAGCGGACGACGGGCATGGGGGCTCCTGTTCCCTGATAGGCAAGTAACTTGAGCAAGTTGCTTGCCTATATACTCAAGTCGCTTGCGCACTGTGTCAAGGTGGCCGCATGAAGGACGAAGAGGCCCTGGCCATGGCCCTGGGCATCAACCTGCTCGCCGCCGCCGGCGCCCTCACCGCCGCCATCCACGACGGCGTCCTCGCCCGCGGCTTCGACGACCTGCGCCCCGCCCACGGCTTCGCCTTCGCCCGGATGGCGGCGGCCGGCGCGACCGTCACCGAACTCGCCGCGCACCTCGGGGTGACCCGCCAGGCGGCCGGACAGCTCGTCGACGAACTCGAGGCCAAGGGCTACGCCGAACGCCGCCCCCACCCGGACGACGCCCGGGCCCGGCTGGTCGTGCTCACCGACCGCGGTCACGCCTGCACCCGCGCCGCCGAGCAGGCCGCCGCCGACGCCGTACGCCCCTGGGCCGACGTGCTCGGCGAGCGCCGCCTGCGCGCCCTCGCCGCGGACCTCGGGCGGCTCGCCCCGGGCGGCCCGGTCCGGCCGGCGTGGTAGCCGGGACTCCGGCGATGGACTTCACCGGCGACTTCGAGACCCACTTCACGCTGCGGGCACCGCGGCCCGGGGACGAGGAGCGGATACGCCACTGGGCGGAGCGCAACGGTCTCAAGTACACCCGCATCGTGCTCGACCTGCTGGAACTGGTCCGGGCCGACCCCGACGCCGCCCGCGGCGTACGCCTCGACGCGGAGGGCGCACGGGACGACGGCAGTTGGACCTACGCGGGAGTACGACACGCCCGGCGTGCGCCTCGTCGTCCCCTGGCACGCGGACGGAATGCCCCCGGGCGAGGTGAGCCTGGACTTCGCCCGCGACGAACGGCTCCCCGAGGCGCCCGTCCTGACCGCGGTGCCACGCGGCGACGGCGGACCCCCCTGCCGTACTGCTCACCGCGAGCCGCGAACTCTCCCTCGCCTGGAAGCTGCTGTGGCTCCAGTCCGACGCCGCCGCCGAGGGCCGCGCCCAGGGCAAGGACCTCTACGACGCGGTCCTGCTCGCCGAGGCCCCCGGCACCGCCCTCTCCCCGTGCCTGCTGCGCCGGGTGATGGCCCGCGAACCCGGCCACCCGGCATCGGCGCCCCGCCTCGCCGGTATCGCCCCGCACTCCGTCGACTGGGACGCCTTCCGCGCCGCCCACCCCGACGTCACGGGCACGGCGGCGGAGTGGCTGGCCCGCCTGTCGCGGGCCCTGGGAGGCGTCCTGACGGAAGGTCACTGACGTGTGGTGAGCCGCGACCGGACTCGCCGCCGCGATCCTGCCGCGCGCCGCCCGTGCACTGGAGGCGCCGCACGAGGAACTGCGAGGCAGGGCATCGCGGCCCCGGCCCACGTCGCCCGGCTGCACGGCACCGTCGAGGCCCGCTGCCTGGAACTGCTGCGGGGCCTGCCGCCCGGGACGGAGGCCCCCCACGACGTCCTCGCGTACGAACCGCTGCGCCGGCTGCCGTGGTGGCTGCGCGAACCCGGCTACGCGGGGCTCTGCGGGCCCTTGCCCGGTACCCCGGCCCCGTGCCGAGGCGCCGTACGAAGCGGTAGGCCGCGGCGGGAACGAGGGGGCGTCCCGCTTCGCCCGGTGGCGGCACCTGCGGGCGGTTAGCATGCCAGGAGAAAGTGATCGCGGTTAAGGAGGCACCATGGCGGACGACGTCACGATCCCCGGCATCGACCCCACGTCCAAGCCGAGCGGCGACGGCTGCGCCGACTGCGGTGCCGGCCAGGGGCCGGGCTGGTGGCTCCACTTGCGCCGCTGCGCGCAGTGCGGGCACATCGGCTGCTGCGACTCCTCGCCCTCCCAGCACGCCACTCGGCACGCGCTCGAGGAGGGGCACCCGTTCATCACCAGCTTCGAGCCCGGTGAGGACTGGTACTGGAACGTCGAGACCGAGCAGTACTACGACGGTCCCGCCTTGCTCCCGCCGAACTCCCGCCCGGAGAGCCAGCCCTCCCCGGGGCCCGCGGGCAAGGTCCCCGAGGACTGGCAGGCGCAGCTCCACTGACGACGCGCGACGCGCCCCGGCCGGCGCCCCCGCGTCACGCGGCGCCCTCCGGCAGCCGCACCCTCGCCAGCTGCCGGGACTGCGCCACGAGACGGCCGGCCGAGTCCCAGACCTCGGCGTCCTCCTCCATGTAGCCGTCCGCGAAGTTCCGGGTGGAGTGCTTCAGCCGCAGCCATCCCGGCTCGGGCCTGGCCCGGACGTGGGCGGTCAGCTCCAGCGTCGGCGCCCAGCCCGGTATGCCCAGGTCGAAGCTGACCGGCGGCAGGCTGTCCACGGCGAGCAGCAGCATCAGCGGGCGGGCTCGCGGCCGTCGGGCATCCGCACCCGGCCCTGCACCATGCCGCGGCCCGAGGGGGCGCCGACCGCCCAGCCGACGGTATCCGGGTCCAGGCGCAGCTCGATGCGCTCCAGCATCGGGGACACCTTCAGGAACTCCGGCGGCGCCAGGTCGGTCCCGACGCACTTCTCCCTCGGTAGCGGCGGCTCCTCGGGTGCGGCGGGACCGGCCGGCGCAGGGGGCGCAACCTCGCCGGCCGGTCCCGCACGCGTGCACGCGGGCCGCGGCGGGTCAGACCCGCCCGGCCGCAGGCGCGGGCAGGGCGATCCGCTCTTCGCCCGCGTACACGTTCATGGAGGTGCCCCGCAGGAAGCCGACGAGGGTGAGTCCCGACTCGGCGGCGAGGTCGACGGCGAGGGAGGACGGGGCCGAGACGGCGGCGAGGACCGGGATGCCGGCCATCACGGCCTTCTGGGCGAGCTCGAAGGAGGCCCGCCCGGAGACCATCAGGATCTTCCCGGCCAGCGGCAGCAGGCCCCGCTGGAGTGCGCGGCCGACGATCTTGTCCACGGCGTTGTGGCGGCCGACGTCCTCGCGCACGTCGAGCAGTTCGCCCTCCGCCGTGAAGAGCGCGGCCGCGTGCAGACCGCCGGTCCGGTCGAAGACCCGCTGCGCCTCGCGCAGCCGGTCGGGGAGCGCGGACAGCAGCGCCGGTTCGAGCCGCAGCGGCGAGGCGTCGGCGATGGGCCAGCGGGCCGTGGTCCGTACGGCGTCCAGGCTGGCCTTCCCGCACAGGCCGCAGGAGGACGTCGTGTAGACGTTGCGCTCCAGCGTGATGTCCGGGACCGGGACCCCGGGAGCGAGACGCACGTCGACGACGTTGTAGGTGTTGGACCCGTCGACGGTCGCGCCCGCGCAGTACACGATGTTCGCCAGCTCGTCCGCGCCGCCGAGCACGCCCTCGCTGACCAGGAAACCGGCCGCGAGCGCGAAGTCGTCGCCGGGGGTCCGCATCGTGATCGCGAGTGGTTTGCCGTTCAGCCGGATTTCCAGCGGCTCCTCGGCGACCAGGGTGTCCGCCCGGTGGTCGACCGCACCGTCCCTGATCCTCAGTACCCGACGCCGTTCGGTGACCCGTCCCATGTCGATCAGTCCCGGTTCTGTACGTGCTGGAAGCCGCATCGGCCCTTGATACAGAGGTTGCCATGGGTGACCGCGCTGCCGTGTGGCGAGGTCACCTCGACGAGTCCGTCGGCCCGGCCTTCGAGGCTGGACGAATACTGTGTACAGTATTCGTTCAGCCGGGGTCAAGGGGTCGTAAAAGCCGTCCCGGCGCCCGCCGGCTCGAACCAGCAGGGCGAGGCGGGCCGGGGTGCCACCGTCCTGCCCGTGCCTCGTCTTCTGCGTCGCGAGGCGGAACAGGGAGTTGACGACGGCGAACGCCGCGACCGCCTCGGCGCTGTGGTGCGTCACCGCGTGGACGGTCGTGGGCCGTGTGGCGCGGTGAGGCCGGTCTCCGCCGTCCGGCCGTACCGCCCGGTGGCACGGACCTCCTCGATCGCGGCGGGCGGGATGCGCCGCCGCCCGGCCCCTCCTCCAACAGCACCTCTCCGGTCCGCAGCCGGGCGGTCGGATCTCCCCTCGAAGGGCCAACTCCGTTGCGCCGAAGCGGATGCGTGGCTCGTCATGGCATCACGTGGGCAACCGGCGGGAGTCGCGGCATAGCATCGGCGCCGGGACGGACGAGGAACGGACGAGGAGGTGTGCGGTGGCCGGGGACCCGTTCTCGGTGAGCCGGGGAACGTGGTGGCGCATCGGGGTGCCGCTGGTCGCCGTGGCCCTGCTGGTCGCCCAACTGGCCTGGGGGAACGGCGCGCGGCGGGAGGCGGCGGCGGTGCCCCGGCCGGGGGAGTGCGGCAAGGGCGCGGCGCGGCAGGTCGGCGAGGCCGGTGAGTCACGCGGCATGGTCATCGGGAGTTATGGCGCGGACAACCTTCCCCGGATGAAGGGCAGGCCGACCTTCAAGGTCCGTCTCACGGTTTCCCCCGGACCGGACCGGCACTCGCTGACACTGACGACCCCACTGGCCGGCGCGGTCACGGTGCAGGTGCACGCCGGGCGCGGCGGCGGCCTCCTCGCCGGCGCCCGCGGCCTCACCGCCCGGATCGACGAGGAGATGTACGACGCCGGTCAGGCCCCTCCCGCGACCGGTACCGTCCGTGTGACGGAGGACGACTTCCTCCAGCTCGTCGTCGAACTCCCGGACACCGCGATCTGCCCGGGAGCCACCATGGACGACCTCATCTCCATGGACCCCGGCGGCAACGACGCCGCCGACCTCACCGTGGTCACCGTCGTCCTCGTCGACCGGGCCTCCGGCCTGCGCATGGAGGCGCAGAGCGGAGTGGTTTGACGCACTGCGCCCGGGCTGGGTACAAACGTGCGACTCCACCGTCCCGTACGCCGCATGGGGGGCCTCGCGCTCGTGAGCACCACGGACACCGACCAGGGCACCGAGCCGCCGGTCACCACCTGCTACCGGCATCCCAAGCGCGAGACGTATGTCCGCTGCACCCGCTGCGACCGCTCCATCTGCCCCGACTGCATGCGCGAGGCGGCGGTCGGCCACCACTGCCCGGAGTGCGTGAAGGAGGGCGGCAGGAGCGTCCGCCAGGCGCGCACCCTCTTCGGCGGCCGAGTGGCGAGCTCGGGCGTGCCCGTGGTGACGCAGGTCCTGATCGCCCTCAACATCGTCGCCTACCTCGGCGAGTTGGTCCGCTCCGACCTCGTCACACGCTTCAGCGGTCTGGGACAGGGGCTGCTGGGCCCCGACGGCGCGGCGTACGTGTACGACGGCGCGGCGTACCCCGGCTTCGAGGCCGTCGGCATCGCCCACGGCGAGTGGTACCGGCTCATCACCTCGGCCTTGCTCCACCAGCCGCCGGGCCAGGGCACCTTCGGGATCCTGCACATCCTGCTCAACATGTACTCGCTGTGGACCCTCGGCCCGGCTGTCGAGGCCCAGCTCGGGCGGATCCGCTTCGCCGGGCTCTACCTGCTCTCCGCCCTCGGCGGCTCCGTGCTGGTGTACCTGCTCGCGCCGCACTCCGGCGCCGTCGGCGCCTCCGGCGCGATCTTCGGCCTGGGGGCGGCCTACTTCGTGCTCAGCAAGCGCCTCCACCACGACCCGGTCGGCGGACGGCAGCTCCTGATCGGCCTGCTGGTCTGGATGGTCGTCTCCGCCGCCGTCACCTCCTGGCAGGGCCATCTCGGCGGCCTGCTCACCGGCGGGGCGGTCGGCCTCGTCCTGGCCCACGCCCCCCGCAGGCACCGTGGCCTGTGGCAGGCCGCCGGGATGGTCGTGATGCTGCTGGTGCTGGTGACCCTGGCCGCCTTGAAGACCGCCCAGCTCACCGGCGCCGCATAGCGCCGCGCCGGAGCTGTGAAGAGCGTCACGCCGTTCGGGGCGGTGTCCGCGCCGGGGGCCTGCGCGCGTAGACTGTAGACGAAAGCCAATCATCCCCGGGAAAGGTGGGGGCCTCGATGCTCTCCAGCGGGCTGTCGCAGGGATCCGTGCCCAAGCTCCAGCGTCCGGGACCCCTGCGCGAGCAGGTGTACGAGGCGCTGCTAGAGCTGATCATCACCCGCTCGCTCACTCCCGGCCAGCACCTGGTGGAGACCGAACTCGCGGGCCACCTCGGGGTCTCCCGCCAGCCGGTGCGCGAGGCCCTGCAGCGGCTCAACACCGAGGGCTGGGTGGACCTGCGCCCCGCCCAGGGGGCCTTCGTCCACGAGCCCACCGACGAGGAGGCCGACCAGCTCCTGGTCGTCCGCGCCCTGCTGGAGACGGAGGCGGCCCGCCTCGCCGCGGCCAACGCCACCTCCAAGGGCCTGCAGCGGCTGGAGGAGCTGTGCGAGGCGGGCGAGGCGGCCGTCGTCGCCGACGACGTCGACGCGGTCGTCGCGGCGAACGCCGCCCTCCACGCCTGCGTCATGGAACTCGCCGGCAACGCGGTGCTCGCCGAACTCGCCCGGCAGGTCGAGCGGCGCGTGCGCTGGTACTACACCCCGGTCGCCCGGCAGCGCGGCATGCAGTCCTGGGTCGAGCACCGCGAGCTGATCGCGGCCATCGCCGGACGCGACGGCGAGCGGGCCCAGCAGGTCATGCGCGCGCACACCGAGCACACCAGGACCTCCTACCACCAGCGGTCCCACCAGGACTGACCACGCCCCGGGCACGCCCCGCCGGACCACGCCGGACCACGCCTGACCCCGGCGGCTCAGAGCAGCGGCTTGCCGTCGAAGTGGCCCAGCCGCTCGTGGTACAGCTCCACGTTGACCCCGTTGGGATCGCGGATGTAGAGGCTGTCCTCCACGCCCCGGTCCGGCCCGAGGTAGTCCGTTCCGGCCTCGTCCAGCTTGCGCTTGGCCTCGGCGAACTGCTCGGCGGTCACCGACAGCGCCAGGTGCTGCAGCCCGCCGATCGTCTCGTGGTGCTCGGGGTGCTCGTGGCCGGGGAAGTCGAAGAACCCCAGCAGGTTGTCGTGCCCGATGTCGAAGAAGAAGTGGCTGGAGCCCGCGTAGTCCCGGTTCTCCACCAGCTCCACCAGGGGGAAGCCCAGGAACTCCTGGTAGAAGCGGATGGTCTCCTCGACGTCCCGGCAGATGAACGCGACGTGGTGCACCCCCGCCGCCCTCGTCGCCGGTCGCGCCGCGGGCTCCCGCAGGTACCTCCCGCGCAGTTCCTCCCGCCGGGCCCGTACGGCCTCCAGCTGCTCGCCCTGCGGCTCACTCATGATCTGTCCCGCCTCCTCGTCCCCCGTGTTAATACGGTGCGCCGGAAGATATACCCGATTAGCCTCCGGGAATGGTGTCCTTCGACCGACTGGCGGCATTCGCCCTGGTGTCGCTGGTGCTCGTGGTGATCCCCGGCCCCAGCGTCCTCTTCGTCATCGGCCGCGCGCTCGCCCACGGGCGTCGTGTCGCGCTGACCTCCGTCGCCGGCAACACCCTCGGCTCGTACGTCCTGGTGGTCGCCGTCGCCCTCGGCGTCGGCCCGGTCGTGGAGCGCTCGGCGCTGCTGTTCGCGGCCCTCAAGCTCGCCGGCGCCGCCTACTTGGTGTACCTGGGCGTCAGGGCGCTGCGGCACCGCGGGGATCTCGCCATGGCGTCCGCGGACGCGGGGGCGGCGCGCGGCGTCCTGCGCACCCTCGGCGAGGGCTTCGTGGTCGGGGTCTCGAACCCCAAGACGATGGTGTTCTACGCGGCGGTGCTGCCGCAGTTCGTCGCCCGGGCGGCCGGGCACGTCACCGTGCAGATGCTGCTGCTCGGCCTGGTCTTCAACGCGATCGCCCTCGTCTCGGACAGCACCATGGGCCTGGTGGCCGCCGCGGCCCGTTCGTGGTTCGCCCGTTCCCCGCGCCGCCTTTCGCTGGTCGGCGGTGCGGGCGGCCTCGCGATGATCGGCCTCGGCGTGACCGTCGCCGCCACGGGACGTGCCGACTGATCGGCGTTCCGCTGGTTAGTCTGGGCGGATGGACGACGGACACGCGGACGACACGGCCGCCCTGGAGCGGCTGCGCCACCTGCGCGGCAGCATCGACAACTTGGACGCGGCCCTGGTGCACCTCCTCGCGGAACGCTTCAAGGCCACACAACAGGTGGGCGAGTTGAAGGCGGCGCACAACATGCCGCCCGCCGATCCCGAGCGCGAGGCGGAGCAGATCGAGCGGCTGCGCCAGATGGCCGAGGAGGCGCACCTCGACCCGGCCTTCGCGGAGAAGTTCCTGAAGTTCATCGTCGAAGAGGTCATCCGCCACCACAAGGCGATCGCCGCCGACCGCTCGGGCTGAACGCCGCGTGGGCCTCAGCCGTGGCGTCCCACGGCTGAGGCCCACGTCATGCCGGCATGGTCCCGCTAGAACACGGGGGTGGTCCGGGGACGCCGCGGCGGACGGGAGGAACACCCGGTCGTCGGGCACGGGATGCCGTGCCGGAGCCCCGGGTGCTCTCCGGCGGTCACGTCAGATCGCCTCCCTGCTGATGGGCTGGGGGTTGGGCTCGATGTCCTTCTTCTTCGGACGCCCCGGCGGGGTGAGGAAGAGCGCGACGAAGCCGGCGAACAGCGAGATCGAACCCGCGAGGGTGAACGCCCCGCTGTGTCCCCAGTGGGCGACGACGAAGGCACCCATGCCGGAACCGAGCAGACCCGAGACCAGCTTGGAGCTGTAGACCAGGCCGTAGTTGGACGCGTTGTTGTTCTCGCCGAAGTAGTCGGCCGTCATCGCCGCGAACATCGGGAAGATCGCGCCGCCGCCGAATCCGGAGATGGAAGAGAAGATCAGGAACAGCGGCAGGTTCTTGATGTCCGCCGACCACAGGATGCCGTACTGCGCGAGCCCGAGGACGAGGCAGACGAAGATCAGGCACTGCTTGCGGCCGTAGCGGTCGGACAGCCAGCCGATGACGCCGCGGCCCGTGCCGTTGACGATCGCCTTCAGGGACATGGCCGTGGCCACGATCCCGCCGGCGAAGCCCGCCTCCTCGCCGATGTCGACCTGGAAGGCGATGCCGAAGATGTTCACGCCCGAGGTGCACAGCAGGCAGAACCACATCAGCGCCACCCGGCCGGTCCGCCACGCCTCGGCGGGGGTGTACTGCCGCACGGCCGGCGGATTCTTCGCCAGGGCACGCCGGGCCCGCGGGTCGTCCGGCACCTTCAGCGGGTCGACGTCGGCGGGCCACCAGTTCTTCGGCGGGTCCTTGAAGAAGTACCCCGCCACCGCGACGGTCGCCGCGAGGAGGACACCGACCGAGACCAGCACCCAGCGGAAGTTGGTCAGGTCCATGTAGCCGGTGAAGAGGAAGACGAACGGCACCGAGCCGTAGGCGAAACCGCCGTTGACGAAGCCGGTCTTGCCTCCCTTCCGCTCCGGGTACCACTTGCCGACCATGTTCACGCAGGTCGCGTACACCATGCCGGCGCCCATGCCGCTGAACATGCCGAAGCCGATGTACGCGACGACGACGTGCGGTGCGAACGCCAGCGACAGGTAGCCCAGGAAGGTGCCCACGGCGCCGAGCATCATCGCCCAGCGCGCCGGCAGCTTCCCGGACTCACGGAGCTTGCCCGCCGGGAAGGCCACCGCGGCCTGGAAGAACACCCAGACCCCGAGCATCCAGAAGATGTGCAGGCTGCTCCACGAATGCGCGGTGTGGAGCGTGTCCTCGGCGGACGCGAAGGCGTACTCCGCCGAGCTGATGCCCATCATGCCTATCCACGGCAGGATGACCATCCACTTGCGCTTCCGGCCCATGATCTCCACGTCGGACTCGCCGACGCGGAAGACCCGGCCGTTGTGGTCGGTCACCTCTCGGTAGGTGACGGGTGGTTGGGACGTCGATGTCGTTGACGCCATTGTCATGATTCCCCTGCCTCGAAAGAGTCTGGCCAGCGCCCCCTGGACCTGGGGCCGGCACGGGTCGGTCTCCGTGGAGACCGACCCGTGCCGGCCCCCGTGCTCTTTTCGTGCTGTGCGGCGGGTCCGCTCCGCGTGGTTCACGCGGGCCCGGTCCCGTCGCGGGTGGTGCTTCGGTCAGGGCAGCCCCGCTGCCCCGGCCCACCGGTGGCCGGTGCCCGGCACCGCCACCGGTTGCTCTGTGGTGTGCGACCGTACGACGTCGCGCCCCCTGGTGCCCGCCATCGCTCAGATCACCCCGTCGGTCCGCAACCTGGTCAGCTCCTCGGGGGACAGA
>NZ_CBDRCM010000082.1:0-26280 GCF_965342435.1 Actinacidiphila sp. bgisy160 | reverse complement strand
GGGGCGATGATGGAGCTCTTCTCGAAGTCCATCAACTCCGCATCGGCATGACCACACCTGGCCTGTCTCAGTGACGGCACTTCGGACCATCACAGTCGACGGCTCCCCCGTCCACGTCATGGAGAGCGGCACCGGGCCCGCGGTGCTGATGCTGCACGGCTCCGGACCCGGTACGACCGGATCCGGCGCCTGGGCAACGACGGCACAGGCGCTGGGCACGTCCTGGCACCTGGTGGCTCCTGACCAGGCGGGGTTCGGCCGTACACCAATCGCGGCGGGCTCCAGGGGTGGGCTCCGGCTGTGGACGGAGCAGGCCGCGGGCCTGATGGATGCTCTCGGTGTCGAGCACTACGCCGTGGTGGGCCACTCCATGGGCGGTGCCGTGGCGCTGGCGTTGGCGGCCGCGCGTCCCCAGCAGGTCACCCGTGTCGTGGCGGTCTCGACGATGGGCGCCCCCGGGGCGCCGCTGTCCGCCGAGCTCGACGCGGTCTGGGCCGCCCCCGCCGGCCCGCTCGGGGCACGAGACATGTTGAGTCGCCTCGTCCTCGACCAAGCGCTCGTGACCGAGTCGGCCGTCGCTGCCCGTGCAGCTGCGATGCGAGCGGGGGCGGCCGCATTCGCGTCGTTGTTCCCTCCACCTAGGGCACGTTGGGCCGACGAGCTCACCCTCTCGGCGCAAACGCTGGCAGGGGTCCGCGCGCCCGTGCTGCTCGTCCACGGCGCCGAGGACCGAGTCACCCCGCTCGGGACGGCAGCCCTGCCCCTGCTCGAACACCTGGCCGATGTCCGTCTGCACGTGCTCGGCCGATGCGGGCACGTGCCGGCGCTCGAGCACCCGCACGACTTCAGGCGACTCCTGTCGTGCTTCCTCGGCCGGGAACGAGGTCACTAGTCATGCAGGTCCGGCGATGCTGCGTAGCCACAGCATCGTGCCGCACAAGTGGAGTCCGGCCAGGTGGCTCTCGGGAGTCTTGTCGTAGCGGGTGGCGATCCCGCGCCAGTTGCGCAGCCGGTTGATGCACCGCTCGACGGTGTTGCGGTCCTTGCACAGCTCGGCGTCGTGGCTGACGGGGCGGCCGGGCGCCGACTACTTCACCAAGCGCAACCCCGAACGAGCCATGCGCCGCATGGTCAAGGAAGCCAACAGCCTCGGCCTAACCCTCCGCTTCGAACCCATCTCAGCGCGCTCTGACCTCACCCACTCTGAACTTTTCGTGTCAGTGGCGAGCGCTATGGTGCGTGGCCGTGGACGCTACTGATCTCGACCACAAGGCCCGGACGCGATCCGGCTGCATCCCGCCAGAGCTCGTCTCGCGACTGCTCGAACGCGGCCACGTTGCCGTGGTGGAGCAGCAGGCGGGGCGAGGGGAGTGGTTCTGCGCCCTGGCGTGGGCACGGTTGCTGGGTGAGCAGGGCCGGCAGTCCGAGGCGTTGGAGGTGCTCGCCCCGTATCGGGCAACCGGCTGGTGGACGGCCGTCGTGGCGGTGGCCGAGTTGCTGGAGGGCTGGGGCCGTGTTGAGGAGGCGATCGAGATCACCCGGGTCCGTATGGAGGCTGGGCATCCGATGGCGCTGGAGTTCTACACGCGGCTGCTTGCCCGGCACGGCCGCGCGGAGGAAGCGTTCACCCTGCTGCGCCCGCACCTCAGCGAGCTTTCCCTCGCCGTGGCTATGGTGGACGTCGCTGGCGCTGCCGGCCTCGACGAGGAGGCCGCCGCGCTGCTCGCCGCCCTGACCGGGCACGAGTGTTCCGACTTTCCGTGGTGTTGCCGGGGCCTCGACCGTGACACTCTGAACGGGCTGATCGCCACGATTCGCGAGCGCCAGGGTCGCACCGACGAGGCGATTGCCCTGTTGCGCACCGGCAGCACCACGCTGCTCAGCCACCGTGAACAACTGACTGCGCTACTGGCGCGGCAGGGCCGGCTCGGTGAACTGCGGGCCGCTGCGGCCTCTGAAAACTCGGGGCACGCCGTACAACAGCTTGCGAGAGTGCTGGAGGAGCGCGGCGACGTGGAGGGGGCGATCTCGGCATACCGGCAGGCCGATGGATCCGTGACCCGTGACCCCGACTCGGCTTTCGAGTTCGCGCGGCTCCTGGCCCGGCACGGTCGGGGCAACGAAGCGATCGACGTGATGCGCGTCCAGGCCGACGCCCACAGCGGGGACGACTGGATCCTCCATGCTTTGTGCGACCTGTGCCTGGACCAGGAGCGTCCCGAGGACGGCCTGGCGTATCTCGACGCGCTTGCCGCTGCCCGCGGGGGAGAGGAGGAATGGGACCTGTACTGGATGCGGCTGCCGCTGCTCGCCGCCCGCGACGGCGTCGACGAAGCGATCGCACAGGCCCGCTCCCACCCCGAGGGCGCCACCTCGTACGCGGCGCCGCACATCGCTGAGCTGCTCGCCGGAGTCGGACGCACCGAGGAGGCTGTCGCCGTGCTCGAACAGCATTCGCCCGGGAATAGGCATGACCTGGCCGGCTGTCTCATTGACCTCGGCCGGGTCGAGGACGCCCTGGCCCTTCTCCAACGACGTAACCCCCGGCTGCCCGAGCTGACGGGCAGCCCCTGGCACCACGATCCCCCGTTCTGAGGCACGGAACTGGTTCCAGATGGGGAAGGTCTTGCCGGTCGGGAAGGCCGCGCGGGTGCGACAGGTGCGAAGGTCGGCCGCGTCGCGGCCGGCCACCTGCCGGGGTCCTTGCCGCGTCCGGCCGCGGGACGTGCGCACAAACACCGTCATGTGACGGTCGATTGCGTCGCCTTCGCGCTCCTAGTGTTTTCTCACGTCAGGAGCTCGATGACAGGGGATTCCCATGGCGTGGCACGGTGCTCGTTCGGCGACGGGGCGGGCGATGGTCGGCCGCCCCGCCGAACGCGAGGCGATCGGACGGCTGCTCGAAGCGGTACGGGAGGGACTCAGCGGCGTCCTGGTGCTGGTGGGTGAGGCCGGGATCGGCAAGACGCGGCTGCTGGACCACGCGGCGGCCGAGGCCACCGGCGTCGCGGTCACCCGGCTGGTGGGCGTCGAGGCCGAAAGGCCCCTCGGCTACGGCGCGCTGCACCGGCTCCTGCGGCCGCACCTCCACCGCGCCGACCGGCTTCCCACCCGGCAACAGGCCGCCCTGAACGGCGCGTTCGGCCTGACCGACGCAGCCCACCCGGACCGGCACCTCGTCGGGCTGGCGACCTTGACCCTGCTGTCCGACGCGGCGTCGGAGCTGCCGATGCTGTGCCTGATCGACGACGTCCACTGGCTCGACCCCGAGTCGTCCGCGACACTGGCCTTCGTCGCCCGGCGCCTTCACGCCGACTCCCTGGGCCTGATCTTCGCGGCCAGGGACGGCCTCGGCGACCGGGGGCTGTTCGACGCCCTGCCCTCGCTGCGGGTCGGCGGGCTGCCCGACACCGACGCCCGGGAGGTGCTGGTCCGTGCCGTCGCCGGGCACCTGGACCCGGCCGTTGCGGACCGGATCGTGACCGGCACCGGGGGCAATCCGCTGGCCCTCGTCGAACTGGCCGCGCACCTGGGCGCCGAGCAGTTGGCCGGGGTCGCACCGCTGCCCGAGCCGCTGCCGGTGAGCAGGCTGCTGGAGGAGCACTTCCGGCAGTGCGTGGCGGCGCTGCCGCCGGACACCCGGACGCTTCTCCTCCTCATGGCGGCGGCGCCGACCGACGACATGGCGGTGGTCCGGCACGCGGCGGGCGCGCTGGGCCTGCCGGCCAGTGCCGCGACCGCCGCCGTCGGGGCCGGCGTGCTGGAGCACGGGCCCGGCGCCGGGTTCCGGCATCCGCTGATCCGGTCCTCGGTCTACGCGGCGGCCTCCGGGGACGACCGGCGGCGGATCCACGCCGCCCTCGAAGCGGCCAGCGACCCGGCCCGCGTCCCCGACCGGCGGGCCTGGCACCGTGCCGAGGCGGTCCTCGGCACCGACGACGCGGCGGCCGCGGACCTGGAGGCCGCGTCGGACCGGGCCCGGGCCAGGGGCGGCTATTCCGCTCAGGCGCTCTTCCTGTCCAGGGCGGCCGAACTCACCACCGAGCCGGCCATCCGCGCCGAGCGCTACCTCGGCGCGGCCCAGGCCCATCTGGCCTCCGGCGACCACGCCGCCGTGCACCCCCTGCTCGACCTGGCCCTCCCCGCCCTCGACCGGCCCGCCGCCCGCGCTCGTGCGCTGCGGATACGGGCCTCGGCAGAGCTCTTCGAGACCCACAACGACCGCGTCCCCGCCATGATGCTCGACGCCGTGGCCGAACTCGGCGACGCGGATCCCCGCATGACCCGGGAGCTGCTCTACGAGGCCATGCACGCCGCCGTCATCGCCCAGCACACCATGCACCGCACGACCTTGGCCGAGGTGGCCAAGGTCGTGATCAGCGCCCCCCACGACCAGGACGCCCCGGCCTGGAGCCCCGACCGGCTGATCGAGGGCCTGGCCCTCCGTACCACCTACGGCTACGAGAGCAGCGTCCCGGTGATCCGTGAGGCCCTGGCGAAACTCCGCGCGTCGGCTGAACTCCACGACATGGCCAGCCCGCTCAGCATCGTCGTGGGCCTCGTGGCGGGCGACGTGTGGGACATCGAGGCGTACGCCGGGATCGCCGGCCGGCTCGCCGCCGAGAACCGCACCCAGGGAGCGCTGTACAGCCTCAGCCTGTCCCTGACGGTCCAGGCCTACACCGAGATCTGGAACGGGCGGCTGACCACGGCCGACGCACTCCTCGCCGAGGCCGACGACTACGCCGCGGCCATCGGCCTGGCGACTCAGGGCGACCTCAACAAGGCCCTGCTGTACGCGTGGATGGGCAAGGAGAGCGAGGTGCGCGCCGTCACCGCGGCGATGGACGCCGTCGCCGCGGCGTACGGACTCGGCATGCTGCGCCAGCTGGCGCTCCACGCCCGGTGCATTCTCGCACTGGGCATGGCGTGCTACGACGAGGCGCTGCGCCACGCACTGCCCGCCTACGAGGAGGACGTCCCGTCGGAGGGCAATCTCATGCTGCCGCTCCTCGTCGAGGCCGCCGTCCGCGCGGGCGACCGGCGCACGGCGGCTCTGGCGCTCCAGCGGCTCGAACACCGCGCGCGGCTGGCCGGAACGCCGTGGGCACTGGGGCTCCTGGCCCGCTGCCGGGCCCTGACCGAGGAGGGCGCCGACGCCGAGACGTGGTACCGGGAGTCGATCGACCTCCTGGGCAACGTCCCGCTGGCCGCGGAACACGCCCGGTCGCGGCTGCTGTTCGGCGAGTGGCTCCGGCGGCGCAAGCGCCGGGCCGAGGCCAGGGAGCACCTGCGGGCCGCGTACGAGTCCTTCGACGCCTGGGGCGCGACCCTGTTCGCCGAGCGCGCCCGGATCGAGCTGCTCGCGACCGGGGAGAAGGCGCGTCGGCGCGTTCCGGAGACCAGGTCCGATCTCACGCCCCAGGAACGGCACGTGGCGCTGCTGGCCGCCTCGGGACTGACCAACGCTGAGATCGCCTCCCGGCTGTTCATCACGACCTCGACGGTCGAGTTCCATCTGAACAAGGTGTTCCGCAAGCTCGGCATCACCTCGCGCCGGCGGATCGCCGCCGCACTCGGCGGGCCGACGACCGGCTGATCCCCACGCGGCCCCGGCCCGCCGAGCGGCCGCGCCGCGATCCGGCGCGGGTGGACATGCGGCGCCGCCGACCGCATGATCGATTCTCGTGAGCACTACCAACGACCGGCGTCTCGTCGGGCGCGACAACGAACTACGCTCCTTGTTCGGGCACTTGGACGCGGTCGATTCCGGAGGCCGGGCGGTCGGGCTGTTCGGGGAGCCCGGGGTGGGCAAGAGCGCGCTGCAGGCGGAGGTCGTGGAGCACGCGCGATCCGCCGGGTTCACGGTGCTCACCGCGCGGGGCAGCCAGTCCGAGACGCACCTCCCCTTCGCCGGCCTCCATCAACTGCTGCGTCCCCTGCTCCCACGCCTCGACCGGCTGCCCGCCCCCCAGCGCGACGCCCTCCTCGTCAGCTTCGCCATGAGCGACTCCATCGAGGTGCAGCCGTTCTTCACCGCCTTGGCGGTTCTGGAACTGCTCGTCGACGCGGCGGGGGACGGCCCCGTCCTGGTCTGCCTCGACGACCTGCACTGGCTGGACCAGCCGTCGACCGACGTACTGGGCTTCGTCTGCCGCCGGATGGCCGGTGAGCGGGTGGTCGTGCTGTGCACGTCGCGGCCCGAGGCCCTGCCGTTCGCGGACCCCCACACGATCGAGTGGACGGCACTGGACGGCATCGACGACGCCGCGTCGGCCGAACTGCTGGACGCACGGGCGCCGCATCTGCCGGCAGCCGTGCGGGAGCGCGTGCTGCGGCAGGCCCGCGGCAACCCGCTCGCCCTGGTCGAGTTCGCCGGCGCGCTGGAGTCGGGACGGTACGCGTGGACCGAGTTCGACGAGGACCTGCCCATGACCACCCGCCTGGAGCGGGCGTTCGCCACGCGTGCCGAGCACCTCGACCCGGCCGTCCGCGCCGTCCTGACCGTCGCGGCGGTGGACGACGGCGACGACCTCGACGACGTCCTCGCCGCCGCGGGCATCCTCCACGGTTCGCCGGTCGACCTCGGCGCGGCGCAACCGGCCTTCGAGCACGGGCTCCTGACCGTGACCGGCGAGCGGTACCGCATCGCCCACCCGCTGGTCGGCTCGGCCCTCCGGCAGGGCATGACGGCGGCCGCACGCCGGGAGGCCCACGCGGCGCTCGCGCGCGTCCTGACCGGTCATCCGGACCGCGCGGTGTGGCACCGGGCCTCCTCGGTGTCGGGCCGTGACGAACGGATCGCGGCCGAGCTGGAGCACGCCGCCGGGAACGCCCAGCGCCGCGGTGCGATCGCCTCGGCCGCCGCGTGGCTGGAACGGGCGGCCGCCCTGAGCCCGGACCCGCGGTCGCAGGCCGCACGTCTGCTCGGCGCCGCCGAACTCGGCTTCCAACTGGGCCGGTTCAGCCACGTCGAGCAGATCAAGGCCCAGGTCGCGGGGATGACGCTCCGGCACCGCGACCAGTCGCGGCTCGCGTGGCTCGAAGGCGTCTTCCACGACGGCTCCACGGGTGAACCCGCTGAAGTGCGCCACCTGGTGGGCCTGGCCGAGCACGCCACCGGCGAACAGGACGTCGACCTCGCCATGCAGCTGCTGGTGGGTGCGGCCCGGAGAGTGTGGTGGCGCGATCCCGGTCCGACGGTGCGGCACGAGATCGTCCGGGCCGCGGAGCAGGTGAACCTGCCGGCCCACGACCCGCGGCTGCTGGCCCTGCACGCGCTGTGCGGATTCCACGAGCGGACGCCGATGGTGATCGAGCAGCTCGCCCGATGGCCGGCGGACGCCGACGGGCAACCGGAACTCGCCGGCCTGCTGGGCATCGCCGCGTTCTGCACGGGCGATTTCCGGCAGGCCGTCGGCTTCCTGTCCACCCCCGTCCGGGAACTCCGCGCCCAGGGCCGCATGAGTCTGCTCGCCGAGGCGCTCGCGATCCGGGCCTGGGCCGAGGTCTACCTCGGGGTCTTCGACCCGGCGCGCTCGGCCGACGAGGCCATGCGGCTCGCCGACGAGACGGGCCAGTCGCTGTGGGCCGCGACCGCGCGCATCGCCGTGGCGCTGATCGACGCGGTACGCGAGGGCTGGGACACCCGCCACCAACTGCTCGCGGAGGCCGAGCACGCCGCGCTGCGCACGCCGAACGCCGCGTCGTCCCTGCTGGCCGGCGTGCAGCTGGCCCGCGGCACCGCAGAGCTGGGCGCGAACCGGCACGAGCAGGCGTACGGCGAGCTCCACCGCGTGTTCGAGCCCGCCGACCCCGCGTTCCAGCGGATGCAGCAGGTGTGGGCGCTCGGCTACCTGGCCGACGCCGCCGTCCGCACCGATCGGCGGGCCCAGGCGAGAACCGCGCTGGCCTCCATCGAACGGCTCGTGGGCGACTCCCCTCCCACGGGGGCGGCCATCGCCCTGGAGTACGCGAGAGCGGTGCTGGCCGACCGCGCGTCGGCCGAGCCGCTGTTCCGGGCCGCCATGGACGGGGCGGCTTCCCAACTGCCCTGGCATCGTGCCCGGATCGACCTGGCGTACGGCTCGTGGCTGCGCCGGCAGCGACGTGTCCTGGAGTCGCGCGGACCGCTGCGGGCGGCACGGTCGGCGTTCGACGCCGTCGGTGCCCGCACCTGGGCGAACCTCGCCGACCAGGAGCTGCGCGCGACGGGCGAGCGCGGGTGGCAGCCCACGTCGAACCCCCGTGAACTGCTGTCGCCGCAGGAGACCCAGATCGCCGAACTGGCGGCGCGGGGACTGTCCAACCGCGAGATAGGACAGCGGCTGTTCCTGTCGCACCGTACGGTCAGCTCGCACCTGTACCGCATCTTCCCCAAGCTCGGCGTCGCCTCCCGGGGCCAGCTGGCCGCCGCACTGACCCGCCACGGCGATCAGCCCTCGCCGCGGCCGCCCTCGGCGGGTTGACGCCCGCCGCCCGGCGGCGGGTCCGCGCGGTGCCGCACGGTCCCGCCGTTGCGGTGCCTACCGGTGCCGGTCGGTCAGGTGGTGGCCCGGGCGGCCGCCTCGACGAGGTCCGCGACGGCTCCCGGGTGGGAGACCGGCACGGCGTGCGAGGCACCCCGTACCGTCACGGTGCGGGAGTGGGCACGCTGCGCCATGGCCCGCTCGGCGGCCGGCGGGATGGCCTGGTCGGCTCCGGCGACCAGGTACCACGACGGAATGGTCCGCCAGGCCGGTGCGCTGCTGGGCGCGGCCAGCGCACCCACGGCCACCGGGCGCTGCGCGGCCGCCATCAGCCGGGTCTCGCGGGCCGGCACGTCCGCCGCGAAGACCTGCTGGAAGGCGGCGGGGTCGATGTAGGCGTCCTGGCCGCCGCCGGGCAACGGCCGCACCACCAGGGACGACGGCAGCCGGCTGCCCGGGTACTCATGGGTGATCCCCAGGGCGCTCTCGCCCTGGTCGGGTGCGAACGCGGCGATGTAGACCAGGGCCTTGACGTTGGCGTGGCCCGCGGCGGCATCGGTGATGACCGCACCTCCGTAGGAGTGCCCGACCAGGACGACCGGCCCGGGGATGGTGTCGAGGACGCTGGAGACGTAGGCCGCGTCACCGGCCAGGTCGCGCAGCGGGTTCGCCACGCCGAGGACGGGGTAGCCCTCGCGCTCCAGCCGGGTCACGACCCCGTTCCAGCTGGAGGAGTCGGCGAAGGCGCCGTGCACCAGGACGACCGTTGGCTCGGCCGTGTGCGCGGCGGCGGGCGCGGGGGCGGACAAGCGCGGCACGGCCTCGGAACTCGCCGGGACGGCGAGCAGGGCCGCGGCCACCAGCGCGGGGATCAGCATGCTCCTGCGTCGCAGGAGGGCTCGGCCGGACGGCACCGGCAGGGTGAACCTCATGTCGGACTTCCCTTCTCGATATCCATACCTGATGAGGAGTCACAGCGTGGGCGGCGGCCCGGTGACGCGCAGCTTGAAGGCCTCGGCCGAGCCCACGATCGACGCCAGGTCGAAGGCCGGCGGAATGTCCCTGGCGTCGGTCACCGGGACACCGTTGGCCCTGAACCACTCCTCGATGCCGGCCGGGCTGAAGACGACGGCGAGCCGCGCGCCCTCGGAACGGACCAGGTAGCTGTGCGGCACGCCGCGCGGGCCGAAGGCGACCTGCCCGGGGATCAGGTCGTGGCGCTTGTCGCCGACAAAGAAGGACACCTCGCCGTCCAGCACGAACCAGAGTTCTTCCTCGTTCTCGTGCACGTGGTGCGGCGGCGCGTGACCTATCGGGTCGGAGAACTCCATCACGCTCATCGCGTCGCCGGTCGCCCGGCCCGGGAGCAGGATCCTGGCCTGCCCGCCGAGGAACCAGAACGGCTCGGCGTCGGGTGTGGCATCGAAGCCGGGGAAATCCTTGATCACGATCGCTTCTCCAGAGGCGAGGCGGGACGGCCCAGGAAGCCGAGCAGCATGGCGGTCAGTTCCTCGGGGTGTTCTTCGTAGATCCAGTGGCCGGAGTGCGCGATGGTCACCCCGGTGACGTCGGAGGCGTACTTCTCGGCCTGTTCGCCCTCGGCGTCGCCGAGGCTGCCGGAGGCGCCGATGGCGAGCACGGGCATCCGCAGCGGGGTCTTCACGAACTCCTCGTTGTCGCGGATGTCCTGGGGGAACACCCGGAACCAGGCGAGGCTCGCCTTGAGGTGGGCGGTGTCGCGCAGGTAGTGCGCGAACACCCGGATGTCGGCCGGGCTCACCGCTCCCCGGACGCCCTCGAACCCGCCGATGAAGCCGGCGGTCCAGGCGACCTCCCGGCCCTTGATCATGTTCTCGGGCAGGCCGTCGGTCAGGTTGAAGAACCCGAAGTTCCAGACTCCGGGCCCGTGTTCGGTCAGCGAGGGGATGGAGTAGATGCCCTCGTCCGGGATCGGCGCCTCGCTGAGGACCAGCTTCTTCACCGTCGCCGGGTACTGCGCGGCGTAGGAGTAGGCGACCATCGTGCCGATGTCGTGGCCGACGATCCGCACGTCACCGCCCCTGCCGAGCGACACCAGCAGCGCGTGCAGCTCGGCGGCCATCGTCTTCTTGTCGTAGCCGGAGGGCGGGGCGTCGCTCTGCCCGGCGCCGGGCAGATCGGGGGCGATCACCGTGTAGTGCGCGGCGAGGGCGGGCATGATGCCGTGCCACTCGTACCAGGTCTGCGGGTAGCCGTGGAGGAGCAGCAACGTCGGCCCGTGGCCGCCGATGACGTAATGCAGGCCGATACCGGCGACGCGGGTCTTGTGCTCGCTGAACCCCGCGGGCAGCCGCTCGCCGGCGGACGAGGCCGACGCGGGGGCCGCGTTCGTGGTGAACGTGGTCACCCCTAGGGCGACGGCCAGGGCGAGGGCCGTGCCGAGCAGGCGGCGGTTTCGGCGCGGGTTTCCGGGCAGGTGGAATCTCACTCGGGCTCCAGGATCGGTAGTGGTTCCCTCCGCGATCAGAGGGTGTCGGTCATGCCGCCGTCGATGAGGAAGTCGGCGCCGGTGACGTTGCCCGACCGCCGGCCGGCCAGGAACACGACCAGGTCGGCCACTTCGGAGGGCAGGGTGAACCGGCCGGTGACCGCCGCGGCCGCGGCGGTGTCGGCGACGGCGTGCGGATCCAGGCCCAGGCTCGCGCCGACGGTCGCGGCCACCCCGTCCGCGCCCCGCCACAGCTCGGTCTCGACCGGCCCCGGGCTCACCGAGTTGACCCGCACGCCCTGCGGACCCACCTGCTTCGACAGCGCCTTGCAGAAGTTGGACAGGGCGGCCTTGGCGGCGCTGTAGTCGATGACCAGCGGATCGGGAAGCCGGGCGTTGACCGAGGAGACGGTGACGATCCGGCCGTCCCCGGTGTCGACGAGATGCGGCAGCGCGCTGCGGGTGGTGCGCACCGCGGCCATGAGGTTGACCGTGAACGTCCAGTCCCAGTCGGCGTCGGTCATGGCCAGGAAGCCCTCGACCCGTGGCCGCACCGCGCCGACGTTGTTCACCAGGACATCGAGCCCGTCGTGCCGTTCCACCGCGGCGGCGACGAGCGCGCCCGGGCCGTCGGGAGTGGCGAGGTCGACCTCGAAGACGGTGAGTTCCGCTCCCTGCTCGATCAGGTCGTCGAGTTCCTCCGTGCGTTTCCTGGTCCCGGCGACGACCCGGGCCCCGGCCCTGAGCAGGCCCTGCGTGATCGCCAGGCCGATGCCCCGGCCGGCGCCCGTGACCACCGCCCGCTGCCCCTCGAGGCCGAGGTCGTGCGAAGCAGCGGTCACCGCGACGCCTCCAGGCCCTGGAGTCGCAGCCAGGCCAGCGCCTCGTCCGCGACCTCGCGCCAGCCGCTGTCGATGGTGAGCGAGTGCCCGCGGTCGGGGAAGTTCATGAAGTCGGTGACCGCCTCGGAGTGCCGGTACTGCTTGAGTGTCGCGCGGGTGACGGTCTCCGGGACGGTGTGGTCCTTGCCGCCGGACATCAGCAGCAGCGGGCCGCGCCCGGAGTTCTCGGTGTCGACCTTGGCCGGTGAATGCGGGTTGAAGTTCGCCGCGGCGGCCTCGAACAGCGGCTTGCCCGGCGCGGGCATGGTCCACTGCGCGAACAGGGCGTCCGACTCCTCCTCGCTCACGGCGTTACCGAACGCGAAGCGGAACTGCTCCGCGGTCAGGGACACCGCGCGGTGCTTGTTCGCCGGGTTCTTGAACACCGGCAGCGTCGACCGCAGCGCCGACAGCGGCAGCGGCAGGACCCCCTTGATCTGCGCCGCGTCGATCGCCACCGCGGCGGCGGCCAGGTCCTGGCCGAGCAGCTTCTGCGCGATCATGCCGCCGAAGGAGTGGCCGATGAGGATGGGCAGCGTGCCCATACCGCGGATGATGGACGCGTAGTGCTCGACGACGTCGTCGATGCCGTGGTCGGCGATGCTCTCGGGGTTCTGCCGCGCCTCCTCCACGGTGTCGGGGTCGCCGGGCCATCCGGGCGCGGACGGGGCGTAGCCCTCGTCGCTGAACAGGCCGATCCATGGCTGCCAGGACGTGCTGTGCAGCCACAGGCCGTGGATGAAGAGGACGGGTGTGGGACTGGTCATGGCCGTCGGGCCTTTCTCGCGAGCGGAATCGATGGGTGAGCGGGTCCGGTGGGGACCGGGCGGAGGATCGGGAGCGGAGGACAGGAGCCGGCGTCAGGGGCGGGTGCCGAACGGGCCCAGCGTCCCGGCGTCGATGCGGAAGGACTCGACCAGGGCCGCCGCGTTGTCGAGCGTGAACACGTCCGCGGCCGCGAGGAGCCCGGTGTACTTCGCGGCGACCGGTGCGGCGGCCTGCGCCGCCACCGCGTCGAGATAGGTCTTGAAGACCGCCCACGAGTTGCCCTGGGGGCCGTACTTGTCGAAGTAGGGCGTGGGGTCCAGGTTCATGGCTGCCCGGGTGGAGGCTTCGAGGTCGGCCATGTACGCGCGCTGGAGGTCGCCGTCCGCGCGCACGCCGAGCCGGCCGAGGTGGCCGCCGACCAGGGTCCGCCACGGGTACCCCATGGCGATGTCCTGCGCCCGCAGCCAGGCAGGGATGTCCTGGGAGACCGCCAGGTTCTTGAACGGCACCCAGCCCGGATACAGGATGTCGACGACCATCAGCGTCCCGTGCTCGGGCGCGTGGATGAAGATGTTGTCCGGGGAGTGGTTGGGGCCGTGGTAGGCCAACTCCAGCCGCTCACCGCCGACGTGCAGCGTGTAGCGGTTCTCGAAGGTGACGGTCGGCGCCGGGCGGTTCGGGTCGGCGGCGCGCAGCAGCAGGCGCCGGCACTCGGCATGTCCGATGCGGACGACGTCCTTGCCGAAGATCGACGAGGCGCCCACGTGGTCGGCGTGCGAGTGCGAGTGGACGAGGTGGGTCACCTTTGCCGGACGGCCGTTGGCCCCTGTCACCTCCGCGATCGCCCGCAGCAGGTTGTGGCCGATGGTCGGAGGGGCGTCGACCAGGACGACGCCTTCCCGGGTGCTGAGGAACATCACCTGGTAGAAGCCGTCGGTCACCCAGTAGAGGTGTCCGTGGATCCGGCCCACGAAGTAACCCGCGTCGTTGAGTTTCGGCCCGGTCGCGGAGGGCGGGACGGGCGCGAAATCAGGAAGCCCGGGGGTGCCGGCCGCGGCGGCGGCCGTGCCGCCCAGGGCCCCGCCGACCAGAGCGGCGGCCGTGGGCAGCGCGGCCGCCGTGCGCAGCAGGGACCGGCGGTTCGCCGCGGCGTCCCAGAATGTCGTCCTCATGACCGGCCTTTCAGTGCACATCGATGTCAGCGGAGTCCCCGCGATCACGGGCACGACATGCAGGACACCACCGGGCCCGGTCCGTTCGCATCGGGGAAAGACCCCTGTCCCGGAACGGCCCGGCCGATCGGCACGGCCTGGGGATCGACGCTGATGAGAGGTCCGACCGCCGCCCGGCCTGGCGGAATGCCCGGCCGTTGGCGGGCGGCAGGTCTGCACGTTGGGGTAGGCGCGGTTGCGCTGGTGGGTCAGCCGTTGCGGGAAGCAGCCTGGTCGCGGTCGAGGTGGATCGGTTCGGCGGTCATGACAGGTCTCGCTCGATAAGACCGACCGGCGAATGGTGGGCTGCCTGGCGGCTGGACGCTGTGGGTACGAGACAGGCACGGGCCTGGTGATCACGGAGTTCTCTACGCTCAATGATCACTGGAGGGCCCGTGCCTGCTGTGCCACCCTGCTCGAACCCCTGTGGGACCACTTCGCCGCCCTGCTGCCCGCGCGGGATGAGTATGCGCCGACCCACCCGCTGGGCTGTCACCGTCGCCGGGTCCCGGACCGGATCGTCTTCGAGCACATTGTGCACGCCCTGGTCCACGGCACCGGATATGAGCGGATCGCCAGCCCGGGCTGCTCGGACCGTACGATCCGACGCCGCGTCGAACTTTGTCGCAGATGGGCATATCAGAGCAGGTCCACGCGCTGGCGTGCCAGGTGTACGACCAGATGATCGGCCTCGGACTGGCCGAGATCTCCGTGGACGGCTGCATCACGAAAGCTCCCTCGGCGGCGAGAAAGCCGGACGCTCCCCGGTCGACCGGGGCAAGCAGGGACTGAAGCGATCGGTGGCCTCGGATGCGGCCGGGGTCCCGCTGAGGATCGTCTCCGCGAGCGCCAACCGGCACGACTCACCGCTCCTTGGCCCCACCCTTGAAGCAGCGAAAGCCCAGGTGGGAGCACTCCTAGAGCACGTCAACCTCGACCGCGGCTACGACAGCGCCAAGACCCGAGCCCTGCTCGCCGAGTCCGGCTTCACCGGCGAGATCGCCCGCAAGGGCGTGCCCGCACCGATCCGGGCCGGCAAACGGTGGGTGGTCGAGCGTTCGCGCGCGTGAGATGAACGGCTACGGCAAGCTGCGGCGCTGCACCGAGCAGGACGGCAGCGCCGTGGACTTCTCCCTCTACCTCGCCGCCGCATTCGTCACGCTCCGCATGCTCATCCGACGTTCGACGAGCCGCTATCGCTGGGACGGCCGGCCCACCACCCGACGCCTCAAGTGATCCATTTGCCGGTCGGTCCTATCTGGAGGTAGAGGTGCCTTGATGGGCGGTAGCGCCTGCACCACACCAGTCCGTCAGGGCCTGTCGGGCGTCCTCGGCCCGGCGTTGCGGATGTTCCTCCGAGGTGGTCCACGCGATGTACGCGTCCGGCCTGACCAGCAGGGCCCTTCTTGTCAGGCCTGGCACGGACACGAACTCGACCTCGTCGGCCCAGCCTTCAGTCACCGCGGTGGGGAGCGGCGCATCCGCGGCGGTGACGAGCACGAAGCGCCGGGTGCGCAGAGCCTCGTACAGCCGCTTCCCGTCGGTCAGTGGCAGGTCGGGAACGCGCTTGCCGGCAAGCGGGGGTGCGCCACTCGGAGCGGCGTAGGCGATGTCGAGTCCGGAAATCGCCCGGGCGGCCCGCTGGGCTACGGGCCGGATGCGCAGCACCGTGCGGGCGAAGAGGTCGCGGAATCCGCACATCGCCTTTGGCGTCGTCAGTACCCCACGCAGAAGTGCGCCGCTCATCCGAAGTACCCGATGGCCCACCGGATGCCGCTCGGCCTCGTACGTGTCGAGCAGAGCGTCCGGAGCCCGGCCGTGCAGGACAGCCGCCAGTTTCCAGCTGAGGTTGACCGAATCCTGGATGCTGGTGTTGAGGCCCATCCCGCCGGCGGGTGAGTGTACGTGCGCGGCGTCGCCGACGAGGAAGACCCTGCCGACGCGGTAACGGGGGCACTGGCGTTCATCGCTGTGGAACCGGGAGAGCCAGCGTGCGTCCCGCATGCCGAAGTCGTTCCCGAGGGCCCGCTGGGCGACTGCGCGGATCTCGTCGAGATCGACGGCCGTGGTGTCAGGCATGTCGTGGTGACGGTTCCAGGCCATGACGCGGAACCAGCCGTCGCCGAAGGGCACGACGATGGCGAAGGCGTCTCCCACCGCCCCGACGGTGGGAGGTTTTCTCGGTGGCTCGGCCAGGCGTACGTCTGCAAGCATCATTGAACGAACCGCGGACCGGCCGGGAAAGGGGAGGCCGAGGGACTCACGCACCTTGCTGTTGCGGCCGTCAGCGCCCACCACGTAGGCGGCACGCAGGGTCTGCACCGTGCCGTCCGGGGCGCGTACCTCGACGTCGACGCCCTTGGAGTCCTGCCGCAGACCGGTCGCCTCGTAGCCGCTCTTGATGTCCACTCCGTGGGTGAGAGCGCGGGAGCGGAGCAGACGCTCGGTGTTGTACTGCGGGGTCACCAGGACGTGCGGGTAGCGGGTCGGCAGCCGTGAGAGGTCGATCTGCAAGAACTGCAGGACCGGATTGCGTAGTCCGGTCTTGAGCAAGTCGTCGGCGATCCCGCGGGCGTCGAGTTGCTCCATCGTCCGGGCGTGCACGGCGAACGCCCGGGTGAGCTGGGACTCCCCTTCGCGGCGCTCCACCATGGTGCAGGCGATCCCTGCCTCGGCCAGATCGCCCGCGAGCATCAGTCCCGCGGGGCCGGCCCCCACGATCAGCACGCCTTCCTCAGGGCGCATGTGCGTCCTCCGCATCGATCGACATGGAATTCGGGTGTAGGGCCGCCTCGGCGGTCTTGACGGATGAGGCGAGGTCGGTCGGTCGAGCGCGCGATTCGACGGTCCTCACCGCGTGCTCCCGGTAAGGGCCCTCAGGCCGCCGGTGCGCGCGTGGCGGTGAGGAGTTCGTCGACCGTGAGCGTCGCATGTGAGATGAACGGATACCGAAGAATCATCGCGTCGTAGGCGTCCCGGCCCCCCGACTGCCACGGTCGCATCGGTGAACGTGGTCATGTGGAAGCTGTGTTCCATGCAGCTGCGGGCGGTCGACTCCACGCACGTCGTCCCCACCATGCCGGCGATGGCGATGTATTCCGTGTTGTGCTGGCGGAGCTGGACCTCCAGGTCCGTGTTGGCCAGGACGTCGATGTTCTTGTGCGGAGTGATCAGATTTCGCCGTGTTGAGGCGACAGCTCGGGGTGGGAAAACATCTCGTGGTGGACACCGGAGATGTGCTTCCACGAGGAACACGATCGGCTGCCCCGGCCCCCAGTCCTTTGAAGATCTTGGTTCCGTCTGCGGTCGTGATGAAAGCCACGGCGCGGATCCTTCCCTCGCTCACCGGGAAATCCGGGTGAACCCGCGGCGGACGGATTCCCGCGGCGGCTGATTCCCTCGGGGAATACGACCGGATGGTGCACGTCGACTCATTCACGCTACCCAAGAAGCACCGAATCGGCGCGCCGTCAACCCCCTGGTGACGGCCCCGGCTGCACCACAGACACAGCTGGGCATCTCTGCGACCCCACCGAGCACCGCCCCAGGAGGGAGAACCACTCAGACCTGATTCAGTCCACCGTCGACGTAGAGCTCGGACCCTGTGACAAAACTGCTCTGGTCGGACGCGAGGAAGAGCGCTGCCGCAGCAGCCTCGGCGGGCTCGCCCATCCGGCCGAGGGGAACCTGCTGCGCGAAGAACGCGCGGAGCGACTTGGCCTCTTCCTCGTTGGGGGCCAGGCCGGTGATTCCCGGGGTCTTGATCGGTCCGGGCACCAGGGTGTTGACACGGATGCCACGGCCGCGGAGCTCGTTGGCCCAGGTGCGCGAGAAGGAGCGGACGGCGGCCTTCGACGCGGCATAGACGCCGAACGCCTCTCCGCCGGTGGTCGCGGCGGTGGAACCGGTCAGGATCACCGAGGCGCCGTCATTGAGGAGCGGCAACGCCTTCTGCACGGTGAAGAGCGTCCCCCGGACGTTGATGTCGAACGTGTCGTCGAAGTGCTGCTCCGTCACCTCCTCCAGAGTCGCGAATTCCCCGCCGCCCGCATTCGCGAAAAGCACGTCAATGCGCAGGCCCCGCTCGGCCACGACCGCGTAGAGCCGGTCAAGGTCGGCCGGATTCGCTATGTCTCCGCGGACAGCGGTGACGCTGTGGCCGATCTCGTTGGCGGCCGCGTCCAGCGCGTCCTGACGCCGACCGGTGATGATCACGTGGGCGCCCTCGTCAGCGAAACGCCGCGCTGCGGCCAGTCCGATGCCGCTGTTCGCCCCGGTGACCACTGCCACTTTGCCTGCGAGTACTTCCGTCATGACGTGCCACTCCTCGATAGTTATTGACTAGCTCGTCCATAACGTTACCTGTTGTGGACGAACGAGTCAAGAAAGCGCTATGCTCACCCCCATGGCACGGCCACGGAAATTCGACGAGCAGCAGGTACTGGACACCGCCCGGGAGCAGTTCTGGGCGGGCGGGTACGCCGCCACTCGCATGGACGACATCGCCGCGGCCACAGGCCTCGGCAAGGGCAGCCTGTATGGCGCGTTCGGCGGTAAGCAGAACCTCTTCCACCGCGTGTTCGACGACTACTGCAGCGCAATCGTCGACGCCACCGCCCAGCAGCTGCGCGGCGACGACAAGAACGCATACGCGCGGCTGTCGGCCCACATCCACGCGGTGGCCGCAGCCACCGCCGCAGACACCGCCCAGCGCGGATGCCTGCTGGCCAAGGGCACCGCCGAGCTGGCCGAACACGACAAGACCGTGGCCGAGCGAGCGCACACGGCCGTCGAAGCACTGCGCACCCTGCTGGAGCATGACATCACTGCCTGCCAGCGCAACGGCGACCTCGACGCGGACGCGGATCCCGGACAGCTGGCCGCGCTGGTCCTGGCCGTACTGCGCGGCATCGAAGCACTGGGCAAGGCCGGAGCCGACGAAGAGACGCTGACCGGCATCGCCCGCACCGCCCTCGCCGTACTGCCCCGCCCCGCGAACTGACGGCCTCCGGCGACCGCCCGGTCCGGTCACGGTGACGCGGTCGCAGCAGAAGAACCACTCGCCGACCGTCACCTTGCGGCCCGCCGCGCCCCTCGCCGGAACCGCGACACCGCGATGAGGACCTCGGCGCGGGAGCCGGACCGGTCGGGGCGGACGACATCGAACCGTGGCGGCCCGCAGAGCCCGTGAGTCTCGGAGCCGGGCGGATCGGAATGGCGGTTCGCAGACCAGACAGGCCTCCCGATCGCCCGGCACTTCATCACGATGGACGCGATCCGCACGGCCGACACCGACGCCCTGGCCGCCGTGCCGAGGCTACCCGGTGCCAACGCCCCGAGGATCGCAGCCCACATCGCCGCCATGGGCGAGGTCATCGACAAGATGACCTCCGCCGGGGTGAGCAAGAGCGAGCCGGTCAGAAGGCGAGCTGCTCGTCTGTGCGCTGCGGTCGCATCACCAGCTCGATGAGCCCAAGGAGGCGTACCACCTGCACTCGTGGGAGTACGCGCGTACTGCGGACGCCGTGGTCGTGCGGGCCGTGGCCGACTGGTAGCGGAGCGGGGAGCGCAGCGGCACCGTCTCGTCATCGGCAGGCCAGTCCTAGGATGTGCCGCCGCCGCTTTGGGGGCGCTGTAGTTGAGCGGCACCGTGGTCTCCTGGCTCAGAACCCATGCGTGAAGCTGGTCGTCGCCGGATTCGGCGGCGGCCTGGGCCGCGGTGGCGAACCAGGCGCGCTCTGCGCCTGCGCGGGTAGGGGAACGGCCCGGATGGCCGCAGTCCTCGGACTGCGGCCATCCGGGATTCACCGGCGGATCTGGATCGTGATGGTGGGAGCCGCAACTGCGAACAGAGCCAGTCCGACCGGCGCAGAGACCGTCAGGGCGCCTGGCGGTCCTCGCCGCGAATAAGTCGCTGGCCGCGACGGCTGCCGTGAGCGGGCTGCTGTGGTGCCACCGCCACTACCTGACCCGCGACAGCTGGAGACGCCGCCTGTCGCAGGCAGCGGGTGTGGCAAGGCCGATGCTGGAGCTGGCGCAAGCCGGCACCGGGCGCTCAGCAACTCGCTCCTGGCGGTGAACCCTCCCGGCCTACCTGGATCAGCGGCTTGCGACCACCCGGAAGTTGACCTCATTCAGAGAGATGGCTTCGCGCTGACCAGCTCTGCCGGCGGTTGCGGCCGCGGCGACGGCGGCGTCCCTTCCGGTCCGGGTGATCGTGGACTCGCAGTCCGTCAAGGCGCGGAGACCGTTCCAGCCCAAACGGCGGTTATTGCGCGAGCGCAGCGAGCCCAAAGGACGCCCCTTTTGACAACTCGAACCGTCAAGGTCTGTGGTCACGCGCGAACGGCCAGGCGCCTGCGCACCTGGCCGTTCGGCAGTCGCCGTCAGGCGCTTTGCCAGCCGGAAGTGCGCCCGCCCCGCCAGACAACTTCGATCTGAGTGATTACAGTGCCGGTCGGCGCGGTGAACCCATAACAGCTGCCGCCGGCCCCATCACCGTCGGCAACGTCGTAGATCTTGCCGCCGGTGACCTTGAAGCGGCCGTAGACCCCTACACCGTCCGGTTCCTCGTCGCATACCGACCCCGTCTTGTGGTCGTACGACACCCAGATCGACCCGAGCATCGTTCCGTCCGCGGCCTTGACAAAGGCGGAGCCGTAGTGGGCCGCCGCAGGCGTCGCAACGGCGAGCACGCAGGCTGCCGAGGCAGCGGCGACGGTAAGGAATGAGGTGGTTCTTCTCAACGTGATCTCCCTCGTGAAGGGTCGTCTTCAGGGCGTCTTCCAGCCGGAACCGCGCGGTGGATCGCTCCGCAAGACTGCTTCGAACGCGGTGATGTACTTACCGGTCGGCGCGGTGAACCCGGGGCAGGTGCCACCAGCACCATCGGAATCGGCAACGTCGTAGATCTTGCCGTCGTTGAGCTTGAAGCGACCGTAGACGCCCAGACCGTCCGCATCCCTGTCGCAGACATACCCATGCTCGTGGCCGTCATAGACCGCGGCCTCCGCGGCCACCACAAAACCGGCATACGTATAGACATAGGCCCTCATCGTGTGGGCCGCTGCGGGCGTCGCGAGAGTCAGCATGCCGGCGATCATGGCACCGGCGACACCCAGGACTGGGATGGTCTTTCTCAAGGTGATCCCCCTCGTGAATGTTCGAGTCGTCTGTGATTCAAGTCACGTGCGTCGGAACGTTGCCATGTACCGCACAAGGCGTCAATAGCAAGAAGGCGGAGGGCGTCGGGCTTCCTCGGGAGGGAGTCTCACCCGAGGCTTTTGGGTCTGGTCCGAAAATTAACGTCGGAACCCTGGCGGGTAGGTGCGTTCAGGCGGCCTCGATGGGTTCGAAGCGGACGGTCAGGCCGAGGGCGTTGGCCTGCCGGGTGATTCTGCGGAGGGCGCGTTCGGGGTCGTGTTTGGCGTAGTAGTCGCCGCCGAGGTCGTAGAAGGCGGTGTCGTCGGTGAGCATGTGCCAGACGGCGGTCAGCATCGAGTGTTCGAGGGCGACCAGGGCTTTCTTCTTGCCCAGGCGGGGGACCAGGCGCATGTAGCGGGCGCCGAGGTAGGTGCGGTCGCGGGTGCGGGAGGCGGCCCTGGCGGCGGTGCCCAGGGCGGCGCCCAGCCAGCGGTTGCCGTGGCGTCTTCGGCCGGACCTGTGCTTGCCGGCGGATTCGTGGTGGCCGGGGCAGACTCAGGCCCAGGAGGCCAGGTGGCCGACGGTGCGGTTTTGTCGGCGGCCGGGCGCAGGCCGAGTACATGACGCGAGTGCGTGACCTTCCGCCGGGACGGTGCCTGGTCGTCGCCGTGGATGTGGGCAAGCTCAGCGCAGTGGGCTTGATCGCTGATCACAGCGGGCAGATCATCGGCGAGCCGGTCGACTTCGCCTTGACCCTGCCGGGGGCCGAGGCCCTCGAGCTGGCCATCCGGTCGGCGGTCCGCCACAGCGGCGCAGTCCGTGTGAGGGTCGGCATCGAAGCCGCTGGCCACTATCACCGGGCACTGGCCGCCCGGCTGCGGGAAAGTGGTGTCGACGTCGTCGAACTCAATCCGTATCACGTCAAGCTAGCCCGCGGGCAGATGGGCCAGGCCCGGATCAAGACCGACCTGCGCGACTGCATGGCCATGGTCGAGTTGCTCACCCGCGGTCAGGGGTGGCCGCTACGCGCGGACGAGGCGGCGATGGCCGAACAGCGGGCCTGGGTGGCTCACCGGAGGAGGAAATTGCAGGCCGCGAAGGTGCTGGGCAGCCAGATCCACTCTCTGGCGGACACCGCCTTCCCTGGCCTGACCGGCTGCTTCACCACCGGCCTGGAGTCTCCGACCCTGCGCATGCTCCTGGCCACGCTGCCCGACCCGGCCCGCATCGCCTGCCTCGATTCCACCGGTCTCGTCAAGCATGCGGCGGCCCACGGCAGGCGGATGCTCCGCCCGAAAGCAGCACAGGTCATCGCGGCTGCGGGTGTCGGCGTACACATGAACGTCCCCACCTGCGTACGGACACCAGCCTCGACGACATGGTCCGCAACCTCAAAACCGCCGAGGCTACCGGCCGTCTGACGAACAAGCTCGGCACCTACCTGCGGCCCAGCGTCCTGGTGGTCGACGAAGTCGGCTACCAGCCACTCGAACGAGCCGAGGCGAACCTGGTCTTCCAGGTCATCTCCAAGCGTTACGAGAAGGGCTCCATCATCCTGACTTCGAACAAGACCTTCAGCAAAGCGCACATGTTCCGGCGAACCCGTGCCAGGCAGCGCCGAAACTTCACGGGTTCCGGCAGCAACGCGGATGCTGCATGATCGAGCGGTGCTGATCGAACTGGTGAAGGTCGCAGAGTTTCCCGGAAGTCCTTGGCTTGCAGATGTCCGGACTTCGTTCGGCCACGCCGCAGTCGGATGGTGCGGGGATCGTGCCGCGGAGCCCGGCGAGTACCCCGTCGAGTGGACGATCGACGAGGACATTGTTTGGGGACAGAACGCCAAGCCGGCTGTTGGCACCGGTCCTGGGCTCCGAACTGGCGGGCACTGCGTAGTTCTGCGGGGAAAGCTGAGCCCCACGGAGGACGGTGCCGCCCTGCTGGACTTCGACGGCACGAATATCCTGCTGGACCTTGCTCATCCGCTGCCCGAAGATGTCGCCAATACGTGGGTCGAGCTCTTCATCGAGCACAACAAGGTCAGTCTCTATCCCTACGCACTCTGACCAGGGATCAGGTTCTGTCCATCTCCCACTGCGACAAGCGGCTCTCGTCGATGCGATCGGACAGATAGATCAAGGTGGCCTGTGGGTCCATGCCGAAGGCCGCGGCGACGAGCTTGGGGTCCATGCTGTTCACCAGGTCGAGCAGGCGGGTGCTGCGGATCATCCGGGGTGGGAATCCGCAGTCGTCAAGGGCGTGTGAGAGATAGGCAGTTGAGGCCGGGCTCCGCCCGGCCTTCGTTCCTTTGGTGACCATGACATGCGGGTTGTCGGTTCGCCAGCTTTCGCGGTGGGCCAGGCAGCGTTGCAGGACTGTCCAGGACGCCGGGTCCATCGGCACGGGATGGGGCCGTTTGCCAAGGCGGAGCCTCTGGGTGGTCTCGTCGACGTCATCGATCTGCAGCAGGCGGGTCTCGGAGCTGGAGGCGCCATGCAGCAGAGCGAGCATGCCGACCAGGGCCTCGTGGGGGTGCACGGTGTCGTCCGTGGTCCAGCGCCGGAAGAGGCCGCGCTGCTGTTCAAGGGTGAGCGTCACGCCTCGGAATCCCCGGGCTTCGTCCCCGGTCAGTCCGCGCGTCGGGTCGACCAGCACCAGATGCTGGGCACGGGCGAAACGGAAGAACTGTCGCAGTACGGTCAGCCGTCGCTTGCGCGCTCTGGGTAGCGTGTTCAAGAACGCCTCGATGTCGTGCACGTCGACCAATTCCCAGCCGTCCTTGGCTCGTTCGGCGATGAGGAAGAGAGCAAGATCACGCAGGATGGCCAGGGCTGTCTCCAGGGTGTGGTTGCTGCGGGGCCGGGTGCCGGCCCGGCGGGCTCTCTCCTGGGCCCGCATCCGCGAGGCGTCGAAGGCCGTCACGGCCTGCCGCAGAGGATCAGGCACAGCATCGAGACGCCTGCGACGGCGGCCCGCCGCGAGGCGTTCGCTCTGGTCGGTGGGCAGCGCTAGGCCGTGACGCGTGAAGAAGTCCTCCAACGCGCGGGCGAAGGATCCCATCGACCTGCCCGGTCTGCGGGATCGCTCCAGCAGGGCCTGTGGAGAATTGGAGTGTTCATCCCTCAGGAGCCGCCCCAGGTCGGTGACAAAACCGCAGGCCCGCGAGACACAGTGCCGCCTCGCGACGTGAGCCACGAAGTCATCCAGCCACCACGGCGGTTCAGCGAGTTGTTCCCGCAGGTGATCGCCGCGGATGAACGGACGGCCGGGATGCTTCTGCCAGCACGCCGAGCACAGGCCGAGTCCGGCATGGCGCCGCAACTGCCCGCACTCGCGGCAGACCTGCGGCGGCTTCTTCGCCGGCGGGGGCCGTGAGCACGACCCGCACCAGCCGGTCGACTCACGCAGATAGCCAAGCTGGCCGCAGCGCGGACACGGCTGCTGGGCTGCCATTCGCCGGGCCTTGTTCCGGCAATCACGGCACAGCCGACTGCCCGCCGCCCGCACCGGATGGTCGCACTGTTCACAGACACGCGAGCACAGGACACACCGGCCGGTTTCCTGCTGCAGCACTCTCTCCAGACCGCAGGACGGACACGTTGATCGCGCGGCCTTTTCCTGCATCCGGCGCCAACACCGGCAGCAGAGCTCGCGGTCGAGGAACCCGACCGGGGCACCACACGTGTCACAATCCCGCTGCTTCTTCCCCACATCGGCCGCCGCTCACATGGGTGGCATCGACCGGCCGCGCGCGGAGGCGGCCCGAGGGAGTTCGGCGACCGGACGGGGTGGGACAACGGGCCGTTCGACCGGCGTGGTGTCGACCTCAATCAAGTCGTTGGGAGTGCACTCCAGCGCCGTGCACAACGCCGCCAGGGTCGTCATCTTCACCTGGGAAGGCTCCTTGGTGAACAGCGCGGACACCGACGCCGAGGACAGCTCCAGGCCAGCTTTCTCGGCCAGCAGCCGCCGCAGTTCGGTGCCGGTCCAGACCTCGCGCTGAGCAGCGGCCATCCGCAGACGCCATTGGATCTTCATTCCGTGGACTCCTTCCCGGCCAGTTCGGCGAGCGTGCTGGCGACCGCCCGCTGATAGGCGTCCTCGATGAAGGTGGCCGAGGGCCGGACGTATCTCATGGTCGAGCTGACCGTCCAGTGACCGAGCAACTGCTGGATCGCCACCAGGTCGACGCCACGTTCGTAGTTGTGGGTCGCGCACGCTCGGCGCAGGGCATGCGGGCTGAACCACTCGGCTGCAGGACGGCCTTCGAGTTGCATGAGATAACGCAGCCGGTTGCGGATCGTCTCCCGGTGGAGACTGCCGCCGGACTCGTCCGCGAACAGCACCGGTGAATTGGGGAACTTGGGCCGCACGTCCTCCAGGAACCAGCGCAGGACCAGGTCGAGGCCGTCAAGCATTGGCACCCAGCGCGGCCTGGGACCGGAAGTGTGGGCGCCCTTGCCGAAGCGGACATGGAGCTTGCCGAACGGCCCACGGGTGAAGTGCAGATCATGCCGCTCCAGCAGGGAAGCCTCTTCCGAGCGGAGCCCGGCGTGATACAGCGTCCGAAACATCGCATAGTCCCGGGCGGCCGGGCCGTACTTCCGCGCGGTCGCGATCCGCTGCTTCATGAAGTCGAAGAACTCCCCGACCCGTTCCGGGGTCGGCGGCGGCACCAGGGCCGGCGAGTCATCACCGACATGCCGCGAGGCGTTGAACTCGTCGATGGGGCAGACCAGCCGGACGCCGAAGGCGGCCTCGATGTCCACAGCCTTACGGGCCTGGAGGAACCGGTGGAAACCCTTGAAGATCTGCACGTACTCGCGGCGGGTCGATGTCTTGCGGCCCTGGACGGCGAGGTCGCCGACGACCCGGTCGATGTCCTCCGGGGTCACCTCCCACGCGGGCCGGCCCAGGGCCTTGAGCGTCCGCTCCAGCAGGCCGATGTCGTTGTCGATGGTCACCGGGCTGAACCCGCGGGCCCGCCACGAGGCGACGAACGCGTCGACGCACATCGTCTGGAACTGCCAGGGGTCCGTACTCAACGGCTCCTGCGGAACCGCCCCTCCGGCTATGACCTGCAGTCTCTTCCCGGTCACCGGCAGCACACCTTCCTCGCGCCTGAACGGTCAAGGTGGCACCTGGAGAATCCGAGTTCCACCAAGAGAACCAACGAGAACCCCAGGAGATGGATACGGGCCGGTGGCAGCACAGATTCCCGGGAACGAACAAGTGCCAGCCCCAGATGAATGGGGCCAGGTCTTCGGAGACGAAGTCCTCGCCACCGCCATCCTCGACCGTCTCCTGCACCACTGCGAAGTGATCTCTATCAACGGCCCCAGCTA
>NZ_CBDRCM010000081.1:0-26486 GCF_965342435.1 Actinacidiphila sp. bgisy160 | reverse complement strand
TGTGTCCCAGTAGTCCGCGCGCACACGGGCGTCGGCCGCCGGGGACGGCGACACGGACGCGGCAGCACGCTCCTCTTGCGGCTGCCGCGTCCCGCACCGGTGTCAAGGGGCGGGTCTTCCCGGCCGGTTCCGGTGCGGCGAGGCCGGTTTCACCGTCGAAGCCGAAAGCGCTCTGACGATCGACATCACCCCGCTCCCACCGAGACGGTGGGCCGCTGCGCCCTCGGTGCGCTGCGCCGCGCACCGCCGTCGCGTCCGCCCTGTCGCCGGGGGACCTGACCGCCCTCGACGGGCTGCTCGACACCGGCAGCGCCCACAGCATTCTGCGCCGGGCCGGCCTGTGCGTACGCACCGAGCGCACGGCCTGGGCCGCATGCCGCCCCTGACCACCGGGATGGTGCCGGGCCCTGCACGGACGGGCAAAGCGCCGTGCACGACGGGGCAAGGGGCCGGGCCCGGCCGCTCCCTACGGTCGAGGTGTCCCATCACGAGTGGGACGCCCATGCGTGGGCCAGGGACCGATCGCGGATCCGTCGGCTCCTGGCCCCGCGCACGACCGCGAGGGAGTGGCGCTGATGACGGACGTCGAACAGTTCGAGGAGGGGCGGGACGAGGGAAACCGGTTGCGATATCTGGCCGTCGCCAGCGTCGTGGCGTGGATCCTCGCGGTCTGCGCGGTGTGCGTGATCCTGCCGCTGTACTCCCATCCGAGCCTCGCGTGCGGCCTCGCGCCGCTGATCACCGCGGGGACCGCGGCGATGGTGCTCGGCCGCGTGAAGGCCCGCTATCGCTGCCGGGCGGCCAAGGCGCGCGCCGTGTCGGACACCGTGCGTCGGGTCCTGCTGCGGCCGCTCCCCGGGCGCATCGGCGCGCTGGGGCTCGCCTCCATCTACCGGCCCTGCGGGGGCCGCGGCCAGGTGGGCGGGGACCTCTACGCGGTCGCGCGCGCGGGTGAGTCGACCCGCCTGATCATCGGCGACGTGTGCGGCAAGGGCCTGCCCACTTTCGAGGACGTCGCGGCCGTGCTCGGCGCGTTCCGGGAGTGGGCGCCGCGCGCCGCGACCCTGGCCGAGTTGTCGGCGCGGCTGGAGGAGAGTTTCCTGTTCCACCTGGCCGAGAGCCAGGACCTCGCCCGCGACAAGGACGAGCGGTTCGTGACGGCGCTTCTCCTGGAGGTGCGGGACGGCGAGCGGTTCGCCCGTATGGTCAACCACGGCCATCCGCCGCCCATACGGGCTCGCCGGGGGAGTGTCGCGCTGGTGGCGGGCTGCCCGGCTCCCCCCTTGGGCCTGTACGGTCTGCGGGAGTGCGGCGCCATCGAGGAACGCTTCGAACTGTGCCCCGGGGACACGCTGCTGCTCTACACCGACGGGCTGATGGAGGCCCGCGACGCCGACGGGCGCTGCTACCCGCTGCTGGAACGCGCGACCGCGTGGCGGTGGATCCGGCAGGGCACGCCGAGTCACGTGTGCCTGCCGGACGTGCTCGGAGAGATCCTCGAGGACGTCGTCGAGCACGCCGGGCGGCTCCCGGAGGACGACCTGGCGATGGTCGCGCTGACCCGCGTGGAGGAACCGGACGCGGCCTTGCTGTCCTGGCGGGCCGGTGAGGCCTGGCGCGAGGACGCGGCGCAGTGGCGGCAGGACTGATCGCCAGTCGGGTTGCCGGGGGAGGGGGCCGGCGTCCCGCGGGGGCTGCGGCCTGCGGGACGCCGGACTGCTGACCCGCGGGGGATCCGAGGAACGGGCACGGGGGTCGTTCGACCCGGACAGCGGCCACACCCATAGGGGTGTTTGACGCATGCGGGGGACAGGGACCGCCTGCCACAGTGAAGGGCAGGAAGGACGGCTGGGCCCTCCGCGAAGCCGGTCATGACGAGACCGGCCGGTCAGTGCTGCCCGGAGGCGGCCGCACCCGGGTCGCGATCTCCTGACGCGAAGACGCGAGGGCCTTCGCGCGGCCGTCATGGAACGGGTGGCGCGAGGCCCCGACTCGTACCCGCTCCGGGCCGGTCGGTCGACCCTGACAGCGGCGTGCACGGTGGAGCCGCCCAGGCGCCAAGTGGCGCCTTATCTGTCACATCACAGTGAACAGTTCGCTGTTCGTTCATTTCGTGGCAAAAGGTGCGCTTTACCGTCTCGGGAGACTTCACACCGATCCACCGGGGAACGGTGCACGGAAAGGCGCAGCACATGGAAACGACAAGAGGGTCCAACGGGCCGGGCCGTGAATCCGAGGCTCTGACCCGCCGAAGGTTCGTCGTCATAGCGGGAGCCGCCGTCGCGGCGGTCGGTGTCGGCGCGAGCACCGCCGACGCGGTCACCGGATCCGCCCTCGAACCGAGCGGCAAGGTCAAGACGGCGAGCGGGACCTCCGTGCTCAACCGGGCCAAGGCGCCCAGGGGCAAGTGGCTCGCGGGTGACACCCACGTCCACGACGATCACTCCTCGGACGGCAGCGGGCCCCGGCAGACCTCGCATCAGACCCTCCCCGGCAACCTTCCGGTCGGCGACCAGATCGCCCAGGGCGAGAAGGCCGGCCTCGACTTCATGCCGCTGACCGACCACCGGACGTACGACCAGGTCTGGGATCCGCAGTGGAAGTCGTCCAAGTTGCTGCTGATCCCGGGCGAGGAGGCGAACGGCTCGCCTCACGCCATCGTGCTGGGCAACGTGGACGTGATCGTGGACGGCGCCAACCCGGCCGGTTCCGCGGCCTTCCGGCACGTGCAGCAGTCGGTCTGGGACGCCCATGCGCAGGGTGCGGTGTGGTCGCAGGCCCACCCCGACGACGGCGAGTACACGCCGGCTGCAGGCCCGAACGCCAACGCCAGCGTCCAAGGCGCGGACCTCGTCGAGGTGCTCAACGTCTCCACCGGCCCGGACGAACAGGTCGAGTACGCGGAGAACCGCTGGAACGCCGGTTTCCGTTTCGGGGTCGCGGCGGCGAGCGACTGCCATTTCCGCGAGCTGTGGGACGTCGACGCCCCCGGGACGCCCACCACCCACGTCTTCGCGGCGCAGCGTTCGGTCCTGGGCGTCCTCGACGGGTTCCGCGGCGGCCGCACGACGGTCGCGCAGAACACCTCGGGGCCGTTCCTGACCATCGAGGCCGACGTCGACGGTGACGGGGTGTTCGAGGCGATCGGCGGCGACGAGGTGGTCGTGTCCGACCGTAAGCTGCCCAAGCAGGCCACCCTGCGCGTGAAGGTGAGGGGCGGCAAGGGAACCACCGTCCACGTGTACGCGGCGCCCGGCCGTTCGGCCGGCCCGATCGCGAGCTACCACCCGCAGCGAGCCGACGAGAGCTACGAACTCCCGCTCGTACTGAAGGGCACGGACCACGGCTGGTACCGGGCCGAGGCCCGGTCCCCCGGCAGCGCCTCCGGTTCCGACGCCGACCCGAACCTGCCCGACCAGCTGCGCGCCGCCACCTCGCCCGTCTTCGTCTCCGTCGGCGCTCGGGCCGAGCCCCGGCCCGAGATCGCGCTCCCGGCCGCCGACACCGCCCGCGACAAGGCGGCACTCGTCACCGGCGACATCGGAACGTTCACCGGCTTCGCCGACGTCGCGGTCGTCGGCGACGTCACGCACGTCGTGGCGGAGGTGCACGAGAAGCAGGCGAGCAAGGTGGTCTACCGCCGGCTCGACAGCAAGGGCAGGGTCACCAAGTCCGCCACCTTGTCCGGTCGTTCGGCCACCGCGCGGTTCCCGCGGATCGTCGCCGGCTCCCACGACGTCTGGGTGGTCTGGCAGGACGAGCTGGGCAAGGAGCAGCCGCACCGTCCGGTGATCCTCCTCGCGCACAGCGCCAACGGCGGCAGCTCCTTCAAGGCGCCGACCAAGATCAGCAAGGGCAAGGGGCGTGCCATCCACCCGGCGCTGGCGCTGGTCGACGACAAGCGTCCGCTGGTCGCCTGGTCCGACAACAGCGAAGGCGCGTTCGACGTGTACGCGCAGATCGTAGGCGTCGACAAGGCGGCGGTGAACATCTCCGCGGCGGGCAAGGCGACCAGCCCGGGAGTGCCCGGCGACGCCCGCTCGCCGCGCTACCCCGCCTCGCTGTTCCCGGCCGTCGCCGTCCACGACGGCAAGCACGCCGTGATCAGCTGGCAGGACGATCGCTACGACCCGGACCCGCTGTGGACCGGTCACACCCCGCCCTCGGGCCAACCGGCCGCCGGTGGCACGGACCCGGACAACTGGCAGGTCCTGGCGTCGGTGCGCAGGGCGCCGGGTCGTGCCTGGAGCGCCCCGGTCCAGGTCAGCAGGGTCAGTGACCGCTCGGACCGGCACCCCGGCCTGACCGTGGACCGGGACGGGACGTTCGTCGCGATCTGGGAGAGCGGCGCGCTCCAGAGCTCGGGCTCCAACCTCCAGCTCCGGGCCAGCCGCTCCACCGACGGTGGCGCGACCTGGACGGCCTTCGAGAACCTCGCCCTGGACGCCGACGCGATGAGCCAGCGGGCCAAGCTCGGCGTGGACCCAGACGGCACGGTGCGCGCCGTCTGGTACGACTCCCGTTCGGCCGACTGGCGTTGGAAGATCTTCACCGCCACCCTCGACCGCGCCGAGGGCTGGTCCGGCGCCACTCAGGTGAGCCACGGGGGCAACAACACCTGGCCCGCCCTCCACAGGGGTGTCGTGGTCTTCACCAGCGACCGCGGCGCGGCGCGCACACAGCGCGACGAGACGCAGCAGATCTTCTGGGTGAAGCTGGCCTGAACAGCCGGCCCGCGAACCGCACGGCATCCTTCCCCACGCGCCTCCGGGGCCGCAGGCGCGTGGGGAGGGGGGTGCTGCGGCGGGGCGGCGCCGGGGACCGATTGGCCCGGCGCGCCGCGGCGGGTAGTGTGGAAAACGCCCGGGAGCGCGATTCGCGGGTTGATTCCGCGGACCGTCCGGGGCACCTTCTCCAACCTGACGGACATTCCACGGGCTGGGTTCGGCCCAGCCGCCGTCGGGCGCCACCAGGCAGCGACATCGCCATGATCTGGGAAATACTGGTCCTGGGTTTTGTACTCAGTCTCGACAACTTCCGGGTGTCGATCGCGCTCGGCACCGTACCGTTCGGTCTGAAGCGCGCGGTGCAGGTCGCGCTGGCCTTCGGACTGTGGGACGCGGTCATGCCGCTGGTCGGGCTGTTGATCGGTCGCCGGATCGGGGAGTCCGTCGGGGACGTCGCCGACGTGGTGGGCGCGGTCGCGCTGGGCGGTTACGGTCTCTACCTCGTCATCTCGTCCCTTCGGAACCCCGAGCCGCACGAGTTGGACCACCCGTGGGCGCTGTTCGGCATCCCGTTGACGCTGAGCCTGGACAACCTGTTCGCCGGGGCGAGCCTCGGGATCCTCGGGCTCTCGCCGTGGTTCTCCGCCGCCGTCTTCGGAATCGTGACGGCGGTGATGTCGCTGATCGGGCTACGGCTCGGGCGGGCGGCGGCACGACTCATCCGGATCCGCTCGGACCTGCTGAGCGGGGTCACCTTGATCATCGCCGCTGTGGCGCTGCCGTTGTGGTTCGGCGGTTAGGCCGGTGCGGCCGGGGCACCGGCGGGTGATCGCCGGCCCGCTGGTCGGCGTTGGCGGCCTCGACGGCCTTGACGACCAGATGGTGGTCGGGCGACAGGTGGCAGACCGGATCGGTGCGTGCCGCGTCGCCGGTGAGCAGGAACGCCTGGCAACGGCACCCGCCGAAGTCCACCTCGCGCCGGAAACAGCTCCGGCAGGGCTCGGGCATCCAGTCGGTTCCCCGGAAGGCGGACATCACCGGGGACTCGGCCCAGATCCACGCCAGCGAGTCCGTCCGCACGCTGGCCCGCGGCAACGGCAGGGACTGGGCGGCCGGGCAGGGCAGGACGTCGCCGTTCGGCGTCACGGTCAGCAACCGGGACGCCCAGCCGCCCATGCAGGGCTTCGGGTAGCGGCTGTAGTAGTCGGAGATGACGTAGATGACGTCCATGCGGTCCCGCAACCGCTCACGTGCCTCCCGCACGACGACCTCGGCCGCCGCGAGCTGTGCCCGGCTGGGCAGCAGGGCCGCACGGTTCCGCCAGGCCCAGCCGTAGTACTGGGTGTTGGCCAGCTCCAGCCGGTCGGCGCCCACCTCCTCGGCCAGTTCGATCAGGTCGGCGACACGGTCGATGTTGTGCCGGTGCAGCACCACGTTCACCGTCAGGGGCCAGTCCAGTTCCTTGACCACGCGCATCGCCTCGACCTTGCGCCGGAAGGACGGGATGCCGGCGATCCTGTCGGACACGACCGGCTCGTCGGCCTGGATGCTGACCTGCACGTGCTCCAGGCCCGCGGCGCGCAGTTGCTCGGCCCTCGGACGCGAGAGCCCGATGCCGCTGGTCACGAGGTTGGTGTAGAGGCCCAGGTCGTGGGCGGTCGCCGTGATCTCCACCAGGTCGCGCCGCAGCAGGGGTTCCCCGCCGGACAGATGGCACTGCAGGACCCCGAGGTCGCCGGCCTCGGCCAGCACCCGCCGCCACTCGCCGGTGTCCAGCTCGTCCTGGTAGCCGCCCAGATTCAGCGGGTTGGAGCAGTACGGGCAGGCCAGCGGGCAGCGGTAGGTGAGCTCGGCGAGCAACCCGAACGGGCTATCCATCGGAGAGCTCCATCCACCGCCGGGCGACGAGCCGGGCAAGGAACCGCCGCACCTCGTCCCCGGGGACGGTCCGGTAGCGTCCGCCCAGTTCGGTCACGATCTCGGTCACGGTGTGCCGCCCGTCGCACAGTTCGAGGATCGCCGCGCCGCTGCCGTTCAGGACCACCACGGTCTCGGGGTGCAGCAGGATCGGACGCCGTCTGGTCCGGCAGAAGGTGAGCCGGACGTGGCGCGCCAGCCGGGGCCGGTCCGAGCCGCGGACCTCGGTGCCGGGTCCGGTCCTGGGGCCGGTCCGGGCCGTCGCGGTACGGGTCGGGTCCATGGCGGTCACTCCGGGTAGGCCTGGTCGATGGCGTCCATCACGCTCCACAGGACGTCGCACTTGAACGACAGGGCGTCGACGGCGCGCGCCCGGGACTCGGCGGAGAGGCAGCGCGAGGTGACCACCTGGAGGGCGTGCTCGCAGTCGCGCGGAGCCTGCTCCAGGCGGGCGCGGAAGTAGGCGAGGCCCTCGGGGTCGATCCACGGGTACCAGCGCTCGAAGGCGGCCAGGCGGGCGGCCATCAGGTCGGGCGCGAACAGTTCGGTGAGCGAGGACGCCACCGCCTCCACCCACGGGCGGGTCCGGGCGAAGTCCACGTAGGCGTCGACGGCGAACCGTACTCCGGGCACCAGGTGCCGGTGGTCCAGGACCTCCTCGCGGGTCAGCCCGGCCGCTTCACAGAGACGTAGCCAGGCCTCGATGCCGCCCTCGCCCGCGCGGGCGCCGTCATGGTCGACGATCCGCCGGATCCAGCGGCGGCGGACCTCGAGGTCGGGGCAGTTGGAAAGGATCGCGGCGTCCTTGCGGGGGACGTTCTCCTGGTAGTAGAAGCGGTTGGCCACCCAGCCACGGATCTGCCGGCGGCTCAGCCGGCCGGCGTTCATCGCGACGTGGAACGGGTGCTGGTCGTGGTACCGACGCGAGTGGGCGCGCAACGTCTCGACGAAGTCGTCGACTCCGCTGCTGCTCCTGGTCGTTCCCGTCGGTGTTGCCGGGGTTGTCGGGGTTGTGGGTGTTGTTGTCACGGTCCTACACCTGCACCTCCATGCCGTCCGCGGCCACCTCCATGCCGCTCTCCCGCACCGCACGCCGCTCGGGCGAGTCCGCCAGGAGGATCGGGTTGGTGTTGTTGATGTGCACGAAGATCGTCCGCCCGGCGCCCAGCGACGGGAGCTGCGCCAGACTGCCGTCCGGGCCGTCGATGGGCAGGTGGCCCATCTCCCGGGCCGTCTTGCCGGCCAGTCCGAGCCGTACGAGCTCGTCGTCGCGCCAGCAGGTCCCGTCGATCAGCAGGCATCCACAGCCCTCGATCTCCGCGCGCAGCGCCGGCGTCAGGGCCTGCACCGCCGGCAGGTAGACCAGCGTCCCCCCGCTTCGTTCGTCGGTCAGCCGGTAGCCCACGACACGGCCGTGGTCCGCCTCGGCCGCGAACCGGGCGCGTTTGGCGGTGGGTACGTCGAACGCGCGGCAGGACAGCCCGTCCGTCAGGGACAGATCCGCGCCCGGGATCACCGCCCGCCACTCGACGGTGCAGTAGTGCCGGAGCGTGCTCAGGAGTCCCGAGCCGTCGCACAACGTCTTGTGCGCGGCGGGTGTGGCGTACACCCGCAGTGCACGGGCCTCGCGCAACAGGAGCAGGCCCAGCGTGTGGTCCAGTTCGGCGTCGGTGAGCAGCACCGCTTCGAGCGGCGTCGCCCTCTGGCCCCGCGGGTGCAGGCCGGGGAAGGCCTCGAACTGGGCGCGGAGATCCGGTGAGGCGTTGAGGAGGAACCAACGGCGGTGGTCGGCGCTGACGGCGATCGAGGACTGGGTGCGCGGAGGGCCTGCCCCGGAGCGGACGGCGGCGCACACCTGGCAGCCGCAGTTCCACTGCGGGGACCCACCCCCCGCCGCCGAGCCCAGCACTCGCAGCAACACGCGGAACTCCGTTCGTCGCATGTCCGGGTCCGTCACCGGCCCGGCCGTCCGTCGCGTCCAGAGCCGACGGCGCGGGGGCGGCGCCGGACCCGGTCCGGCGGGCCCCACGCTCGCTAGTCCTCCAGCCGGGCGACGTACATGGTCACCTCGGCCGCGACCGCGATCACCTCGAACTCGGGCGTCTCCCACTCGGTGAGCTGGGATTCCATGAATCCACCTCCTTCCCGCCGGATACGGCAGGCTCCGGTCGCGCGCTACGACCATTCGGGGAGGGCGAAGACGATCAGGGCGCTCCCGTGCCCCGCGCCGAGCATGCCGGGGAGGAATCCCTCGGCCCATCCGCCCCAACCGACCGGTACGGCGATGTACTGCCTGTCGTCGACCATGTAGGTGGTCGGGCTGCTGTGGTGGCCGCTGCCGCACTGGAACTGCCACAACTGCTGCCCGGTGCGGGCGTCGAGCGCGTTGAACTCGCCGGAGGGCTCGCCGGCGAACACCAGGTCGCCGCCGGTGGCCAGCACCGAGGCGCACATGGGCAGTTCGTTGCGCCAGCGCCACTTCTCCTGGCCGTCGGCGTCGAACGCGCTGACGGACCCCGCCATGTCCTCGATGTCGACCTGAACGCCCGCGCCCCAGTACGGGATGCTCTCCTTGAACTCCCGCCGCCGCCGCGTGGCCGTGGCGCCGGTGTCCTGGACGGGGACGTAGAAGAGCTCGGACTTCGGGCTGTAGGCCGCGTGGGTCCATTCCTTGGCGCCGGCCGGACCCGGGTAGAAGTGGACGGGTTCTCCCTCCTTTTCGGGGTACAGCTTGGCCGTCACCTGGCCGTCCCTCGTGATGGCCCCCCACGTGATGCGGTCCACGAAGGGGGTGATCCCGACCCTCGCGCCGTTCGTGCGGTCCAGGACGAAGAAGTAGCCGTTCTTGTCGAAGTGCCCGAGCAGTTTGCGGCCGTCCCGCTCGAACAGGATGCACTCGGCGATGCTGTCGTAGTCCCACACGTCGTGCGGGGTGCACTGGTAGTGCCAGCGGATCTGACCGCTGTCGACGTCGACGGCGATGACGCAGTCGGTGAAGAGGTTGTCGCCCTCGCGGACCCCCCCGTCGAAGTCGGGCGCCGGGTTGCCGGTGCCGACGTACAGCAGGTTCGTCTCCTGGTCGAAGGTGCCGGTCACCCAGCAGTTCGCCCCACCGCGCGCCCACGCCTCGCCGTTGGCGGGCCAGGTCTCCGAACCCGGCTCCCCGGGCTTGGGCACCGTGTAGCAGCGCCACTGGTGCTCGCCGGTGTTCAGGTCGAACGCGTCGAGGTGGCCGCGTACGCCGAACTCACCGCCGGAACTCCCGACGATGACCATGTTCTTCACGATCAGCGGGGCGAGTGTGGCGCTCTCCCCGGCCCGGACGTCACCGTAGGTCTTGTCCCAGACCCGTTTGCCGGTGGTGGCGTCGAGTGCGATCACACGTGCGTTCGCCGTGACGAAGAAGACCTTGCCCTGGGCCACGGCGACCCCACGGTTCACGTTTCCGCAGCACAAGGACACGTCGAAGGGGACCGCGTGCTTGTACCGCCAGATCTCCACGCCGGTCTTCGCGTCGAGGGCCCAGACCCAGCCGTCCCAACCGGACAGGAACATGACCCCGTCGACGACGATCGGTGCGGCCTCGAACGAGTAGGTCGACGCGCCCGCGATCAGGCCGGTCGTGCCGGCCTGGAAGACCCAGGCGGGGGCGACGCGCTTGACGGTCTCCGTGTTGATCTGGTCCAGCGGGCTGTACCGCTGCCCGTTGTAGGCGCCGTAGTAGGTGAGCCAGTTGTGGGGCTCCTGGCGGGCATTGAGTATGCGTTCGTAGTCGACGCTCGCCACCACGGGCGGCGCGACGTCCCCGCCCGCTACCTTGCCGGTCAACTTCCCTTGGTCGACGGCCTCACCCGCGTCCACGTAGTCCACGGTCATTGGTTCTGCCTCCTCCTTCTTCCTACGGCCGCGGTTGTTCGGGGCGGTCGAGGCGAGCCTCCGGCGGAGCGTCCCCCATGACGACGATGGCCCCGGTCAACCCCCGGCCCTCGTCATTGCCCGTGGGCGAGCCGAACCAGTAGTAACCCGGCCCGTCGAGGTTGAGGGTCGCCCGTCCGCGCGAATGGTTCACCAACCAGATGAACTTCCGGTCGCCATTGCTCGGCAGGAGCGCGCAATGCGTGTTCAGGTCGTCGTTGACGAGTTCGAGCTCGATATCGCCTCCATGGGGCATGACCAGAATAGAGGGATCCCAGGTCAGCTCGTCGGGGTGGATGCGAATTGTGGCCTGCATCCTGCCGTCCGGTTTCTCGGCGGCATAGCCGATATTCCCGGTTCCCAGCACTTGACCCAGCGCTGCTTTGTTCTGTTCGGCCAACCCGATCTTGTCCAGCAGGTCGGATCGCTCCTGCGTGGTCGTCATCGGGGCGTCACTCTCCTCATGCCGAATCGCTGTGTCCACCTCGCGCCGACCGCGTCGACGGCGGTACGGCGCAGCCGGTTCCGCACCTTCCTTCGAATTCTCGGAATCGACGTCGAATTCATGCACCGTATTTTGTCACGGCGAAAAGCGGATAATTTTTTGCCCAATAAACACGCTACGCCGGATGGATCACACCGACAAGCATGGGCGCCGGTACGGGGCGGCTCGTGCCGTTCGCCCGCGACCGGCCACCGTTCGTCCCCCGAAAGCCACCGCCGAGAGGATCAGCCGAGGTCGCACCGATCGAGGTTCATGACCTTGTCCCACGCGGCCACGAAATCCCGCACGAACTTCTCCCGCGCGTCGTCGCTCGCGTAGACCTCCGCGACGGCACACAGCTCGGAGTTCGCGCCGAAGACGAGGTCGACCCGGCTCGCGGTCCACCTGACCTCGCCGGTGCCCCGGTCGCGCCCCACGAAGGTCTCGGCGGTCGCGGACTCCGGCTCCCACGCCGTGCCCGTGTCGAGCAAATTCACGAAGAAGTCGTTGGTCAGCGACCCGGGCTCCGAGGTGAGCAGGCCCAGCGGCGACTGCCGGTGGTTGGCGCCCAGCACCCGCAGGCCACCCACCAGGACGGTCGTCTCGGGCACGCTCAGGCCCAACAGGTTCGCGCGGTCGACCAGCAGGTGCTCCGAGGGCAGCCGGGCGCCCTTGCCGCGGTAGTTGCGGAACCCGTCCGCGGCCGGCTCGAGGGGGGCGAAGGACTCCACGTCGGTCCACTCCTGCGTGGCGTCCGTGCGTCCCGGAGCGAAGGGGACCTTCACGACGTAGCCGGCCGCCTCGGCGGCCCGCTCGACGGCGGCGGCCCCGCCGAGCACGATGAGGTCGGCCAGCGAGATCTTCTTGTCCCCGGTGCTGGAGCCGTTGAAGGACTTCTGGATGCCCTCCAGGGTGCGCAGCACCCGCGCCAGCGTGTCGGGGTCGTTGACCTCCCACCCCCGTTGCGGCTCCAGACGGACGCGCGCGCCGTTCGCCCCGCCCCGCTTGTCGCTGACGCGGAACGTCGAGGCCGACGCCCACGCCGCCCCGACGAGCTCGGAGACGGACAGCCCGCAGGCCAGGAGCCGGCTCTTGAGCGCGGCGATGTCCGCGGCCCCGACGAGCTCGTGGTCCACCGCGGGGACCGGGTCCTGCCAGGTCAGCCTCTCCCGCGGGACCAGCGGTCCGAGGTAGCGCTGGACCGGGCCCATGTCGAGGTGCGTCAGCTTGAACCAGGCCCGGGCGAACGCGTCCGCCAGCTGGTCCGGGTTCTCCAGGAAGCGCCGTGAGATCGGCTCGTAGACCGGGTCCGACCGCAGCGCCAGGTCCGTCGTCAGCACGGTCGGGGTATGTGTGGCCGACGGGTCGTGGGCGTCCGGGACGGTGCCGGCCCCGCCGCCGTCCCGCGGCGTCCACTGCCACAGGCCGCCCGGGCTCAGCTCCAGGTCCCACTCGTAGCCGAACAGGGTCTCGAAGAAACTGTTGTCCCATGTCGTGGGGGTGGGCGTCCACGTGCCCTCGAGCCCGCTGGAGATGGTGTCCGGGCCTTTGCCGGTGCCGTAGCGGCACTTCCAGCCCAGGCCCTGCTGCTCGAGGGGGGCGGCCTCGGGCTCGGGGCCGAGGTAGGTGTCCGGGGCCGCCGCGCCGTGGGTCTTGCCGAAGGTGTGGCCGCCCGCGATCAGTGCGACGGTCTCCTCGTCGTTCATCCCCATGCGCCGGAAGGTCTCGCGGATGTCCCGGGCCGAGGTGAGCGGGTCCGGCACGGTGTTCGGCCCCTCCGGGTTGACGTAGATCAAGCCCATCTGGTCGGCGGCCAGGGGGCTTTGCAGCTCCCGGACCCCGCCATGGCGTTCGTCGCCGAGCCAGACGCGCTCGGGACCCCAGTAGACGTCCTCGTCGGGCTCCCACACGTCCGCCCGGCCGCCGGCGAAGCCGAAGGTCGTGAAACCCATCGATTCCAGGGCGCGGTTGCCCGCGAAGACCATCAGGTCGGCCCAGGAGATCTTGCGGCCGTACTTCTTCTTCACCGGCCACAGCAGCCGGCGCGCCTTGTCGAGGTTGCGATTGTCCGGCCAGCTGTTCTGCGGTGCGAACCGCTGCATGCCGGAGCCCGCGCCACCGCGGCCGTCGGCGATGCGGTACGTCCCGGCGCAGTGCCACACCATCCGGATCACGAGCGGCCCGTAGTGGCCGAAGTCGGCCGGCCACCAGTCGTGCGAGGTCGTGAGCGCCTCGTCGACGTCGCGCGCCAGGGCGTCGAGGTCGAGCGTCCGGAACTCCGCGGCATAGTCGAAGTCCTTGCCCATGGGGTCGGCCATGGCGGGGTGCTTCCGCAGGATCCTCAGGTCGAGCCGGTCCGGCCACCAGTCGTGGTTGCCCGCGCCGGCGATCGGCCGGCCGGGGTGCCCGGCGGAGGCTGGGGCGGCGGCCGATGCGGGGAGGCCGAGACCGCCCCCGCTGCCGGCGTTCGCCTCGCCGGCAACGGCGTCCGGGATGTCCGTCACGGGGGAGCTCCTTCCGGATTGGAGGTCGCTTGGTGGTTCAGATGTTCAGCGCGCGACGCACAGCCGGCGCGTTCCGCCGGGAAACCGGCACCATCCCGTTCGCCCGGTCGTCCATGACCAGGGACAGCTCGCCCTTGAGGCCGCGCTCGATCTCCCGGATGCGGCTGAGATTGACCACGTACCGGCGGTGCACGCGCAGGAAGCCGACATCCGCCAGATCGCTGTCCAGCTTGTCCAGACTCAAGGACGAGGCTCGCAACCGCCCCTGATCGGTGGCGAGCCACACGTCGTTCCCGTGGGACTCGGCGAAGCAGATCTCCGGCAGTCGCAGCAGCACCATCCGGTTCTCGCGCGTCGCGACCAGCCGGCGCGGCGGCATCCCGGGGTGCGCGGACCCCTCCGCGGGTGGCATGCGCGCCCCGCCGGAAACCCCGAAGAGCACCAGATGCCCGATCAGGCGCCCGGACGAGAAGACGGGCCGGATGCTGATCGACGTCGGCTCGTCGGCCAGGTGGGCGAAGATCTGCGTCGAACCGACCCAGTCGGGATCGTGGGCCGCCTGCCCGCTGGCGTACCGGGCGGCCGCGAGGAATTCCGGCAGCCCGGGGTTCCACCGCAGGGTGGGGTCGATCGCCGGGGTGTACGCGGGGACGCCCAGGAGCACGCTTGCCATGTCGTCGGCGATCACCACCTTGCCCGCGGTGTCCACGGCGGCGAGCGGGGCCGCGGACGTCGTCCTGGCCTGGGTGTAGGCCGCGACCAACTCCGCGCCGCTGTCCCGGGCGCGCCTCTTCAGGGGAGAGCGGGCCATGCCGACGGCGCTCGCCAGCCAGTTTTCGGCGGCCGTGGGCAGCCTGCTGCGCCAGCAGGAGATGTTCAGCACCGCGATCGGTTCCCTGGTCACCACGTCACGAACCGCGATGCCCGCGCACGCCCAGTCGTGGAACGCCCGGCACCAGTGCTCGGCGCCCCTGATCGGTACCGGGCCGTGCGCCTCCAGCGCCGTGCCCATGCCGTTCGTGCCGGCCGCGCACTCGGACCAGCAGAACCAGGGCGCCAGATTGCACTCGCCGGCGCGGGTGAGCGTGGCGTGATCACCCCACGAGGCCAGGATCCGGCCGGTGGCGTCGGCGACGGTGACGACACCGCCGAGATTGCCCACCTCCTGTGCCACTGCCGCGGCGCGGAAGCCCAGCTCGGCGAGGATTCCGTCGTGCTCGGGCACGGGGTCGCGCTTCGCGACGGCCACCGGGGCCTTGGCGAGGTGGGGATCGACCCGGTACTGCTCCCGGCAGCGCTGCCAGGAGATCGCCACGAGGGGCCGGACACCGGGCACATGATCCTCGCCCTGCACGAACCGTTCCCATGCGGCGAGCACGGAGCCGCCGCCGAGGTTCGCCGAGTTGGGCTCAAGCCGACGTGTGTCTCTCATGGTTCACAACCGCCTCCGGCCCATCCCCTACCCGACGGCGTGGACGCGGTCCGCGCCGTTGACCACCGCTCGTGGCGGGCGGGCGGGCCGGCGCGGGGCCGAGTACCGCGTCGCGGGTTCTCCTGTTTCGTCACCCGCGCCAGGCCGTGTCACCGGCCTGCACAATCCACCCTAATACAACCCCCGATCGGGTATTTCCCTCCTGGGGTGCCGCGGCTGACCCCGCGAGGTCGAATGATCGGCAGCCGGTCGCGGCGGGGAGTGCCGGACGAGGGGACCGATGAGCTGGGCCGAGGCGCGACGCCGGTCGTGGATCCCCTGCCGGAGGGAGCGACGCGACCCCTCGTCGCGGCGAAGGTCCGCCGGCTTCCGGCTGAGCGGGGCGCCGCGCCGGGGCGCGGCGGTGGTGCGCCCTCTGCGGTGGGGGTGAGGGGCGGCGGTGGACGCCGTACCGCCAGGTGTGCGCGAGCTCGCGGGCGAACGCGGCGTCGCTCGCCTCGTCCGCGGTGGTGACCTACCGGTCGGCCTGGCCGCGCGGGTCCCGTCATGCGGGACGATCCTGTGGGCCGGACCGGTCATCGCGAAGACGACCGGCTCCTACGGCGAGGGGGCGACGTTCCTGCTCCTGGCGACCGCGGCCGGTACCGGCCTGCCTGCCTCCCGCCCCCGCGCCGCGCAGCGGTAATGGGTGTGGGGGAGGATGGGTCCGGCCTGTCCGCGCGTGTGCCGCCGTGGTCCTGAGGGAACAGGCCTGATCGAGCCGTGGAGCGAGGGGGATGGTCGAGATCGCCATGCAGGCCGGCGCCGCGCCGCGGCCCCGTCAGCCGTTGAGCAGGGAGCGGATCCTGGCTGCCGCGGTGGCCCTGGCCGATGACGGCGGAGTCGCGGCCTTGAGCATGCGGAAGATCGCGGGATCGCTCGGTGTGGTGCCCATGGCGCTGTACAAACACGTGGCGAACAAGGACGAGTTGCTTGACGGCATGATCGATGCCGTGGTCGGTGAGATCGACCCGCCCGCTGCCGGAGTGGACTGGAAGGCGGCCGTGCGGCGGCGGGTGCTGTCGGCGCGCCGGATGCTGCTGCGTCATCCGTGGGCGTCAGGGGTGATCGAGGCGCGGATGAAGGCGCGTTCGGCTCCGACTCCGGCGGTGCTGGGCTACCTGGACTCGATGATCGGCATCTTCAGGGCCGGGGGCTTCCCGCTGGATCTGGTCCATCATGCGATGCACATCATGGGCAGCCGTGTGCTCGGCTTCTCCCAGGAGCTGTTCGAGGACACCCCGGGAGGCGAGCCGGACCCGGACGCGTTGCCCCCGGAGGAGATGGCGGCCCGCTACCCGCATGTCACCGAACTGGCGATGGCGGTCGCCCACGACGCGGAGTCCGTCGTCGGTGCCGGCTGCGACGACCAGCTGGAGTTCGAGTTCGCACTGGACCTGATGCTGGACGGCCTGGAGCGGCTGCGCGACGCGGCCTGACCCGGCGAAAAGGAAACCCGCCAACGCGGCCTGCTGCCATGCCTCTTGACGAGTGTACGCCGTACACCTACGGTGCGTGGCAAGGGAGTCGGACATGACGGCGAGGCGTTGGGGGGGGTCGATGAAAGCGATCGTCCAGAAGAGGTTCGGCCCGCCCGAGATCCTGCGGCTGGAGGACGTCGGCCGGCCCGAGGCGGGGCCCGGCGAGGTACTGGTGCGGGTACGCGCGGCGGCGCTCAACCCGTACGACTGGCACATGATGCGCGGCGACCCGTATGTGGCGCGGCTGTTGGGCGGCATGGGGGTGACGCGGCCGAAGGTGCCGGTGGCGGGCATCGACGCCGCCGGCCAGGTGGCGGCGGTCGGTCCCGGCGTGCAGGGCGTCGAGCCCGGCGACGAGGTGCTGGGCTTCTGCCCGGGAGCTTTCGCCGAGTACGCCCGAACCACGGCGGACCTGGTGGTCCCCAAACCCGCTGGGCTGACGTTCGAGCAGGCCGCGGCAGTGCCGATGGCGGCGGTGACCGCGCTGCGCGGCATCCGTACCGTCGGCGAGGCGAAGGCCGGGCAGCGCGTACTGGTCAACGGGGCGGCCGGCGGCGTCGGCAGCTTCGCGGTGCAGATCGCCTCGGCCCTGGACGCCGAGGTCACCGCGGTGTGCAGCCCCGGGAACGCCGATCTGGCGCGCTCCTCGGGAGCCGCACACGTCATCGACTACACCCGGCAGGACTTCACCAGTACGGACACCCGCTACGACCTGATCCTGGACAACGTCGGCAACCACCCGCTCAGCCGGCTGCGCCGGGCGCTGACCCCGGCGGGCATCCTGGTGGCCAACGGCGGCGGATCGCCCGGCCGCGTGGTCGGGGCGGTGGGCTCGACGCTGCGGCTGGTCGCGGCCAACACGGTCGTCCGGCAGCGACTGCGCGTCATCCTCCCGGCGGCACCGGCCGGCCCCATCCGGGAGGATCTGCTCGCGGTGACCGCGCTCATCGAGGCCGGCCGGCTCACCCCCGTGGTCGGCCGGACCTACCCGCTGGCCGGAACCGCCGAGGCCATGCGCCATGTGGAGGCGGGCCACGCCCGCGGCAAGGCCGTGATCACCGTTCCCTGAGCTTCCCGGTCCGGCGACCGCCGCTCGCCTTCGCCGCGCTCAGGCGGCGCGGCGGGAGCAGCGGGCCAGCGCCTGCCGGCCCAGGACCACGGCGACCAGCCCGATCGCCACGGCCACGAACCCACCGACGATCCCGTTGCCGGTGCCGGGGCCACCGTCGGCGGTGACCACCACCAGCCCACCGTTGACCACGGAGACGAGCCCGGCAGCCATGGCCGCGATCGCCGGGGCCCGCCCGTCGCCCGTCCCGATACGCCGGGCGAAGGAGGTCAGAGCGAGCACGCCGAGGACCACGCTGAGCAGCGCCAGCACAGCGGCCGTGCCGGCCCAGACGCGCTCGGGGGTCAGGGTGTAGGAGCTGGTGGCGGCCTGCGCCAGGACGGATCCGACGGACATGGGGTTCTCCTTCGTCTGCCACGACTGGGATGTCGCCCGATCATGGCCGCCGGTCCCGGCACGGAGCATCCCGCAGGCGCGGTCACTTCGTGCTGCCGCCGTTGAGGCAGTCCGCTGCTGCGGATGCCGCAGGCGCCGCGCGTGTACTGCGGACGTGGTAGGAAACGGCTCGTCCGCGAGCGGGACTCGCCCCGGGCGGCGTCCGGCTAGGGTGCGCGCATGGACAAGGGACGGTTCGGCGTGCCCACCGCCGCCGGCGACTGGGCGATCGCGATCGGCGTGGCGGCGGCGTTGCTGGCCACCGGGCTGTCCGGGCAGCATCCCGCGGGAGCCCTCGGCCTGCTCGGTTCCGTACTGCTGGCGAGCGGCGGCCTGGCGCTCGCCGTGCGCCGGCGGATGCCCTTGCCCGTGCTGGCCGCCACCGGGCTCTGCGCGGTCGGCTACCAGGCGGCCGGGTTCGATGTGCCCGCCGTCGCCTACCTGTTCGCGGTCTACGCCGCCGTACGGGCGGGACACCGCTCCGTCACGGTGGTGGCGAGCGTGGCCATGCTGGCCGCGCTTCCCCTCGCGGCCCTGGTCTCCCTGCACGACACGGGCCAGGCGTTCGCGCAGGCCCGCGGCGCCCTGGAGGTGGCCTGGCTGATCGCCGCCGGCGCCGCGGGGGAGGCACTGCGGCAGGCCGAGCGGCGGGCGGACGAGGCCGAGCGCACCCGCGAGGAGACCGCGTTGCGCCGCGCCGACGAGGAGCGGTTGCGCATCGCGCGCGAACTGCACGATTCCCTCACCCACCAGATCTCGATCATCAAGGTGCAGGCCGAAGTCGCCGTCCACGTGGCCCGCAGGACCGGCGAGCAGGTGCCGGAGGCCCTGCTGGCGATCCGGGACGCCGGACGTGAGGCGAGCCGGGAACTGCGTGCGACCCTGGAGGCGCTGCGCGACGACGACAAGGCCCCGCCGCGCGGTCTCGACCATGTTCCGGAACTGGTGGAACGGGCGCGTGCCATCGGCCTGGACGCGACGCTGACGATCGAGGGACAACACCACGGCGTGTCCACCGCGGTGGGCCGGACCGTCTACCGGATCGTTCAGGAGTCGCTCACCAACGTCGCCCGGCACGCCGCCGCCGGCACGGCGTCGGTCCGGATCGACTGCCGTGCGGACGCCCTGGCGGTCCGCGTCGATGACGACGGCAAGGCCAGGCCGGGCTCCGCCCCGGTGCCCGGCGTGGGGCTGCTCGGGATGCGCGAGCGCGTCACCGCGCTCGGGGGCCGGCTGCGGGCGGAGCCGCGTGGTGAGGGGGGCTTCACGGTCCAGGCCGAACTCCCCGTGGACCGGACGTCGTGATCCGTGTCCTGCTGGTCGACGACCAGCCGCTCCTGCGCAGCGGATTCCGGGCGCTCCTCGACCTCGAGGACGACATCGAGGTGGTGGCCGAGGCCTCCGACGGGGAGGAGGGCCTGGCACTGGTCAGGGAGCACCTGCCCGACATCGCTCTCATCGACATCCGCATGCCGGTCGTCGACGGCATCGAGGCGACCCGGCGCATCGCCGCCGACCCGGCCCTCGCGGGCGTGCATGTCGTCATCCTGACGAACTACGGCTTGGACGAGTACGTCCTGGACGCCTTGCGCGCCGGCGCAGCCGGATTCCTCGTCAAGGACATCGTGCCGGAGGACTTCCTCCACGCCGTACGCGTCGCCGCGCGCGGCGACGCCCTGCTCGCGCCCTCCATCACCCGCAAGCTGATCGACCGGTACGTGGCCCAGCCGCCCGGCACCGGCTCCGGCACCGGCGTGGGGCTCGAAGAGCTGACCAACCGCGAACGCGAGGCCGTCGCCCTGGTCGCGCAGGGACTGTCCAACGACCAGATCGCCGCCCGCATGGTGATCAGCCCGTTGACGGCGAAAACCCATCTCAACCGGGCCATGACCAAACTCCACTGCCGCGATCGCGCCCAGCTCGTGGTGCTCGCCTACGAATCCGGCCTGGTGGTCCCCCGCAATTCCTGACCTCGGCGGATGATGACGGCGCCCGGGGACAGCGGCCGGCGGATCCTGGGGTGCTTCTTGTCCTCCCCGGGCTCGTGCCGGGGAGGAAGGCGGCGTCGCCGGCCGACGTGAGCCGGAGTCCGGCCAGAGCCGTTCACCGTGAGCGTCGGTGAACGAAGGGGCAACAGTGGGCGCGTGCTCGGTGAGGAGCGGATGAATCGTTCCGAACCGGCGCAACCCTGTCCGGTTGTGAAGGGTCTTGGCCGTGGCGTCGTGTCGCTCGGCGTTCATCGGTCATGATCAAGGGAGAGTTTCGTGGTGCGTGCGTCGCGGCCTGCGGAGAGTTCGGCGCGGGGGTCGGCGCCCCCACTGACGGCTCATGGCGGCGGCCGGGCGCCGGGCGGGTACGGCGCCGTGGCGCCGCACCCGCCCGGCGCCGGAGCACGGCTGCGCCAGGACATTCAGGGCCTGCGCGCGCTCGCGGTGGTACTGGTGGTGCTCTCGCACGCCGGAGTCGGCCGGCTGGCGGGAGGCTACATCGGGGTTGATGTCTTCTTCGTCATATCGGGCTTCCTCATCACCTCGCTGCTGTCGCGCGAACTCGCTCGAACCGGCCGCGTGTCCCTGCGGCGGTTCTACGCCCGCCGCGCGCTGCGGCTGCTCCCCGCGTCCACGGCCGTAGGGCTGGTCACGCTCTGCGGGGCGTGGCTGTTCCTTTCGAAGGTCCGCTTCCACGCGTACGTGGCGGACGCACTCAGCAGCACCTTCTACGTGGTGAACCTCCGGCTGGCAGGCGCCGGCACCGACTACCTCCAGGCCGGCAGCCCGCCGTCGCCGTTCCAGCACTACTGGTCGCTGGCGGTCGAGGAGCAGTTCTACCTGCTCTGGCCGTTGCTGCTGTGGGCGAGCTGGAGACTGGCGCGGCGCCGTGCCGGGCTGGTCGCGGCGCCCCTCGCCGTGCTGTGCCTGGTCTCCTTCCTGCTGAACCTGTCGGTCACGGGGGTCTCACCGTCCTGGGGGTACTTCGGCTCGCACACCCGCTTGTGGGAGCTGGGCGTCGGCGCGCTGCTCGCCCTGTCCACGCGCAGGCTGGAGCGGTTGCCGGCCTGGTCGGCCGCGGCCATGAGCTGGGCCGGGCTGGTGTCACTGCTGGTGGCGGCTGTCGCGTTCGACGATGACACGCCGTTCCCCGGTTGGTACGCCGTCGTGCCGGTGCTCGGCGCCGCGCTGGTGCTGGCGGGCGGCTGTGCGCCGGCGCGGTACGGCGCCGGGTGGCTGTTGTCGCTGCGGCCGGCCACGTGGGTCGGCGGCCTGTCGTACAGCTGGTACCTGTGGCACTGGCCGACGCTGGTGATCCTGCCGGCGGCGCTGAACCGGCCGCCGACGGTGGGGTTCGCACTGGTGTCGGCGGCGCTCGCGCTCCTGCCGGCCTGGGTGACGCTGCACCTGGTGGAGAATCCGGTGCGGTTCCACCGCGTCTTCCGCGACCGTCCGCTGCGGGCGCTGGGGCTCGGGGCGGGGATGACGGCGTGCGCCGTCGCAGCGGTGCTGGTCGCGGAGAGTTTCCCGCCCCGGATCAGCTCGGGCGTGGCGGCGCCACATCTGAGGAGCGCGCTCACCGGGGCCGCCGATCCGCAGGCACACCTGACCGGGCTGCTGGCCGCACCGTCCCGCAGTCTGCCGTCCAACCTGACGCCCGGTCTCACCATGATCAAGGGGACGTCGTCCGCGATCTACCGGGACGGCTGTCACATCGGTTACGGCAGCGCGGCGACTCCGCCGTGCGTCTACGGTGACCGGTCGGCGTCGACGACGGTCGTGCTCTTCGGGGACTCACACGCCGCCCAGTGGTTCCCGGCTCTGGAGCGACTGGCCCGCGAGCACCACTGGCGACTGGTGTCGCTGACCAAGGCCTCGTGCAAGGTCGCCGCCGTGACCACCGTCCACCAGGGCAGGCCGTACGCCTCGTGCGACCGGTGGCGCACCAGGGCACTGGCCCGGATCAGGTCCCTGCGTCCCGCGCTGGTCATCGCCTCCTCCTCGGACGCGGCCGACCTGGCCCGGCCGTCCGGGGACCCGCGCCGGCAGTGGACGGAAGGCTTCGAGCGCACCTACCGCGAACTGACGTCCTCCGGTGCCGAGGTGCTGGCCGTCGAAGACACCCCGTGGCCCGACGGCGACGCGGTGGACTGCGCGGGGAACCATCCGCTGGAGCTGCACCGGTGCGCCTCCGACATCGGGCACGCGGTCAGGGATCCCGACAAGAAGCGGGAGATCACCGAGGCGGCGGCGGCCACCGGCGTCTCGGTCGTCGACCCGGCGCCCTGGCTCTGCGGCACCGGCGGTGTTTGCCCCGTGGTGGTGGACGACACCTTCGTCTACCGCGACGACAGCCACCTCACCGAGTCCTACGCCGAGGCCATCGCACCGGTACTGGACGACGCGATGACCACCCTCTACGGAGCCGACCTGAACCGGCGTCCAGGGCCGAGCCGCGCGCAGTAGCTGTCACAGGAAGCCGTGCCATCCGGTCTCCATGGGTGCAGGCAGGCCTGGCGCTGCAGTCCGTGACAGTGCCGGGCCCGCCTGTGCCCGACCACGGCGCGCCGCGCACGGGAGACGCCCGGCATGCGCCTCAGCCCGTGAGGAGGTCGCTGACGGCGGTGATGCCGGCGGCGATCGCGTGCTGGTTCGTGTTGCCGAAACCGAGTACGAGCCGGGCGCCGCCCCCCGTGGCCGGCGCCGAGTGGTTTGCGGCGATCCCGTAGAGGCCGACCCGCCGGGCCCGGGCCGCGGCCACGACCTGATCCTCGTCGCAGCCCGGGCCGAGGTGGGCGACGGCGTGGAAGCCTGCGGCGAGACCGGTGAGCCGTACACCGGGGGCGTGCACGGCCAGCGCTTCGACCAGGGTGGCGCGCCGGGCGGCGTACTCGGTGCGCATGCGTCGCAGGTGGCGGTCGTAGCGTCCGGAGGTGATCAGGTGGGCGAGGGCGACCTGGTCGATGGTGGGGGAGCCGCGGTCGTCGGAGGCCTTGAACGCGACGATGGGTCCGTGGAGGACGGGCGGGCACAGCAGCCAGCCGAGCCGGAGGGCCGGCGCGAGGGATTTGCTGACGGTGCCGATGTTCAGCACCCGGTCGGGGGCCAGGCCCTGGAGCGAGCCGACGGGGTCGCGGTCGTAGCGGAACTCGGCGTCGTAGTCGTCCTCGATGACGACGGCGTCACGGCGCTGAGCCCAGGCGATCAGCGCGCGCCGTCGCCGGGCGGTCATGACGACGCCGGTCGGCCACTGGTGCGCTGGGGTGACGAGGACGGCTCGCGCGCTGGTCGCCTCCAGGGCCCGCACGTCGATGCCGTTCTCGTCGACGGGCACCGGTATCGCCGTCATCCCGGCCAGTACGGCGGCCCGGGCTGTCGCGGCGGGTGCGCCGGGGTCCTCGTAGGCGACGGTGGTCACGCCACGGGCGGCCAGCGCGCGCAGGGCCAGGGCGAGGCCCTGGGCGTAGCCGGAGCATATGACGGTGTGTCCGGGGTCGGCGGCCGCGGCCCGGACCCGCCGCTGGTACCCGGCGACCACCTCGCGGAGCACCGGCGCGCCGCGCGGGTCGCCGTAGTCGAGCGCGGTGGACGGCAGAGCGCGGGTCGCCTCGCGCGTCGCCCACAGCCAGTCGGCCACTGGGAAGGAGGCGAGATCGGGGACGCCGGTCCGGAAGTCGGCCATGAGCCGCGGCCCGGCCTGCGGTGGGCCGGACGCCGGCGTGGGCGCGGGCTGGGGGCAGGCACGGGCGGCGACGGTGGTGGCGGCTCCGATGCGGGTGGTGAGATAGCCCTCCGCTTGGAGCTGTGCGTAGCAGTCCTGGACCAGGCCGCGGGAGACCCCGGTGCGGCGGGCCAGTTCGCGTGAGGACGGCAGACGCTCGCCGACCTGGAGTCGGCCGGCCCGGATGGCGTCCCTGATCTGGCGTTCCAGCTGGGCGCGCAGCCCTTCGCGACTGCCCCGGTCCACGGTGAGCAGCAGCTCGGGCGACAGACCGGACCACTGAAGCGGCATGGAATTGGAGCTTACCGGGGGACCGGCCGGCTTCTAGCGTCGGCGACATGACCACGCCACCCAGCACCCCGCCCCAGACCGGCACACCTTCCGCACCCGCCCGCCCGCCACTGGTGACCCGTCAGCTGCTGCTGCGCTTCTGGACGGTGATCGGCGCCTCCGCGAACTTCTTCCTGCTGCTGTCGGTGGTGCCGCTGTACGCCCAGCGCAGCGGCGCCGACGCGGGCCTGGCCACCGGCGCTTTGATGTTCGCCACCGTCGGCGGCGAGTTGGCGACCCCGCGCCTGGTGGCCAGGTACGGCTACCGGGTGGCCTTGGCCGCGGGGCTGGTCCTGCTCGGGGCGCCCGCACTGGTGCTGACCGCCGGGGACGGCATGGCGTGGATCGTCGCGGTGTGCCTGCTGCGAGGTCTGGGTTTCGCGCTCACCGTTGTCGCGGGCGGCGCGTTGACGGCCGCGCTGATCCCGGTGGAGCGGCGCGGCGAGGGGCTCGCGCTGGCGGGGATCGTGTCGGGCGTGCCGTCCTTGGTGGGCCTGCCGTTGGGCGTGTGGCTGGCCGCGCACGTCGGGTTCACGCCGGTGTGCGTGGCCGGCGGGGTGATGGCGCTGGCCGCGGTCGTCGTAGTGCCGGGGCTGCCCGGACGGCAACCTTCCGACGGCCGGGACGCCGGCGTGGTCGCGGGTTTGCGCGATGGGGCGCTGGCGCGGCCCACCGCGGTGTTCGCGACGACGGCGCTGGGGGCGGGGATCATCGTGACGTTCCTGCCGCTCGCCGTGCCCGCGTCGCTGTCCGTGATGGTGACGGTCGCGCTGTTCGCCCAGCCCGCCACGTCCACCGTGGCCCGCTGGTTCGCCGGCCGGTCCGGCGACCGCCACGGCCCGGCCCGTCTGGTACTGCCGGGCCTGCTGGCCTCGGCCGCCGGCCTCCTGCTGACGGCCGGGACGGGCAGCCCGGTGGCGGTGCTCGCCGGGGTCGTGCTGTTCGGAGCCGGCTTCGGGGTGGCGCAGAACGCGACGCTCACGCTGATGTACTCCCGGGTCCCGGAGTCGGGGTACGGGACGGTCAGCGCGCTGTGGAACGTGGCCTACGACGGCGGAATGGGCGTGGGTGCCCTCGCCTTCGGCGCGACGGCGGCCCACACCGGCTACCCGGCGGCGTTCGCGCTCACCGCCGCCGCGATGCTCCTCGCCCTGGCCCCCGCGTGGCGCGACCGCTGACCGGGGCGGCCGGGCCCCGCGTCGCGGCGGGGCCGCCGTGACGACCGCGCCGAGGCGGTGGCCGGGTATGCGCGGCGTCGTCCACGGCCGGCGCGTAGCCGGTCATCTTGTCCGCTGCGTACTCACGCCTCAGGTCGCCGCCCACCGCGGCGCCGGCAGGGTTCCTGCTGGACAGGAACGTGATCCAGCCGGACAAGCCGCGTAGCGGGGGGAGCCTGTCGAGTGGGGAGCCGGCTTCACATGGTGACCTTCGCGATGAACGCGGCGAGGTTCGCGACGGTCCGCTCGATCTTCTCCTCCATGGTGAGCGTCTCGTGGAGCCGTGCGCCGATGCCCACGTCCTTCTTGCCCCGCACATAGAGCGGGCAGGCGAGGTCGCCGCACATGTAGGCGCCTACGGTGTTGCCCTGCTGTCCGGCCTTGCCGGCCCGCGGGGCGACCATGAGTTCGACGCCTCCTGTGTGGGTGGTCAGGCACATCGAGCACATGCTGGGCCGCGCCTGCCAGGAGGCGGCACTGGAACTGCGCAGGGTGAGGGCCACCAGGCGGTCGTCCAGCTCGGCGACGAGGTAGGACCGGTCGGGCGCCTGGGGGTCGCGCCAGCCGAGGAAGTCCAGGTCGTCCCAGGGGCGCTCGGCCAGATCGCGAGGCACGTGCAGGCGTTTCGCCTCGCCCTTGCTGCAGTTCACGAAGGCGGAACGGATCTCTCGCTCAGTCAATGGCTCCATAAGCTGCAGGCTAATTTACCTAAAGGTATTAGGCAAATTAATAATCGTCGCAGCTAGGTGGGGGAGAGGCTATGGTTCGAGCGGAGCGGCCATCGACGACGGCGACGTGATGGCCGGCTGCATGAAGGTTCGTTGCGAGCCGTCCGCGGGGGAGGTCCGCCGGGTCTCCCTGGACGGCGGGGTTCGTCCCGACTGCCGCTACCGGGGTGCCGGGGTGCCGGCACCGTACTCGTGGAAGCCGGGGCGTCGGCGGCGCGCTGATCGGGGACGCTGCCGACCGGGGCCACGACCGTGCCGTTGCCTGACCGGAGCGGTCACCGGGCTCGCGACGGTCCTGGCGACCGCGTGCAGCACGCTGGACGGCCGCCTTCCGGCCTTCGGCGGCGCGGCGCTGCTCGCTACGCCGGCCGCCATGGCCCTCGTCCGCGCCGCCCTGGCCTTCCCCGTGCGGGCCGAGTCCCGCGTCGCCCCCGCCCACCTGCCGGCGGTGCGGTGACGCGGGCAGCGCGGCCGGTCACGCGCGGCCGTTCGCATGACG
>NZ_CBDRCM010000080.1:0-26498 GCF_965342435.1 Actinacidiphila sp. bgisy160 | reverse complement strand
CATGGCCTCCATTTACGCCGAGAAGCGCGCCGACCACACCTCCCGCGCGCTCCCCAACACTCCGAACGCTACGGACGGGTGATCGCCTACACCATCACAAGGGACACCATCTGAGCTGAGAGCAGGACATTCCGTGCCCGCACGATGTCATCTTGATCGACTCTCCCCCATTGCTTCATAGCGGAGATTCTCGGCGCGCCCGAACGGGCCGAACAAGGCCGGGGAGCTGTGCCGTTCGTCCTACGAAAACCCGCGCTGACCTGTCATGATGGATATGACGTCACACCCCCGGAGGTCCCGGGCCCTCCCGTTCCGACGGGGCCTTTCGCGGGTCGCGGGTCGAGGCGAGCAGCCTGCTCACCATGTGACGATCGAGGCCTCGGCAGCACCACGGAGAGTCCGAACAATGGTGCCCGGTCCGGGCGGCGCCGGCCGATGAAGGGCAGAGCCGATGACGCGCGCGGTCAGGACGGGGCAGGCACACGGACTGGGAAGCCGCCCCGCGGCGCGTACGGAAACCGCATGTCCATGGGCAACCGGCGTCACGCGTCCGGACCACCGGCATGCGTGAGCCCCTGGTACAGGCAAAAGCACTGCGAGACGGCGGTGTCGTGTCAGATGAACAGGGCGCTCTCGATGTCGATGGTGACGAGTTCCGCGTCGCGGGAGACCGTGCCGTCCTGTCCGCGCCGGTAGACGCGCCGCCGGGTCGGTACCATGATCCCGTCGAACTCCCTGTACTCGGCGACGTAGTGTGCCGCAGGCCCGGCCATGATCACCTCGGGCGTGTAATCATGCCTGCGCAGCAGCCCGTTCGAGTCGAAGTAGAAGACCTGCTCTCGGCAATGTGTCGCAATGTGGTCGGGGAAGGTGACCTTCAGGCGCCTCCAGGTCTCCCCCTCCTCAGTGACAGGAGAGAGTTCCACGGCCGTGAACCCTGGCGAGGCGAACGTAAACGGGGACGTGAGGTACGTCCACATCGCGTATCCGGCGAAGTAGGCGACGTGCAGGTCATCCCATGCAGCCCGCACGTCGGTCGGAAAGGAGGCACGAGGGTCGAGTCGCTCCGCCGTCGCTTCCCCCGCGACGGTCTCGAGAGCCACTCGCTGCGGGGTAAAGGATGTCCGCAGGTGGGGCGCCGTGAAGGGATGGTGGCTGGCATGCTGTCGATGCAGGTCGAGCCGGACGGCCGATCGGCTCAGAATTCCCTCCTGCCCCTTCAGTCGCCACAGTGAGCCCCCGACACGGAGGTGCAGTGTGGCCGAGCTGAACTGGTGGAAGCGCGCGAGGCCACCGTGCGCCTGGATGACAGAACTGACGAGATCATTCATGGTGGACGTCTCCTGGGTACCTTGTGAATCCCGAGTCGGCTGATGCCTGGAATGGCTGGGCGAGTGCCGGAGGGTGGTCCCGGTGCAGCGGAGCCGCCCGCAGAGGAAGAGGCCGGGTTTACCCCACGATCGCTGGTCAGGACTCGTCGGACAGGAAATGCTCGGCGAGCGGAGTACCGGCGAACTGCTCGTGCATCAAACGCGAGAAGAGCAGCAGCGCATGCCGCGGCCGGTGGAGCACCGCGAGGCTTTGGGCCTCCCCCTCGGCGTTGGACGTGACCGTGACCACAACCTTCACGGCCTCGCCCTGAACCGCGGACTCATAGATCTCCAGGAAGCCGTCGTCGCCGAAGTCGTCAGCGAAGCTGAAGTCCTGAAACTCATACAGCTCGCGGGCCTTGACCACGATGGCGCGCACCGCGTCCGCCCCGTGAGCCGTACCGTTCATCGCCGCACCCTCCAGGGTGACGTCGTCTGCCAGGTTATCCAGCCACCACGGGTAATAGGTCAAGTTCTGGCCCTCTGCCTCGCTGCGCTCGGAACGTGCCACGCCACGCCTCCCTCGTCGGCCGACCAGGGGCCGGCTACCTGATAGTTAATGAGAGCATATGCTCCTAATTTGAGTAGGGCAAGCGCATGCTCGCCCACGAGAACCCCGGATGCGGACTGGGTCGCCTACCTCATTCACCCGACGTGGTCGCGGTAATCACCCAGAGCGTCGAACCGGCTACGTCAGCTTCGGCCTGGTCACCCTGACCGCCAAGGTCGAGCAGCAGACGGCGCAGGGCTGGGTGCCTCTGGTGCGGGCGTCCGGCGGCATCCTCTTCGGGCCGAAGGAGGGCAGGGCTGAGACGGTAGGGGGCTTCACCGCGGTGGCGGCTCAAGGGAGACGGTGTTCACCACGCGATGCTCGGCATCGCCCGCATGCACAACGTTGCCCTCGTCGGATAGGCAAGCGGGCCGCACGGCGACCCGACCCGCAGTGGCTCGGGATGCCTCCCGCCGGGCGTGGGCCGTTGACTACCCAAGTCGGCCTGCGAAAAGGCACTTTCGTCCGCCGGGCGCCGACCGGGGGGCACCTGGTGATGCACGCCGTGCTGATTCCCGACACCCCGGCGCAGCGGGCCTGCGCGCCACAGTGGAGCGGATGGGGATGACGACCATGGTGATGGCGTTCGGCGCGGGGTGCTGCAGCCCGCGTTCCTTTGCCGATCACCTCGTCGCCTGTCTTCAGCCGGACCTCGTCCGCATGCACGACGTGCTGCTGGAGCAGGTCGGCGGCGGCGCGTCCCCAATGGACCGCAGCGGCGGACAAGCCCCGCACAGCGCCGAGAAGTTCATGAGGCGCACGATGAGGGACCAGCACGAGCGCTGAGCGTGACGGCCGGGTGGCCGGCCGAAAGGCAGATGATCAACGCCACCAGTCGTGGTCCGGGGCGTGTTCATGGGAAGGGGGTGGTTGGGAGAGGTCTGTTGTTGTCGGTGTGGGCGGTGGGGCGTAGTCGCGGGTGTGGATGTGGTCGCGGGTGATGTTGATGAAGGTGCGGGCGGCGGCGCTCTGGTAGGCGTGGTGGCGGGTGAGGAGGGTGACGGTGCGGGTGGGGAGCGGTGGTTCGAGGGGGATGGGGGTGAGGTGTGGGTGGTCGTGGGCGATGGCCTCGGGCAGGACGGTGGCCAATCGGGTGTGCTGGACGATTTCGGTGAGGGCCTGGATGGAGTTGGCTTCGACGGCGATGTGTGGGTGGGCTCGGTGGCGGGTGAGGTAGGCGTCGATGTGGCTTCGGGTGGCGAAGTCGCTGCTGAGCAGGGCCAGGTGCTGCCGGTCGAGGGCCTTGACGGGCAGGGGCTGGGGATGGGTGGGGGCCTGTTGTGCCGCGGTGACAAGGCTGAGGGTCTCGGTGAACAAGGGTGTGGCGGCGATGCCGGGTTGGCGGGGGGCGGTGAAGGCGATGGCGAGGTCGATCTCGTCGTCGGCCAGGCCGGCTTCGATGCGGTCCTGGGGTGCTTCCGTGACAGTCAGGGTGATGCTGGGGTGGCGGGCGTTCAGCTCGGCGACGAGCGGGCCGACGAGGTAGGCGGTGAAGGTCGGCGTGACCGCGAGGCGGAGATGGCCGCGGGAGAGGTCCTGAACGTCGTGGACGGCGCGTTCGGCGGCGGCCAGGTCGCGCAGAGCCCGCCGGGCGTGCTCGAGATAGGCCTGGCCGGCGTCGGTGGGCCGTACGGACCGGCCGGTGCGGTCGAGCAGCTGCACGCCCAGGGTGCGTTCCAGCTGTTTGATCTGCTGGGACAGGGTGGGCTGGGAGATGTGCAGATCCTCGGCGGCACGGGTGAAGTTCCCGTGTTCGGCGACGGCTAGCAGGTAGCGCAGGTGACGGAGCTCCAGGGCGGCCATACCAGCACTATAGACATCGTCGATGGGCACCATGGATAGCAAGTCTTGGACGCTATAGGTGCAGCTCGCGCATGGTGGATGGTGTGGGGCCCCGAGGGGCCGACCGCTACCGAAGGGATTGACTGATGCAGGACCTCACCGAGGGCGTCGCGCGGTTCCAACGCGAGGTTTTCCCGGCGAAGGCCGGCCTCTTCGCTCACCTCGCCGGACATCACGAGCCGCACACGCTCTTCATCGGCTGCTCCGACGCCCGCGTCGCACCAGAGCTGATCACGCAGGGTGAGCCAGGTGAGCTCTTCGTGATCCGCACGGCTGGGAACCTCGTCCCCGCGTACGCCCCCGCTGCCGAGGCGGTTGCAGCCAGTATCGAGTACGCGGTCGCGGTGCTGGGCGTGAGCGGCATCGTGGTGTGCGGGCACTCCGCCTGCGGCGCGATGACTGCCCTGGCCGAAGACCACGACCTCAGCGGCGCGCCGCTGGTCGCGGACTGGCTGCGGCACGCGGACGCCGCGGTGGCCCGTAGTGCCGGCTTGGCGGCCGGGCGGGAGAAGGTCGGCCTTCTGGTCCGCCAGAACGTGCACGCGCAGTTGACGAACCTGGCCACCCATCCCTGTGTCGCCCGGGCGCTTGCGGAGCGCAAGGTGACGCTGCACGGCTGGGTCTTCGACATCGGCACCGGGCGTGTCGAAGTCCTTGAGTCCACCGGCACCGGCACGGGCGGGAGCACCGTCCTCGCCGCCTGACCGGCCTCCGTCTGAACCCGTCCCGGCTGCCGGACTGCCCGTCGGACCCCGCCTGAATCCTCCCCGGACGAACCGCCCGGACCCCGCTGAACTTCGCCCGGCCTGTTCCGAGGCGCTGACGCGGTCCCGCCCCTAGCGCGGTGCCCGCGACCTCTCACAGACCCTGCCGTTCCACTGCTTCCCGTATGGATCGGCCCCCGAAGAAGTATTGGAGCCCTGTCATGCTGCACGCCCAGTTCGACTCCGCCGCCCGCCAGGCCCTGGCCGCCCAGGCCGTGGACGCCAAGGTTCGTAACGGCCTGTCCTGGAAGCAGATCGCCGACGCTGCCGGCCTGTCGGTCGCCTTCACCACCGCCGCCGTCCTCGGCCAGCACCCGCTGCCGAAGGAGTCCGCCGAGGCTGTGGCCGGGCTGCTGGGCCTGGACGAGGATGCGGTGATGCTGCTGCAGACCGTCCCGGTCCGCGGCTCGATCCCCGGCGGCATCCCCACCGACCCGACGATCTACCGCTTCTACGAGATGATCCAGGTCTACGGCACCACCCTCAAGGCCCTGATCCACGAACAGTTCGGCGACGGCATCATCTCCGCGATCAACTTCAAGCTGGACGTCAAGAAGGTTGCCGACCCCGAGGGCGGCGAGCGCGCGGTGATCACCCTGGACGGCAAGTACCTGCCGACCAAGCCCTTCTGACCCCCTCGGTTCCCGCCAGGGCGGCCCGGATAGGCCCTCAGGGCCAGCCGTCCCTGGTGCAACCGAGTGTGGGACAGGGCCGTTCGTTGGGCTCTGTCCCACATCCGGTGGTGACGGAGAGTGGTGAGGATCGTTGACCTTCAAATGTGATGGATGTCAACGAGCTTGCGCAGATGGTGTTTCCGGGTCTGTGCCCGCTGGTCATGGAGGATGTGGCCGACGATGGTGAACGCATCGTGGTGCGGGCCCGGACGCCGCTGGACACCGCGGTCTGCCAGGTGTGCGGGGCCTCGTCGGGACGGCACGGCTATCACTGGCGGAGGGTGGCCGACGTTCCGGTCGACTGGCGACGGGTGGTGGTCCGTGTGTGGGTGCGGCGTCTGGTGTGTCCCACGCGAGGCTGCCGCCACACCTTTCGCGAACAGGTGCCTGGGGTGCTGGAGCGATATCAGCGCCGCACCGCTCGTCTGACCAGGCAGGTCATGGCCGTGGTCAAAGAGTCAGCGGGCCGGGCGGGATCACGTTTGCTGGCGATACTCGCCGTGGTCCTGTCCCGTCACACCGCCCTGCGCGCCCTGCTGCGCATCCCGTTGCCGGCCGGCGGACGGTCGACCCCTACCGCGAGCACCTGCGCAAACGCCGGGCCGAGGACCCCGCCGTCCCCGTCAAGCACCTCTTCGAAGAGATCAAGACCCTCGGCTACGAGGGCTGCCTCAACCTCCTGTACAAGTACATCAGCCAAGGACTGTACTTGCTGTTGCGCTTGCGCACACGGGCCTTCAGCCGCCAGCGCCGGCTCTTCGGCAGGAGGCCGGCCAGGGCGGCACGACCGATCGCCCTGGTGAGGGCCACCGGATCGGTCGGGGCGATGCCGCGGGGCTCGACGCGGCCGCCGGCGGGAACTCGACGGGCACGGCCACATCGTGACCGACAGCGCCCACCGCACGTCCGTACCGGGGGTCTGGGCCTTCGGCGACGCGGTGAACCACTTCCAGCTCAAGCACATGGCCAATGCCGAGGCACGGCTGGTGCGGCACAACCTGCTCCACGCGGAGGATCTGCGCACGCTGTCCAACAGGGTCGCGCCGCACGCGGTCTTCATCAGCCCGCAGATCGCGAGCGTCGGGCTGACCGAACAGGAGGCACGCCGCCGCGGGATCGCGTGCCTGGTGAGCGTCCGGGACTACGCGGACACCGCGTACGGATGGGCGCTGGAGGACACCGCCGGCTTCGTGAAAGTGCTGGCGGATCCCGCCGACCGTACGGTCCTCGGCGCTCACATCATCGGCCCCCAGGCCGCGACGCTCGTCCAGCCGCTGATCCGGGCGATGACGCTGGGCTGACGGTGGACCAGGTCGGCCGCGAGGTGCTGTACATCCACCCGGCGCTGACCGAGTCTGTTGAACAGGCCCTGCTGAGCCTGTAGTACACCGGCCACGGGAAACGGCGGTGGCGGCGGCCGTACGTTCGCCATATTTCCTGTCGGCCCAGGCCGCGCCGCAACGCGGCGAGCCGCCGCAGGACCTGCCGACCGCCGTTCTCGCCCGGGAGTTCGTCGCGGTCCACCAGGGCCTGGCCCTGCCCACCGTCTTGGACCCCGAACTCCACGACACCGCCTATGGGGGGCGGTCCAGGCCGTCCTGGAGGCGCCGAACCGATCCCTCCGGTCTACCGGCCGGTGGCGACGCGGCCGGGGGCGGGGAGTTCGCCCGAGCCGCGGGCCACGAGACGTGTGTCGACCATGAGGGTACGGGCGCGGGAGCGGTCGCCCTCCAGGCGCTCGATGGCGGTGGCACCGGCCAGCTCGCCCATGGCGACCGGGTTCTGGGCGACCACGGTCAGCGCGGGTTCCAGGATGGAGGCCATGGGTACGTCGTCGAAGGCGACCACGGCGACGTCCTTGCGGCGGCTGCGGGAGAGCTCCGACAGGACACCGATGGTCATGACGTTGTTGCCCGACAGCAGCGCGGTGGGCGGGTCGGGCAGGGCGAGCAGCCGGGCCGTGGCCTCGGCGGCTCCCGCCGGGTCGTGGGCGTCGACGACCAGCGCCCGGTCGTGGGGCAGGCCCGCGTCGGCGAGGGCCGCGCGGTAACCGGCGAGCCGCTCGCGGCGCGTGTAGAGGCGGGACGGCAGGTCGCCGATGAACCCGATCCTGCGGTGCCCCCCGGCGATCAGGTGGGTGACGCCCTCCTGAGTGCCGGCTCGGTTGGAGCTCACCACGGTGTCGGTGGTGAGCCCGTTGCCGGGACGGTCCAGGAAGACGACCGGCAGCCCGGCGGCCCGCTGCGCCTTGAGGTGGGAGTGGTCCGCGCCCACCGCCGGCGCGACCATGAGCACGCTGACGCGGCGGGCCAGGAACGTCCGGATCAGCGCGAGCTCCCGCTCCGGGTCGTCGTCCGACGAACCCATCAGCAAGGTGAGCCCCCGGCTGTGCACCGCGTCCTCGATGCCGCCCGCGACGGCGCCGAAGAACGGGTTGCCGAGGTCGGGCACCACCAGGCCGACGGTGGTGTCGGGCCCGCCGACCCGCATACTCCTGGCCATCAGGTTCGGCTGGAAGCCGAGTTTCGCGACGGCCGCCAGTACCCGCTTCCTGGTCTCGGGGGAACTGGGGCCGTCCTCATTGAGGACCCGGGAGACCGTTTTGGCGCTCACGCCGACCTCGCGGGCGACGTCGGCGAGGGTCGGTCTGCGGGCCGCTGTCATAAACCACCTTTTCCTGAGGGCCTCGGTGCGCGGATGCCGGGGACGTGGATCAGATCCCCCGCACGCCGGCCGCCGTGGCCGCGTCGCTGTCCGCCACGACCGTACCGCCGTCTGGGCGCACGGTGAGCGCGCCGGTCATGATGGCCACCACCTCGGCCATGGTGTAGTCCGACGGCTTGATCACGGCCTCGCGCCTGCCGAGCCGGTGGACGTGGACGCGGTCGGCGATCTCGAAGACGTGCGGCATGTTGTGGCTGATGAGGATGACCGGCACACCCTTGTCCCGTACGCGGCGGATCAGGTCGAGCACCTGCCCGGACTCCTTGACGCCCAGGGCGGCCGTCGGCTCGTCCATGACGACGACACTGCGGGCCCAGGCGGCGGCCCGGGCGACCGCCACGGCCTGCCGCTGGCCGCCGGAGAGCGTCTCGACCGGCTGCGTCAGCGAGCCCACGCCCACCTTGAGCTCGGCCATGTGCGCCGCGGCCTGCCGGCGCATGGCCTTTTTGTCGAGCACGCGGAACACCGACCCGAGCACGCCCGGACGGCGGACCTCCCGTCCGAGGAACATGTTGGAGGCGATGTCCATGGACGCGGCGACGGCGAGGTCCTGGTACACCGTCTCGATGCCGTGCGCCCGTGCCTCCTGCGGTCCGGAGAACCTGATCGGCCTGCCGTGCAGCCGGATCTCGCCGGCGTCCGGCACCAGTGCGCCGGTGAGGGCCTTGATGAGGCTGGTCTTGCCCGCGCCGTTGTCGCCGATGACGGCGAGTACCTCGCCGGGCATGAGGTCGAAGTCGGCCTCGTCGATCGCGGTGACGTGCCCGTAGCGCTTGACCAGTCCGCGCGCGCTGAGGACGGGTGTCGGCGCGGCGGTCTCCTTTGCGGACTCGGGTTCGGGGCGGCGGGCGGTACCCGCGTCGCGGGCCGCCGGGTCGTGGGAGGAGGCGGGGCCGCTCATCGGGTGCCCTTTCGTGAGAGCTGGTCGACCGTGACCGCGAGGATCACCAGGACGCCGGTGACCAGTGTCTGGTAGACGGACGAGACGCCCATCAGCTGCAGGCCGTTGCGGAAGACACCGACGATGAGCACGCCGACGAACGTGCCGAGCACGGTGCCGCGCCCGCCGAACAGGCTCGTGCCGCCGAGCACCACCGCGGTGATGCTGTCGAGGTTGTCGGTCTGCCCGGCCTGCGGGTCGCCGACCCCGGTGCGCGACACCAGCAGCAGGGCCGCGATCCCGTAGACGAGTCCGGCCACCGTGTAGACGCCGACGGTGAGCCGGGACACGCGGATGCCGCTGAGGCGGGCGCTCTCCGCGCTGTTGCCGAGGGCGTAGACGTGCCGGCCCCAGGCGGTGCTGCTCAGCGCGTAGGCGAAGCCGAGGAAGAGGGCGACGGTGACCAGCGAGCCGTAGGTGACGTCGGTCCGGCCGAGCGGGAAGGTGCGGCCCAGCGCGGTGAGCGGCCCGGGGAGACCGGTGACCGTCTGCTCGGCGGAGTAGATGTGGGTCAGCGCGAAGGCCACGTTGAGCATGCCCAGCGTCACGATGAACGGCGGCAGCGGCACGACCCGGACCAGCAACCCGTTGACCAGCCCGAACACACCGCAGGCGAGGATGCCGATACCGATGGCGAGCACCGGCGGCAGCGGCCCCTCGACGGCGAGCTTGGCGATGAGGATGCCACCGAAGGCCATCACGGCGCCGCAGGACAGGTCGATCCCGGCGGTGAGGATGATGAGCGTCTGGCCGATGGCGAGGGTTCCGACGACCATGACCTGCTGGAGGATCAGGGAGAAGTTGCCGCCGGACAGGAACTGGTCGGTGGTCAGGGAGAAGAAGACCGAGGCGAGGATCAGGGCCGCGAACGGCCCCGCGGCGGGGGCCGTGAGGAGCCGCCGCAGGGCGGTCGACTCCTTCGCGGCCACGGGGAGCGAGGTGGACACGGTCACCGTGCTCAGCCCCAGCAGTTCTGCAGGCCGAAACCGGTGTCCTCGGACTCCGTGCCCGCCTGCTGCTTGTCGGTGATCAGGGTGACGCCGGTGTCGGTGTAGCCGCTGGTCTTCTTGCCGCTCTTGGCGTACTCGGCGACCGCCTTGACACCGTCGGCGGCCATCTTCAGCGGGTACTGCTGCGAAGTCGCGGCGATCTTGCCGTCCTTGACCGCCTGCACGCCGGTGCAGCCGCCGTCGATGGCGACGATCATGACGTCCTTCTCGCGTCCCTTCGCCTTGACGGCGGTGTAGGCGCCGAGCGCCGCGGGCTCGTTGATCGCGTAGACGAGGTTGATGTCCGGCGCCTTCTGCAGGCAGTTCTCCATGGCGGTCTGGCCCTTGGCCTGGTCGCCGCCGGTGTCCTGGGAGCAGACGATGGAGGGGTCCGAGGCGCCGACGCCGAAGCCCTTGACGAAGCCCTCGTGCCGCTGCACGCCCACCGACACGCCGGGGGCGAGGTCCAGCGTGGCGATCTTCGCCTTCTTGCCGGCCATCGCGGCCTTGGCGTACGCGCCGATGAGTTCGCCGGCCTTCACGTTGTCGGTGGCGAAGAGGGCGTCGGCCGCGTCCTCCGGCTCCGGCGGGGTGTCCAGGGCGATGACCAGCACACCCTTGGCGCGGGCCTTCGCGATCGCGGGGACGATGGCCTTGGAGTCGTTGGGGGTGATCAGCACGCCCTTGACGCCGGCGGCGACCATGTTCTCCAGGGCGGTGACCTGCCCGGCGTTGTCGCCGTCGAACTTGCCTGCGGCTGTGGTCAGTTCGACGTTCTCGCTCTTGGCTGCCTGCTCGGCGCCCTCCTTCATCTTGACGAAGTAGGGATTCGTGTCGGTCTTGGTGATCAGGCCGACCTTGACCTTGCCCCCGGAAGACGTGCCACCACCGGAACCGGATCCGCAGGCCGCCAGGGACAGGGCGAGGCCGGCGGCGCCGATGACGAGGGCCGGACGGGCTCTACGGGACATGTGCGACTCCTACGGTAAGCAGTGAGCGGGAACGGCCGTGCAGCGCTGCGGGCGGCGAGAGACATCGCCGGAGTCGGTGCCATCGTTGACACATGTCATCGTTGACACCACTTGCGGAGGATGATGGACTCCCGCTCCGGCAACGTCAATGCCTTGTGTCGAACACGAGTTGGCAACACGACGGATCGTCACTCACGGGGCGCTGCCCGGCCCGCGAGGCGGCCCCGACCCCCGCCCCACGTCCCACCTGGAGGAACCCTCGCATGCAGCCGCGTCCGGTCACTGTGCTGGGAGAGTGCGTCGCCGACGTCCTCGCCGTTCCCGGTCCCCCTCCTCCGCGCCCCTCGGGGCAGGGCCCCTCCCGGGGCGCGGAGCAGGGCCTGAGCCTGCGCGTCCTCCCCGGCGGAGGCCCCGCCAACACCGCTGTGGGCCTGGCCCGCCTCGGCACGCCGACCCGGCTGCTGGCCCGGCTGTCGGGCGACGTCTTCGGCCGGCTGTTCCGCGGCCATCTGCTGGCCTCGGGCGTGGACCTGTCGCATGCGACGGCCGCGGCCGAACCGAGCACACTCGCGGTCGCCGACGTGGATGCCGGAGGGCAGGCCGCGTACTCCTTCCACGCCGAGGCCACCGCGGACTGGCAGTGGACACGCGCGGAACTGGACCGGGCCGACCTGAGCGGAACGGCCTGCGTGCACTCCGGCTCGCTCGCGCTGGTCCGCGAGCCGGGCGGCTCACTCGTGGAGGAGCTGCTGACCAGGGCGCGGAGGCACGCCACCGTCAGCATCGACCCCAACGTCAGACCCGCCCTGGTCGACCCGGACGTCTACCGCGAGCGACTGCCCCGCTGGTGCGCGGTGGCGGACATCCTGCGGCTGAGCGAGGACGACCTCGGCGCTGTGGCGCCGGGCACGGCGGCCGAAGCGGCCTGCGACGAGTTCCACGCGGCGGGCGCGCGGCTTGTCGTGGTCACCCGCGGCGCGCACGGCGCCCTCGCGTCACTCGACGGACGGCGCGTCTCGGTGCCCGGCGTGCCGACTCGGGTGGTCGACACCGTGGGCGCCGGCGACTCCTTCACCGCGGGGCTGCTCCACTTCCTCGGCGAGCGCGGCCTGCTGGGCGGCCGGCTCGACCGGCTCGAACCGGCCGAGGTCGCGGCGGCCTGCGCGTACGCCGTCCGCGTCGCCGCGCTGACCTGCGCCGTCGCCGGTCCCAACCCGCCGTGGGCGCACGAAGTCGCAGCCGGTGGCGGCGGCCGGGACAGCGGCCATTCGATGACGTCCAGTCAGAATTGAATCTCGCTTTCGCAGTTGACGCGCCCCCGAAGCGCGCCCATCATCTGACATCGATCGGATGTCAGCGATGACATGTGTCAACGATGACACTCAGCACCGATGTCCAGAGAGTGGGTTCACATGCGTCGAAGAGTCGGGGCCCTGGTCGTCGCCCTGCTCGCGGGCCTGGCCGCGCTCCTGCCGACCACACCCGCGGTCGCCGGGACCGTCTGGGACTACCCCGAGTTCCCGTATCCGGCGACGACCTACAGCGAGCCTTTCCGCGGCCAGTTCCATTTCAGCTCGCAGTCGGGCTGGATGAACGACCCCAACGGCCTGGTGTACGCCAACGGGCTCTACCACTTCTTCTACCAGCACAATCCGCACGGCCTGGCCTGGGACACCATGCACTGGGGCCACGCCACCAGTCCTGATCTGGTGCACTGGACCCAGAAGCCGATCGCGCTCGAGCCCGGGGTGCACTCCGGCACGCTCTTCTCCGGCGGCGGCGTCGTCGACAAGGACAACACCTCGGGGCTCAGGACCGGGTCACTCGACCCGATCGTGGTGTTCTCCAACACCGACGGCGTCAGCATCTTCTACAGCAACGACAACGGCCAGACCTTCCAGGCCTACGACAAGGGCCGCAAGCAGATCACCATTCCCGACGAGAGCCGCGACCCGAAGGTGTTCTGGGACACGGCCCGCCACCGCTGGGCCATGGTCGTCTGGTCCAACCAGGGCGGCAATGGCGTGAACATCTACACCTCGCCCGATCTCCTGGACTGGACCCTCGCCAGCCGCTTCCAGGCACCCTGGCTCTTCGAGTGCCCCGACATGTACCCGCTGGACCTGGACGGCAAGACCGGGCAGCAGCGGTGGGTGCTGACCTCGGCGTCCAGCCAGTACGTCGTCGGCACGTTCGACGGAACGACCTTCCGCACCGACTGGACCCAGCCGCAGCAGATGGACCTGGGCACCACCTACGCGGGCGGCACGTTCTACGCCGCCGAGACGTTCACCAACACCCCTGACGGGCGCACCGTGCAGATGGCCTGGCAGGGCGGCAACCGCGGCAGCACCTGGACGGGCAACTCGACGTTCCCGGTGACGCTCGGCCTGGTGACCACCCCGGACGGGCCGCGGATCACCCGTACCCCGGTCGCCGAACTCTCCTCGCTCGGGTCGGAGACCAAGAGCTGGAAGAACGAGACGATCAACGCGGCCAAGGGCGGCAACCTCTTCGGGAGCATCAAGGCCGACACCTACGAGATCGCCGCCCAGTTCGACGTGCAGGGCGCTACGGCGAGGCGGTTCGGCTTCGACCTGCACAGCCGCTCCGACGGCACCGCCGACCGCAGCGTGGCGTACGACACGGCCGGGCAGACCCTGCAGGGGAAGTCGCTCAAGCCCAGGAACGGCAAGGTCACGATGCGATTGCTGGTGGACCGGGGCCAGCTGGAGATATTCGGCGACGGCGGACGGTACTCCCTGTCCGACAACGTCGACTTCGACTCCGCGGCGGACAGCCAGGGCATCCGGCTCTTCGCCGTCGGCGGGAAGGTGAAGCTGGACAGCGCGACCTTCACCCGTCTCAACACCAGCTGGGGAACCGCCCAGTCCACCCTGCTGAGCAACCTGAAGGGCCCCTGGCACGCCGCGGGCGGCTCATGGACCGACGTCGGCGGCGGCAAACGTGCCTCCACCAGTGGCGACGGCTTCTACATGAGCGCGAGCAGCGGCGGCGACGCCGTCTACCAGGGCGACATCACACTCGACACCGCGCGGGCCGGCGGCCTGACCTTCCGGGCCGACGCCTCGGGTGCCGGTTACACGGCGACGCTCGACACCAGCGGTGTGGTCAAGCTGTGGCGCCCGGGCAAGGACATCTCCGTCAAGACGGCACCCATCAGCGCGGGCCGCACCTACCACGTGAAGGTGCAGGCCGAGGGCTCCCGTATCCGGGTCTGGCTGGACAACGGCGCCGATCCGGTCATCGACGCCACCGACAGCACGTACTCCGGCGGGCTGTTCGGCGTGAACGTCTACAACGGCGCCGCGACGGTGCAGAACCTCAACACCGGAGCGGGCGGCTTCTCGGCCTTCCCCGCCGGAAGGTGGACACCTCACGGCGGTACCTGGACGGTCACCCCGGCCGGGCTGAGGGGCAGTTCGTCGCAGGACGGCTTCTACCTCAGCGACCGCACGGGCGGCGACTTCACCTACGAGGGCGACCTGTCCGTCACGAACGGCACCGCGACCGGTCTGACCTTCCGGGCCGACGGCTCGGGTGTGGGCTACACGGCGAACATCGACACCGGGGGCATGGTCAAGCTGTGGCGTCCGGGCCGCGACATCGCGACGTACGCCACGCCGATCGTCGAGGGTCGCACCTACCACCTGAAGGTGCGCACCGAGGGCTCCCGCATCCGGGTCTGGTTCGGCGACGGCGCCGATCCCGTCATCGATGCGACCGACGACGCGTACACCAGCGGCCTGTTCGGGGTGAACGGCTTCGCGGCCAACACCCTGGCGCAGAACCTGACCGTCGGCTGACTCACGGGACCGCCCCGGGGCAGGCCCATGTGCCCGTCCCTGGGCGGTCCTTCGGCCGCGGGTATTTCCAACGTTGGACAGACTCTGGCCCCAGCCAGATGTCGACCCAGGGTAACCTCAGGACAACTCCGCCCAGATCAAAGCTATTTCACGGGCAATCCGGACCCCGCTCCGGCATGCTCCGGCACGGGCCCGGAGACGTTCACGCCTCGCCCACACCCGCCCTGACGGCCGACCCTGGGTAATCAGCGGAATTGGGTCATCTGACGGACCGGTAGCAGAAAGGTGCCGCCTGATCTGCGAGGATGTGAGTGTCTAGCAGAAGATCACTGAAAATCTTGCGTGGGGGGTGTCCGGCGGCGGGCCGGACGGCCCGCCGTACCGCTGGTCACCGCGTGGAAGCATGAGCGGGTGGCGCGTCGGCGACCGGGGACCCGGGTTCCGGCGACCTGCGCGAGGTCGTGAACGCGCTGCTCCACCAGAACCGGACGGGCTGTCAGTGGCGGCTCCTGCCGCACGACCTCCCGGCCTGGTCGGCGGTGTTCTCCTACTTCACCCTGTGGCGCGGGGACGGCCTTGACCAGCGGATCCATGAGATTTTGCGCTGCCAGGTGCGGGAGCGGGCCAGACGGTTAGATGACCCGTCCCTGGTGATCACCGACACCCAGTCCGTCCGCGTGGCGGCCGGGGTGCCGAGGGAGACGACGGGACTGGACGCGCAAGGCGTCCGGCAGGAAGCGTGGGCTCGCCGTCGATGTGCTGGGCCTGATCATCGGTGTGGTGGTCCTGGCCGCGAGCGCGCACGACAACGAGGCCGGCATCTCCCTGGTGGACCAGGCCGCCGAGCGGTGCGGGATGCGCCTGGAAAAGGTCCTGGTCGACCAGGGTTTCAAGGACGCCGTGATCATCCACGGGGCGGTGAAGGACATCACCGTCGAGGTGGTCCGACGCAACCGCGACGACGAAGGCAAGGGCTTCGTCCCGCAACCGAAGCGGTGGGTGGTCGAGCAGGTCAACGGCACCCTCATGCTGAACCGGCGCCGCGCCTCGCCCGCGACTACGATCACCGGCCCGACAACGCGGCCTCCCGGGTCTACTGGGCCTCCACCGCCGGCATGCGCCGCCGCCTCGCCACCCCTACCACCACCTGGCGGGACGTGGAGCTGGCCGAGTGAACGTCAGCGAACTCCTGCGGCTGCTGCGGACCGAACACGATGTGACCGCATAGGTTCGCCGGGTAGCTGGGTCAGTCCTTGATCGCCAACCGGCGGCCTGTGGTATGTCCTCGGCGAGGCGTTGTCGTACCCTCGGTGTAGCGTCCGGGCCGGAGTCGATTTCATGCTCTGCGGTTAACGGAGGCGCGCGGATGACGAGTACGACAGGCGAGCCCGTGGTGGTGGTGTCCCGGCGCGTCGGGGCCCCGGCGGAGGAGATCTTCCGGATCCTGGCCGACCCCGGACGGCACCCGGACCTCGATGGCTCGGGGATGCTGCGCGGTGGCGTCTCCGACGCCGTGGTCTCGGGCGTCGGGGACGTCTTCGTGATGCGGATGCACTACGAGCGATACGGCGACTATGAGATGAACAACCACGTCGTCGCGTACGAGCCGGACCGTCGCATCGGCTGGGAGCCGAGGCCCGGTCGCGGGCACCCTGACGCCACCGCGCCCGGGGCCGCGTGGGGCCACCGGTGGATCTTCGATCTGCTCCCGGACGGAGCCGGGTCGACGGTCGTGACCGAGACCTTCGACGGTTCGCGCATGCCGGAGGACAAACGCGCGGAAGTGGACGGTGGGCGCGCCTGGTGGCAGACGCAGATGGCCGGCACCCTGGAACGCCTCGCCGAACTGTGCGCCGCCCGGTGAACGCCGAACTCGACGTCCTCAAGGGAGCCCTGGACCGTCAGCGCGAGCACGTCCTCGGGGTCCTGGAAGGGCTCTCGGAGGAGGATCTGCGGCGGCTGGTGCTGCCCAGCGGCTGGAGCTGCCTGGCACTGCTGCGCCACCTCACCCTGGATGTCGAACGCTTCTGGTTTGCCGGGGTGCCGGACAGCTCGCGGCAGGCGCGGAGGCGCACTGGTACGTACCCGAGGGGATGACCACCGACGAGGTCTTCGCCGACTACCGGGCGGCCATCGCGCGTGCAGACGCCGTGCTTGCCGCCGCCGCGCCCGAACAGGAGCCCGCCGCCTGGCCCGTGGAGATCTGGCCGACCTGGCAGCTGCCTGACGTGCGGCACATCCTGATCCACGTGGTCACCGAAGTCGCTTGCCACAGTGGCCACTTGGACGCGGTGCGCGAACTGATCGACGGCACCACTTGGCTCGGCGGCAACCCCTACGCCGGATAGTTCTGTGACCGGGTGAGGTGCGTCGGGTTCTTCAGGCCGCGGTGGCGAGGGGGCGTCCGCCCCAGCGGATGCCTTTCTCGCTGCGGATGCGGGCGCGTTCCTTGCGTTCGGCGGCCAGGACGTCGCGGTGGCGGGCGTTGGCGTTGCGCCAGCGCAGGTAGGCGTGCAGGGCCCGGGTCTGCACGGTGTGATTGGGGTAGTTGGAGTTGGCGATGGTGAACTGCCTCAGCGGTCCGAAGTGCGCCTCGATGGGGTTCGCCCAGGAGGCGTAGGTCGGGGTGAAACACAGTTCGACCTTGTGTTTCTTGGCCCAGCGGCGGATGTCGGCGCCCTTGTGGGCGGACAGGTTGTCCAAGATCACGTAGATCGGGGCGCCGTCGGCCCGGGCGGCACGGATCGACTTCAGCGCAGCCAACGTGTTGGCGGCCCCTTTCTGCGGCGGTTGACACCCCAGAGGGTGTCGTCGCCGATCGAGTAGCAGCCATGGAACCAGCGCACGCCGTGGGTGCGGTGGTAGGTGGCGGGCAGTCGGTCGGGGCGCTTCTGGGCGGCCTGGGAGAGGCCTGGCAATGCCGCAGTGGTCTTCGTACGGGTGCGTGGCGAGCGCCGGGGCGACGGTCACCACATGTCGCCCCGCTCCGGCGGGCGGGGTTGTGAGCCGGCATGTTGTGTCACGCCCCCTCCAGCGGGCCGGCCGCCAATTGCTGACTTCGGCTCGTAGGGGTGGATTTCCGTAATCTGCCTGGTGGGTCCGGCTTGGTGGCTGTATTTCGTTGTGTGAGATATGCGGATGGGGCGGGCTGACCGCTGCGGGTCGGCTGCGCCGTGAGTCGGTGCGGATGCAGGCGGCCGAGCTGTTCGAGCAGGGCATCAAGCCGCTGGAGGTGGCCCGGCCCCTGCGGGTGAGCACGAAGTCGGCTTATCAGTGGCACCGGTTGTGGCGGGATGGCGGTGCGCGGGCCCTGGCTACGCGTGGTCCGAGCGGTTCGCGGTGCCGTCTGTCCCCGCGCTGTTTGGAGAAGCTCGCTGGACATCTGGAGGAGGGCCCGGCCGCGCACGGTTGGGTGGAGGACCAGGTGGTGGACGGCGGCGAGGTGGCCACGCTGATCGGCAGGAAGTTCCACATCTCCTACAGCGTCTCGGGTGCGACGCGGCTGATGCACCGGCTGGGTTTTAGGACTTGCCCGGACGATCATGTGACTACTCGCTGTCCGGGTCGTTGATGTGGGCATGGGACGGGGTGATCTGACAGATGCGGGGTGGGAACGGCTGCGGCCGTTCCTGCCGGTCAGTAACCGGCGTTGTGGCCGGTGGCGGGATCACCGGCAGGTGATCGACGGCATTTTGCACCGGGTGCGGACCGGGGTGCAGTGGCGTGACCTGCCAGAACGGTTCGGGCCGTGGAAGACGGTCTACGAACGGCACCGACTGTTGGTCGGCCGACGGGACGTGGGAACACCTGCTGCAGCAGGTCCAGGCCGGGGCCGATGCCGCAGGTGACATCGACTGGGACATCGCGGTGGACTCCACGATCGTCCGCGCGCATCAGCACGCGGCCGGCGCCCGCACCGACCCTCCGACGGCGCCCGCCTCAAAGGGGGCCGATCAGGCAGAACACCAGGACGAGACGGCGTGGCGGAGCCTGCACGCCCGCCTGGTGGAGGTGGTGCGTGAGGGCCTGGGCCGCTCGCGGGGCGGCTTCACCAGCAAACTCCACCTGAGCGCCGACGGCCGCTGCCGCCCGCTGTCCCTGATCGTCACACCAGGACAGCGCGCGGACTGCACCCAGTTCAAGCAGGTGCTGGACAAAATCCGCATTCCCAAGATCGGGCCCGGCAGGCCCGCAAGAAACCCGACAGCCTCGCGGCGGACAAGGCCTACAGCAACAAAGCCATCCGCGCATACCTGCGGCGTCGCGGCATCCGGCACACCATCCCGGAGAAGACCGACGCCCAGGCCGCCCGCCTGCGCAAAGGCTCACGCGGCGGACGGCCACTCGGCTTCGACGAAGAGCGGGACAAGAAACGCAACACCATCGAACGGGCGATCAACCGGCTCAAGCAGCACCGGGCCGTTGCCACGCGCTACGACAAGCGCGGTTACGTCTATCTCGGCACAGCCACCGCAGCAGCACTCGCCATCTGGCTCCGAACAATGATCGCCCGGACAAGTCCTAGTTCCCGGCCGCCCGCGGCGGGATGTTGTGGTTGAAGCGGAACATGTTGCCCGGGTCCCAGGCCGTCTTCAGCTCGACCAGACGCTCGTACGCTTCGGCCGTGTAAGCCTCCCGCACGTCGGCGGGGTCGGTGTGGGCGACGCCCGCCATGAAGTTGAGCATGCGGGTGCCGGTCGCCCAAGGCGCTAGCGTCGCCACGACCCGGTCCTGGCCCTCGTGCACCGCCTCGTCCTCGCCAATGCCGAGGACGCCGGCCGAGTACACCTGGAAGCGCGCCTCGGGGAAGTGCGCGACCGCGTTGGGCACCCGCGGCGGGCGGGCAAGGGCGCCGCCGAGGTTGCGGAACTCCAGGCCGACCGCGATCTGCGTGCCCGGTCCGACCAGTCCCAGGATCGCTTCGACTGTGTCCTCGTCCAGCGTGCCGAGCTGGAAGTTGTTGATGTGGTAGGAGCCCGAGATCGGCGGGTCGTTGTGGATGGTGCCGACCTGCGTGTACGGGATGTCGGCGACCGTGTCCAGCAGGATCGGCGCCACCTCGCGCAGCGGCCGGATCAGACGCTCGCCTTCCGCCGGGTCGCCGAGGTAACTCAGCCGCAGGTGCAGGGCGAAGCGTCCGCGCAGCTCCTCGGGCACGCCGTCCACGTCCGGCCAGTCCAGCATGAAGAATGAGGAGGCCATCTCCTCCGGCATCTCGGTGACCCAGGTACGGTACAGGTGCAGCACGTCCCGCACCGACTCGGCCGGGTACCACAGGCCGCCGCCGTACAACCGGGCGACCTCCATCAGTTCGACCTCGATCGCGGTCACCACACCAAAGTTGCCCTTGCCGCCGCGCAGCGCCCAGAACAGGTCCGGGTTCTCGTCCTGGTCGGTGATGCGGAGTTCGCCGTCGGCAGTGACCACCTCGATGCGCCGGACGTGGTCGGCGGCATAGCCGTAGCGCCGGGAGAGGACACCGATGCCGCCGCCCAGCACGTAGGAGACGGCACCGACGAAGGGCGCCGAGCCGTTCAGCGGGGCGAGCCCGTGTTCGGCGGCGAGCGGGATGACGTCCTGCCACAGCACACCGGCCTCGAGCCGTGCGGTGCGCCGCTCGGGGTCCACCCGGACGCCGTTCATGGCGCGGGTGGACAGGTACACCGAGCGCTCGTCGGCGGGCAGGCAAGCACCGTGCCCGGTGGCCTGGACGGCGACGCAGAGCCCGTGGTCGCGGGCGAAGCGGACCGAGGTCACCACGTCATCGGCGTTTGCCACGGCCACGACCACCGCGGGCCGGTGCTCGACCGCCCGGTCGAAGCCGTCGATGTGCTGGGCGTAGCCGGGCTCGCCCGGCAGGAACACGGGGCCCTTGACGTCCTCCGTGAGCCGCAGGAGGCTCTCCGGGGTCGGAGCCGCCTTGTTCGCCGGGTTCAACTCGATCACTGGCATTCCTCTTCTTCATCTGACGCTGTGCGGGTGCGGGCGGCACCCGTGCGGTGAGGCTGGTCCCCGGCAGTGGATACCGGGTTACACACCACGAGTGACAACGTATGTGGCGTGATCAGTTGCTGTTCGGACTCGGCTGGTGCGAGGTAGCCGAGCGCTGAATGCCGACGGCGCCGGCGGTCTTGAGAGTCGGGCCTGAACGAAAGGCCACTGGCGAGCCCACTTCCCCCCAACACACCGTAGGGCCCTGGTTGTCCTTCACTGTCACGGCGCCGCGGCGGCGGTCGGGCACGGTGGATTCAGATGAGTTCCAGGCCTCCGTCGATCGTGAGGACCTGGCCCGTCAGCCATGTAGCGGTGGGTTCCGCAAAGCGGACGATCCAGGACGCCACTTCCTCCGGCTCTCCCCTCCTTCCGAGGGGGATCTTGGATGCCTGCTCCTTCTTGATCGCGATCACCTCCTCCTGCGTGAGCCCGCTCACTGACAAAGCCTCGCTCTCGGTCGGACCGGGGGCAATTGCATTCACCCTGACACCGTCCTTGGCCAACTCGACCGCCCAGGTGCGCGTCAGCTGTTCCAGGGCCGCCTTGGTCGCCCCGTAGTGGGCACCACCCGGGTGGGGGCGATGGCCGTAGGTGCTGGAGACGTTGATGATCGAGCCCTTGCTGCGACGCAGGTGAGGCAACGCTGCCTGGGCGAGCATGGTGGGTGCGATGACGTTGAGATCGAACAAGTCGGTGATGCGCGAGCGTGTCACCTCGTCGAACGACAGACGTGCGGTGGCACCGGCGTTGTTCACCAGCACGTCGACCTGTCCCCACCGATCGATCGCCGTACCAATGATTAGCTCAGGGGCCTGCTCCGAGCACACGTCGATGGCGAGAGTCGCGATGCCGGAGTGCATGGCGGCGGTTTCGTCCAGGGCCGACTGGCGTCGGCCGACGCCGAGAACACGCGCCCCCGCCTCGGCCATAGCGACCGCCGTTGCCCGGCCGATCCCCGTACCGGCTCCGGTGACGATGACGACGCGGTCACGAAGGGATCGGATGTGCTGTTGTTCCATCACGGAGTCTTCCTCTTTTCTGGCCGTGCTGGTCACGCCGGCCTCCACGACAGACCGGGATGCCGCTCGGATGCTGCTGCCGACAAAAGTGGTTCACGCGCTGGCTGGCAGTTGTTGATCAGCCCAGATGATTTTGCCGTCCCGGATGTGTCGGGTTCCCCATCGGCGGGACAGTTGGGTGACGAGGAAGAGGCCGCGGCCGTGGCCGTCGGTGGTATGGGCGTGTCACGCAAGCGGGTGGCTGTGGCTGGCGTCGGAAACTTCGCAGGTCAACATTTCGTGTCGGGTGAGGCGTAGGCCGATCGAGCAGTCGCCGCTGCGGTCGCTGCTGCCGTGGATGATGGCGTTGGTGACCAGTTCGCTGACGATCAGCTCTGTGGACTCGGCTAGCTGTTCCAGTCCCCACTGGGCCAGCTGCCGGGTAGCGAGAGTTCGGGCACGGCAGACGACGGCGGGGTCGCTGGGGAACTGCCAAGAGGCAACCTGGTCTGCACTAAGCGAGCGGGTCCGTGCGAGGAGCAGAGTGACATCGTCGCTCGGCGGCTTGGCCCGCAGTGTGTCCACTGCTGAAGAGCACAGGTCATCCAGTGTGAGGTCGGGTCGTGCGAGGGCCGCGCGCAAACGGTTCATGCCGGCGCCGATGTCCTGGTCGCGGGCCTCGATGAGACCGTCGGTGTAGAGGGCGAGCACGCTTCCTTCGGCGAGTTCCAAAGTTACGGACTCGAAACGGACCAGTCCGAGGCCGAGCGGTGATCCGGGGGCAGGTCGGGACACGCCTGCAACGCTATGCACGAGGCGGCGTCCGAGTATGGTCCATTTCTGTGACAGATTCCCGGGCCAATTCTGCGGACAAAGAAACATCGCGGTCTACGGCTAGCCTCGATCTTTCGTGACGGCCCGTCGGATTCTCTGGCGGGCCGTTTCGGTCGTTCGGGCGATCACGGGTAGGTCTGCGGCCCGGCTGTCGCGTCGGGTGGGCGCCGGGTTCCACGGTTCCGGGCGGGGTGGTGCTGTTCGTAGGAACGGGACGTTGCTGGTCAGCCGGGGTTCGGCAGGGCTTGGAGCCGTTGTAGGGCTTGGTTGATCAGGTCTGTCCAGGGCCAGTGCGTCGCGAGGCGGAGGATGTGGCGTCGTCGAGCATCGGCATCCATGCGAGCAGGTCGAGGGCGATCTGGATGATCTCCAGCCAGATCTGGTTCTGCGCGGTGTGGTGGAGGGGCAGGTTGCGCAGGCCGGTGGCCCGTGCGGCCCGGATGCGGTCCTCGGCTCGCGCGCGCTGGCGGTGCCGCAGCTCGAGCTGAGCGATCGGCACGTTGGGGGTGTCGGTGGCGAACGCGGTGAGCCGCAGGCCGTCGGCGTCGGTGATACGCAATTGGGCGCCGGGGTGAGGCCGTTCCTTGCGGACGATCAGTCGCATCCCTGTCGGCCATCCCTTGCGGGCGTCACCGGCGAGTTCGGCGACCCAGGCGCCGTCGCGGACCTCGCCACCTGGCTCGACGGCCGGCGTCCATGCGGTGGCGGGAACGTGCAGCACTGCTTGGTGGATGGGATCGGTGATGGTCATACCGACCGAGTACGACAGCCACCTTCCGCGCTGGGCCAGCCAGGCCACGAACTCGTGGGTCCCGCCCCCGGAGTCGGTACGGATGAGCGTGTGGCGTCCGCGCCGGTAGGTCTTCGGGAGCTGGGCCAGGGCGAGCCGGGCGGCTTCGATGTGGTCGGCGGCGGTGTTGGAGCCGGCGTTGCCAGGCCGCAGCAAGCCCGCCACGGGTTCTCCGCTGCCGCCACTGCCGTGGTCGACGAAACCCATCAGCGGGTGGTGACCGAAGGACTTCTTCCACGTCGGCTTCGCGTCCTGCTTGTCGGAGTGCGCGATCACCAGCACCCCGTCCAGGTCCACGATGACCTGTCCGCCGCGGTCCGGGGCCGCATCACCGGCCAACCTCCATACCCGTTCACGGACCTCGGACCGTGCGGCCCGGATGGCTGTCAGCGCTTTCGGCCCGGCTGCGGCGAGGGTGTCGATCAGCCGGGAGACCGTCGGGTCGGAGGCCACCGGCCCGAACACGGCCGGCTCGGCCCGCAGCATGCCCACATCGGCCAGGCAGTCCCCGCCCAGCGCGACCGCAAGCGCCACATCCAGCACGATCTTCCCCGGATCGTGCACCGCCCGCTGCCGCCGCCACGGCGCCAGCCCCGCCGATATCGCCCGATCAAGGCCGGTCTTGCGGACCGTCTCCACCAGCAGCACGGCTCCAGCCTGCGAGACCACCCCACGACCGCCGCCCTCGGCACGGACACGCGGATAGAACCCGATACGCTTCTTCACCTGGGAAGTGCTTCTTTCCTTGCAGCCAACAGGACTCTCGACAAGCCCTATCGTTGCAGGTCAGGAGCACTTCCCGTCGTTATGATCAAGCCTCGGACAGCCTCACCCCGTGAAAGCCCGAGGCTAGTACTCCAGTGCGACTTCGTGAGTGCCGCGAGTCGTCGTCGGTAGTGGCTGCGTCGGGCGGTTGCTTGGTGCTGCCTACGCCAGTTCGACCAGTGCAGCACGTGGCCGGGTGAGGGCAACAGCGGTCTGAGGATTGCTGCGAGCAGGTGTCGGATCTCCGGGACGGTCAGCTGGATCGGCCCGCTGCTCCGGGCAGGGCGATTGGCCTCGGGAGACCTTCGCGGAGCCGAGCTCGTGGCGACGGCGGCGAGGAAGGCGAGGGCGAGCATGGCCGCGCCGTCATCTCCACCATCTCCACATCCTCCAACGGCTACGCCCGCCGCATGGGCTGGGAAGCCCCTGTACCCGTCTTCGCCTGGACGGTGACCGCCGACGACCGCCACGGCATGAACCTCACCGTCCACGACTTCTGGGCCACCGACCCGGACACCGCGGCCGCCATGCTCGCCTTCCTCGGCCGCCACAACACCCGCGCCGAACTCATCGAATTCCGTCGCGGCGCCCTGCCGCCGCTCCCCACGCTCCTGCACAACCTGCACCGCCACCGCGCTCAGGCACAGTCCTGGCACCCCTGGATGCTCCGCATCCTTGACATCCCGGCAGCCATCAGCGCACGCGGCTGGCCCGCCGACATCGACGCCGCACTGCCCATCGGCATCGAGAACGCCACCGGCGACAGCATCGACCGCTACCTGCTGCAGATCGCCGGCGGCAAGGCCGAACTCCCCCCACGACCACCGGCAGCTATGTGACCCTCACCCGCCGACAGCTCGCCTGCTGGTACGCCGGCGGATACCGCAGCGTCACCGCAGCCCAGATCAGCGGCGTCCACAGCCAGTCCACCAAGACCCTGACCACACTGATCCACGCCACGACCGACCACGAGCCCTGGCTGCCGGACCACTTCTGATCCCACCCATCCCCTGGAGACCGCTCGCAGGGCGAGGGCCGAGCCAATCCGGGACATCGACACCCCGGACAGGCCCGGCCTACTCGCCCTGCCCTGATGCCTTACGGACACGGCCATGCGTCGTTCGGAGCCACACAACGACGACACGGCACGCAAGACCGTGGCTTGCCCGCGAGATTCTGGACGGTGTCGCGTGAACGACCCGAGCGAGGCTGCACGCTACCGGCTGCCTGAAGCAGAGAACCGCAGAATTTTAGAACGGCAGGCAGCACCGCTGCTCACCGCCCACTCAGCGCTCCGGCTCGCAGTGCTCCTGACGCCAGGTAGCACCCCGCAGCCAGCAGAAGCAGGCCGAAAGCAACTTCCCTGACAAAGAGCTCCCGCTTCAGGCCCCACGACGCAGTAGCGACTCGCTATAGCGGCACACGATCGGAGCCAGGTAGTCCGCGTGCGGCCCAGACAACTCCGCAAGCTCGCCCACCGACCTCACCAGCGCAACGCGGTCCAGCTCCGGCTCCCGCCCACAGGCCCGCTCCGCGGCATCAACGGCTTCAAACCGGTCGAGCAGCACCGCCTCAGGCCTGGGTGGTGCGAGGTAGACCACACCGATGCTGCCGTTCTCGCCTCGAGTGACAGCCCACATCTTAAGATCCCCGGGCGCCGTGTCCAGGCCCGTCTCTTCCACCAACTCGCGCGCCCCATTGCGGCGCAGCCCGGCCTCATCGAGGACCTCGTGCTCCTGCGGGGGCTCCACCGACCCGCCAGGCAGCTGCCAGCGCCCCGGAGCGGCCGTCGACGAGGACATCCGCGCCGCCATGATCCGACCGTCGTCGGTCGGCTGCACCACGTTCACGAACAGCGAGGGAAGCGCACAGGCACCCGCCACGCGACGCAAGACGTAGTGCCGGTACGTCACCTGCGCCCACGTCAAGACGAGGCGTCGAGGGCCGTCCCACTCCACTCCCGCGCACGCCACCACGGGCCCGTCGAAAAGATCCGGATTGGCAACCACCGCGGCATCCCAGACGCGGTCCCGGGCCACCTGGTGTTCCGTCGACACCGTAGGCGCAGCGCTCTGCAGCAGGCGAAGATCGCGCACATCGAAGATTTCAAAGCCAGGGTCCTGCAACTGAGGCTCAGTCACCTGACTCATCCTAGAGCCGACAGTCGCATACGATTCATCATCGCACAACTAGGCTTAACATCTCATTCTTCCCCAATACGGTGAAAGATCAGAGGGGTACGACGCCGTGCGGGGATCCGGGCTGGCGGGAGCGCTGGGGCGGCAGCAGGCGTCACTCGCTTGTGCCGGCAGCCTCTGACTCGCCGGTTACGGCTGAGTCAGCGGGGGACACGTCGATGGTGTCCCTTGTGATGGTGTAGGCGATCACCCGTCCGTAGCGTTCGGAGTGTTGGGGAGCGCGCGGGAGGTGTGGTCGGCGCGCTTCTCGGCGTAAATGGAGGCCATT
>NZ_CBDRCM010000079.1:0-28804 GCF_965342435.1 Actinacidiphila sp. bgisy160 | reverse complement strand
GCCCCGGCTCCCGAGTTCAATGACTCGGGAGCCGGGGCTTTTTTGTGTTGTCCCCACGGCGCCCATCAGACAGGACGGGTACCCGCCGGACCGGCCGGCCGTAGTGCCCTTGCCGCCGTCCTTCTACAGCCGGCCAGCGGCCTTGAGGGCGAGGTAGGCGTCCGCCAACGCGGGGGCGATGTCGGAGGGCGGAGCGTCGACGACGGTGATGTTGTGCCGGGAAAGACGCTGGGCGACGCGGCGGCGTTCAGCCCGGGCCTGCTCGGCGGCCGCGGCCCCGTAAACCGCGTCGACGCTGCCACGGCTCCGGGTCAGTTCTTCGATGCGGGGGTCCGCCACGGAGGCGATGAGGACCTCGTGGCGGTGGGTGAGCTGAGGGAGGACGGGCAGCAGGCCTTCTTCCATCGGCGCGGCGTCGAGCCCGGTGAGGAGGACGACGAGCGAGCGCTGTGTGGCCCGTTGAAGGACCGTGGCGACCAAACCGCGGGCGTCGGACTCGACGAGTTCGGCCTCGAGCGGTGCCATGGCGTTGACCAGGGCGGGGAGCATGTCCCGGGCGGCCCGGCCCTGCACGGAGGCGCGTACGCGGCGGTCGTAGGCCAGGAGGTCGACGCGGTCACCGGCTCGGCCCGCGAGGACGGCCAGCAGCAATGCGGCGTCCATGGCGGCGTCGAGGCGTGGGGCGTCGCCTACGCGTCCTGCGGCGGTGCGGCCGGTGTCGAGGACGACGAGGATGTGGCGGTCGCGTTCGGGGCGCCAGGTACGCACTGCGACGGTCGCCCGGCGTGCGGTGGCCCGCCAGTCGATGGAGCGGGTGTCGTCGCCGGGGATGTACTCGCGGAGCGAGTCGAACTCGGTGCCCTGGCCCCGGATGAGTACGGATGTCCGTCCGTCGAGCTCGCGGAGGCGTGCCAAGCGCGACGGCAGGTGCTTGCGGCTGTGGAAGGGCGGGAGGACCCGGACTGTCCAGGGGACGCGGTGGGAGCCCTGTCGGGCCGCCAGGCCGAGGGGCCCGTAGGAGCGGACGGTGACACGTTCGGCGTGCCGGTCGCCGCGGCGGGTGGGATGCAGGGTGGTGGTGACGCGGCGGCGTTCGGCGGGCGGGACGGTCAGCCGGTGACGGGACGCGGTGACCTCGGTACCGGCGGACCAGCTGCTGGGTGGCCACGCGTCGCGGAGGTGGGCACGCAGCGGGCGCCGGCCGGGGTTGGTCACCGTGAGTACGACTGCCGCCGTTTCACCGAACCGAACTGATGTTTCGCCGGATCGGGTGAAATGGAGCTTTCGTACTGGCGCGGCGAGCGCCACGTCGCACAGAATTCCGAACAGAAGGATGCCTTCGACGAGGAGGATGCCGTTCCAGCCGGGGAGCAGCAGACCGACGGCGAGGGCGCCGAGGGCGGCCAGCAGAGCGGTACGTCCGGTGAGTGCCATGGTCGGTCGTGGCCCTCTCAGCGCGGTACGGGGACGCGGGCAAGGACCGAGGTGATCACCGAATCTGGTGTGGTGCCTTCCATCTCGGCTTCGGGCCGCAACTGGATGCGGTGCCGGAGCGTGGGGAGGGCGAGGGCCTTGACATCGTCGGGGATGACGTAGTCACGGCCGGTCAGCCAGGCCCAGGCACGGGCGGTGGCGAGCAGGGCGGTGGCTCCCCGGGGGGAGACGCCGAGGGTCAGAGAGGGGGATTCACGGGTGGCTCGGCAGATATCGACGATGTAAGCGGTGATGTCGGCGGAGACGGACGTCTTGGCGACGGCGGCCCGGGCGGCGTCGAGGTCGGCAGGGCCGGCGACCGGTCGCAGACCAGCGGAGTCCAGGTCCCGGGGGTTGAAGCCGTCGGCGTGGCGGGTGAGGACGTCGATCTCGGTCTCGCGCGAGGGCAGCGGCAGGATCAGCTTCAGGAGGAAGCGATCCAACTGGGCCTCGGGAAGCGGATAGGTGCCCTCGTACTCGACCGGGTTCTGCGTCGCCGCGACGAGGAACGGCTCGGGCAGCGGCCGCGGGATGCCGTCGACGGACACCTGGCGCTCCTCCATGGCCTCCAGGAGGGACGCCTGGGTCTTGGGCGGAGTGCGGTTGATCTCGTCGGCGAGCAGCAGGTTGGTGAAGACGGGGCCCGCCTGAAAGGAGAATTCGGCGGTGCGGGCGTCGTAGACGAGGGAGCCGGTGATGTCGCCGGGCATCAGATCGGGGGTGAACTGGACCCGCTTGGTCTCCAACTGGAGGGAGGCGGCCAGGGCGCGTACGAGAAGGGTCTTGGCGACCCCGGGGACCCCTTCGAGGAGGACGTGACCCCTGCAGAGCAGGGCCACGACCAGGCCGGTGACGGCGGGGTCCTGGCCGACGACGGCCTTGGCGATTTCGGCGCGCAGGGCCTCCAGGGAGGCACGGGCGCTGTCGGCGGTCGGGGCGGCGCTCACGGGGTTGCTTTCCTCTCGTTGAGAAGGACGCGGCGTTCCAGTGCGTCGAGATCGTCGGCGAGACGCAGCAAGGCCGCGTCATCGGGGGGAGGCGGGCCGTGGAGCAGGCTGTGCGAGTCGACGGCGGCGTCGTCAAGGTGGGCGGCCACCGCGGCGGGCAGGACGGTCGCGTCGTGGGCCTGGGCCGGAGGGACGCCGACCAGCGGGGCCAGCCGGTCGCGTGCGGCGGTGCGCAACACCTCCGCGGCGCGGTCGCGGGCCCGCCCGTGGCGGTAGAGGCGGGCACGCCCCTCCGTGGCCTCCGCGGCACGGACGGTGGCAGGCAACCGCTCGGCGACGACGGGGCCGAGGCGGCGGGCGCGCCAGAGGGCCGCGAGGGCGGCGGCGATGAACAGCTGGAGGACGGCCCAGGTCCAGCCGTCGGGGATCAGGTCGAGGAAGCTCTGCCGACCGCCGTCGAAGGCGGAGGCGTCGGCGAGGGAAGGGAGGTACCAGACGAGCTTCGGGCGGGTGCCGAGGATCTGCAGGGCGAGCGAGGCGTTGCCCTGCTCGGCGAGGTTCTCGTTCTGCAGGAGTGCGCGGGTGCCGAGGATGACGGTGTCGCCGCCGTTGGCCGCGGGGATGCGCAGCAGGGTGAAGTCACCCGGGGCGTCGGGATAGCAGCGGTCTGCGTCCCGCGAGGACGTCTGGTAGCCGCCGCCTCCCATCTCGGCGGAGCCGGCGGTGCGGGCTGCGGACAGCCCACACCCGGGTTCCAGCACGCGCACGGGGACGGGCCCTGTGTACTGGATGCCCGGGGCGAGCCGTCCGATGGAGGGCTTGCCGGGGGCGAGGAGGATGACGCGGCCGCCCGAGCGGTCCATCACCTCGCCCACCGCGTCCTGCTGACGCCTCGTCAACAGGTCGGGCACGGTGACGAGGAGCGTGGTATCGGGTCCGGCGGCGGCCACGGCCTCGTCGGTGGTGGTGACGACCGTGGTGGTCACACCTTGGTCGTGGAGGAGTTGAGCGACGGCCCGGCTGCCGGACGGGTCGGGAGAGCGGGGGTCGAGTGCGTCATGGTTCTCACCGGAACGCGCGGCGGCGTAGAGGACGCCGAAGACGATCAGGAGGAGGAACGCCGCGAGCAGGGCGCGCGAGCGGGTCCACAGCTGGCCTGCGGTCGGGGAGACCGACGTCGTGGCCGGGGCGGGCGCCGGTGCCGGGGACAGGGTGTCGGTCACGGGCGCGAGCCTCCGGCGGCCCCTGCGCCGCTCTCGGCCAAGCGGGGCTTGGCGCGCTGCACTTCGGTGTCGAGTTCGCAAAGGGCGGCGTAGGCGTCCGGGGTGCCCTGGTGGTCCCCGTAGGTGACGTCGTCGAAGGTGCGGGCCGCGTGCGCGAGGCGGGCGGCGTGGTCGGGGAGGGGGCGGCCCGCCTCGGCGGCGGCCTCGTCCGCGGTCCGGCCGGGGCGCGGGTCGAGCAGGGCCCGTTCCTCCAGGGAGCGCACGATCGCGCGCATCCGTTCCTGGACGGCCTCGCTCCACCTGCCGTGGTGTGCGTGTTCCTCGGCGGCGGCCCGGTGCTCGGCGGCGGTCCTCGGGACGTCGGCGAACAGTTTCGTGCCGGCGGTGGATTGCCCGCGCAGCCTCCCGAGCCGCAACCGCAGGCCGACGGCCAGCAGCACGACCACGATGATGATCGTCACCAGGCCGACGCCGCCTCCGGGGGTGACCCCGGAGGCGGTGTCCATCAGGTGGGCGATCTTCTCCCAGAGCCAGTTCAGGGCACGTGCGAGCAGGCCTGGGTCGTCGCGGTGGTAGATCCCCTTGGACAGTTCGTCCTCGGCCGCCTCACGGGCGGGGCCGCGGGGAATGGTGACCGGTACGTCCTCCCCCGACACCGGCATCAGCCCCCGGCGGCCGCGCTGTTGCCGGGTTCGCCGCTCCCGCCGAGGGCGTCGGCGTGGCCGGGGACACCAGCTGCGCGGGCGAGTTCGATGTCGAGGGCCTCACGGCGGATCCGCTGATCCATGTAGAGCAGGGCGGTAACGCCGGCCTGGATGGGGAAGGTGATGGTGGATCCGATGACGGCACCGATCCCGATGACGATCAGATATGTCCAGCCGAGACCCGCCTGGTTGCCCGAGGCGAAGGCGGAGAGGCCGTCGCTTCCGGCGAGGATGCCCACCACCACGAAGGGAATCTGGATGATCGACGAGACGATGTAGACGAGGATCATGGTGAGCAACTGGATGCCCAGAATGCGCCACCACGAGCCGCGGACCAGCTTCACCGACCGGGCCATCGACTTCAGGACGCCCTGCTTCTCCAACATGAGGGCAGGCGAGGAGAGGCTGAAGCGGATCATCAGCCAGACAACCACGCCGAGGGCGACCACGCCGCCGAAGAAGGCCAGGCCGACACCCGCGGGGGCGGAGCCGGCGGCCGCGACGATGATGCCGGGGACGATGCCGACAGCGAAGATCGCGGCGCCGATCAGAGTGAGCAGCAGCGTCAGCCCGAACAAGCGCGGCAGTTGGCGGCGGGCGTCGGACCACGCCTCGGCCAGGGTCACCTCGCGGCCGAGGACGGCCCGGCTGATGACCATGGTGAGCATCGCCGTGGCGATCACCACCCCGAGCAGGGTGACGACCAGGGCGAGCCCTCCGGCGGCCAGCGTGCCGCCGACGGCGTTCATGACGTCGCTGAACGAGGGGTCGGCCCGGCCGTCCAGCGAGTTGAGCGTCCCGCTGTCGTCGAGCATGAACCCCTGGAGCAGCAGCATGGCGCCTTGCGTCAGCAGCGAGACCGCGAAGGAGATGGTGAGCACGGTGCGCCAGTGCGCGCGCATCGTGGAGACCGCGCCGTCGAGGATCTCGCCGATGCCCAGCGGCCGCAGCGGGATGACACCGGGCTTCGGCGACGGCGGGGCACCCCAATGGGGCTGCTGCCAGCCGGGCGACGGGTTGCCCCAGACCGGGCCGGTGGGCGACGGAGGGACGCCCCAGCCGCCGGCGGTCTTCCACTGGCCGGCGGGGGGCTGCTGCTGGGACCAGTTCTGCGGCGTAGCGTCCTGCGGCGCACCGGGGCCGTCGGCGCGGCCCGGTTCGCCGGAGGGTGAGGATCCGGGCGAGGCCCAGCCCGGAGAGTCGTTCATCGTCGCTCCTTCGCTCTGCGCTACCTACTGGTCCAACGGCGGGACGCTGGCCATCGTGCCATGGGCGAGGCGGGCGTGTACCTGCGGATGCGGAGTGCCGCAACCGTTCAAAACGTGCTGCCGTACACGGCACACTGAGCAGATGGGTGATCAGTACGTGGTAACTCTGGCCAATGATTCCAAGGGCAACCCTGAGGAGCCCCTGCCGGTGCTGCGCTGGGAGGAGCCGCCGGAGGGCCCCGTCCTCGTCCTCCTCGACCAGACCCGGTTGCCCGCCGAGGAGGTCGAACTGGTCTGCACCGACGTGCCCGCCCTGGTCGAGGCCATCCGCGGCCTCGCCGTGCGCGGCGCCCCGCTGCTCGGCATAGCCGGCGCGTACGGCGTGGCCCTCGCCGCCGTCCGCGGTTACGACGTGGACGAGGCGGCCGAATCCCTCGCCCACGCCCGGCCCACCGCCGTCAACCTGGCCTACGGCGTCCGGCGGGCCCTCGCCGCCTACCGGGCCGCCCTCACCGGCGCTGCCGGCGGCGACCCCGAACGCGCCGCGGCGGCTGCACTGGCCGAGGCCCGCAGCCTCCACGCCGAGGACAAGGAGGCCAGCGCCGCCATGGCTCGCCACGGCCTCCAGCTGCTCACCGAACTCCTCCCCGGCGGCGGCTACCAGATCCTGACCCACTGCAACACCGGCGCCCTCGTCTCCGGTGGCGAGGGCACCGCGTTCGCCGTCGCCCTCGCCGCGCACCGCCAGGGCCGGCTGCGCCGCCTGTGGGTCGACGAGACCCGCCCCCTGCTCCAGGGCGCCCGCCTCACCGCCTACGAGGCCGCCCGCTCCGGCATGGCGTACACCCTGCTCACCGACAACGCCGCCGGCTCACTCTTCGCCGCCGGCAACGTCCACGCCGTCCTCATCGGCGCCGACCGCATCGCCGCGGACGGCTCCGTCGCCAACAAGGTCGGCAGCTACCCACTCGCCGTGCTCGCCCGGTACCACAACGTGCCCTTCATCGTCGTCGCCCCCACCACCACCGTCGACCAGAGCACCGCCGACGGTTCGGCCATCGAGATCGAGCAGCGCGCCGGGCACGAGGTCACCGAATCGGCCGGAAACCCGGTGGCGCCGCTCGGTACCCAGGCGTACAACCCTGCGTTCGACATCACACCCGCGGGTCTGATAACGGCAATAGTCACTGAAAACGGCGTGGTTTCGCCGGTCACAGCCGATGCCCTGGCGGCTTTGTGCCCGCATCGTGCTCCAGGTCACGATCAGGTAATGGGATGATGGTCGCTATGAAGGGACGCGTCCTGGTCGTCGACGACGACACCGCACTGGCAGAGATGCTCGGCATCGTGCTGCGCGGAGAGGGTTTTGAGCCGTCGTTCGTGGCCGACGGTGACAAGGCCCTCGCCGCCTTCCGGGAGACCAAGCCTGATCTGGTCCTCCTCGACCTCATGCTCCCCGGACGGGACGGCATCGACGTATGCCGCCAGATCCGGGCCGAGTCCGGGGTCCCCATCGTCATGCTCACCGCGAAGAGCGACACCGTCGACGTCGTCGTGGGCCTGGAGTCCGGCGCCGACGACTACGTCATCAAGCCGTTCAAGCCCAAGGAGCTCGTCGCCCGCGTGCGGGCCCGGCTGCGCAGGGCCGAAGAGCCCACGCCCGAGCAGCTCACCATCGGTGACCTCGTCATCGACGTGGCGGGCCACTCCGTGAAGCGGGACGGCCAGCCCATCGCGCTGACCCCCCTCGAGTTCGACCTGCTGGTCGCGCTCGCCCGCAAGCCCTGGCAGGTCTTCACCCGCGAGGTGCTGCTCGAACAGGTCTGGGGTTACCGGCATGCCGCCGACACCCGCCTGGTCAACGTGCACGTCCAGCGGCTGCGCTCCAAGGTCGAACGGGACCCCGAGCGTCCCGAGATCGTGGTGACCGTCCGAGGCGTCGGCTACAAGGCCGGACCGGGCTGACGTGGTCGGCGCGTACGAGCGTGAGCGGATGGAGAGCCGGCACGCGGACCCCCTGACGGGTCTGGTGCCGGTGCTCCGCTCGTTCGTCCGCTGGGCCCGGCGGCCACTCCAGCCCGCCGTCCGGCTCTGGCGCCGCAACATCCAGCTGCGCGTGGTCGCCACCACCCTGCTGATGTCCCTCGGTGTCGTCCTGCTCCTCGGCGTCGTCGTCATCGGGCAGGTCAAGAACGGACTGCTCGACGCCAAGCGGCAGACCGCCCAGAGCCAGGCCGTCGGCGGATTCGCCGTCGCCAAGGAGACGGCCCGCGCCCCCGACAGCGGCAGCGCCGGTGCCGACGGCCAGCACAGCCCCGACACCGCGACCTGGCTCAACAGCCTTGTCGAGGGACTCGCCAGCAGCGGCCAGGGCGTCTACTCCGTCGTCGCCCTCAGCTCCAACGCCCAGGAACAGCCCATCAGCCGCACGGCCGACAGCCCCGGCACCCACGCACCCCGCGGCTCCGGCGGCGTCCGGCCCGAGGAGAGCGTGCCCGCGGATCTGCGAAAAGCCCTCGACGAGCGATCCGACGTCTTCGAGCGCTACACCTCGATGAAGAGCGACAGCGTCCCCGACGGCGAGCCCGCCCTCATCGTCGGCCAGCGCCTCAGCGACCCCAACGGCAAGCCCTTCCAGCTGTACTACCTCTTCCCCTTCGACCAGGAGGAGAAGACCCTCGGCCTGGTCAAGGGCACCCTGGCCACCGCCGGGATCTTCGTCGTCGTCCTGCTCGGCGCCATCGCCTGGCTCGTCGTGCGCCAGGTCGTCACACCCGTCCGCATGGCCGCCCAGATCTCCGAGCGGCTCGCCGCCGGGCACCTCCAGGAACGCATGAAGGTCACCGGTGAGGACGACATCGCCCGCCTCGGCGAGTCCTTCAACAAGATGGCGCACACCCTCCAGGTCAAGATCCAGCAGCTGGAGGACCTGTCCCGGATGCAGCGCCGCTTCGTCTCGGACGTCTCCCACGAGCTGCGGACCCCGCTGACCACCGTCCGCATGGCCGCCGACGTCATCCACGAAGCCCGCGCCGACTTCGACCCCGCCACGGCCCGCTCCGCCGAACTGCTGCAGAACCAGCTCGACCGCTTCGAGTCGATGCTCTCCGACCTCCTGGAGATCAGCCGCTTCGACGCAGGCGCCGCCGCCCTGGAAGCAGAGCCCATCGACCTGCGCGACGTCGTACGTCGCGTCGTCGACGGCGCCGAGCCGATCGCCGAACGCAAGGGCAGCCGCATCGTCGTCCACGGCGACGAACGGCCAGTCACCGTCGAGGCCGACGCCCGCCGCGTCGAACGCGTCCTGCGCAACCTCGTCGTCAACGCCGTCGAACACGGCGAGGGGCACGACGTCCACGTCCGCCTGGCCTCCGCCGGAGGCGCCGTCGCCGTCGCCGTGCGCGACTACGGTGTCGGCCTCAAGCCCGGCGAGGCCACCCGCGTCTTCAACCGCTTCTGGCGCGCCGACCCCGCCCGCGCCCGCACCACCGGCGGCACCGGCCTCGGCCTGTCCATCGCCCTGGAGGACGCCCGCCTGCACGGCGGCTGGCTCCAGGCCTGGGGCGAGCCCGGCGGCGGCTCCCAGTTCCGGCTGACCCTGCCCCGTACCGGCGCCGACAGCCTGCGCGGATCACCGATCGCCCTCGAACCCGAGGACTCCCGCCGCAACCGCAACCGCGACCTCGCCTCGACGCTCTCCCACCGCGGCATGCCCCCGGGAGCCACCGCGCTCGACGCCGCCACGCCCCCGGCCCCCTCGCACCACAGCTTCCCGGCGCCGCGCTTCGCCGCGCCCGCCATCCCCTCCATGCCGTTCACCCCGCCACGGCCCCCCGCCGCCGACCCCGCGGCCCTGCCCGGCAACGGCGCACGGGTCGTCGGACACCGCGCGGGCGGCGGCACGGTCACCCACCCCACGACAGCGGACGAGGCGCGGGAGGACGACGACTGATGCGCGCGAAGGGGGGCGGCCTCCCGAGGCCGGCCGTTGTGGGCGTGCTCCTGAGCGGACTCGTGCTGCTCACGGGCTGTGCCTCCATGCCCAGCAACGGCGAGGTGCACAAGGTCGGCGGTGAGAAGCACGCCGACACCGACCCCCAGGTCCGGGTCTTCGGCGTCAAACCGCAGGGCGGCGAGACTCCCAGCGACATCGTCAGCGGCTTCCTCGAAGCCACCACCAGCGATGAGGCCGACTACGCCACCGCCAAGCTCTACATGACCAAGGAGCAGGGCAAGCGCTGGAAACCCGAATCCGGGATCACCGTCCTCGCCGGCGGACCCGCCCAGGTGCAGGAACCGGGCACGACGACGGACGGCAAGGACGGCGACAGCACCCAGATCACCCTCACCGGCGCCAAGGTCGCCACCGTCGACGACCGGCACGCGTACCGCGCCGAGGACGGCACCTTCAGCAGCGGCATACGCCTCACCAAAGAGGACGGCGAATGGCGCATCGCCGGTGTCGCCGACGGCCTGGTGCTGAGCGAGGCCGACTTCCAGCGCTTCTACCGCTCCGTCGACACCTTCTACTTCGCCGCGCCCGGGCCGGGACCCAAGGACGCGGCCGCCAGCCGGGACGCCCTCGTCGCCGACCCGATATACCTGCGCAAGCGCATCAACGCGCTGAGCAACGCCGTCGACGCCCTGCTCGCCGGGCCCACCGACTGGCTGGAGCCCGTCGTCGTCTCGGCCTTCCCCGCGGGCATCCGGGCCGAGGACGTCGAACTCGACGACTCCCAGCGCGTGACCGTGAAACTCAAGAGGTCTCCCGGCGGCGACAGCGCACGATGCGAACGGATGGCCGCCCAGCTGATCCAGACCGTCCAGGGCATGTCCTCCACGCCCGTGCCCTCGGTCGAGCTCAAGGGCCCCAACGGCCGCACCCTGTGCACGCTGCAAAGCGACGACGCCGCCCGCGCGTACGCCCCGGACAAGCTCGTCGGGGACGGCAAGGAGCAGTACTTCATCGACGCGGACCACCACCTCGTCAGCCTCAGCGGCAATGACGTCCGGCCCGTCGCGGTGGCGGGCCCCCTCGGCACCGGCCCGCTCAAGGCGGGCTCCGCCGCCGTGCGGCGCGACGAGCAGTACGCCGCCGCCGTCACCGAGGACGGCGCGAACCTCTACGTGACCGCGCTGAACGCCGACGCCCAGCTCGGCCCCGTCGTCCTGCGCAGCCAGGCCACCGACCCGAAGAACCGCCTCACGACCCCCAGCTGGGACGGCTACGGCGACCTCTGGATCGCCGACCGCAACCCGAACGGGCCGCGGCTGCTGATGCTGCGCGACGGCGCCGGTTCCCCCGTGCCCGTCGCCGTGCCGGAGCTCGGCGACGGGCGCATCGAGTCGCTGCGAGTCGCGGCCGACGGCGTGCGCATCGCCCTGCTGGTCCGGGACGGCGACCACACCACACTGCGGCTCGGGCGGATCGAGCGCACCGGCACCGCCGCCGACCCGAAGATCACGGTGGCGGAGCTGCGCAGCGTCGCACCGCAGCTCGAGGACGTCATGGCGGCGTCCTGGGCGGGGTTCAGCCGCCTGGCGGTCGTGGGACGCGAAGCCGGGGGAGTGCCGCAGATCCAGTACGTGGACGTGGACGGCTCCGGCGCGTCCTCGTCGAGCCTGCCAGGCATCAGCGGAGTGGTGTCGGTGGCGGCCTCGGAGCGCCAGGACGAGCCGCTGCTCGCGGAGCTCGACGGCGGTGTCTTCCGGCTGCAGCCCGACTCCAACTGGAAGGAAGTCGCGCCCAAGGCCAGCTCGCCCGTCTACCCGGGCTGACCGGCAGGGCCGGCTCGTGCCGGGCGTCGCCGCGGAGTTGTCCACAGGCTGGGGACGGGCCTGGCGGTGATGGTCCGATCCCGGCATCGTGGAGTCATGCGGGGAGCGCGCGGAGCACGGGGACAACGTGGGAACGGGGGGCGGCGGGGTCCGCGGGGTCCGCGGGGTCTGCGGGGCGCCCGCGCGGTGCGGTCATGGTGGCGGGAGATCTCGGGGTTGCTGCTGCCGGCCGAGTGCGAGGGGTGCGGGGCGCCGCGGACCGTGCTCTGCGAGGAGTGCGGGGCAGCGCTGCACGAGCCGGGAGCGCGGCAGGTCTGGCCTGACGCACTACCCGAGGGCCTGCCCGCCGTGTGGGCGGCGACCGTCTACGCCGACCAGCCGCGCGCGGTGCTGCTGGCGCACAAGGAGCGCGGCGCGCTGGGCCTGGCCCGCCCGCTGGGCGAAGCCCTGGCGGGCGCGGTCTATGCCGCGGTGCGGGGAGGGGGAGGGGGCGGGGCCCCCGAGACGCGGCGCCCGGAAGGCACTATCACCCCCACCACCCCCCACTCCACCCTCGCCTCCACCCTCCCCCCGTTCCTCCTCGTCCCCGTCCCCTCCTCCCGGCGGGCGGTGGCGGCCCGCGGCCATGACGCGACCCGCCGCCTCGCCCTTGCCGCCGCCGCGGACCTGCGGCGCGACGGACTGTCCGTCCGGGCGGCCGCGGTGCTGCGGCAGCGGCGCGTGGTGGCCGATCAGTCGGGCCTCGGTGCCCGTGACCGGCCCGCGAACCTCTCCGGCGCCCTGACGGCCGTGCGCGGCGCCGACCGCCTCCTGGGGGCCGCCCCCGTGGTGCTGGTGGACGACCTGATGACCACGGGCGCCTCGCTCGCCGCCGCGGCCCGCGCGGTCGAGGATGCCGGAGGCCGGGTCCTGGCCGCGGCGGTGGTCGGCGGCCCGGCACCGCTGCGCCGTCCCGCGGGCGGTCCGGGCGCCCCCGCCACCGCGATCCGGGGTCCGCGACCCTCACCGTGCGTCGAACGGGCGGCCGAGCAGGCGGCCGAACAGGCGTCCGGCCGGGATGTGGAATCCGGAGGTCAGGGCGGATCCCGCAGGTGACGTAACGGGCATTTCACCCAAAAGAAGGTATAGCGCTTCTGGGGGTGCCGACCCCCGGTCCGCGGGTCTATGTTCGGTGGTGAGGGGCGGCGGCGCCCGTTGTGGGCCGCCGTTTCACGGACCGCAGGACGTGGTTCACCCATGGTTCAGTGGGTGAAGATCTGTCTCGCGGGGGAGGAGGAGGTGAGAGTCGCGGCTTCGCCGCCCGGAAGCCTCCGAGCGCGCGGAGCGGCAACGAACGTCGACGCCGGGCGGGACCTGGTGCCCGCCGGCCTCAGCGCAAGGGATCGCCCCGTGAGACCGAGGCGATCCGGGAACGGAGTTCTGCGTGGACATCGTCGTCAAGGGCCGCAAGACCGAGGTGCCCGAGCGGTTCCGGAAGCACGTGAACGAGAAGCTGGAGAAGATCCAGAAGCTCGACGGCAAGGTGATGAGCCTCGAGGTCGAGGTGTCCAAGGAACCGAACCCCCGGCAGGCAGACCGTTCCGACCGGGTGGAGATCACGCTGCGCACCCGTGGCCCGGTGATCCGGGCCGAGGCCGCCGCGCCCGACCCCTACGCGGCGCTCGACGTCGCGGTGAACAAGCTCGAGGCGCGGCTGCGCAAGGCGGCCGACAAGCGCCGGGTGCATCGCGGCGGCAGCCGTACCCCCATGAGCGTGGCGGAGGCGACGGCCGGACTGGCCGCGACCGAGTTCAACGGCACCCCGACCGGCGGGGAGACGTTCACGGGCGTGCCCACCACCAAGATCGGCGGCCGTCTCGAGGTCCAGGGTGAAGGACCCCTGGTGGTTCGCGAGAAGACGCATGCGGCAGCACCGATGACGCTCGACCAGGCCCTCTACGAGATGGAGCTGATCGGGCACGACTTCTACCTGTTCATCGACTCCGACACGGAACAACCGAGTGTCGTCTACCGGCGGCACGGCTATGACTACGGCGTCATCCACCTCAAGGCGGACCCCTCCGTCGAGGATGCGCCAGCCGGCGCGGGCGGAGCGCTCCGCCGGTGAACTAGGGGTCAAGGGCGGCGCTCCCGGGCGGGGAAACGACCATCGCCTGGGGGCGTTGCCGTGCCCGGGCATGGAATCATGGCCGGGCAGCCAATGTACGGGCCGCACCGCCCGGTTGGCCTGGCACGGAAAGTGTGACTACCACGGGCGCCGGCCCGAGGGGGAGGAACCGATGGCGGACAGCTTCGAGCCCGCGCCGGCCGGTGGCGCGGAGCCGGGTACGGGCGCCGCGGGGGACACGGGCGTCGCCGGCGCGCCGCGCAAGGAGCCGATCAGGGTGCTCGTGGTGGACGACCACGCCCTGTTCCGCCGGGGTCTGGAGATCGTGCTCGCGCAGGAGGAGGACATCCAGGTCGTCGGCGAGGCGGGGGACGGCGCGGAGGCGACGGAGAAGGCCGCGGATCTGCTGCCGGACATCGTGCTGATGGACGTGCGGATGCCGAGGCGGGGCGGCATCGAGGCGTGCACCTCCATCAAGGAGGTGGCTCCCAGCGCAAAGATCATCATGCTGACGATGAGTGACGAGGAGGCGGACCTCTACGAGGCCATCAAGGCCGGGGCGACCGGCTACCTCCTCAAGGAGATTTCCACGGACGAGGTGGCCACGGCGATCCGGGCGGTGGCGGACGGGCAGTCGCAGATCAGCCCGTCGATGGCGTCGAAGCTGCTCACCGAGTTCAAGTCGATGATCCAGCGCACGGACGAGCGCCGGCTCGTGCCCGCCCCCCGGCTGACGGACCGTGAGCTGGAGGTGCTGAAGCTGGTCGCCACCGGCATGAACAACCGTGACATCGCCAAGGAGCTTTTCATCAGCGAGAACACGGTGAAGAACCATGTGCGCAACATCCTGGAGAAGCTGCAGCTGCACTCGCGGATGGAAGCTGTGGTGTACGCGATGCGGGAGAAGATCCTCGAGATCCGCTGACTTCGCCTGATCAGGCGGCTCAGGCGGCTCAGGCGGCTCAGGCGTCTCAGACGGCGGCTCCGGCGACGGCTTCCTTGAGGGCCGCGGCGAGTTTGGGGTCGTCGAGGCGTTCGATGCGAACGCTGTCGCAGCCGACCCACGCGGCGGCCTCGCTCAGAGCCTGCGCCATGGGCTCGACGGCGCGCGGGGAGTCCAGCGTCACCTGACGGGCGATCAGTGTGCTTCCCTCGCGGGCCGGGTCGGCGCGGCCGACCAGCCGGCCGCCGGCCAGCAGCGGCATCGCGAAGTAGCCGTGTATGCGCTGGGGCTTGGGGACGTACGCCTCCAGGCGGTGGGTGAAGCCGAAGATGCGCTCGGTGCGGGGCCGGTCCCAGATGAGGGAGTCGAAGGGGGAGAGCAGCGTCGTGCGGTGCCGGCCGCCGCGGGAGGCGCCGGCCAGGGCGGTGGGGTCGGCCCAGGCGGGCTTGCCGCCCCAGCCCTCGACCCGGACGGGCACGAGCCCGGTGTCGGCGATGACGGAGTCGACCTGCTCGCCCTTGAGCCGGTGGTAGTCGGCGAGGTCGGCCCGGGTGGCGACGCCGAGGGCGGCACCGGCCTGGGCGACGAGGCGGCGCAGGCATTCGGCATCGTCGATGTCGTCGTGGAAGAGGGTGTCGGGGACGGCCCGTTCGGCGAGGTCGTAGACGCGCTTCCAGCCGCGCCGCCGGGTGCAGACGACCTCGCCGGTGTCGAGTAGCCACTCCACCGCGATCTTCGTCTCGGACCAGTCCCACCAGGGGCCGCCGTTCTTGGCGCCGCCGAGTTCGGTCGAGGTCAGCGGGCCGTCGGTCTTGAGCCGGTCCAGGACGGCGGCGGTGGAGCGGTCGGCGTCCTGCAGCACGTGCCAGCGGTGGCCGCGGGCCCGCCGGGCGCGGCGGCGGAAGGCGAAGTGCGGCCATTCCTCGATGGGGAGGATGCAGGCGGCGTGCGACCAGTACTCGAAGGCGTGGTTCTCGGTCCAGTACGCGGCCTCGACCGCGGTGCGGCCGACGGCGCCGAGGCGGGCGTAGGGGATGAGCTCGTGGGAGCGGGCGAGCACGGAGATGGTGTCGAGCTGCACCGCGCCCAGCCGGCGCAGGACGCCGCGCACGCCGGCGCGCCGGTCGGGGGCGCCGAGGAAACCCTGGGCGCGCAGGGCGGTCCGGCGGGCGTCGTCGGCGGAGAGGGCCACGGGCGTCGTCATGGGCCCACCCTAGAAGGCGCCACTGACAATCCCCTCGGGGTGATTCCCTCCGGGCGATCCCCTCCGGGCCGCCCCCGCTGTCCCCGCCGCGGTGGCCCGTGGCCCGACCCCCGCCGCGATCACTCGCCCTGGTACGGCAGGTAGGCGGCGGCGCCGGTCAGGCCGAGGTCGGAGGGGAGCAGGGAGCCGATCCACGCGTCGCGCCGGGTGCCCTGGTGGACGATCTTGCCGCGCATGGTGCCCTCCATCCGGAAGCCCGTCTTGAGGGCGACCGCGCGGGAGCCCGCGTTGCCCGCCTCGGCGTACCACTCCAGGCGCTCCACACCGAGTCCCTCGAAGGCCCAGCGGGCAACGGCGCGGGCGGCCTCGGAGGTGAGGCCGCGGCCGCGTTGTTCCTTGGCGGTCCAGTAACCGAGTTCGGCCTGCCGTTCGGCGGTGTTCAGCTGGGCCAGCCGTACCAGCCCCATGGCGCCCACCAAACGTCCTTCGTCGCGCGTGGTGACGGCGAAGTTGTAGACGGTGTCGTCGCGCCAGCCGTCGGGGCAGGTCCGGGTGACGAACTCCTGCGCGTGTTCGTGGGTGTAGGGGGAGGGGACGGGTGTCCAGCGCGGGATCTCCGGGTCCTGGCAGGCGACGCGGACGGCCTCGGCGTCGTCCGGTCCGAAGGGGCGCAGGACGAGGCGATCGGTGGTGAGGGTTATCGGCTCCATGCGTCGGAGTATCCCCGAGCCAGGGGTGCGGTCTCGACCGGATAGGACCGGATCGGGGCGGCGATCGACAGGGAGAACCGCCCGGCTTGGCGACGGACCTCCCGGCCCGCTGGGGTCCTCGCTTACGATGGCCGTTGCAGCGGGGTGTGACCTGCTGTGCCAGCGCGAGAAACCGTGCCAGGCCCGACCGGCAAGGAGTCAGCCTACGTGTCCGTCCTCAACAAGATCCTGCGTGCAGGCGAAGGCAAGATCCTGCGCAAGCTGCACCGCATCGCGGACCAGGTCAATTCCATTGAAGAGGACTTCGTCAATCTGACGGACGCCGAGCTGAGGGCTCTCACGGACGAGTACAAGGAGCGCTACGCGGACGGCGAGAGCCTGGACGACCTGCTCCCCGAGGCGTTCGCCACCGTCCGGGAGGCCGCCAAGCGCGTCCTGGGTCAGCGGCACTACGACGTCCAGATCATGGGTGGTGCGGCGCTGCACTCCGGCTACGTCGCCGAGATGCGCACCGGCGAGGGCAAGACCCTGGTCGGTACGCTGCCCGCCTACCTGAACGCGCTGTCCGGCAAGGGTGTGCACCTGATCACCACCAACGACTACCTCGCCGAGCGCGACTCGGAGTGGATGGGCCGGGTGCACCGCTTCCTGGGCCTGAAGGTGGGCTGCATCCTCGCGAACATGACCCCGGCGCAGCGCCGTGAGCAGTACGCCTGTGACATCACCTACGGCACCAACAACGAGTTCGGCTTCGACTACCTGCGCGACAACATGGCGTGGTCGCGGGACGAACTGGTGCAGCGCGGTCACAACTTCGCGATCGTGGACGAGGTGGACTCGATCCTCATCGACGAGGCCCGTACACCGCTGATCATCTCCGGTCCGGCGGACCAGGCCACGAAGTGGTACTCGGACTTCGCCCGGCTGGTGACCCGCCTGAAGCCGGGCGAGGCCGGCGGCATGGGCAAGGCGGAGACCGGTGACTACGACTTCGACGAGAAGAAGCGCACCGTCGCCATCCACGAGGCGGGGGTTTCCAAGGTCGAGGACTGGCTGGGCATCGACAACCTCTACGAGTCGGTGAACACCCCGCTGGTGGGCTACCTGAACAACGCCATCAAGGCCAAGGAGCTCTACAAGAAGGACAAGGACTACGTCGTCATGGACGGCGAAGTCATGATCGTCGACGAGCACACCGGCCGTATCCTGGCCGGCCGCCGCTACAACGAGGGCATGCACCAGGCGATCGAGGCGAAGGAGGGGGTGGAGATCAAGGACGAGAACCAGACGCTCGCCACGATCACCCTCCAGAACTTCTTCCGCCTGTACTCCAAGCTCTCGGGCATGACCGGTACGGCGATGACCGAGGCCGCGGAGTTCCACCAGATCTACAAGCTCGGCGTGGTCCCGATCCCGACCAACCGGACCGTGCAGCGCAAGGACCGGCCGGACCTGATCTACCGCACCGAGGAGGCGAAGTTCGCGGCGGTCGTCGAGGACATCGTCGAGAAGCACGAGAAGGGCCAGCCGGTTCTGGTCGGCACCACCTCGGTCGAGAAGTCCGAGTACCTGTCGCAGCAGCTGAACAAGCGCGGCGTGCCGCACGAGGTGCTGAACGCCAAGCAGCACGAGCGTGAGGCGCAGATCGTCGCGCAGGCCGGCCGCAAGGGCGCCGTCACGGTGGCCACCAACATGGCCGGCCGTGGTACGGACATCAAGCTGGGCGGCAACCCCGACGACCTGGCCGAGGCGGAGCTGCGGCAGCGCGGCCTGGACCCGGTGGAGCACGTCGAGGAGTGGGCGGCGGCGCTGCCGGAGGCGTTGGAGCGTGCCGAGGCGGCGGTCAAGGCCGAGTTCGAGGAGGTCAAGGAGCTCGGCGGCCTCTACGTGCTGGGCACCGAGCGTCACGAGTCGCGGCGCATCGACAACCAGTTGCGTGGCCGGTCCGGCCGTCAGGGCGACCCGGGCGAGTCCCGGTTCTACCTCTCCCTCGGCGACGACCTGATGCGTCTGTTCAAGGCGCAGATGGTGGAGCGTGTGATGGCGATGGCCAACGTGCCCGACGACGTGCCGATCGAGAACAAGATGGTGACCCGCGCCATCGCCTCCGCCCAGTCGCAGGTCGAGCAGCAGAACTTCGAGATCCGCAAGAACGTCCTGAAGTACGACGAGGTGCTCAACCGGCAGCGCGAGGTCATCTACGGCGAACGCCGCCGTGTCCTGGAGGGCGAGGACCTGCACGAGCAGGTGCGGCACTTCATGGATGACACGATCGACGACTACATCGCGATCGAGACCGCCGAGGGCTTCGCCGAGGACTGGGACCTGGAGCGGCTGTGGGGCGCCTTCAAGCAGCTCTACCCGGTCACGGTGACCGTGGACGACCTGGAGGACGCCGCCGGCGACCGCGCGGGCATCACCGCGGACTTCGTCGCGGAGATGGTCAAGGACGACATCCACGAGCAGTACGACGCGCGTGAGCAGCAGCTCGGCTCGGAGATCATGCGCGAGCTGGAGCGGCGCGTGGTGCTGTCGGTGCTGGACCGCAAGTGGCGCGAGCACCTGTACGAGATGGACTACCTGCAGGAGGGCATCGGCCTGCGGGCGATGGCGCAGCGTGACCCGCTGGTGGAGTACCAGCGCGAGGGCTACGACATGTTCAAGGCCATGATGGACGGCATCAAGGAGGAGTCCGTCGGCTACCTGTTCAACCTGGAGGTCCAGGTCGAGCAGCAGGTCGAGGAGGTGCCGGTGGAGGCCGGTGCCCCGCAGGACGCCGCTCCGACGCTGGTCAAGCAGGACGCCCGTCCGGAGATCCGCGCCAAGGGCCTGGAGGCCCCGAAGCGGGCCGACCGGCTGCACTTCTCCGCTCCCACGGTGGACGGCGAGGGCGGTGTCGTCGAGGGCGACTTCGAGAGCGACGCGGGCCCGGAGTCGGACGGCCTGACGCGGGCGGAGCGCCGCCGCGCGGCCAAGGGTGGACGGCGCCGCAAGAAGTAGCGTTCGCGCGTTCCGGGGCCGGACTCCTGACGGGGTCCGGCCCCGGCCTTTGTCCCGGCGCGGTCAGTGCGCCTCGACGGCGGCGCAGCGCCACCCGGCGCCGGTGCCGACGCGCCCGGGGCCCTCGCGACCCGGGCCCTCACGTCCCGGGCCCTCACGTCCCGGGCCTTCGCGGCCCGCGCGCTCCAGCCGGAAGGCGAGGGCTCGCACGACATGCGGGGTGAGCAGCACGACGGCGCTGACCTCGATGGCCGTCCCGTCCTGGACGGGGGAGAAGCGCGGCGGCTTGAGCAGCCGCGGCAGGTGGCCGCGGGAGACGTAGCGCCAGTCGGCGCGGGCGCCCACGAGGTCCCAGAGCCGGTCGTAGGCCTCGGGCTCCATCCGTCCGGCGAGGCTGGTGATGGGCCGCCGTCCGGTGAGGACCTCCAGCAGCCGCCCGGCGAACCAGACGTGCGGTGGCAGGGCGGTGACGCGCCGCGTGGCCGAGGGCGCGGATGCGGACGCGGGCATGGGTGTGAGGACAGGCATGGTGTGGACCCCCGTGGTCTACCGACTGGTAACCGGGTTGTACGGGGACGGGTGCGGTTCCGGGAAGCCGGGCCCGTGACGTCCGGGAGGCGGTGGGGGATTCACCTATCAGGGGTGGTGCGCCCGTATGCTGACGCCATGCGCGTCTACATCCCCACGACCCTCCCAGGCTTGGCCGAGGCGCACAAGGCGGGTGAGCTGGGCCCTGCCCCGCTGGACGCCTTCGCCGTCACCCCGAGCCTGCGCGAGTGGTACGTCTCCGACGACATCGAGGAACTGGAGTACGCCGCGCTGACCCGCGCCGCCCAGGCCTCCCTGCGGCAGCTGGCCGCCACCCCGGACGCGCCCAGGCGGCGCGTCGTGGTCGCGGTGGACGTCGCCGACGGCGCGGTCTCCTTCGACCCCGACCGCGGCCTGGACCCCTCGGCGCTGGGCGCGGTGCGCCTGGCCGCGCCCGTGCCGATGGCCAGGGCCGCCGCCGTCCACGCCGACTCCGACGAGGCCGGGCCGGACGTCACGGCGGCCGCCGACGCCCTTGGCGCGGCCGACGCGGGCGACGACGACGCGCGCTTCACCGTCGACGGCGCAGAGGACCACGAGTTGCTTTGGTACGCCACCCAGGAGATCCCCTCGCTGATCGCGTGAGGTGACCGTACGGACACGCTGCGAGTGGATTTGACCTGGGCACTTGCCTTGAGGACATGGGGTCTGGGTACGGTTTCGGGTGTGAACGCGCATCTCGTGTGGGACTGGAACGGCACGCTGCTCCATGACATCGACGCGGTGATCGAGGCGACCAACGCCTCCTTCGCCGAGATCGGGCTGCCGCGGATCACGCTGGAGCGTTACCGCGAGTTGTACTGCGTGCCGGTTCCCCTGTTCTACGAGCGGCTCATGGGCCGGCTGCCCACCGAGGAGGAGTGGGAGGTGATGGACGACATCTTCCATCGCCATTACTGGACCCTCGCCGGTACGTGCGGCCTCGCCGAGGGCGCGGCGGAGATCCTGGCGCGGCGCCGGTACGAGGGGCTGACGCAGTCGCTGTGTTCCCTGGCGCCCCACGATCAGCTGATACCGATCCTGCGCACCCATGGCATCGAGAACCACTTCGTCCGGGTGGACGGCCGCACCCAGGGCAGCCACAGCGGCAAGTCCGAGCAGATGGCGCGGCACGTCGCCGCGATGCAGGGGATAGCGGCGGACCGCATGGTGGTGATCGGCGACGCCGTCGACGACGCCGTGGCCGCCCGCCACGTCGGGGCCATGGCGGTGCTCTACACCGGCGGCTCGCACAGCCGGGCCAGCCTGGAGAGAGCGGGAGTGCCCGTCGTCGACACCCTGGAGGAGGCGGTGGAGACCGCCGAGGCCCTCGTCGCCTGAGCCTGGGCCCGCGCCTGACCCAAGCCTGGGCCCGCGCGCCTGACCCAAGCCCGCGCTGTCGCCCACGCCCGCGCCCGGGCCCGGCGCCCCGGCCCCGCCGGGGCCCGGGCGGCACCCGGCCGTCAGGTCACCGGCGCCTTGGAGCGCAGCACCGTGAGGAACTCCCGCATCCACGCCGGGTGGTCCGGCCAGGCGCGCGAGGAGACCACGACACCGTCGACGACGGCCTCGGAGTCCTGGAAGCTCGCGCCGGCCGCCTCCATGTCCATCTCCAGCGCCGGGTAGGCCGTGACGCGGCGCCCGCTGAGGGCGCCGACGGCGGCCGTCAGCAGGGGGCCGTGGCAGATCTGCGCGACGGGCTTGTCGGCGTCGAAGAACGCCTTGAGGACCTTGCGCAGCTCCGGGTCGTTGCGCAGGTACTCCGGGGCGCGCCCGCCGGGGACGACCACGGCCGCGTACTCGCCGGGGTCGACGTCCGCGAAGGCCAGGTCGGCCGGCCAGGTGTAGCCGGGCTTCTCGGTGTAGGTGTCGAAGCCCTCCTCGAAGTCGTGGACGACGAACCTGAGCTTCTTGCGGCTGGGCGCCGCGATGTGCACCTCGTAACCCTCTTCGAGGAGCCGTTGGTACGGGTACATCACTTCCAGCGATTCCGCCGCGTCGCCGGTCACGATCAGGATCTTGGTGGCCATGGCTGGGTGTCCCGCCTCTCGCCGTCTCTGCTGTCCGTCTGCTGTCCGTCCGCTGCGTGCTGTTGCTGCCGCCCCGTCGTCTCGAGCTGCCGTCGTGTGAACGTCTCGATACATCCCCGCGACGTTCCCCTCCTCAACCTGCACCCGCCCGGCCGGACTGTCCAGTTCGTCAAAGATTGGTTCGTGGTTTTGTACACAAAGAGCCCCTGACAGCCCCCCCGGCCGTAGCGATAGCCTTACAGCGTGATCAGCGCTGATCCACCGATCACCACTACCTACGTCACGCAATGGCGCGCGACAGGAGCATGAGGACATGCAGACCAAGCTGGACGAAGCAAAGGCCGAGCTGCTCGCACGGGCGGCCCGGGTAGCTGAGAACAGCCCGGCGGGGGGACAACCTGGCCAGGGCCTCGAGAAGGAGGCGCTGGAAGCCTTCCTCCAGCGCTACTACCTGCACAGTGCCCCGGAGGACCTGCTCGACCGCGACCCGGTGGACGTCTTCGGCGCCGCCGTGTCCCACCACCGTCTCGCCGAGGTGCGGCCGCAGGGGACGGCCAACGTCCGCGTGCACACCCCCTCCGTCGAGGAGAACGGCTGGACGTGCAGCCACACGGTCGTCGAGGTGGTCACCGACGACATGCCGTTCCTGGTCGACTCCGTCACCAACGAGCTGTCCCGGCAGGATCGCGCGATCCACGTCGTCGTCCATCCGCAGATGCTGGTGCGCCGTGACGTGACAGGGAAGCTGCTGGAGGTGCTGGACGCCGCGCCCGGCGACATCGCCGGTGTGCCGCACGACGTGCTGACCGAGTCCTGGATCCACGTCGAGATCGACCGTGAGACCGATCGCGAGGACCTGAAGCAGATCACCACGGACCTGCGCCGCGTCCTGTCCGACGTCCGCGAGTCCGTCGAGGACTGGCAGAAGATGCGCGACGCCGCGCTGCGCATCGGCGACGAGCTGGCCGCGACCCCGCCCGCGCTGCCCGAGCAGGAGGTCGGCGAGGCCTGGGAGCTGCTGCGCTGGCTCTCCGAGGACCACTTCACCTTCCTCGGCTACCGCGAGTACGCGCTGACCACGGAGACCACCCCCGAGGGCGAGGAGGACGTGCTCACCGCCGTCCCCGGCACCGGGCTCGGCATCCTGCGCTCCGACCCGCAGCACCGCGTGGAGGAGTCCGAGAGCGGCCACGCGGTCTCACCGTCCTTCAACCGGCTGCCCGCGGACGCCCGCAAGAAGGCCCGCGAGAGCAAGCTGCTGATCCTCACCAAGGCCAACAGCCGCGCCACCGTGCACCGCCCGTCCTACCTCGACTACATCGGAGTGAAGAAGTTCGACGCCGACGGCAACGTCATCGGCGAGCGCCGCTTCCTCGGCCTGTTCTCCTCGGCCGCCTACACCGAGTCCGTGCGCCGCGTGCCGGTGATCCGCCGCAAGGTGCAGGAGGTGCTGGACGGCGCGGGCTTCTCCCCGGACAGCCACGACGGCCGCGACCTGCTGCAGATCCTGGAGACCTACCCGCGCGACGAGCTGTTCCAGACCGGGCCGGACGAGCTGCGCGAGATCGTCACCAGCGTGCTCTACCTGCAGGAGCGCCGCCGGCTGCGGCTGTTCCTGCGTCAGGACGAGTACGGCCGGTACTTCTCGGCGCTGGTCTACCTGCCGCGTGACCGCTACACCACGGGTGTGCGGCTGCGGCTGACCGACATCCTCAAGGAGGAGCTGCACGGCGCCACCGTCGACTTCACCGCCTGGAACACCGAGTCGGTGCTGTCCCGGCTGCACTTCGTGGTCCGGGTCCCCTCCGGCACCGCGCTGCCGCAGCTGAGCGACCGCGACGTCGAGCGGATCGAGAACCGGCTCGCCGACGCCGCCCGCTCCTGGGCCGACGGCTTCGCCGAGGCGCTGACCTCCGAATGCGGCGAGGAGCGCGCGGCCGAGCTGACCCGCCGCTACGCGCACGCCTTCCCCGACGGCTACCGCGCCGACTTCACGCCCCGCGCGGCCGTCGCGGACCTGCAGCACCTGGAGCGGCTGGGCGGCGAGGACTTCTGCCTCAGCCTGTACGAGCCGGTCGGCGCCGCCCCCGACGAGCGCCGCTTCAAGATCTACCGCACCGGCGCCCCCGTCTCGCTGTCCGCGGTGCTGCCCGTGCTGCAGCGCCTGGGCGTCGAGGTCATCGACGAGCGCCCGTACGAGATGCGCCGCTCCGACGGCACCCGCGCCTGGATCTACGACTTCGGGCTGCGCATCGACCCCTCGCTGGGCGACCTCGGCGACGACGCCCGTGAGCGCTTCCAGGACGCCTTCAGCGCGACCTGGACCGGGCAGGCCGAGAACGACGGCTTCAACTCCCTGGTGCTGCGCGCCGGGCTGACCTGGCGCCAGGCGATGGTGCTGCGGGCGTACGCCAAGTACCTGCGGCAGGCCGGCACGGCCTTCTCGCAGGACTACATGGAGGACACCCTCCGCAACAACGTCCACACCACCCGGCTGCTGGTCAACCTCTTCCAGGCCCGGCTCTCCCCGGACCACCAGCGGGCCGGCAGCGAACTGACCGACGCGCTGCTGGAGGAGGTGGACGCCGCCCTGGAGCAGGTCGCCAGCCTGGACGAGGACCGCATCCTGCGCTCCTTCCTCACCCTCATCAAGGCGACGCTGCGCACCAACTACTTCCAGCGCGCCGACGGCGGCAGGCCGCACGCCTACGTGTCGATGAAGTTCGACCCGCAGGCGATCCCGGACCTGCCCGCGCCGCGCCCGGCGTACGAGATCTGGGTGTACTCGCCGCGCGTGGAGGGCGTGCACCTGCGCTTCGGCAAGGTCGCCCGCGGTGGCCTGCGCTGGTCCGACCGGCGTGAGGACTTCCGTACCGAGATCCTCGGCCTGGTCAAGGCGCAGATGGTGAAGAACACCGTCATCGTGCCGGTCGGCGCCAAGGGCGGCTTCGTCGCCAAGCAGCTGCCGGACCCGGCCGCCGACCGCGAGGCGTGGCTGGCGGAGGGCATCGCCTCCTACAAGACCTTCATCTCCGGTCTGCTCGACGTCACCGACAACCTGGTCGGCGGGCAGGTCGTGCCGCCCGCCGACGTGGTCCGCCACGACGGCGACGACACCTACCTGGTGGTCGCCGCCGACAAGGGCACCGCGTCCTTCTCCGACATCGCCAACGAGGTCGCCACCTCGTACGGCTTCTGGCTCGGCGACGCCTTCGCCTCCGGCGGCTCGGTCGGCTACGACCACAAGAAGATGGGCATCACCGCCCGCGGCGCCTGGGAGTCGGTCAAGCGGCACTTCCGCGAGATGGGCCACGACACCCAGAGCGAGGACTTCACCGTCGTCGGCGTCGGCGACATGTCCGGTGACGTCTTCGGCAACGGCATGCTGCTCAGCGAGCACATCCGGCTGGTCGCCGCCTTCGACCACCGGCACATCTTCATCGACCCCCAGCCGGACGCGGTGACCTCCTACGCCGAGCGTCGCCGTATGTTCGAGCTGCCGCGCTCCTCGTGGGCGGACTACGACACCAAGCTGATCTCGCACGGCGGCGGTGTCTTCCCGCGCAGCGCGAAGGCGATCACGCTCACCCCGCAGATCCGCAAGGCGCTCGGCATCGAGCAGCCGGTGGCGAAGATGACCCCGGCCGACCTGATGAAGACGATCCTCAAGGCGCCGGTGGACCTGCTGTGGAACGGCGGCATCGGCACCTATGTGAAGGCCTCCACCGAGTCGCACCTGGACGTCGGCGACAAGGCCAACGACGCGATCCGCGTGGACGGCGGCGACCTGCGCGTCAAGGTCGTCGGCGAGGGCGGCAACCTGGGCCTGACCCAGCTCGGCCGGATCGAGTTCGCCCAGACCGGCGGGCGGGTCAACACCGACGCCATCGACAACAGTGCCGGCGTGGACGCCTCCGATCACGAGGTCAACATCAAGATCCTGGTCAACGCGGTCGTCGCCGAGGGGGACCTGACGGTCAAGCAGCGCAACTCGCTGCTGGCCGAGATGACCGACGAGGTCGGCGACCTGGTGCTGCGCAACAACTACGCGCAGAACGTGGCCCTGGCCAACGGCATGGCCCAGTCCGCCAGCCTGCTCCACGCCCACCAGCGCTACCTGCGCAGGCTGGTGCGCGACGGCAAGCTGGACCGGGCCCTGGAGTTCCTGCCCTCCGACCGGCAGATCCGCGAGCGGCTGAACGCCGGCCACGGCCTGACCCAGCCGGAGCTGGCCGTCCTCCTCGCCTACACGAAGATCACCGTGGCGGAGGAGCTGCTCACCACCGGTCTGCCCGACGACCCGTACCTGCGGCAGCTGCTCGACGCGTACTTCCCCAAGGCGCTGCACGAGCGGTTCCACGCGCAGATCGACAAGCACGCGCTGCGGCGCGAGATCGTGACGACGGTGCTGGTCAACGACACCGTCAACACCGGCGGCACCACCTTCCTGCACCGCTTCAAGGAGGAGACCGGGGCCACCACCGAGGAGATCGTCCGGGCGCACACCGCGGCCCGCGCCATCTTCGGCCTGGGCGGCGTCTGGGACGAGGTGGAGGCGCTGGACACGGTCGTCCCGGCCGACGTCCAGACCCGGATCCGGCTGCACTCGCGGCGCCTGGTCGAGCGGGGCACCCGCTGGCTGCTCAACAACCGGCCGCAGCCGCTGGCGATCGCGGAGACGATCGACTTCTTCCGGGAGGGCGTCGCCACGGTGTGGGCGGTGCTGCCGAAACTGCTGCGCGGCGCGGACCTGGAGTGGTACGAGTCGATCCACGACGAACTGACCGGCGCGGGCGTGCCGGAGGAGCTGGCGACGCGGGTCGCCGGGCTCTCCTCGGCCTTCCCGGCGCTCGACATCGTCGACGTCGCCGACCGGACCGGCAAGGACCCGCTGGCGGTCGCCGAGGTCTACTACGACCTCGCCGACCGGCTGCAGATCACGCAGCTGCTCGACCGGATCATCGAGCTGCCGCGCGCCGACCGCTGGCACTCCATGGCCCGCGCGTCGATCCGCGAGGACCTCTTCGCGGCGCACGCGGCGCTCACCCAGGACGTGCTGTCCGTCGGCAACGGCTCCTCCACCCCGGAGCAGCGCTACCAGGCGTGGGAGGCGTCCAACAGCGCGCTGATCGGGCGGGCCAAGACGACGCTGGAGGAGATCCAGGGCTCGGAGAGCTTCGACCTGGCGAATCTGTCGGTGGCGATGCGGACGATCCGCTCGCTGCTGCGCGCCCGCCGCTGACGCCGGGGACGGCGGACGCGGCGCCGGGAAGGCGACCGCGGGACGGCAGGGGCCGGGGAGCGAGCTCCCCGGCCCTGCCGCGTCGGCGGGCTCAGCCGACCCGGTACAGCCGTTCACCGGTGCGCGGGCCCTGGGCGACCTGGACGCCGCCCGGCGGGGCCGGCTCGTCCGGCTCGGTCATCACCCACTTCACGTGGTAGCGGCGGGCGATGGCCAGGCGCTGGTCCATGGGCGTCGAGGGGGCGAGGTAGGCGCGCACGTCGGCTTCGCGGCGCTCCCGGGAGGCCGCCGTGGTGGACGGGTCGGGCCAGGCCGGTGACACCAGGAACACGCCGTAGGCGGGCATGACGTGCTTGGGTGTGTACCCGTCGGTCAGCAGGACGTCGCCGACGGCGATGTGCGCTTGCGCCCACAGGTAGCTGGGCCAGGTGCTCAGCCGCTGCAGGTGCAGCGCGGGCGGCACATAGCGCGCCGGGACGATCGCGCCGGCCTGCGCCAGCAGACCCGCGCAGGCCGCCACCGCGGCCAGCGGGGCCAGCACGGTGCGCAGCGCGGTCCACGGCGGGGCCTGCGCGAGCTCCACCGCCAGCGCGAACTGCAGCGGCACCAGCAGCAGCCCGAAGATCCGCCCGAAGGAGTAGGAGCCGCTGAGCCAGCCGTACGCGGCGACCGCGCAGTCCGCGGCGAACATCAGCACCAGCGGGTCGAAGCGGTTCACCCGCAGCCGGTACAGCAGCGCCGGCAGACCGGCCAGGGCCAGGCCGTACCACTGCCACAGGTTCGCGTACAGCCGCCGGTGGACGTCGTCGACGGTGGGGTCGCCGAGCAGTGAGGAGAGGCTGAAGTACGGCCACCAGGCGGCCACCGCGAAGGCGACCGCGCCGGTCAGCGCCCACCGGCCGAAGACCCCGGCGGCGACCGGGGTGCGCTGCATGCCGATGACGAGGGCGACGACGCCGATGACGGTGCCCATCGCCGTGAAGGGGTGGACGAGCAGCACGGTCCCGATGAGCAGCCCGAGCCCGGCGTGCGGCCACGTCCCGGCCACGCCGCGCCGGGCCGCCCGCGCGGTGAGCGCCCACACCCAGAACGTCACGCCGACGGCGAAGGCGCTGGGGTAGGCCAGCCCCCGGATCATCGACTGCAGGCCGAGGAAGCCGCTCCACTCCTTGTACTGCGGCCCCCACAGCAGGACGAACGCGGCGAGTGCCAGTACCGGCGCCCAGCGCCGGCTGCTCAGCACGCGGGTGAAGGCGCCGACACCGGTGACGATCAGCGCCAGGTTGACCGGGCCGCACCCCCTGAGCAGCTGCCAGCCCGGCACGCCGGTCACCTTCGACAGCAGCCCCAGCCCCACGGTGTACGGGGTGAAGTAGGGGCTGCCGGTCCCCGGTACGTCGAGCAGCGGGTTCGCCGGGTGCCGCCAGTCCGCGGCGATGCGCTCGATCGCGGCGGCGTGCTGACCGAAGTCGGAGGCGACGGGGGACTGCCAGGTGCGGTAGGCCACCACCGCCCAGAAGAGGGTGCCGAGGATCAGGTACGGCGTGGGCCGGCGCGCCTCCCGCAGTTCGTACGCCCGGATCCGCCGGTCCCGCTGGGTCAGCACGCCGGTCACCGCAGCCCTCCCGGCCGTCGTCCGCTCGTCACCTCGTCCCCTCGATGCTTGAT
>NZ_CBDRCM010000078.1:0-29528 GCF_965342435.1 Actinacidiphila sp. bgisy160 | reverse complement strand
GCCGGATCCCCCCCTCCTCGGGGATCGGGGGTCGGCGGCCACGGCAGCGGGGCCCGGCCGGACCATCGTCCCGCCGGGCCCCGCGTCCTTCGTCAGAAGCGGGCCGGCTCGATGTAGCTGCCCCACTCGTCGCGCAGGGCGCCGCAGATCTCGCCGAGGGTGGCCTCCGCGCGCACCGCGTCCAGCATCGGCTCGATCATGTTGCTGCCGTCCCGGGCGGCGGTCAGCATCGCGTCCAGCGCCTTGCGGACGGCCGCGTCGTCGCGCTCGCCCTTGCGGCCGGCGAGCACGCGCACCTGCTCGCGCTCGACCTCGTGGCTGACCCGCAGGATCTCCAGGTCGCCGGTCACGGAGCCGGTGTGGCAGTTGACGCCGACGACCCTCTTGTCGCCCTTCTCCAGGGCGCGCTGGTACTCGAAGGCGGCCTCGGCGATCTGACCGGTGAAGTAGCCGTCCTCGATGCCGCGCAGGATGCCCGAGGTGATCGGGCCGACCGGGTGCCTGCCGTCCGGCACCGCGCGGGCGCCGAGCTCCTTGATCTTGTCGAAGATCTTCTCCGCGTCCGCCTCGATGCGGTCGGTCAGCGCCTCGACGTACCAGGAGCCGCCCAGCGGGTCGGCCACGTTGGCGACGCCGGTCTCCTCCATCAGCACCTGCTGCGTGCGCAGCGCGATCTCCGCCGCCTGAGCGCTGGGCAGCGCCAGTGTCTCGTCCAGGGCGTTGGTGTGCAGCGAGTTGGTACCGCCGAGGACCGCGGCCAGGGCCTCCACGGCGGTGCGGACGACGTTGTTGTACGGCTGCTGGGCGGTCAGCGAGACACCCGCCGTCTGGGTGTGGAAGCGCATCCACTGCGCCTTGTCGGTCTTCGCGCCGTACACGTCGCGCATCCAGCGGGCCCAGATCCGGCGCGCGGCGCGGAACTTGGCGATCTCCTCGAAGAAGTCCAGGTGGGCGTCGAAGAAGAAGGACAGGCCCGGGGCGAAGGTGTCGACGTCCAGCCCGCGGGACAGGCCCAGTTCCACGTAGCCGAAGCCGTCGGCAAGGGTGTAGGCGAGCTCCTGCGCGGCCGTGGAGCCGGCCTCGCGGATGTGGTAGCCGGAGACCGACAGCGGCTTGTACGCGGGGATGCGCGCCGCGCAGTGCTCCATCAGGTCGCCGATCAGGCGCAGGTGCGGCTCGGGGGCGAAGAGCCACTCCTTCTGCGCGATGTACTCCTTGAAGATGTCGGTCTGCAGGGTGCCGTTGAGCACGCCTGGGTCGACGCCCTGGCGCTCGGCGGCCACCAGGTACATGCAGAAGACCGGCACCGCGGGGCCGGAGATCGTCATGGAGGTGGTGACGTCGCCGAGCGGGATGTCCTTGAAGAGGATCTCCATGTCGGCGGCGGAGTCGATGGCGACGCCGCAGTGGCCGACCTCGCCCAGCGAGCGGGGGTCGTCGGAGTCGCGGCCCATGAGGGTGGGCATGTCGAACGCGACGGACAGGCCGCCGCCGCCCGCATCGAGGATCATCTTGTAGCGCTCGTTGGTCTGCTCGGCGTTGCCGAAGCCCGCGAACTGGCGGATCGTCCACGTACGGCCCCGGTAACCGGTCGGGTGCAGTCCGCGTGTGAAGGGGTACTCGCCGGGCCAGCCGATCCGCTCGAAACCGGGCACCTCGGCACCCGCGGGCGGGCCGTACACCGGCTCGACCGGGTCGCCGGAGAGCGTGCTGAAGTCGGCCTCGCGCTTGCGCGCGGCGTCATAGCGCGCCTGCCAGCGGCTGCGCCCCTCCTCGATGGCTGCAGCGTCCATGCCGTGTCTCCGCCTCTCTCGCCTGCCGGGCCGGTCCCCGCGCCACGAGGACGACCCCTACAAGGCGAAAATACTAGGACGTCCTAGTATTTGTCGACGGCGAATCCTCCCGTCCACCGAGGGAGGGGAGGAAACCGCAGGTCAGGCGGTGTCAGACCTTGACGGGTTCACCCGCGGGGGCCACCAGCGGGGCGACCTCGCGGCTCACCTTGCGCTCGACGAAGAACGCGGCGGTGGGGATCGTCCCGGCCAGCAGCACCCAGGCCAGCTTGCCGAGCGGCCACTTCGCCTTGGACCCCAGGTCGAAGGCGAAGACCAGGTACAGGACGTACAGCCAGCCGTGGGCGATGGCGACGACCCGGGTGAAGCCGGCGGCGCCGTCGACGTCCAGCACGTACTTGGCGATCACGCCGATGGTCAGCAGCACCAGCAGCACACCCGTCACGTAGGCGAGCGCGCGGTACCGGGTCAGAACACTCTGCTTCATGCGGACGAGCGTAACCGGTGCGATTCCGGCGCCTGCCCCGCCCCGGCCGTGGCGCGCGTCACTCCTCGAAGTCCCCCGCGGCTATGCGCAGCGGCCGCAGCAGGTCGAAGATCTCCGCGCACTCCTCGTCGTCGTACGCACCGAGCCCGAACTTCATCCCCATGAGGTCCTCGGTGGCGGCCTCGCACACCTCACGGCCCTTGGCGGTGATGGAGGCGAGCGTGCCGCGCCCGTCGTTCGGGTTGGGCCGCTTGGCGACGAAGCCGGCGGCGACCAGGCGGTCGACAGTGTTGGTGACCGAGGTGGGATGCACCATGAGGCGCTCGCCGATCTTGGACATCGTCAGCTCACCCTCCTTGCTGAAGGCCAGCAGGACCAGGGCCTCGTAACGGGCGAAGGTCAGCCCGTAGGGCTTGACGACGGAGTCGACCTGGGAGAGCAGGATCTGCTGGGCGCGCATGATCGACGTGATCGCGACCATCGAGGGCACGCGCCCCCAGCGCCGGGTCCAGATCTCGTCGGCACGGGCGATGGGGTCGAAGGGCAGGCTCAGCGGCTTGGGCACAGGCCCGAGCCTACCCGTCGGTCACATGCTGGGCAGCCGCGTCTCGCGGGGCGGACGCCGCCGTTCCGGCGGGAGTGCTCACCGCGGTCGCGGCGGTCCCCACCCGCCGCCAGGGTGCGCGTGATCATACGCCGAGCCCCCATCACACGTATTGCCGCGGTGTTTCAGCCACCCCGGCGGCGGATCCTGACCGGAAAGCCGCCCTCCCTGGGGAGGGTTTCCCCTACGCGTGGGACAGAGTTGTCACCCTTTGGGCCGGGAGATGGCCGCATGGGTCAGGGGTGCCGTCGCGCGAACCGGCCAAAGGATGGAATGCACCTGCCATTAACCCGTCATTCGGTGCGAGGCTCCTTGCCGCGCGGAACACCGCGCGTCCCCCACACCGCTCCGGGCGCCCAGCCGCCCGGAGTCCTCGCCCGTCGCCCCCAAGCGGCTCCGCCGAGCACAACGCGGTCGCCGCCGCACGGACCGGGGTCAACGTCAGCTGCCCCAGGACCGCTTGACCCGACCGGCACCCCCATCACTCGTGGCGCCGCGCACCGCCCCATCGGTTCGCGGCGCCATGAGCACGTGTCTCCGGCCGCCTCAGGCCGCGCCGACGGCACTCCCCCGCACCCGCGCCAGCACCACGAGCACGCACACCGACCCCGCACCCGCCGCCACCGCCGTCACCACATGCGGCGCCACGAACTCCGCCGCCGCACCCGCCGCTGCCATCCCCAGCCCCTGGATCGTCATCAACCCCGCCGACTGCAACGTCATCGCCCGCCCCCGCAACCCCTCCGGCACCGCCGCCACGAACCACTGGTCGAGCCCGAGGGTGTAGGCGGCCGTCAGGCCCGTGGTGAACATCGCGGCGACGGCCAGGGGCAACGAGGGGCGCAGCGCGAAGAGGGCGTACGGGAGGAGGGAGCACGCGGCCAGGGGGACGGTGAGGCGGGCACGGGCGGCCGGGGGCAGGAAGGCGCCCGCGAGGAGTTCCCCGACGACGGTGCCGACGGGCATCGCGGCCATGAAGAGGCCGAGGCCCGGGGTGCCGGCGCCGATGGAGTCGGTGTACGGCGCCGCGAGGGCCTCGGGGAACACCACGAAGAACGGCTGGATCCAGCAGAGCAGCAGCAAAGACCGCACGCGGGGGTCCCGCAGCAGACGGCCGCTGCCGCCGGCGGAGCGCGCCGCGCCGACGCCACGCGCGGGGCGTCGCGCGGTGCCGAGGCGCAGCAGCAGGGCGGAGCCGAGGAAGGCGACCACGGTGAGCCCCAGCGCGGCCCGGGGCGGGAGGAGGACGAGCAGGAACCCGCCGACGCCGAAGCCCACGATCTGCGCGCCCTGGGCGACCATGCGGATCAGGGACCTGCCCAGCACAAAGGTGTCGCCCGGCAGGATGTCGGCCAGGCTGGCGGCCCGGGTGCCGGTGAACACCGGGGCGATCATCGCCATGACGCACCGCAGGCCCAGCAGGACCGCGATCGGTGTTCCGGGCAGCACCATCCCGGCGGCGCAGGCCGCGCACAGCAGGTCGCACAGGACGAGCACCCGGCGCGGCGGGAAGCGGTCGGAGATCCCGGCGAGCAGGGTGCCGCTCAGCGCGTACGGCACGAAGCCGAGCGCGAAGGTGAGCGCGGTCAGCAGCGGCGACCCGGTGAGCCGGAAAACCAGCACGGACAGCGCGATCTCGGCGACCACGGTGCCCTGGAGCGACAGCACGTGGGCCGCGAAGACGGCCTGGAACTCCCGTACGGCGAAAACCGCGCGGTACCCGCGCGCGGCCGCCGGGCCGGCCCCGGTGGTGTCGGTGTTCAGCGTCATGCGCGCAGCCTGGCGGCCGGGAGGGGGCACGCCGTAGTGTTTCGGCTCCAGCCGAAAGTCGAGGACCAGGGGGCGTGCCGTGCCGTTCCGCATGCGCTTCGGACCGGACGACCTGCTGCGCTGCCGGTTCGCGCTCTCGCCGCTGTGGGAGACCGAAGGAGCGGTCCGCACCCTGAAGGAGCCCGGGCTGCAGACGTACCACCTGCCCTGGCTGCGGCAGACCCGTGAGGCGGCCCGGGCGCTGGACCTCACCCCGCTGTGGCTGCTGATGCCCCGCCCCGGCCACAGCCCGGACTTCCTGTGCCCGCCCCCGCAGGGCCCGTCGGCGGCCATCGAGGACGAACTCGCCCGGGTCCGGGCCACCGACCCGGAGGTCGCCCGACAGGACCTGGCCCGTTCGCTGGCGGACACCCCCGGCGCCGCCGACACCCCGCACGGGCGGACGATGCTGGCCGACCCGGCGGGCGCGGTGCTGGACCTTGCGGATCTGTACGAGCGGGCCTGGCAGACGCTGGTCGCCCCGTACTGGCCCCGGCTGCGCGCCGTGCTGGAGGCGGACATCGCCTTCCGCGCGCGCAGGCTCGCCGACGGCGGGCTGACGGGGCTCTTCGCCGACCTCCATCCGTCGCTGAGCTGGGCGGACGGCACCCTGACGCTGCACAAGCCGACGGAGCACGACCGTGATCTGGGCGGCGAGGGCCTGGTCCTGGCGCCCAGCGTCTTCGTGTGGCCGGACATCGCGGCGGGCTTCGACCCGCCCTGGCAGGGCACCGTCGTCTATCCCGCGCGCGGCATCGGCGGCCTGTGGCAGGCCCCGCAGGCCGCCTCCGAGGCCCTGGTGCGGCTGCTCGGCGCCAACCGCGCCGCCATCCTCGGCGGCCTGGGCGAACCGGCGACCACGACCGCGCTCGCCCACCGGCACGGCCTCGCCCTGTCGTCGGTGTCGGCGCACCTGGCGGTCCTGCGGGACGCGGGCCTGCTCACGTCGCGCCGCTACGGCCACCAGGTGCTGTACGAGCGCACCCCGCTGGGCAGCGCGCTGGCCGGCGACTGACCGTCGCCGCCGCACACGCGGGTGTGGGGGGTCATGGCGGAGGCGTGGCAAGGGGGGCCTGATCGGCTGTCCCGCCCTCTCGTGCTTTTCCGGCGCGAAGCGGCGCTCTGCGGACGGGAGGGTGGGGCCGGGCCCCACCCCCCCTGCGCATCCGGCGTCATTCCGCCTGAATGGCGCCTGACGCGCTACTGCGCGAGGTGGCGCTCTACGGTCTCGACCTTGGATGTGAGCCCGTCGGTGACCCCGGGGCGGATGTCGGCCTTGACCTACCCCCCTTACCTTCTTGGCGGCCCCGCGATGGGCGGCGGTTCCGCCAGGCGCACAACACGATCCGCTTCAACATCGAACCCGAGTACCGGATGACCGTAATCGCCCTCCGGATCCATCAGCACCGGCTTGCCCATCCGTCGACCGATGTCCCGCAGGAAACCGCAGAACAGATCGAGTCGCTCCTGTCCCTGAAGCTCCCGCAGATCCACATCGAAGTCGATCTGCTCCGGCGCATGGAAGCGGAAGATCGCCAGCACCTCGGTTGACGGCCAGACCCGCAGCTCAGGACATTCAGCGTCGGCCGAGCGGGAGAGCACGGTCTCCGCCCTGGGCACCGGCAGCACCGTCTCGCCCTCGGAGTACTGGCATTTCCAGCCGCGCTCACCGACGAGATCGAGGAGTGCCTGCCAGTCCTCCACTGAGGCATCTGGGACGCGCATGTCTGGCAGCGAACCCATCAGATCAGGATCGAAAAGGTACGCAACGTCATCCCACAGCAGATCAGACACCCCGCCATGCTGCCTGGCAGCCCATCCCGACGCAGCCCGATTTCCTAGATGTGGACGGTCACGCAATGCCCCAGGTGCTCGTGGGGGAGACGCCTCGATTGGGGCCAGGGTCAGTCCCACCAGAGCACGATGAGCAGGTGGCGCTTTGCTGCGTCGAGGCAGAAGTCCCGCAGGGCGTTGAAGTGCTTCAGCAGGTACTCACGCGGGCCGCCGATGATGTGGTCGGCCCCGTGGCCGATCAGGTATCCGGCTTCGCGCTCGTCGGTGGGCAGGGCGGCCAGGAGGGAGTGCATGTCGATCTGGTCGAGCAGTTCGGAGACACGCGCCACTTGAGCGCTGGACAGAGCCGTAGGGACAGGCCCGAACGGGCCGATGGCGTGCGGGTGCGTATTGAGGAAGCCCAGGTCGACAGCGGTGTCGCCGTCGGTGGCCTGGCGGAGAGCGTCAAGGCGAGCCTCATCGAGCCCGGACACTTCGCCCAGGCGGGCAAGCAAGGCCGGGGCCCAGTCCAGGTCCAGCACGTCCGATGCCGGCGGATCCCAGCGAGCATCACCGTCCGGTGACGCGCTGGCTGTCTGGCGGCAGGCGGCGAGATACACCGCCGGAATGCGGGCGAGCTGCTGGGTGACGGCCATGATGGGAGTATCTCGGCGATGTCCACCGGATTCTCTTGCGCTCGCTTGGGGCCGAGCACGATCAGCTGGACCACCCACGGCCACCGCCTCGGACGCCACGGTGCCGAGCGATTGCAGGGTCTCCAGCGCGACCGGAGCCGGCGGAGTGGCGATGGCGGCAGCGTCACGGCGCAGTGAGGCTACTTCCTGGCGTAGGAGCGCCCGCGCTCCCGCTTCGGCGTACGCCGCGTTGGTCTCGGCGCTGCTGGCGCGCCGCTCCAAATCTGCGCGCTGCTCCTCCGCCTCGATGGCGGGGGCGTAGTACCAGCGAAGTCCGTCGGCCACGTCCGACAGCCAGTCCCCCACACCCTTGCGGATCAGCGGAAGATCCCGCCACTCCCCGCCGGGTGTCGCCCAACTTGCCCCGTCCGCACGAACGGCAGCGGGTCACGAGCGTGGCCAGCGTGCTGAGCGGCAGTTTCCAGCGCGCGACGGGCGGCTACGTCGTCTATGTACTTCCTCAAGATTCGACTCCCTTGCAGTTACGTCCGAGCCTTGCCCTTCCCGCTGTCCGCAAGATCGCGCAGCGACCGAGGACCCCAACAGGTGACCGGAGGTGGATCAAAGGCAACCATTAGGTGGCTTTGCGAGTCCATAAAATCCCACGTCAACAGCAGAATAGGTGAAAGGAGAGACCAATTTAAACATCTCCCGCTGTAGGGCAAACCGAGAACGGTGTCACCATCGTCATTCGTCACTTCGGGCCGACAGCATCCACAGGGCTGCAGCGCCCGCAGGAACGCCCACGGCCCGCCACCGGAGGGGATTCCAGCAACGGGCCGTGAACGGCAGTCAGGCGAGCACCTACTCAAGTAGGCCGCTTTCCACCAGGGCGATGCCCTGCAGTTCGGCTTCCGCCCGGTCTTCTGGCCCCCACTCGATGCTCAGCCGCTCCGCCTGCTGCTTCGGCCACAGGGTCACCCGCAGGTGCAGGTCAGCGAGCAAACGGCTACGCGACTCCGGCGAAGCCTCCCATGCATCCGCCATGGTCCGGCCGGTGGGAACCTGGACCTCCCGCACCTCCGGGTCGTGAGCGGCCCGCAGAGCGGCGTAGGCGGCTTCTAGCTCTGCCTCCATCTCGCCGAGGGTCGCCAGCATCAGCGGCCCGGCGGTGGCCATGCGCTCCCCCAGTCGGCGGGCTTGCTCCTGAGCGGCGATCATCTCGGCAGAAAGATCGTTCCCACCTTCCAGTCGGACTACGTGCTCAGCGAACTGCCCCCAGGTATGCAGGAATTCGGCCTCCACCCGCTGATCCAGCGTCTCTGCGTAGATCGTCACGTGACCAGCCTTGCAGCGGTACAGCGGTACGCCCTTGTCGCTGGTTCCGCCATTGAGCCTGCCGTCGCAGCGATAGCAGAACGCCAGACCAGCAACCAGGGGAGTCGCCCGGCGGGGTGCACGGTCGGTGCCGGTGGCCAGCGCGAGTAGACGTTCCCGGACGGCCTTGGCTTCGGCGGCAGTCAGGATCGGGTCGGCGAACTGAACCGGCGTGACGCCATCGGCAGCCAGCACCAGGGCGCCTTTGTGGGCACGGTGACCCCGGAGCGTCGGCGACTTCAGGAGTCTGCGCCACTGGGGTTCAGACAAGCCGACCATGCGGGCGGTTCCCGCTACCGTGCCATCGCTGATCAGCTTGGCCACAGCAGCGCGGATGAGTTCGGCTTGCGCAGCGTCGACGGCGAGATAGGCCGCACCGTCCCGCCGGGTGATCTGGTATCCGAACGGCGCTCTCCCGCTGGACCACCGTCCTTGCGTCCGGCGCGTCTCGTGCCCTTCGCTGATACGAGCAGCGATCATGCTGCGTTCCCACTCAGCGAGTGCAGCGAGGACGTTCCCCACCATGCGGCCGGTTGGCGTGCTGGTGTCGATCGTGTTGTCTGTGGTCGCGATCTTGGCCCCGTAGGCTTCCGCCCACGCCACCAGCCGCAGGAACTCGCTCATGCTGCGGGCGTAGCGGTCCAGCTTCCATGCGATCACCACATCAGGCGTTGCCGCCATCAGCGCTGACATGCCCTTGCGCTGCTCCAGCGGCTTGGCTCCGCTGACGCCTACGTCTATGTACTCGACGGATGCGGCAGGGTCGTGCCCATGGGCGGTAAGCCACTGATGGGCAGCAGCGCGCTGAGTCTCGATTGAAGCGCTGTCGTCACTCTCGCGGGACAGTCGCAGGTAGATCGCCGTGCTGGTCATGCACTCGAAGCTACCTGCGTTTGCCCTCGATGGAGGTGAACATCGCGTCGGTGCGGTTGGGCAGCCCCGACTCGCGGACCACGCGGACCGCGTCGGCCACGTACGCACCGACGTCCTCGCCGACGCCGAGCGGGGTGACGGAGAAGGCGACGATCACGCCTCGACCACGCCTTCCTTGAGCTCCTTGCGCGCACGGGCCGCGATGACGCTGTCCTCGGCCTCACGGCGCAGCCTGCGCTCGGCGAAGAAGCCGCCGGTGGGCAGGACGGAGAGCAGGAAGTACAGCGCGGCGCGGCCGAGCGGCCACTTGGTGCGGTTCCAGGCGTCCAGCCAGAACAGGACGTAGAGGAGGAAGAAAGCAGCGTGAACGTAGCCCATGACCCGGACCGCGTCGAAGTCCGTGGTGCGCTTGAGCACCGAGCAGACCAGCAGGATCAGGAACGACACCGCCTCTGGGGCGGAGACCAGGCGGAGCCGGTTGAGGGCGGAGGCGGTCTTGGTGTCCACGGGACCTCACTATCGGGACAGGGACTGCGGCGGGCGTCGACGCTGCGATCAGGATGTTTGTGAATGCGATCACAAGTGGCCCACCCATTATCACCCGGCCCTCCGGCCGCCCTGCCCCCGGGTCCCCCGGGGGACAGGTGAACCGTCGGCGGGCCGGACGCGTCCCCCTCCATGACGAACCGCCCTGACGAGGAAGAAGCGGATGAAGCTGGACTGGGACCGCCGGCACTGCGCCCGGCGCGGGCACATCACGTACGCGCCCGACGAGGCGCACCTGCGGGAGCGGCTGCGCGCCGAGACCGCGCTGGGGGAGGTGTGGCGCTGCCTGCGCTGCGGCGACTTCGCCCTGGGCCCGCCGCACGGCTCGGGTCCGGCCGACCGGGCACCCGAGGTGCCGCGCGGACGCGCGCTGCGCGACCTGTTCATCCTGCGCTTCCTGGCGGTGGAGCGGCTGCTGCGCGGGGTGTTCATCGTCATCGCGGCGTGGGCGGTGTGGCGGTTCAGCAACTCGCAGGACTCGGTGCGCCGCTTCTTCGAGGAGAACCTCACCGTCTTCCGGCCGGTCTTCCGGCACTTCCACTACGACCTCGAGCACTCCCCCGTCGTGGACACCATCCGCCGCACCTTCGAGTACAAGCACTCGACCCTGCTCATCGTGGCGGGCGCGCTGCTCGCGTACGCGGTGATCGAGATCGTCGAGGCCGTCGGCCTGTGGGCGGCCAAGCGGTGGGCGGAGTACCTGACGGTGGTGGCGACCGCGGCCTTCCTGCCGCTGGAGGTCTGGGAGCTCACCGAGAAGGTGAGCTACCTCAAGATCGGCACGCTCGTCCTCAACCTCCTCGCCGTCCTCTACATCCTGCTCTCCAAGCGGCTGTTCGGGCTGCGCGGCGGCCACGCCGCCTTCGAGGCCGAGCGCCGCGGCGCCTCGCTGCTGGAGGTCGAGGAGGCGGCGGGAGCACCGCAGGGAACCGGTGGACATCATGTGACGAGGACCCTGGTGACGGGTTCCTCCCGGACGGATACGGTCTGACCCGTGGCTCAGTTTCGATTGCAGGGCAGCAAGGTGCTCGCCGTGGACATGGCCGGCGACGCCGTGAAGGCGAAGAACGGCTCGATGGTCGCGTACGACGGCCAGATGAGCTTCAAGAAGATGTCCGGGGGCGGCGAGGGTCTGCGCGGCATGGTGACCCGGCGGCTGACCGGCGAGTCGATGGAGGTCATGGAGGTGCGCGGGCAGGGCACCTGCTACTTCGCCGACCGCGCGAGCGAGATCAACCTCGTACGGCTGAACGGCGAGAAGCTCTACGTCGAGGCCAGCAACCTGCTGGCCACCGAGGCGACGCTGCGCACCGGCACCACCTTCACCGGGCTGCGCGGCGCATCGCAGGGCAACGGGCTGTTCACCACCACGGTGGAGGGTGCCGGCCAGGCGGCGATCACCTCCGACGGCCCGGCGGTGGTGCTGCGCGTCGCCCCCGGGCTGCCGCTGCAGGTGGACCCGGGCGCGTACGTGGCGCACACCGGCAACCTCCGGCAGCACTTCCAGGCCGGCATCAGTTGGCGGACGATGATCGGCGAGTCGGGCGGCGAGTCCTTCCAGATCCGCTTCGAGGGCGACGGCCTGGTGTACGTGCAGCCGAGCGAGCGCAACACCATCGGGGGGCAGGTCTGATGCCCTTCACCCGCATCAACTCGAAGATGGTCGAGGCCCAGGTGCTGCCGGGGCAACGGCTGTTCAGCCAGCGCGGCGCGATGCTGGCCTACCGGGGGAACGTCACCTTCACCCCGAACGTGCAGGGCGGCCAGGGCGGCATCGGCTCGATGATCGGCCGCCGGCTGGCAAACGAGGCGACCCCGCTGATGACCGTCGAGGGCCACGGCTCGGTGATGTTCGGGCACGGCGGCCACCACGTGCACTGCGTCGACCTGACCGGCGACACCCTGTACGTCGAGGCGGACCGGCTGCTGGCCTTCGACGGCTCGCTGCGGCAGGGCACGATGTTCATGGGGTCCCAGGGCGGCGTCATGGGCGTCATCCGCGGCCAGGTCACCGGGCAGGGGCTGTTCACCACGACCCTTCAGGGGCACGGCGCGGTCGCGGTGATGGCGCACGGCGGCGTCATCGAGCTGCCGATCACCCCGCAGCGCCCGGTGCACGTCGACCCCCAGGCGTACGTCGCCCACCGCGGCGACGTGCGCAACAAGCTGTCCACCGCGCTCGGCTGGCGCGACATGGTGGGCCGCGGCTCCGGCGAGGCGTTCCAGCTGGAGCTGTCGGGTCACGGCACGGTCTACGTACAGGCGAGCGAGGAGAAGCTGTGACCCCGAACGGGCCGGTCGTCCACGACCCCTACACGCTGCCGGTCGACGACAACGTCAACCCGTACGCCTTCAGCGTCGACCTCAAGGGCCAGTGGTTCCTGCAGAAGGGGAAGATGATCGCCTACTACGGGCAGATCAGCTTCCACGGCATCGGCCACGGGGCACTCGACGGCCTGATCCGCAGCAACTTCCACTCCCCGCTGCACGCCGCGGACTGGGTGGTCGCCGAGGGCCAGGGCAAGATGATCCTCGCCGACCGGGCGTTCGACGTGAACTCCTACGACCTGGAGGACGGCAACCTGACCATCCGGTCGGGCAACCTGCTGGCCTTCCAGCCGGGCCTGTCGCTCAAGCAGTCGATCATTCCCGGCTTCCTCACCCTGATCGGCACGGGGAAGTTCGTGGCGGCCTCCAACGGCGCCGTGCACTTCGTCGAGCCCCCCGTCCGCGTCGACCCGCAGGCCCTGGTGGGGTGGGCGGACTGCCCCTCTCCCTGCCACCATTACGACCACGGGTACATGCGTGGCGTCCTGGGCGGCCTGCGGGCGCTGACCGGCGTCGGCGGCACCTCGGGCGAGGAGCACCAGTTCGAGTTCGTCGGCGCGGGGCAGGTACTCCTCCAGTCGAGTGAGGTCCTCATGCCCGAGCAGGCCACGGGCGCGGTGCCGCACGAGGCCGGTGTCCCGGGCGGCGGAACGGGCGCCCCGGGCATGGCGCAGGGCGTGCCGAGGCTCCCGGGACAACTCGGGGACCTGCAGCGCCGCTTCGGTCTGTGACCCTACCGACACGTATAGGGACCCCAAATAATCCGGATTTCAACTTTCTAGGTATAATTCCAGCATGGAGACAGAGACCGGCACCCTTTGGCTGACCGCCGACGAGCAGCGCACCTGGCGCACCCACCTGGAGGTCAGCAAGTTGCTGACGCACCAGCTCGAACGGGACCTGCAGCCGTTCGGTCTGACGTACAACGACTACGAGATCCTGGTGAACCTCTCGGAGTCGCCCGAGCACCGCATGCGGATGAGCGACCTGGCCCGCGCCACCCTGCAGTCCAAGAGCCGGCTGTCGCACCAGATCAGCCGCATGGAGACCGCGGGCCTGGTCCGCCGCGAGAACTGCGAGTCCGACCGGCGCGGGCTGTTCGCCGTCCTCACCGAGGACGGCTGGGAGACCATGCGCAAGGTCGCCCCGCACCACGTCGCCGCCGTACGGGAGCACTTCATCGACCTGCTCCCCGCCGAGGACCTGGCGGCCCTGCGCAGGGCCCTCAACCCGGTCGCGGATCACCTTCGCGCGGTACGCGGCAAGGCCTGACCCGCCCCCGGCGCCCCCTGGGCCCGCGCCCTGCGGCGCGGGCCTCAGGTCTGCTCGGTGAGGCCCGCCACCAGCTCGTCGGCGGCGGCGTACGGGTCCAGCTCCCCGGCGACGATGCGTTCGGCGAGCGTGCCGAGCCGACGGTCGCCGTGGAGGTCGCCGATACGCTCGCGCAGCGTGGTGACGGCGATGTGCTCGACCTCCAGGGCCGCACGGCGCAGCCTGCGCTCCGCGAGCACGCCGTGCTCCTCCATCCAGGCGCGGTGCTTCTCCAGGACCTCGACCACCTCGTCGATGCCCTCGCCGCGGGCGGCGACCGTCTTGACGATCGGGGGGCGCCAGTCGCCCGGCCGGCGGGCCTCGCCCAGGCCCAGCATGTGGTTGAGCTCGCGGGCGGTCGCGTCGGCGCCGTCCCGGTCGGCCTTGTTGACGACGTACACGTCGCCGATCTCGAGGATGCCCGCCTTCGCCGCCTGGATGCCGTCGCCCATGCCCGGGGCGAGCAGCACCACGGAGGTGTCGGCCTGCGCGGCGATCTCCACCTCGGACTGGCCGACGCCGACGGTCTCCACCAGGATCACCTCGCAGCCGGCCGCGTCGAGCACCCGGATCGCCTGCGGCGCGGCCCAGGCCAGACCGCCCAGGTGGCCGCGGGTGGCCATGGAGCGGATGTAGACGCCGGGGTCGGAGGCGTGGTCGCTCATCCGGACCCGGTCGCCGAGCAGGGCGCCCCCGCTGAACGGCGAGGACGGGTCCACGGCCAGCACGCCGACCCGCTTGCCGGCCCGCCGGTACGCCGAGACCAGCGCGGACGTCGACGTGGACTTGCCGACGCCGGGCGAGCCGGTCAGGCCCACCACATACGCGCCACCGGTCAGCGGCGCGAGCGCGGACATCACCTCGCGGAGCTGCGGGGACGCCCCCTCCACCAGTGAGATCAGCCGGGCGACCGCCCGCGGGCGGCCCTGCCGTGCCTGCTCCACCAGGGTGGGGACGTCCATCGTCGCGCTCCTTGTTGCCTTTCAGGGGCTCGGTTCGCCTTCGGTTCGCTCAGCCGTCGCCGACAGTCGACCGCGTTCGCCCGCTCGTTCCTCGCAGGCTCCGCGCTCTCCCTCTCGGCAGCGGCCGCTCCCCTTCGGCTCACTCGCCGTTCGTGCCGTTACTTGCCGGTACTTCCGCTACTTGCCCGGTACGCGGATGATCAGGGCGTCGCCCTGGCCGCCGCCACCGCACAGGGCCGCCGCGCCCACACCGCCGCCGCGGCGCTTGAGCTCCAGTGCCAGGTGCAGGACGATGCGGGCGCCGGACATGCCGATCGGGTGACCGAGGGCGATGGCACCGCCGTTGACGTTCACCTTTTCAGGTGTCACGCCCAGGTCCTTCATGGACTGCACGGACACCGCCGCGAAGGCCTCGTTGATCTCGATGAGGTCCAGGTCGCCGACGGACAGCCCGTCCTTCTTCAGGGCGTGCGCGATGGCGTTGGACGGCTGCGACTGCAGCGAGTTGTCCGGGCCCGCCACATTGCCGTGGGCGCCGATCTCGGCGATCCACTCCAGGCCCAGTTCCTCGGCCTTGGCCTTGCTCATCACGACCACCGCGGCGGCGCCGTCGGAGATCTGCGAGGAGGTGCCCGCGGTGATCGTGCCCTCCTTGCTGAAGGCCGGGCGCAGCTTGGCCAGCGACTCGACCGTGGTCTCGGCGCGGATGCCCTCGTCCTTGGCGAAGACCACCGGCTCGCCCTTGCGCTGCGGGATCTCCACCGGGGTGATCTCGGCCTCGAACAGGCCGTTCTTCTGCGCGGCGGCCGCCCGCTGGTGGGACAGCGCGGCGACCTCGTCCTGCTCGGCGCGGCCGATGCCCAGGCGCGTGTTGTGCTTCTCGGTCGACTCGCCCATGGCGATGTTCTCGAAGGCGTCGGTGAGACCGTCGTACGCCATGGCGTCCAGCATCTGGACGGCGCCGTACTTGAAGCCCTCGCGGGACTTCGGCAGCAGGTGCGGGGCGTTGGTCATCGACTCCTGGCCGCCGGCCACGACGATGTCGAACTCACCCGCCCGGATCAACTGGTCGGCGAGCGCGATGGCGTCAAGGCCGGACAGGCAGACCTTGTTGATCGTCAGCGCCGGCACGCTCATCGGGATGCCGGCCTTGACGGCGGCCTGACGCGCCGGGATCTGCCCGGCACCCGCCTGGAGTACCTGGCCCATGATCACGTACTGCACCTGGTCGCCGCCGATGCCGGCCCGGTCCAGCGCGGCCTTGATGGCGACGGCGCCGAGTTCGGCACCGGAGAAGCTGCGCAGCGAGCCGAGCAGCCGGCCCATGGGGGTGCGCGCACCCGCGACGATCACGGACGTTCGTGCCTGGCTGGTCATGACGCGGCCCCTTTGCACGGAGGGAATGTTAACGATGGTTTTCGAGGGTGCTGTCAATGTACTGAGGGGTGGAGCCGGCGGTCACCCGGCAGACGGTGTGATCGCGCGCACGTTGCGTGACCACGCCGACCGGCGGTCCACTGGAGCCATGCTGACGCGAATCGACCACATCGGCATCGCCTGCTTCGACCTCGACAAGACCGTCGAGTTCTACCGTGCCACCTACGGCTTCGAGGTGTTCCACACCGAGGTGAACGAGGAGCAGGGCGTGCGCGAGGCCATGCTGAAGATCAACGAGACCTCCGACGGCGGGGCCTCCTACCTGCAGCTGCTGGAGCCCACCCGCGAGGACTCCACCGTCGCCAAGTGGCTGGCCAAGAACGGCGAGGGGGTGCACCACATCGCCTTCGGCACCGAGGACGTCGACGCGGACGCCGCGGCCGTCCGCGACAAGGGCGTGCGGGTGCTCTACGACAGCCCGCGGGGGGGCTCCATGGGGTCGCGGATCACCTTCCTGCACCCCAAGGACTGCCACGGAGTGCTCACCGAGCTCGTCACCTCGGCCAAGGACCACTGACCGGAGACGACTCGCCCCGGTAGAGTGGCCTGGCGACCCCGGGGTGGGCTGGGGTACCTGCCCGCGCCTCGGCGTGGGATCGGACACAATTCTCCGCAAGGCCCCGCGGTAAACGGGGCCCCGGGGAATCTCACTCGGTTGGCGGGTGGGTACACCAGGAGACGGATGGGACCGCGGAGTGCGGGGCTACGACCGCTACGAGGTTGAGGACGACCACCTCTCGCAGTTCGAGGCCGAGATGGAGCGGCTTCGTAAGGAACGGGACAAGGTCGTCCAGCATGCCGAAGACCTCGGCTACCAGGTCGAGGTGTTGCGCGCCAAGCTGCACGAGGCGCGCCGCAACCTCGCGACCCGTCCTGCCTACGACAACCTCGGCCACCAGGCCGACCAGTTGCTGCGCAACGCCCAGATCCAGGCGGATCAGCTGCGCGCCGACGCCGAGCGGGAGTTGCGCGAGGCCCGCGCGGCCACCCAGCGCCTCCTCCAGGAGCAGGCCGAGCACCAGGCCCGCGTCGAGGCGGAGTGGCACGCCGAGGCCGTCGCCCGGCGCCGCAGGCTCGACGAGGAGCTGGCCGAGCGCCGCACCAACGTCGAGAGCCATGTCAACGAGAACGTGGCCTGGGCCGAGCAGTTGCGCGCCCGCGCCGAGTCCCAGGCCCGCCGCCTCATGGAGGAGACCCGCGCCGAGTCGGAGGCCGCGCTGGCCGCCGCCCGCGCCGAGGCGCAGCGGATCGCCGAGAGTGCCCGGGACCGGCTGGAGTCGGAGTCCTCGACCGCGCGCGCCGAGGCCGAGCAGCTGCTGCGCCGTGCCCGCGCGGACGCGGAGCGGCTGCTGAACGCCGCTGCCGGCCAGGCCCAGGAGGCCACCACCCAGGCCGAGCAGCTGCGCGCCTCCACCCGGAACGCCGCCGAGAGCGCCCGCACCCAGGCCGGCGAGCTGTCCCGGGCCGCCGAGGACAAGTTGCGCGAGGCCGAGGAGAAGCTGCGCGAGGCGCAGAGCGAGGCCGAGCGGCTGCGCGAGGAGGCCGCCTCCAACGCCGCCAAACGGCTGGCCACCGTCGACGCCGACAACGAGCAGCGCACCCGTACGGCCAAGGCCGAGGTGGCCCGGCTGGTCGCCGAGGCGACCAAGGAGGCCGAGGCCGCCAAGGCCGAGGCCGAGCAGATCCTCGCCGACGCCAAGGCCGAGGCCGAGCGGCTGCGCAGCCAGGCCCAGGAGACCGCCAGGTCGGAGGCTGCCGAGGACGCGGCCGCGGCCCTCGCCAAGGCGGCCCGCACCGCCGAGGAGGTCCTCAACAAGGCCACCGAGGACGCCCGTGCCACCACCCGCGCGGCGAGCGAGGAGGCCGAGCGCATCCGCCGCGAGGCGGAGGCCGAGGCGGACCGGCTGCGCGGCCAGGCCGAGGAGTCGGCCGAGGAGCTGCTCGGCACCGCCAAGGACGACACCAAGGAGTACCGCGCCAAGACGGTCGAGCTGCAGGAGGAGGCCCGCAGGCTGCGGGGCGAGGCCGAGCAGCTGCGCGCCGAGGCGGTCGCCGAGGGCGAGCGCATCCGCGGCGAGGCGCGGCGCGAGGCCGTGCAGCAGATCGAGGAGGCGGCCCGGTCCGCCGAGGAGCTGCTGACCAAGGCGAAGGCCGACGCCGCGGAGCACCGGCAGAAGGCGACCGCCGACTCCGAGAAGGTCCGTACCGAGGCGATCGAGCGTGCCGCGAGCCTGCGCAAGCAGGCCGACGAGCTGCTGGAGCGTGCCCGGGGCGAGGCCGAGCAGCTGCGCGCCGAGGCCGAGCAGCAGGCCGAGCAGGTCCGGGAGGAGGCCGAGGGCGCCGGCCGGCTGGCGCGCGAGGAGGCCGAGCGGGCCGCCCAGCGGCTGCGCGACGAGGCCGAGGCCGATCTGGTCCGGCTGCGCGAGGAGGCCGAGCGCCGCATCACCGCGGCCGAGGAGGCACTGCGCGAGGCCCGCGCCGAGGCGGAGCGGCTTCGCCGCGAGACCGCCGAGGAGGCGGCCGCGCTGCGCACGGAGGTCGCCGAGCGGGTCCGCGGGCTGCAGGAGCAGGCCGAGCAGGAGACGGCGCGGCTGCGGGACGAGGCCGCCGCCGACGCGTCGCAGACCCGGGCCGAGGCCGAGCAGCTCGCCGTACGGCTGCGGGGCGACGCCGCCGCCGAGGCCGAGCAGTTGCGCACCGAGGCGCAGGAGACCGCCGACCGGGTCCGCGCGGAGGCGCAGGAGACCGCGGGACGGCTGCGGGCCGAGGCGGCCGAGGCGCTGTCCGCCGCCCAGGAGGAGGCCGCACGCCGCCGACGGGAGGCCGAGGAGCTGCTGGCGGCAGCCCGCGGTGAGGCGGAGCAGGAGCGCGCGCAGGCCGGTCGCGAGGGCGAGGAGCTGCTGGCGGCAGCCCGCAAGCGGGTGGAGGAGGCCGGCGCCGAGGCGGAACGGCTGGTCGCCGAGGCCGAGCGGCACGCGGCCGAGCTGGTCGGCGCGGCCGAGCAGACCGCCCAGCAGGTGCGGGACTCGGTGGGCGGGCTGCACGAGCAGGCCGAGGAGGAGATCGCCGGGCTGCGCTCGGCGGCCGAGCACGCCGCGGAGCGCCTGCGGGCCGAGGCCCAGGAGGCCGCGGACCGGCTGCACGCGGACGCCAACGCCGAACGCGAGCGCGCCACCGAGGACGCCCAGCGGCTGCGTCGCGAGGCGCAGGAGGAGGCCGAGGAGGCCCGGCAGCTGGCCGACCGCACCGTCGGCGAGGCCATCGAGGAGGCCGACCGGCTGCGGACGGAGACCCGCGACGAGGCCAACCGGCAGCGGACGGATGCCGCCGAGCAGGCCGACCGGCTGCTCACCGAGGCGATCGAGGAGGCCGACCGGCTCCGCGCCGACGCCGCCGCCCGGGCCGAGGAGACCGTGGGCAAGGCGCAACGCGACGCCGAGCGGCTGGGCATCCTCGCCAAGGACGCCCTCGACTCCGCGGAGCGCGACGCCGAGGAGCGCCGCCGCGCGGCCGAGGAGTCACTGGGCACCGCCGAGGCGGAGGCCCGCCGCATCGTGGACGAGGCGCGTGACACGGCCAACAAGCGCCGCACGGAGGCGGCCCAGCAGGCCGATCAGCTGATCACCAAGGCCCGCGCGGAGGCCGAGCGGCTGAGCATCCTCGCCAAGGACGCCCTGGAGTCCGCCGAACGCGACGCCGAGGCGGCCCGCGCGGAGTCCGACCGGATCCGGGACGAGGCGCGCGAGGACGCCAACAAGCGTCGTGCCGAGGCGGCGGAGCAGGCGGACGAGCTCATCTCCGAGGCGCAGGGCGAGGCCGTCAAGATCAGCACCGCCGCGGAGGAGCATGCCGACACCATGGTCGGCGCGGCCCGCAAGGAGGCCGACCGGATCGTCGCCGAGGCCACCTCGGAGAGCAACGGAATGGTGGAGCGGGCCCGTACGGACGCCGACACGCTGCTGGAGGAGGCCCGCAGGGACGCCACCGCCATCCGCGAGCGCGCGCAGGAGCTGCGGCAGCGGGTCGAGGCCGAGGTCGAGGAACTGCACGAGCGGGCACGCAACGAGGCGGCCGCCACGATGAAGTCGGCGGGAGAGCGGGTCGACAAGCTGGTCGAGGCCGCCACCGAGCAGCTGGAGAAGGCGGAGGCCAAGGCCCGCGAACTGGTCGCGGACGCCGAGGCCAAGGCCGAGGAGACCCGGTCCAGCGCGAGCGCCGAGGCGAGCAAGGTCCGTATCGCCGCGGTGAAGAAGGCCGAGGAACTGCTCAAGGGTGCCGAGCAGAAGAAGAACGGCACGGAGCGCGAGGCGGAGCGGGTGCTGAGCGAGGCCCGCGTCGAGGCCGAGCGCATCGTGACCGAAGGCAAGAAGGAGCTCGAGGTGCTGAGCCGGCGCCGCCAGGACATCAACGCGGAAATCACCCGCGTGCAGGATGTCCTTGAGGCACTGGAGTCATTCCAGCAGCCGATCGACGGGGGAAAGAGCAACAGTCAGAACGCCCCACAGAACGGTAAGAACGCGGTCACTGCCGGAGCATCGGCCGGTACGACCCGGACAGGGAGCAAGCGGTCCGACGATGCGCCACTCGATTGAGCGGTCATTGTGCACAGTTACTGGACAGTGACTGTAAGACACGCCGCTTCGGCCCCTAGGATTCCCCCTATCACCCCACCCGGTCTGAATTGACAGGATCCCCATGAGCGACACTTCCTCCCCCTTCGGCTTCGAGCTCGTGCGGCGCGGATACGACCGCGGGCAGGTGGACGACCGCATCACCAAGCTCGTCGCCGACCGTGACAGTGCACTGGCCCGGATCAACGCGCTGGAGAAGCGCATCGAGGAGCTTCACCTCGAGACCCAGAACGCGCAGGCGCAGGTCAACGACGCCGAGCCGTCCTACGCGGGTCTCGGCGCGCGCGTCGAGAAGATCCTCCGTCTCGCCGAGGAGGAGGCGAAGGACCTGCGCGAGGAGGCCCGCCGCGCCGCCGAGCAGCACCGCGAGCTGGCCGAGTCCGCCGCCACCCAGGTGCGCAACGACGCCGAGTCCTACGCCGCCGAGCGCAAGGCCAAGGCCGAGGACGAGGGCGAGCGCATCGTCGAGAAGGCCAAGGGTGAGGCCGGCCAGCTGCGCGCCGACGCGCAGAAGGACGCGCAGGCCAAGCGCGAGGAGGCGGACGCCCTCTTCGAGGAGACCCGCGCCAAGGCGGCCCAGGCCGCGGCCGACTTCGAGACCAACCTGGCCAAGCGCCGCGAGCAGTCCGAGCGCGACCTCGCCTCCCGTCAGGCCAAGGCCGAGAAGCGTCTCGCCGAGATCGAGCACCGTGCCGAGCAGCTCCGGCTGGAGGCCGAGAAACTGCGCACCGACGCCGAGCGCCGTGCCCGCCAGACGGTGGAGACCGCGCAGCGCCAGGCCGAGGACATCGTGGCCGACGCGAACGCCAAGGCGGACCGCATCCGCAGCGAATCCGAGCGCGAGCTGGCGGCGCTCACCAACCGCCGCGACAGCATCAACGCCCAGCTGACCAACGTCCGCGAGATGCTGGCCACGCTGACCGGTGCGGCGGTCGCCGCGGCCGGCGCCCCCGCCGACGACGAGCCCGTCTCGCGCGGCGTCCCGGCCCAGCGCTGACGCTCCGCGAAGTACCCGCGCGCATCGAGCCCCCCGCCTCCTCGGCAGGGGGCTCGGTCGTGTCCGGGAGAGCGCAAACGGGGGCGGGAATTCCGCGTGCATCGCGCGCCACGGCCAAATAGTGTATGCGGCATGATCGAGCTGCAGGGGCTGACCAAGCGGTACGGCGACAAGACCGCGGTGGACGACCTCACCTTCACGGTGCGGCCGGGGGTGGTCACCGGCTTCCTCGGCCCCAATGGGGCGGGCAAGTCGACGACGATGCGCATGATGCTGGACCTGGACAATCCGACCAGTGGCAGCATCCGCATCGACGGCAAGCACTACCGCGAGCTCCACGAACCACTCAAGCACATCGGGGCGTTGCTCGAGGCCAAGGCCATCCACGGCGGCCGCACGGCGTACAACCATCTGCTGTGCCTGGCCCAGTCCAACCGCATCCCGGCCCGCCGGGTCGACGAGGTGCTGGAGATCGTCGGTCTCGCGCCCGTCGCCAAGAAGCGTTCCAAAGGGTTCTCCCTCGGCATGGGACAGCGTCTCGGCATCGCCGCGGCGCTGCTCGGCGACCCGGAGATCCTGATGTTCGACGAACCGGTCAACGGACTGGACCCGGAGGGCATCCACTGGATCCGCAACCTGATGAAGGGGCTGGCCGCCCAGGGCCGCACGATCTTCGTCTCCAGCCACCTCATGAGCGAGATGGCGCTGACCGCCGAGCACCTGATCGTGATCGGTCGCGGGAAGCTGATGGCGGACACGACGATGGCGGACTTCATCGCCGAGAACTCCCGCTCCTACGTCCGCGTCCGCACCCCGGAGCCGGAGAAGTTCAAGGACACGCTGACGGCCGCGTCGATCACCGCGGTGGTCAACGATGAGGGCGCCTTCGAGATCGAGGGCACGGAATCCGCCAAGATCGGTGAACTCGCCGCCCGCAATCAGCTGGTGCTGCACGAGCTCAGCCCCCAGCAGGCCTCCCTGGAGCAGGCCTTCATGCAACTCACCGCCGAGTCGGTGGAGTACCACGCCGGCGGGCCCACAGCGGAGGGCGGCGAGGCCGCCTCCTCCGCGCCCCAGTGGGGCTCCACCTGGAACTCGCACGCCGGAAAGGAAGCCTGACATGGCAGCGACCACCGCTGTTCTGCAGTCGGAGTGGACCAAGGTCAGGACCGTCCGGTCGACCATGTGGACGCTGGCCTCCGCCACCGTCCTGACCATCGTCATCAGCGGTCTGTTCTGCCTGCTCTTCCGCACCCAGTGGGACAACCTCGACGAGGGCGCCCGCGCCCAGTTCGACGCCACCAGCCAGAGCCTGTCCGGCCTGTTCTTCGGCCAGCTCGCACTGATCACCTTCGGCGTGCTGATCATCTCCAGCGAGTACAGCACCGGCATGATCAGGGCCTCGCTCTCGGCGGTGCCGCAGCGCGCGACGTTCTACCTCTCCAAGATCGCCGTCGCGGCCGGGATCACCTTCGTCCTCGGGGTGATCGTCAGCTTCGTCTCCTTCTTCATCGGGCAGGCCGTCCTCGGCGGCGACCACGACACCTCGATCAGCGATCCGGGTGTGCTGCGCGCGGTCTTCGGGGCCGGCCTCTACATGACGCTGATGGTGCTCTTCGCCGTCGGCGTCGCGACGATGCTGCGCAGCCCGCTGGTCTCGCTGGGCATCCTCATCCCCTTCTTCTTCCTGGTCTCCGGGATCCTGTCGGCCGTGCCGGGTGCCAAGGACGTCGCCCGGTACTTCCCCGACCAGGCCGGCAGCAAGATCATGCGGGCCACGATCGCCCCGGACGACCCCGCGCCGTACAGCGCGTGGGGTGGACTCGGCATCATGGCGCTGTGGGTGATCGTGGCCCTGATCGGCGGCTATGCGCTGCTGAAGAAGCGGGACGCCTGACCACTCCCGGGCAATTCGGGCCTCACGGGGCGGGAACCGATCCCGCCCCGCCAGCCTCCTCATCCTCATGGGGGCGAACGCCGCCCCACGCACTGTTCGTCGAGGGGCGGAACATGATCGAGGCAGTCGGCCTCACCAAGACCTACGGCAGCAAGACGGCCGTGTACAACCTGTCCTTCCAGGTGCGGCCCGGCATGGTGACCGGCTTCCTCGGACCCAACGGCTCCGGGAAGTCCACCACGATGCGGATGATCCTGGGCCTGGACACCCCGACCGCGGGACGGGTGACCGTCGGCGGGCAGCCGTTCCGGCAGTTGCCCAACGCCCCGCGCCGGGTGGGCGCGCTGCTGGACGCCAAGGCCGTGCACGGCGGGCGCAGCGCTCGCCAGCACCTGCTGTGCCTGGCCCAGTTGTCCGGGATCCCGGCCCGCCGGGTGGACGAGGTGCTGGGCGTGGTGGGCCTCCAGGAGGTCGCGGGCAGGCGCTCCAAGGGCTTCTCGCTCGGCATGGGGCAGCGCCTCGGCATCGCGGCGGCGCTGCTGGGCGACCCGGAGGTGCTGCTCTTCGACGAGCCGGTCAACGGCCTGGACCCGGAGGGCATTCACTGGGTGCGCCATCTGATGCGCAAGCTCGCCTCGGAGGGCCGTACGGTCTTCGTCTCCTCGCACCTGATGAGCGAGATGGCCCTGACCGCGGACCATCTGATCGTGATCGGCCGCGGGCAACTGCTCGCCGACATGAGCGTCAAGGACTTCATCGCCCGCAACTCCACCGGCTTCGCCGTGGTCCGCACCCCTGACGTGGCCGCGGACCGCGAGAAGCTGACGAAGTCGCTGACCGACGCGGGTGCGCAGGTGCGGCAGGAACAGGACGGCGCGCTGCGTGTGACCGGTCTGGAGCTGCCGCGGATCAGCGACCTCGCCCACGACGCCGAGGTGCGGCTGTGGGAGCTGTCGCCCCACCAGGCCTCGCTCGAGGAGGCCTACATGCGGCTCACCAACGGCGCCGTCGACTACCGCTCCACCGCCGATCCCCGGCAGGGCCTGCAGCAGCCGGCCGGTGCGCCCGCGCCCGGCGGCTGGGGCATGCCGTCGCAGCCGCCGTACCCGCAGCCCGTTCCGCAGCAGCCGCCCAACGGCTACGGCTACGGCTACGGACAGCAGCAGCCTCCGGCGCAGCCGGGCCCCGGGGCGGCACCGGCCGTGCCCGTGAGCCCGTACGCGCAGCCACCCGTGCCGCCCGGTGCGCCCGTGCCGCCGCCCGCGCCCGGTGCGCCCGCCGCTCCGCCCGCCCCGCAGCCGACCCAGCCCGTCGAGGACGCCCGATGACCGCCCCCGTCCACAGCCCGGCCCCGCAGTTCTCCTCCACCCTCCCGGTGCAGAAGACCCACCTCGGCCACGCGCTGAGGTCCGAGTGGACCAAGATCCGTACGGTGCGCTCCACGATCTGGACGCTCGGCGTCATGCTGGTGCTGATCCTCGGCATCAACCTGCTCGTCGTCGGCCTGGCCTCGGCCGAGAACGTCTCCGACCCCGTGCTCGGCTTCGGCCTGTTCGGGGTGCTCCTCGGTCAGCTCTGCGTCATGACCCTCGGCGTACTGGTGATCAGCTCCGAGTACGGCACGGGCATGATCCGCACGACCCTCACGGCCTGCCCGCAGCGCGGCCGGGTGCTCACCGCGAAGGCGATCGTCTTCTTCGCGCTGACCTTCACCGTCACCACCGTGGCGTGCGCGCTCACCGCGCTGATGAACTACGCCACCTTTGGCGGCAAGCCGGTGGGCGAGGGCTCCTTCCTGGGCCCCCGGCTCGTCGTCGAGGACGGCCTCACCACCGCCAGCGGCACCCAGTGGCTCGGTGCCACCGCCGGTGTCGGCCTGTACGTGGCCCTGCTCGGGTTGCTCTCCCTGGCCGTGGGCGCGCTGCTGCGGCACTCGGCGGGCGCGATCACCACGATGATGGGCGTGGTCCTGCTGCCGCTGATCGTCGCGATCTTCATGCAGTCGGAGAGCCTGCGCAAGGTGCAGGAGAAGCTGATCGAGTACTCCTCCCCCAACGCCATCGCGTCGCTCTACCAGATGCCGATGCTGGAGAACGGCGACGCCGACGGCGTGCGCCAGTTGGTCGTGCTCGCGATCATCACGGCCGTCGCCCTGGGCGCGGCCTACGCGGCGCTCACCAAGCGAGACGTCTGACCCGGGTCACCGGGTTTCCGTCCCCCGCTCAGTAACGGGGGGCGTTGCGGGACCGCTGGAGCCGTGCGCCCCGGCGGTCCCTCGCGTTCCAGCAGGCGGTGTGCCAGTGGCGCCGGTCCTCCACGCCGCCGTACTCCGGCCATGCCACCAAGTGGCCGATGCCCGGCGGGATCTCCTGGTCGCAGCCGGGGCAGCGGTAGTGCTTGCCGCCGGTGCTCCCGGCCAGCTGACGGACGATCCACTGCTCGCCCTGCCAGCTCTCCACGCGCTCCGGTCCTCGGGCCGGCCCGGCCTCAAGGCGCTCCTCGGCTCTGCCGGCGGCGCCTCGCGGGCGGTTTCGGCGCGGGGACACGGGCACACACCTCATGCGGTTCTGGGGACTCGGGACCGCCTCCAGCGTACGCGTAGCGCCGACCGTGCCGGGTACCCGGCCGGGTACCCCGATTCGGCCATCACCTGGAAAATCATGAAATCGCGATGGCCGGGCCGTGCCTTTGGCACGTGTCAGGCGTTAATGCCGGTAGGGGAGCCGTGTCGGCCACCGAGGAAGGTGTGAAGCACGATGCGTGTCGGTACTTTCGTCCTCGCCGCCCAGTTCCCGGGGCAGGGACCGGGGGAAGCTCTGCACCGCGCGGTGCGGTCCGCGGAGGCGGCGGAGAGGGCCGGGCTGGACTCCGTATGGCTGGCGGAGCACCACTTCGTGCCGTACGGCGTGTGCCCGTCGGCCGTGACGCTCGCGGCGCTACTGCTGGGCAGGACACGCCGGATCGGGATCGGGACGGCGGTGAGCGTCCTGCCGACCGCGCACCCCGTGGCGCTCGGCGAGCAGGCGGCGCTGCTGCACATCACCTCGGGCGGCCGTTTCACGCTGGGCGTGGGCCGCGGCGGCCCCTGGGTGGACCTCGAGGTCTTCGGTGCCGGACTGGCCGCCTTCGAGAGCGGTTTCCCCGAGTCGCTGGACCTGCTGCTGCGCTGGCTGCGCGAGCCCCGGGTGGGGGCCTCGGGCGGGCGTTTCGCCTTCCGCGAGGTCGATGTCGTACCGCGGGCGGACGAGTTCGAGGCGCCCGGCGGGCCGCCGGTGGTGGTCGCCTGCACCTCGCCGGGCAGCGTCCGGCTCGCGGCGCGCAGGGGCCTGCCGATGCTGCTCGGCATGCACTGCGGCGACGAGGACAAAGCTGCCATGGTCGCAATGTGGCAGGCGGAGGCGCGCGATGCGGGGCTTTCACCCGAAATAGTGGCCAGGGCGGAACATGTCTCCGCGGGCGTCGCACAGATCGCGGACCGCCGCGCGGACGCGGTGGAGACCCTCACCAAGGCGATGCCCGGCTGGCTCCAGCGGGGCCTCGCCGCGCACCGCACGGTCGACGGCCGGCCCCGGACGATGCGTGATCCGCTCGCCTACACCGAACTCCTCTGCGATCTCCACCCGGTGGGCCCGCCCGCGCTGTGTGCCGACCGGCTGGCCGCCACCGCCGAGCGGACCGGCATCAGCCGCTTCGCCCTGCTCGTCGAGGGCTCCGGCGATCTCGCGACCACCGAGGAGAACGTGGCGCGACTGGGCAGCGAAGTGCTCCCGCAATTGGCCTGATTGAAACATCAAAGAGCAGTGGTGCGACCAACGGCGGGAGCACCCTGCCCGTTTCAGCAGTCCCGCAGTTCCGGGGACTGGTTCAGCAGCTGTGCGCGTACGGAGGTGAAGGTGGCGTAACGCTCGTCGACCGCCGGGTCCAGCGGGAACACCGCGACCCGGTGGCAGTTCTGGAACGCCAGCCGGACCCCGAAGTGCCGCTGCAGGGCGCCCCGTATCGCGTCACTCGCCAGGGCGCGGAGCAGCTGCCCGCGCGCGTGCTCGTCCGGCGGGGGAACCTGGTTGTCGGCGAACTCGCCGCCGTCCACCTTGAGTTGTGCCGCCAGAGAGCTGATCATGTCCCATGCGTAAGGCAGGGAGGTCCGGACGCAGTCGACGAATTCACGTTCGTCGACCTCGCCTCGCTCGGCCTGTTCGAGGAGGGCCGGTGAGACGTCGAGCGACATGAGTACTCCTCTCGTGACCCCCCTGTCCGAGGAGTCAGACGGACTACGGAGAGAAGCCGCCCAGAGTTCTCCCGCACGACGGCCTCCACCCACAACCGTAGGCGGAGAGGTCCCATGACACTAGGCGGGAGCGCTCACAACAGGCCATTTTCCGGCCGCGCCCGGTAGCGAGTAACGTTGCCGACCATGCGTCTCGTCATCGCCCGTTGCTCCGTGGACTACGCGGGCCGGCTCTCCGCCCATCTGCCGTCGGCGACCAGGCTGCTCCTGGTCAAGGCCGACGGCAGCGTCTCCATCCACGCCGACGACCGTGCCTACAAGCCGCTGAACTGGATGTCGCCGCCCTGCACGCTCAAGGAGGGCGAGGACGGGGTCTGGACGGTCGTCAACAAGGCCGGTGAGCAGCTGATCATCACCATCGAGGACGTGCTGCACGACACCACGCACGAACTCGGGGTTGACCCCGGCCTGATCAAGGACGGCGTCGAGGCCCACCTGCAGGAGCTGCTGGCCGACCGCATGGAGGTGCTGGGCGAGGGCTGGAACCTCATCCGCCGGGAGTACCCGACCGCCATCGGCCCGGTGGACATCCTGTGCCGGGACGCGTCCGGCACGACCGTCGCGGTGGAGATCAAGCGCCGCGGCGAGATCGACGGTGTCGAGCAGCTCACCCGGTACCTCGAACTCCTCAACCGCGATCCTCTGCTGGCGCCCGTGAAGGGCGTCTTCGCGGCCCAGGAGATCAAGCCGCAGGCGCGGGTCCTCGCCACGGACCGCGGCATCGACTGCGTCGTCCTCGACTACGACGCGCTGCGCGGCATCGAGGACGACAAGCTCCGCCTCTTCTGACGCACACCGCCTCCTCCCCCACCGCGTGGGCGGGAAGCACCACGGCGCGGCCTCGGTGGTCTGCCGACCACCACGGCCGCGCCGTGTCGGGCGCGGGTCAGGCGATCGTGCCGGAGTCGCCGGGAGCGCCGGGCAGATCGGTGCCGGTGGCGGAACTCTCGGGCGCGCTCGCGCTGGCCGAGGTGCCGGCGTCACCGGAGCCGCCGTCGGCGCCCGGGTCGGTCGGGGTGGGACTTTCCGGGTCGGTCGGCGTCGCCGACGGCGATCCGGACGGACTGCCGTCGGTCGGATCGCCCGTGCCGCCGGTCTGGCCGCCGGTCGTGGTCCCTCCCCCCTGCGTGTTGCCGCCCGCGCCGCCGCTGTGCGAACCACCGCCGGTGACCGAGCCGCCGCCGCCGGCCGAGCCGCCGCCCGCCGAGGAGCCGCCGTCGGTGCCCCCGTTGGTGCCGCCGGAGCCGCCACCGGACACGGACCCGGCACCGCCGGTGCCGCCGGCCGGCGCGCCAGGCGGCGTCCCGGCGTCGCTGCCGCTCGCCGAGGGGCTGGGCCGCTTGCTGGAGCCGGGGCTGGGGAGGTCCTCGGCCGGGAGCCCGTCGTCCGCGTTGTCCGCGTTGTCCTCCTGGGCGGACTCGACGGGCTTGACATTCATGGGGGTGTTCTGGTCACCGCCGGAGACCGTCGTGCCGAGGGCGACGACGGTGCCGAGCACGGCCGCCAGCAAGGCGCCCGCGCCGGCGGCGACGAGGTTGCGGCGGGAACCGCTGAGGGCGATCCGGCGCGGGACGGCGGCCGCGGTCAGCCGCTTGCTGATGATCGTCGTGGGCGCCTCGGATATGTCGGTGCCCGTCGCCGGGGTCTCGACGCCCACGAGGCCCGTGCCGGGCACTGGGCCGCCCTCGCGGTCCACGACGAGCGCGAGGGTGCGCCGCCCCACCGTGGGGGGGGGGGGGGGGGGGGGGGGGGGGGGGGGGGGGGGGGGGGGGGGGGGGGG
>NZ_CBDRCM010000077.1:0-29542 GCF_965342435.1 Actinacidiphila sp. bgisy160 | reverse complement strand
CCCCCCCCCCCCGCCGACGTGCGTGGGGGGCACTCGGCCCGCGCCGGGCGACCGGCCTCCCGGCCCCGCACCCCCGGCCGGCGCGGACCTCGCCGAGACCGGGAACGGCAGCACCGGCACGACCTCGCTGATGGCGGCGGGTGCCACCGCCGTCCCGCCCGGTGCGCCGGTGCTGCTGCCCGCCGCCCGCAGGCGGCGGCCGGGGACCGGCTGAGGCGGGCCGTCAGCTGAAGACGTCCCCGCAGTCGGTCGCCGTGGCGTGCGCCGGGTCCAGGGCGTTGGCCGTCTCGTGGAACACGATGCGGTCGGTCAGCCCGACGAGGACGTGCTCGGACAGGTCGAGCGGGCACAGGTCTTGCAGCACCACGTTGCGTACGTCGGGGCCGGACAGGAACTGCGTGGTGTACGGCGTGACGACCTCGTCGTACTTGGTCGCGATCACCGTGTAGCGGACGCCGGGGAGGGTGTCGCCCCCGGCGTTCAGCTTGGTGAGGAAGGCCGATCCGGCCATCTGGTCGGTCAGTCCCTGCGGGGTGAGGTGCTCGATGGCCTCGGCCGCGCCGGGGAAGTAGGGCAGCAGCTTGAGCAGCCCGCCCAGGTCGGTCCCGTGGTTGCTGGGCGCGATGCCGACGAGCGCGTTCACCTTGGGGGCGCCGCCCAGGAACTTCATGTAGTACCGCGGCATCATGCCGCCCTGGGAGTGCCCGACGATGTCGACCTTGCCCGCGCCGGTGGCCGCGAGGACCCGGTCGACGTAGGCGGCGAGCTGCTGGGAGGACGCGGCGATGGAGCCGAGCCCGTAGAAGAGGGGCACACCGGGCAGCTGGCCGTAGTCGAGGGAGTAGACGCAGTAGCCCCGCTTGACCAGGTAGGGCGCGAGGCCGAGCCAGTTGTCGATGGAGTTGCCGAGGGTGCCGTGGACGAGGACGACGGGCCGCGGATGGGCGGCGGACGGCTTGCAGGACCAGTTGTTCCAGCCGCTGCTCGCGGTCGCCTCGGCGGCGGTCGCGGCGGCGATGGTCGCCGTGACCTCGGGGGCGGACGCGGGGGCCTTCGCCAGAGCGGCGGTGGTGGTGTCCGCCAGGACGGGAGTGGCGAAGAGGGCGGCGGTGAGAGTCAGCGCGGAGAGGAGCCGGAGCGCTGATCGCGGTCTGATGGGCAGCATCGAGCGATCTCCTCGCAGGTGGGGGAATGACTGGCTCCCGTGCAGCCTGTGATCCGGATCACCAGAATGCTGAGCTTCCGTCAATTTACGGAGGAGTAACAAACGTCGCCAGCTACCGGTGGGTAAAGAATTCATCACGTCGGCTTCACGTCGATGTGATAATGGGCCGTCAGGCCGCGCCCGACAGCGTCGCGGGCATCAGCGCCCGCGGGCCGAAACGGGCCCGCGCCCGGTCCGCGACGGCCTCGATCCGGCGCGCCTTCTCGTCCCCGGGGTCCAGGCTGAGCTGCAGCGTCGCGAGACCGGCGTCCGTCAGCCCCTCCGCGCGCAGCGCGAGGCCGCGCACCCGGGCGCGCTGCAGTCCCAGCCCCTCGTAGAGCCGGTACGCGGCCTCGGCGAGGGCGGTGCCGTGGCCGGTGGGCTCGGGCAGCGCGCGGGTGCGGGTGGTCGTGGAGCGGTCGGCGTAGCGGACGGTGAGGGTCAGTGAGCGCGCGACCCGGCCCGACGCGCGCAACGAGGAGCCCAGTTCCTCGGTGAGCGACAGCAGGGCGCGGCGGTGCCGCACCGGGTCCAGCTCGTCGTGGCCGAAGCGGCGTTCGGCCCCGGCCGAGTGGGCGGGGGCGTTCGGGACGACCGGGGCCGGGTCGATGCCGCGGGCCCGCTCGTGCGTCCTGCGGCCCGCCGCGGCGCCCAGGATCCGCTGCAGGGTGCTCAGGGGCGCGGCCGCCACCCGTCCTACGGTGTCCAGGCCGTACGTGCCCAACTGCCGTGCCGTCGCCGGGCCGACGCCGTGCAACGCCGCCACCGGACGCTCGGCGAGGAAGGCCGCGACGGCCGCGGGGTCGGTGGGCGCGGCGCGCACCGCGCCCTCCGGTCCGTCCTGCGCCGCCATCCGGGCGAGCAGCGGGTTCGGGCCGACGCCGATGGTGCAGTCCACGCCGTGGAGCGCGAGCAGCCGCACCCTCAGCAGCGTGGCCAGTTCGGCGGCGTCGCGCCCGAAGTAGCGCAGCGCCCCGCGGACGTCGGCGAGCGCGGCGTCGGGCGGCAGCGCCTGGACGACGGGGGTGAAGCCGCCGAGCAGTGCGAGGAGTCGCTCGTACAGCGCCTCGGCGGCGTGGAAGTGCACGTACAGCACGTGCGAGATCTCCGGTCGGCTGTTCATCGTCCCGCGCTCCCCGGACTGGAGTGCCACAGCTTGCGGCCGGTCGGGGCCCCCTCGCCCGCGGGCCGCAGATCGGCCCAGGGGTGCATCTCGTAACCGGTGGACATGCGGACCCGGCGGCCCTCGGGCGGGGGCGCGGGCAGTTCCGCGGGCTCGCCCGGGGTCTCGGCCAGGCGTGCCGCGACGGCCTCCAGGCCCCCTTCCTTGCGCAGTTCGGCCAGTTCGGCGAGGTTCCAGGCGGCGGCGCCGACGACGGACAGGCTCTGCGGGCCGCGGCGCTGGACCACCCCGCGGACCAGCAGCAGCCAGGAGTGGAAGACGGTGTGGGCGCAGGCCTCGTGGCTGTCGTCGAAGAAGGCGAGGTCGACCAGGCCGGAGCCGTCGTCGAGGGTGGTGAAGATGACCCGGCGCCCGGAACGGATGGGCGGGGTCTGGGTGGCCGCCTTCGCCCCGGCGACCAGCACGGTCTCGCCGTGCCGCACCTCGCGCAGCCGGTTCGCCGGGATCGCGCCCAGCTCCGCCAGGAAGGCGAGGTGGTCGTCCATCAGATGGCGGGAGGCGTCCATGCCGAGGACGCCGAGTTCGGCGCCGAGCCGTTCGCCGTCGTCCATGTCGGGCAGGCCGATCGGCGCGAACGCCGGCTCGCCCTCCCCTCCGGTCAGCGTGAGCTGGCCGTCGTACGCGGAGGCCCGGCCCTGCCGGTGCACTTCGGCGACCTGGAGCAGCATGTCGCGGCGGTTGCCCCCGAAGGGGTCCAGCGCGCCGACCTGGACCAGTCGTTCGGCGGCGGCCCGGCTCGGGCGGGCGCGCTCCCACAGGTCCTGGAGGGAGGAGTAGGGCTGTCCGGCGGCGATCCGGGCGACCTCGGCCTCGCTGATGCCGTGCACCTCGGAGAGCGCGAGCCGCAGCCCCCACAGCTCCTCGCCATCCCCCTCACCGGACACCAGTTCGATTCGATAGGCCGCGCCCGACCGGTTGACGTCCAGCGGCAGCACCGGCACCCCGCGCCGCCGGGCGTCCGCGAGCAGCAGCCGCTTGGGGTACATCCCGGGGTCGTGGGTGAGCACCCCGGCGTAGAAGGCCGCCGGATGGTGCGCCTTGAGCCAGGCGGACTGGTAGGTCGGCACGGCGAAGGCGACGGCGTGCGCCTTGCAGAAGCCGTACGCGCCGAAGGCCGAGACGATCTCCCATGTGTGCCGGATGACCTCGCGGGAGTAACCGCGCCCCCGGGCCGCGTCCGCGAACCAGGCCCGCAGCCGCCCCTGCCGGGCCTCGTCCGACAGGGCGCGCCGGGCCTCGTCGGCGAAGCCCCGGTCGCAGCCGGTCATGACGCACATGATGTCGATGAGCTGCTCGTGGAAGACGACGACTCCATGGGTCTCACGCAGCACGGGCTCCAGGTCGGGGTGCGGGTAGTGGACGGGCCTGCGGCCGTGCCGGGCATCGATGAAGGGCCGCACCATGTCGGCGGCGACCGGCCCGGGACGGAAGAGCGAGATGTCCACGACCAGGTCGTGGAAGGTGGCCGGCTGCAGCCGCCCCACCAGGTCGCGCTGACCCGGGGACTCGATCTGGAAGCAGCCCAGCGTCTCGGCGGAGCGGACCAGTTCGTACGTGGCGGGGTCGCCCTGCGGGATGCGGTCCAGGTCGATCCGGCCGCCGCCGGTCCGTTCCACCTCGTCCAGGGCGTGCGCCATCGCGGACTGCATGCGCACCCCGAGCACGTCGAGCTTGAGCAGCCCGAGGTCCTCGACGTCGTCCTTGTCGAACTGCGACATGGGGAAGCCCTCGCCGCTGGTCGGCACGACCGGTGTGCGCTCCAGCAGCCCGGCGTCCGACAGCAGCACCCCGCAGGGGTGCATGGCGACCCCGCGCGGCAGCGCGTCCAGCGCCTCGACCAGCTCCCACAGCCGTCCGTGGTCCTCACCCGCCACCTGCCGCAGCTCGGGCAGTTCGGCGAGCGCGGCCCGCGCGTCGCGCGCCCGGATGTGCGGGAAGGCCTTGGCCAGCCGGTCGGTCTGCTCGGGGTCCATCCCGAGGGCGGCGCCCACGTCGCGCACCGCGTGCCGGACGCGGTAGGTCTCGGGCATGGCGACGGTGGCGACCCGCTCGCCGCCGAAGCGGTCCAGGATCCGCCGGTAGACCTCCAGCCGGCGGGCGGACTCCACGTCGATGTCGATGTCGGGCAGGGAGGTGCGCCGGCCGGACAGGAAGCGCTCCATGAGCAGGCCGTGCTCGACGGGGTCGGCGGCGGCGATGCCCAGCAGGTGGTTGACGAGCGAGCCGGCGCCCGAGCCGCGCGCGGCGACCCGGATGCCCATCTCCCGCACGTCGTCGACGACCTGGCCGACGGTGAGGAAGTACGAGGCGAAGCCGAGCCGCTCGATGATCCGCAGTTCGTGGTCGAGCCGCGCCCAGTACTCCGGATCCCGGTCGTGGCCCTCGCGGACCATCCCGGCGGCGCAGCGCGAGCGCAGCACGCGGTCGGCGGTGCGGGCGCCCGCGCCGACCACCTCCGGCTCGGGGAAGTGCACCTGCCCGAGCCCCAGGTCCTCCTCCGGGTCGACGGCGCAGCCCGCGGCGGTCTCCTCGGTGGCCCGCAGCAGCCGGCGGGCGTCGCCGCGGGTGAAGCCGGCCGCCTCCATGACCCGCTCGGCGGTACGCGCCATGTCCCCGGCGTCCTTCAGCCAGCGCTCACCGCTGTCCAGGCCGCCCGCGTCGCGCACGTCGACGGGCACCAGCCGGCGCGCCGAGTCCAGGACGTCGGCCACCTCCCCCTGGCCGGGGTCGGCGTAGCGGACGGCGTTGGTCAGCACCGGGACGACGCCCTGCTCGGCGGCGAAGCCGACGGTGCGGGCGGCGAGCCGCAGCGAGCCGGACCCGGTGCCGGTGCGGCCGTGGTGCACGGCCTCCAGGCGCAGCGCGTCCCCGTACACCTCGCGCCAGGGGCGCAGCAGCCTGGCGGCCCGGTCGGGGCGTCCGGCCGCCAGCGCGCGGCCGACCTCGGAGTCCGCGCCGAGCAGCACGAACAGCCCTTCCCGGCCCAGGTCCTCCCAGCCGATACCGCCGTCGGTGGCGTGGGCGGCGCTGATCAGCCGGCACAGCGCGCCCCAGCCGCGGCGGTCCCGGGCGAGGAACACCGCCCGGTCGGTCGCCTCCGGCACGAAGGCCCCGCCGCGCACCGGGGTGCGCCGCCGGGCGGCCGGCGGGCCGGCCTGAGGGGTGGCGCCCTCCGCCACGTACGCCGCCGGCACCGCCAGCGAGGCGCCGAACAGCGGCCGCACCCCGGCCCGCGCGCACGCCTTGGCGAAGCGCACCACTCCGGCCACCGTGTCCCGGTCGGTCAGCGCCAGCGCGTCCATCCCCCGTTCGGCGGCGCGCTCGGCGAGCCGCTCGGGGTGCGAGGCGCCGTACCGCAGCGAGAAGCCGGAGACGGTGTGCAGGTGCGTGAATCCCGCCATACGCACCTCCGACCGCTCACGTCTCCCCCCTTCCGGACCCTCCGCACCCACCATAGACCACTTGTCGAACACGTGTACGACGACACGCCGGATCCCTTCCGCCATCACCCTGCGCGCGGTTTCCTGCACAGGACGTCACCGACGCTCACACCCCGACGGGGAGTCGCCATGCCGATGTTGCTGGTCAAGGGCTCTTTCCGGATAGAGAACACCGAACCGGACGGGGACACCGTGGGCTTCGTCCCCACCCGCCACCCCGACTGGAACCGCGTCAGGGGCGGGCTCGGGCTCGACCTCACCAACTCCTGCCGGGGCAAGCTGCGCCTCGACGCCGTCGACGCGCTGGAGACCCACTACGGGCGCACCTCCGCCCCGCCCACCAGCCGCTGCCCTTCGCCCACGCGGCCCGGGACGAGCTGCTGCGGTGGCTGGGCTTCACCGCCGTGGAGCGCGAGCCCGGCGGCGAGAGGGCGGCCGCCGCCACCCCCCGTGTCCGTCCCCGGCTGGATCCTCACCGGCGGGGTCGACGTGCACGGCCGCTGCGTCGCCCTGGCCGGCCGGGGCGCACCGCCGGAGGGCACCAGGAGCGGCCAGGAGCGGCCAGGAGGTCACGGTCGGCGTGCCGCTGCTGCGCGCCACCGTCAACCACCACCTGATCGCCGAGGGCCTGGCCTACCCGACCTTCTACAGCAACCTCTACGAGGACCTGCGCCGGGAGCTGACCGACGTCGCCCGGCAGGCCCGGGACGCGGGCAGGGGGCTGTGGCCCGGCGACGTGAGCACCAGCGGCGCGAAGGTCACCGGGCTCTCCTCGCTCACCGACGACGTGGTGCTCGTCCCCAAGCTCTTCCGGCGGCTCTTCGACCACCTCGCGCTCGGCGAGCCCTCCCTCGCCGCCTTCCGCGCCTTCCTGGCCGGGGCGGCCGACAGCTACCGGATCCTGTCCTCGGACACCCCGCGCGCGCAGGTGCGGGGGCTGCACCACGTCGTCGAGGTGACCGGCGACCACACCGTGCGGATGACCGTCCCGGTCGAGGAACTGGTCTTCACCGAGGCTTGACGACGGAGGCGAACTCCGCCGCCCACCGCAGCAGTTCCTCGTCCTCGCCGGGTCGCCCGACGACCTGCAGTCCGAGCGGCAGGCCGTTCGCGGCGTACCCGGCGGGCAGGCTCACCGCGGGGAAGCCGGCGTTGCTCCACGGCAGGCACATCACCGAGTCGCCGGTGCTGCCCAGGCCGAACGGGGCGGGGCCGGTCGCGGACGGCGCCAGCCAGACGTCGACCTCCCCCATGGCCTCCAGCAGTCGCTCGCGGAAGACCCGGCGCTCGCCCACGGACCGCTCGTAGTCGTCGCGGTCGATGGCGTGGCCCTCGCGGATGGCGGCGACCGTCTGCTCGCGGTAGAGGTGGCCGTGCCGGGGGAACCAGTCGGCGTGCGTACGGGCCACCTCGTAGCGGTTCATGACGTACAACTGCCGTACCACCGCCTCGAAGTCGGGCATCAGCGGCACCTCGCGCACGGTCCGGCCCGCCGCCTCCAGCCGCTTGGCGTGCGCCGTGAAGGCCTCCCGGGCCTCCGCCCCGGCGCGGTCCAGGTACGGGCCGACGGGTATGCCGAGCACCGGCTCGCCGTCGCCGGCCGGCCGCTCCCGCCAGTCGTCGCACAGGACGGACGCGCCGCGCGCCGCGACCGCGACGTCCGCGGCGAGCACCCCGACCGTGTCGAAGCTCGGGGCGTTGGCGATCACCCCGTCCACCGGGACCCTTCCGAAGGTCGGCTTGAAGCCCACCACCCCGCAGTAGGCCGCGGGCCGGACCACCGAGCCGACGGTCTGCGTCCCGATCGCCAGCGGCACCATGCCCGCGGCCACCGCGGCCGCCGAGCCACTGCTCGAACCACCGGGCGTGTGGGCGGTGTTGTGCGGATTGCGGGTCGGTCCTGGCGCGGTCACCGCGAACTCGGCCGTCACCGTCTTCCCCGCGACCAGCGCCCCGGCCGCCCGCAGCCGGTCCACCAGCGGTGCCTGCGGCCCGGCCAGTGCCTCCGGCGGCACCGCGGAGCCCGCCCTGGTGTCCATCCCGTCGATCCGGACGATGTCCTTGACACCCACCATCACCCCGGACAGCACACCCGGCGGTGCCGTGGCCGCCTCCGCCGCCAGCCGGCCCCGCCGGTCCGGCTCCCGGACGAACGCCTTGATCCGGGCGTCGAGCCGGTCGATACGGTCACAAGTCCGTGCCACCAGATCCGTCACGGCCGCCACGCTACGCCGAAAAGCTCTGGCCTTCCTCAAACAGCGCGTGATCGTCCCGCCCGCGGGCACACCGACCGCAGGGGGTGGTGGGACATGTCATGGCTCACGTGGACATATCCAATGGCCGGGACGGGGCTGATCGTCACAGCGGGGGCGCTGCTGCGGGCCCCGGGCACCGCGGCCGGCGAGGTGACGGACCCTTATGAGGCCGCCTACCTGCGCGACGGACGCCGCGGCGCGGTGGTCGTCGCACTGGTCGCACTGCATCTGCGCGGCACGGTGGACGCCGGCGCGCACCGCACCGCGCGCATCTCCGGGCCGCTGCAGGGGCTCTCGCACCCGCTGCAACTGGCCGTCTACGAGGCGCTGTACCGGCCCACGGGGGTGAACACCGTCGCCGTGTCCCGGCGGGTGCGGCGCGAGACGGACGTCCTGCGCGAGCGGCTGACCGACGCGGGGCTGATCCGGCGCGACCGGCGTCGGCGCGCGGCGCGCGTGCTGGCGTGCGCGGCCGTGCTGACCGTGGCCGCGGGGCTGGTGACCGGACTCCCGACGGGCTGGGAGCCGCCGCTCCGGGCGGCCGTCTCCGCCGTGCCGGTGGCCGCGGCCCTCGCCCTGTGGGCGGTGCCCCGCCGGACCCGGGCCGGCCGGCAGGCCCTCCGGCGGGCCCAGGAGCGTTTTCCGCGTCCACAAAGCCGCAGGGCGTCGCCCGAGTCGGTCCTGCTCGCGGTCGCCCTGCACGGCGACCCGGCCCTGCGGCTGGCCGTCCCGCACTTCACCAGGGAAGCCGGACTGCTCGCCCGGCACGACAGGACCGAGAGCCTCTACGGCGTCAACCACTGGAAGAGCGGGGGCGGCGGAGGCTGCGGAAGCGGCGGCCTCTCGTGCGGAGGGGCGGGCGGGGGCGTCTGAGGGGCGAGGCTACGCGCCCTCCCGGACGGCCCAAACACCGCATCGGTGCGAGATTGGTCACGTCCCGATGTCACAGGGGGTTGCCCTTGTCCCACGCGTCAACCCACGTCACACGGACGGCACCCCGGTGGCTGCTCAGGGGTTGCGAGGGCAAGGGGACGACACGATTTACTGACCGCCATGACAGCGACCGACACCATCCCCAGACCCGTGGCGCACCCCGGCCGGCTGCGCATGGTGAGTCACCTGCGCCGCCTCGCCGCCGCCGGTCTGGTGGAGCCGCCGTGCGGCGCGCGGACCCCCCGGTACCCGGAGGACGAGGACGCCGAGGTCTGGGACGACTTCCGGCACCGACTGGCGGCCCTGCTGGTCGGCCTGCACGAGGAGACCAAGGCGCCGCGCCCGGCGCGCCGGGCCGTGCACGTCGGCGCGACGGTGACGGTCCTCCCCCTGCACCGCCGGTTCCGCTGACCACCGGGACCGGCGGCGCCGCGGTCGCGCACGGCCGGGCCCCGGGACTCCGCCGCAGCCCGGGGCCCGCCTGAGCCACGTGGACGTCAGCCGAGTCGCGCGCCGACCGCGGCCAGCGCCGTGGTCACCGGCTGGAAGAAGGTCTCCCCGCCCGCCTGGCAGTCCCCACTGCCGCCGGAGGTGAGGCCGATCGCGCTGCCGTCGCGGGTGAACAGCGCGCCCCCGCTGTCGCCCGGCTCGGCGCAGACGTCGGTCTGGAGCAGCCCGGTGACGGTGCCCTCCGGGTAGTTGACCGTCGCGTCGAGCCCCAGGACCGTGCCACCGTGCAGCCCGGTGGTGCTGCCCATCCGGAACACCTCCTGGCCCACGGCCGCCTCCGCGGCCCCCTTGACGGCCAGGGCCTGCCCGTTGCCGAGGTTCACCTGGCTGGGCGCTTGTGTGTTCGGGTCGTCGTACGTGACGAGGGCGAAGTCGCCGTCACCCGGGAAGGTCGCCTGCCGCACGGTCGCGACGGGCGCCCCGCCCTGGCTGTCCGACCAGTTCGCGAAGGCGACGCCGCAGTGGCCCGCGGTGAGGAAGGCCGGGGCGCCGTCCTTGACGACGTTGAAGCCCAGCGAACAGCGCGCCCCGGCGGCGAAGATGGCGTCCCCGCCGGCCACGAGGGGCTTGAACTCGCCCGCGGACTTCCGGAGCCGGGCCATGCCGCCGCCCAGGGACCGCACGGTGGACTCCAGGGTGTCCCACTTGGCGCCGGCCACGGTGCGGTCCGCGGTGACCAGGATCCGGTTGGTCCGGGGGTCGACGGCCCAGGCGGTGCCGGGGATCGTGGCGCGCTGCTTCAAGGTCTGTGCGGCGGAGGTCAGTTCGGCGGCGCTGTTCTCGACCGTCCGGGTGGCTGCGCCGGCCTCCCGGGCCCGCGCCGCCACGTCGTCGCCGTCCCCGGCGACCACGTTGACCACGAGCCGCCCGCTCGCCGCGTCGTAGTACGCCCCCGCGACGGACGGCCCGAACTCCGAACCGAGTCGCGAGGCGAGTTCCGCGGCGGCCGCGGCGGTGAACCGCTTCGGCGAGGAAGCGTCCGGGCCCTGCGCGGCGGACTGCGACGCGTTGGCGCTGGGCAGCAGTACGGCCGCCGCCGCGATGGCGGCGGCACCGGCCATGACGAACACGATCTCCCGCTTGGCTATCTGTTTGTGCTTCAACTCGTGACCTCCTGTGGGGGGATACAGGTCGGATCGTCGGGCGCAGGGGAAGCGTCGTTCCGCCTGACATACGCGGGCCCGCCCCGTTGTGTTCACCACGCCCGATTCACTCGCGGCCGGGTCGCCGTTGTGGTGAAATCCGCCCGATGAGCACCTTCGACCTCTCCCCCGTGGCGCTGGAGTACCGCGTCGCCCACGACCGGCAGTTGCGCGCCCGTGTCCCCGCCGGCCTCTCGCGGTACGAGTCGGTGGAGCGCGACGGCCCCCTGCTGCGCAAGACCTACCGGCACGGGGAGGCGGGGTTCCTCGACTACCGCGACCTCGGCGGGCTGGACGGCCCCGTGCTGGACGCCCTGATCGCCCGGCAGCGGGACCACTACGCCGCGCTGGGCATGCCGGTGGAGTGGAAGTACCACGCCCACGACCTGCCCGCGGGGCTGCCGGACCGGCTGGCCGCGGCCGGCTTCGTGCCGGAGGAACCGGAGACGGTGCTGGTCGGCGAGGCGGCGGCGCTGACCGCCGCCCCGGTGCTGCCGGAGGGCCTCGCGCTGCGGGAGGTCACCTCACGGGCGGACTTCGAGCGCGTCCAGGAGATGGAGGAGACGGTCTGGGGGGTGCCTCACGACTGGCTGCCGGGGATGCTGGAGAGCGAGGTGTCGGGGCCCGGCGACCGATGCGCGGTGGTCGTCGCCGAGACCGCCGACGGCACGGTGGTCTGCGCCGGCTGGACCCGTTTCCACGAGGGCACCGACTTCGTGTCGCTGTGGGGCGGCTCCACCCTGCCGCATTGGCGGGGGCGGGGCGCCTACCGCGCGACGGTGGCGCACCGGGCCCGGCTGGCGGTCGCGGCCGGTCACCGCTTCGTGCAGGTCGACGCGTCCGTGGACAGCGCCCCGATCCTGGCCCGGCTCGGACTGCTGCCGGTGGCGGTGACCGTTCCGTACGTCTGGCGGCCGGACGTGCCGCGACCGGACGTGCCGCCGGCGGAGGGCGGGCTCAGCTGACGTCGGGGGGCCGTTGCGGCCGGACCGCGTCCAGCAGCGGGTCCGCCGCGAGGGTTTCGCGAAGATCGGCGGAGAGCTCCTCGGCGTCGTCCTCCGGCGGCCCGCCGCCCGGGTGCGCCTCGGCGGCGGCTTCCGGTATGGGCGCGGGTACGGACGGCCCGGCGGGTGTGGCCGCACGCGGCTGTTCGACGGCCGGATGGGGACCCGGCTGGGCGCGCTCGAGGAAGCGCAGCAGTTCCACCGGGAAGGGCAGCACCAGCGTGGAGTTCTTCTCCGCGGCGACGGCGACGACCGTCTGCAGCAGGCGCAGCTGAAGCGCGGCGGGGGTGTCGCTCATGACCGCGGCGGCGTCGGCGAGCTTCTTGGAGGCCTGGAACTCGGCGTCCGCGTTGATGATCCGCGCCCTGCGCTCCCGCTCGGACTCGGCCTGGCGGGCCATCGAGCGCTTCATCGTCTCTGGCAGCGAGACGTCCTTGATCTCAACGCGGTCGATCTGCACGCCCCAGCCGATGGCCGGGCTGTCGATCATCAGCTCCAGCCCCTGGTTGAGCTTCTCTCGGTTGGAGAGCAGGTCGTCCAGGTCGCTCTTGCCGATGATCGAGCGCAGCGAGGTCTGCGCCATCTGCGAGACGGCGAACCGGTAGTCCTCGACGTTGATGATCGCGTCGGCGGCGTGGACGACCTTGAAGTAGACCACCGCGTCCACCTTGACCGTGACGTTGTCGCGCGTGATGCCCTCCTGGGCGGGCACCGGCATCGTCACGATCTGCAGGTTCACCTTCCGCATCCGGTCGACGATCGGAACGATCATGGTGAATCCGGGGTTCCGCACCCCGCCCCTGACCCGGCCGAGCCGGAACACCACGCCTCGCTCGAACTGCTGCACCACTCGGGCCCCGGCCACGAAGTACAACGCTCCTGCCGAGAGCACTGCGGCTATCAACTCGACGACCATCACGGCCCCCTGGGGTCCGGAATCGCAGTACTTCCACGGTACCTCGCGGGTAACCCGCCGGATACGGGCAGGGATGCCCGTTACGGGCCAGGTGACGGCCTACCGCGGCTCGCCCGCCGCCCGGGCGAGCCGGTCCGCGACGACCCGCAGCCGTTCGGCCAGCTCAGGGGGCTCCCGCACCTCGAAGTCGACGCCGAGCATGCCAATGTAGACGGCGAGCGCGTCGAGGGACTCGGAACCGGTGCGCAGCACACAACTGTCCGGCCCGGTGGACTCCACGGTCGCGTACCCGGCGTACTCGGCGACGGCCTCGGCGGGAGCGTGCACGACGACGACCGCCTGGTGGCGGTAAGCCCGCGAGGTGACGCCCTGGGCCACGTACGACGCGGCGTCCGCCGGCGGCCGCCGGGGCGTGAAGCGGGGGCCGGCCGGGGACTTGGGGTCCATCCGGTCCACCCTGAAGGTGCGCCAGTCCTGCCGGTCGGTATCCCAGGCGAGCAGATACCAGCGGCGGCCGTGGTGGACCAGACCGTGCGGCTCCACCGTGCGGCGGCTGGCGGTGCCGCCGTGCGCCCGGTAGTCGAAGCGCAGCCGTTCGTGGTCGCGGCACGCGGCGCCGATCGCGGTCAGCACGTCCTGGGCGACGGCGCCCGGCACGGTCGCGGGCCGGGCGACCGCGACGGCCTCCATGGCCTGCGCCCGGCGGCGCAGCCGGGCGGGCAGCACCTGCTCCAGCTTGGCCAGGGCGCGCAGCGAGGTCTCCTCGACTCCCTCGACGCTGCCGCCGACGCCGGTGCGCAGGCACAGCGCGACCGCGATCGCCTCCTCGTCGTCGAGCAGCAGCGGGGGCAGCGCGGCGCCCGCGCCCAGCCGGTAGCCGCCGGCGGTGCCGGGGGTGGCGTGCACGGGGTAGCCGAGGGCGCGCAGCCGCTCCACGTCGCGGCGCACCGTGCGGGCGGTGACGGCGAGGCGCTCGGCGAGTTCGGGCCCCGTCCAGTCGCGCCGGGACTGGAGCAGGGACAGCAGGCGCAGCAGTCGGGCGGAGGTTTCCAGCACGGCAGCCAGTCTGTCAGTCGTCGCGGACGATTCCTGACCGCACTCCGCCGTACCGTGACGGCCATGGAGACGATCCCCGAAGGCACCGTCCTGGACCGCCGGACGCTCAACCGCTCCCTCCTGGCCCGGCAGTCGCTGCTGGGCCGGGTGCGCACCGGCGCCGCGCAGATGATCGAGGGGCTGGTGGGGCTGCAGGCGCAGGAGCCGCAGGATCCGTACGTCGCGCTGTGGTCCCGGATCGAGGACTTCGCGCCGGAGGAGCTGTCCGGGATGCTCGCGGACCGGCGGGTGGTGCGGATGTCGCTGCTGCGGTGGACGGTGCACCTGGTGACGGCACGGGACTGCATGGCGCTGCGCCCGATTGTCCAGGACGTGCTCGAACGGCGCCTGCTCGGGCAGTTCCGGCGGCAACTGGCGGGGCTGGACCTGGCGGAGGTGGCCGGGGCGGGCCGCACGCTCCTCGAGGGCGGCCCGCTGTCGGCGAGCCGGCTCGGGGACGCCCTGCGGGAGCGGTGGCCGGACCGCGAGCGGCTGCCGCTCAGTCTGGCCGTCACGGCGCGGGTTCCGACCGTGCAGCCGCCGCCGCGCGGCCTGTGGCGTACCCCCGGCGCGGCCCTGCAGGCCCTGGCCGGCCAGTGGCTCGGCCGGGACTTCGACTTCGCCGCCGGCTCCGCGCCGGACGCGGCCGTGCTGCGCTACCTCGCCGCCTTCGGTCCCGCGTCGGCCGGGGACGTCGCCGTCTGGTCGGGGCTGACCGGGCTCCGCGCCGTCATGGACCGGCTCCGACCGGGGCTGCGGGTCTACCGCGACGAGAAGGGCACCGTCCTGTACGACGTCCCGGGCGCGCCCTTCCCCGACCCCGGGACGAAGGCGCCGCCGCGGTTCCTGCCGCAGTACGACAACATCGCCCTCTCGCACGCCGACCGGGCGCGGATCATGCTGCGCAACCCCTACGCCGGGGAGCCGCTGCCCGGCAGCGGCAGCAACCGGGGCTTCTTCCTCCACGACGGCTTCGTCCACGGGCTGTGGCGGATCCGGGCGACCCGCGACGCGGCCGTGCTCCACGTCCGCCCGTACACGCCGCTGGACGCTGCGGCGCGGGACGCGGTCGCCGCCGAGGGCGCGCGGCTGCTGGAGTTCGCGGTGCCGGAGGCCGCCGCCCGGCAGGTGTGCTTCCCCGGGTGAGCGGGGCGCACGTCACGGGCGGCGGCCGGGGCGGGCTCAGTGCACACTGACCCCGTAGGCCTTGAGGACCGCGGGCAGCGGCTGGAAGAAGGTGGTGCCCCCTCGGTGCAGTCGCCGCTGTCGCCGGTCAGCAGCCCCAGGGCCTTGGTCCCGTCGCGCAACGGGCCGCCGAAGTCGCCGGGTTCGGCGCACAGATAGCGACACCGCCCGCCGCCCGGCGCCCGGCCCGGGCACCGGCCGGACCGACGCGGGCCCGCGCGGCCTGTGACGATCAGCCCGATGGACAAGAGGGCCATACGGGACGTGCCCGGCGGCCGTGAGGCCGCCGGGTCCGTCCGTGACGGAAGGGAGGGCGTGGACCTCCCGGAGGGTCAGAAGACGCTGACACCGTAGACGCTGAGCGCCTCCGTCACCGGCTGGAAGAAGGTCGTCCCGCCGACACTGCAGTTGCCGCTGCCGCCGGAGGTCAGGCCCAGCGCGATGCCGCCGGAGGTGTACAGCGCGCCGCCGGAGTCGCCGCCCTCGGCGCACACGTTGGTGCGGATCATCTGGTAGACCACGTCGCCGCCGCCGTAGTTGACGGTGGCGTTGAGGCCGGTGACCGTACCGCTGTGGATGCCGGTGGTGGAGCCGTCACGCAGGACGGCCTGGCCCACGAAGGCGTTGCCGGCGCTGGTGATGTCGGTGTTTCCGGCCGTGCCGCTCTTGGTCACGGAGGTGTTGCTGTACCGGACCAGCGCGTAGTCGTTGGTCGGGAAGCTGTAGCTGACGTTCGAGCCCAGGACGGTGGACTGGCTGGAGTTGGAGTACCAGGTGGACGCGACCTCACCGCAGTGCCCGGCGGTCAGGAAGTAGTTGGTGCTGCCGCTGCGCACGTTGAAGCCGAGCGAGCAGCGGTAACCGCCGCCGTAGATGGCGTCGCCGCCGGCGATCAGCCGCTTGAAGGTGCCGGCCGTGCGGCGGAAGGTGACCGCGTCGCCGTACGAGGCGGTGGCCTGCCGCAGCTTGGTGAGCTCGGCGCCGGTGACCGTGCTGTCGGCGGTGATCTCCAGCCGGTTGGACTTCGGGTCGACGACCCACGAGGTGCCCGCGATGTCCGCGGCGAGGGTGGCCTTCCCGGCCTTCTCCAGCTGGGCGGTGCTGTGCGCCACGAACTTCGGGATCGCGCCGGCCGCGCTGACGGCCTGGGCCGCCTTGTCGTTGGTGACGTTGACGACCATGGCCTTGGCCTTGGCGTCGTAGTAGGAACCGGCGGTGGAGGCGGTGCCGAGGGACGTGGTGAGCGCGGCCGCGGCCTCGGGGGAGGCCTTGGGCGCGGGGGCGGCCTGGGCGGCGGGCAGGGTGAGCGCGGTGGCCGCCAGCAGACCGGACGCCACGGCGATCAGCCGTGCGCGTCTCGGGACGGGGGTGTGGGTCGTGTGCTTGATCCTCACGCTTTTCCTCCTGTGGGGGAGCGGAAGTTGACCCGCGTAGCGCGGGCCGGTGAGGCGCAGCGAGGGCGCCGCCGTACGTGTGGGGGTGGCGTGCCCCTGACAAGTGCTGCGCACACGGGAGTATTCAGAGTCACGCACAAGCGCACAAGGGCGGGTTTCGGCCGCGTCACGCCCCCGAAACGCCGCACCGGCGCCGTCGGACGCCCCCGGTGACGGTGTATCGCCTGGTGAGCCCCCCTGCCGCCGCCGGCCCCCGGGAGCCCCCGCGCCCCACCCCCGGTTTGGCGCGAACGGGCGGCTCCGCCACGCCCAGGCGACGCCAGGCGCCACAGCGCCGGGTCGCCGCACGCCACCGCCCCGAAGGACGACCGCGATCGCGCCCAGCGCCGCCACCACGGCCAGCACCCGGCGCGATCGCGCCGGGCCACCCGTTCGCCGGGCACGCGCCAAGGGCAGTCGCCGCACCACGCGAGCGGCGGCCCCTCCCCCTTGACGCCACCCCGGCGCGGCCCCGACGGCGACCACTGCACGCGACCCGCCCGGCGGTCCCGGTACATCATCCCGGGACATCACAGGCGCACGCCGGGCACCTCACGGACCCGGCACACCCGCCCTCGGCACCGCCGTCGCGGGAACGGGCCCGCGCGACCCCCTCAGCAGTCGCAGCCGCAGCAATCGCAGTCGCAGCAATCGCAGTCGCAGCAGCAGCCGTCGCCGCAACCGCAGTCACACCCGGAGCAGTCGCAGTTGGAGCACCATCCCTCGCGCCGCCTGCCGCTCCAGGGGTCGTCGTAGTGGTCCCGGCAGCAGATCTGGCAGGTGCAGCAGAGCCCCGCGAACACCGCACACCCGGCGAGCAGACCGCGGCGGGGGCCCGGCTGGTGCGGGGCGCCGGGGGTCAGCCAGGGCGACCGCACGGGCCCGCCGGGGCCGCCCGGACCCGGGTGGTGGGCGCACGAGGCGCCGAACGCGCGGTCCACGGAACGCGGCAACTCGTGGGCGAGCAGGACGTGGGCGAGCGCGCCGTCGCTGAACTCCACGTCGCGCAGTGCCAGCCGGATCCCGTGCACGGCGTCGTCGCACAGCCGCCGCGCCTCGTCCACGCTCGTGCCGGTGGCGGCAAGCGGGTTCCACGCGCCCGCCGCGGCATCGGCTTCCAGGTCCTCGACCGCGTCGAGCAGATGGGCGAGGCGGCCGAAGAGCCGGCCCGCCTCCTCCAGCGGCGCGCGGTTGGCCGGGCGCCCGGCCAGCACCGCCGTGTGGCCGAACGCGGCGGCGGTGGCGGTCTCGGTGGGTTCGGTGACGGTCAGCAGCGAGGTGCCGAGGCCGGCGGCCGCCTCGACGGCGCTCTGCCGGCCGACGGCGTCCACCAGCACCGCGGTGTCGAAGCCCAGCCCCGAACCGGTCACTGCCCCCGCGCGGTCCCAGCGCCGGGCGACCGTGCGCGCCGCCGCGGCGACCGGACGGCGCGCCAGCAGCCCGTCGCCGTCCGCCATGTGGTCGCGCATCTTCGCGGAGGCCAGCACCAGCGAGACCGCCGCGGCCAGCCGCGCGCCCTCCCCCTTGGCGACGGGCGCGGTCCGCATCGCGCGCAGCGGGCACGGGCCTGCGGTGCGTCGTCCGCTCTCGGTCCGCCCGGCCTGGGCCTCGACGAGCACCGAGATGATGAGCCCGTCGTAATTCGTGGCGACCCTGGCCAGTTGCCCGTGATCATCCCTCAGGGCGAGGCAGAGGCCGCACAGATGGGCCGTCCACGATATGGCCAGCTTCTCCGGCAGACGGTGCCGGCACGGTCTGACGATTCCGAACATCGCAATCCCCCGTACGTCATTCGCGGCAATGGAACATGTCATCGGCTGGTCGTTCTGTACGCCACCCGTTCGGCTGTCCGGCGGTGCCACATCACTCTACCGAGCGGGTGCCTTTCCGATGATCCGTCAGGAGTGTTATTCCAGGGGGTGACTGGGGGCCACTAGTGCGATTTATGCACCAGGTCTGTCACGAATCCACCCCACGGTGGGTATCCGCTTGGCGCATCATCCGCATCATGGACGACCATAGGGGTGCGGACGGCAAACTGACCGCGTGCGAGAGGAGGCGTCCATGGGATCGGTACGACGGGCGAGCGCCTGGCTGGGACTCGTCGACGACAACAGCGCCGAGGAGTACTACGACGAGGAATACGCCGATTACGGCGACGGCGCCGAGACGTCCTCCCCCGACTCCTGGGTCACCGACCCCCGCGTGCGCGTGGCCTCGGACTCGGCGGAGGAGCAGGGCCGCCGGATCGCCACGGTCACCCCGGACGGCTTCCGGGACGCCCGCGGCATCGGCGAGCTGTTCCGGGCCGGCGTCCCGGTCATCGTCAACCTGACGGCCATGGACCCCGCCGACGCCAAGCGCGTCGTCGACTTCGCGGCCGGCCTCACCTTCGGCCTGCGCGGTTCCATCGACCGCGTGGCGAACCGCGTCTTCCTGCTGACCCCGCCCGACTACCTAGTCGTCAACGCCGACAGCAAGCGTGGCGGGGACGGCTTCTTCAACCAGAACTGACCCGCGGCATCGGCGCCGGAACCCGGCGCCGGTGCCGGGGGCGACCGGCCTGCCGTCTACCGGAAGGCGTCGATACCGGTGAGCGCCTTGCCGAGCACCAACTGATGCATCTCGACGGTGCCCTCGTAGGTGAGCACGGACTCCAGGTTGGTCGCGTGCCGCATGACGGGGTATTCGAGGGAGATCCCGTTCGCGCCCAGCACCGTGCGGGCCGTGCGGCAGATCTCGATCGCCTCGCGCACGTTGTTGAGCTTGCCGAAGCTGACCTGCTCGGGACGGAGCGTGCCCGCGTCCATGCGCCGCCCGAGATGGTGGGCGAGGAGGATGCCCTTGTGCAGTTCGAGCGCCATGTCGGCGAGCTTGGCCTGGGTCAGCTGGAAGCCCCCGATGGGCCGGCCGAACTGCTCACGGGTGCGGGAGTAGTCCAGGGCCGCCTCGAAACTGCTGCGCGCGGCGCCCATGGCACCCCACACGATGCCGTAGCGGGCGTGGTTCAGGCAGCTGAGCGGGCCGCGCAGGCCGGTGACCTCGGGCAGGACCGCGTCGGCGGGCAGGCGCACGTCGTCCATCACCAGTTCGCTGGTCACGGAGGCGCGGAGCGACCACTTGTGCTTGATCTCCGGGGCGGAGAACCCGGGGGTGTCGGTGGGCACGGCGAAGCCGCGGATGCCCTCGTCGGTGCGGGCCCACACCACGGCGACCCCGGCGACCGAGCCGTTGGTGATCCACATCTTGCGGCCGTTCAGGATCCAGTCGGTACCGTCCCGTTCGGCGTGCGTACGCATGCCCGCCGGGTCGGATCCGTGGTCGGGCTCGGTGAGGCCGAAGCAGCCGATGACCTCGCCGGCGGCCATCCTCGGCAGCCACCGCTGCTTCTGCTCCTCGGAGCCGTACCGGTGGATGGCGTACATCGCCAGCGAGCCCTGGACGGAGACGAGCGAACGGATGCCGGAGTCGGCCGCCTCCAGCTCCAGACAGGCCAGGCCGTACTGGACGGCGGTGGCGCCGGCGCAGCCGTAGCCGGTCAGCGACATGCCGAGCGCGCCGATCGAGCCGAGCTCCCGGGCCAGCTCACGGATCCCCGGCAGCTCGCCGCGCTCGTACCACTGCGCCACGTGCGGCAGCACGCGGTCGGCGGCCCAGCCGCGCACGGTGTCCCGCACGGCGAGGTCCTCGTCGTCGAGCAGGTCGTCGATGCCGAGCGGGTCGCTCGGGTCGAACTGCGGCTTTCCAGCGGACATCGTCGTCCTCTCCGGTGATCACTGCGCTTCGCCGACGAAGCTACTTCCGCGGCGGGAGCGGGTAAAGCCCCCGGCGGTGTGCTCAGCGCGACACGTCGGCCCCGGCCAGGGCGTGCTCGCGGGGAGACGGGATCCCGGAGGCGGCGGGCCGCTGGGCCGCCGTACCGCACTCCATGCGGCGGGGCAGCCGCAGCGCGGCGACCGCGCCGAGCAGCAGCAGACCCGCGCTGACCACCAGGGTGATGTGCATCCCGTGGACGAAGGCGTGCCGTGCGGCATGCCGCAGAGAGGCACCGGCGGAACCGCCGAGGTGGCCGGAGACCTCGTAGGCCTCGCCGAGCGACTTGCCGGCCGAGACGCCGGCGTCCGCCGGCACCCCGGGGACCCGGGCGACGCCGGGGGCGTACGCGGCGTTCATGACGCTGCCCAGCAGGGCGATGCCGAGGCCGGCACCCAGCTGGTAGGAGGTCTCGCCGATCGCGGCGGCGCCGCCCGCCTGCTCGGCCGGGGCGTCGCTGAGCATGGATTCGTAGGCGCCGAAGAGCGTGGTCTCCAGGCCGAAGCCGAGCAGGACGAAGCCCGCGGTCAGCACGCCGGGCCGGTCGTACTGGCCCATGAGGGTCAGGACGAGCACCGCGCACGCGGTCAGGAGGAAACCGGAGCTCACCATGGCGCGCGGCCCGAATCGGCCGAGCATCCGGGAGCCCAGGAGGCCGGCGCCCATGGCCGCGAGGGTGAGCGGCAGCAGCCGCAGCCCCGTCCGCAGGGGGCTCAGGCCGAGGACCAGCTGCAGGTACTGGACGGCGATCAGTTCCAGGCCGACGAGGGCGAGCAGCGCCAGCACGATGCAGCCCACGGAGGTGCCGAAGGCGGGCCGGCGGAACATCCGTATGTCGATGAGCGGGTGCTCGCGCCGGCGCTGCCGGCGCACGAACAGCACCAGCAGGGTCAGGCCCACGAGCAGTGGGACGAGCGCGGAGGGCTCGTACGGGGCCGCGCCGCCGCCGACCCTCTTGACGCCGAGGATGGCGCCGAGGATGCCGAGCGCGGCCATCACCGCGCCCAGGACGTCCCAGGGGCCGTCCAGCTCACCGCGGGACTCCGGCAGCAGCCAGCGGGCCACCGGAAGGATGACGGCCATCAGGGGGATGTTGATGAGGAAGACCGAGCCCCACCAGAAGTGCTCGACGAGGAAGCCGCCGAGGACCGGCCCGACGGCGGCGCCGACGGCCGCGACGGCGCTCCACACGCCGATGGCGACGGCCCGCTCACGGCGGTCGGGGAAGACCTGCCGCAGGATCGACAGCGTGGCCGGCATGATCATCGCGCCGCCGATGCCGAGCAGGGCGCGGGCCGCGATGAGGACGCGTGGGTCGGGCGCGAGGGCGGCCACCGCCGAGGCGGCCGCGAAGATCGTGCAGCCGATCAGCAGGATCCGGCGTCTTCCGACGCGGTCGCCGAGGGTGCCGAAGAGGATGAGCAAGGACGCGGCGACGAGCGGGTAGGCGTCGACGATCCACAGCAGCTCGATCGCGCCGGGGCGCAGGTCCTCGCTCACCGCGGGAACGGCGACGTGCAGCACGGTCGCGTCGAGGGCGACGAGCAACAGGCCGACGCAGAGGACGATGAGCACGGTCCAGCGGTTGACGGGCCGAGTGTGCTGTGGGACGGCGGCCGGTCCGGGGATGCCGGCCGAGGACGTCCCTGTCATGTACGTACCTCCCAGCGGTGCGCTCGCGGTGTCCCTGGGCAGGACGAGGGGGACAGTCCCGGGGGAACCCAGTGACGAGGGCGAGTGAAGTCGTCAGACTACGCGAGTCCGCGCCGATGGGGGGTGGCGCGGGTCACGTTCCCGCACGGCCGTCGTCACGCGAAGGCCACCCACCGGAGACCTGCCGGACATTTCCGGTACCGCCGCGGCGCGGCCGCCGGGGCGTCCACCGGGTGGCGTGTACCCGCCCGTTCCGGTGGCACGCACGGGCTACACGGGGCGCGCGGACCCACCCGTACGCCCGCTCCGTGCGTTCACACGCCCGCTGATCGGCGAATCCCCGCAGGTCACCGGTGACTCTCCGGGCCGGCGCCGGGGGTGCGCGGGGAGCCGGACCGGGCCCGGGAATGGCAGGCGAACTTCACGAGAAGTGACGGGTAATCAAGGATAAACGTGGTGAGAGGAAATCGAACGCGCGATTTCCCGAGATCCTCCGCATGCACTTCGAAACATAAAATCAAGGAGTTCCCGCATTCGGCTCAATGGGTGGGACTGAGACGTAGTCCACATCACATCGTCATTACGAACCCGGCCTTCCGGCCGAACTCCGCCATCACACGTTGTAACGTCGATTGAGTGCGTACCGATGACAAGCTTCTCCTCATGGAGGAGCCCGAGACAGCCCAGGCGCCACCGGGTATGAGCCGGACACGCGTGCTGCTGTTCGGCTCGACGCTCGTGGCCTATGTGGCCATCGTCGTAGCCGTCCTGACCACGTCCAAGCTCGTGACCCTGGACTGGCAGGTCATGATGTGGCGGCCGTACAAGCAGTGGCCGCAGATCCACGCCTTCCTGGACTACTTCGTGGTCCTGGGCCAGCGCGGCCCGACGGCCGTGATCGTCGCCTCCTGGCTGGGCTGGCGCGCCTGGCGCCAGCGCACCCTGCACCCGCTGCTCGTACTGGGCACGTCGCTGCTGCTGCTGAACGTCACCGTCGGCTCGGTGAAGTACGGCCTCGGCAGGCTCGGCCCGCACTACGCGACCAGCGCCGGATCGGCCGAACTCTTCTCCGGCGGCGATATATTTCCCAGCGGTCACACCGCGAACGCCGTGGTGACCTGGGGAGTCCTGGCCTATCTGGCCACCACCCCATGGGTCCGCCGGGTCACCTCCGTGATCGCGGCCCTGCTGGCGCTGGGCGTCGGCATGACCACGATCTACCTCGGCACCCACTGGGTCAGCGACGTCCTGCTCGGCTGGGCGGCCGGCCTGCTGATCCTGCTGGCGCTGCCCTGGTTCGAGCCGCTGATGGCCTCGGCCGAGGCGCGGATCACGGCCGCCTGGGCGCGCCGCCGCGGCATCGGCACGACGTCCGCCACGGCCCCCGCCGCGAACGCGGCGATGGCCTCCCCCCAGGTCTCGGACAACCCGGACGGCGTACTCGGCCCCGTCGTTCTCGGCGGCCGTACGACGACGCCCGCGTCCGGCATACCGCACCACCCGGCACGTCCGCACACCACCCGGCACGAGCGCACCCCGGTCACCCCGGCCGGCAGCCGCCGGCCGCCCGCGGACCGGCCGGGCCGCCCCGCGCCCCTCGGCCAGGCCGGCGTGGCCCGCGGCCGCGGCGCCACCGGCTGACGGCCCGCGGCGCAGGTACGCACGCCTCCCGCCCCGCCCGCGCCCGTACGAAGGCCCCGGCCGCCCCCCAGAGGGCGAGCCGGGGCCTTCGTCGTGCGGGGCCGTGCGAACGCCCTTCAGCCACTCCAGCAGCGGATCACCCGGCCGCCCTCGACGGTGAAGTTGAGCCGGCCCACCCGGTACTCCATGGTGATGACAGCGCCCGGCGGCAGGGCGCGCACCATGCTCCAGCCGCGCTCGGTGGCCCGGCGCTCGGCCTCCTCGGCGGCGAGGCCGACGTAGCTGTCCGGTTCGTCCTGCGGTTGCCGTGCGGCACTCGGATCGGTTGCCATGTCAGCAACCGTAGGCGCACACGAGCCGTGACGGAAGGCGGCGGCCGACTTGATCGTCACACTTCTGTCACAAAATCCCAGGCAGTGTTTGGCGTGCACCGTTCACTCTTTGGGGGCGTCTTTTCCCCTCGCCCGCCGAATTCGCGTACCCGACCGTCGAAAACCGGCCCGGCGACCGCCGCGGAATTACCGGAAACGACCCACACACTTCCCTCACATCACATCCCCAGCGTCGACAGCTCTTCGTCCGTCAGCAGCCGGGACCGAATGAGAAACCGGTTGCCCGTCGGGGCCTCCAGCGAGAAGCCGCTGCCCCGCCCCGGCACCACGTCGATCGTCAGGTGCGTATGGCTCCAGTAGGCGAACTGGTCGCGCGACATCCACACCGGCACCGGGTCGATACCCAGGACGTCGAGGTCGCCGAGGTGCACGTCGGAGTCCCCGGTGAGGAACTCCCCCAGCGGGTAGCACATGGGCGAGCTGCCGTCGCAGCAGCCGCCGGACTGGTGGAACATCAACGGGCCGTTCTGGTCGGCGAGACGCCGCAGCAGCCCCGCGGCCTCCTCGGTGACGGCGACCCGGCCGGCCCTCGGTGCGGTAGAGGTCATGCGGTCAGAGTGCTCCCGCGGAGCGCCGCCCGCCAGACCCCCCGAGGACATGCCGGCGGGCGGAGCCCACCGTCGACTCCGCCTCGCGCTCCGGCAGACCGGTACTGACGGCCGCGCCGACCATCTCCGCGGCGACCCGGTCCCCGTGCCCGTTCTCGAAGGCCCGGCACGCGGCCCAGAAGAGCCGCTCGTTGCGCTCCCCCACCGACGAGCCGAGGACGAAGCGGATCAGCGGCTCGGCCGTGCCCCCACTCGTTCCCGCCCCCGTCCCCGCACCCTGGGCGCGCGCACCCCGGCGCCGCGGGGTCGTCAGCAGCAGCCGCAGCAGCCGCTTGGGCACCGCGGCCGGCGGCATCGAGGCCGTCGGCGGGTCCCAGCGGTAGAGCCCGGCGGTGGTGACCGAGCCGGGTCCCACGAGGTAGCCGCCGCTGCCGCGCACGTCGATCCCGTCGCCGAGCCGGCGCACGGAGTTGGGCACGATCACCTCTGCCGGACCGCGCAGCCACAGGTGCCGGCCGCCGCTCGGGGTGATCACCGTGCGCGTCCACGGCACCGCGAAGCCCCACCGGGCGGCCAGGTCCACCAAGGCGGTCACGCCGTCGACGCCGTCCTTGCGGTCCAGGTCGAGGCCGATCAGGTAGTGCGGCGAGCGTCCGCACGCGATCCCGTACCCGCTGGCCCAGGGCGCCGCCGCGAACAGCTCGGCTATCCGGGCGGGCTCGGTGGCGGCGTCGTGCACGCCGTGGCCGAGCCGTCCGCACTGGCCGCGGCACATCCCGGACCCGGTCTCGCCCCGGTGCGGCGAGCGGACCGCCGGGAGCTTGGTCCGCGAGAGCGGGATGACGGGGAAGCCGCGCCGCGCCGCGGCGAGCGCGCTCTCCAGCGCGCGGTCGTGGTCCGGATGCGTCACGGGGGCCCCTCGGTGCGCTACGGCATGGTCCCGTTATCGTACTTTCGTTCGACCATCTGCTCAATGCCGCGCCGAGCAGCCGGAACGGGCTCTCGGCCCGCCCGGCACCCGGTACCTGACCTGCCCTCACGCGGGCGTTTCCACAGGGCCGGTCATCGTTCATGGTGCCGCCTGCGGCCCGGCCCGCCTACGGCGCGGCACGGCCGTCCCGTCCCGGTCCGTCACATGATGGGCCGTCTGCCCGAGACTGTACGGAAGATCGAGTACGGAAGGCCGGGTGCCCGGCAGGATCTCCTACCGCGAGGGAGCGCGCCGATGGGGACGCACGCAGCGCAGACCACGGCCGAGCGGGCGGCGCCGCCCCGGCGGCCGGGGCGGCTCTTGGTGGACTGGCTGACCACCACCGACCACAAGAAGATCGGCCACCTCTACCTGATCACGTCGTTCGGCTTCTTCCTCGCTGCGGGGTTCATGGCGCTGCTGATGCGCGCCGAACTCGCCCGCCCCGGTCTGCAGCTGATGTCGAACGACCGCTTCAACCAGCTCTTCACGATCCACGGCACGATCATGCTGCTGCTCTTCGCCACGCCGACCTTCGCGGGGTTCGCCAACGAGATCATGCCCCTGCAGATCGGCTCGCCGGACGTCGCCTTCCCCCGGCTGAACATGCTGTCGTACTGGCTCTTCCTCTTCGGCGGGCTGATCGTGCTGGGGAGCTTCCTGACGCCGACCGGCGGCGCCTCCTTCGGCTGGTTCGCCTACGCGCCGCTGAACAGCTTGACCCGCTCGCCCGGGATCGGCGCCGACATGTGGATCATGGGGCTGGCGTTGGCGGGCTTCGGCACCATCCTCGGCGCGGTCAACTTCGTCGCGACGATCGTCGGGATGCGGGCACCGGGCATGACCATGTTCCGGATGCCGATCTTCACCTGGAACGTGCTCTTCACCTCGGTGATGGTGCTGCTGGCCTTCCCGGTGCTGGCGGCGACGCTGCTGGTGCTGGAGGCGGACCGGCGCTTCGGCTCGGTGGTCTTCGAGCCCGCGAACGGCGGAGCGCTGTTGTGGCAGCACCTGTTCTGGTTCTTCGGCCACCCGGAGGTCTACATCATCGCGCTGCCGTTCTTCGGCATCATCACCGAGGTCATCCCGGTGTTCTCGCGCAAGCCGGTCTTCGGCTACATGACGCTGATCGGCGCGACGATGGCCATCACCGGGCTGTCGATGGTGGTCTGGGCACACCACATGTTCGTCACCGGCGCCGTGCTGCTGCCGTTCTTCTCGCTGCTGTCGTTCCTGATCGCCGTGCCGACCGGGGTGAAGTTCTTCAACTGGATCGGCACGATGCTGCATGGTTCGCTGTCCTTCGAGACACCGATGCTGTGGGCCGTCGGCTTCCTGGTGAGCTTCCTGTTCGGCGGCCTCACCGGGGTGATCCTCGCCTCGCCCCCGCTGGACTTCCAGGTCAGCGACTCGTACTTCGTGGTGGCCCACTTCCACTACGTGGTCTTCGGGACGGTGGTCTTCGCGATGTTCGCCGGCTTCTACTTCTGGTGGCCGAAGTTCACCGGGAAGATGCTCGACGAGCGGCTGGGGAGGATCCAGTTCTGGACGCTGTTCGTCGGCTTCCACACCACCTTCCTGGTCCAGCACTGGCTGGGCGTGGAGGGCATGCCCCGGCGGTACGCGGACTACCTGGCGGCGGACGGCTTCACGGCGCTCAATACGATCTCGTCAATCGGGGCGTTCCTGCTGGGCCTGTCCACCCTGCCGTTCCTCTACAACGTGTGGCGGACCGCCCGGTACGGCCGACGGGTGGAGGTCGACGACCCCTGGGGCTTCGGCCGTTCGCTGGAATGGGCGACCTCGTGTCCACCGCCGCGGCACAACTTCACTGCGCTGCCGCGGATCCGCTCCGAATCCCCGGCCTTCGACCTGCACCACCCGGAGGTCGCCGCCCTCGACCAGGCACGGTCCACCGGCCGCCGCGACGCCGTCGAACCCGGAGCCGGGGACCACGGCTGAGCGGGGCGGGGCGGGGCGCCGTACCGTCCCGCCCGGCCCGCGTCGGCCCTCGGCCCGGCCCCTCACAGGGGATCCGGCCCTGCCGCGCTCCTGCGGAGCTTCGCCCGCACCTTCTTGCGGAGTCTGCGGGCCCGCCCCTTGACCGCGCGGGCGAGGTCCTTGCCCGCGTACGCGGTGCCCACGCCGAGGCCGCCGACGTGGCGTCCGGCCGCGCGCAGCCGGCCCGCGGCGCCCGCCCGCCGGGCGAGGAGTTCCTCCAGCAGCCGCTCGACGTCACCGGCGATCTCCGCGGGGTCGTACCGGGCGCCCTTCTCCAGCGCGGCCCGGCCCATCCGCTTGCGCAGCTCGTCGTCGTTGATCAGCCGGAGCATCGACGCGGCCAGCGCGTCCACGTCCCGCGGGGGCACCAGCAGGCCGTCCACCCCGTCGCTGATGATCTCGCCGGGACCGAGCGGGCAGTCGGTGCTCACCACCGGCAGGCCGACGCGCATCGCCTCGACGATGGTCATGCCGAACGACTCCATGGTGGAGGAGACCGCCAGCAGTGAGCCCTTGGCCATCTCCGGCTCGATCGGCGAGGCGGTGCCCATCATGGTCACCCGGTCTCCGATGTCCAGGCGCGCGATGAGCCGCTCCAGCTTCTCCTGCTGCGCCCCCGAGCCGTACAGCCGCAGGCCCCAGTCCGGCCGTTCCGCCGCGACCTTGACGAAGGCCCTGATGAGGTCTCCGTAACGTTTGACCGGGGCCAGCCGACCGACCGCGACGACGTACTTGGCGTCCAGGGTGCTGGGGGTGACGCCCGGGTCCGGAACGCTGTTCGGCACGGTGACCACCCGCACCCCGGGCAGCCGCAGCCTGCGCCGGTAGGCGGCGGCGTCGGCCTCGGTGGTCGTGGTGACCGCGTCCAGCCGGGGGTATAACCGGCGCAGCGTGAGGATGAGCGGTACGGAGTGGGTCTCCAGCGTCAGGTGCTCCTGCGCGATCCGGACGATGTGGCGCGGGGCCTGCAGGGCGATGTGGGCGTTCAGCCCGGGGCGCGTGCCGATGACGACGTCGGCGTCGAGGGACGACAGATGGGCCTCGATCCTCCGGTCGCTGAGCACGCTGTACTGCGTGTAGCGGTTCTCGCCCTTGGGGAAGACCGAGGAGGGCTGCCTGTACAGCGGGTCCGCCAGCTCGCAGGCGTCGCTGTCCCGGCGCAGGTCCACCAGATGGCGCAGGCCGACACGCGGGTCAAGGGCGAAGGTGGGTTCGTCACGATGGCGGAAGACGGAGACGATCTCGACCTCGTGCCGCTCGGCCAGGGCTCCCGCCAGGTTGTACGTCGTGCGGATGGTGCCACCGACTCCGTACGCGTTTTGGATCAGTATGGAAATGCGCATGCGTCCCTGCGTTCTCCTGCTTCCCACAGACCGGTGTCCGTCCTGGTGCTGACAAGACCGCGCCCAAGACCCGCGGGTTACCCCCGTTCACCTTCCCGTTTCCTCGTTGTGTCCCCGCCGTGACGTTCACGTGAGGTCCCGGGGCATCCTCCACGGATCGCATGCCGTCAGGCACGGAGCCCCGTCGCGGCGCGGAGGGGCGATCGCGCCCCCCGCTGCATTCCCCGGCGTTCATGGCGTCACCCCACCGGGCTACACACGGAGGGCCCACCGGGTGACGGAGGTGGCGGCGGGCGCGGGCGCGGGCGGGCGGCGGGCCACTCACGGCGCGCCCGCCGGTCTCACTGCGGCAGGCGCAGCAGTGTACCGGGGGTGAGCCGGCGGGTCGGATCGGAGCCGATGACGTCCTGGTTGAGCCGGTACAGCTCGGCCGCCCCACCGCCGACGTTGAAGCGCCGGGCCACCGTCTCCAGGGTCTCGCCGGACTGGACGGCGTGCGCGCGGCCGGCCAGCCGCAGGCGCTGCGCACAGGTCGGCCAGGCCTCCCAGCCCTGGTCGCGGAGGATCTCCTCGGCGACGGTCACCTGCTGGTCGGGGGTGGCACGGTCGGGCCTGGACGCCAGGCCGAGGCCACCGTGCTCGACCCAGGTGGGCTGGAAGATCTGCAGCCCGCCGTAGAAGCCGTTGCCGGTGTTGGTGTTCCAGCGGTTGCTGCTCTCGCAGGTCGCGAGTTCCACCCAGACGGGGGCGTGCCCGTCGGCCCGCGCGACCCCGGTGGCGAGGGCCGCCGAGGTGGCGAGCAGGGCGAGGGCGGTCACCGCGAGACGGCGGGGACGGGACATGCGCGCCAGGCTAGGCACGGCGCGGTGGGGGCCAGTTTC
>NZ_CBDRCM010000076.1:0-30047 GCF_965342435.1 Actinacidiphila sp. bgisy160 | reverse complement strand
TGGCAAGGGGCAGATCTTCGTCAAGGGCGAGGTCATCAAGACCGTGCCGGAGTCGAAGATCGTGGAGACCCTCATCGAGGAGGCCATGAAGCTCGCCGAGCGGATGAAGGCCGACAAAGTGCCGTCAGGAGAGCCCCAGATCAGTGTGAGCTAAAGCGAAACAATCCCCGGTAGGGGAGCGAGGTGGGAAAGTGTCGCTGCTCGAGAACATCCGTGGTCCGCGCGACCTGAAGGCCCTGCCGCCGGAGCGGCTGGGCGAACTCGCCGTGGAGATCCGTGCATTCCTGGTCCAGGCGGTGGCCAGGACCGGGGGGCACCTGGGACCCAATCTGGGCGTGGTCGAGCTGACGGTCGCCCTGCACCGGGTCTTCGACTCGCCGGCCGACCGCATCCTGTGGGACACGGGTCACCAGTCCTACGTCCACAAGATCCTGACCGGCCGTCAGGACTTCTCCAAGCTGCGCGGCAAGGGCGGCCTGTCCGGCTACCCCTCGCGCGCCGAGTCCGAGCACGACGTCATCGAGAACAGCCACGCCTCCACGGTGCTCGGCTGGGCCGACGGCCTGGCCAAGGCCAACCAGGTGCTCGGCCGGCAGGACCACGTCGTGGCCGTCATCGGCGACGGTGCGCTCACCGGCGGCATGGCCTGGGAGGCGCTGAACAACATCGCCGCCGCCAAGGACCGCCCACTGATCATCGTCGTCAACGACAACGAGCGCTCCTACGCGCCCACCATCGGCGGCCTCGCCAACCACCTGGCCACCCTGCGCACCACCGACGGCTACGAGCGCTTCCTGGCCTGGGGCAAGCAGGTGCTCCAGCAGACCCCTGTCGTCGGCAAGCCGCTGTACGAGTCCCTGCACGGCGCCAAGAAGGGCTTCAAGGACGCCTTCGCGCCGCAGGGCATGTTCGAGGACCTGGGCCTGAAGTACCTCGGCCCGATCGACGGCCACGACGTCGCCGCGGTCGAGTCCGCGCTGCGCCGGGCGCGGCGCTTCCACGGCCCCGTCCTCGTCCACTGCCTCACCGAGAAGGGCCGCGGCTACGCCTTCGCCGAGCGCGACGAGGCGGACCGCTTCCACGCGGTGGGCGCCATGGACCCGCTCACCTGCGAACCGCTCACCCCGTCGAGCGGCCCGAAGTGGACCTCGGTCTTCGGCAACGAGATGGTCCGCATCGGCGCCGAGCGCCCGGACGTCGTGGCGATCACCGCGGCCATGCTGCAGCCGGTCGGCCTGGAGAAGTTCGCCAAGGCCTTCCCGCGCCGTGTCTACGACGTCGGCATCGCCGAGCAGCACGCCGCCGTGTCCGCGGCGGGCCTGGCGACCGGCGGCCTGCACCCGGTGGTCGCCGTCTACGCGACCTTCCTCAACCGCGCCTTCGACCAGGTGCTGATGGACGTCGCGCTGCACAAGTGCGGCGTCACCTTCGTCCTGGACCGGGCGGGTGTCACCGGCGACGACGGCGCCTCGCACAACGGCATGTGGGACATGTCGATCCTCCAGGTCGTCCCGGGCCTGCGGATCGCCGCCCCGCGCGACGCCGACCAGCTGCGCGCCCAGCTCCGCGAGGCGATCGACGTCGACGACGCGCCCACCGTCATCCGCTTCCCCAAGGAGACCGTCGGCGAGGCCCTGCCGGCCATCGACCGGGTGGGCGGCATGGACGTCCTGCACCGCGGCGACCGGCCGGACGTGCTGATGGTGTCCGTCGGCGCCCTCGGCTCGGTCTCCCTGGCCGCGGCCGCCCTGCTGCGCGAACGCGGTGTCGGCGTCACGGTCGTCGACCCCCGCTGGGTCAAGCCGCTCGACGCGGAGCTGCCCGCGCTCGCCGCCCGGCACCGCATGGTTGCCGTGATCGAGGACAACGGCCGTACCGGAGGCGTCGGTTCGGCCGTCGCGCAGGCACTGCGGGACGCGGAGACCGATGTGCCGGTCCGCGACTTCGGCATCCCGCAGCAGTTCCTGGCGCACGCCAAGCGCGGCGAGGTGCTGGCCGACATCGGGCTCACACCTGCCGAGATCGCCGGCCGGATCGGGGCCACCCTGATCCGTCTCGCGGTGAACGAGCACCCGAACGAGAGGCACGTGAGCGATGACACCGCCCGATCCTGAACCCAAGGGGTTCGACCTGGCGACGCTGCTGGCCGAGCGCGGCGCCGAGCGCTACGACCTGCACGCCAGGTATCTCAACCACCAGTTGCCGCGGATGCTGCACACCATCGGCTTCGACAAGGTCTACGAGCGGGCCGAGGGCGCGTACTTCTGGGACGACGAGGGCCGGGACCACCTCGACATGCTCGCCGGCTTCGGGGTGATGGGCCTGGGCCGCCACCACCCGGTGGTCCGCAAGGCGCTGCACGACGTTCTGGACGCCGGGCTGGCGGACCTCACCCGCTTCGACTGCCAGCCGCTGCCCGGGCTGCTCGCCGAGAGGCTGCTGTCGTACGCGCCCGGCCTGGACCGGGTGTTCTTCGGCAACAGCGGCACCGAGGCGGTCGAGACGGCCCTGAAGTTCGCCCGCTACGCCACCGGCAGGCCCCGCGTGCTCTACTGCGACCACGCGTTCCACGGGCTGACCACCGGTTCGCTGTCCGTCAACGGCGAGAGCGGTTTCCGCGAGGGCTTCGACCCGCTGCTCCCCGACACCGCCGTACCCCTGGGCGACCTGGCGGCCCTGGAGCGGGAGCTGGCCAAGGGCGACGTGGCCGCCCTGATCGTCGAGCCGATCCAGGGCAAGGGTGTGCACGCCGCACCGCCCGGTTACCTGCGGGCGGCGCAGGAGCTGCTGCACCGGCACAAGGCACTGCTCGTCGCCGACGAGGTGCAGACCGGCATCGGCCGCACCGGCGACTTCTTCGCCTATCAGCACGAGGGGGGCGTCGAGCCGGACCTGGTCTGCGTGGCTAAGGCCCTGTCCGGCGGGTACGTGCCGGTGGGGGCCACCCTCGGCAAGGACTGGATCTTCAAGAAGGTCTACTCGTCCATGGACCGGGTGCTGGTGCACTCCGCGAGCTTCGGCTCCAACGCCCAGGCCATGGCCGCGGGGCTGGCCACCCTCACGGTGATGGAGGACGAGAAGGTCGTCGCCAACGCGCGGGCCACCGGCGACCTGCTCCGCGACCGCCTAGCCGTCCTCGTCGACCGCTACGAGTTGCTGCACGAGGTCCGCGGCCGGGGCCTGATGATCGGCATCGAGTTCGGCCGGCCGAAGTCGCTGGGGCTGCGCAGTCGCTGGACGATGCTGCAGGCGGCGCGCAAGGGCCTGTTCGCGCAGATGGTGGTCGTGCCGCTGCTGCAGCGGCACCGTATCCTCACCCAGGTCTCGGGGGACCACCTGGAGGTCATCAAGCTGATCCCGCCGCTGGTCATCGGGGAGCCCGAGGTGGACCGCTTCGTGAACGCCTTCACCGCCGTGATGGACGACGCACACGGCTCCGGTGGCCTGATGTGGGAGTTCGGCCGGACACTGGTGAAGCAGGCGGTCGCGGGCCGCTGACCCAGGCCGTCGGCCGGGCTACGATTCTCGCCCGCGGTTCTTGCCCCCCAGGCAATCTTTTTGCCTCGGGGGCGAATCGCATCTATACCTGAGGCATGACCTCACCATCCTCGGACGAGGCGCCCCTGCCGGACGTCGCCCCCCAGCTGCGCGCGCTGCGCCGCAGGGGCGGGCTGACGCTGGAGGCGGCAGCCGCCCGCGCCGGGCTCTCGCCCGCGCACCTGTCCAGGCTGGAGACCGGGCAGCGGCAGCCCTCGCTTCCCATGCTGCTGGCGCTCGCCCGCACCTACGGCACCACGGTGTCCGACCTGCTCGGCGAGACCTCCGCGGAGCGCGATCCGGTCGTCCGCGGCGGTTTTGTGCCGCCCGCGGAGGCCGGCGGCTGGACGTACTGGCCGGCCGGGAACCCCGGGCGGGCCATGCAGGCGCTGCGGCTGCACGTGCCTCCCGGCCCCCAGGAGGGGCTGGTCCGCGTCCACCCCGGTGAGGAATGGCTGTACGTCCTCGAGGGCGAGCTGCGGCTCACCCTCGGGGAGGCCGTGCACCGGCTGGTGCCCGGCGACAGCGCCCACTTCGACTCGCTCACCCCGCACCGCATCGCGGCGACTTCGCCGAACGGTGTCGATCTGCTGTTCGTCCACACGCTGCTGCGGAGTTCCGTCGTAGAGCTGTGCCTGGGCGACGGCCGTTCCCCGCGCCCCCACGGCGCATGACGAGAGGACTGACCGTGTCCGGCGACTCCCGAGACAAGGCCCCCATGGGCTTCAAGGTGCGCACCTTCATCTACCTGGTGGGGGTCCACGTCATCGCCGCGTTCTTCTTCCTGATCTTCCATCTGGCCGGGGCCAAGTAGAGCGCCCCGGCGGCCCGGGTCAGGCCGGCCGCGCGCCGTCGAGGAAGAGGGCGCGCAGCCGCTCACGGCGCCCGGGAGTGAGGTCGAGCCCCTCCTCCAGGTAGCGGTCCACCGAGCCCCAGTGCTCCTCGATGGTGTCGAAGGCGGTCTCCAGGTACTCCTTGCGCGCGTCGAAGAGCGGGCCGAGCAGCTCCATCACCTCGGGGGTGGTCGCCGGGTCCGTGTCGTCGCCGCGCTTGATGCGGTAGCGGCGGTGTGCCTCGTTGCTCTTGAGATAGTCCTCGACGATCGCGTCGCGCTCGACCCCGAGCGCGAGCAGGATGACGGCGATCGACGTCCCGGCCCGGTCCTTGCCCGCCGCGCAGTGCAGCAGTGCCGGCACCGACTCCTCCCCGGCGAGCAGGTCCAGCATGCGGGCGTGCTCGGCCGTGCGGTCCAGGACGATGCGGCGGTACGCCTCCACCATGCGCGCGGCGGCGCGGCCCCCGCCGAGGATCTCGCGCAGCGCCGCGATGTCGCCGTCGCGGACGGTCGTCCAGAACTCGGCGCCCTGCGCCGGGTCGCTCAGCGGCATGTTGACGTTGCGCACGCCGGGCAGCTCGACGTCCGGGCCCTCCAGCCTCATGTCGGAGGCGTTGCGGAAGTCGAAGACCGTGTGCAGCCCGAGGGCGGAGAGGAAGGCGGCGTCCTCGGCGGTGGCGTGCGCCAGGTGGCCGCTGCGGAAGAGCCGTCCGTACCGCACCCGGCGGCCGTCGGTCGTCGGGAGGCCGCCCACGTCGCGGAAGTTGCGCACCCCGGTCAGCTCGGGCTCCGACGGGGCGGTCTGCGGCGTCTGCTCGGTCACCGGCACTCCTTCGCTCAGGGGCCGGGCGGTGCGGGTCACCGGCGGCCGGACCATGCCCGACCTTACGACACCCGGGCGGCGTCCGTACCGGGCGGTATGCGATCCCCCGCGCGGGCTGTCGCGGCGCGGCCGGGACGCCGTCCTATTCCGTTTCCGGTGGATCCGGCCGGGTGGGATAGATCACCCCCAGTCAACCCCTGGTTACGGTGGCGTAGGTCACTTGAGGAGGTGAAGTATGTGCTGACGTGCCAGACGATTCGAAGAGAAACAACAGTGACGCCATCGGGTCGTACACAGCCGTGGGGGACAGCTTCACGGAAGGTGTAGGCGATCCCGGTCCCGACGGGACGTTCATCGGCTGGGCCGACCGGCTGGCGGTCCTGCTCTCCGACCGCCGCCCCGAACACGACTTCCGGTACGCGAATCTCGCGGTGCGCGGTCGCCTCCTCGACCAGATCGTCGAGGAGCAGGTGCCGCGCGCCGTCGAGCTCGCGCCCGACCTCGTGACCTTCTGCGCGGGCGGCAACGACATCCTGCGCCCCGGCAGCGACCCGGACGACGTCGCGGAGCGCTACGAGGCGGCGGTCGCCCGCCTCACCGCGACGGTCGGCACCGTCGTGCTGTGCACGGGCTTCGACACCCGCGGCGTGCCCGTGCTCCGCCATCTGCGCGGGAAGATCGCCACGTACACGGCGCATGTGCGCGCCATCGCCGACCGGTACGACTCCCCGGTGCTGGACCTGTGGTCGCTGCGTTCGGTCCAGGACCGCCGGGCCTGGGACGCCGACCGCCTCCACCTCTCGCCCGAGGGGCACACCAGGGTCGCGCTGCGCGCCGCGCAGGTGCTGGGCCTCGACGTGCCCGCCGACCCCGACCAGGCGTGGCCGCCGGAGCCGTTCCGCGCGCCCGCCGACATCCGCAGGGACAACATCCAGTGGGCGCGGGAGTACCTCGTGCCCTGGATCGGCCGGCGGCTGCGCGGGGAGTCCTCCGGCGACCACGTGGAGCCCAAGCGCCCGGACCTGCTGCCGCTGTAGCCGGCGGGCCCAGGGCCTACCGCTCGGGCGATGTCAGAAGGGCGAGGTCCCGGAGACGAGTTCGGCCCACACGGCACGGCCGCCACCGTCGTCGGTGGGCCGGACGCCCCATGCCTGCGACAAGGCGCCCACCAGCAGCAGGCCGCGTCCGCCCTCCTCGTCGACGCCCGCCGCCCGCGGCCGGGGCGCAGTCGGCGCGCGCCCCTGGTCGCTGACCTCGAGGCGCAGCCGGGTGCCGTCGTAGCGCAGCCCGCAGGTGATGAACTCACTGCCGGTGTGCATGACGGCGTTGGTGAAGAGCTCGGAAACGATCATCTCGGCGTCGTCGCGGAGTCCCTCGTCCGCCTCCCACTCCCGCAGCCGTGCCCGCACGCGGTGGCGTGCGTCGGCGACCGAGGACCCGTGGGCGGGCAAACGGAAGAGGTCCTGGCAGCGACGGGCGTCGAGGTCGCCACGGCGCTCTAACCGCAGAGCGTCTGGTGAGGGGGCCACGTCGCTAACTATGCGGCCCCGTTAGAACTGTTGGCAAGATGCGATCTGTAATTTACAGAACGGCCGGTGCGCACTGTCGGTTTTCGTTGACGGCATGACACACTGCTTGCGGCAGAGGGGAGTTGGGGAAGTGGTCGTGACGGACGCGCGGTCAGCCGGTGCTCCCACCGTCCTGCGGGTGGTGCTCGGCAAACGGCTCCACGACCTGCGGGTGAAGGCCGGACTCTCCTTCGAGGACGCCGGCCGGGCGCTCGACGTCACCCATGCCACCATCCGCCGCATGGAGAAGGCCGCGGTCGGCCTGAAGATCCCCTACGTCGAGAAGCTCCTGCGCACCTACGGGGTCACCGACCCGGCGGAGGTCGAGGGGTTCCTGGCGCTGGCCCGGGAGGCCAACCAGCCGGGCTGGTGGCACCGCTACCGCGACGTCCTGCCCGACTGGTTCAGCGCCTTCGTGAGCCTGGAGGGCGAGGCCGGCGTCATCCGCGCCTACGAGCCGCACTACGTCCCCGGACTGCTGCAGACCGAGGACTACGCGCGCGAAGTGCTGCGGGCGGGGAACCCGCGCACCGGCGACGAGGAGATCGAACGCGGGGTCGCGCTGCGCATGGAACGCCAGGCGCTGCTCACCCGGGAGGACGCGCCGCTCGTCTGGATCGTCATCGACGAGACCGTCCTGCGAAGACCCATCGGACGTCCGGCGGTCATGCGCGCCCAGATCGCCAAGCTGATCGACTCCTGCGCCCTGCCCAACGTACGACTGCAGGTCATGCCGTTCACGGCCGGAGCGCACCCCGCCATGTACGGCCCGTTCCACATCTTCCGGTTCCAGACGCACGACCTCCCGGACGTGGTCTACTCCGAAAGCCTGGTCGGGGCCGTCTACTTCGACGACCGGGACGACGTCTCGACCTTCCTGGAGGCCCTGGACCGGATGTGCGCACAAGCCGCACCGGCCCGGAGCACCGAGCGGATACTCAGTGGCATCCACAAGGAGACCTGACCATGGAGTGGCCCTGCCCGATGCACACCGGCAACGAGATGATGTCATCCGTCCCGGGCGCCGAGGCCGCTCAGGCCGGCTTCCCGCCGACACGGGCGGCGGGACGGACCGGAAGACCGCAGACCGCACCGACCTGGACCCCCAAGGGCCACCGGAATCCGAACGGAGCAGGGCGTTGACCGACAAGGGCTTCCCCGCGGAGGAGATCGACACCAGCCGGCCGCACCCGGCCCGGATGTACGACTACTACCTCGGCGGCAAGGACAACTACGAGGCCGACCGCGAGGCGGCCGAGATGGTGATCCGCATGACCCCCGACGCGCGCCCCAGTGCCCGCGCCAACCGCGACTTCATGCAGCGCGCGGTGCGCTACGCGGCGGGGCAGGGCATCCGGCAGTTCGTCGACATCGGCACCGGCATCCCCACCTCGCCCAACACCCACGAGGTCGCCCGCTCCGTCGCCCCCGAGGCCCGGGTCGCCTACGTCGACAACGACCCCATCGTCGCCGCCCACGCCGGCGCGCGGCTCACCAACGCCGGCAACGCCGGCTTCTTCCTCGGCGACGTCCGCGAGCCCGAGAGCATCCTGGAGCACGCGACCCTCCGGGAGCTGATCGACTTCGACGAGCCCGTGGCCCTGATGCTCGTCGCGCTCCTGCACTTCGTCCGCGACGACGAGGACCCGGCCGGGATCGTGCGCACCCTCACCAAGAACCTCGCGGCCGGCAGCTTCCTGATCCTCAGCCACGGCACGACCGACTTCCACCAGGACGTCGACGCCGACGCCGCAGAGGCCTACAAGAACGCCACCTCCACCCTCACCCTGCGCAGCAAGCCGGGGATCGAGCCCTTCTTCGACGGCTTCTCCCTGGTCGAGCCCGGCCTGGTGCAGGTGCCGCGGTGGCGCCCGGACCCCGGGCTCCCGCAGGAGGACGAGCACGTCCGCATCGCCTTCTGGGGAGGCGTCGGCCGCAAGGGCTGACGCGGCCGAGCGGGGCGCGCCGTGCCGTCCGACTACGAGGTCGTCGGCGTCAGGAACGGGAGCGGTGTCCGCCCGGGCGGCGGCGCGGCGGGTATCCGCTCCAGGACCCCGCCGGCGAACACGTCGTACAACGGCAGCGTCTCCAGATGGACGTAGCCGATGTGGCAGTCGCAGACGTCCATCGGGCACGCGCGCGGGCGCAGCGCCGCGCGGTAGGAGCCGTCGTACAGGTTGCCCAGCTCCTCGCGGACGAAGTGGCAGCGGCGCACCGTGCCCTCGCCGTCCACCGATATGACCGACTCGCCCGTGCGGCACGGCAGGCCCGCGCTGCGGTGCGGATGCCGGCTGTACGGGAAGAGCGGGTCCAGCGCCGTCCACCGGGCCGCCTCGGCGTCGGTGTACGTGTGGCCCTCGGCGGCGTTGACCCACAGGTAGACGTGGTCCGGGAGGTCGGCCCGCAGCCGGCGGGCCTGCTCCAGGTGCTCCGGCAGGCCGACGACGCCCACGCTGTGCCGGACGCCGCGGTCCGCGAGGTCGCGGCACTTGGCCAGGAAACGCTCGTAGGGCGTCTGGCCGGGGTGGAAGGTGCACCACAGGGCCAGCGTGTCCCGGTCGGCCTCGTCCAGCCACTCGGTGCGGCAACTCAGATTGGTCTGGATCGCCACCCTGCGGACGTGCGGAAGCCGGCTCAGCTCCGCCAGCGTGCGCCTGTACCAGGAGCGCACCAGGCCCTCGCCCCACGGCGTGAACAGCAGGGAGAGCCGGTCGTCCGTCCGCCCGGCCGCCCAGCCGGCGAAGCGCTCCAGCGCCGCGCGGTCGGCGGTCAGCTCGGCGCGGCTGTCACGGCGCTTGGCGAAGGGGCAGTACGGGCAGTCGTAGTCGCACGAGGCCAGCGGGCCGCGGTAGAGGATCGTCAGGTCCATGGCAGATGCATTCACTTGGGTTCGTAGGCGGCCATGCGCCTGCGTACGGCGGCGGAGAACAGCTCGGGGCCGGCCGCGTCGGAGTGGGCCAGGCCCTCCGGCGACAGCCGCAGCACGTCCGGCCCCGCGTCCGCGTCCAGCCAGCCCCGGTCCGCGAAGCGCTCCAGCTCCTCGGCGAAGTCCTCCCCGGGCGCGGTGCCGAACCGGGCCCGGTACTCCGCGACGGGCAGGCCGTCGGCCTGCAGCAGGGACTGCAGCAGATGACGGCGGCGGGCCTCCTCGTCGTCCATCGCCCAGCCGAAGTCGGCGTGAGCGAACTCCCGCGTCGTGCGCGTGGTGTATGTGTCGATGATGCCGCGGATGCGGTGCATGTCGACGGCGTAGTCGAAGGAGTAGTGCAGCGTGGAGGTGTACGAGCGGGCGCCGCAGCCGAGACCCACCATGCCGTCGGTCTGGCAGGCGTAGTCCCCGCCTCCCGTGGTGGGCGCGTCCGCACGGCGGAACATGCGCATCGACACCTGCTCGTAGCCGTGCGCCAGCAGATGGTCGCGTCCGTGGCGGTACAGCCGCAGCCGCTGCTCGTCCCACGCCGCCTCCTCCCGGGCGGTGCCGGCGGCGTGCCGGCCGAGGCCGGTGAGCGGACGGACGTACAGGGGGTACAGGTACAGCTCCTCGGGCCGCCAGGCGAGCGCCGCGTCGAGGGACCGGGTCCAGGAGCGCTCGTTCTGGCCGTCGATGCCGTAGATCAGGTCGATGTTGAGGACGGGGACGCCCGCCTCCCGGATCCTGCCCAGCGCCGCCTCGACGTCGTCCCGGCGCTGGGGGCGGACGGCGGCGCGCGCCTCGGCCTCGACGAAGCTCTGCACGCCGAGGCTCAGCCGGGTCGTGCCGCGTTCCGCCAGCACCGACAGCCGGTCGGCGGTCGCGGTGGCCGGTGAGGCCTCGACGGAGAGCGGTATCGCCCGCAGGTCGGCCCCCAGGCCGAGTTCGGCCAGGTCGCAGAGCCGCTCCAGCTCGGCCGCCGTCAGGTACGTGGGAGTGCCGCCGCCGAAGGCGGCGTTGGCGAACCGCGCGCCTGCGCCCAGCGCCTCCCGCACCGCCGCGGCCTGGCGTTCCAGCGCGTCCAGGTAGGCGGTGGCCAGGCCGTCGGGCGCCCCGATCCTGGTGAAGAGGTTGCAGAAGCCGCAGCGGACCTCGCAGAACGGGATGTGGAAGTAGAGGGACAGCGCGTCCTTGGGCTCGTCCGCCCACAGGTCGCGCAGTCGGGCGCGCTCGCGGGGCAGCGCGCGGTAGGCCGTCTTGTGCGGGTACGCGTACACGTAGTGCCGGTACGGGCGCACGGCTGCCGTCTCCGGGGGCGCCGGGGAGAGGGGCAGGTCGCTGAGCGTCATCGGGCGGTCCCGTCGAGGAGGAAGTGGGCGTAGGGCACCGTCCACACGACCTCGTGGCCGATCCGGTGGCCGGTGTGGCCGTCCTCGCCGTACGCCGTGCCGTGGTCTGAGCAGACGACGGCCAGACACGGACGTCGGCTGGAGGCGGCGGCGAAGAGCCTGCCGATGTGGCGGTCGACGTACTCCAGGGCGGCGGCATGGGTGGCGCGTGAGTCGCCCGCCTCCCGGGTGGCGCCCGGCAGGTGGAACCAGTTGGGCTGGTGCAGCGCCGACACGTTCACGAAGAGGAACAGCCGCCGCTCCGGCGGCAGGGCGGCGACGACCTCCTCGGCGCGGGCCACCTGCGCCTCGAAGGAGGTGGGGGAGGGCACGCCGAACTCCGGTTCCCAGTGGCTCTCCTGAAAGAGCCCCGGCAGCACCGAGCCCAGCGGCGCCTGCTTGTTGAAGAAGCCGACGCCGCCGATGCACACCGTGCGGTAGCCGGCCGCGGCCAGGCCCGACACCAGGTCGGGGGTGTCGTACACGAAGGTGCCCTCCGCGGTGCTCTCGCTGCCGGCGAACCGCGCGGCGAACAGCCGGGGGTGCGGACCGGGCGTGGTGGGCGTGGGCAGGAAGCCCGCGAAGATGGCCTGGTGGGAGGCGTAGGTGAAGCTGCCGGGCGCGTGCCGGCGCTCCCAGCGGCCTCCGGGCAGATGGCGGGCCAGGTTGGGGATGCGACCGGCCGCGGCCAGCTCCTCGGCCACGTCGTGGCGGAGGGTGTCCAGCGTGATCAGCAGGATGTCATGGCTGCCCACGATCTGGTTCATGTCAAGCGGTGGCGTCATGGTGGTGCTCCTCGCGTCGCGCGCGTTCCATCGCGGCCGGTACGGCGGCGACCTGGGCGGCGTAGGTGTCCAGGCCCTCGGCGCCACTGCCCGGGAGGCCGGTGAGCCGGGGCAGCAGATCCCCGAAGGCGTTGACCTCGCCGACGGCGAAGCGGCGCCAGCCGGTCGTGGGCAGGACGTCCACGCCGACGCAGAGCGTGCCGGGGAAGCACGCGGCCGCCCGCTCGGCGGTCGTCAGCACGTCCCCGAAGTCGCCGCCCGCGGCGTGAATCGCCGCGCGGGCCATGTCCAGGTCGCCGCGGGCGCCGCCGAGGTGCAGGTTCGTCATCGGGTACGGGCTGGTGCGGACGACGGCGTGCGTGGCGCGTCCGGCGACCACGACCACCCGCAGGTCGGCCGCCCGGCCCCGCTGCGACGCCTTGGGCAGCCAGCGCTCGACGTGCAGCCCGTCCGGGGCCAGCGCGTCGACGAGGGCGGCGACCTCCGGCTCCGTGCGGTACTCGCGCACCCGCAGCGAGTTGAAAAGGCGTCCGTCGGCCGTGGTCTCCACCGAGGTCGTGGCCTTGACCCGACCCGGGCCCGCCGTCGCCAGCGCCACCACCCCGGAGGCGGAGGAGCCGTGCGCGGGCTTGAGGAACGCACGCGAGATCCGGGCGGCCCGCAGGCGTCCCCTGAGCTCGGCCCAGCCGCCCACCGGCGGCCCGCCGGGAGCGGGCGGCACCGGGACGCCCGCGGCGGCGAGCCGGGCGTGGCAGCGGCGCTTGTCGAACAGCACGGCGATATCCCCGGCGTCCGCCGACGGCACCGCGCCGGCCCGGCGGGCCGCCTCCGTCACCTCGCGCACGGCGGCGGTGAAGCGGCGGTACCACAGCGCGGTGCCCTCGACCCGGGCCGGGTCGTCGGCGCCCCGCAGCAGCCGGTCGACCCCGGCGTCCTCGCCGGGCGAGTCGACGCGCACGAACTCGCCGGGCGCGAAGGCGTATCGTCCCCGCAGCACGTCGCGCCACGCCAGCACGCGGGGCGCGGGATGCCCCGCGGCACGTACCGCGTCGGCGAACAGCGTCGTCCTGCGGTTGCCGGGGTTGCCGACCACGGCGATGCGGAGCGCGCCGTCGGCGCCGCTATTCGGAGACGGCGACATAGCGCCACTCCTCGTCCCGCCAGCGGTGCGGCTCGCAGTGCTCCGACAGGTCGACCTCGGTGCCCGCGGAGCCCACCGCCGCGCGCAGCCGCTCGGCCACGGCCCCGCTCACGAAGTGGTGGTGCAGGTCGAGCCGTTTGAGATGGGTGAGCGGCTGGCCGCCCAGCAGGGCCTCGGCACCGGCGTCGGTGAGCGTGCCCATGGACAGGCTCAGCGTCTCCAGCTGCGCGACGACGGGCGCGGAGGCCACCGCCGCCGCTATCTCGTCCTGCAGCGGGCTGTCCTGCAGGCCGAGGTGGCGCAGGGCGGGGAAGCGGCCGCCGGCGAGGACCGGCGCGAGGTCGGCGACCGTGGCGTCGCCGCCGTACTGCTCCACACCGAGCCACAGTTCCAGGTGTTCCAGCGCGGGCAGCTCGCAGGCGCCGACCGCCCGCACCACCGCCCCGGGCAGCCCGCCGGACTCGAAGCGCAGTACGCGCAGCGCTTCGTGACGGACGGGGCGCAGTGACAGCGGCTCCTCACCCAGCCCCTGCGAGTCACCGCCGCGGACACCGAACTCCTCCAGCAGCGGAAAGCGTTCGAGGACGGGCGTGACATCGGTCAGCTGCAGCCAGGAGACCTCGCACTCCTCGCCGGTCACGTCGGCGAGGAACAGGGCGCGCAGCGCGGGGAAGCGCTCCGCGTCCGCCAGCAGCAGCTCCAGCGCGGGGCGCAGCTCGGAGTACTCGTCGTCCCACCACGGCCCGAGGACCAGGGCGCGCACCCGTGCGGTGTCGACCGCCGCGGTGAAGTGGGCCCACAGTTCGGGGAAGGGGATGTCGCCCGCCTCGAAGCAGTCCAGCCGCCAGGCCACGGCGTCGGGTTCGGGCAGTCCGGCCGTGCCGGCCTCGGGCAGCGTGTGCACGGGCAGCCCGTGGAAGGTCTGCAGGTGCTGTGTGACGGTCATCGGGGCCTCACTCCGCGACGGCGGTGTAGCGGTGGATCTCGCCGTCCCACTCGTCCTCGTCACCGGGTTCCGAGAGGTCGACCTCGACACCCGAGGGCTCGAGGGCGGCCCGCACGCGCTCGGCGACCGGCTCGGTGACGAAATTGTGGTGCAGGTCGAGCCAGTTCAGGTGGGTCAGCGGCTGGCCGGCGAGCAGGGCGGTCACACCGTCGTCGGTGAGCACGCCCAGGGACAGGTCGAGTGAGGAGAGCTGGGCCACGACGGGGGCCGCCGCGACGGCGGCGGCGATCTCGTCCTGGATCTCGCTGTTGCGCAGGCCGAGGTGGCGCAGGGCGGGGAAGCGGCCGCCGGCGAGGACCGGCGCGAGGTCGGCGACCGTGGCGTCGCCGCCGTACTCCTCCACGCCGAGCCACAGCTCCAGGTGCTCCAGCGCGGGGAGTTCGCTCGCGGCGACACCGCGGACGACCTCGCCGGGCAGGCCGCCCGCCTCGAAGCGGAGCGTGCGCAGCCGCTGGTGGCGGGTCGCCGGGAAGCGCAGCCCCGTGCCGCCGCGGACGCCGAACACCTCCAGCCGCGGGTAGGCCTCGAGCACCGGCGTCACGTCGGACTGCTCGATCCAGGAGATCTCGGCCTCCTCCATTTCCAGGTCGCCGATGAACACGGCCTCCAGCGCGGTCAGCCGCTCACGGGCGTCCACGAGCAGCCGCACGATGACACCGGAGTCGTTGTCGTACGGCTCGCCCCACTGGCCCACGACCAGGGCCCGCACCCCGGCGGGTTCGACCGTGTCCAGGAAGCGGTCCCACAGCTGCGCGAAGCTCTCCTTCGCGTCGTTCTCCCAGGGGTTGAGGGACAGCCGCCACGCCACCGCGCCGGGCGCAGGGAGCTCCTGCCGCGCGTCGGGCGCGGGGAAGTCGAAGGCCGGCAGGCCGTTCAGTTCCTGCAGATGTTCGACGTGGGACATCGGTGGTCTCCCGGGGTGGACGGACGCGGTGCCTTGAGGCGGTGGTGCCCTGAGGCGGTGGTGCCTTGCTCGCGAAGAGTTCTACCAAGCCGCTCGGACACCGCCTGCCGCGGGCTGTGCACAAGCTGTCGGGGGGGGCGTTGTCACACCCCCCGCGTAGCGTCGTGGACATCGGGTCGGCGGGTGCCGACGGCGAAGGGAGACACGCATGTACCGGCAGGGGGACGTCCTGATCGTGCCCGTCGCGGAGGCGGCCGTGCCGCCGGGCACGGACCGGCTGCCGCGGCAGCCGAGGGACGGGCGGGGCAGGCTCGTGCTGGCCCTCGGCGAGGTGACCGGGCACGCCCACGCGGTGGTCGGGCCGGGGACGCTGGTGCGCGAGGCCGGGCCGTTCGGTGCGGCGTACCTCCACATCCCGGACGGCGGGCGCGTGGTGCACGAGGAGCACGCCGCGATACCGCTGCCCAAGGGCTGGTACCGGGTGGTGCGGCAGCGCGAGTACGTGCCCGGCGCGGTGCGCGTCGTGGCGGACTGACGGGGACGGGGGAGCGGAGCGATGACGACGGTGACGAGCACGGACACGGCGGCGGAGCCGGCGGTGGACACGACGGCGCTGTGGCGCGAGGTCGTCGCGGCGACCGGACCCGCGGACCGGGCGGCGGCGGAGGAAGGGGTGCGCCGGGCCTACCGGCTGGCCGGGCTGCCGGAGCCGGAACGGATCGTGTGGGCGGCCTCGCCCCTGGAGGCGGTGACCCTGGCCGTGCGCCTGACGGCGGACGGCACGGCGGGCGGCGGCGTGCGCGACGCGGTACGGACACGGCCGTGGGCGGCCGCGCGGGAGCGTGTCGCCGACCGGCTCGGGCCGGCCGGGTGGGCGGATCACTGGGCCGTCACGGGCGCGCAGTTGTGGGACACGACGGTGCAGCTGACCGAGCGGATACGGACCGCTGTTGTCGACGCCGCGTCCGGGGTGCCCGGCGGCGGGCAGGCGGTGCGGCTCGCGCTGCTCGACGCCGTGCTCGGCCAGCACGACGCGGCGTGGCTGGCCGCCTTCGACGGTCAGGAGGGCACCCGGGAGCTGGCCGGCGTCGCCGCGGTCGCCCGGAACGCCGGCTGGTGGTGGCCGTACGAGCGGACGGCGGTGGTCACCGAACGCCCCCTGGAGCTGCACCGGGACGAGGCGGGCCGGCTGGACCGCGGCGACGGCCCCGCGTTGGCCTACGCGGACGGTTTCGCGCTGCACGCCTGGCGGGGCATGCCGGTTCCCGCCGAGTTCCTCGACGGGCTGGCCGGTCTGACCCCGCGCCGCATACGCGAGGAGGAGAACGCCGAGCTGCGCCGGGTGATGCTGGAGCACTACGGCTACGAGCGCTACCTGGAGGAGTCCGGGGCCCAGCCCGTGCAGCGGGACGCCGCCGGGGTGCTGTGGCGGATCGAGCTGGAGGGGGACGAGCCGCTGGTGATGGTCGAGGTCGTCAACTCCACGGCGGAGCCGGACGGCACCCACCGCACCTACTGGCTGCGGGTGCCGCCGCGGACCCGGACCGCCCGCGAGGGCGTCGCCTGGACCTTCGGACTGGAGGAGGCCGACTACGTGCCGGAGCGGGAGACCTGAGCGGACTCCAGTGTCGCGGCGTCGATGAGGGCGAGGTTGCCGTACGCCGTGCAGGTGTGGGCACCCGCCGTCGCGCCGAGGCGGGCGCAGGACTCGAAGTCCAGTCCGCGCGTGCGCCCGTGCAGGAAGCCGCAGAGGAAGGCGTCGCCGGCCCCGTTGGAGTCCACCACCGGGCCGGGCGGGGTGGCGGCCGGGATGTGCCGGGGCGTGCTGCCCCCATCGCGCGCCAGCAGATAGGCGCCGCCCGCGCTTGCGGTGGCGATCACGGCCTGGGCGCGGCCGTCGCGCAGGATTCCGCGCATGACGTCCGTGATGCGCTCGCCCGCTCCCGCCGCGCTGAGGAAGACCAGATCGGAGCGGTGGGCGAACTCCCGCTGGTGTTCGGCCAGTCCGTCCCAGTCGTGCAGGTCCGTCGAGACCGGCAGGCCGAGTTCCTCGATGTCGTCGTAGAGGAAGCGGGTGAAGTGCGAGATCGACAGGTGCACGTGGCGGGCCCGGCGCAGGTGCGGCAGGTAGAACTCGCGCGGCATCCGCAGGTCCGCCGGGTCGCGCCCGTCGTAGAAGGACATCCGGCGGCCGGCGGCGTCCACGAGGTTGACGGCCCGCCGGGTCCCGGCGGGGGAGATCAGCGCCTCGAAGTCGACGTCGCCCTTGGCCAGGCGTTCCCGGAGCATGGAGCCGATCCAGTCCTCGCCGACGAAGTCGAGGAACTTCACGCTCATGCCGAGCGCGCGGCAGCCCAGCGCCACGTTGCCGCCGGTCTGGCCCGGCCACTCCCGGACCGGCTCCACCCCGAGGGAGTCCACGAGCGGTACGGGCAGGTTGTCCACCCGCACCACGGTGTCCACTCCGGAACCGCCCACGACGAGTACGTCGTACGGCGACTCTTGCGTGGTCATGTGCACCTCCAGTCACCACCCCGGCGCCATACTACGGCCCGTCGGTGTGCCCCTGCGCGCGATCACGGATGCGCTCGGCCGCCCGCGCGGCCCATTCCTGCTGCATCGTGGTGAAGCGCAGCCCCCACTCCAGTGTCAGCCGGCCGTAGAAGGCGAGGTCGCCGCCGGCCTCCCAGTCGAAGGAGCGCTCGAGCTCCTGCAGCCCCTCGTGGCGCTCCGTGGCCGGCGCCGCCTCTCGCTCCACGTAGGCGAGCGCGCCGTGGCCGCCCGCGGGCAGGCCCCCGCCACCGCGGCCGGGGCCGTGGCCGCCGCCCGCACCTCCGCCCCGGCGGCCGTGCCCGCGGGCGTCACGGCGCCGAGCCGGTGACCAGCTCCGTCCACGCCGCGCGGACCGTGTCCAGCCCGAAGGACTCGCGCAGCCAGCCGCGGGCCTGCTCGCCCGCCTCCTCCCAGCCGTCCGCCGCCAGCGCCGCGATCGCGTCCGCCATGGCCGAGGGGGAGTCGTGGATCCAGCGGCGCTCGTAGATCGCGTCGGCGCCCGGCCAGGGCAGCAGGGCGGGTACCGCGCCGGAGGCCATGCCCTCGGCGGGGGCGAGGTGGAAGCTCTCGTCGTCGCTGGTGGAGAGCACGAAGCCGATGCGGCGCAGCCAGCCCGCCACGTCGGGTCCGAAGTCGTCGAAGACCACGGCGTCCTCCAGCGGGCCGGTCTGCACCCGCCGCAGCACCGCGTCGTAGTGCGCCCGTTCCTCCGGCTTGTTCCAGATCCACCAGTAGTCCCAGGGCATCTTGGACTTCACCGACAGCCGCCACCGCGGGTCCCGGGCCCGCAGGGCCTCGAGCACGTCCAGGCCCAGGTCGAGTCGCTTGCGCGAGGGCGCGATGCCGATCATGCCGAGGCGGTATCGGGCGTCGGGGACCTTGGGGCGGTCCAGTTGCCGGTCGTCGACCCAGTTGGGGACGGTGACGAGCTTCTCCCGCGGCCATCCGGTCCGTTCCCGCGTGAGCCGGTTGTAGTGCGGACTGACGCACACGACGCGGTCGACGGCGTCGATGTCGACCTGCGCGGGGTAGCCGGCGTACAGCTCGAAGCGGTGCAGCCGCACCACCAGGCGGGAGCCGCGCCGCTTGTGGCGGCTGTACCAGACGGCCGCGGGCCCGCACCACTCCACGACCACCACGTCGGCCCAGGCGGCGAGTTCGCGACTGGCGGCCGCGTCGTGCCGGGCCAGCGCCTCCCAGGCGTCGACCCGCACCTCGATCCCGGGCAGGGCCTGGAGGTGGTCCAGCAGGCGGGTGAAGAACTTCAGGTCGTGTCCGGCGACGACGACCCGCAGCGGCCGGCCGCGTCCCACGAGCGCTGCCGGTGCGCCGGGCAGTGCCCGTTCGACCAGGTCGCGCAGCCGCTCGGCGGCCCGGTCCAGTGAGAAGTGCGCGGCGGCCTCCCGGCAGCGCCGGGCGGCCGTACGGTAGGCCTCGGGGGAGCGGGCGGCGGTGGCGACCGCCTCAGCCGCGTCGTCGAGGGTGCCGCGGCGGGGGACGAACAAGGGGTAGTCGGCGCCGAGCAACGCCTCGTGCGCGGGGGTGCGGTTGAGCACGACGGGCAGCCCGAGCGTCCCGAACTCCAGTACCTTCGTGGACAGTTCCAGGCTCGCGTCGAGTTCCGGGTGCCGCCAGCCCAGCCCCAGGTCGCAGCCCGCGGCGATCCGCATGGCCTCCTGGCGCGGGGCGCCGCCGTGGTGCACCACGCCGGTCGCGGTGCGCAGCGCACGCTCCATGCCCGCGTGGAAGCCGGGTTGCCGCGGGTCGTCGTGGATCTTGTCGCCGACGGTGTGCAGCTCGGCCCTGATCCCGCGGGCGGCCAGCGCGCCCGGCAGTTCCGTCATCTCCAGGGTGTTCCAGCGCGGTGCGAACTTGCCCGTGTAGACCATGCGCACGGGGTCGCGCGCCGCGTCGTGCTCCGGCACCGCGAAGTCCGGGACGGGCACGCTCGGCGGGTACAGCACGCACTTGCCGCACGCGGCCGGCACCCAGGCCTCGATGAAGCAGCGCAACTCCTCGGTCTGGCACAGCAGGTGGCGGGATGCCTCGGCGATCCGGGTCAGCTCGTCGACGGCCTCCTCCGTCATGTGCGCCGCGGACTGCGGGATGTCGGTGAGGTACGCCCAGATCCGCCCGTCGAAGGCACCGTCGGCGACGACCTGCGCCACCAGCCGGCGACCGCGCAGCACCAGCAGGTCGCAGGGCTCGTGCTCGTCGCGCTCGCGCAGCACTCGCGAGGCCTGGACGGGGGAGAGGACGCGCCCGGTCGGTACGAGGGACACCCCCGGCAGCCGCTCCAGCGGATCGACCAGCCGCCCGGTGCGCACCGGGGCCTTCAGCACCAGCCGGGTCCGGCAGCCGGCCCGCGCCAGCGCCTGCACCATCGACTGGGCCCACACCGCGGAACCGTCGATGAGGTTGAGGTCCACGTCCCCGTAGACCATCGCCCTGACCGTACGTGTGCCCGTCATCGGACCTCCTCCGGGCGGATCGTGAACAGCCGCCCCGCCCCGGGGGACGGCCAGAGCGTCCTGCGCACCAGAGCCGGGCGGAAGCCGTTGACGTGCGGCACAAAGCCCGTGGCGTCCGCGCTGAAGCCCACCGCGTCGGCCCCGGAGCACTCCTGGGCGCACATCAGGTCCAGCAGGTGGACCGCCGAGCGTTCCTCCGTGAGGTCCGACCAGTCGGCGACCCAGGGCGCGCCCGGCCCCTCCGCCGTGGCCCGTACGGTGACCCCGCCCGCGGTGAGCTCCGCGTAGGCCGCCCCGGGCTCGGGCACCAGCACCTCGGCGGGGCGGTGCCGCTGCGCCATGACCTGCGCGACCAGGCGCGAGATCGCGGCGTCGTCACGCGGCTCGGCCAGCACGGCCACCCGCCGGGAGTCCAGCGGGTCCGCCGCCCCGGCGATCCGGGCGAGTTCCGACAGCCGGACCCGGGTGGCCCGGGAGGTGAAGATCTCCCGCAGGTCGGCGCGGTCCACCGCCGCCGGGTCCAGCCGGGCCGGCTGCACCCCGGTGTCCCCGTCGAGAACGGCGTCCCAGGGCAACGGTGCCAGCCCCGGCGCGGCGGAGGCGGGGGCGTCCCGCCACAGCACGGCGGTGCGGCCGAGCGCGTGGACGGTGGCGAGGAGGCCGGCCAGCCGCCGGTCCAGGTCGGGGGCGGTGCCGGTGCCGGTGTGCGCCCACGGTCCCGCGAGACAGGCGCTGAGCTGCACGACGAGCACGTCCGGGTCGGTGCGTTCGGCGACCTGCCGGGCGTCGTGCGGCAGCACGCGGTTGACGACGGCGTCGTGGGCGAAGTCGGCGGCGGTCGTGGCGTCCAGGACGCCGGCGACGACCAGCCGGTCGCGGGGGCCGGCCGTGAACGCCCGGTGGGCCAGGTGCAGGTGTCCGTCGGACGCCGTATCCACCGCACCGGCCGCACCCGGTGCCGGGGAGGCCGTGGCCGGGGCGCCCGGGTGGGCGGTCGTCGGACGCCCGCCCCTGCCACGGCCGCGCCACATCCCGTACAGCTCGCGCGGCAGCCGCGCCGAGCCGCGCAAGGGGGACCGGGCGGCCGAGACCAGCGCCTGGCCCACCCGCAGCGAGGTCGAGCCCTGCAGCATGACGACCCGGGCCTCCAGTACCCCGATGCGTTCCCGGGCGCGCCGCAGTTCGGCCGCGAGCCGGTCGCGCTCGCGCGTCACCGCCGCCGCCCCCTCACCGTCCGTGCCGTCGTGCTGCAGCGCCTCCAGCGCGCGGCGGTCCTCCTCGTGCCGCCGCTCCAGCTCCAGCACCCGCGCCCGCTCGGCGCGCGACACGAACTCCGCCAGCACGTACTCGCCCGCCAGCCGCAGCGCGATGGTGTCCCCGCCGGGCACCGGCCGCCCGGCCGGGTCGAGGAGCGGCAGCAGCGCCTCGGTGCAGGTGAACACCGCGCCACCGTGCAGATGCAGGTAGTCCAGACCGGCCGCCCGCAGCACCTGGCAGCGGTGTGCCACCAGGGCGTCGAGCAAGCGGTGGTACGGCAGTTCGGCACTGGTGTGGCCGAAGACGATCAGACCCTTTCCGCCGGGCCGCATGCGCCGCAGCGCCGCGAGGCACGCCGCCTCGTCGCCGTGCCGGGCGGGGTCGGGGCCGTAACCGAGCAGGGCCAGCCGTCCCTCGCCCACCGGGTCCTGGTCGCCGGGCGGGGAGAGGCGGAGCCGCACGCCCTCGGGCAGGTGAAGGTACGGGCCGAGCGGGATGCCACCGCCGGTCGTGTCGACGACCTCGGTCACTCCGTCCAGGTGCGGGTGCAGCAGATCGAGAAGGCGCATCAGGAGGTCCTCGTGAAGACGTGGAAGCCGACCCTGTTCTCCCGGAAACCGTACGGCGTGAAGCCTCCGTACCGCAGACCGAGCGGTTCGACGGCGGCGCGGTACTCGGCCGCGGGGCGGTGCAGGATGTAGTCGCCGCGCGCCACGCGGCCGGGCGCGTCCTCGTCGGTGACGACCAGCCGGCCGGTCAGCCGGACCAGGGAGCCGAGGTTGACCAGCGCGGCCCGCCAGGCGGCGTCGTCGAGCACGTGGAAGAGCACGTCCACGGCGAGCACCACGTCGTACAGCCAGGGGCTGCGCCACGCCGACAGCTCCGCCACCGCGTAGCGCGGGCCGCCGCCGAGCGCGCGGCAGTGCTCCACCGCCGACGGGCCGGCGTCGATCGCGTCGACGAGGTGGCCGCAGCGGGCCAGGGCCCGGGCCAAGCGGCCCCTGCCGCAGCCCGCGTCGAGCACGAGCAGCGGGTCGTTGGCGCGTTCGGAGTCACCGGTGATGCGCAGCACCCCCGCGAACCGCAGCGCGTGGAAGATCTCGTCCCCCGGCCGGTCGAGGCCGGTGCGGCCGCTGGAGGCGAGGTCTTCGTACCCGCGGTGGCGGCCGTCCCAGTGCGCGAGGCGATCGCGCAGGTGCGGCTCGGACGTGGGCTCGGACACGGGGTCCGGCACGGTCTCGGACACTGGGCCCGGCACGCGGTCCGGCACGGTCTCAGACATGGTGGTCCAGCCATTCGGTGATGACCCGGGCGATGCGGGGCCCCGAGCGGCCGTCCCAGAGCGCAGGTCCCTCGGGGGCCGGCGCTTCGCCGTCCAGGGCCTTGAGCAGGGCCGGCACCAGCCCGTCGGGGGCGACGAGCCGATTCGTGCCGTGGGTGACCGTCACCGGCCGTTCGGTGTTCGGACGCAGTGTCAGGCAGGGCACGCCCAGGACGGTGGTCTCCTCCTGCACCCCGCCCGAGTCGGTGACCACCGCGGCGGCGCCCCGCAGCAGCCCCATGAACTCCAGATAGCCGAGCGGCTCCAGGATCCGGATGCCGGGCGTGTCGCCGAGCCCCGCCGCCTCCAGCGCGGCCCTGCCGCGGGGGTGCAGCGGGATCGCCAGCTCCAGATGCCGGGCCGCCTCGCGCAGCGCCGCCACGGCCGCGGCCGCGGCGGCCGGGTCGTCGACGTTGGCGGGTCGGTGCAGCGTCACGACGCCGTAGCGCCCGGGCAGCCCGTGGGCGGTGCGGGCGGCCTCCGGGTCGAACCGCGGCAGGTGGGCCATGAGGGTGTCGATCATCGGGTTGCCGACGAAGTGCACCCGGGCGGTGTCCACGCCCTCGTCCGCCAGATGGCCCACCGCCTCCGGGCTGGTGACGAAGAGCAGGTCGGCGAGCTGGTCGGTCAGCCGCCGGTTCACCTCCTCCGGCATCGTCATGTCGAAGCTGCGCAGGCCCGCCTCGACGTGCGCCACGGGCAGCCCCAGCTTGGCGGCGACCAGGGCGGCGGCGAGCGTGGAGTTGACGTCCCCGTAGACCGTGACCAGGGCGGGGGCACGGGCCGACAGCTCGTCCTCCAGCGCGGTCAGCAGGGCGGCGGTCTGCCGGGCGTGGCTGCCGGAGCCGACTCCGAGGTCCACGTCCGGCTCGGGCAGGCCGAGCTCGCGGAAGAAGACGTGCGACATGCGCTCGTCGTAGTGCTGTCCGGTGTGCACCACCGACTGGGGCTGTCCGGCCTCGCGCAGCGCGGCGACGACCGGGGCGGCCTTGACGAAGTTGGGCCGGGCACCGACCACGTGGACTACCGAACCGAGCACGGTGCCTCCCGTTCACTTGCCGTGCTTAGGGTGGGATTGTGCGTCGTCGTACTCTTCGTGCCCTGATTCTCGCCGCTTCCGTGGCGGTCCGTCATCTGCGGGACGACCCGGTGCGCGCGGCGTCCCTGGCGCTGCGGGTCGCCCCGGGACCGGCGCGGCGGCCCGCCCGGTGGGCGCTGGCCCGGCTGCCCGAGCGCGATCCGCACCGCGGGAGCGGCGGCGCCCGCGCGTACGGGCCGCGCGGCGTGCCCGCCCCGGCCGGTGTGCCGGGGACGGCGGTGCCGGGGCGGGTGCTGCACCTGGTCACCAACTCCCTGCCGTACCGCGACGCGGGTTACACCGTCAGGACGCACGCCATCGCGCGCGCCCAGCGGCAGGCGGGCCTGGACCCGCAGGTCGTGACCAGGCTGGGCTTCCCCGTGGCGCAGGGCGTCTGGGACGGCCGGCCGGCGCAGGTCGTGGATGGGGTGCCCTACCACCGCCTGCTGCCGGTACGGATGCCCGGGACGCAGGCGGCCGCCCTCGCCCGCAACGCCGAGCTCGCCGCCCGGCTCGTCGAACGGCTCCGCCCCGCGGTCCTGCACGCGGCCACCGATCACCCGAACGGCCGAGTGGCGCTCGCGCTGCGCGAATCGTTCGGCCTGCCGGTCGTCTACGAGGTGCGCGGTTTCCTGGAGGAGACCTGGCTGACGCAGGGGCCCGGGCGTGACCGTGGCAGCGCGTCGTACCGGGAGCGGCGGGCCCTGGAGACGCACTGCATGAAGGCCGCCGACCTGGTGTTCACCCTGGGTGAGGCGATGAAGGAGGAGATCGTCTCCCGGGGGGTGCCCGAGGAGCGGGTGCGGGTCGTGCCCAACGCCGTGGACGACGTCTTCCTCCGGCCCCTGCCCGACCCCGGTGACCTGCGCGCCCGCCTCGGCATCGGCCCGGACGAGGTGGTGGTGGGCACGGTCTCCACGCTCACGCCCCACGAGGGCATCGGCACCCTGCTGCGGGCCGGGGCCGAACTGCGCCGCCGGGGTGTGCCGCTGCGGCTGCTGATCGTGGGGGACGGCCCCCTGCGGCCCGCGCTGGAGCGACAGGCGGCCGGACTCGGCCTGGGGGAAAGCGCCCTGTTCACCGGCCGTGTGCCGCACGCGGAGGTGCGCGCCCACCACGCCGTGCTGGACGTTTTCGCGGTGCCCCGGACAGGGGAACGGGTGTGCCATCTCGTGACCCCTCTCAAGCCGGTGGAGGCGATGGCGAGCGGTCTTCCCGTCGCGGCGAGTGATGTGACGGCGCTGGGTGAGCTGGTCGAAGACCAGGTGAACGGAAGGCTGATTCCATCAGGAGACGTAAATGCCTGGGCAGATACGCTCGAAGTATTGCTCTATAGTCCAAATCAACGGCGGATGATGGGCGCCGCCGCCCGCGCACGAGTGGCCCGCGACCGTACGTGGGCGCACATCGCGGGGCGGACGCGCGACGCCTACCGCCGTCTGGGGGCCGTATAGCACTCTGGATGGTGCGGCATGACGGTGGATCTCGCAGTCGTAGGCCTCGGATACGTCGGGCTGCCCCTCGCCAGGGAGGCGGCGGCGGCGGGGCTGAGCGTCGTCGGACACGATCTGGACCCCGGCGTGGTGGACGCCCTCAACTCCGGCCGCTCGCACGTGGACGACGTCTGCGGCGACGACCTGCGGCGCATGCTGGCCTCCGGGTTCACCGCCACCACCGGCCAGGAGTGCCTGGGGGAGGCACAGGTCATCGTCATCTGCGTGCCCACCCCGCTGTCCGAGGACGGCGGACCCGACCTGACCGCGGTCACCGGGGCCGCCGAGGCGGTCGCCGCGCGGCTGCGCCCCGGCGTCCTGGTCGTGCTGGAGTCGACGACCTACCCCGGCACGACCGACGAGGTCGTCCGGCCCATCCTGGAGGCGGGCTCGGGACTGCGCGCCGGACCGGACTTCGCCCTCGCCTTCTCGCCCGAGCGGATCGACCCGGGCAACCGGACCCACGGTTACCGCGACACCCCGAAGATCGTCGGCGGCCACACCCCCGGGTGCGCGGCGCGCGCCGTCGCGTTCTACGGGAAGCTCGTCGACACCGTCGTGCGGGCCAAGGGCACCCGCGAGGCCGAGATGGCCAAACTGCTCGAGAACACCTACCGCCACGTCAACATCGCGCTCGTCAACGAGCTCGCCATACTCTGCCGCGAACTGGGCGTCGACATCTGGAACGCCATCGACTGCGCCGCTACCAAACCCTTCGGCTTCCAGGCCTTCCGGCCCGGCGCGGGCGTGGGCGGCCACTGCATCCCGATCGACCCCGACTACCTCTCCTACAAGGTGCGCACGCTCGGCTACGAGTTCCGCTTCGTCGAACTCGCCCGGGAGATCAACCACCGGATGCCGGAGTACGTGGTGCGCCGGGCGCAGGATCTGCTCAACACGGCCGGGAAGGCGCTGCACGGCTCACGGGTGCTGCTGCTCGGCGTCACCTACAAGCCCGACATCGCCGACCGGCGCGAGAGCCCCGCCGTGCCCGTGGTCCGGCTGCTGCGCAGGCTCGGCGCCGGGATCTCCTTCCACGACCCCTTCGTGGACGCCTGGGAGGTCGACGGCGAACCCGTCCCCCGGGCCGGGGACCTGGCCGCCGCCCTGTGCCGGCACGACCTGACGGTCCTGCTGCAGGACCACAGCGCGTACGACCTGAAGGTGGTGGCGGACCGGGCCCGCCTGCTGTTCGACACGCGCGGACGGATCTTCCGGCCGGACGTCGAGGTGCTGTGATGCACGTACTGGTCGTCACCGTCGTGCACCACCCCGAGGACGCGCGCATCCTGCACCGGCAGATAGCCGCCCTCATGGCCCACGGTCACACCGTCACCTACGCCGCGCCCTTCACCGCGCGGGCGACCCCGCCCCGCCCCGGGGTCGAGGGCGTCGACCTGCCCCGGGCCACCGGACGCGACCGGCGCGCGGCCGTCCGCGAGGCCCGGCGCCTGCTGGTGCGGCGCGGCCCCACCGTCGACGCCGTCCTGCTCCACGACCCCGAACTGCTGCTCACCCTGCCGCGCGCGCTGCGGCACTGGCACCGCACCGGTGCCCGCCGGCCGGCCGTGGTGTGGGACGTGCACGAGGACACCGCCGCCGCCCTCACCATGAAGGGCTGGCTGCCGCGCCCGCTGCGCCCGCCGCTGCGCCTGGTCGTGCGCGCGGCCGAACTCGCCGCCGAGCGGCATCTGCACCTGCTGCTCGCCGAGGACGCCTACCAGCGCCGGTTCCGCCGCGCGCACCCCGTGGTGCCCAATCTGGTCACCGTCCCCACGGACCCCCCGCCGGCCCCGGGCGACGAGCGCGTGGTCTACCTCGGGCAGCTGTCCCGGGCCCGTGGCGCCGAGGAACTGGTCGCCATGGCACGTCTGCTGGCACCGGACGTCCGCGTGGAGCTCATAGGTGCTGCCGACGGCGACGTCCGCGGACTGCTGGCGGCGGCCGACCGCGACGGCGTGCTGCGCTGGCACGGCTTCCTGCCCAACGACGTGGCCCTGGGCCGGCTGCGCGGCGCCCTCGCCGGGATGTCGCTGCTGCGCGACGAGGCCAACTACCGGCACTCGCGGCCCACCAAGGTCGTCGAGTACATGGCCTACGGCATCCCCGTCGTGAGCACCCCCAACCCGCTCGCCGCCGAGCTGGTCAGTGGGCACGACTGCGGCCTCCTCGTCCCGTTCGAGGATCCCGCGGCGGCCGCGGAGGCCGTCCGCCGGCTGCGCGACGACCCCAAACTGCGCCGCGCGATGGGCGCCCGCGGCCACGCGGCCGCCCGCGGCGGGCTCCACTGGCCCGACTGCGCGGCGCACTTCGTCACGAGCCTGGAGCGCTGGGCGGTGGCGGCGGCCGCCACCGCCACCGCACGCGCCGCGGCGCGTGCGTCGTAGCGGGGGGGCCGGCGTGGTGGGGCGGGTCCGGCGGCCGGGTCGCGGAGGACAGGTCGGAACCGGCATCCATTGCAGGGGCGTGGGGCGGTAGTACCGCGCGCCCTGACGGCGGGACCGTGGTCGCGGGGGCTCGGCCGGCGCGGGGCTGCCCGGTTGCGGTGCGGTGGGGCGGCTCGGCGGTGGGGCCCGGATCCCGCTGCCGCGCGTGCGGCGGACACGGGACCAGAGGTGAGAGCGGGCCCGGCGTAGGCGGGGGCTCAGGCGATGTGGGGTCCGTTGCGGCGGACTCCGTCCAGCTCCAGGACGAAGTCGGCGCCGAGGGCCGATGAAGGCGTCTGGGTGCCGTGCGGGAGCTCCGGCAGGCGGGGCACGATGCGCAGCACCGAATCGGCCGTCAGCACGTAGCCGTTGGGGGTCGACAGCGCCGCCTGGGCCTCGCCCCCATATGCGTCGCGGGCGCGGGCCCACACCTGTGAGCGGGTACGTGCCAGTGCGCGCTCGCCGGGGCCTGTCAGGAAGCGGTCGACGCCCGCGCGGGCCAGTCGCCGTACCGGGCCGATGCCCAGAACGCGTGCCACCAGCGGGGCGCCCGGAAGCCAGGTGTACGTCGAGATGTTCGGGACGCCCGTCGAGTGGTAGGCCGTGCTGACGTCGCCCCAGGCGATGCCGGCGACCTGGCGCGGGCCGGTGCGAAAGAACGCCGTGACCCGGGGGTGCCCGAGCGGGACGTCGCGGATCACCCCGTCGACGCGGGCGCGGCCGCCGGCGCCCTTGTCGAGCGCCTCGAGCGCGGAACGCGCGGTGCCGGGGCTCGCGCCCCCGCCGGTCACGAAGGCGATGTCGAGGTGGGTGGCGGTCGGCAGCGCGGCGGCGACGGTCGCGGCGAGGCAGTCGGTCGGGACGACGTCGAAACCCGCCCCGGGCAGCAGCACCACACCCGCCGCGCGGGCCCGGGCGCTCATCGCGTGCAGCGTCTCGAGCACGTCGATCTCGCCGGTGATGTCGAGGTAGTGCGTGCCGGTGTCCAGGCACGCCTCCACCATGGGCAGCGCCGTCGTCGAGAAGGGCCCCGCGCAGTGTGCTACCGCGTCGACGCCAGAGAGCGCCGCGCGCAACGCCGCCGGGTCACCGAGGCCGACCACCCGGTGGTCCAGGCCGAGTTCGGCCGCGAGCGGCGCCAGCGCGGCGGCCGACCGGCCGGCGAGCACCGGGCGTTCCCCGCGGGCCACGGCCTCCCGTGCGACGAGGCGGCCGGTGTAGCCGGTGGCTCCGTACAGCAACCAGGTCATGCGCGAGTGCTCCCTCGTCCGTTCCGGCCCCAGTGCGGGCTTCCGGTACCGAACCTATCCGTGGGTCACGGGACGTGGCCCCCGGCGCGACGCGGGCCCGCGGCACGTCACGCGGAACCACGCCCGCCGTCGAGCCGTCCCCGGCCGACGTCCGCTACCCGTTGAGACGACGAGAAGGTCAGCGCAAGGACCCTGACGAGGGGGGCGCGCTCACTCGTTCCAGTGGCGCTTCCCGCCCCGTGCGTACCACCGGCGCGCGAGCCGCGTTGCAAGGGGACATGGACAGCAGCACATCCTCGACCCGTGGATGCCTCCTCCAGGGCCACCCGGACCACCACCGGACTTTCGCCGAACTCACCGGCGCCTACTGGATGGACCCGCCGATCTACACCGAACTCCTGGCCGACTGGCGGGCCCGCGGGCGCGCCCTCCCCGGGTCCACGGGCGGCGCGGACGTACCGCGCGCCGTGGCGTTCAGCGGCGGCAGTCTGCCGCCACTGCCGCCTGGAACAGGGCCAGTTCCACCGAGGTAGGCGTGTGGAGGACGCCCGACCCGTCGGGCGGTACCAGCCACCGCAGGGCCCCCGCGGCCCGGTACGGGGGCGGGACGGCGATCCAGGCGCCCCTGCCGGCGTAGCGGATCCCGGTGCCCACCCATCGGCTGACGGGGTCCGGCGGGAGGAAGAAGCCGACCCGGCGGGAGGCCGTGTCGGCGAGGGTGGGCCCGGGTTCCGAGCGGGGGAGGCGCAGCAGGGCGTCGAGGGCCGGCAGACCGAGGTCCTCGGGCACGCTGAGCACGTCCCAGAAACGCCCGGCGGGCAGCAGGACGGTCCCGCTCTCGCCGTGTTCCCATTCCCGTTTGCACACCCGCGGATCCGCGGCGGCGGCGGCCAGCCACTCCATTGCCTGATTCGGTGCCGCATTTCTCATACGCTCAACCTTGTTAGATATTTCTAACCGGCGGAAGGGGTGGCGGGGGATGGCGTTTTGGAGCGCGAAACGCCTGTTTTCCGTACGCCTGTGCGGCGTTGCGGCGCGGGCCCGCCGTGTCCTGCTCGGCGGGCCGCGGGACGGTGCCGCGCTGGACCGGCTGGTGAGGACGGCGGAGCGGCTGGACTACGGCGGCGGCCCGCCCGCGACGACGGACAGGGAGACGCCGCGCCGGGGCTGAGGGATTCCCGCGCACCGGCGGAAGGCTGAATTCCGGGACGGTCGCGTGGGGAATGCGCTCGGTCGAACAACCTAAAAGGGCAAAGATGTCCGAGCGCGTACGGGGAATGCCCCCGGCCGGATTCCGGAC
>NZ_CBDRCM010000075.1:0-30063 GCF_965342435.1 Actinacidiphila sp. bgisy160 | reverse complement strand
CCCCCCCCCCCCCCCGGGGCCGAGCACGGTCGCGGGACCGGCCCGCTCGTGCTGCGTACTACTGGATGATCGTGATGCGGTCGGCCGCCGGGGCCGCAAGCGGCGCGGAGGCCGAGGAGTTGGCGGTCAGGTAGGCGTTGAGCGCGGCCAGGTCGTCGCCGCCGACGAGCTCGTCGGTACCCTTGGCCAGCTCGCCGAAGCCGTCACCGCCGCCGGAGAGGAAGGAGTTCATCGCGACGCGGTAGTTCGCGGCCGGGTCGATCGGAGCGCCGCCCAGGCGGATCGAGTCGGTCACGACACGGGCGGCACCGGACTTGGTGAGGTCCAGCGTGTAGGTCAGGCCGGACGAGATCTGGAGGATCTTCGGAGCGGCCTCGTTGCTGCCGCTGACCTGCTGCTGGAGCGCGGTGACCAGCTGGGCGCCGGTCAGCGTCCGCAGGTTGACCGTGTTGCTGAACGGCTGGACGGCGAAGCCCTCGGCGTAGGTGACGACGCCGTCGCCCTCGCTGCCGGAGGCCTTGTGCACCAGGTCGGTGCGGATGCCGCCGGGGTTCATCAGCGCGATCGTGGCCGAGGGGTCGAGGGTCTTGGCGTACGCGAGCTGCGCGTCAGCGATGAGGTCGCCGAGGGCGGACTCGTTGCCGGTCCGGGTGATGTCCTGGGAGATCCAGCCGACGGTGCGGCCGGCGATCGGGGCGGCCAGCGTCTGCCAGCGGCTGATCAGCGAGGTCATGTCCGCGGCCTTGTTCCGGGTGCGGTCCACGACGTGGTTGGAGCCCCGGACCGAGGAGCGCACGATGTCGTGCGTGTGCGTGTCGTACTTCATGTCCAGCTCGGTGAAGAGCCGGCCGAAGGACGCCGCGCTGGTGACCAGGCGGTCGTTGCCCTCGGGGTCGGGGACGGTGCAGACGTACGCGGTGTGGGTGTGGCCGGTGACCAGCGCGTCCACGTCCGCCGAGGTGTTCTTGGCGATGTCGACGATCGGGCCGGACAGGCCGGTACCCGAGCCGCCGGCGTCGCAGTCGTAGTTGTACGCGGAGGAGGCGGGGAAGCCGCCCTCGTGCACGAGCGCGACGACGGCGTTGACGCCCTGGCGCTTGAGCTCCTTGGTGTACTTGTTGATCGTCTCGACCTCGTCGAGGAACTTCAGGCCCTTGACGCCCTCGGCGGTGACGATGTTCGGGGTGCCCTCGAGGGTGACGCCGATGAAGCCGACGCGGACGCCCTTCACCTTCTCGATGGTGTAGGGCTTGAGCAGCGGGCGGCCGGTCTTCTCGTCGACGACGTTCGCCGAGAGGATCGGGTAGTCCGCGCCCTTGAACTTCCGGCCCTCCTCGTAGCAGCCCTCGACCGGGTGGCAGCCGCCGTTCTGCAGCCGGAGCAGCTCGTCCTTGCCCTCGTCGAACTCGTGGTTGCCGACGCCGGTGACGTCCAGGCCCAGCTTGTTCATGGCCTCGACGGTGGGCTCGTCGTGGAACAGGCCGGACAGCAGCGGGCTGGCGCCCACGATGTCGCCGGCGGCGACGGTGAGCGAACGCTCCTGGCCCTCGCGGGCGGTGCGCAGGCTGGAGGCAAGGTACTCCACGCCGCCTGCGTCGACGGTCTTGGTGGTGCCGTCCGCCTGGAGCTCGGTGACGCGGCCGGAGGAACCGGCCGGGGGCTCCAGGTTGCCGTGGAAGTCGTTGATGGCGAGCAGTTGGAGGTCGACGGTACGGCTGCCGTGGCCGTGTCCCCCGTGCTGGGTCTCGTGGGCCTGGGCGGCCGGGCTCGCTATGACGAGCGCGCCGACCGCGGCCAGACCGGCGGTCGCGGCGGCGACGCGGCGTGCGGCACGGCGACGCGGGTGGGTCACTGACATGGGTCCCCTTGGACGTGAACGATGGATGAGAGGGGGAGGACTGCCGCAGCCTATTGTCAACGCGCGTAGTTGTCAGTGGCTTTGCGGTTACGGGCCGGTTTCGACTGATCGGTACACGACGGGCAGCCGACTACTTCGTCTCGTATTCCGGAATCACCTGTCTCGCCATTCAAACCAGCGGCATAGTTGGATCCACCACCGACCGAGGAGGTGCACCCCATGCGCCGCCGCTGGCTGATGCTCGCCCTGGGCACCGCGGCACAGACCGCCGCCTGCGCTTTCGTCTACGGAGTCCCCTATCTGGCCGCCGTGTTGCGGGACACGGCGCAGCTGACGCTGCCGCAGATCGGGCTCCTCATCGCCTGCCCCACCGCCGGGCTGGTCGCCGCCCTCGTCGCCTGGGGCGCCGCCGCGGATCGTCACGGCGAGCGCGTCGTCATCGCCACCGGCCTGGGCGGCGCCGCGGCGCTGCTCGCCGTCGCGGCCGGCGCGGTGGGCACCGGAGGCGGCACGACGGCGCTGGGCGCGCTGCTCGCCCTGGCCGGCGCGGCGGGGGCCTCGGTGTACTCCGCGAGCGGACGCCTCGTCATGGGATGGTTCTCCGCGCGGGAGCGCGGTCTGGCCATGGGCATCCGGCAGACCGCCACCCCGCTCGGCATGGGCGTGGCCGCGCTGACCATGCCCCCGCTCGCCGCCGCGTACGGGGTGCGCGGCGCCTTCGGCTTCCTGGCCGCCGTGTGCGGGGGCGTCGCCTGCCTGGTCGCGCTGCTCGCCGCCGACCCGGCACGCCCGCAGGCCGGTCCCGGGGCGGCCCCGGACGTCAACCCGTACCGGGGCTCGGCCGCCTTGTGGCGGATCCACGGCGCGGGCGCGCTGCTGGTCGTACCGCAGTTCACGGCGGGTGCCTTCGCCCTTGTGCTGCTGGTGGACACCCGGGGCTGGTCCGCGGTCGGCGCCGGCCGGCTGATCGCCGTCGCGCAGGTGCTGGGGGCCTGCTTCCGGATCGCCGCCGGGCGCTGGTCGGACCGGGCCGGCAGCCGGCTGCGGCCGATGCGGCAACTGGCCGTCGCCACCGCCGTGGTGGTGGCCGCGGCGGCCCTGACCGCGGCCTTCCCCTCACCGCTGACCGCCGTCGCCCTCGTACTGTCCATCGGGATCACCGCCAGCACCAACGGCCTGTCGTTCACCGCCACGGCCGAACGCGCCGGCCCGTCCTGGTCCGGCCGTGCCCTCGGCGTCCACAACACGGGCCAGAACCTGACCGCCGCCGTCGTCCCGCCGCTGTGCGCCACCCTGATCTCGGCCGCCGGCTACTGGCCCGCCCTCGCCGCCGCGGCGGTCATGGCCTGCTGCGCGGCGGCACTGGTGCCGCTGGACACCTCGCGCACCCCCGCGGTCGTAAGCTCGGTCCCATGACCGACGCAGCAGCACAACAGACCGCCGTGGGCCCCCGCAGGATCGAGACCCTCGACGAGCTGAGCCCGGCCCGGGCCGACGCGGTCCTGGCCCTGATCGAGGCGGCCGCGGCCGTCGACGGCCAGGCCGCGGTCTCCGAGCAGGGCCGGCTGCACCTGCGCGGCGGCGCCCGCGAGGGCGTACGCCACCTGCTGGTCGAGAGCGACGGCGTGCTCGTCGGGTACGCCCAACTGGAGGACACCGACCCGGTCGAGGCCCCGGCCGCCGAGATGGTCATCCATCCCGCGTACCGCACGCAGGGCCACGGTCGCGCCCTCGGGCACGCCCTGCTCGCCGCCTCCGGCAAGCGGCTGCGCGTGTGGGCGCACGGCGGCCACCCCGCCGCCCGCCACCTGGCCGGGCTGCTCGGCCTCGCCCTCTTCCGCGAGCTGCGGCAGCTGCGCCGCCCCTTGGAGGAGGGCACCGGCGCGCCCCCGCTGGGCGATCCCGTGCTCCCCGCCGGCGTCACCGTGCGCACCTTCGTCCCCGGGCAGGACGACGCCGCCTGGCTGGCGGTCAACGCCGCCGCCTTCGCGCACCACCCCGAACAGGGCAGCCTCACCCAGCGCGACCTCGACGACCGCAAGGCCGAGCCCTGGTTCGACCCGGCCGGCTTCTTCCTGGCCTTCCGCGGCGACCGGCTCGCCGGCTTCCACTGGACGAAGGTGCACGAGCGCGAGCGCCTCGGCGAGGTCTACGTGCTGGGCATCGACCCCGAGGAGCAGGGCGGCGGCCTGGGCCGGGCGCTGACCCTGATCGGGCTGCGGCACCTCGTGCACGACCGCGGCCTGCCGACCGCGATGCTCTACGTCGACGCGGACAACGCCCCCGCTCTCGCCGTCTACGAACGCCTCGGCTTCACCACGCACGAGGTCGACCTGATGTACCGGACCGAGACCTGACGCTCCCCTGGACGGGCGGTCCGGCCCCCGGCGGGGCCATTCGGGTGACCGCCCGGACACGGCCGGTACGTACGGCGATTTCCTGTCCGCCACCTGCCCGTTACCGGCGATTCAAACTCGCTTGCGAGCATCTGTGGATGCAGACGCCCGCCGCGACCCACCTTCCCCCTGTCGACCTGCCGGTATCCCGGCGCGCCAGGGACAATGGGGGCATGGTCGGCGGCCGGGTTCCGCGTGCCGCCGACCACGTGATCGACGTGCCGGATCCGGAGGAGGGCTCGCACCCATGGCCTCGATGAACTTCCCGACGAACGCCCGGACCGAACGGTCCGGCTCCGGTGCTCCGGCCGAGTCCGAGACCCGGGCCGAACCGTCCCCGGCCGAACCGGCCCCGGCCTACGGCCGCCCGCACGTCGTCCCGCCCCTGCACCCCGAACTGAAGCGCCTGGACGGCCTCTCGACCCTGCCGCGGCCCGCGGAGCAGACGGGCGAGGCCCGTCCGGCCGAGGCCGTGAAGGACGAGGGCGCGGACGAAGAACTCCCGCTGAACCGTTTCCTGGACCGCGAGCAGAGCTGGCTGGCCTTCAACGAGCGCGTGCTGGAACTCGCCGAGGACCCGGCCACGCCCCTCCTGGAACGGGCCAACTTCCTCGCGATCTTCGCCAGCAACCTGGACGAGTTCTTCATGGTCCGCGTCGCCGGCCTGAAGCGCCGCATCACCACCGGCGTGGCCCAGCGCTCGGCCTCCGGCCTGCCGCCCACCAAGGTGCTGGAGAACATCCTCAGCCGCGCCCGCGAGCTCATGGCCCGGCACGCCGCCTGCTTCCAGAACGACGTGGCCCCGGCGCTCGCCGAGGAGGACATCCACATCATCCGGTGGAACGACCTCACCGAGAAGGAGCAGGCCCGGCTCTTCACCCTCTTCCGAAACAAGATCTTCCCGGTCCTGACCCCGCTGGCCGTCGACCCGGCGCACCCGTTCCCGTACATCTCCGGCCTGTCCCTGAACCTGGCCGTCACCGTACGCAACCCGGTCTCCGGGCACGACCACTTCGCCCGGGTGAAGGTCCCGCCGATCCTGTCCCGGTTCCTCGAGGCCGGCCCGCAGCGCTTCGTCCCGCTGGAGGACGTCATCGCCGCGCACCTGGAGGAGCTCTTCCCCGGCATGGAGGTGCTGGACAGCCACATGTTCCGGGTGACCCGGAACGAGGACCTGGAGGTGGAGGAGGACGACGCGGAGAACCTGCTCCAGGCCCTGGAGAAGGAGCTGCTGCGGCGCCGCTTCGGTCCCCCGGTCCGCCTGGAGGTCGAGGAGTCGATCGCCCCGCAGGCCCTGGACACCCTGGCCCAGGAGCTGAACATAGCGGACGCCGAGGTCTACCCGCTGCCCGGACCGCTCGACCTGACCGGGCTGTTCGCGATCGCCGGGCAGGACCGTCCGGAGCTGAAGTACCCGAAGTTCGTCGGCGGCACCCACCCGGACCTGGCCGAGGTCGAGTCCGCGCACGCCACCGACGTCTTCGCGGCGCTGCGCGAGCGCGACGTGCTGCTGCACCACCCGTACAACTCCTTCTCCACCTCCGTGCAGCGGTTCCTGGAGCAGGCCGCGCAGGACCCCGACGTCCTGGCCATCAAGCAGACCCTGTACCGCACCTCCGGCGACTCGCCGATCGTGGACGCCCTGATCGACGCCGCCGAGGCCGGCAAGCAGGTGCTGGTGCTGGTCGAGATCAAGGCGCGCTTCGACGAGCAGGCCAACATCAAGTGGGCCCGCAAGCTGGAGGAGGCCGGCTGCCACGTCGTCTACGGCCTGGTCGGGCTGAAGACGCACTGCAAGCTGTCGCTGGTGGTCCGCCAGGAGGGCGACACCCTGCGCCGCTACAGCCACGTCGGCACCGGCAACTACCACCCGAAGACCGCCCGGCTCTACGAGGACCTCGGGCTGCTGACCGCGGACCCGCAGGTCGGCGCCGACCTGTCCCACCTGTTCAACCGGCTCTCCGGCTACTCGCGCCGTGAGACGTACAACCGCCTGCTGGTGGCGCCGCGCAGCCTGCGCGACGGGCTGGTCTCCCGGATCCTCGCGGAGATCGCCCACCACCGCGAGGGCCGGCCCGCGTACATCCGGATCAAGGCCAACTCGATGGTCGACGAGGCGATCATCGACGCCCTCTACCGGGCCTCCATGGCCGGCGTGCCCGTCGACGTCTGGGTGCGCGGCATCTGCGCGCTGCGCCCGGGGGTGCCGGGCCTGTCGGAGAACATCCGGGTGCGCAGCGTGCTCGGCCGCTTCCTGGAACACTCCCGGGTCTTCGTCTTCGGCAACGGAGGCGACCCCGAGGTGTGGCTCGGCAGCGCCGACATGATGCACCGCAACCTCGACCGCCGGATCGAGGCACTGGTCCGGGTCTCCGACCCCGCGCACCGGGCCTCCCTGAACCGGCTGCTGGAGACCGGAACCTCGGACTCCACCTCGTCCTGGTGGCTCGGCCCGGACGGGGACTGGACCCGGCACAGCACCGACGCCGAAGGGCGTCCGCTGCCCCACATCCAGGAGATGCTCATCGACGCGCGGAGGCGCCGGCGTGGCCCAGCGACACCCTGACACGGCAGTGACGCCCGCCGGCCTGACGGCCGGCGGGCTCCCCGACCGTGAGGCCGGTGCGGTCCTCGCACCGTACCTGCGGGAGGAGGCCACGGCCTTTCTGCGCGCCCTGGCCCCACGCGAGGGCGAACTTGGCCGGCCCCAGGACGACACCGCCGAGTCCGGCCGCCGGATGCGCCGCTCGGCCCGCCGCATCGCCGGAACGCTGCACACCTTCGGGTCGCTCACCGACCCGGGCTGGGCCGACCCCCTGCGGGCCGAACTCGGCTGGCTGACCGACACCCTCGGCCGCGAGCACCGCTACGCCGCCCGGCTCGGCCGGCTGATCGGCGCACTGCAGCGGCTGGCCTCCGCGGAGGACGCCGGCGGCATCCCCGCCGCTCCCCTCCCCGCCGACGACGACCTCGGCCTGTGGCTGCCGGTGCCCACCACCGCGCCGGACCCGGCCGCGGCGGCGTCCGAGGCGTCCCGCGAGCGCCCGGGCGGCGTCGCCGAGGCCCCGGAACCGCTGACCGCGGTGGCCCGCGCCGCGGCCAACCGCCGCTCCCCCGCCCCGCCGCAGGCCACCGAACGCGGCGCCGCCGCGAGCGGCCCGCTCGCCGTGGGCGCCGCCCGGGCCGGCGCCCTGCTGGAGCGTCAGCTCACCCTCGCCCGGACCCGGGCGCACTCCGCCGCCCTGCAGGCCATGGGCTCCTCGCGGTTCCATGCGGTGGTGGACGCGGTGGCGGTGCTCGCCTCCGAGGTGCCGCTGTCCCCGGCGGCGCGCAAGCCCGCCGCCACCGTGCTGCCGCTGCTGGCGGAGCAGGCCCATGCCCGGCTCACCGAGGCCGCGGCCGCGCTGCCGCTGCCGCGCGCGAGGCACCCGTACAACGGTGAGACGCTGCACGCGGCACTCGCCGGCGAGCTGCCCACCGAACGCCAGGACGCGGCGTGGAACCGGGTCCGCGTACTGCTGCGGCTGCGCCGCTACGCCCAGGAGGTCCTCGCGTACGACGACCAGGACTCCGCCGCCCGGCTGGCCGCCGCGGCGCGGGTGCTGGAGCAGCACCGGGAGGCGGCGGAGGCCGCGGCCGCCGTCACCGCCGCCGCCCGCACCCCGCGGATCGCCCCCGCCACCGCCTACGCGCTGGGGGTGCTCCACTCCGACCAGCGCCTGGAGGTGGAGGCGGCCCGGTACGCCTTCGCCCACCTGTGGACGCGCTGACCGGCCCGGCCCGTCCGCGGGAGCTGCCGTCGCCCGTCGCCCGGAAAGGAGCACCACCATCGCCTCCACCGGCACCGCCGACACCCCCATCCTCGCCGCCGGAGCGGTGCTGTGGCGCCGCTCCCCGCTCGACGAGGGCCTGGAGATCGCGCTGATCCACCGGCCCAAGTACGACGACTGGTCGCTTCCCAAGGGCAAGTTGAAGCGCGGGGAGACGGCGCTGGACGGCGCGCTCCGCGAGGTCAAGGAGGAGACCGGGCTCGACTGCGTGCCCGGGCGGGTGCTCCCCTCCTCCACCTACGTCGTGGAGGGGCGCGTGAAGATCGTGCGCTACTGGGCCGCCGAGGCACGCGAGGGCTCCTTCTCCCCCAACCGCGAGGTCGACCGCATGGTCTGGCTGCCGCCGGCCGCCGCGCGCAACCGGCTCACCCATGAGCGGGACCGTGCCGTACTCGACGCGTTCCTGCGCGGAACGCGCATCTGACGGTGGGACGCTGAGACGTACGCCACTCGGCGTGGGCCACGGCACCGCACTGATATGCGAGGTTCACCTTGCGTTCACCCTTGGCCGTCGACCACTTCACCTGATCTGCCTAATTTCGGCCTTACCGGTGAGCGAGCAGCCGCCGGGTGGATGCAGAAATCCATACCTCTGCTTCGCCGTCCACCGGCGGGCTTCAGGAAGGAATCACCAAAGGTGAAGCTTCAGCGTAAGAGCGGGCTCCGCGCTCTGGCCGTCGGCGCGGTCGCGGTCTCGGGTGCCCTCATGCTCACTGCGTGCGGTTCGGACGACAACACGAACGCGGGCGGCGACAGCAGCAAGGCGCCCACCTCGTCCAGCAGCATCAAGTGCGCGGACAAGGGCGGCCAGCTCCTCGCTTCGGGCTCCTCGGCGCAGCAGAACGCCATGGACGCCTGGGTCAAGAACTACCAGCAGGCCTGCTCCGGCGCCCAGATCAACTACAAGGCGTCGTCCTCCGGTGAGGGCATCATCGACTTCAACAACGGCACGGACGGCTTCGCCGGCTCCGACTCGCCGCTGAAGCCCGAAGAGGTCGAGGCGTCCAAGAAGGTCTGCACCGACGGCACCGGCATCAGCATCCCGATGGTCGGCGGCCCGATCGCCGTCGGCTACAACCTCTCCGGCGTGGACAACCTGGTCCTGGACGCCCCGACCCTGGCCAAGATCTTCGACTCGAAGATCACCAAGTGGGACGACGCGGCCATCAAGAAGCTGAACCCGGACGCCAAGCTTCCCAGCACCAAGATCCAGAGCTTCCACCGGCAGGACGAGTCCGGCACCACGGACAACCTGACCAAGTACTTCAACGGTGCCGCCAAGGACGCGTGGCCGTACGAGCACGCCAAGGCGTGGGCGGGCAAGGGTGGCCAGTCCGCCGCCAAGTCCTCCGGTGTCGCGGCCCAGGTCAAGCAGGTCAACGGCTCGATCGGCTACTTCGAGCTCTCCTACGCGACCGCCAACAGCATCAAGACGGTGAAGATCGACACCGGCGCCTCCGCCCCGGTCGAGGCCACCGCCGACAACGCCTCCGCCGGCATCGCGCAGGCGAAGGTCGTGGGCACCGGTGCCGACCTGTCCCTGGACATGTCCGCCGCGTACACCACCAAGGCCGACAACGCCTACCCGATCGTCCTGGTGACCTACGAGATCGCCTGCGACAAGGGCAACAAGGCCGAGACCCTGCCGCTGGTGAAGTCCTTCCTGGGCTACACCGCCTCCGAGGAGGGCCAGTCGATCCTGGCCGAGGCCGGCTACGCGCCGCTCCCGGCCGAGATCGCCACGAAGGTCCGCTCCACCGTGGACGCCCTGTCCTGACCCAGTCGGCCGGCCCCGCGACGCGATGTCGCGGGGCCGGCCGCACTTCCGGTGCACCGCCGCCGGGGGAGTGATCCCCCACCCAGACCGGAGAGAAAACCGATGGCTACAACCGCACAGAACCCCACCCCGCCAATGGCCACAAGGCATGCCGGGGCCACAGTCACGCGCCCCGGCGACAAGATCTTCTCGGGGCTCTCCCGTGGTTCCGGCATCCTGCTGCTGGTGATCATGGCGTCGATCGCGATCTTCCTGACGATCCGCGCGATCAACGCGATCTCCAAGGACCACGGCAACTTCCTGACCACCTTCGAGTGGAACGCCGGCGCCAACCCGCCGGTCTTCGGCATCGCCGTGCTGGCCTACGGCACGATCGTCAGCTCGATCATCGCGATGGTCATCGCGGTCCCGATCGCTGTCGGCATCGCGCTGTTCATCTCGCACTACGCGCCGCGCCGCGTCGCCGCCCCGCTGTCGTACATCGTGGACCTGCTCGCCGCCGTGCCCAGCATCATCTACGGCCTGTGGGGCGCGCTCTTCCTGGTCCCGCACCTGACCGGCCTGAACATGTGGCTGGACGACTACCTCGGCTGGACCGTCGTCTTCGAGAAGGAAGACCCGCAGGGCGCGGCCCGCTCGATCTTCACCGTCGGCATCCTGCTGGCGATCATGATCCTCCCGATCATCACCAACGTCAGCCGCGAGGTCTTCCGCCAGGTGCCGCGGATGCACGAGGAGGCCGCCCTGGCCCTCGGCGCGACGCGCTGGGAGACCGTCCGCATGTCGGTGCTCCCCTTCGCCCGGTCCGGCATCATCAGCGCCTCGATGCTCGGCCTCGGCCGCGCGCTCGGCGAGACGATGGCCGTCGCCACGGTGCTGTCCGCCTCGCCGATCCTGTCGGCGCACATCCTGGACCCGGTCGGCGGGACCTTCTCCCAGAACATCGTCGCCAAGTTCGGCGAGGCCAACGAGTTCGGCCGTGACGCGCTGATCGCCTCCGGTCTGGTGCTCTTCGTCATCACGCTGCTCGTCAACGGCGCCGCCCGCGCGATCGTCGCCAAGCGCAAGGAATACTCGGGGGCCAACGCATGAGCCACGCCATAGCAGACAAGCGCTCCGCCCCCGCGGTGCCGCAGCGCGCCCTGGCCCAGCGCCGGCTCCCCACGTGGGCCCCCGCGGGCATCGCGGTCGGCGCGATCGCGCTCGCCGTCGGCATCGGCCTCGGGGCCGGCCTGGACAGCAGGATCCAGTGGGGTCTGATCGCCGTCCTGCTGTTCGTCCTCGGCACCTATGTGATCGCCACCGTGGTCGAAGGCCGCCGCCAGGCCAAGGACCGGGTCGCCACCAGCGTCATCTGGGCGTCCTTCGTCCTCGCCGCACTCCCGCTGTACTCCCTGATCCAGACCACGGTCAGCAAGGGCGTCAAGATCCTCGACGGCGCCTTCCTGTCGCACTCCATGAACGGCGTGCTGACCATCGGCGAGGGCGGCGGTGTCTACCACGCCATCATCGGCACCCTGGAGCAGGTCGGTATCGCCACCGCCATCGCGGCGCCGATCGGCATGATGACCGCCGTCTACCTGGTCGAGTACGGCAAGGGCCGCCTCGCCGGGGCCGTGACCTTCTTCGTCGACGTCATGACGGGCATCCCGTCGATCGTCGCCGGTCTGTTCATCCTGTCGACCTGGAACCTGATACTGGGCTTCGGCCCCTCGGGCTTCGCCGGCGCCATGGCCCTGGCCATCCTGATGATGCCGGTGGTCGTCCGCTCCACCGAGGAGATGCTCAAGCTCGTCCCCAACGAGCTGCGCGAGGCCTCGCTGGCCCTCGGTGTCCCCAAGTGGCGCACCATCGTGAAGGTGGTCATCCCGACCGCGATCGGCGGCATCACCACCGGCGTGATGCTCGCGGTCGCCCGTATCGCCGGCGAGAGCGCGCCCATCGCGCTGTTGGTCTTCGGCAACAACCTGATCAACAACGACCCGTTCAACGGCCCCCAGGCCTCGTTGCCGTTCTACATCTACCAGCAGTACCAGAACGGCAATGAGCCGAGCTACGACCGGGCGTGGGCGGCGGCGCTCGTGCTGATCGCCTTCGTCATGATCCTCAACCTCGTGGCGCGCGGCATCGCGCGCTGGAAGGCCCCGAAGACCGGTCGCTGACGCGGCCAACATCAGCGACCCAAGGATTGCGAGCAACGCCACCATGGCCAAGCGAATCGACGTCAGCGGACTCTCCGCCTACTACGGCGGCTTCAAGGCGATCGACGACATCTCGATGAACATCGAGCCGCGCACGGTGACGGCCTTCATCGGCCCCTCCGGCTGCGGCAAGTCCACCTTCCTGCGCACCCTCAACCGCATGCACGAGGTGACCCCCGGCGGCCGCGTCGAGGGCAAGGTGCTCCTGGACGACGAGAACCTGTACGGCGCCGGTGTGGACCCGGTCTCCGTGCGCCGCACGGTCGGCATGGTCTTCCAGCGCCCCAACCCGTTCCCGACGATGTCGGTCTACGACAACGTCGCGGCCGGCCTGAAGCTGAACGGCGTCAAGAGGAAGAGCGACCTCGACACGATCGTCGAGAAGTCGCTGCGCGGCGCCAACCTCTGGAACGAGGTCAAGGACCGCCTGGGCAAGCCCGGTTCGGGCCTGTCCGGCGGTCAGCAGCAGCGTCTGTGCATCGCCCGCGCCATCGCGGTCGAGCCCCAGGTCCTGCTCATGGACGAGCCCTGCTCCGCGCTCGACCCGATCTCCACCCTCGCCATCGAGGACCTGATCGGTGAGCTCAAGGAGCGCTTCACCATCGTCATCGTGACCCACAACATGCAGCAGGCCGCCCGCGTCTCGGACCGCACCGCCTTCTTCAACCTGTCGGCGGTCGGCCAGCCCGGCAAGCTGATCGAGATCGACGACACGGAGCGGATCTTCTCCAACCCGTCCGTCCAGGCGACCGAGGACTACATCTCCGGCCGCTTCGGCTGATCCGTCCGCAGCCCGGCCACAGCCGTCCTGCGGTGCTGCATGGCGGTGCCACCGCAAGGCGAAGGGCCCGCTCCCCGTACGGGGGGCGGGCCCATTTGCGTCCTACCGGGGGCGGGTCGTACCCGGCTCAGCCGAAGGCCACGTGCACCACGGCGTAGACCAGCGCCGCCACCAGCGCGGCGGCAGGCATCGTGATGAACCAGCCGGTCACGATGTTCTTCGCGACGCCCCAGCGGACCGCGTTGACCCGCTTCGTCGCACCGACGCCCATGATCGCCGAGGTGATGACATGGGTCGTGGAGATCGGCGCCTTGAAGATGTAGGCGGTCGTGTAGAGGATCGACGCCGCCGTGGTCTCCGCGGCGAAGCCCTGGGGCGGGTCCAGCTCGATGATCTTGCGGCCGAGGGTGCGCATGATGCGCCAGCCGCCGGCGTACGTACCGAGCGAGAGCATCGCCGCGCAGGCGAACTTCACCCACAGCGGGATCCCGTCGCCCTCCTCCTGGACGTCGGCGATGGTCAGCGCGAGCACCACGACGCCCATCGTCTTCTGCGCGTCCTGCAGACCGTGGCCGAGCGCCATGCCCGCGGCCGAGACGGTCTGCGCGATGCGGAAGCCGCGCTTGGCCTTGTGGGGGTTGGCCTTGCGGAAGATCCACAGGATGGCCAGCATCACCAGGTAGCCGACGGCCAGGCCGACGACCGGCGACAGGAACATCGGCAGGATGATTTTCTCCACCACCCCGGACCAGATGACCCCCGTGCCGCCGGCCAGCGCCGCCCCCACCAGACCGCCGAAGAGCGCGTGGCTGCTGGAGGAGGGCAGGCCGTAGTACCAGGTGATCAGGTTCCAGACGATCGCCCCGACCAGTCCCGAGAAGAGGATCGCCATCCCGGTCTGCCCGTGCGGCGTCTCGATCAGGCCCTCGCTGACGGTGTGGGCGATCCCGGTGCCGAAGAAGGCGCCGGCGAGGTTCATCACCGCGGCCATCGCCAGCGCGGCCCGCGGCGTCAGCGCCCGGGTGGACACGGAGGTGGCGATGGCGTTCGCGGAGTCGTGGAAGCCGTTGGTGTACGTGAAGAAGAGCGCGACCCCGATGGTCACGACCAGAGAGAAGGTCTCCACCGCGGTCAGGACTCCTTGACCGCGATGGTCTCCACGGTGTTGGCCACGTGCTCGAAGGCGTCCGCCGCCTCCTCCAGGACGTCCACGATCTGCTTGAGCTTGAGCACCTCTATGGCGTCGTACTTGCCGTTGAAGAGATGGGCCAGCAGCTTGCGGTGGATCTGGTCCGCCTGGTTCTCCAGCCGGTTGACCTCGATCCAGTACTCGGTGAGGTTGTCCATGGTGCGCAGGTGCGGCATCGCCTCGGCGGTCAGCTCGGCCGCCCGGGCCAGCACCTCGATCTGCTGCTCGACCCCGCGGGGCAGCTCCTCGATCTGGTACAGCACGACCAGGTCGACGGCCTCCTCCATGAAGTCCATGATGTCGTCGAGGGACGACGCCAGGGAGTAGATGTCCTCACGGTCGAAGGGCGTGATGAAGGAGGAGTTCAACTGGTGGAAGATCGCGTGCGTCGCGTCGTCGCCCGCGTGCTCCGCGGCGCGCATCCGTTCGGCGATCTCCGCGCGGGTGGCCGGATCGGCCCCGAGCAGTTCCATGAGGAGCTTCGATCCTGTGACGATGTTGTCCGCGGATGCGGCGAACATGTCGTAGAAGCTCGTCTCCCTGGGGGTCAGACGAAAGCGCACGTGAAGTCCTCGGAATACATCGTTTTCGGTCGCATTGATGCTAGGCACATCATCCGGCCACAACTCACCGGCGTCCTACAGTGTCGCTCATCGCCGGGGGTGCGCCCCAGTAGGGGTTCTCCACGCACCTCGCACATGGGGGCGAATTCGGTACGATATACCCGACCGGGGTATAGGGGCAGGAGGGACATCATGACGGTCACCGAGACCGGCGGAGCCGGCGAGCAGGTACGGCCTGCGGCGGACGACGCCGGGCACACCGGGCCCGCGGCGCCCGACGGGCACGCGGACACCGCCGGGGACGCCCCGGAGCACGGGCACGAGGCGCACCAGCACGGCTACGCCAAGCAGAAGGACCAGCACCTCAAGCGGCTGCGCCGCGTCGAAGGGCAGATCCGCGGTCTGCAGCGCATGGTCGAGCAGGACGTGTACTGCATCGACATCCTCACCCAGGTGTCGGCCGGCACGAAGGCCCTGCAGTCCTTCGCTCTCCAGTTGCTGGAGGAGCACCTGCGGCACTGCGTCGCGGACGCCGCCGCGAAGGGCGGGCCGGAGGCCGACGACAAGGTGGCCGAGGCCACCGCCGCCATAGCCCGGCTGCTCCGGAGCTAGCGACCGGCCCCTGCCGACCGCCTGGTCCCCTGCGCGGGCACGCGGGGGATCACGTTCAGCACCTCATCGATACGCTCGGAACTCAGCCTTTCCTCGGTCGTCGCCGACGCCGCGATCATCAGCTCGCAGCACAGCTCGATCTCCGCGAGGGCCACGTGGACCTGATCGTCCTGGTCCAGGAGCCACACCGCCACGTGCACCACCTCCTCCCCGCCCAGCGTAGGGACTGGTGCACGGTCCGTGCATGACACGGACGGGCCATTTCGGCAAGCCCTCAGGGGCCGGTGGCAGAAACGATCTTCCCCGTGTAGATGTCTGTCCCGCGAGGCAGCGTGACCCGCACCGGCGCCCCGAACCCGTACATCCCGGTCGTCGAGACCACCGTGACCTGGGCCGGCGCGCTCCGTGCGCCCGCGCCCCGGCCGTTGCTGAAGGTGAAGCGCTGCCGCACCTTGCGCAGCCGGCCGTCCTCGTCGAGCCAGGCGTCGAACGGCACCCGGGTCACGGTGAAACCCTTCGCCGCGGCCGCGAGCTCCGCCCGCGCCGGCGGGGAGGCGAGGCGCGCGGCCTCCGCGATGTCCGTGACCCCCCGGAAGTGCCGCACCCGCACGCCGTCCAGGGTCTCCGTCCCGGCCTGCCGCACCTCGCGGGCCGCCCGCAGCAGCTCCGCGGCCATCAGGGGATCGGTCGCGCCGCCCGTGACCAGGTTGCCGTCCGGCAGGCTGGTCGTGTCGACCCGCACCCACTTGTCGGCGGGCACGCCCTCGCCCCGGTTCTTCATATAGAGGGCGCCGGGCGTCAGCAGCTCCGTGACCGGCTCGTGATCGGCGTCCCCGGCTGCGTCCTGCGGCAGGACGACCTGGAGGCGGCCGCGCCGCTCGGCGTAGTCGAAGGAACCGGTGCCCCTGATGGCGATCTTCGTACCGCCGCTGGCCATCTCCATCGACGTGCGCACCTTCGAGCTGCCCGCGGCGACCAGGGAGTCCACCGCCTGCCGCAGCGTTCCCCCGGCGTCGACCGGGACGCTGTCCACCTCGACGGCCTCACCACCGGCCGAGCAGCCCGCCACCGCCAGCGCGCACAACCCGAGACCCACGGCTGCCGCAGTCGCCCGACCGAGCTGCCCCATCTCCGCCAACCCCCCGCACCATGCCGCGCCTCGGACGTCGTCGGGCATAACGAGGGTCAGGGCACCGCGTCACGGCCGGTAGCTTTGTTCCGTGCCACCCAGTGATCCGCCCCCGCCCCTCCACCGGGCGACCACCATGGAGAAGGGCGCATTCTCCCACGCGACCTGCGTCTGCGGCTGGCGGGGCCCGGCCCGCCGCGCCCGCGACCGCGCCCGCCGTGACGCCACCGAGCACGAGCAGGGCTGACGACGGCCCGGCGGACGTCACATTCCCCACCCGCAACCGGTCACCCGTTCCCCACCGTCCTCACGGACGACCACACGGGGAAGCGGAGCGGGAGGCCCCACCTTGAACCGACGAACTTTGATCCGCGGCGGCGCCGGCATCGCCGCGGCGGGCTGGCCGGCCGCGGCCTGCACCCCCGAGAGCGGCCGCCCCGCGCACGCGGGCAGCCCCGCACCCGGCACCCCCGGCACCGCCACGACGGCCACCGGGGCCGCCTCACCCAGCGCCTCGCCGACGGTCCGCCCGGACTGGAAGGCCCTCGGCCGCACCCTGGACGGCCGCCTCGTCCTGCCCGACGACGCGGACTACGCCACCGCGCGCCTGCTGTACAACACCCGATTCGACGGGCAGCGCCCCGCCGCTGTGGCTTACGTCTCGGGCACCGAGGACATCCGCGAGTGCCTGGACTTCGCCCGCCGCACCGGCGTGCCCGTCTCGGTCCGCAACGGCGGGCACTCCTACGCCGGCTACTCCGGCGGCAAGGGCCGGCTCGTCCTCGACGTCTCCGCCATGGCCTCGGTGAGTCTCTCCGGCGGCACCGCGACCATCGGGGCCGGCGCGAAGCTGATCGACGTCTACACCCGGCTCGGGGCGAGCGGGCGCACCCTGCCGGCCGGCTCGTGCCCGACGGTCGGCATATCCGGTCTCACGCTCGGCGGCGGCCATGGCGTGCTCAGCCGGGCGTACGGGCTGACCTGCGACAGCCTCACCGGCGCCGAGATCGTCACGGCGGGCGGGCGCGTACTGCGCTGCGGCGCCAGCGAGAACCCGGAGCTGTTCTGGGCGCTGCGCGGCGCGGGAGGCGGGCAGTTCGGCGTGGTCACCCGGCTCACGTTCGACACGCAGGCCTCCCCCCAGGTCGTCACCGGTTACCTGACCTGGCCGTGGAGCAAGGCCGCGGCCGTCCTGAGCGCCTGGCAGGAGTGGGGCCCCACCCAGCCCGACGAGATCTGGTCCGCCCTGCACCTGGACAAGTCGGGCACCGGGTCGCCACGGATCAGCATCGCCACCGTGGGCATCACCTCACGGGACGGGCTCGCCAACGCCGTCGACCGGCTCGCCGACCGCGTCGGCGCCTCCGCGGCCACCGTCTCCCTGCATCCGCGCTCCTACCTCGACGCGGCCCTCGCGTACGCGGGCTGCTCGAACCTGAGCACCGCCCAGTGCCACCTGCCCGGCAACACCCCGGGCCGCAGCCCCTCCGGCCGGCTCGGCCGCGAGACCTACGCGGCGCGCTCCGACTTCTACGACCGCTCGCTCTCCGCCGCCGGCATCCAGACACTCCTGTCGCAGGTGGAGGGGCTCCGCTCCGGCTCCGGCAGTGTCTCGCTCACCGCCCTGGGCGGCGCCGTCAACCGGGTCTCGCCCACGGCCACCGCCTTCGTGCACCGGCGCTCGCGCTTCCTGGCGCAGTACATAGAGGCCCCGGGCACCACGGGCTGGCTCGCCGGGCTCCACTCGGCCATGCGCCGCCACGCCTCCGGCGCCGCGTACCAGAACTACACCGACGCCACGCTGACCGACTGGCGCGCGGCCTACTACGGTTCGGCCGCCGACAAGCTGACCCGCCTGAAGGCCCGTTACGACCCCTCACGGCTGTTCAGTTTCCAGCAGGCGCTGTAGGCGGCTGCGCGCCCGCCGCCGCCGGCCGTCAGGCGGCCAGGTCCTTGTCGGCCGCCGACGGCTCCGGGTAGGGTTCGCCCCGGTGGGCCTCCGGGCGGCCCTGCGCCGCCTGCACGAGCACGCCCAGGCCGGAGCCGGCCACCGCCTTCGTCAGCGGGGTCAGCAGCGCCAGCGCCGCCGGGGCGAGCAGCAGCGCCACGGCCGTGCCGAGCGCGAATCCGCCCAGGACGTCGGTCGGGTAGTGCACGCCCATGTAGACGCGGCAGAAGCCCTCGGCCAGCGCGACCCCGATGGCCGCCAGGCCCCACTTGCGGCTGACCATGAACAGGCCCATCGCGACGGCCATCGTCAAGGTCGCGTGGTCGCTGACGAAGGAGAAGTCGGTCTTCCCCTTCACGAGGACGTCGATGCCCTCGTGCTCCACGAAGGGCCGGGGCCGTTCCACGAAGTTCCGCAGCGGGATGTTGAGCACCAGCGCGATCGACGCCGCCAGCCCGGACCAGATCACGCCCGCCACGGCCGTCGGCGCCTCGACGCCGCTGCGGCGCGCCACGCGCCACCAGCACCAGCCGGCGATCAGCACCATGAGCACGATCAGGCCGTACTCGCCGACGGCCTCCATCACGCGGTCGAACCAGCGCGGGGCGCCCTTCGCGAGCCCGTTGATGTCGCGGAGCAGGCTGACGTCCGGGTTCGAGCCGTCCAGCGAGAGCTCTGCCACCGGTGTCCCCTAACTGTCTTCCGCCGCACCCCCGTGCACGTCCGTGTGGGAGTCGATTCTCCCCCGTCCAACGGGTGGCACGGTACGCCGCGTTCCGGTCTCCACCGGATGATCACCAAGGCGTTATCGAAGGGAGACACGTTCCCGCATGCCGGGGCCGGGTGTTCACCCACCGCGACGCCGCGGCGGGCACGCGACCGTCACACCGCCGCCGCGCCCGCCGCCGTCACACGCGTCGCCCCGATGTAGTCCGGGGTGTCGATCTTGTCGAAGCGGATCACCGCGCCCGTGTAGGGAGCGTTGATCATGTAGCCGCCGCCGACGTAGATCCCCACGTGGTGGATGGACCGCGGATCGGTCAGGTCGTACGCGAAGAAGACCAGGTCGCCCGGGAGCAGCTCGTCCCGCTTCGGGTGCGGCCCGGCGTTCCACTGGTCGTTGGCCACGCGCGGCAGCTCGATGCCCACCGAGTGGTACGCCGCCTTCGACAGACCCGAGCAGTCGAACCGGCCGCCCTGCTCCGGCGTGCCGTTCCCGCCCCACAGGTACTTCGTCCCCAGCTTCTGCTGGGCGTAGTAGATCGCGCCCGCCGCCTGCCGCGACGGCCCGACCGGTCCCACGGGGGCCGCGAAGCTCTTCTGCAGCGTCGTGATGATCCGTACGTAGTTCTGGGTCTCCCGGATCCTCGGCACCCCGCCGGCCTGGATGACCCGGTAGGCGCCCGCGTTGTAGGCGGCGAGCATGTTCTCCGTCGGGTTCCCCGGCACGTCCTTCACGTAACCGGCCAGCTGGCAGTCGTACGAGGCCGCCGAGGGGATGGCGTCCGCCGGGTCCCACACGTCGCGGTCGCCGTCGCCGTCGCCGTCCACGCCGTGCGTCGCCCACGTCCCCGGGATGAACTGCGCTATCCCCTGCGCCCGCGCGGCGCTCTGCGCCCTCGGGTTCCAGCCGCTCTCCTGGTAGAGCTGGGCCGCCAGCAGCGCCGGGTTGATGGCCCCGCAGAGGTTCCCCCACTTCTGCACCAGGTCCTGGTACGCCGCCGGCACCGCCCCCCTGGCCAGCGTCACCGCCCCGCCTCCGCCGGTCAGCCTGGCCGCCACCAGGTACGTACCGACGACGAGCAGCATGACGAACGACATGAAGAGGCCACCCACGACCACCGACACCAGCCAGGCCTTCCGCGCGGTCCGCGAAGCCGCCGTCACCCACCCCACCCCTTCGTCGCATCACCCTGCCCGGCGCGGAAGGTGACGGTGCACCAGGCCCTGGGGAGCATCCCCACCCGCAGCATCGCCAATCGTTGCCCTCCGCTCACCACCGTGATACACAGAGTAGTCAACAAAGTCTCATCGAACACGGGATCGCACGCCAGCGTGTCCAGTCTGACGGCTGCGGCCCGGATCACACAGGGGAATCGGCTGAGAAAGTCGCCGAGTCGACATACGACGGCGGCATCCTCCGCCAAGATAGACCTTGGCTCCTTGCGCCCCGTCGAGGACGCCAACTGATCTAGCGTGGTGGTGAGTTCTCATGTTCCTGGCGGCCGACAAGGGCGACATCAACACCATCATCGGTGGTATCGCCCCGGACTGGGGGCCTTTCGGCTCTCTGGGGAACGAAGCACGCGTCATGATCGAGGTGGTCATGGCAGTGGCGATCCTGCTCTGCCTGGCCATCGCGATCTGGGGCGCGGCGAAACAGCGCATCGGAGCGACGGCGCTCCGCGACACCTTCAGTGCGGAGCAGGGCAAGGGACTGATCATCGCCGGCCTGACCGGCGTGTTCATCATCGGCTCCCTCGGCACGCTCTTCACCATCGTCTACGGGATGGCGGTCTAGCGGCCTCGCGTCGGACTCCGCCCCATCCCCGCGCACTGTCCCCGAGGGGCCCGTCCCGGCCCCGCACCCCACCCGAGGCTGTCTGCTGATGCCCACTCACCCGATGACCCCCGAGGGGGCGAGCCCCCGATGAGCCTCGGCCAGGACGGCCCCCCGACGCGTACCCGTCTCCCCGAGCCCCCGGTCGGCACGGGCGGCCCCTCCCGCCGCCCACAGCGCTCCAGCCGCAACCTCGTTGCGGTCGTCGGCGTCATCGTGCTGCTGATCGCCGCCATCGCCTTCGCCAACCGCGGCGGCGGCTCCCCGACCGACTCCCCTGGCAGCGGCGGCCGGAGCGGCGACTCCTCCAACGGCGCCCGGTCCCAGCCGACATCGCCCACCGGCACGAAGCCGGTGAACGGCAACAACGCGGGCATCCCCACGGGCTACGCCCGCACCGACCAGGGCGCGCAGTCCGCCGCCGCGAACTACGCCGTGGCGCTGGTGTCCGCCGACATCCTCAACCCGGACCGGCGGCACGAGATCGTGCAGCGGCTCTTCACCAACGGCACGGTGGACGGACTGCAGACCAAGCTCGACAACGCCTACTCGACGGACTTCCTCGCGAAGCTGGGCCTCGACGAGAACGGCAACGCCCCGGAGGGCATGACCTACGTCTCCCGGACCGTCCCCGTGGGCACCAGGATCACCGATTTCCGCGGCGACACCGCGACGGTGGAGGTCTGGTGCACCGGCGTGTTCGGGACCGCCGGCGAGGGTTCCACGAACCCGGTCGCCAACGACTGGTTCACGATGACGCTCAAGCTGCGCTGGGCGGACAAGGACTGGAAGGTCGAGAGCTTCTCGCAGAAGGACGGCCCCGCGCCAGTCAACAGCGACCGAACCGCATCGACTGCCGACGAGATCGCCAACGCCGTCGACCAGTATGGGGGTTTCACCTATGCCCGGTAACCAGCGCCATGCCACCACGATCGGCGCCGCCCTGGTCACCCTGCAGACGGTGGCGGTGCTCTGGTCCGCACGGGCTTTCGCGGCACCGTCCCCGACCCCCTCCCCATCGGGCGGCAAGGACGAGTGCGAACTCATCGTCGGCCCCGCACGCGACTACTGCGAAAGCGGTGGCGGCTCCGGTCACACCCCATCCGTGGCGGACCCGCTCGACCCCCTCGACTCGCTCGCGCGCGGCTGCGCCGACGCCGCCGCCTGGGTCATCGACGGCCTGTCCAAGGCCGTCAACAAGACCGCCGCCGTGGACTTCACCAACAAGGCCTTCCTCACCCAGTACGCCGTCGTCTTCGCCGCCTCCACCTTCCTCACGCTCCTCCTGTGGTTGCTGGCCGTCGCCAAGCGAGCCGTGCGCGGGGTGCCCCTGACGGAGGCCCTCACCGAGGCGGTCGGCTTCCTCTGGCTGACCGTGATCGCCTCCGCCTTCACGCCGCTGATCCTCTACACAGTCGTGTCCGCGACCGACGGCATCACGGAGGTCATCGCGTCCGGCACGTCCGCCAGCACCGAAACCTTCTTCGGCTCGTTCCAGGAGGCGTTGACCAAGGACTCCGACATCGGCGGCGGCCCGATCATGCTGATCGTGGTCTCCCTGGTGTCCGTGCTCGCCGCCGGCGTCCTGTGGCTCGAACTCGTCATCCGTGCCGCCCTGCTGTACGTCGGCGCGCTGCTCGGCACCGCCGTGTACTCGGGCCTGGTCGACAAGAACATGTGGCACCACGTGCGCCGTTGGGCCGGGATCATGATCGCGGTGATCCTCGTGAAGCCGGTGATCGTGGTCGTGCTGGGCCTCGCGGGCGCGCTCAGCGGCTCCGACGGGCCCACCGCCTTCGGCGCGGTCGTGTCGGGTCTGGCCATCATCCTGCTGGCCATCTTCGCCAGCGCGATGATCTACCGTTTCGTCCCCGGCTTCGGCGACGACGTGGCCAGCCTTCGCAACAACCGCAAGGCGAGCGCCGAGTCCCAGGCCGCCGCCGTCATCTCCTCCCCGGCCGCGCTGGTGAAGCAGGGCATCAAGACCCACAGCAGCCGCGGCGGTCCCCAGGAGCAGGCCACGGGCGGCGCCGCACAGCCCGCGAACGCCGTGCCCAGCGGCATCGCCGCGCACAGCAGCCGCAACGGCACCGCGCAGGCACCGACCCCCGCGCCGCGCACGACCCCTGACCGCGGCAACGGCGGCGGACCCAGCAAGACAGCAGGAGGCGAAAGCCGGTGACGTCCCAGCCCTACGCCCCGCCGCAGCAGCGGCGTACGTACCTGATCGGCAAGGCACGTCCCAACGCCATCGTCGGCAAGAACCGCGAGACCGGCGAGATCGCCCTGATCATCGCCGGCGCGTTCCTCGGCATGATGTGCGGCCTGCTGATCCCCGTGCTGCCGCTGCGCATCCTCGGCCTGACGGGCTGGCCGCTGCTCGCCTTCGCCGCCGTCTACATGCCCTACCGGCGCCGCACCTTCTACCGCTGGTTCGAGATCAACCGCAGCTACCGCCGTACCCTGCGCACCGCCGCGACGTACCGCTCCGCCGCCGCGGAGGCCGGTACCCGGCTCGACGGACGCGAGGTGGAGATCGGGCCGCCGCCCGGCATCGGCCGCATCACCTGGCTGTCGGCGCCCTTCGGCCCGGATGAGATCGCCGTGCTGCTGCACGTCGACCGGCGCACCGTGACCGCCGCCATCGAGATCGAGGGCCCCGGCGTCGGCCTGCGCGACAGCGAGGACCAGGAGGCCCTGGTCGAGCGCTTCGGCACGCTCCTGAAGCACGTCGCCAACGGGGACGGCTTCGTCACCCGGCTGCAGATGCTCGCCCGCACCCTCCCCGCCGACCCCGACGCGCATGCCAAGGACGTCGCCCAGCGCGGCGACGACAAGGCCGAGCAGTGGCTCAAGGACTCCTACGACCAACTGCAGTCGATGGTGTCGACCTCGTCCGAGCAGCACCGCGCCTACCTCGTCGCGTGCATGCACTACAGCCGCGAACTCGCCGCCGAGGGCAACGCCATCGCCCGTGCCGCGGGCGGCGGCCGCAAGGCCCTCGACAAGGACGCCGGTATCGCCGCCGTCATGGCCCGCGAGCTCACCGACATCTGCGCGCGCCTCACCGAGGCCGACATCCGGGTCCGGCAGCCGCTCGGCCAGGCGCGGCTTTCCTCGCTCATCCACTCCATGTACGACCCGGACCACCCGATCGACCACATCCAGGCGATGACCCGCCGCAACGCCTGGCCCGCGGAACTGGACGCCACCGAGCCGACCTTCCTCCAGGCCAAGACCCGCGAATCGGCCACCCGCGCCCCCTGGTGCCACTCCACTGCCTGGGTCAAGGAGTGGCCGCTGACCCCCGTCGGCGTCAACTTCATGGCCCCGCTGCTGGTCCACACCCCGGATGTGATCCGCACCGTCGCGGTCTGCATGGACCTCGAGCCGACCGACGTCGCCATCGAGCGCATGCTCACCGAGAAGACCAACGACGACGCCGACGCCAGCCGCGCCGCCAAGATGAACCGCGTCGTCGACCCCCGCGACATCGCCCACCACACCCGCATCGACCAGCGCGGCGAGGACCTCGCCTCCGGCGCTGCGGGCGTCAACCTGGTCGGCTACATCACGGTCTCGTCCCGCTCCCCGGAGGCCCTGGCCCGCGACAAGCGCACGATCCGCGCCTCGGCGGGCAAGTCGTACCTCAAGCTGGAGTGGTGCGACCGTGAGCACCACCGGGCGTTCGTCAACACGCTCCCGTTCGCGACCGGCATCCGCCGCTGAGGGGCCGGGAGGTAGCACCATGCGCCTGTGCGCACTTGACGCTCCGTCTCCAGGGACGGCGCTAATGGGAAGGACGACAGGGACAACGATGCCACGCCGGAGCCCGCGCCCCAGGCGCGACGACCGCTGACGCCGAGGAGGCGCTCCCCCCATGGCCATGCTGGACCCCCTCGCAGCGATCACCGACGCCTTCACCAGCTTCCTCTTCGGCAAGGTGGAGACCACCCGGCTCCCCGTCCGCACCTCCACGGGCCAGGCCCAGGCCGTCTACATGCCGACCGCCGCGCCCGGCCTGGGCGACTCCGGCGTGATCATCGGCCGCGAGGTCTACTCCGGCAAGGGCTACATCTACGACCCGTTCCAGCTGTACGGGCAGCAACTCCCCGCCCCGCACTGGCTGGTCCTCGGCGAGTCCGGCAACGGCAAGTCGGCCCTGGAGAAGACGTACGTCCTGCGCCAGCTGCGCTTCCGCGACCGCCAGGTCGTCGTCCTGGACGCACAGGGCGAGGACGGCGTCGGCGAGTGGAACCTCATCGCCAAGGCCCTCGGAATAACTCCCATCCGCCTGGACCCGATGGCGGCCCTCGACGGCGGCACCAAGCTCAACCCGCTCGACCCGGCGATCACCACCACGGGCCAGCTCGCGCTGCTCCGCACGATCATCGAGGTCGCGATGGGCCGCGGCCTGGACGAGCGCTCCGGCTTCGCGCTGAAGGTCGCCCACGCGTACGTCCACGACACGGTCACCGACCGCCAGCCGATCCTCACCGACATCGTGGACCGGCTGCGGCACCCCGTGGCCGACTCCGCCGAGTCGATGAACGTCGGCCTGGAGGACGTCCGCGCCTGGGGCCTGGACGTGGCCCTCGTCCTGGACCGGCTCGTCGACGGCGACCTTCGCGGCATGTTCGACGGCCCGACGACCGCTGGCATCGACCTCGACGCCCCGCTCATCGTCTTCGACCTGTCCCACATCGACCGCAACTCCATCGCCATGCCGATCCTCATGGCGATCGTCGGCGTCTGGCTGGAGCACACCTGGATCCGCCCCGACCGGAAGAAGCGCATCTTCCTGGTCGAGGAGGCCTGGCACATCATCAACAGCCCCTTCGTCGCCCAGCTCTTCCAGCGGCTGCTGAAGTTCGGCCGCCGTCTCGGCCTGTCCTTCGTCGCCGTCGTCCACCACCTCTCCGACGTGGTCGACGGCGCCGCCGCCAAGGAGGCCGCGGCGATCCTCAAGATGGCCTCCACGCGCACCATCTACGCCCAGAAGGCCGACGAGGCGCGCGCCACCGGCCGGGTGCTGGGCCTGCCCCGGTGGGCGGTGGAGATCATCCCCACCCTCACCCCCGGCATCGCCGTCTGGGACGTCAACGGCAACGTGCAGGTCGTCAAGCACCTCATCACCGAGAGCGAGCGGCCGCTGGTCTACACCGACCGCGCCATGACCGAGGCCTCGGCCGACGGGCACGACGGGACGGACGGGTTCGAGGAGCCCCGGGTCTCCCTCGAAAAGCAGCTGGCCGACGACGCGGTGGCCTGAACGGGGACCTGACCATGGCGAGAGCGCAGCACCACGGCCAGGGGCGTGAGGGCGGGGTCCCCGACGGGCTGATCCTCGGCGTCATGGGCTTCCTGCTCGGCATGACCATCCTGGTGTGGACGGGCACCGGGATAGCCGGCCTCGTCTCCCACGGGACGTGGCCGGCCGAGGTCCACTTCACGCGCACGCCCGTGGCCATGCGCCACCTCGTCGCCGACCCCCACGACATCGCCGGGGCCTGGCGGCCCGCCCCGCCGGAGGGGCTGCCCGGCTCCGGGCTGTTCTGGGGCGTGTTCATCGGGCAGTTGATGGTGCTCTTCGTCCTCACGGTCTTCGTGATGGGCGCCATCGCCCGCACCCGGCTGCGCCGCGCTGCACGCCGTACGGCCGCCCTGAAGGCCGCGCAGGCGGCCGTGGAGCCCGAGACCCCGGTCCGGCCCCGGCAGGCCGCGCAGCGCCCCGTGGAGGCCCCTGAGGCGGTCGCCCCGGAGCCGGAACCCGTACCGGTGGGACCGGCCGCCACCATGCCGACGGCACCGGCCGCCGACGCCCCTGCCGCCGGTCCCGCGGGTCCCTCCGTCACCACCGACCGCGAACTCACCCGCACCTATGCGGCCTTCGCCGCCCTCCGCAGCGACAAGGGCAAGCGTCTCGTCCAGCCGGCCGTCCTCAACGCGGCGGGCCCGGTCCTCGTCACGACCGCCGACCCGGACACCTTCCACCAGACCGTCGGCAGCCGCGCCAAACTCGGCCCGGTCCACGTCTACGACCCGGCCCACCTCGTCGACACCCCGGCGCGGCTCCGCTGGGCCCCGCACTCGGGCTGCGCGGACGTCCCCACCGCCGTCACGCGCGCCCGCGCGCTGCTCTTCCCGGTGCGGCCGCGCGCCGCGGTCGACGCCGCGATGTTCGACGCCGCCGAGACCCTGCTGCGCTGTTGGTTGCACGCCGCCGCCGTCGACGGCCAGCCGTTCCGCCAGGTGCACCGCTGGGCGGGAGGCACCTCCGGGCAGGACGCCGTCCGCATCCTGCGCACGCACCCCAAGGCCGCCTCCGGCTGGAGCGGTGAGCTCGAGTCCGTCCTCCACGCCCACGCCCACCGCCGCGACGCCGCCCAGGCACTCGTCCACCGGGCCCTGGAGTCCCTCGGCTCCGTCCACATCCGCGACGCCTGCAATCCGGGACGCACGGACGGCCTCGAGCTGGAGTCATTCCTCGAGGATCTGGGCACGCTCTATGTGGTGGGCGAGCCCAACGAGGACCCGCGAACCCACCCGGGTGCGATGTCGTTGCTCACCGCACTCGTCTCCAGCGTGGTCGAGCACGGCCGGCGCATGGCCGCACGGTCATCCTCCGGTCGGCTCGACCCACCAATCACCCTCGTGCTGGACGACATCGCCGCCCTCGCGCCGATCCCGGAGCTCCCGGACCTCCTGGCCACCGGCGCCTCCGCCGGCCTGCCCACCCTGGCCGTGCTGCGCTCCCCCGAACAGGCCCGCGAACACTGGCGCGGACCGCTGTGGCAGCACGCCGACGCACGTCTCGTCCTCGGCTCCCAGCCGCCCGCGCTCCTCGACGAGATCCCGGACGCGGTGCGGTTGCCCTGAGTGCCGGTCCGCTGCGTCCCGGTCAGCCGGTCGCCGGCCGGGCCGGTCCCGTGTGCGGTAACGAGCCGGGTTCTATGCCCGGGACCCCTTGCGGCGGGGCATCAGCAGGTGGGCGGCCACCGCCAGCAGGAGCGGCAGGAGACTCACGGTCAGCATGGTGAGCCGCAGTCCGTCGGTGAAGTCCAGACCGAGTTTCAGCCCGGACGCCTGCCGGAGCAGGTTCGGGTCGTACCCGGCGCCACTCGGACCGATCACCATCCCGCTGCGCACGGCGTCCACGGCCTCCTCGGCTTCGGTGACCGACAGACCGCGCGCCTTGGCGTCCCGCATCCACTCCCGCTGGAAGAAGAGGTTGAAGAGCAGCAGGTAGACGGTGGGCCCGAGCGCGTAGCCGGTCATCCCGAAGGCCTGCTGCACAGAGGCCACCGTCCCGGACTTCCCGGCCGGCGCGTGGGACAGGACCGTCTCGGACACCGCGGTGGAGGTGACCAGTGACCCCAGACCGCTCAGCCAGGTGGCCGGCACGAGCAGCCACAGCGCCATCGTGGGGCCGGCGGTGGCCGCCATCAGCAGCCCGCTCGCCGCCATCACCAGCAGGCCGGTGACCATCACAGGCCGCGGGCTGTATCTGCCGATGAGAACCCCGGCCAGGATCACAGCGCCGGCGATCAGCAGGGTGCCGGGCAGGTACAGCAGGCCGATGGTCTGCGGGGGCAGTGACAGCACCACGCCGCCGAACTGCCCCAGGGTGAAACCGAACCCGCCGGCGATGAAGTTCAACGTGAGGTTCGCCGCCAGGGCCACGCAGAAAGCGCGACTGCGGAACAGCTCCACGTCCAGGACGGGCTCCTGGGTGCGCCGCTCGTGGAGCACGAACACCCCGGCGACGGCCAGGCTGATCGCCAGCGGCAGCCAGGCCTCCGGCCGGGAGACGCCGTTCTGCGCCGCGGCGATGCCGATGACGAAGGCCAGGAGGATCAGGCCGACCAGGCAGACGCCGGCCACGTCGAGCGGGTGGCGCTGCCCGGCGGGGGGCTCCGGCACGTACCTGGCCGTCAGCCAGAGCGACAGGAGCGACAGCAGCGGGGTGACCAGGAAGAGCCACCGCCACCCGACGGCTGCCACCACCCAGCCCCCGAGCGCGGGAGTCACCCCGCACAGGATCATCTCGGCGGCCACGAAGACGCCGATGGCCGTCGGCCGCATCTCTGCCGGCACCGACACCTTCAGCAGGGCGAACGACGCTGCCAGCAGGGTGGCCAGCCCCAGGCCGTCCAGGAAGCGCATCGCCAGCAGGTAGCCGAAACCGGGGGAGAGCATGGAGAGCAGGTTGACGACCATGACCGCGACGAGCCCCAGCATCAGCAGGCGCTTGAGCCCAAGGGTGTCGGCGAGGCCACCCATGGCGAGGACGGCGGCGGCCGTCACGAGTGTCGCCGCCCCGCTCAGAAACCCGATGAGCTGCGGCGGTACGTGGAGGGACCGGCTCACCTGCGGCAAGTTCAGGCTGAACATCAGCGGATCGACGACCGCGACCGTGAAAGCGATGGAGAGTCCCAGGACGATCGGCAGCTTCGCCGCGTCGATCCGTGACCGGGTCGCCCGCACCGCAACACCTCCTGTGGCCCCCACGTACGCCGCTCGACGATAGACCGACCGTCGCGTTCCGCCCCCGCTTTCCGGGCCGACGCGCGGGCACAGGACCGGCGCCCGAGTCAGCCGCCGCCCGTGGACCGCCCTCTCGGCCTCGCCGAAGGGGGCGGGCGTGCGCGCGCCCGCTCCTCGGCCGAGGCGGGTCCGGGCTTCAGCCCCGTGCCAACGCGGGCCGGTGGAGCACCATCTCGTACTCGGTACGGGACTCGTCGAGCGGGAACGCCATCGTCTCCCCGGTCCTGACGAAACCGAGGCGTGCGTAGAACGCCCGCGCCCGGTGGTTGTCCTCGTGGACCCACAGCCTCACGCGGCCGACCTTCTCCGGCAGCTGCCACGACCACTCGATCGCCGCCCCCAGCAGATCCCGGGCCAGCCCAGTGCCGCGGAACTCCGGCCTCACATACACGCCGACCAGATGCGTCTGCGGGACGGCGAACTCCTCGCCCGTCTCCACCAGTACGGCCACATTGGCGACGCGTTCGCCGGCCGCGTCCTCCGCGATGAACGACGGCGTCTGCCCTCGCTGCTGCCACACCTCGTCGGTGAACGCGGCCTCGGTGTCATGGGTGTTGACAAAGGCGACCCGGCTGGCGGGGTCCTTGAGCGCTTCCAGCCGCAGTGCCCGCTGGGCACGCCACTCTTCGGGGCGGGACGCACGTATCGTGTAGCTCGTCATGTCGTGATGGT
>NZ_CBDRCM010000074.1:0-31363 GCF_965342435.1 Actinacidiphila sp. bgisy160 | reverse complement strand
ACCGCCGAACAATCTTTAATATGCCCGCCGCCGGAGCCTCATCAGAGGCCCGGCGGCGGGCTTTTTCATGCCCTGATGTAAGGTCGGGTGGAATCATCGGAGCGTACGTTCAACAGGAGGGGCCCCCGGTGGAGGTCCAGGAGACAAGGGTGCAGACGGATCGCGTCTTCACGATCCCCAACATCCTGAGCATGGCACGGCTGTTGGGCGTGCCCGTGTTCCTGTGGCTCATCCTGTGGCCCGAGTTCGGCGGTCCGAAGGTCGACGGCTGGGCGCTGCTCGTGCTCGCCCTGAGCGGCGTCAGCGACTACCTGGACGGGAAGCTCGCGCGCCGCTGGAACCAGATCAGCAGCCTCGGGAGGGTGCTGGATCCGGCCGCGGACCGGCTGTACATCGTGTCCACGATCATCGGCCTCACCTGGCGCGGGATCCTACCCTGGTGGCTGACGGCCATCCTGGTGGCCCGGGACGCCGTCATGGGCGTGATGATCCTGGTCATGCGCCGGCACGGCTGGGGTCCGCCGCAGGTCAACTTCATGGGCAAGGCAGCCACCTTCAACCTCATGTACGCCTTCCCGCTGTTGCTGCTGAGCGACGGCGACGGGTGGCTGAACACGCTCGCTGCTATTTTCGGATGGGCGTTCGCCGGATGGGGTACAACGCTGTATTGGTGGGCAGGGATCCTCTACGTGGTCCAGGTCCGCCGACTCGTCAGGGCGGACGCCACGGCCGATTGAGCCCGCGTGCCCGGTAGGAGAGCCCTCCGGCCGGGTGCCCCGCGCGTGACCGGCGGTCCGGGGGACCGCGACGTTCCGCGTAAGAGAGAGCACGGGTGACGTCGGCAAGACAGTCGTCTCTTTGAGGAGGACGCTTCCGACATGAAGGCCGTCGTGATGGCCGGCGGCGAAGGCACGCGCCTTCGCCCGATGACCTCGAGCATGCCCAAGCCGCTGCTGCCGGTCGTGAATCAGCCGATCATGCAGCACGTGCTCAAGCTGCTCAAGCGGCACGGTCTGACCGAGACCGTGGTGACCGTGCAGTTCCTCGCCTCGCTCGTCAAGAACTACTTCGGCGACGGCGAAGAGCTCGGCATGGACCTCACCTACGCGAACGAGGAGAAGCCACTCGGCACCGCCGGCAGTGTCAAGAACGCCGAGGACGCGCTCAAGGACGATTCGTTCCTGGTGATCTCCGGTGACGCCCTGACCGATTTCGACCTCACCGAGCTGATCAACTTCCACAAGGAGAAGGGCGCGCTGGTCACCGTCTGCCTGACCCGTGTGCCCAACCCCCTGGAGTTCGGCATCACCATCGTCGACGAGGAGGGCAAGGTCGAGCGCTTCCTCGAGAAGCCGACCTGGGGCCAGGTCTTCTCGGACACGGTGAACACCGGCATCTACGTCATGGAGCCCGAGGTCTTCGACTACGTCGAGCCCGACGTCTCCGTGGACTGGTCAGGTGACGTCTTCCCGCAGTTGATGAAGGAAGGCAAGCCCATCTACGGCTACATCGCCGAGGGCTACTGGGAGGACGTCGGCACGCACGAGAGCTACCTCAAGGCGCAGGCGGACGTCCTCGAGGGCAAGGTCGACGTCGACCTCGAGGGCTTCGAGATCTCGCCCGGTGTGTGGGTCGCCGAGGGCGCTGAGGTGCACCCGGACGCGACACTGCGCGGTCCCTTGTACGTCGGTGACTACGCCAAGGTCGAGGCCGGGGCCGAGCTGCGCGAGCACACGGTGATCGGCTCCAACGTCGTCGTGAAGTCCGGCGCCTTCCTGCACAAGGCCGTCGTCCACGACAACGTCTACATCGGGCCGCAGACCAACCTGCGCGGCTGTGTCATCGGCAAGAACACCGACGTCATGCGCGCGGCGCGGATCGACGACGGCGCGGTCATCGGCGACGAGTGCCTGATCGGCGAGGAGTCGATCATCGCGGGCGACGTCCGGGTCTACCCGTTCAAGACCATCGAGGCCGGCGCTTTCGTGAACACCTCGGTCATCTGGGAGTCCAGGGGCCAGGCCAACCTCTTCGGCGCCCGGGGCGTCTCCGGGATCCTGAACGTGGAGATCACCCCAGAACTGGCCGTCCGCCTCGCGGGCGCGTACGCGACGACCCTCAAGAAGGGCGCCACGGTCACCACCGCCCGTGATCACTCCCGCGGTGCCCGTGCCCTGAAGCGTGCGGTGATCTCGGCACTCCAGGCCAGCGCGATCGACGTGCGTGACCTGGAGAACGTGCCGATGCCCGTGGCACGGCAGCAGACCGCGCGCGGCAGCGCCGGCGGCATCATGATCCGGACGAGTCCCGGCATCCCCGACTCGGTCGACATCATGTTCTTCGACGAACGCGGCGCCGACCTGTCGGCGGCGGGGCAGCGCAAGCTGGACCGCGTCTTCGCGCGCCAGGAGTACCGACGTGCGTTCCCCGGTGAGATCGGCGACCTGAACTTCCCGGCGAGCGTCTTCGACTCCTACACTGGCGCGCTGCTGCGGGCCGTGGACACCTCGGGCATCGCCGAGGCCGGGCTCAAGGTGGTGGTCGACGCCGCGAACGGCAGCGCGGGCCTGGTCCTGCCGAGCCTGCTCGGGCGGCTCGGTGTGGACTCGCTGACGATCAACCCCGGCCTCAACGAGGCCAGGCCGACCGAGACCGCGGACGGCCGGCGCTCCGGCCTGGTCCGGCTCGGGGAGATCGTGGCGTCCTCTCGGGCAGCGTTCGGCGTGCGGTTCGACCCGGTCGGCGAGCGGCTGTCGCTGGTGGACGAGCGCGGCAAGATCATCGAGGACGACCGGGCCCTGCTGGTCCTGCTCGACCTGGTCGCCGCCGAGCGCCGCAGCGGCCGGGTGGCGCTGCCCGTGACGACGACACGCATCGCCGAGCAGGTCGCGGCGTACCACGGCACGCAGGTGGAGTGGACGACGACCTCGCCCGACGACCTGACCCGGGTCGGACGACAGGACTCGACCATCTTCGGCGGTGACGGCAAGGGCGGCATCATCGTCCCGGAGTTCAGCAGCGTCTTCGACGGCGCCGCGGCCTTCGTGCGGCTGATCGGCCTGGTGGCCCGTACCCAGCTCACCCTGAGCCAGATCGACGCCCGCATTCCGCGGGCCCACGTCCTCAAGCGGGACCTGGCGACGCCGTGGGCCGTCAAGGGCATGGTCATGCGCCGTGTGGTGGAGGAGGCGGGCGACCGCTCCGTCGACACCACCGACGGCGTGCGTGTCGTCGAGGCGGACGGCCGCTGGGTGATGGTGCTCCCCGACCCGGCGGAGGCGGTCACGCATTTGTGGGCCGAGGGCCCGGACGACGCCTCCGCGCAGGCACTGCTCGACGAGTGGTCGGCGATCGTGGACAGCGCGGGCCGCTGATGCGCTGAGACCCCGCCCCGGCAACGGTGCACGGGCCCCTCCCGACGCGACGAACGGCGCGTCGGGAGGGGCCCGTTCGAGGTCGGTGTCACGGACATGCGACGATGTGCGGCATGTCGCAGCAGCACCCCGATCGGAGCAGCGCCCCTGGGAGGGCCGTGACCCGGCGCCCGGACGCCTCCATGTCGCTGCTGACCAACGTCATGGAGCACAGCCTCGACGACGGATACGCCGAGGCCGCCGCCCGCCGGGGCGCGACCGGTACGTCCCGCCTGCCGGGCACGCTGCGGGGCCGGCTGGTGCTCGCTCTGGGTCTGGTGCTGGCCGCCGTGGTGGTCACCATAGGCGCGGCGCAGACGCAGGTGGCGGCCCCGACACTGGCCAAGGAGCGGCAGAAGCTCATCGACCGCATCCAGTCCGAGACCCGTACCGCCGACGATCTGCAGAAGAGCGTGGACGAACTGCGCGACGACGTGGCGGCCAAGCAGCGGCAGGCGCTCAACGCCCAGGACGGAGAAGCGGAGCGCGTGGCGCTCCTGGCCGGGGCGACACCGGTCACGGGGCCGGGAATCGAGCTCGAGGTCAACGACGCCAAGGAGGCCTCGTCGGGCGGCGGCAGCGATCCGCGTACGACCAGTGACTTCTCCGACACCGGCCGTGTGCGCGACCGGGACATGCAGCGCATCGTCAACGGCCTGTGGGCGTCGGGTGCGGAGGCCATCTCGATCAACGGGCAGCGGCTGACGTCGTTGTCGGCCATCCGTGCCGCGGGTGACGCCATACTGGTCGACAACCGGCCGCTGGTACCGCCCTACAAGATCCTGGCGATCGGGGATCCGCAGAAACTGGGCACGTCCTTCCAGGACAGCGCGGACGGGCAGTACTTGCACGTCCTGCAGGAGAACTACGGGATCCGCGCGCGCGTCTCCGAGAAGGAGAAGCTGGCACTGCCCGCGGCTCCGAGCCTGATCATCCGCTCCGCGACCCCGCTCCCCTCGGGCGGGCCGTCGTCGAGCGCATCCGGAAATGGGAAGGGTACGAATTGATCGCCGTACTGGGCTTGATCGTTGGAGTGGTGGTGGGCCTGGTGGTCCGCCCCGTTGTGCCGACGGTCGTCGAGCCCTACCTCCCGATCGCCGTGGTCGCCGCGCTCGATGCCGTCTTCGGTGGTCTGCGGGCCATGCTCGACGGGATCTTCGACGACAAGGTCTTCGTGGTCTCCTTCCTCTCCAACGTCGTCGTGGCCGCGCTGATCGTCTTCCTGGGCGACAAGCTGGGAGTGGGTGCGCAGCTCTCCACGGGTGTGGTGGTCGTCCTCGGCATCCGCATCTTCTCCAACGCCGCGGCGATCCGCCGCCATGTCTTCCGGGCGTGACAGCACGATGAGCGACGAGAACGACAAGACCCCGGAGCCGCTGGAGCCGCCTGAGCGTCCCGGGCCGCCCGCCGGGGCGGAGCCTCCGGCGCCGGAGCGGCCCGCGGCACGCCCCGAGCCGCCCGCCGCCGCACCGGTGCCGCCGGCCGGGCCGGCGGACGCGGAACCGCCCGCGCACGGTGGTCAGGGGCCGCAGGACACGGGGGAACCTCAGGGCGCGGCGCCCTCCGCGACCGGCCGGGAACGGCTCAAGGCGGGGCTGTGGCCGCCGCGGGTGTCCAGGGCCCAGTTGATCGTCGCGCTCCTGCTGTTCGTGCTGGGCCTGGGCCTGGCCATCCAGGTCCGTTCGACCAGCGACACCAGCGCGCTGCGGGGTGCCCGCCAGGAGGACCTGGTGCGCATCCTGGACGAGCTGGACAACCGCTCGCAGCGGCTCGGCGACGAACGGCGGCGCCTGGAGGAGCAGCGCACGGAGCTGGAGAACAGCTCCGACCAGGCCGAGGAGGCCCGCAAGCAGACCGAGCAGAAGGCCGGGCAGCTCGGGGTGCTGGCCGGGACGGTCGCCGTCGAGGGCCCGGGGATCACGCTGACGATCAACGACCCCCAGAGCGCGGTCGAGGCCGACATGCTGCTCGACGCGCTGCAGGAGCTGCGCGCCGCGGGCGCGGAGGCGATCCAGATCAACGATGTGCGGGTCGTCGCCGACACGTACTTCATCCAGGGGCCGGGCGGCGTGCAGATCGACGGGCACAAGGTGAGCGCCCCCTACCGCTTCAAGGTCATCGGTAATCCACAGGATCTCGAGCCCGCCCTGAACATCCCGGGCGGCGTGGTACAGACTTTGGAGAAGGAGCAGGCCACAGCGGATGTGACGCGATCGGAGAAGATCGTTGTCGACGCCTTGCGGCCGTCGGAGCAGCCTGACTACGCTCAGTCGTCAAGCCGGTGAGGCAGGGGCGAGTGGGGTTTGCGGGGGAGGACAGGAGAATGCGGGGGGTCGCCGCACCGCTGGGGTGGTGCGTGAGAGAAACTGTGTGTTGGTCGTGACTGAGGGTTCGTCCTGCCCCACGGGCGGGTCTGTGTCGTTCAAGGGGAATCGCCCGTGAAGTTGTTCGGTAAGTGGTTCGGCAAGAGTTCGCGTCAGGCTGGTGACAGCCCGACGGCGCGGCACCGCGCCCCGCGGCACGTGCAGGGGGAGGGACCGGGCGAGGAGCGCCCGCTGTTCCGTGACGAGGCCGCTGCTCCGGGTGGTGACATTTCGGGCGGTCATGGTGCGGTTTCTGTTGACCCTGCGGCTGCGGGGCGCATAGGTTTCCAGCAACCATCAGCCTCTAGCACGGGTGGAGGGTCCTTGCCGGTCTGTACGCGGTGCGGGTTCCAGAACGCGGAAGCGAGCCGCTTCTGCTCCAACTGTGGCGCGCCGCTGCGTGCCGGAGTGCCGTCCGAGCGCGCCTCCGAGACCACGTCCACGATCTCCATCTCCGGGATCGAGGCGTACGAGGCCGAGGCGACGGGACAGACCACGCTGCCGGCGCTGTCGCCGGAGGCCCAGGCCGCGGTCGACGCGCTGCCCCCGGGCTCCGCGCTGCTGGTCGTGCGCCGTGGTCCCAACTCGGGGAGCCGCTTCCTCCTGGACGGTGAGCTGACGACGGCCGGCCGCCACCCGGAGAGCGACATCTTCCTCGACGACGTCACCGTCTCGCGGCGTCACGTGGAGTTCCGGCGCGCGCCGGACGGTTCCTTCACGGTCGCCGACGTCGGCAGCCTCAACGGCACCTACGTCAACCGGGAGCGGATCGACTCGGTGACCCTGTCCAGTGGCGACGAGGTGCAGATCGGCAAGTACCGACTGGTCTTCTACGCGAGCCAGTGGGGCGCCTGACCCCCGCGAGGGAAGGTTCATGCTTCGTACACCGTCGGGCGGTGCCGGCAACGGCACCGCCACCGCGGACGACCGGCTGCTGAGCATCGGGGCGGTGCTCAATGAGTTGCGGGAGGAGTTCCCGGAGGTCACCATCTCCAAGATCCGCTTCCTGGAGGCGGAGGGGCTGGTGGAGCCGCAACGCACCCCGTCGGGGTACCGGAAGTTCACCGTCCGGGACGTGGAGCGGCTCGGGCACGTGCTGCGCATGCAGCGCGACCACTATCTTCCGCTGAAAGTGATCCGCGAGCACCTCGACGCCCTCGACCGCGGCGAACCGCTGCCGCTGCCCGTCCCGTCCTCCGCGGAGTCCCGGGAGCTGATCGAGGTCGGCGGCGCGGCGGAGCGGGATGCACCCGCGGCGCTGCGCATCGGCCGGGACGAGTTGCTGGCCGCCACGGGCGCCGAAGCGGGCGAACTCGCCCAGTGGGAGGCGTACGGACTGGTCGAGTCCGGTCCCGACGGTGACTACGACGCCGAAACGGTGAACATCGCCAAGATCGTGGCAGATCTGGGCCGATTCGGGCTCGAACCGCGTCATCTGCGCGCGGTGAAGGCCGCCGCCGATCGTGAGGCCGGTCTGGTGGAGCAGGTGGTCGCGCCCCTGCGCAGGCACCGTAATCCGCAGACCAGGACGCACGCGGAGGCCACCGCGCGCGAGCTGGCGGCGCTGTCGGTGCGGCTGCACGCGGCGCTGGTGCAGTCCGCGCTCAGGGTTCGGCTCTTCTGAGCCGACATGGCCAGGACACGCCCGGCCGGGGACCGGCCGGGCCCGTCCCGACTACCCAAACCGGCCGGGCACGGCCTAGGGTTGCTGTGTGAACGAGCTCGACGTCGTGGGTGTCCGGGTCGAAATGCCCTCCAACCAGCCGATTGTGCTCCTGCGGGAAGTGGGAGGCGACCGCTACCTGCCCATCTGGATCGGGCCGGGGGAGGCCACCGCCATCGCTTTCGCGCAGCAGGGCATGACGCCCGCGCGGCCGCTGACCCATGATCTGTTCAAGGACGTGCTCGAGGCCGTCGGCCAGACGCTGACCGAGGTCCGGATCACGGATCTGCGCGACGGCGTCTTCTACGCCGAGCTGGTGTTCGCCAGTGGCGTGGAGGTGAGCGCCCGTCCCTCGGATGCCATAGCGCTCGCGCTGCGCACCGGAACCCCCATCTTCGGGAGCGACGGTGTGCTCGACGACGCCGGCATCGCCATTCCCGACGAGCAGGAGGACGAGGTCGAGAAGTTCCGCGAGTTCCTCGACCAGATCTCGCCTGAGGACTTCGGTACCAGTAGTCAATGAGGGCCCGCGGAGGCCATTCGTCCAGCCCTACCCCCACCGTGGACACGGGAAACCACCTCTGGGGTTGATATCACTCGGCGTGCCGAGCGTGGCGATCGTTGACGCACCCGGAGTGACTGCCTACCGTCGAGAAGGAAAGTCCCGATGGCACGTGCGCGTGCCCTGAGGGGTGCGAAGGGACGGGAGGTCGGCGTGAGAAGCACCGGCGACGGTACGGCCTTCGGCGGCCCGTATCCGATGCGCGGGGCCTTGGCCCGCAACGCAGCGACGCCCCCCGGAGGGGGTTCGGGCGGCACCTCGGGACAGCAGCCGGAGGGGGCCGGTGAACGGGTCGGCTACCGCGGGCCCACCGCCTGCGCGGCGACCGGCATCACCTACCGCCAGCTCGACTACTGGGCGCGGACCGGGCTCGTGGAGCCGAGCATCCGGCCCGCCTACGGCTCGGGGACGCAGCGGCTGTACAGCTTCCGGGACGTCGTGGTCCTCAAGATCGTCAAGCGGCTCCTCGACACGGGCGTCTCGCTGCAGAACATCCGCACCGCCGTGCAGCACCTGCGCTCCAGCGCGCCCGCCGAGCTCACCCGGATGACGCTGATGAGCGACGGCGCGACGGTGTACGAGTGCACCTCCCCCGACGAGGTCGTCGACCTCCTCCAGGGCGGCCAGGGGATCTTCGGCATCGCCGTGGGCGTGGTGTGGCGGGACGTCGAGGGCGCCCTGTCGCAGCTGCACTCCGAGCGGGTCGACACCGGGGAGACCGTGGTCGGCCACAACCCGGGTGACGAGCTGGCGCGGCGCCGCAACCGCGCGGGCTGAACCGGACGGACCGCGACGCGCCCCACTCCTCCGCCGTACACCTGTACGGCGGATGTCGGACCCATGGTGCAGCATCGGTGACTGTGAGAAGCGCGCCGACCATCCTCCATCTGGACATGGACGCGTTCTTCGCCGCCGTCGAGCAGGCCGCGAAGCCGAGTCTGCGGGGGAAGCCGGTCGTCGTGGGGGGTCTTGGTCCGCGCGGTGTGGTGGCGACCGCGTCGTACGAGGCCCGGGTGCACGGCGTGCACTCGGCGATGGCGATGGCCCACGCGCGCCGGCTGTGCCCGAACGCCGCGTATCTCGTGCCGCGCTTCGCTGTCTACCGGCAGATCAGCGACACCGTCATGGAGCTGCTGTCGCGGCTGTCGCCGCTGGTCGAGCCGCTCAGTCTGGACGAGGCCTTCGTGGACCTGGAGGCGGGCGGGATCGGGGACGACCCGCGCGCGGTGGGGGAGCGGCTGCGGGCGGACATCCGGCGGGCGACCGGGCTCACCGGCTCGGTGGGTCTCGCGGGCTCCAAGCTGCTCGCCAAGATCGCCTCGGAGCAGGCCAAGCCGGACGGGCTGGTGGTCATCGAGCCCGGCACCGAGCGTGAGCTGCTGGCGCCCATGCAGGTGCGCACCCTGCCCGGCGTGGGGCCGGCGACGGCGGAGCACCTGCGGCGGGCGGGCATCGTGACGGTCGGCGAGGTCGTGGAGGCGGGGGAGGCCGAGCTGGTGCGGCTGCTCGGCAAGGCACACGGTGCCCATGTGCACGGGATGGCCCTGGGGATCGACGAGCGGCCCGTGGTCGCGGACCGCGAGAGCAAGTCGGTCTCGGTCGAGGACACCTTCGACGTCGACCTCACCGACCGCGTACGGGTCCGGCTCGAGGTGGACCGGCTGGCCGACCGCTGTGTGCGCAGGCTGCGCTCCGCGGGCCGCTCGGGACGCACCGTCGTGCTGAAGGTACGGCGGTACGACTTCACGACCCTGACCCGTTCGGAGACCCTGCGCGCCCCCACCGACGACCTCACGGTGGTCCGGGAGACCGCGGCGCGGCTGCTGGAGGCCGTGGACATCACCGGCGGTGTCCGGCTGCTCGGGGTCGGTGTCGCGGGGCTCGCCGACTACACGCAGGAGGACCTGTTCGCCCAGGCGGCGGAACGGGTGGAGAGCACGGCGGGCGAGGAGTCCGGCCCGTCCGAGAGGGCGCCGGAGCGGCCCGCGGAGGAAGCCCGCGAAGCCGGGCCGGCCGAGCGGAGGTGGGTGCCGGGCCAGGACGTACGGCACACCCGGTACGGCGCCGGGTGGGTGCAGGGCAGCGGCGTCGGGAGGGTCACCGTCCGCTTCGAGGAACCGGACTCGACGGTGCCGGGCCGGGTGCGCACCTTCGCGGTGACCGACCCGGAGCTGGAGCCGTCCGAGCCGCTCCCGCTGGTGTTACCGGGCCCGCCGGGGCTCCCGCGTCAGCTGTCGCCGGCCAGCGTGCCGAAGTCGCGGTCCGGCGGGGGCTCCGGCACCGGGCCGGACAGGGAAGGCCCGCTCATGCCGTAGTGGTGGTAGAGCTGGAGCTCCTGCTCGGGGGAGAGGTGCCGGCCCACGCCGAAGTCCGGGGCGTCCTTGATCAGTGACTTGTCGAACGGCACGCGCAGCTCTTCCCCGGTGAACTCGCTCGGTTCCAGCGGCACGAACGCGTCGCGGCTGAACAGACCGGTGCGCACCGCGGCCCATTCGGGCTCTCCGGTGGCGTCGTCGAGGTAGACCTCGTCGACCGTCCCGATCTTCATCCCGTTGCGGTCGAAGGCCCGGCGCCCGATGAGGCTGCGCGGATCGATACCGGTCTGCACGGTCCCTCCAACTGGTCGCGATTAATCCTATTTAGGCATGAAAGGTGGCGGCTGTCACATGACCCGTCCCCGGACCGCGCTGGTACGCTGGCAGCGGCTGCTGACCCCTTGCGGGAGAGTCCTGGCGACGCGGGGAACCGCCCGCCCGGCGCCGAAGGAGCAAACCCTCCCCGGAATCTCTCAGGCATCCGTACCGCATGGGCGAGGTCACTCTGGAAAGCAGGAAGGGCGGCACACCCTGTGCGCGGCCGCTTCCTCACCGACGGTGAAAGCCGCCCCGGCACGTGCGGGACGGTGAAGCTCTCAGGTTCAGATGACAGAGGGGGAGGCCGTGTCGCGCCAGACCAGGAGGCCTCCGCAGATGACCGCCAACCGCATCCCACTCTCCGAGCTGGAGCGCGGCATCCCCTTCGAGCAGCGCCACATCGGGCCCGACGCCGGTGCGCAGGCCAAGATGCTCGCGCAGGTCGGCTACGGCTCGCTGGACGAGCTGACCGACGCCGCCGTCCCGGACACCATCAAGAGCGCCGAGGCGCTCGGGCTGTCCGACGCCCGCACCGAGCCCGAGGTCCTCGCCGAGCTGCGCTCGCTCGCCGACCGCAACCAGGTGCTGCGGCCCATGATCGGCCTCGGCTACTACGGCACCTTCACCCCGCCGGTCATCCTGCGCAACGTCATGGAGAACCCCGCCTGGTACACGGCGTACACGCCCTACCAGCCGGAGATCTCCCAGGGCCGCCTGGAGGCCCTGCTGAACTTCCAGACGGTCGTCGCCGACCTCACCGGGCTGCCCACCTCCGGTGCCTCGCTGCTCGACGAGGGCACCGCGGCCGCCGAGGCGGTGGCTCTCGCCCGCCGCGTCGGCAAGGTCAAGGACGGCGTCTTCCTGATCGACGCCGACACCTTCCCGCAGACCGTCGCCGTGATCGAGACCCGCGCCGAGCCCACCGGCGTCGAGATCGTCGTCGCCGACCTCAGCGAGGGCATCCCGGCTGAGATCGCCGAGCGCGGTGTCTTCGGCGTGCTGCTGCAGTACCCGGGCGCCTCCGGCGCCGTGCGCGACCTGAAGCCCGTCATAGAGCAGGCCCACGGGCTGGGCGCGATCGTCACCGTCGCGGCCGACCTGCTGGCCCTGACCGTGCTCACCTCCCCGGGCGAGCTCGGCGCCGACATCGCGGTCGGCACCACCCAGCGCTTCGGCGTGCCCATGGGCTTCGGCGGCCCGCACGCCGGTTACATGGCGGTCCGCGAGGCGTACGCCCGCAACCTGCCCGGCCGCCTGGTCGGCGTCTCCGTCGACGCCGACGGCGACAAGGCCTACCGCCTGGCGCTGCAGACCCGCGAGCAGCACATCCGCCGCGAGAAGGCCACCAGCAACATCTGCACCGCGCAGGTGCTGCTCGCCGTCATGGCCGGCATGTACGCGGTCTACCACGGCCCGGAGGGCCTGGCGCAGATCGCGCGCCGCACCCACCGCTATGCCGCGCTGCTCGCCGCGGGCCTGCGCGCCGGCGGCGTCGAGGTGACCACCGGCTCCTTCTTCGACACCGTCACCGCCCGTGTGCCCGGCCGTGCCGCCGAGGTCGTGGCCGCCGCCCGTGCGGCCGGGGTCAACCTGCGCCAGGTCGGCACCGACCTGGTCGGCATCGCCTGCGACGAGACCACCGGCCGCGCGGACCTCGACGCGGTCTGGGGTGCCTTCGGCGTCACCGGCGACCTCGAGGCCCTGGACGCGACCACCGAGGACGCGCTGCCCGCCGGTCTGACCCGCGGCGTGGACTACCTGACCCACCCGGTCTTCCACCAGCACCGCTCCGAGACCGCGATGCTGCGCTACCTGCGCCGCCTCGCCGACCGTGACTACGCGCTGGACCGCGGCATGATCCCGCTGGGCTCCTGCACCATGAAGCTCAACGCGACCACCGAGATGGAACCGGTCACCTGGCCCGAGTTCGGCGCGCTGCACCCCTTCGCGCCGGCCGACCAGGCCGAGGGCTACCTGACCCTCATCCGCGAGCTGGAGGAGCGCCTCGCCGAGGTCACCGGCTATGACAAGGTCAGCCTCCAGCCGAACGCCGGCTCCCAGGGTGAGCTCGCCGGCCTGCTGGCCGTCCGCGCCTACCACCGCGCCAACGGCGACTCCCAGCGCACGGTCTGCCTCATCCCGTCCTCCGCGCACGGCACCAACGCCGCCAGCGCCGTGATGGCCGGCATGAGGGTCGTCGTCGTGAAGACCGCAGGCGACGGCGAGGTCGACGTCGAGGACCTGCGCGCCAAGATCGAGCAGCACCGCGACGAGCTCGCCGTGCTCATGGTCACCTACCCCTCCACGCACGGTGTCTTCGAGGAGCACATCGGCGACATCTGCGCCGCGGTGCACGACGCGGGCGGCCAGGTCTACGTGGACGGCGCGAACCTCAACGCCCTGGTGGGCCTGGCGAAGCCCGGCCACTTCGGCGGCGACGTGTCGCACCTGAACCTGCACAAGACCTTCTGCATCCCGCACGGCGGCGGCGGCCCCGGCGTCGGCCCGGTCGCGGTCCGCTCCCACCTCGCCCCGTACCTGCCCAACCACCCGCTCCAGCCGACCGCCGGCCCGGAGACGGGCGTCGGCCCGATCTCGGCCGCGCCGTGGGGCTCGGCCGGCATCCTGCCGATCTCCTGGGCGTACGTGCGGCTCATGGGCGGCGAGGGCCTCAAGCGCGCCACCCAGGTGGCGGTGCTCAGCGCGAACTACATCGCCAAGCGCCTGGAGCCGCACTTCCCGGTGCTCTACACCGGCCCGGGCGGGCTCGTCGCGCACGAGTGCATCATCGACCTGCGCCCGCTGACCAAGGAGACGGGCGTGACGGTCGACGACGTCGCCAAGCGCCTGATCGACTACGGCTTCCACGCGCCGACGATGTCGTTCCCGGTGGCCGGGACGCTGATGATCGAGCCGACGGAGAGCGAGAACCTCGCGGAGCTCGACCGCTTCTGCGACACGATGATCGCGATTCGCGCGGAGATCGATCGGGTCGGCTCGGGGGAGTGGCCCAAGGAGGACAACCCGCTGCGCAACGCCCCGCACACCGCGGCGGCGCTGGGCGGCGACTGGGAGCACGCGTACTCCCGTGAGGAGGCGGTCTTCCCCGCCGGTGTGTCGGCCGCGGACAAGTACTGGCCGCCGGTCCGCCGCATCGACGGCGCCTTCGGTGACCGCAATCTGGTCTGCTCCTGCCCCCCGCTGGACGAGTACGACGCGTAAGGGCGGTTGACGCGCAAGGGTCGGCCCCGCTGCTGAAGCGGGGTCGGCCCTGTGTCGTTCCCGGCCCGGTCAGGCCGCTGTGACGATGTGCTCGCTGCCGAGCGGGCGGTGCGGGGCGATGATCTGCCCGTCGGGGAGGAGCTCACCGGTGTCCTCGAAGAGCAGGACGCCGTTGCACAGCAGGCTCCAGCCCTGCTCGGGGTGGCTGGCCATGATGTGGGCGGCCTCGCGGTCGGGGCTGCCGGCGGACGGGCATTGCGGCTGGTGCGGGCACATGGACGACGTCTTTCGCTGCGAGTGGTGTGAAGTACGGCTGCCTTGGGTAGGAACCTCGGTCATGCCGCTCCCCCGTTCAGTCGGTCGGTCCCAGTGTTGCTCTACTGAGCGATTTCCGCAGGGATTTCGCGTGAGCTGTCCTCGTTGGTTGGGGACGCATTCACTCTCGCGGGCGGTTGCCCGGACAATGCAACGCCTCCGTGACCGGACGGTCACGGAGGCGTGCGCGGGTGGCCCCAGCCGGGAGCCTCAGGCGGTGGTGCCGAGCAGTGGTGGCGGAGCCAGCCGCAGGGTCAGCACCGGCACCAGGTCGGAGAGCCGGTGCATACGGTGCGCGGCGATCCCCGGTGGGGCCGGCGCCAGCGGGATCAGCAGGTCGGAGGGGGCCGGCTGCGCCGTGCCCGCGTCCGCCGCGACGTCCCCGTGCAGCCACAGCGTCAGCATGTAGAGACCCGGTACCGAGAGCAGGTGCGGCTGGTACGGGGTGGTGAGTGCGTCGGCCTGGCGCAGCGCGCGCTCGGTGGAGGCCAGGTAGGGGCCCTCGCAGAAGTGCGAGAACGCCCAGCCGTCCGGGGTGTCCACGGTCTCGCCCGCGGCGGCCACCTTCTCGTCGGCGCGGATGTGGAAGCGCCAGCCGGTCAGGCGCGCCCGGGGCAGTCCTCCCGGTCCGGTGATCACGGGGTCGAGGACATGCAGGGGGAGCGGGTGCTCGGCGACCAGTGGCCCCGTGGCGTTGCGCAGCGAGGGGGTGCGGGCCTCGCGGACGGCGGTCGGGGAACTCAGGGCGGCGAGAACGCTCCGCAGGGCGGGAGCGGGGGCTGGGGCTACCTGCAGCGGCATGGTGGGCGGCCTCTCATGAGGAGACACGGGGGTGCTTCGGTGGGGTGCGGACAGCACTGTCAGCGATGGAGCAGACGACACGGCGGCAGGCCGGGACAGTCCGGATCCGCGGGGCGCGCGGGGGCGGCGACGTACGGAATCAGCGTGGGCATGCGGATCCCTTCCCGTGGCCGGTGCGTCGCGGGCGCGCGGCGGGTCGCGGAGGCTCTGCCTGTGAACGAAGGATATACGAGGAGTGTTCGCGCAGTGTTTCATCTAGCCGTCAGCGATATTACGGGCAAGGCGGTTCCGGGTCACCCTGGACGGGTAATAGCTCCCCAATTGCACCGCCGCCGACCCCGTGAACTGCGTTTTCCGCGCTACTGCGGATGGCTGAATCTCGTCGGTGTTTTTCACGAGAGGACCGCCGCCGGCATGTGAATTCTGTCCATGCCCGCGGAATGTGCCGCGAGACGGTGCTCGCGGCCAGCTTAGCGGCTCAGGGGCGGCGCCGGGGGCCTTATCGATCTCAGGGCTGGGCATGATGTGATCACGGCCCACTCGAGGAAGGACCTCCGATGGGGGAAAAGGTCGTGGCCACGGGGTTCGACCTGGCCGACCGCCAGCGGTACCGCAGGAAGCTGAAGCAGTGCCTGCTGGGGTTGGAGCGACTGCTGGAGGAGAAGCGATTCGACCGTCCCCGCAATCTGATGGGGCTGGAGATCGAACTCAATCTCACCGACCGCGACGGGTTGCCGCGCATGATGAACGAGGAGGTCCTCGAGCGCATCGCGAGCCGCGATTTCCAGACCGAGCTCGCACAGTTCAACATCGAAGTGAACATCGCGCCGCACCGGCTTTCCGGCCGGGTCCTGGACCGCCTCGCAGAAGAGTTGCGCATGGGTCTGGGATATGCCGAGACAAAGGCCCGCGAGGTCGGCGCCCGCATCGTGATGGTGGGAATCCTGCCCACCCTCGGCGCGCAGGACCTGGTCGGTGCCAACCTCTCCCGCGTCGACCGCTACATGCTGCTCAACGACCGCATCCTCGCCGCCCGCGGCGAGGACATCACCCTGGACATCTCCGGAGTGGAGCGGCTGACCTGCGTCTCCGGCTCGATCGCCCCGGAAGCCGCGTGCACGTCGATGCAGATGCATCTCCAGGTCACTCCCGCGCGCTTCGCCGCGGTGTGGAACGCCGCGCAGGTGGCGGCCGGCCCCCAGGTCGCGCTCGGCGCCAACTCCCCCTTCCTGTTCGGCCGTGAACTGTGGCGGGAGACCCGCCCCACGCTCTTCCAGCAGGCCACCGACACCCGCCCCGAGGAGCACCGGGCCCAGGGCGTGCGCCCGCTGACGTGGTTCGGCGAGCGCTGGATCGACTCCGCCTACGACCTCTTCGCCGAGAACGTGCGCTACTTCCCCTCGCTGCTGCCCATCTGCGAGGACGAAGACCCGCTGCACGTCCTCGACGAGGGCGGGGTGCCGCAGTTGAAGGAACTCACGCTGCACAACGGCACGATCTACCGCTGGAACCGCCCGGTGTACGCGGTGGTCGACGGCGTACCCCACCTGCGCGTCGAGAACCGGGTGATGCCCGCCGGGCCCACCGTCGCCGACGTGCTCGCCAACACCGCCTTCTACTACGGGCTCGTCCGCTCCCTCGCCGAGGCGTCGCGCCCGGTGTGGAGCCGGCTGCCGTTCGCCGCGGCCGCGGCGAACTTCGACGCCGCCTGCCGGTACGGCATCGACGCGGTGCTGACCTGGCCCCGGCCAGGCCGCGGCAGCGGTCTCGTGGAGATCGGGGCCGTCGAGCTCGTACGGGACGAACTGCTGCCGATGGCGTCCGCGGGACTGGACGCGTGGGGGATCGACCCGGTGGACCGGGACCACTACCTCGGCATCATCGAGGGCCGCTGCCGCAACCGCATGAACGGCGCCGAGTGGCAGGCCGTCGCCTTCCACCAGGAGCTGGACCGCGGGCTGGACCGGCAGCGGGCACTGGCCGCGATGACCCTGCGCTACTGCGAGCTGATGCACACCGGCGCCCCCGTGCACGAGTGGCCGCGAGAACGCTGAGCCGCCGCCCGCGCCATCGGGCCCATGAGGCAGGATGGCGCGGGTGGAGGAATCTGTGGACAGTGATTCGGTGGAGCCGGGCGGGTCCAGGACCGGGGCGGTGGAGCGGCTCGGCCCGCGCACGCTGCGCAGCGAGACCCTCCTCGTGCTCGCGCTGTCGCTCGGGGCGAGCGCGCTCTCGGCGCTGATCAGCTTCATCGGGTCGCTGACCAAGCCCGGTGGGCTCAAGGACCAGGCGGCCACCCTCGTCGGTTCGCAGGCTCCGGGCCGTCCGTGGCTGGACCTGTCGTGGCAGCTGTTCGGCGTCGCCACCGCGCTCGTCCCGGTCGCCCTCGTCGCCCACCTGCTGGCCCGCGAGGGTACGGGCATGCCGGCCATCGGCTTCGACCTGCGGCGCCCGCGGACCGACCTGCTGCGCGGCGCCGCGCTGGCGGCCGCCATCGGGGGGACGGGGCTGCTGTTCTACCTGGGCGCGCGCGCCTCCGGGTTCAACCTCACCGTCGTTCCGGAGTCACTGCCCGACGTCTGGTGGAAGATCCCCGTGCTGATCGCCTCCGCGATCCAGAACGCCGTGCTCGAGGAGGTCGTCGTCGTCGGCTACCTGCTGCGCAGACTGGGCCAGTTGGGCTGGACGCCGGTCGGCGCACTGGTGGCCAGCAGTGTGCTGCGCGGCTCGTACCACCTCTACCAGGGCATCGGCGGGCTCATCGGGAACATGGCGATGGGCGTCGTCTTCGTCCTGCTCTACCGGCGCTGGGGCCGGGTGGGGCCGCTGGTGGCGGCCCACGCGCTGATCGACATCGTGGCCTTCGTGGGCTACGCGCTGCTCGCCGGGAAGGTGGACTGGCTGCCGACCGCGTGAGTCCGCGCTACGGGTGGGCGTGCAACTCGCCGTCGATCACGGTGACGGCACGGCCGCTGAGCCGTACGCGGTCACCGCTGAGCACCGTGCGCACCAGGCCGGAACGCGCGGAGGCCTGTAGTCCGGTGAGCTCGTCGCGGCCCAGACGCCGCGACCAGAACGGCGCCAGGGCGGTGTGGGCGCTGCCGGTGACCGGGTCCTCGTCGATGCCGACGGCGGGGAAGAAGCCGCGCGAGACGAAGTCGTAGCCGGTCGTCGCCGGGGACTCGGCCGCGGCGGTCACGATGAGGCCGCGCCTGGAGGGCAGCGCGGCGACGGCGGCGATATCGGGCGTCAGCGCCCGCACGGTCTTCTCGTCGGCGACCTCCACCAGCAGGTCGCCCACGTCGTCCCCGGTCTCGTGCACCGACAGCACCTCGGCGCCGATCGCGGCGGTGATCTCGTCCGTGACCACGACCGAGGTCAGCGGGGCGACCGGGAAGTCCATGGTGATGGTGCCGTCGTCGTCTGCCGTCGTGGTGAGGACGCCGCAGCGGGCGCCGAACCGCACCGGGCCGCTGGTGAGGCCGGTGCTGTGCAGGACATGCGCGGTGGCGAGCGTGGCGTGCCCGCACATGTTCACCTCGGCCTTGGGAGTGAACCAGCGCAGTGCCCAGTCCGCGTCCTGGGCGCCCGGCGTGGGGTGGGCGAAGGCGGTCTCGGAGAGGTTGACCTCCGCGGCCACCCGCTGCAGCCAGCCGTCGTCGGGGAAGCCGTCCGCGTCGAGCAGCAGTACGCCCGCGGGGTTGCCGGCGAACGGGCGGTCGGTGAAGGCGTCGACGATACGAATCCGCATACCGGCGAGCCTACGGAGGTCCGTACGCGACCGGCCAGGGCCAATCGAGGGGTGGTGGCCCGCGGCAGAGGTGCCGCGGCCGGTTCCGCGCCCCAACCGGGCCCGGACTCCGCCCAGGTGAGATGGGGGAGGCGGCCCGGACCAGGTCTTTCCCGGCTGCCCCGTCAGTAGGGCGGCGCGTCGTCGGGCATCGGACGGACCAGGGCGGCGTGCGCGGCCCGCACCGCCCGGCAGCCGGCGCGTTCCGGCTGGTCGGCGCCCGGTCCCCAGAGGCGCACCGCGCGCTCGTCCCCCGCACCGACCGGCTCGGCGAGTTCGGCCGCGACGGCGAAGAGGTCGGACAGCGCGGAGCGCACCGGGACGTCCGCACCGGCGGCGGGGCGGATGACGAACGGCAGGGCGACCGGCATCGCGGCCCCCGTCCGGAAGACGTCGTCCGGAAGACCCCGTCCATCAGGACGCCGGCGAGCACCCGCGCGGCCTCGGGGCGGCGCGTTCGTCGGGCAGCGCGTGGAGGACGGTCCGCGGGTCCGCGGGGCAGCCGGGGACGCCGGCCCACGGCACCTCGTCGCAGCCGCCGGCGCGGGGTGCGCCGTACCACTTCGCCCCGCGTCCGGATGGTCACGAAGGAATCCGGCCACCATGGCCGCCTTGGCCGCGGTGTCGATCACGCACATGGTGGTCCGCTTTCCCGTCGCGTGATGCAGGATCATCACTGTGCCCTGTCCGGGTCGTCCGCACGGCAGGGGCGGAGGGCGCGGTGGCACATCGTGACGCCGGAGGGAGGTGGCGGATGGACGGGTTGTCGGGGCCGGAGTACGTCCTGCGGGCCGTGGGGTACGTCGAGTCACCGTTGCGGTGCCGGGACGAGGCCCCGAAGCAGGGTGACGAAGGGTCCCCGGAGGCGTGGCTGGTCTTCGAGCCCCGGGTCGCGGGGGCGCTGTGCGGGGTGCGGGCCGGCACGGACGTGCTCGTGCTGACGTGGCTGGACCGGGCCCGCAGGGACGTGCTGGAGGTGCGTCCGCGGGGAGACCGGGAGCGGCCGCTCACCGGGGTGTTCGCCACACGGTCGCCGGACCGGCCGAACCCGGTCGGGTTGCACCGCGTCCGGGTCGTCGAGGCCGACGGCCTGCGGTTGCGGGTGCGGGACCTGGAGGCGCTGGACGGCACGCCCATCCTGGACGTGAAGCCGGTGCTCGAACGGCCGGGGGAACGCTGAGGGACGGTGCCCGGTCGCCGTGGGGGCGATCGGGCACCGTCCCGTCGTGGCGCGTCAGGCCGTGCCCGCCGGCGGGGCGGGCGGAGGTGTCAGCAGGGTCCCGAACACCGTGTCGAAGAAGTCCTCGAAGGCCTCGCCCGACCGGCCGGAACGCGCGGTGATCAGCGTGCCCTCCCAGGCGTTGAGCACGAACCGTGCCGTCCGCCCGGTGTCCAGGTCCGTCCGCAGCTCGCCGGCTCGCTGTGCCTCGGCGAGCGCGCCGGCGATCAGCGAGGCCCACACGCCGAGGGACGCGCGGACGCCGGCGCGGATCGTCTCGCTGTGGTCGGCGATCTCGGCGCCGAAGTTGCCGAACATGCAGCCCCGGGTGAAGTCCGCGTCCACGGTCTCGTCGCGCAGGAACTCGAAGTGCTCGCGCAGCCGCACGAGCGGCGCGGTGCCGGGTTCCGCCAGCACGTGCGTCCGCCGGCCCGCGCCGTAGCGGTCGAGCGCGACGAGGGCCAGCGCCTCCTTGCTGTCGAAGTGGTTGTAGAACGACCCCTTCGGCACTCCGGCCGCGTCCGTGATGTCCTTCACGCCCGCGGCGTTGTACCCCTTCGCGTGGAACTGCGCGACCGCCGCGTCGACGATCGCCTCTCGCATGCTCTGCCGGGCCATGGCGCCACCTCCTCCGCACGCAATATGGCCGGTCGTCTCCGACCTGTCAACACCCGGCAGGGCACGCGCTGGGTCAGGCCGCGGCGTCCAGCACCACCCGGAAGCGGGCCTTCCCGGACATCATGTGCGCATAGGCCTCGGGTGCCCGCGACAGGGGCATCGTCTCGATCATCGGGCGGACACCGGTGCGCGAGCTGAACTCGAGGTTGTCCTCGTTCTCGATCGCGGAGCCGGTCAGGCTGCCGGTGATGGTGCGCGGGCCGAAGATCAGGTCGGGCGTGGCGACGGAGAGCGGGTCCATGGAGACGCCGACCACGACCATGTGCCCGCGCGCGGCGAGTCCGGGGACCAGCGGGCTCATCGACGTGCCGCTCGCCGCCGTGGCGACGATGGCGTCCGCGCCGCCCAGCTTGCGGAGTTCGGCTCCGGGGTCCTGCGCGGAGCTGTCGATGTAGTGGCTCGCGCCGAGTTCGCGGGCGAGCTTCTCCTTCTCGTCGCCGCGGGCGATGGCCACGACGCGGTAGCCGAGCCGGGCGGCGTACTGGAGGCCCAGGTGGCCGAGGCCGCCGATGCCCTGGATCGCCACGATCCCGCCCGGGCGGACGTGCAGCCGGCTGAGGGCGCTGAAGGTCGTGAGGCCGGCGCAGAGCAGCGGGGCCGCGAGGGCGGAGGGAAGCTCGTCCGGCACCCGGACCAGGCCGCTGCCGCGGGTGATCAGCACCTCGGCGTAACCGCCGTCGGTGGTGGTGCCGGTCTGGGGCTGGTCGGTGCAGTTGACGAAGTCACCGCGGCGGCAGGGCGTGCACTGGCCGCAGTGTCCGCCCAGAAAGCCCACGCCCACACGGTCGCCGACCCGCCAGGTGGTCACGCCCTCGCCGACGGCGTCGATGACGCCGACGACCTCGTGGCCGGGGACGACCGGCTGCGACGGGTCGGCCCGCAGCCCCTCCACGGCGAGCACGTCGGAGTGGCAGACGCCGCAGTTCTCCACCCTCAGCCGGACGTGCCCGGCGGGCGGGGCGGCGACCTCGCGGGTGACGAGTTCGAAGTTGCCGGCGCCTGTGACCTCGAATGCGCGGTACGTGGACATGGTTCTCCTCGACGGATCGACCGGGGGTTGGGGTGGCCGGGGCAGGCGCCGCGGCAAACGCGGCGGCACCCGGTCACATCAATATGACCGGTCGTCTCAAGCGGCGTCAAGCGCCGCCCGTCGGGCCCGGCGGGGCCGGGCATGGCAGCGCCGGCCCGCCCCGATGGTGGTCGGGGCGGGCCGGCGCGGCGAGGTCGGGGGCTGGGCGGTCAGACGACCTGCGCGAAGCAGGCGACGCTCACGGCCGCCGCGAGCACTGTCAAGGACGCCGCGAGGAGCGGCTTGGGGATGCGCACCGGGGAAACCTCCGTTGCTCTGCCGGCGGGCCGGCGGGGTTCACAGGCAGTAGCGGACGAGCCACTCGTCGGCGGCGTACACGTTCCTGGCCGGGTCGGGTGCCGTGGCCTGGCTCTCCTGGATCATCTGGTCGGGCCGGATGCGCTCGGGCAGTTTGCCGAACCGGGCCCTGCGCGCCGCCGCGGCGGCATCGGGGGTCTTCTGTGGCGTGGGCGGCATCGCGTCGTCTCCTCCGCGGAAGGGTGTCGGTCCCGTCGAACGATGTCCTGTCATGCGTCACCTGTCAAGGAGGTGACTCACATCACGGGCGCGGGGCTGGTCGACGTGCGAACGAAGTACGTCACCTCTTTGACAGGTGATGAGATGTTCTGTCACAGTCATCACCACCCTGACAGGTGATCTGTCGGACCGGCCGGCCGGGACACGCGGGAAAGGCATGATCGTGACCGAGACGAACCACACCGCCGTCGTCACCGCCAGCGGTGAGGGCCGCGACAGCGGCCGGGCGGCGTCCAGCGACGGGCTCCTCGGCCTGCCCCTCGCCGTCCCGAAGGAGTGCGGCGGCGACGGCCGGGCGGCCGACCCCGAGCAGCTGCTCGCCGCCGGATCGTCCACGTGCTTCCTGGGCGCGGAGAAGATCACGGCCGCTCAGCGCAAGGTGCGCGTGCGGGACCTGGCCGTCGTCGCCGAGGCCGCCCTCCGGCACCGGCACGCTCAGGGTGACTACGCCCTCAGCGCCGTGCTGCACCCCGAGTTCGGCGGCGTGGGCCGGAAGGCCGCGGCCGGACTCGGGGCCGGCGCCCACCAGATCCGCCCCTGCTCCACGGCGCCCGCCGTCCCGGTGACCGTCCCGGCCACCGTCGCCTGAGAGCGCACCCGCCGCCGCGCATGCGCGGCGGCACCGTCCGTCCGCGTCGTGCCGGGGCCCGGAGCCCTTGGCACGCCGCCGTTCACCGGGGTCTGCGTGAAAGCCCCGTCCGGAGGTCGTCTTGCTCACGCTGCTGCTCATCGGGCTGGTCGGCGGATTCGTCACCGCCGTCTCACCGTGCGTGCTCCCCGTCCTGCCACTGGTCTTCCTCTCGGGCGGGGTCCCCGCCGCCCGGCAGGACGCGGGACCGGCGCGAAGGAGCCGGCCGTACGCGGTGATGGCCGGACTGGTCGTCAGCTTCAGCCTCATCACGCTGTTCGGCACCCTCGTGCTCGGCGCCCTCCCGGTGCCCCCGGACATCCTCCGGTGGGTGGGCCTCGGGGCGCTCCTGCTGCTCGGCGTGGCCATGATGTTCCCGGCGGTGCAGGAGCTGCTGGAGCGCCCGTTCGCGCGCATCGGGCAGCGGCGCGTCGGGGGCGGGCGCGGCGGGTTCCTCCTGGGACTCGTGCTCGGCACGGTCTACGTGCCCTGCGCCGGCCCCGTTCTGGCCGCGATCGCCGTCGCCGGCGCCACCCACCGGATCGGCGCGGGGACCGTCGTGCTCGCCGTCGCCTTCGCGGTCGGCACGGCGGTGCCGCTACTGTTCTTCGCGCTGGCCGGCCGGAGGATCGCCGAGCGGGTGCGCGCGTTCCGCGAACGGCAGCGCGGGGTGCGGTTCGCCGCAGGACTGACCTTCGTCGTCCTGGCCTTCGGCCTCACTTTCAACCTCACCGACGTCGTGCAGCGGGCCGTCCCCGACTACACCTCCCGCGTCAACGAGGCGATCGCCGGCCCCGCGCTCCCCGGCGGGCCGGGCGCGTCCGGCCCGCGGGACCTGCGCTCCTGCGGGCAGGAAACGGCGTCCGTCCTCCAGGACTGCGGAGCGGCACCGGAGATCTCGGGGATCCAGCAGTGGCTCAACACCCCCGGGAACGCGCCGCTGACCAAGGAGTCGCTGGCGGGCAAGGTCGTCCTCGTCGATTTCTGGGCCTACTCCTGCATCAACTGCCAGCGTGCCATCGAGCACGTCGACGCCTGGTACGAGCACTACCGGTCCGACGGCCTCGTGGTGATCGGCGTCCACACCCCCGAGTACGCCTTCGAGCGCGTCCCCGGCAACGTCGAGGCGGGCGCCCGGCGGCTCGGTGTCGGCTACCCGGTGGCGCTGGACAACTCTTATGCGACCTGGGACAACTTCGGCAACCAGGCCTGGCCCACCCAGTACCTGATCGACGCCCATGGCAGGGTCCGGCACGTCGCCGTCGGCGAGGGCGGCTACGGCGGCACCGAGTCGCTGATCCGGCGACTGCTCACCGACGCGCGCCCCGGCGTCGCGCTGCCGCCCCCCACCGACGTCCCCGACGGCACCCCGACCGACCGGAGGCAGACCCCGGAGATCCCGCTGGGGGCGGGCCGCAGCGCCGCCGTGGTGAACGGACCCGTGACCATGGGGACCGGGGTGTTCCGCCGACCGGAGGCCCTTCTTCCCGGCCAGGCAGCCCTGACCGGGACCTGGGACGCCGGCCAGGAGGCGCTGACCAGCGGGCGGGACGCCGGGATCACGCTGGACTTCTTCGCCCGCGACGTCTACTTCGACGTCGGCGGCACCGGAACCGTGACCGCCACCCTGGACGGGCGGACCAGCACCTTCGCCGTCTCCGGCGCCCCCGGCATCCGCCGCGTGGTGAGCGGGAGTTCGTCCCGCCGGGGTGTCGTGACGCTGAAGCTCTCGCCCGGACTCAGCGCCTACTCCTTCACCTTCGGCTGACCGCACGTCCGCCGGCCGTCCGTGCCGCCCCCGTCCGCTCCGCGGCCGGGGGCGGTGGCTTGCGCGCAGACCGCGAGGCGTGGGCTGCGGGTGCCGGAGCGGGCCCGCACCGCACCCCACCGGGGTCCCGCCCGGCGACGGGAACGGAACGGGGCGGATCGATATCGCGGCACCTGATGGTGTCGCGATATCGATCCGCCCCGAAATGATCTCGTGACCGGTGGTCAGGCCGTGGTCGACCAGCGTTCTTCGCCCCGTGCCGAGCGCCTCGCCGGGCCTCTCGGAAGGACTCAGAAGGAGTCGGCGTCCACGACGGCCGCCGCGAAGGCCTCCGGTGCCTCCTGGGGCACGTTGTGGCCGATGCCCTTCAGCGTGCGATGGGCGTACTTGCCCGAGAACCTGGCGCGGTAGGCGGCTCCGTCCCCCGCTGGGGTGAACGGATCGACCTCGCCGTCGAGGGTGATGGTGGGCACCCCGATCATCGGGCCCGCGGCGAGCCGCCGCTCAAGGCGGTCGTAGCGCGGGTCGCCCTTCGCGAGGCCGAGCCGCCAGCGGTAGTTGTGGAGCACGATGGCGACGTAGTCCGGGTTCTCGAAGGACGCGGCGGTGCGGCGGAACGTGGCGTCGTCGAACTCCCACGTGGGGGAGTTGAACTCCCAGACCAGGCGGGCGAGGTCGTGCCGGTTCTCCTCCAGGCCGAGGCGGCCGCGCTCGGTCGCGAAGTAGTACTGGTACCACCACGCCCACTCCGCCTTCGGCGGCAGCGGCTGCATGTTGGCGTCGCGGTTGGTGATCAGGTAACCCGTGACGGAGACCAGGGCCTTGCAGCGTTCGGGCCAGACCGCGGCGATGATGTCGGCGGTGCGCGAACCCCAGTCGTAGCCGGCGAGGACCGCCTTCTCGATGCCCAGGGCGTTCATCAGGGCGATGACGTCGAGCGCGACCACCGACTGCTGGGCGTTGCGGAACGCCCGGGGCGAGAGGAAGCGCGTCGTGCCGTGGCCGCGCAGGTGCGGGACGATGACCCGGTAGCCCTCCGCCGCCAGCAGGGGCGCGACGTCGACGTAGCTGTGGATGTCGTACGGCCAGCCGTGCAGGAGTATCACCACGGGGCCGCCGGCGGGGCCGGACTCGGCGTAACCGATGTTCAGGACACCGGCGTCGACCTGCTTGAGGGCGCCGAGCGAGGTGTACGTGCCCCGGACGGGAGTGGGTCCGCCGGTGCGCGGCCGCGGCCTGTGCGACGTCGCCGCCGAGGCCGGTTGTGACGCGAGGCCCGACAGCCCCGCGAGCGACGCCGCGGCCGCGCCCGCACCGAAAACCTTGCCGAAGCTCCGCCTGTCGATCATTCCCAACCTTCTTTCGTGTTCCTGGGGTTCTCGTCGGCAACCCTCGCACGCACTCCCGTCACCGGTCAAGGTGGTGACGCATGCGGTGCCGCGGGCTCGTTCCCAGGTCGGAGGAGGGGCGGCCGGGCGGGTGGCGGGAGGGGATGACAAGATGGCGTCGGGTCGTCGCCCCGCGCGTGCCGTCCGCGCGGCCGCCGCTCCCGGCCGGCCCCTCGGGCACCGCGCGGCAGCGTCGCCGGCGGAGGGCCCACACGCGGCTGCCGCGTCCGCATCGCGGCGGCACGCGTCCTCGTCGCGCTACCGCTGGAGTTCCGTCATGTCCCACCGCACCGGCCTGATCCTCGACTTCGGCGGTGTCCTCACCACGCCCCTGCTGCCCGCGGTGCTCGCCTTCGAGCGGCGCGAGGGGCTGGCCGAGGGCGCCTGCATCACCGCGCTCTACCTCGACGAGGAGGGGACCCGGCGCACCCACGAGCTCGAACGCGGCGCGATCACCCAGACGGAATGGAACATCGCGGCGGCCCGCAGTCTCGGCGTGGTGCCCGACAACCTCATGGGCCGGATCTTCGCCGACCTCCGCCCCGAGACGGCCCTGATCGACGCCGTGGCCGCCGCCCGGCGCGCCGGGGTGCGTGTGGGGATCCTCTCCAACTCCGTCGGCTTCGCGCCGTGGGACCTGTACGACGGCTACGACCTGGAGGGTTCGTACGACGCGGTCGTCATCTCCGGGCACCACGGGGTGCGCAAGCCCGAGCCCGCCATCTTCGAACTGGCTCTGCAGGGGCTCGGTCTGCCCGCCGAGGCCTGCGTGTTCGTGGACGACACCGAGCAGTACCTCGCGCCGGCCGCGGAGTTGGGGCTCGCGGGCGTCCACGCCAAGGACCCCAAGGAGACGATCGCCCAGCTCGAGGTCCTGCTCGGCGTCGCGCTGACCTGAGGGGCCGGACCGGGCGGGCCGCCGTGTCCGGCTCGCCCGTGCGCCCGGGATCAGATTCCGGACGCCAGTCGCCGCAGGATCCGCTCCGCGGGCTCCTCGGTGGCGTGGCGGTGGCCGGTGCCGGCCCACAGGTGGATCCGCTCCTGGTCGCCCGCGGCGGCGGCCGCCTTGCGCATCGGGCTGGTCAAATGGTGCAGGGCCGGGTAACCGGCCGGCGCCGCGTCGGTGTGGCGATCGGTGAAGTCGTTGCGCAGCGCCCTCGCCGGACGGCCCGTGAACGCCCGGGTCACCACCGTCCCGGTGCGTGCCGGGTCGGCCAGCGCCGCCCTGTGCGGCGAGGAGGTGCCGGCCTCGTCGGCGCGCATCAGCACGGTGCCGACCATGACCGCGTCGGCTCCGGCGTGCAACGCGCCGGCCACGGCGGCCGGGGTCGCCAGGCCGCCGGCGGCCACGAGCGGCAGGGACACCGCCGCGCGCACCTCGCCGAGCAGGTCCTCCAGGGGGACGGCCGCCGGTATGCGCTGCGGGGTGAGCGTGCCCGAGTGCCCGCCCGCGGCGGACGCCTGTGCGGCCAGCACGTCGGCGCCCGCCTCCGCGGCCGCCCGGGCCTCCGCGGCCGAGGTGACGGTCTGCACGACCAGGCTCCCGGCGGCGCGCAGCGCGGAGACGACGGAGGCCCGCGGGATGCCGAAGGTGAAGCTCACCACCGGCACCGGCGCGGAGAGCAGCAGGTCGACCTTGTCCGCCCAGTGGTCGTCGTCCTCGACGATCTCCGCGGTCAGTGTGTCGACGCCGTGTGTCCCGGCGTCGGGCGCGATCGCCCGGGCGTAGCGCCGGAAGGCGCCGGGGTCGACCGGGACGGGGTTGGGCGCGAAGAGGTTGACGCCGAAGGGCATCCCCGACGGCCGGACAGCGGCGATCTGCTCGGCCAGCGCCGCGGCGGTGCGGTACCCGCCGGCGAGGAAGCCCAGGCCGCCGGCCCGGGCGGCCGCGGCGACCAGTGCGGGGGTGGTGGGACCGCCGGCCATCGGCGCGGCGAGGACAGGGGTGTCGACCCCGAGTGCGGCCAGTGGCGAGACCATGATGTGAGTGTTCCTCCTGCGGGGCGGCGACGCTTGCGAGGGGGGTGCGCGGGGAGCCGGGAGGTGCCGGCCGTGGGCTTCGCGTCGGCTTCACCGGTGTCCCGTGTTTGCCAGTATACGACCGCCCGACTAATTTATTAGACCGGTCGACTATCTTATTCGGCCCTGGTTCCGGACGCCCTCCGCACGCGGGCGGGCGCCGCCCTTCCTATCGTTGAGCACAGAGGAGAACCGACATGAGCGCTGATCCGGCGGACGCCACGAACGACCCGATGCGCCAGACGCTGTCCCGCTGGAAGGCCGCCTTCGACGGCCACCGGCCGGACGAGATGGCCGAGCTGTTCACCTCCGACGCCCTGTTCCAGGGGTTCGGGCCGGAAACCACGGCCGGCCGGGAGGCGGTGCGCGCCTACTACGAGGCCGTGACGGAGGATCGCTGGGCGGAAGTCGGGAAGGTCCAGGGCTACCGCATCGGCGACCAGGTGGCCGGCGGCTTCGCCGACGTCGTCTTCCGGGGCGCGGAGGGCTGGACGGCTCCCGTGCACCTCTCGCTGGTCCTGCGGCGCGAGGGCGACGGCTGGCTGATCCGCGCCTACCACGTCTCCCGGATCGCCACCGACAACTGAGGCCCAAGGCCACCCGCCCGCCGGGCGGCGCCCGTTGTGAGGTTCCGCCTCCCAGCAGGGAGGGAACCGGTCGTGGCGCCCTCCCGGCCCGCGGGCGCAGGGTGGGAGGAGCGGAGGACCGGCGGTACGCCACCGGCCCGGACGCCCGCCCGTCGATGGCTCCGGCTGTTTTCCAGGTTCTGTTTTCCAAGGTTCTAGGAGAGGCAACACCGTGAAGGAGTTCCTGGTCGAGCTGACCACCACCGTTCCCGAGGGCACCGACCCGGCCGAGGTCGACCGGCGTCGCGCGGCCGAGGCCGTCCGTGCCGGGGAACTGGCCGCCACCGGCCACCTCGGCCGGCTGTGGCGCCCGGTGGGCGAACTGCGCAGCATCGGCCTGTGGCGCGCCGCCGACGAGGCCGAGCTCTACGAGAAGGTCCTCGGCACGCTGCCGCTGTGGCCGTGGATGTCGGCTGTCGTGACCGCGCTGCAGTCGCACCCCAATGACCCGGGGAAGGCGGACGGCGCCGCCTGACCGCGCGCGCCCCGCCGTACGCGGCACCCCCACACGGCTCCCCCTCGCCCGGGCACGGCGCGACGGGGGGCCGTGGTCCGTCCCGTACCGGAACCATCGTCGAGGAAGATGTCGTGAGCGAAACAATCCAGCGTCCGGCCGCCGCACCCGGCGGGGCCCTCGGCTCGCCCTGGGCCCACGTGGGCCAGGCCGCGGCGGCGCTGGCGGCGGCCATGGGGGTCGGCCGTTTCGTCTACACCCCGATCCTCCCCCTGATGCACGCTCAGGCGCGTCTGACGGCCGGGGCCGGTGCGCACCTGGCCACCGCCAACTACATCGGCTACCTCGCCGGGGCGCTCGCCGGTACCTTCCTCCCCCGGCTGACGCGCTCCGCCGCCGTCCTGCGCGGCTCGCTGCTGCTGCTCGTCGCGAGCCTCGCCGCCATGCCGCTCTCGCAGAGCACCGAGGTGTGGCTGGTACTGCGGCTGGTCGCGGGTGCGGTCAGCGCCACGGTCTTCGTCATCGCCGTCAGCGCGCTCCTCGGGCGGCTGCGTGAGCACCCCGCCCATCTGACCGGCTGGGGCCTCGGCGGGGTCGGCGCCGGGATCGCCCTGTCCGGGCTGCTCGTCCTCGTCCTGCGCGGGTTCGCCGGCTGGCGGGCCGCGTGGTGGGCGTCCGCCGCCCTCGCCGCGCTGCTCTCGGTGGCCGCGTGGACCATGCGGACGGAGGCCGCGCCGGCCGCGCCGCCCGGAGCGCGGAGGCAGACGGCGGCGCCGCGCACGCACCGCTGGTTCGGTGCCCTGTTCGCCTCGTACACGCTGGAAGGCGTCGGCTACATCATCGCCGGCACCTTCCTGGTCGCCGCGATCGACCAGGGCTCGCCCGGCCGGCTCGGCACCGGCGCCTGGGTGCTGGCCGGGTTGGCGGCCGTTCCCTCCGCCGCCCTGTGGGCGTGGCTGGGGCGGCGCTGGTCCCGCCCGGACGTGCTGCTGGCCGCGCTGGTCGTGCAGGCCGTTGGCATCGCACTGCCCGCCCTGGTCGCGGGGCCCGCCGCGGCGCTCGCCTCGGCCTTCCTCTTCGGCGCCACCTTCATCGGCGTGAGCACGGTCGCTCTCGCGGCCGGGACGCATCTGCGGTTCCCGCGCGCGGTCGCCCTGCTGACCGCCGGGTACTCGGTGGGCCAGATCCTCGGCCCCCTGGCTGTCGCGCCCCTGTTGCGCCACGGTTACCAGCAGGCGCTGGTCCTGGCGGCACTCGTCGTCCTGGCCGCGGCCGCGGCGGCCTTCGTGCTGCGCGTCGGATTCCCGCACCGCATGGACCCGCCCGGCGCCCGGTAGGCGGCCTCCGGCGGCGTCGCCTTCGTCCGTGTTTCGCCTATTTGACAGTTCTCGACCGGTCGTCTACTTTGTAGGTGACCGGTCGTCTAGTGCCGGGTCTTCCATCACATCCCCACGGAGAAGGAACACCATGAGCGTTCAGGGTCAAAAGGTCGCGGTCGTCACGGGTGCGTCGCAGGGCATCGGTGCCGGAGTCGTCGAGGGGTACCGCAAGCTGGGCTACGCGGTCGTCGCCACCTCGCGGAACATCGGTGAGTCGGCGGACCCGGGAGTGGTGACGGTCCGGGGGGACATCGCCGAGTGGGAGACGGCCGAGCGTGTGATCGCGACGGCGGTGGAGCGCTTCGGCCGGGTGGACACGCTGGTCAACAACGCCGGCGTCTTCGTGGCCAAGCCGTTCACGGAGTACACCGAGGAGGACTACCGCACCGTGCTCGGCATCAACGTGGACGGCTTCTTCCGTATCACGCAGCTGGCGGTGGAGCGCATGCTGCAGCAGGGCGGCGGGCACGTGGTCCAGATTTCCAGCAGCCTCGGTGACCAGGCGGACGCGAAGATCACTTCGGTTCTGGCCTCGCTCACGAAGGGTGGCCTGCAGGCGGCGACCCGGGCGCTGGCGACCGAGTACGCGACCCAGGGGATCCGCGCGAACGCGGTGGCACTGGGCACCATCAAGACCCCGATGCACCCGGTGGAGACCCACGAGTGGCTGGCCGCGCTGCACCCGGTCGGGCGCATGGGCGAGGTCGACGACATCGTCGAGGCGGTGCTCTACCTGGAGAACGCCCCGTTCGTGACGGGCGTGACCCTTCCCGTGGACGGCGGCCAGACCGCCGGCCGCTGACCGGTCGGTGGGCGAGTGCCCGAGTTCACGGCTG
>NZ_CBDRCM010000073.1:0-31606 GCF_965342435.1 Actinacidiphila sp. bgisy160 | reverse complement strand
AATTGGGGGTGCCCCCAGTGGCCGGGGACCCCCCCCCGCGGCTCATGACCGGTCAGAGCGTGGCGAGCACCGCGAACGGGTCGGCCGCGCCGCCGTTGCCGACGGCGGCGATCCGGCGCCGCAGGGTGAACGCGGCGCCGGGTTCGATCGTCACCTGCCGCTGGGTCATCACCCAGATCCCGCAGGCGTACGCGGTGAAGCCCGGCTCGTCGTAGAGCAGCCCGTACGTCTGGCCGTCGGAACCGGTCATGCCCACCCAAGGCGCCGTCGGCTCGAAGTCGGCCGGGGCGGAGGCGGTCACGGTGCCGTGCCCGGCGACGCCGCTGCGCTGGCCGGCGCCGTCGTGGTCCAGCACGTCGCCCAACCAGAAGGTGCGGGCCTGCGTTCCGCGGTTGGTGAAGACGCTCTCGGCGGTGACCCAGGGCTCGCCCTCGCCGATCGTGAAGATCGTGACCACCTCGACGTCGGGGACCTGGGTGCCGGCGCCGGTGGCCCGCGCGGAGGCGACCGGGCCGCCCGCGGAGAGCACCTCCAGGGCGGTGGACCGCACGGTCAGCTGCTGCCACGCGTTGCTCCCGCGCGGCCGCGCCGTCGAGGCGTACGGCAGGTTCATCCAGTCCAGCTGGTCCAGGTGGCCCACGGCGGCCAGGTCCAGCGGCTTGCCCAGGGTGACCCCGGGCAGCTGGGGGTCCTGGGAGCCCGCCGACACGGCCAGCGACAGCATGCCGTTGGACAGCGTGACGTCCGTGGCCGCCGCCTGCGACTGCGGCCCGGGCACCGGGCGGCCGGTACCGGCCCGTACGGCGGCGCGCGTCATGGCCACGTCGCCCCGGGTCTGCACGCCCGCGCGCACGACGGCCGTGGCGGCCACCGGTTCGTAACCGACGCCGCCCACGGCGACCCCGTACTGTCCGGGCGGCGCGAAGGCCATGTACTCGCCGGTGGTGTCGGTGGTGACGGACGCGAACCGGGTGCCGTCCGCGGCCGTGACCGTCACCTGGACGTTGGCGAGCGGCGCGCCGGTCACCTTGTCGGTGATGCGCCCCACCAGCCCGTCGCCGGCGTCGATCCGCCGGGCACCGGGGAGTCCGTCGCGCACCTCGAAGGCGGCGATGGTGAACGCGGGGGAGGCCGCGTCGTCGCCCTTGAGGACGATGCGCAGGTCGGCGCGCCACCGGTCGCGGGTCACGTCGCACATCACGTAGCCGCGATAGGTGCCGTTGTAGAACTTCACGTGCGGGTTGGCGACGAGACCGGCGCGCACGTCGGCGTCCCAGCCGGCGCCGGAGGAGATCGACGTGCCGACGAACTCGGTGGCGACGACCGGTGCCTGGGGGTCGTCGAAGTCGGTCTTGAGGTCGTTGACCCAGTGGGTGTGCCAGTCGCCGCTGAGGACGACCGGGTTGGCGACGTCGTGGCCGGCGAGGAAGTCCAGGATGCGGGCGCGGGCACCCGCGTACCCGTCCCACTGGTCGAGGTTGACGATCTTCCCCGGGCCGAGGTCGTAGTCGAAGGCGGCCATGATGGTCTGCTGGGCGATGACGTTCCACCGCGCCTTGGAGCGGTCCAGGTTGCCGAGCAGCCACTTCTCCTGCTCCGGGCCGGTCATCGTGCGTTCCGGGTTCCAGACCTCGGGACCCGGCTCCTTGCGCCCGTCCCCGTACGCCTGGTCGGTGCGGTACTGGCGGGTGTCGAGCACGCTGAACTCGGCGAGCCTCCCGAACCGTACCTGACGGTACATCAGCGCGTCCGGGCCGGTGGGCCGCTGCTCGGGCCGCAGCGGCAGGTGCTCGTAGTACGCCTGGTAGCCGTTGGCCCGGCGCTCCAGGAAGGGACGGCCGTCGCCGGTGCCGCCCGGCACGCCGGCCGCGTAGTTGTTCTGGACCTCGTGGTCGTCCCAGGTGACGAAGAACGGGAATCGTGCGTGGGCCGCCCGCAGTTCCGGGGAGGTTTTGTAGAGGGCGTGCAGCCGGCGGAACTCGGTGAGGCTGCCGCCCGTCGTCTCGTAGATGTAGTCGCCGAGGTGGAGGACGAAGTCGAGGTCCTGTTCCGCCAGGTCGCGGTAGGCGGGGTAGGCGCCGCCGGTCCACGACTGGCACGACACGAACGCGAAGCGCAGCCGGTCGGCCTTCGCCCCGGGCGGCGGCATGGTCCGGGTGCGGCCGGTGCGGCTGCGGACCTCGCCGTACTGGAAGCGGTACCAGTACCAGCGGTCGGGGGCCAGGTCGTCCACGACGACGTGCACGGTGTGCGCGGACTCGGGCAGCGCCGTCACCGCGCCGCTCGCGACGACCTTCCGGAAGGACTCGTCCGTCGCCACCTCCCACCGCACCTCCACGGCCGTGGCGGGCATGCCGCCCGTCTCCGCGTCGAGCGGGTCGGGCACCAGGCGGGTCCACAGGACGACGCTGTGGTGGTCCGGGTCGCCGGAGGCGACGCCGAGCGAGAAGGGCGCGGGGTCCAGTTCCGCGGCGCGCGCGGCGAGCGCCTCGGTCAACTGGCCCGCGGCCAGGACGCCGAGAGTGCCGCCCGCGAGGGCGAGGAACCGGCGGCGGTCGAGGGTGCGCAGGGCAGGGCTGGTAGTCACGTCCGAAGATCGTGCAGCAGGCACACGTCCGGACGGGTGTCGCCGCCGGGAAGGGAGGGTGTCCAGCACATGGCGAGCGCGGTCAGCGTTGTGCGGGCGACTCCACGCAGGGGTGATGGGCACCATCCTCGCGAGTGCCGCGTCCTCGATCGGGGCGCCTGCGAAGGGGCGGCCACCACGCTCGGCGTCCCGGTCGCGTCGGCGGTCGCCGTCCTGCTCCTCCTGCCGACTGTCGTTGTTCCTCTGAGTCCGAGTCCTCCGGCCCCGGTGCCCGGTTCAGGGCGTCAGACCCGCCAGGACGGTACGGGCGGCGGCGCGGAACTCCTCGTCGTCGCGGATGATGTCGATCTGGGTGCCCGATCCCACGATGCGGCGCTCCCCGTCCGCGAGTTGGCGTACGCGGTCGAGCTGGGCGGCGGTGAACGCGGTGGGTCCGAGGGCGGCGAGGACCTTCAGCGCGGCGAGCGCGGAGTGCGCGTACGCGCCGGGCGCGAGCGACGCCAGGACGCGGTCGACGAGTTCCGTGAGCGGGACGCCGGCCGGGCGGTCACTGCCGGGGTGCAGGGCCACCAGCGCACGGGCGGCGGCCGGGGCCGTGGCCGGGCGGTCGAGCATCGACAGCAACCGCGGTACGGCCGCCCGCGCGGCGGGCCCGACGAGGGCGGCGACCTCGGCGGCCCGCCTGGCGGTGCGCTCGCCCCAGGGCTGCTCGGTCCAGGCCAGGCCCTCCAGGATCACGGGCAGCACGGCCTCCCCGTCAGCCGTCAGCTTCCAGACCGCGGCGGCCGCCGTCAGCGCCGCCTCCACCGCGGGAACGGTGGACCGCGTCTCCACCGGTTCGGCCAGCAGCGCCCGTAGCCGGGGAAGCAGCGGACGCGCCTGCTCGCCGAGTGGTGCGACGGCGCCGACGAAGTGGTCGCGCCGGTCGTTCGGCTCGTCGAGGGCCGCCTCCAGCACGGCGAGCAGGGCTGTGGCGTCGCCCGTCAGCGAGTGGAGCGCGGTTGCCGCCCCCTGACGGTCCGACCGGCGTCCGGACCCGGCGCAGGCCCGCAGCGCGGTGACCACGTCCGGGTCACGCCCGGCGTCGGCGACGGCGGCGAGCGCCCGGCCGACCACGAACGGGTGATGGGGGAGGGCGTCGACCAATTCGGGCAGCGCGGCGCGGGCGGACCGCCCCCAACCCGCCAGGAGGCCCGCGAGGTAGACCGGTTCGTTGACGGTGTCGAGGCCACCCGCCACCAGTGGCCGGCGCGCGGGGGGCGTCGCGGACCCGGCTGTCCGGGCCGCGAGCCGGGCGCGGACGGCGTCGAGCAGCGCCGCGGTGCAGGGCAGTGGGGCCGGAGGCTTGAGCGTGGCGCGACGGAAGGCGGCTTCCAGGGCCCGCGGCCGGCTCCCGAAGTGACGCGCGAGGAGGTCCGCCGCCTCGGGCGCGCCCAGCCACACCAGGGCGGCCAGGGCGCGGTCGGCGTGCTCACCCGTCCCCTCGGCGAGGCCGACCAGCGGGGGCACCGCCTGCGGCGCGGGCAGGGCCCAGTCGCGTACCGCGTCGATGACCATGCCTGCGGTGTCCGGGTGGTCGAGCAGTGGCAGCATCGCGGGCAGCAGCCGTGCCGGGGCGGTCCGGGAGCGCAGCGCGAGGCACTCGGCCGCCCATGTCGCCTCCCCGGCGGCCGCCTTGGGGTCGCCTGCGCGTACGGCTTCCACCGCGCCGTCCAGCGCCGAGACGGCGACGTCGATTGCGGCTGCGGCGTCGCCCCGCTCGTGCAGTCCGATGAGCAGGGCCCGCAGCGGCTGCCGTTCCCACGGGTCGCCCGCCGCATGGCGGCCCAGTGGCGACAGCTCCGCCACGACGGCACCCAGCCCGTCGTCCCACGGACGGCCGGTGTCCACGACAGCCAGCAGCGCCGCCACACGAACCTGCGGGGACTCGTCCGCACACGTCGCGGCCGCACACAGATCGTCGGCCGCGTCGGGGCCGACCGCGGCGCACGCGGTCAGCACCCCGGCCCGAACCGCCGGGACGGCCTCCGCCTCCCAGCGCTGTCGCAACGCCGCCGCGGCTGCCGGTCCGGCCCCCGGCCCGCACTGGGCGACGGCCCAGGCCGCACACTGCTGTACCTCGGGGTCGGTGTCCGACAACAGGGGCAGCAGCAGCGGAAGCTGCCCGACGACCGCGGCACGCGCGGCGCCCGGCCGTTCCGGATCGTGCTCGTCCGTGCTCTCGGCGATGGCGCCCACCATGCCGAGCAGCTCGGCGCGGCGCACATCCGCTGCCGCGAGCCGCGCCAGGAAGGGCACAGCCGGCACCGTTGCCCGGTACACCGTGCCCTGGTGCACGAGGCTGCTCCACAGCTCCTGCTCGGCCTCCTCGGCGGACTCCTGATCCGTGGAGGCCAACGCCCGCAGCAGGGCAGGGACATCACCGGCGGGGCCGTAGGCATGGTGCAGGTCCGCCCAGGCAACGCTGTCCAGGCCGGCGAACACGGTGTCGAGATCCATGTCGCGGATCCTTCCACAAGGGTCCGACAACGCCGGGCCCTACGTGCGGCGCAACGGCCTCGCCGAGCACGCCGCCTTCCTCGGGGCCGGCGAGCTCGCCCGGCTGCGGACGCCGGCCGAGGAACACCCCTGCGTCGGCGACGTCCGCGGCCGCGGACGCGGCCTCATGCTCGGCTTCGAACTCGTCGAACTCGTCGAACTCGTCGACCCGGTCCCGCCCCGGTCCCGGCCCCGGCCCCGCCCCGGGCCGCCCTTCACCTCCCGCCCGGCGCCTGCGGGCCTCGGCCGCCTACACGCGAGCAGCGGCGACGCTGCGTCCGCGGTCGGTCTCCGGGAACCGGTCGAGCATGGCGCGCAGTTCCGCGCCGTCGACATTGGCGCCGAAGGGCTCGGTGCCCGGTTCCAGGCGGACGCCCTCCGCGAGCGGGCCCGCGACGACGGGGTCGAAGCCGAGCGCGTCCACCAGGCGGGCGACCTCGGCGAGGTCGGCGGGGTCGTCGCCGGCGATGGCGATCGCCTTGCGGCCGGGCGTCCCGGCGGGCCGGGCTCCGTCCTCGAGATCGTGGTAGCCCATGTGGTTGAAGGCCTTCACGACGCGCGAACCCGCCAGGAACGCCTGCACGGTCTCGCTCGACGACGTGCGCGGGTCGGTGAGGTCGTCGCGTATGCCGTCGACCTCCCACCAGTAGTTCATCGCGTCGATCACGAGCTTGCCGCTCAGCGCCTCGGCCGGGACGGTGCGGTACTTGCCCAGCGGGAGGGCGAGGACCACCAGGTCGGCCCGGGCGGCGGCCTCGGCGGCGGTGACCGCGACCGCGCCCGGGGTGAGGACCTCCACCGTGAGCGCGATGGCGGCGGGGTCGCCCGAGCCCGCGATCAGCACGCGGTGGCCCGCGGCCAGGGCCAGCCGGGCCAGCACGGTCCCGACCTTGCCCGCGCCCAGGATGCCGATCGTGCGCACGCCCTCGGTGTCCATGTCGTCTCCGTTCCTGTTCCTGCGTCAGTGGGGGCGTCAGCCCGCGAGGATGTCGCGGACCATGGGGATCACCTTTGTGCCGTACAGCTCGACGGCCCGCATGCGGGCGCTGAGCGGCTGCGGTCCCACGGTGTAGATGAGGTCGAAGCGGCCGACCCCGAGCTCGCCGACGGCCTTGGCGATCTTGCGGGCGACGGTCTCGGGGGAGCCGACGTAGAGGGAGCCGTGCTCGAGCTCGGCGTCGAACTCCTCGCGGCGGACCGGCGGCCAGCCGCGCAGCCTGCCGATGCGGTCCCGCATCACCCGGTAGCTGGGCCAGTACCCCTGCCGGGCCTCCTCGTCGGTGTCCGCGACGAAGCCGGGCGAGTGCATCCCCACCGGGTGGGCGGTCGTGCCGAACTGCTCCGCCGCGCGCCGGTAGAGGTCGATGTAGGGCGCGAAGCGCGCGGGGGCGCCGCCGATGATGGCGAGCATGAGCGGGAATCCGTAGCGCGCGGTGCGGACGACCGACTGGGGCGAGCCGCCCACGCCGACCCAGGTCTGCAGCCGCCCGGACTCGGTTTTCGGGAAGACGTCCGCGTCCTGCAGCGGCGCCCTCGTGGTGCCGCTCCAGGTCACCGGCTTCTCGTCGAGGAGCTTCGCGAAGAGCTCGATCTTCTCCTCGAAGAGCACGTCGTAGTCGCTGAGGTCGTACCCGAACAGGGGGAAGGACTCGGTGAAGGACCCGCGGCCGAGGATCACCTCGGCCCGGCCCCGCGAGAGGGCGTCGACGGTGGCGAAGCGCTGGAAGACGCGGACGGGATCGTCGGAGCTGAGGACGGTCACGCCGGAGCCGAGCTTGATGCGCCCGGTGCGCGTGGCGATGCCGGCGAGGACGGTCTCCGGGGTCGACACCGAGTACTCGGGGCGGTGGTGCTCACCGAGCGCGAGGGCGTCGACGCCGATCTGGTCGGCCAGGACGGCCTCGTCGAGGACCGCCCGGAGGGAGGCCGCGTGGGAGACGGGCGCACCGGTGTCGTCCACCGGCACGTCGCCGAACGAGTCGAGGCCGAAGAGGAGGTCAGACATCGGAGGCTTCCTTCGTGAGCAGTTCGCGCACCATCGGCGCCACTTCCCGGCCCAGGAGCTCGATCGTGCGGGCGCGGGCCTGGCGGGGGAGGTGCATGATGTCGTATTTCAGGTCGAAGCGGTTCAGGTGCAGGTCGCGGGCGACCCGGACGATCTTGCGCGCAACCGTCTGGGGGGAGCCGACGAAGAGCGCGCCGTCGGCGACCTCCGCCAGGTAGCGCTTGTACGACGGCCGGTAGAAGCCGCGCTCCTCGGAGAACGCGGCCACGACCGGCTCCCAGTACCGCCACCAGGTCTCGACCGCCTCCTCGTCGGTGTCCGCGACGAGGCCCAGGGAGTGCTGGCCGATGGGCCGGGCGGGGTGCCCGTGCTGCTGGAGCCCGCGCCGGAAGAGGTCCACGTGGCCGGCGAAGCGCTGCGGGCGGCCCCCGATGATCGCCAGCATCAGCGGCAGCCCGTAGCGGGCGGCGCGCAGGGTGGAGTTGGGGCTGCCGCCGACACCGATCCAGGTGGGGATGCCGCCCTCGCGCATGCGCGGCCGGAGGTGCTGGCCGACCAGCGGGCTCCGGACGGTGCCGGACCAGGTGACCGTTTCCTCCCGCTGCAGGCGCATGAACAGGTCGAGCTTCTCGTCGAAGAGCCGGTCGTACTCGGACACGTCGTGACCGAACAGGGCGAACGACTCGGTGACCGAGGCGCGACCGAGGACGAGCTGGGCGCGGCCGTCCGACACCGCGTCCAGGGTGGAGAACGCGTGGTAGAGCCGCACCGGGTCATTGGTGCTGAGCACGGTCACCGAGGTGCCGAGCTTGACGCGCTCGGTGGCGGTGGCCATCGCGGACAGCAGGACCGGGGTGGCGGTGTCCATGTGTCCGGGCCGGTAGTGCTCCCCGACGCTGAAGACGTCGAGCCCGGCGGCGTCGGCGAGCGCGGCCTCCTCGACGAGCAGCCGGACGGTCTCGGCGTCGCTCAGTACGCGTCCGCCGTCCGTCGCGACCTCTCCGAACGAGTTGAGACCCAGTTCGAAGGCAGCGGGTGTCATGGTCCCCTCCTCCCTGCCTCCGGAACGGTTCCCCGCCCGGCGGCCATTTGATTGACGCGTCAAGCATGCAGGGATATGATTGACGTGTCAAACAGAAGGGGGCTCATGGAACGCGGACACGGGCCACTGCCCACCACCGAGGAACTCCGGATCTGGCGTGACTTCATCGAGACCACCGAGCGGCTCCGCTCCCACCTGACGTCGCGCCTGCACGTCGACTCCGCCCTGTCCCCCGGGGACTACGCGGTCCTGCTCGCGCTGCACGAGGCCGACGGCCACCGCCTGCGCTCCTCCGACCTCGCGGTGGCGATCGGCTGGGAACGCAGCCGCCTGTCCCACCACCTCGGACGCATGGAACGGCGCGGGCTGATCCGGCGCGTGGAGTGCACCACCGACAGCCGCGGCGCCGAGGCCGTCCTCACCGACGACGGTGCCAGGGCCTTCCGGCGCGCCACGCTGCCGCACCTCAGCGCCGTCCGGGAGATGTTCGTCGACGCCCTCACACCGGAGCAGACGGCCGCCGCGGGCGAGATCGCCCAGGCCCTTCGCGGCCGGCTGGACGCCGCCTCCGGCCCCAGGTGAGGTCCCTCTCGCCGGCCGCCCGGGGCCGGTGCCGTCAAGGCCGGGCGTACCGGTCGCCGATGACACCGCGCAGGCCCGCCGCGTCGCGCAGGGCCTGCCCGCGCGCCGCCTCGTCCTCCCAGGCCGTCATGTCGGGGAGGGTGGGGATGCAGACGAGTTCACCCATGTCCAGACCGACGAGCGCGGCGCGGACGAGGTCGTCGGCGTCGACGAACGACTCCTGCGGGAACAGATCGGAGTCCACCCCGGAGGCCTCGAAGAACTCGGTGCGCACGGGTCCCGGCAGCACGACCTGCACACGGATCCCGCCGCCCTCGACCTCGCGTTGCAGGGCCCGGGAGAAGTGAAGGTCGTACGCCTTGCTCGCGGCATAGGCGGCCCCGCCGGGCGGGGCGTGGAACGCGCCGATCGACGACACGTTGATCAGCGTGCCCGAGCCGCGCCTGTCGAAGGCGAGCAGTGCCGCCCGGGACAGCCGGGTCAGCGCGAGCACGTTCACCGCGACGAGCCGGTCCAGGTCCGCGGGCGCCGCCTCACGCAGCGGCCCGAGGGCTCCGAGTCCGGCCGCGTTGACGACCACGGCGAGGTCCTCGTGCTCGAGGACGGTCCGTTCCACCCGGGCGAGGTCGCCCGGCTCGGCCAGGTCGGCGGCGAGGACGGTCCCCTCCAGACCGGTCTCCCGCCGGACGGACTCGGTGAGCGCGGCCAGCCGGTCCGCGCGGCGGGCGACCAGGATCGGCGCGAAGCCGCGCCGGGCCAGCTGCTCGGCGTAGGAGCGCCCGATCCCCGAGGACGCACCCGTGATCAGCGCGGCGTGGGTGCGGTCTGCCTGTTCACGGGTCATGGGCACCTTCCGGGGGAGTGGCGGGCCCGTCCCGCCGTGCGGACCCGGTCCTTCCATCGTCGTGCCCCGGAGCCCGCCGCGCCGCACGGGCGGCGGGCCCGTCGCGGCCACCCACGCGCGTCATGCCTCCGGCGACGACCGTCAGACCCGGTTACGGCGCTCGTACGCAACCCGGAAGCCGAGCCGGAGCATGTCGTGCAGCGAGGAGTTGTGGGTGCCAGGTGTATCGGCGCCGGTCTCGGCGGCCGGCACGCGGCAGCCGAGGTCGCGCGCCGCCCTGGCCCGGGCGGCCGGCAGGGCGGCCTGCCGCCGGCCGGAACACGGCCCCCGGCGGGAGGGGCCGCGCGGAACGCATATCGGCAAAGTGACGCGCGTGATCCCCGTGGCGGGACACCGGCCGTTCGGGACCGGCACCCGCACGAGCCCCCGGGCGTCGCGCGGGTGGCAGGGGACGGCTCAGTCGATGCGTGCGCAGAGGTCGTCACTGGACGCGTGCACCATGGTCACGGTCTTGTGCCCGGTGACGCCGATGTCCATGGTGTACACGCCGTCGATGATGTAGAGGCCGCGCGCCAGGGTGCCCCCGGCCTGACCGAAACCGACCAGTACCGGGCCCCGAACCGACCAGTGCTGGGAGCCGTCGGGACGGTACTCGACGATCGCCCGGCCACCTGCGTCCGCGTCGTACGAGGCGCCGGTGGCGCTGTTCGTCACCCGTACGACCAGGTCGCCGCGGTACGCCGCCCGCTTCACCGACCCGTCCGGGTAAGTGTCCAGGACATGCCGCACCACCTCGTCGACGACGGCCTCGCCGTGGACGGGGAAGTCGCAGCGAAGACCGGCGGACACGTCCCAGGGCAGGGAAGGTACCGGTTCCCAGCCGCGACCGGCGGCGGTTCCGGTGTCACCTCCGGCCGGTGCGGCCGTGGCCGGCGCGGAGGCCAGGAAGGCTGCGGCGATCACCGACAGGGCTATGGCGGTTCTGCGCATGATCTCTCCTTGCGGAAGTGAGGCGTCAAGACGATCCGAGCGGCAGCCTCACCTCCGCGACTGACCGGATTCTCACCACCCCGCAGACCGCGGCACCGGAGTACGCCGCGCTAGACTCCCGCCCGACATGGAGTTCCGACTGCTCGGGCCCTTCGAGGCCCGCGACCAGGGCCGGCCCGTTCCGGTGGGCAGCCGCCGCCAGGAGCGGTGCCTCCTGGCGATCCTCCTGCTGCAGGCCGGCCACGTCGTGACGACCGCGCGCCTCATCGAACTGCTGTGGAACGGCGCCGCACCGGCCTCCGCCCGCGGCACCGTCCACACCTACGTCGGGCGGCTGCGCGCGCGTCTGCAACCGCACGGGCTGTCCATCGAGACCAGGCACGACGGATACGCCGTCGATCCGGGCGGCCACACGATCGACGCCCAGCGGTTCGTCGCGCTGCACCGGCAGGCCTCCGACGCCACCGACCCCGCGACGCGCGTGCGCCACTACGACCAGGCGCTGGCCCTGTGGCACGGCCCGCTGCTCGCCGACGTGGCGGACGACGACCTGCGCGGCCGGCTCGGCGGCACACTGGAAGACCTGCGGCTGTCCGCCCTCGAACAGCGCGGCGAGGTCCACCTCGCCATGGGTCTGCACGAACGGGTGGTGGCGGACCTGGCACCCCTGACCGGCACCCACCCGGGTCGCGAACGTCTGGTCGCCGCCCGCATGACGGCCCTGTACCGCTCCGGCCGCCAGGCCGACGCACTGCAGCTCTACCGGGACACGCGCCAGGCGCTGGTGACCGACCTGGGCATCGAACCGGGCGCCGAATTGGCGACCCTGCACGACCGCATCCTGCGGCGCGACCCCCGGCTCGACCGGCCGCCGGGGCCCCTCTACGCGGTGCGCGTGGGCGAGGAGTGGCTGCCGTGGAACACCAGCGGGCACCCGGCACTGGAGTTCTGCAACACCTACGCGGGCTGGGGTGGTTCCGGCCTGCCCGGCTCGGAGTGGCTGCGCGCCTACTCCACCCTCGCCGTGTGGGCCGGCCACCTGGACCTCGCAGAACAACGGCTCGTCACCCGGCTGCTGCAGGAGGCGCGGCAGCGTCCCGCCGAAGCGGACGCCGCCCTCGACGAGGCTCGCGCCTTCCGCGACGACCTGTACACCTGCCTGACCGACCCCCGGAACGCCCGAGCCTTCAAGGCCGTCGCCTACCTCGCGCAGGAAGCCGCGAGGCACTCCCTGCTCGTCCGGGACGGGGACGGCCTGGCGCAGTGGCGTCTGTCGTCCGCCGCCGGACTGCGCCTGCCGCTGCTCGCCACGGCCCGCAGCGCAGCCGAACTCCTCGCCGACCCCCGGCGGTTCACCATTCGCACCTGTCCCAGCGACAACTGCGGCTGGCTCTTCCTCGACACGAGCGGCCGCCGCAGGTGGTGCAGCCTGGCGACCTGCGGCGGCGGCCGTGAAGAGGCCGCCTGTACGTAGTCCGAGCCTCCCGGGCGTCCACTTCGTGATCCGCGATGCCGTATCTCCGTGCGCCCACGACGTCGATGAGGCGAGCGCGCGACCCCGGCCCGCCCGGCGGACTCCGCACGCGACCCATCCGACGGCCCGTCAGTTAACTTGGGAGGCATGATCAAGCAAGCCCCCGGGGAACGCCGCGCGCGGAGCGCGTACGTCGCAGCCGCGGGCGTCTTCGCGGTCGGCATGGCGGGGACGACGCTGCCGACCCCGCTCTACGGCCTCTACCGGGAGGAGATCGGGTTCTCCGAACTGGTCGTGACGGTGGTCTTCGCGGTCTACGCGATCGGAGTGATCGGCGCCCTGCTGGTCGCCGGCGACTTCTCGGACGTCCTCGGCCGGCGCCCGGTCCTGCTGACCGCGCTGGGGCTCGCGCTGCTCAGCGCGGTGTGTTTCCTCTTCCAAAACGGCCTGCCACTGCTGTTCGCCGGGCGGCTGCTTTCGGGGTTCTCGGCCGGACTGCTCAGCGGCGCGGCGACAGCCGCCGTACTCGAACTGGCGCCCCCAGGTCTGCGCACACGGGCCGCACTCGCGGCAACCGCGGCCAACATGGGCGGCCTGGGGTGCGGGCCGCTGCTGTCGGGAATCCTGGCGCAGTACGCGCCATGGCCCCTTCGCCTCCCCTTCCTGGTACACATCGCCCTGGTGCTCGTGGCGTTCGCCATCACGCGCGGCCTGCCCGAGACCGTGGCGGTCCGCAGCCCGCGTCCGCCGCTGCGCCCGCAAGGCATGGTCGTGCCGCCGGGAACCCGCGCGGCCTTCGTGCCGGCCGGGCTGGCCGCGTTCGCCGGCTTCTCCATGCTCGGCCTGTTCACCGCGGTGGCGCCGAGCTTCCTCGCCCTGACGCTGGGGGAGCGCAACCTCGCCGTCACCGGCCTCGTCGTCTTCTCCGTGTTCTGCGCCTCCACCGCCGGGCAGATGCTGATGGGCCGTTGGGGCGTCCGGCGCGCGCTGCCCGCCGGGTGCCTGGCGCTCACGACCGGCATGGCCGTCGTGGCGTCCTCGCTGGTGGTGGAGTCCCTGCCGGTGCTGGTCGTGGGCGCCCTGGTCGGCGGCCTCGGCCAGGGCATGTCGTTTCGTGCCGGCCTGACGGCGGTGAGCTCGATGGCCCCCGAGGAGCACCGCGGCGCGACGATCTCGGCCTTCTTCGTCGTCGCCTACGTCGGCATCTCCGTTCCGGTGGTGGGCGTCGGCGCCCTCACCCTCGCGCTCGGACTGCGGGACGCGGGAGTCGCCTTCACGATGTACGTCCTCGTGGTGTCGGCCGCCGTCGGGTTCTTCCTCCTGCGCCGTCCGCCGCGCCAGAGCTGACGGGGAGGGCGGCGTGCGGACTCCGCACGGGTACGGCCGGCGCCTGCGGCGGCCGGTCGGGGAAAGGAAACAGGCGCCCCGAAGCCGAAGCCGAGGGCGATGGTGGTGTGACGCCCCGGAACCCGGTGCGCTCGCCGCTTCGCCGGCGCTCTCCGACGCCTCGTCAACCAGGCCGTGCACCCGGGGCCGATGCCCGGAAGCCGGCGCCGCCTCGCCGGTGTGATTTCCGGTTGATGTCGTGCAACTGACGTGAATTTCCGGTGTGTTTCGCGGCCCTTGAGGATTTGTTCGAAATCTTGAGGGTGTGATCGAATCCGCCCACGACATCGCAAGGAGGACCTGTGTTCTTCTCCAAGGCCCGAACACCGGGCTGGGCGGCTGCGGGCACCACGGCTGCCGTACTCGTCACTCTGCTGACCCCCGCCACGGCCGGGGCGACCGCGGCGGCCGCACCGTCGGAGCGGCCGTCAGGCCGCCCCGGCGGTCCGGCGAGGACGGTGACCCTCATCACCGGTGACAAGGTCACCGTCACGCCCGACGCGGGCGGCGGCCGCGACACGCTGAGCGTCGAGCGCCGGCCCGGGGCGCCCGGCTCGGTGCGCATCGTCACCGAGGGCGGCGACACCTTCGTCTACCCGGACGAGGCGCTCGCCTACCTGGCCGCGGACCGTCTCGACAAGCGCCTGTTCAACGTCACGGACCTGATGGCGCAGGGCTACGACGACGCACGCGCCCCGAAGCTCCCCCTGATCGTCACCGGCGGGAACGCCGCGGCCCTGCGGCCCGGCGGCACGCTGCTGCGAGGTGCGCAGACCGTACGCGCACTGCCGTCGGTCGGTGGTGAGGCCGTCGCGGCGGACCGCAGGGCCGCGGGCGACACCTGGACCGCGCTCACGGCGGCCGGCACCGGCTCCTCCGGGCAGGACACGGCCGGGTCCCGAAAGGCGGCCGCCGAGCCGTCGTTCGCCGGCGGCATCGACAAGATCTGGCTGGACGGCAAGACGAAGGCGGCACTCGCCGACACCACGGCCCAGATAGGCGCCCCCCAGGTCTGGGAGTCGGGCGACACCGGCGCCGGAGTCACGGTGGCGGTGCTCGACACCGGCGCCGACACCGGCCACCCGGACCTCAAGGACCGCATCGTCGCGACCCGCAGTTTCGTCCCGGACCTGGACGTGCGGGACGTCAAGGGCCATGGGACGCACGTGGCCTCCACCGTCGCCGGCACCGGCGCGGCGTCGGGCGGCAAGGAGAAGGGCGTGGCCCCCGGAGCCGACCTGGTGGTCGGCAAGGTGCTCGGCGACCACGGCGAGGGCCAGGAGTCCTGGGTCATCAGCGGCATGGAGTGGGCGGCACGCACGCAGCACGCCCGGGTCGTCAACATGAGCCTCGGCAGCGACGAGCCCAGTGACGGAACGGACCCGATGAGCCAGAGCCTGAACGCTCTGAGCAGGGAGACGGGCACGCTGTTCGTGGTGGCCGCCGGCAACACCGGCCGCGGAGCCACGCCGTACACCATCGGCTCCCCCGGCGCCGCGGACGCCGCGCTGACGGTGGGGGCGGTGGACTCCTCCGACCGGCTGGCGAACTTCTCCAGCGTCGGCCCGCGGGTCGGCAACGAGGGAGTCAAGCCCGACGTGACGGCTCCCGGCGTCGGCGTCCTCGCGGCCCGGTCGCAGTACATGAGCCAGGGCGAGGGCTACTACATCACCAGCGACGGGACCTCGATGGCCTCCCCGCACGTCGCCGGTGCCGCGGTCCTGCTCGCGCAGAAGCATCCCGACTGGACGGCACGCCAGTTGAAGGACGCTCTGATGAGCACCAGCAAGCCCACGCCGTACCTCACCGCGTACCAGGGCGGTGCCGGGCGCGTCGACGCGGCGGCCGCCGTCCGCGCCGAGGTCACCGCGAACGGCTCGGTCTTCCGCTTCCTGCCGTGGCCGAACGAGAGCACCGGCTCCGTCAAGCAGGAGATCACGTACACCAACTCCGGGGACGGGCCGGTGACACTGCGGCTCGCCGCGGAGCCGGACGCGTCCGGCGACACCGCGTTCTCGCTGTCCGCCGGCCAGGTCACCGTGCCGGCCCACGGCAGCACCGGCGTCGAGGTCGGTGCGGACCTGTCCGGCCTCGCGCGGGGCAACCACACCGCCCGGGTCGTCGCCCGCGACGCCGGCGGGGCCGTCGTCGCCCACACGGTCGCCGGCGTGTCCCTCGAACCCGAGCGGTACGACCTCGACATCACCATGAAGGACCGTGCGGGCGAGCCGATGAGCGGCTGGATCCACCTCAAGGGCGCTCTCAGCCGGTCCACGACCGCGTACGAGATCCCCGAGAACGGCCGGCTCACCCTGCGTCTGCCGGCCGACACCTACACCGTGGTGTCCTACGCGGACGTCCAGGGCACCCACGGCCCGAGCTCCCGAGGCATCGCGCTTCTGAGCGCTCCCGAGGTCGACCTGACCGCGGACCGGAAGGTCGCCCTGGACGCCTCGAAGGCGCACCAGGTGAGGGCGGACACACCCAAGGCCGCCACGCTGGTCGACACCCGGCTGGACTTCTTCCGGTCCTTCACCTCCGCGGAACCCACCCCGACCGACTACACCGCCGTCCGGGAGAACGTCGTCGTCGGGAAGGGCTACGACAGCGTCTGGGCCCAGCCGACCGGCGCCAAGGTGCACCGCGGCGGCTTCGTCTTCACCACCCGCCTGCGGGCGCAGGAGAGCCCGCTCGAGCTGTCCTACGACGGCGAGCGGATCGACGACGCACTGGCGCAGCAGGGCAGCGCCGTCCTCCCCGACGGCAAGGTCAACCTGGACCCGGTGTTCGCCGGAGCCGGTTCGCCCCAGGACTTCGCGAAGGTCACCGCCCGCGGCAAGGTCGCGGTGGTGCGCCACAGCGACGAGGTCGAGCCCCTGGTTCAGGCGCGGGCCGCGAAGGCGGCGGGCGCGGAGCTGCTGCTCGTGGTGAACGACGGAGTGGGGCGGCTGTCCACCTGGTACGGGGAGCCGGACTACCGCACCGCCGTCGACATGCCCGTGGTGTCCGTCAACAAGGACGAGGGCGAGGCGCTGATCGACCGGATCACCACCAAGGGCAACGGCCACGGCAAGACGCGCTTGAAGGTGACGGCCCATCCGTCACCCGCGTATCTGTACGACCTGGTCAAGTACCACAAGGGTGCCGTTCCCGAGGACGTGACCTACCACGCGGACAAGGAGCGGCTGGCCCGCGTCGATCTCGACTTCGCCCAGCCGCGGGGCAGGACGGCCTCGGAGCGGCGCACGGACTTCCCGGCGTACGAGTGGAGCGCCGGGTACTCATTCGGCCTGGAGCCGGCCGCCCCCGGAAAGCGCACGGACTGGGTGACCGCGGGGGACGACGTGCGCTGGCAGCAGACCGTGTCGGTCGACGGCTGGGTGGGCGCCACCAACAGTCCCACGTCCTACCGGCCGGGCAGCACCCGGCAGGAGCGCTGGCTCGGCCCGGTCCTGCGCCCGCGCATGTCCGACAGTGACTCCCAAGTGCGCGACGAGACCTCGCTCTCGCTCGTCGTTCCGGGCTGGAGCGACTCCGGGACCGCGCACTCGGGCTCCGCGGGGAGCGAGAAGATGACGACCCGCACGTCACTGATCCAGGGCGGCACCACGCTGGTCACGACCGACAGCGCCTACGTCAACGCCTGGGACCTGCCGACCGAGTCGCTGCCGTACCGGCTCGTCGTCGACACGGCCGATGACCTGGCGGTGAGCCCGTACTCCTCGAAGACCCACACGGAGTGGGACTTCGTGTCGGGCAAGGCGCAGTCCGGGACGGTGCCGCTGGTGCAGCTCGACTACGGCACCGAACTCGACGCCGAAGGCAGGTCGCGCCGCGTGGGAGAGGTCTCCGTCACCCCCTCGGTGCTCGGCACTTCAGCGCAGGACGCGGTGTCCTCGGTCCGGCTCGAGGTCTCCTACGACGACGGGGCGTCCTGGACGCGACAGGACCTGAAGAACCGTCAGGGGACCTGGAGCACCACCCTGCGTGCCCCCTCCTCGGCCGCGTTCGTGGCGCTGCGCACCAGCGCCACGGCACGCACCGGGGGCTCGGTCTCGCAGACCGTCATCCGGGCCTTCGGCCTGAAGTGACGCCCGGGGGCCGGCGCCGCGCGGTACGCGTGGCCCCGGCCCCCGGGAGCGACCGCCGCAGTCCCGTCCGGGCGCGATCGCGCGCACAGGCGGGCGCTCCCGTGCCCGAGCGGTGCCATGCGGCGGTGCTTACGGCCAGGGCCGGGCCACCCGCCGGACCGGCGGGCATTCGCCGGTCGCCGCCTCTTCGACCACGCCGTCCGTGTCGGGCGCGAGGCCGCCGGGCGGCGCCCTCGCGGGAACGGCCCTACCGTGCCGGACGCGTCGCAGTGGTGCCGTCGCCGCGGCCCCGTCGGCCGTCGGTGCCTACGCCGTTACCGCGACCTTTCCCCAGGGCGCGGTGGCCGGCACCGCTGAGCCGCCCCTCACGGTCACGGCCTTTGACGCGCGATAAGTAGAGGTTTAGTATCCAGATATGCGAACAGGCAAGGGCGTGGAGTGGGCCGTGCACACACTGCTCAACCTCGCGTGGCTCGGGGACGGCGAGCCGGTCCCGACCGTGCAGCTGGCCGCCGGGCATGATCTTTCCCCGTCCTACCTGAACAAGCAGCTCCAGCAACTCGTCAAGGCGGGGCTGCTGGAATCCGTGCCGGGTGCGCGGGGCGGCTTCCGGCTGGCCCGCCCGCTGGAAGCGGTGTCGATGCTGGACGTGGTCCTCGCCGTCGAGGGGGACGACCCCCTGTTCCGCTGCGCGGAGATCCGCCGCTGCGGAACCATCGGCGAGCGGGTGCCGGCCGGCGGCTTCAGCCGCCCGTGTGCGGTGAACAGTGCGATGGGGCGGGCCGAGCTTGCCTGGCGGAAGGCACTGGCCCAGCAGAGCCTCGCCGAAGTGCGGGCGGAGGCCGAAGCGCATGCTCCGTCGCTCGGCTCGTACGTCCGCGCCGGACTCGGGCGCGACTGAGCCGCTTCCCGTGCAGGTGCCCCCGGCTCCCGCACAGCATGATTCAGGATAAGAAATATCTCGATTTTCGGATGCGTGGGGGCGAAGGAGGTCACGTCAGCATGAATGTCACCCGTGTGCCCGGGCCGCCCGCGGTGCTCGAGGCCGAGTGGGAGACGCACCGGCCCGCCGTGTTCGGGGTGGCGTACCGCCTGCTCGGAAGCGTGGCCGACGCCGAGGACGTGGCGCAGGACGTGTGGCTGCGGGCGGCCGGGGCGGATTTGCGCGACATCGTGGACCTTCGGGCCTGGCTGGTCACGGTCGCCGCGCGACGGTCGTACGACGTCCTGAAGTCCGCCCGGGTCCGCCGGGAGACCTATGTGGGGCCGTGGCTGCCCGCGCCGCTGCTGACGGGACCGGACGCGTCGGAGGCGGTGCTCGTCGACGAGTCCGTAGGGTCCGCGATGCTCCTGGTCATGGAGGAGCTGAGCCCGCCGGAGCGGGTGGCCTTCATCCTCCACGACGTCTTCGGCCTCGAGTTCAGCCGGATCGCCGACGTGCTGGACGCCTCCGCGCCGGCCGCCCGCCAGCTCGCCTCCCGGGCGCGGCGGAAGGTGGCCGAGGCCAGGCAGTCCACGCTGCGGACGTCCCGGGCCGAGCGGGAACGGCTGCTCGCCGCGTTCCGCGCCGCGTACGAGGCCGGGGACCTGGCCGGGCTGGTGCGGCTCCTGCACCCGGAGGCCGTGTACGTCACCGACGGCGGCGGCAGGGTCGCCACCGCGCGCAAGCTCGTCCACGGCGGCGCTCGCATCGCCCGGCTGATGGTGGGCGTGTGGCTCCGGTGGCGTCCGGACCGCATCGAGCTCGTCGAGGTCGGCGGCGAACCGGCCCTCCTCCACCGCCGCGGTGCCCACGTCTTCTCGGTGGACACGGTGGAGATCGAGGACGGCCGGATCACCGAGTACCGCAGGGTCCTCAACCCGGAGAAGATCGCCCATGTCTGAGCTCCCGAACCGCTCTCGCACCGGAGCGAGCCGCCGCGCGTGACGGCGGACCCCCGACAAGGTTCACCCGACAGGAAAGACCAAAAGGAGAAACCCATGGCCGAGCAGCAGCGCGTCAACATCGGAAAGCAGCACCCGGACAGCTACCAGGCGCTCCTGGCCCTGTCCTCGACGGTGGAGGAGAGCGCCGCCGCGGCGGGCCTCGACCCGCTCCTGGTCGAACTGCTCAAGATCCGCACGTCCCAGATCAACGGCTGTTCCTTCTGCCTCCGGATGCACACGGGCGACGCCCTCAAGAAGGGCGAGAACCCGGACCGGATCGCGGTGCTGCCCGCCTGGGAGGAGACCGACTACTTCTCCGGGACCGACCGCGCCGCCCTGCGGCTGACCGAGGTGATCGCGCGCGTGGCGGACGGGCACGTGAGCGACGCCGACTACGAAGCGGCCGCGGCCGTGCTCACCGCGGACCAGGTCTCGGCGGTCGCCTGGCTGGCGACGCTGATGAACGCGTTCAATCGCGTCGCGATCACCAGCCGCTACCGGGTCGCCGGCTGAGCCGTCCGCCGGCGGCCCGGGCGGGGCCGGCCGGTCCGGACGTACGGTTGAGCTATGCGCGCCACACCGGACGACGGTGCTGCTCAGGCGTACGGAAGGGCTTCTTCCGACACCGCCGGACCGACATGCCGTGCGCAACTGGACGGGCTGCTGGACTGTGCCGCGCGCGACACCGGCGCCCACGCGAGCGCCCTCTTCCTGCTGGCCGCCGATGGACAGGCGCTGCGGCTCGAAGCAGCCGCGGGCATGCCGGCGGACTTCCTGGCGCCCTGGTTCGGGGTGGGCCTGTCCAGCCATGTGCCGGTGGCCGACGCGGTGCGCGAAAGGCGGCTGGTGTGGCTCAGCGAGCCTCAGGAACTCGCCCGCCACTACCCGCGTACGGCGATCGCCATGCCGTACCACTTCGCGGCGGCCGCGGCGCCGATCCTCAGCGGCGCCGCCCCTTGGGGAGCGCTCCTGCTGTTCTGGCCGTGCTGCGAGGCCCCCGAGCTCGCCGGGCCGGTGCACGAGCGGGTCGGCGCCGCCTGCCGGCGCCTGGCGCGGTTCCTCCAGGACGCCGCGGACGCGGGACGCCCGGTCACCCCCGCGGCGTGCCCGCGGACCCTGTCCCGGCCGCCCGCCCGTGAATGGGAGCCGTCCGAGGCGCTGGCCGCGGCACACTTCGCCGAGCGCCTGCCCGGAGGGAGCTGCACCCTCGACCTCGAGGGCAGGTTCACCTACCTCAGCGCCACAGCCGCCCGACTGCTGGGCGGGACCGTCCCCGGTCTCCTGGGCAGGCGCCCCTGGCAGGCCCTGTCCTGGTCGGCCGATCCCGCCTTCGAGGACCGCTTTCGCGCAGCCGTGGTCAGCCGGCATCCGGAATCGTTCACCGCGAAGGTCCCCCCGGGCCGGTGGCTCGCGTTCGAGCTCTACCCGGACGCCTCCGGGGTGAGCGTCCGCATCGTCCCTCGCGCTCCCGACCGCGTCCTGCACGCGGTCCGCCCCGGAACACCGGCCCCCCGGGGTGAGCCGATCGCCCTCGGCGAGCTCTACCAGGTCATGCACCTGGCCGCCGCCCTTTCCGAAGCGGTCGGCGGTGACGACGTGATCGACCTCGTCGCGGACGAGATGCTGCCGACCTTCCGGGCCCAGACCCTTGCCCTGGCCCTGTTCACGCCCGAGGACGGATGTCTGCGGTTCGTCGGCTGCCGGGGCTACAACCCCCGCCCCAAGGAGATCTTCACCGGAGCGGAATTCACCTCCCCGGCCGCGGTCGGCACCCTCACTGACGGCATGCCGGCCTTCTTCGCCAGCTTCGAGGAGATGGCCGGCGCCTATCCGCACGCCCCCGGCCACGACGGCCTGGACGCCCGGGCCTATCTGCCGCTGATCGCCTCCGGCCGGCCCGTGGGCCTGTGCGTCCTCGCCTTCGACCGGCCCCACCCCTTCCCCGGCAACCAGCGGACCGTGCTGACCGCGCTGGCGGGGCTGATCGCCCAGGCGCTGGAACGTGCCCGTCTCTACGACGCCAGCAAGGAACTGGCGGAGACCCTGCAGGCGGCCATGCTCCCCGACTCGCTGCCGGACATCCCCGGACTCGACGTCGCCGCCCGCTATCTGCCCAGCGTCCAGGGCATGGACATCGGTGGCGACTTCTACGACCTGGTCCGGGTCGACGACACCACCGCGGCCGCGGTCATCGGCGACGTCCAGGGCCACCACGTCAAGGCGGCGGCCCTCATGGGCCGGATCCGCCCCGCCATCCGCTCCCAGGCCGCCGCCGGGGCCGCACCGGCGCAGGCGCTGTGGCAGGCCAACCGTCAGCTGGTCGACCTGGACCCGGGCCGTTTCGTCAGCTGCCTGTACGCCCGGCTCGACCTCGCGCAGCGCCGGGCCCTGCTGGCCACCGCCGGCCATCCGCCGCCGGTGCTGTGTCACCCGGACGGGCACACGGAGGTCATCACCGTGCCGCCGGGCATGCTGCTCGGCATCGACCCCGAGGCGGACTACCCCACCACCGAGATCCCCCTGGAGCCCGGCACCGTCCTCGCGCTGTACACCGACGGACTCGTCGAGACCCCCGGGGTCGACCTGGACGACGCCATGGCCGGGCTCGCCGCCCGCCTCGCCCGGACCGCCCCCCAGCCCATGGACCGGCTCGCCACGGACCTGATCGACCACGCACGCCGGACGGCCCCGCGCACCGACGACATCGCGCTGCTGCTCATCAGGTTCGTCGCGGCCGCGTGACGGGGCGTCAGCGGCCGAAGGCGGCCCTGTCAGGGTCGCCGCCTTCGTCATCAGGGAGGCGAGCCGGCCCCCACGGGCGTGACAGAGCGGGTCGTCCTGCGGCGCAGTAACGTGGAATGGGGCCTTGAACAGCCGGAATCCGCGGCGCGCTTCTCCATCGTGAGGTCGTTCACCATGCCGAACAAGGACACCGGCGGTCCTGTCCCGTGGCAGTCGTGCATCACCACGCTGCTGGAACAGGAACCGCCCTTCATCCCCGACCGCGCCCAGGCGATGACCCTGCTCGTCCAGTACCCGCCCGGCCACCCGGGGATCCCGCCGCACCGGCACACCGGTCCCGCGTTCGGATACGTCGTCGAGGGCGAGATGCTCTTCGAGCTGGAGGGCGAACCCGAACGCGTCGTCCGGGCCGGCGAGACGTTCTGGGAACCCGGCGGTGACGTCATCCACTACCAGGACGGCAACAACCAGGACGACCAATGGCTCCGCTTCGTCGTGGTGATGCTCTGTGAGCCGGGCAAGCCCATGCTCACGGTCGTCGACGACGAGGAGCTGGCCGAGCGGCGGGACCGCCGCGCACCGCGACCGTCCTGACGCACCCGGGCCCGCTGCGGCGACCGGAACAGCCCGGCGGCGCTCGCCGCCGGGCTGTCACACCCGTACGGGTCACCTCGTCTCCCTGTCGAACCCGGAGGACACCTGCCTCGCGGACCATGCCCGCACGTCATCGAACTTCGACGAGGCCGGTGCGTGCGGACGCGATGTGTGGTCTCGTACAAGAGGGAGGATGCCGCATGGACGTTGCCAGTGACGCGGTGCCGATCGCGGAGCTGCTCGACGAGCGGCGGCATCTGCTGGATGTCGCCCGACGCATCTCGGGCAGCCACCGCGACGCGGAGAGCGTGATCGACGAGACATACCGCCGGTGGTACGCGCTCACCGACGCGGAGCGCGCGCGTATCGCGTCGCCCCGTGACTGGCTGTCGAGGACCGCCGGCGGCATCTGCCTGGGCCGCCCGGCCACGCCCGACCGTGCCCGGAACGCCGGGACCGGGGTTCCGGGCACGGGGCACGACGAACTCACCGACATCGTGCGTCGCCGGCTCCAGGCGCGGCGCTCCGGTCCGGCGGACTCGTGGGAGCACGACGCGGTCGTCCGCGCCCTCGGGGAAGCCTGCGCGGCGGGCGACGCCGCGGCGCTGGTCTCCGCGCTGTCCCCCGACGCCATGGCCGTCTTCGACGGCGGCGGCAAGGTCCGGACGCTGGTCCGCACGGTGCACGGCGGCCGGCAGGTCGCACACAGCCTCCTGACGCTGCTGGGTCCCCACCCGCGCACCTCGTTGACGGCCCAGTCGGTGAACAGCCGCACCGGACTCGTGGTGCGCTGCGACCACACGGTGGCCGCGGTCGTCAGCCTCGACGTCACCGACCGCCGCGTGGCTCAGGTCTGGGCCGTGCTCAACCCGGAGAAGCTGCGCCGGTGGAACCGAAGCCCCGATCGGTGACACGGTCCTTCGGCATGCCGGCGTACGAGGCCGGGCCCCGCGCCCTCACATCGCTCCGTGGCGCCACGCTCCCCGCCACGCTCCCCGCCACGTCGCGCCGCCCCGGCGACCAGGGATGATCGCAGTCGGTGACGGTCGCCGACGGTGATCGGCTGTGGATGCCGTAGTGCCCCTTGGGGCGTATCGTCCGTTTATGGGATCGGAGGGGTGCGGCGGCCGCGTGGCTCGGCGGCACGGACGGACGGCGCGGCCGGCACGGTGCCGCCGGTGGTCCGCGCACGTGTCGCGGCCCGAGGGAGACGGGGGCGAACGTGGTGACCCGGCATGACGTGAGGCCTATGACGGGCGGCATGCGACGCTTCGCAGGCCTGTTCGAAGGTCTTGTCCGGGACACCGACGCCGCGGTGGGCATGCTGTACGTGCTCACGCCGGAGAAGCGGGCGCTGGAGCTGGTGGCACTGTCCGGCATGCCCCGGCGGATCGCCGCTCCGTGGGCGCGGATCGGGGTGGACGACGCGGCGCCGGTGGCGCAGGCCGTGCGGGAGCGGTCGCTGGTGTGGGTGGGGGATTCCAAGGAGCTGGCCGAACGCTTCCCCAGGATCGCGCTGGTGGCCCCCTACGAGATCCTGCTGGCGGCGGCGCCGATCATGGACGGGGACGTGACGTGGGGTGCGGTGTGCCTGCTGTGGCCGGTCTCGCACCCGCCGGCCCTGAGCCCCGGCGAGCGGGACGCGATCATGGTCTTCTGCGGCAGGTCGGGGCGGCTCCTGAGGCACTACGCGGACCGGGGCCACCCTGTCGAGGCCGGTGCGGACGTCCTGAACCTGCGGGCGGTGCGCCGTCGCGAGCCCGGCCGGGCCGAGGCGCTGGCGGCGTACGAGTTCGCCGCGCGGCTGCCGACCGGTTGCTGTTCGCTGGACCTGGAGGGCCGGGTCAGGTTCCTCAACCAGGCGGCGGCCGATCTGCTCGGCATCGGTGCCGCGGACCTCATGGGCTCACTTCCCTGGGAACGGCTGCTGTGGCTCGACGGCCGGGCGTTCGAGGACGCGTACCGCGCCGCCGTCATCAGCAAGCAGACCACGGCGTTCACCGCCCTGCGCCCCCCGGACCAGTGGCTGTCCTTCCGGCTCGACCCGGGACTCTCCGGGGTGAGCGTCACCGTCACCCCGTCACAGCGAGGGCGCCCGGCCGCAACTGACGGGCCGGCGGTTCCTCCGGGCGCCCACGGCCCGGTCGGCGCCTCCGCCATGTACCAGTTGATGTACCTGGCCGCGACGCTCACCGAGGCGGTCGGCGTGCGGGATGTGGTCGACCAGGTCGCCGACCAGCTCGTCCCGGCGTTCGAGGCCCAGGGCCTGGTCGTACTCACCGCCGAGGGCGGGCGCCTGCGCGTCGTCGGCCAGCGCGGCTACACCGACGATTTCATGGCCCAAGTCGACGGAGCGCCGCTGACCTCCCACATCGTGACCGCCCGGGCCCTCACCAGCGGTACCCCGCTGTTCTTCCCGAGCTTCGCCGAGCTGCACCGCGCCTACCCGCACACTCCGCGCTTCCGGCACCGGGACGCGTGGGCCTTCCTGCCGCTGATCACCTCGGGCCGTCCCGTCGGGCTGCTGGTGCTGTCCTACGACCGTCCCCGTCCGTTCCCCCAGACCGAACGCACCGTCCTGGTCGCCCTGGCCGGACTCATCGCACAGGCCATGGACCGCGCCCACCTCTACGACACCAAGCACCAGCTCGCCCGCACTCTGCAGACCGGCCTGTTGCCCAAGGAACTGCCCCGGATACCCGGCCTCGACGTCGCCGCCCGCTACCTGCCGGCCGGCCACGGGAGCGACATCGGCGGGGACTTCTACGACCTCATCCACTGCGGGACCAACTGCGCGGCCGTCACCATCGGCGATGTCCAGGGGCACAACCTGCAGGCTGCCGCCCTGATGGGACAGGTCCGCATCGCCGTCCACGCGTACGCCACCGCCCACTCCGCACCCGGCGAGGTGCTGGCCAGGACCAACCGCCTGCTGTCGGATCTGGACCCGGGTCTGTTCACCAGCTGCCTGTTCGTCCACATCGACCTGGAACGGCACGTCGCCCGGCTGGCCACCGCGGGTCACCCCCCGCCCCTGATCTGCCGGCCCGACGGCCGCGCGGGGACCCTCGCGATGACGCCGGGCCTGCTGCTGGGCATCGCACCGGACGGCGAGTACCCCACCACGCAGGTCCCGCTGCCCCCGGGCACACTGCTGGCGCTGTACACCGACGGCCTCGTCGAATCCCCCGGCACCGACGCCGAACTGGCCGCGGGCGACCTCGTGCGGTACTTGGCCGCAGCGGCCGACCAGGGCGTGGACGCCGTCGCGGACAGTCTCCTGGAACACGCCCTGCGGACCGCCCCCGGTACCGATGACACCGCACTGCTGGTCGTCCGTCCCGGCGGCCCCGGCTGCGTCCCGCCGGCGAACGAGGGATAGGCCGGGATCCCCGCAGGACCTGGAAGCCGCCGACCCCGGCCTGGTGGGCGGGCACAGCGCCGGGCGCGGCCACCACCTGGCCCAGAACTTCCTGTTCCGGCCGATGCCCGGGCACGACGGCTATCGCACGGCGGTCCCCGGCCGGTACCTGACCGGTGCCGCGACGCGGTCGGCGCGGGGAACAACGCGACGTCCGGCCTCCTCACGGCGCGCGGTCTCGAAGTGGGCCGAGTCGCGGCTGCCCGCCCCGGACGGGGCGACACCGTTCGCCGGGGAGGAGATCGAACTGACGGCATGACGCTCCGCGCTCGCACCGGGCGTCGCATCGCTGCCGCTGTCACCGCTCCAGCGCCTGGTACCCGACTCCCTTGGTGGCGGCGGCGCGCAGGGGGACGCCGCGGAAGGCCTGGATGAGGACGATCACGGCGCCGGCCGTGATGCACTGGTCGGCGAGGTTGAAGATCCCGGAATCGCCGATCTGGATGAAGTCCAGCACGGCGCCGCGGCCGAATCCCGGGGTGCGGAAGAGGCGGTCCGCGAGGTTCCCGCCGGCACCGGCGAAGATCAGCCCCAGGCCGACCGCCCAGGCCCTGGAGCGTACGGAGCCGGCGACCCGGATGATGGCCACGAGCGCGACGATCGCCACGAGGGTGAAGAGCAACGTCGCGCGGGGAGCGAAGGAGCCGGCCGCGCCGGAGTTCCGGAAGGCGGTGAAGGTCACCGCGCCGCCCAGGGCGTCCCTGGGTTCGTGACCCTCGACGACCACCGCGGCGATCGCCTTCGTGACCTGGTCCACGGCGAATCCGGCCGCCGCAACGGTCCACAGCAGATACGCCCGCCGCACTGCCCACCTCCTGATCGCTGGTGCCCGCACCGAGCGTACGCGCAGATCGCGGCGGCGGAACGGCCGCCCGGAGCGGAGCGCCGGCGGCGCGGCGGCACGGCCAAGATTCGGTATCACTTGATACGGTCTCGGACGAGCGGGTGGCTGCTAATGTGCGTCCATGACCGCCGACGCTCCTCGTGGAACCAGCGCCTCGCGTGCGACCGGCCGGCCCGGGGACACCTCGCCGTTCGCTCTGGGCCTGCTGCTGCGCCGGGCGCACTGGCGCGCGGGTGCGGTGATGTCGGAGGCGCTCCGGCCGCTCGGCATCGAGATGCGGCACTTCGCCGTGCTGATGGCGCTGGTGGACCGAGGCCCCACGGTGCAGCGGGACCTGGCGGCGGCGACGGGGTCGGACAAGGCGGGGATCATGCGGGTCGTGGACGACCTGGAGCGCAAGGGGCTCGCCGTGCGCAAGGCCGTCCCGGGCGACCGGCGGGTGCGGGCGGTGGAGATCACACCTGCGGGCGTCGAGCTGTTCGACGCGGCTCACGTGGCGGCGGCGCCCCTGGCCGGGCGTCTGGTCGCCGGACTCGGTCCCGGTGAGCCCGAGCGGCTGACCGAACTCCTGACCCGATTCGCCTATCCCGCAAACGGCGAGGAGTAGACGCGCCGTAACGAAGGCCGACGAGCCGCGTGGCGCATCCGCCACGCGGCTTTCCCGTTCCACCCGTGCCCGATGCGGAACCGCGTGTCCGTCAGTATTCTCACGGAAGATAGTATCGAGTGATACTGTCGTGAGTGTAACGAAGTTGGTCCCAGTGCGAGCGCGCAACCGATCCGAAGCGGCGCCCTGGTGAAAGAGGTGGATCATGAGGACTGCTCGTGGCCGGAATCCGCGGCCCACGTCCGTGGCCCTGGGTGCCCTTCCCCGTCCGGTGGCCGTGGCGGTGGGCGCCGGTGGCGTGCTCGGAGCCGCGCACGTCGGCGTGGGATACGCGCTGGAAGAGCGCGGATTCGTCCCCGACATGATCATCGGAACCTCGGTGGGCGCCCTTCTGGGGGCCATCGCGGCCGCCCACCCCGAGGGATCGGCACCCTGGCTCGACCGCGTGTGGACCCGCTTGCGCCGCCGTGAGGTGTATCCGCTCGGCTACCCCCCCTCACGGTCCAGTGTCTTCACCGATCGAGGCCTGCGCCGGCTGATCGCGCGGTCCGCGCTGCCGTCCCGTATCGAGGAACTTCCCGTTCCGTTCACGGCGGTCGCCATGGACCTGGACACCGGCGCTGCGGCGCTGCTCGACCACGGTGACCTGGAGTCCGCCCTGCTGGCCAGCGCGGCCGTCCCCGGAATCCTGCCCCCGGTCGAGCGCGAGGACAGGACGCTCGTCGACGGCGGCGTGATCGCCTATCTCCCGGTGCTGGCGGCCCTGCAGGCCGGGGCGGCCAGCGTCGTGGCGCTGTCGACCGGTCCAGAAGGCTCGCCGTCCTGCCCGGCCGCCCGGCGTCGAGGGGCCGGCGCGATCGCCGCCAGGGCAGGCGTGCTGCTGTTGCGCCATCAGATCGAGCGTGACCTGCACGAGGTGGCCCGGCACGTCCCGACCGTCGTGCTGCCCACCGGCATCGACGCCTGGCCCGCGCCGTGGGACTTCGGCCATTCCCAGCGGCTGATCAGCACCGCGCACCGCACGGCGGCAAAGTTCCTCGACGCGCTGCGCGTCCGCGGGCCCGGTCTCTACCGAACCGACTCCCCTCCGCCGGACGGGGCCGGCCCGGCCGTGGCACCCTCCCTCTCAGGGGGCCTGCTGTGAGCACCATCGCGTTCCTCAACCTCGCCATGCACGGGCGGGTCAACCCGACACTGCCCGTGGTCGCCGAGCTCGTCCGGCGCGGCCACCGCGTCACGTACCACACCTCGGCGGCGTTCCATGAGGAGATCGCGGCCGCGGGCGCCGAGGTGAGCGTCCACCCCGGCGGCGACCAGCCGCTTCCCGATCCACCGACACCGGTCACGCTGCTGGAGGCACTCGCCCGCGGTGCCGTCGGCCTGCTGCCCGCGGTGCTCACCGACCTGCGCCGCATCCGGCCGCACCTCATCGTCCACGACAACGCCTGCCTGTGGGGCGCGGTCGCCGCCCGCGAACTCGGTGTGCCCGCCGCCTCGTCGTACACCACCTTCGCGTTCAACCGGCTCGTGCCGAGCCCCACCCGCGGCTCCCGGGACCTGCTGGCCGACGCGGCGGCCCGGCCCCGCAGCGTCCAGGGCTACCTGCGGTCGCGACGGGAACTGCGCCGCCGCTACGACACCCGCGGGCTGCCCCTGTTCGACCTGGGCAACCTCCGACAGCCGCTCAACCTCGTGTACACCTCGCGGGCGTTCCAGCCCAAGGCCGAGCACTTCGACGCCTCCTACCGGTTCGTCGGGCCGAGCATCGGCGCCCGCCCGGCCGACCCGTCGTTCCCCGCCGACCGGCTGCGGGACCCCGTGGTGTACGCGTCGCTGGGCACGGTGTTCGATGCCGACCCGCGACTGCTGCGCACCCTTGCCACCGCACTGGCCGCACTGGGCGGCACGGTCGTCCTCTCCACCGGGCGCACCGATCCCGCCGCCCTGGGTCCGTTGCCGGCCCACGTGCTCGCCCGCCGCTTCGTCCCGCAACCCGAAGTGCTGGCCCGCGCAGCGCTGTTCGTCACCCATGGCGGAATGAACAGCGCCAATGAGGCCCTGTACGCCGGGGTTCCGATGCTGGTCGTCCCCCAGGGCGCCGACCAGCCGATGGTGGCCCGGCGCGTCGAGGAACTCGGTGCCGGACTGTCGATCCCCACCCGGGACATCACCGAGGACGCGGTGCGTGCCCTCGCGGGACGCTTGCTCCACGGCCCCGGGTTCCGGGCGGCCACGGCGGCCCTGCGGGCCGCCCAGCGCGAGGCGGGGGGACACCTCCGTGCCGCGGACGAACTCGAGCGGTACCTGCGTGCGGCAGGGCCCGCCGACCGCTCGCCGGCCTCCACCGATGCTCCACGGCGAGGCTGACCCATGTCACCTGTCGTCGTGATCCTTCTCGGGCTCGCCGGGGTGTCCGAGGCCGCCGGGCGCATCCTGCCCCTGGCCGTACGCCGGCCCGGCATGCCCCGCATCCTCGTCGCGGGGTCGCTGCTGGGCGGCGGCCTCGTCGAGAGCGCCGTGTTCGCGCTGTGGCCACTGACCGCGGGCACCCTGGCCCAGCTGGTGTTTCCCGCTCCACCGCCCGGCGCCGGGTCGGTGTGGACCGCGGAACTGGCGGCTCCGCTGGTGCTCGCCGGCGTCCTCGCGTTCCCCTGGCTCGGGCCCGTCCTCCACCTCGTGCTCTTCGTCGGGGCCGGGGCCGGGCTGGCCGGGCCGCTCGCCACGGCCACCGGCCTGGGCTGGTGGGACGCCGCCGGCTGCGTGGCCGTCGCAGGGACCGGACTGGGTCTCGCGGTCGAGGCCGTCCGGCGCCTGGTCGTGCGGATCAGCGCGAGCGAACCGCGGGAGTCGATCGCGTGAACGGCTACGTGCTCTGGGCGTTCGCGGTCGGGCCGGCCCTGATCGCCGAGGCGTTGCTGGCCCGCTACGAGGTGCTGGCCTACGGCGCGCGCTGGCGTGCCCCCGTCACCGAGCTGCCGGACGGCGTGCCCTACGCCCGCGGCGCGGCTCCCGACAGCCCCCCGGACGCCTACCTGGTCTACCTGGACGGCATCGGCAAACGCCGCGTCCGTGACAGCCGCGACGGGGGTCAACTGGTCGCCGCCCTCCTCGCCAGGGCCCCGGAACTGCGGCTGCTGGGCCAGGTCCAGCCCTACTCGCCCCTCGCCGACCCTCTTGCCGAGCGGCCGGTGTGGGCCTGGCTGCGGCGCCGCGTCGGGCTTGTGCTGTTCCTGCACAACGTCATGCAGATCTTCGTCGCCGCCGACCGCCGATACCGCCCCCTGTACAACCGGGCCGTCGGCCGCCAGATCGCCACCCAGCTCCGCCTCGCCGGCTACCGATCCGACAGCGGCATCCCCGTGGCGCTGCTCAGTTACAGCGGCGGCGCGCAGGTCGCCACCGGCGCGGTCGAGGAATTGCACTCCCAACTGCGCGCGCCCCTCCTGCTGATCACCCTGGGCGGATTCCACAACGGAGCCAACGACCTCACCCACGCCGCGCACCTGCACCGGCTGACCAGCGCGAGCGACCGCATCGAACGGCTCGGCACGTGGATCTTCCCTCAGCGCTGGCCCCTGCTCCGCGGCAGCGGCTGGAACCGGGCCCACCGCGCCGGAAAGGTCACCGTGCACCGGCTCGACCCGGCCACGCACGTCGGCCCACGCAGCTACATCAGCCGCACGGCTCAGGTACCCGACGGCCGCAGCCACGTCGACCGCACGGCCGACACCGTGGTGGCGCTCATCCGCGCCCACCACTGCGGGGCGGAGGCGGCGACAGGAACCTCATGACTCCACCCGGCGCAGCCGCCGGCCTCACTGGCCTTCGAGGAGCTGAAGGAAGCGCCCGCCCCCGCCGTCGAGGCCGAGGAAGGCCGGCCGGCCGGACGCCGCGTCCGCGTAGCGCGAACGCGGAACGGTGTATTCCTGCCTT
>NZ_CBDRCM010000072.1:0-32092 GCF_965342435.1 Actinacidiphila sp. bgisy160 | reverse complement strand
TTTTTTTGTCTCCCCCCCCCCCCCCCCCCACAGCCGCGGCCTGCTCGATCTGACCAAGCGCGTCCACGGCGGCGAGCCAGGACCGCGGCTGCTTCCCGTCGTGTCGGACCGGACCCGGGTGGTGCTGGGTCCCATCAGCGGGCCGGCGGATCAACCGTGCTGGATGTGCGCGCAGTTGCGGCTCTCCGCCAACTGCGACCCCCGGCTCGCGGCGGACTACTGGCGCGCCATGGCGGTCGGTCCGGCCGCGGGCGAGCCCGAGCACGGCAGCGCGGTCGCCCGGAGCATGGTGGGCAACGCGGTGGCGTTCGAGATCTTCCGGCTGGGCAGCGGACAATTGCAGCCCGACGACCAACGGCACGCGGTGATCCAGGACCTGACCACGCTGGAGTCCCGGCGTGAGCGGGTGCTGCCGCATCCGGGATGCCCGCTGGGACACGCACGGGTGGAGCCGGACGGGGACGGTCCCACCCGGCCGGCGGATGACAGCGAGGCCTACGGCCGGGCGGCCGTCCTGGTCTCCCCGGACGTCGGCGTGATGTCCGGATGGGCTGACGAATCGTTCAAGCAGATACCGCTCAAGATGGGCCGGGTGCGGCTTGGCCCCGCCGGGTCGCTGACCGACGGGCCCCGCGAGATCGCCGCGTTCGACACCGACACGATCCTGGTCGCGCGGACCCGCGCGGTGCGGGCGGCGGTGAGCTGCTACGTGGGCCGGCTGGGACCCGTCGGGGCGGCGGGCCCGAGCGCCGACGAAGCGGCGGCCTTGCTGCCCGCCGGGCGGCTGGAGGTGTTCGGCGGCCTGGCGGGGGAGCGGGAGTGGCCCGGGGGCGCCACGACACCCGCGGTGTCGCTGCACGACGGCAGCACGTGGCGCGTGCCCGCCGCGGCCGCTTATCCGCTCTCCCCGGCCAACGCCCGGTTGCGCTTCGAGCCCACCTCGGCGGGTGCGGCGGCGGACTGGACGCTCGAGGCCGTGCGGGAGCAAGGACTGTGTTCGGCGCTGGCCTACCGCGGCCTGGTCCGCGCCCTGACCCGTGAGGCCCCCGCCACCCGCGTGGGCGACTTTCTGCTCGCGGGCGACGACGAGGTGGCGTTCGCCCTGGGCAGCCTGCGTCACATCGGCCGCGAGGCCCGGGTGTACGCGCTGCCCGGCGCAGCGCCCGCCTTCACGGTGCTCGCCGTCGTCGAGGGCGGCGAGGAGCGGGCGGCCGACTGGGCCGTCGGCTCGGCCCTGTCGGCGCGGGACGCCCTGCGCGACGCGGTGCGCGACGCGGTAGGCCTCGCCGTCAGCCGGCACTACGAAGGCACGCCGGCGGACCCGGGCGACCCGCTGATGGCCGATCTCGACCCCAGGGCGCTCCTGGAAGGCGAAGGCGTCGCGCAGTGGTCCCTCGACGAGCCCGCGACGCCGGTGCCCCAAGCGCTCGCACGGCTCGACGCGGACGGCACCCGCGCGCTGTTCGTCGAGACCACCACGATCGATCTGCACGCAGTCCGAGGAATGGTCACCGGCACGGTCCTGCTCGCCGCGCAGTAGGCGACCCCGGACTGACCCGCGCCCGCACCGGGCGCGCCACGGTTCCCGGAACGACCGTTCCGGGGTGACATCCCCACCACACCCATGGGAAGGATCGCCATGTCAGTTGAGCTCAAGGACGAGCTGAGCGCTCTGGAGAGCGCGACGTTCGAGATCGAGGAGATGACCGACGAGTCGGTCGAGCTGGCCTGGTCCAGCTCCAGCTGCTCCTGCTCCAGCTGCTGCTCCTGCAGCACCAGCTCCTGCTGCTCCTGCAGCTCCAGCACCAGCTGACCGCCGGCCGGCTGATCAGGGCGGGTCGCCCCGGTCTCCGGACGGACCGCCCGGCGTGACGAGTGCAGCTGCTCGCAGGGCCGGCACCCTCGGCCGTGCGAGCAGCTGTTTCACCCACCCGCGTACCAATGAGCGTCTGAGTGGACGGATGACTTTGTGGTGTCGAACGCAATGACGGTCACGGCAGTCTCGGATGATCCATGGGCACGGGCCGCCGATGTCCTGCGTGCTCACCTGAACGGACAGGCTCCCGCGGGGGTCGAGGTCGACGTCCGGGTACTCGGACTGCCCGAGGCGGCCGGAGGGCAAGGACCGCCACCGGCGGACGGACTGGTCTACCCGGTGCGCCTGTACGCGGGGACCGTGCTGCTCGGACCCCTCCACCGGGCGGACGGGAGGAGCCGGCCGTGCGGCCGGTGCCTGGACCGGCGCTGGCTGGCGCTGCGCCCGGTCGAGGAACGCAGGGCCGTCGAGGACGGCGCCGATTTCGTCGCCGGCGGTGAACCCGGCCTCGTGCCGCTCGTGCTGGACCACATCGCGCAGCTCGTGGCCGCGGAGACGGCCGGCGCCGAGCTGCCGCCCGGTGACCGGCGGATCGGCCGGATCGTCGAGCTGCGGACCCGCGACCTGACCGTCACCCGCCACCAGCTCATCGCCGACTCCGAGTGCGAGCGGTGCGCCACCCCACTGCCCGACACCGCCGAGGGCGCGGTGCTGCCCCTGCGGGCACGGCCGAAGTCGAGCCCGGTGAGCTACCGGGGAGCCGCCGCGGGTGACCTTCCCTTGCCGGTGGGCGGATACGTCAACGAGGTCTGCGGAGCGCTGGCGAGCGCGGCCCGCCGCGTCTACCAGTGCAGCGCGACCCTGCCGGTCAGCGGCTACTTCCGGGTGCGCAGCAAGTACGACTTCCACGAGATGTGGTGGAGCGGCCAGTCGCAGAGCTCGGTGAGCAGCGAACGGTACGGGATGCTGGAGGGGCTGGAGCGCTACGCGGGCCAGTTCCCGCGGGCCAAGCGCCCGACGGTGTACGCACGTTACCGCGACCTGGCGCCGGACGCCCTCGACCCCGCGGCCCTGGGTGCGTACCGGCCGGAGTTCTACGCCGGACACCGTGACTACTACCAGCCGTACACCCCCGACACCCCCACCCACTGGGTGTGGGGCTACTCCTTCGGCGGACGGCGGCCGGTGCTGGTGCCGGAGCAACTGGTGTTCTACCTCGACCGCCGTCCGGACCGGAAGTTCGTGCAGGAATGCTCCAACGGCTGTGCCAGCGGCACCAGTACGGAGGAGGCACTGCTGCACGGCATGCTCGAACTCATCGAGCGGGACGCCTTCCTGCTGTGCTGGTTCGCCGGGGCGAGGCTGCCCGAGATCGACCAGGCGACCATCGTCGACGAGGAGATCCGGTTCGTGCTGGACCGCGTGGCGCGGCTGGGCTACCGGATGCGCCTGTTCGACATGCGGGTGGACGTCCCCGTACCCGCGGTGATGGCGGTCGCCGAGCGGCTGGACGGGGGGCTGGGCGCCCTGTGCTTCGCGGCCGGTGCCAGCCTCGATCCCGTCGAGGCGGTGCGTGCCGCGCTCTCCGAGACCGCCTCGTACATCCCCGGCATGGACGAACGGGTGGCGGCCAAGCTGCCGGCGCTGCGGGAGATGGCGGCCGACTACGACCGTGTGCACGAACTGACCGACCACGCCCTGCTGTACGGCCTGCCGGAGATGGCGCACGTGGCCTCGTTCCTGCTGGACGCCGCGCCGGCCCGGTCGATGGGCGAGTTGTACGGCCCCTGGCTCGCCCAGCGGCCCGCGACGCTGGACCTGGCCGACGATGTCCGGTTCGTGATGGAGCGGCTCCGGGACGTGGGCAGCGACGTGGTCGCCGTGGACCAGACGTGCCCGGAGCAGGACGGCACCGGCATCCGCACCCTGTGTGTGCTGGCGCCCGGACTGGTGCCGATCGACTTCGGCTGGGAGCGGCAGCGCGTACTGGGCCATCCGCGGCTGCGTGCCTACCTCGACGGCCGCCTGGCCGAGGTCCACTCCCGCGCGGAGGGCTTCGGCCCCACCGGCCTGAATCCCAGGCCGCACCCCTTCCCGTGAGCCGTTCCCTGTGACCCGTCATGCGCGGACGGGCCCCGATCGTGGGCCGGACACGTCCGGCGAAGGAGGAGAGTCCGTGTCCGAGGACCGAACGCAGGTCGTGAGCGACTATGTGGAGTCGGTGTTCCGGCGCGGCCGGGAGCCGATGGAGCCGGTCGGTTTCACCCCCGACTGGGAGGACCAGCCGTCACGGCACAAGACCTACCTGGGAGTGCGGCGGTTCCCTCTCCCGCCGGGCGTCGGCCGGCCGCTGGCGCCCACCGCGGACGTCGTCCTCGAGGAGCCGCCGCCCGGCCCGGGGCCGCTGTGGACCGCCGGGTCCCTGGCATCGCTGCTGCGGCTGTCGTGCGGAGTGCTGGACCGCAGGCTGCGGGTGAACTGGAACCAGGACAGCCACGTGCGGGTGCTCTACCCGGAGGCGCTGTGGGGCCGGGGCAGCGCCTCCGGCGGGGGAATGTACCCGCTGGAGGTGTACTGGGTGGCGGGTCCGTCCGGTCCGCTGACCCCCGGGGTCTACCACTATGCGACGGCGCACCACGCGTTCGAGCGGCTGGTGGCGGGCGACCTGACCGCCGAGGTCCGGGACGCCTGTGCCGGGGCCGGGACGGCGGACGGCTTCCTCCTGGTGACGGTGCGGTTCTGGAAGAACGCGTTCAAGTACAACAGTTTCTGCTACCACGTGGTGACCCAGGACGCCGGTGCCCTGCTGGGGTGCTGGGAGCTGATCGCCCAGGCGACGGGGCGACGGCTGCCGCGCGTGCTGTGGTTCGACGACGAGCGGCTCAACCGGCTCCTGGGGCTCGTGATGGACGAGGAGAGCGTGCTGGCCGTCGTCCCGCTGCCGTTCGGCCCGCCAGGCGCGGGCGCGGGCGCGGACCCGAGCGCCGGAGCGTGCGGCACCGCGGGCCGCGGCGGTCCGGTCGACCGCCCGAGCTTCGAACGGTCTGCGCGGACCAGGACGTTCGAGCAGGTGCGGCAGGTGCACCGGGCGGTCCTGGACGACCGCCGTCCGCGCCCCGACCCGGCGATGGCGCGGCGCCTGGTGCCGCTGCCACGGGAGCTCGGCGGCGAGGTGGAGCTGCCGCGGCCCCTGGCCGGCCGGCTCGGCACGGACCTGGGCGAGGTCCTGCGCGGCCGGCGCACCAGCTTCGGCTCGTTCGTGGGGTCCCGTCCGCTGGGCCTGGACGAGTTGGCGACCGTGCTGGCCGGCACCGTGTCGGCGCAGAGGTACACCGCGGATGTGGTGCCCGAGGACGCCGGCCTGACCGGGCTGTACGTGCTGGCGAACCGGGTGGCGGGGCTTCCCGCCGGGAGCTACCGCTACGACGCGGGCGGCAGGCGGCTGCAGGTGGTGCGGCAGGAGCCGATCGCCGGGACGCTGCAGCGCAGCTACTACCTGAGCAACTACAACCTGGAACAGGTCGGCGCCGTGCTCGCGATCTCGGGCCGATGGCGCAGCACTCTGGAGGCCTTCGGCAGTCGCGGCTACCGCGTGCTGAACGCGGAGGTGGGGGCGCTGTCGCAGACCGCGTACACCGTCGCGGCGGCGCTCGGCGTGGGCTGCGGCGTGGTGCTCGGCTTCGACAACATCGCGATCGACGAGGCGGTCGGTCTCGACGGCAGTGACGAACGCACCTTCCTGTTCGTGCTGCTCGGGCACGAACGCACGGACCGCGCGGACTACGACTACCGGCTGGCATGAAAGGGACGATCCGTGATATCCAGCGCGATACCATCGGCGGCCTCTCCCTCGGAGCCCGCCGCGACTGCGCCGGGTCCCCGACGCGCCGAAGGGGCGTGGCACCTCGTCCCGCGGTTCATGCTGCGGGTCGGCGGGCTGCCCTTCGAGGCCGCCGACGTCCTGGCCACCGCGCAGAGCGCGGCGTGGGCGGACGCCCTGCTCGACGCCCGGCGGCGGCTGCGTGAACGAGGAGCCCGCCTCGCCGATGTCCTGCAGGAGCGCATAGCGGACTGCCTCGCCGACCCGTCGGCGCGCCGCACGCTGATCAATCTGCGCCGGGACGTGTTCAACTCCCGTGTTCCGCGTGGTCTCGCGTCGGCGGAGCCGCTGCTGCCGGCGCAGGATGTCGCGGCACTGCGGGAATGGGCCGCCGAGCGGGAGCGCTGCGCGTCGCTGCAGAGCGGCGGCTCCGGCGTCGTGGCGCGCGAGGTCGCGGCGAGCCGGCGGGAGCTGCGGCGGATCACGGTGGAGACGGATCTGCGCCACGGCATCCAGCTGTCCTCTCCGTCGCTCGACGAGTACCTGGACGGCTACGTGCGGCGCGACGGCGGTCCGCTGAGCAAGCGGGAACGCCGCATCGAACGGTCACTGCTGGAGTACCTCTACCGCACGGCGTGCAAGACCAGCCCTTTCAGCACGCTGACGGCGGTGTCCGCCGGCGGCTTCGAGGAAGGCGCCGGCAGTCCCCTCGTGGCGCGGCTCACCGGCTGGGACAAGGAGAGCCACTCCAGGCTCAACATCGCGGTGCTCGCCCGGCTCTCGGAGCTGGCCACCGTCGACCCGCGGCTCCGCCGCGACCTGCCGGTGCGGGCCACCAGCGGGCTGCGGGTCGACCGCGACCGGGTGCGCTACCTGCGCAAGCTGCGCGGCGCCGACGCCGACGCCGACGCGGCGGTCACCTTGGACGCGGTGCACGAGAGCCTGTTCTACCTGCCCACCGGCGACGTTCTCGCGGACGTGCTCACCGTGTTCCGGGACGACGCCGAGCTGCGGTTCGGCGACGCGGTGGCCCTGCTGTCCGCCATGGGCCCCGACCGCCCGGAAGCGGATGTGGAGGCCTACCTCGCCCAGTTGCTCAGGCTCGGGCTGCTCGTCGTCCCGGGGCTCCAGGTCGACATCCACGACCCGGACCCGGTCGCCACCTACGGCAAGGGCCTGCGGGCGCTGCGCACCGCCTGGGCGGACGACGTCGCCCACCTCGTGGAGCACATGGGCGAGGACGTCGGGCGGTTCGCCGGGGCCGACCTCGGGCGCAGACGCCAACTGCTGGGCCGGATCAAGGAGTCGGCGGCGGCCGCGCACCGGCTCCTGGGCCGGGCGGACCTCCCGGTGCTGCGCACGCTGGTCTACGAGGACACCACGCTGCCCGGGCTGGCGGTGACCGCTGACACGCAGGCGTGGCAGGAGCGACTGACCCCGGACCTCCAACGGTTGGCCGACATCCTGCCGGCCTTCGACGGCAACCTCGTGCGCCGCCTGGTGACCAAGGGGTTCTTCAGGGCGCGATACGGCACCGGGGGGCGCTGCGAGGACTTCCTGTCCTTCGCCCACGAGTTCGGGCAGGACTTCTACGACAACTACAACCAGCGGCTCCTGCGTCACCAGCGCTTCGACGGCACCGCCTTCCGCCCCTACGACAACTGGTTCCGGCAGGAGGACATCACCCGCATCGACCGTGCCCGGGCCGCCGTCGCCGACGAGGTCGCACGGCGACACCGGGACCTGCCCCCCGGGGCCGACCTGGAACTGGACGAGGAGTTCCTCACGACCGTCACAGCGATCCTGCCCCCCTCGCCCCTCGAAGAACTGCGCCCACTGTCGTTCTTCCTCCAGCTCGCGCACCGGGGCACGCAGGATCCGCTGGTCGTCGTCAACCGGGTCTACTCCGGCCTGACCCTGCTGTTCTCCCGGTTCGCACACTGCTTCGGGCCCGGGCTCACCGCGTCGCTGCGCCGGTCCCTGGAAACGATCGCCCCGCCCGGTGCCGTCTTCGCCGAGCTCAAAGGCGGCTACGACACGACCAACCTCAACCTGCACCCGGTCGTCACCCCCTACGAGGTGGTCTGCCCGGGCGAGACCAGTTCCCGGCCCGGCGCGGAGCAGATCCCCGTGGAGGACCTGGTCGTCGAGCACGACCCGGCAGCCGACCGGCTGCTGCTGCGCTCACGTCGCCTGGGCGTCGAGGTGATCCCGGTCTACCTGGGCTTCCTGCTGCCCATGGCGCTGCCGGAAGTGCAGCAGGTGCTGCTGAACTTCTCATACACGAGCATGGTGCAGCTCGACCTGTGGGAGGGCACCGGCCTGCGGGAGACACAGGACGGCCCGCTGCCCCGGATACGGCTCGGCAACGTCGTGGTGCAGCGCAGGTCCTGGCGGTGCGCGGCGGACCGGCTGCCCGCGACGACACCCGGGCAGCCGGACCACGAGTGGTTCCTGGCATGGCGGCAGTGGCAGCGGCACATGGGCCTTCCGCGTCGCGTCTTCGCGAACCCGGGCGGCGAGCACAAGCCCCTGTACGTCGACTTCGACGCCTACCCCAGCGTGCGCCTGCTCGACGCGGCCGTCCGCAAGAGCGCCTCCCCGGTGGTCCTCACCGAGATGCTGCCCGGCCCGGACGAGCTGTCGCTGCGCGACGACCGGAACCGATACGTCACCGAGCTCACGGTGGAGCTCGACAAAATGCCCACGGAGCGGCGATGAACGCCAACGACACTCTCCTCGCAGGCAGCGTCCCCGGCACGCAACCGGACGGGAACGGCTGGATCAGCCTGCACGTCTTCTACGCGGCGAACGCCAACCCCGTGCTGGTGCACTGCGTGCGGCCGCTGGTCGCGCGGCTGCGCGAACAACGCCTGCTGCGCTCCTGGTTCTTCATCCGCTACTGGCTGGAGGGCCCGCACATCCGGCTGCGCCTGCTGCCGGCCGACGCCGCGGCGGCCGGCGAGGTGGCGAGGATCGCCGAGGAGGCGCTCGCCGACTTCCTGCGCCGCCGCCCGGCCCTGTACGAGGAGGACCGCAACGCCAGCGGAGACCTGTACCGGAACATGTTCCTCGCCGAGTACAGCCAGGAACGCTGGGACGAGTTGTACGGACCGGACGGCACGATGCCCTTCCGGGACAACAACAGCGTCGCGCGCATCCCCTACGAGCGGGAGCTGGACCGGTACGGCGGTACCACCGCCATGGAGCTGGCCGAATGGCACTTCGAGAGATCCAGTGACCTGGTGGTCACCCTGCTGGAGAGCACCAACGTCCACGTGCGCACCGTGCTGCTGGGCCAGGCCGCCCAGCTGACGGCCGGTCTGTGCTTCTCCTTCCTGGGGGACCACGGCGAGGTGGCCCGCTTCCTGACCCGCTACCGCACCATGTGGGAGACCTCCTACCAGGAGCCGAGCGACAGCCAGCACGAGCGCTTCGACCGCAGTTATCACCGGATGCGCGACCGACTCGTCTCCCGGCTGCGGCACGTGGGGGACAGCGTCCGCGACACGCCCGGCGCGGCCCCCACCCCGCTGGAGCGGTCCTGGCTCAGCCACTGCGCCGACCTGCGCGAGAAGGTACTCGCCCTGTCCGGCGCCGGCGTCCTGGCCTTCCGCGACGGCGCGGCCCCCGACCCCCAGGCCGCCCTGGCCATCGTCCTCAGCTCCTACGTCCACATGACCAACAACCGGCTCGGCGTGAGCATCCTCGACGAGATCTATCTGTCGTATGTCATGGAAAAGGCGCTGTCGGACATGGCCGCGCAGGAGGTGATGCCACGGTGACCGCACAGGATCTGCCCCGGCTCCGCCAGGAGGTCGTGCTCGGCCCCGCCCTGCGGACCGGCCCGAAGACGGTGCACCACGTCAAGGACGCCCGTACCGGCTGCTACTACCGGGTCGGCCCCCGCGAGCACTTCATCATGGGCCTCATGGACGGCCGCCACACCCTCCAGGACATCGGACGCCGGTACAGCGACACCTACGACCGCCGGCTGGGCCCGGACCACTGGGGGCAGATCTTCACCCTCCTCGGCCGCTACCAACTGCTCGACGGGCATGCCGACACCACGATCCTCGACAAGCTGAGGAAGGCCCGCGAGGACAAGGAGTCCGCGCGGCAAGGGTGGCTGCGGCGGCGCTGGGTGCTGCTCCGGCCCGACCGGCTGTGCGCCGCCCTGGCGACGCGCCTGGCCTTCGCCTTCCGTGCCGGGTTCGTGATACCCGCGCTGATCCTGGTCGCCGCCGTACAGGCCCTGGTCTGGACCCACGCGGCCACCCTCAGCACCGAGGCGGCCCACCAGCGCACCTGGGCGATCTCGATACCGGTCTCCGTACTGCTCGTCTGGGTGATCACCGCGCTGCACGAATTCGCGCACGGCGTGACCTGCCGCCACTTCGGGGGCACGGTCACGGAGATCGGGGTCAGCTGGCGGTTCCCCATGCTGGCCCCCTACTGCCGGACCGACGACATCGTGCTGTTCCACCGCCGCAGAGCCCGAGTGGCGACGGCGTTCGCCGGGGTCATGGTGAGCCTGCTGGCCATGGTGCCAGTCGCCGGATGGTGGTGGCTGACCCGCGACGGTGGTCCGGGCCATTCGCTCGCTGCCGGGGTCCTGCTGTTCGGCAGCGCGGGCTCGTTGCTGAACCTTCTGCCGTTCCTGCGATCGGACGGATACGTGATGCTGACCCACGCGCTCGACCTGGCCGACCTGCGCGGCGAGAGCTACCGGTTCTGGCGGCTGCTCCTGCGCCGGGGCGACCCCGCCGCGCGCGAACGACTCGGCGTCTACCCGGCCCGCGACGCCCGCGCGTACGCCGCTTACGGGCTGGTCTCGCTGCTGTTCGCGCTGTCGGTGTACGGCTGCCTGATGTGGTTGTGGTTCGCCACACTCGAACGCTGGACGGGACCGGTGTGGGCCGTGGTGATCCTCGCCGCCGAGACCGCCGTCGTGGTGGTCCTGGTCCTCGCGGCGGCCCGAGCCCGTTCCGCCGGACGGCAGGCCGCCGATGCGTGACGGCCTCGCGGTCCGCACCAGCGGACTGACCAAGCGGTACCGTCCGGACGCCGGGGTGTTCGACCTCGACCTCGTCGTGCGCACCGGAGAGGTGTACGGCTTCCTCGGGCCGAACGGGTCCGGGAAGACCACCACCATGCGGATGCTCGTGGGACTCGTCCGGCCGACGTCGGGCACCGCCTCGGTGCTCGGCCACCCCGCCGGCAGCTCCGCAGGCCTGCGGGGCGTGGGCGCGTTGATCGAGTCACCCGCCCTGTACCCGCACCTGTCCGGGCGCGACAACCTGCGCGTCCTCGCCCGATACGCGGCCGTTCGGCCCGGCCGCGTCGACGACGTGCTCGAGGAAGTGGGCATGGCCGCGCGAGCCGATGTCGCCTTCCGCGCGTATTCGCTCGGCATGCGGCAGCGGATCGCGGTGGCGGCCGCGCTCCTGAAGGACCCCGCCCTGCTGATTCTCGACGAGCCGACCAACGGTCTGGACCCGGCGGGCGTCGCCGGCATACGGGAGCTCATCACGGGGCTGCGCCGTCACCAGCGCACCGTCCTGCTGTCGAGCCACCAGCTGGCCGAGGTGGAGCACGTGTGCGACCGGGTGGGCGTCATGCGCCACGGCCGGCTGGTCGCCGAGGGCACCGTCCCGGAGCTGCGCCGGGGCGCCGGACACGAGGGCCTGACGCTCACGGTCGATGAGCCGGCACGCGCCGCCGACCTGCTCGCGCGGCTGGCGTCCGTCCGCTCGGTGACCGTGGACGACGGGAAGGTGCGCGTGGCCGTCGACCCCGGCCAGGCGGCGGCCGTCAACCGGCTCCTCGTGGAGAACGGACTGGCCGTCAGCGAGCTGCGCCGGCAGACGGTCTCCCTCGAGGAGGCCTTCTTCGAGCTGGTCGCGGACCAGCCTTCATCGGGAACGGGAACGGAACGCCAGGGAGTGGTCAACCGGTGAACGCCATGGTGCGGGCGGAGCTGCTGGCGGCACGCAAACGCCCCGGCGTGTGGATCGTCGGCGGCGCGTGGATCGCCCTCGCCCTGGTCTTCGGCACGGTGGTGCCGGCCGTCGTCTACCTGGCCGTACGGAACCGGCCGCCCGGCGCCGCCGGTGACCCGCAGGAACTGATCGACGGCCTGCTTCCGGACCGCTTCCTGTCGGGGACCGTGGCCCTGTACCCGATGTTCGGCAGTGCACTGATGCTGATCCTGGGCGCGGTGCTCACCGGAGGCGAGTTCCGGTGGGGGACCTGGGGGACACTTCTGGTCCAGCGGCCCGGCCGTACGGGCGCGGTTCTCGGCAAGGCGGCGTCCGCGGCGGTGGTGGTGCTCTGCGTCACGGCGCTGGTGGTGGCGCTCGGCGCCGCATCCGGCGCCGTCGCCGCGGCGCTGACCGGCCGGGCGGCGCACTGGCCGGACGTGTCCAGCCTCGCGGCCGCAGTCGCGGCCGCCTGGCTGATCAGCATGGCCGCGGCGAGCCTCGGCATGTTCCTGGCGATCCTGCTGCGCGGCACCGGCGCCGCCATCGGGGTGGGGCTGCTGTGGCTGCTGGCGGTGGAGAACCTGGTCTCCGGGCTGACCGGGGCCCTCCCGGTGCTGAAGGGGCTGCAGCGGCTGCTGATCGGGCCGAGCGCGGGCTCGTTGGCCGCCGCCCTCGACCCGTCCGGCACGGCCGGCACCTCGGTTCCCGGGGTGGTCTCGGTGTCGGGACCCGCCACGGCGAGCGTGGTGCTGACGGCGTACGTGGCGGTCTTCCTCGGCCTGTCCGCCCTGCTGCTCACCCGGCGCGACGTGGCCTGAAGGCCCGCCCGCCACGGGCGCCGGGACCGGCCGGCGGCGGGCGACGATGTCCGCCCCAGTCATATGGGACGCCTCCGTCGAAAAGCGGTCGGGGGAGCACTCTCGTCGGGCCCGCGTCGAGATGAAGGACGTGAACAGGGGCCCAGAGGGCTGCCGGGGCAGGGCGGTCTAGTCGGCGACCGTCGCCATCGCCGGTGGGATCCCGGTGGACCGGATGTGGTACGCCGTCCCCGCCTTCCCGACCATCAGCGAGGTGTGGCTGCGCGTGCTCGGAACCTGCCGACATGCGGCAGGTGTGACGTCGCGGCGAACGGCAAGGACCCGCCTCCCGGTGGGAGGCGGGTCCTCGGGTCCACTTTCCTACTTCGTCAGGTAGGCGTCGACGATGGTCTCGTCGACGGTGTTGCCCTGCTTGTCCACGGCCTGGGCCTTGAACGACACGCTGCCGCCGGCCTCGGGGTTGGTGATCCGAACCCGGCCGTCGTGCACGCTCAGCTTCTGCCAGTGGGCTCCCTTGTCGTAGGAGGCCCACACGCTCAGGGACTTGAGGTTCCCGCCCGCGGCGGAGCCGTGGACGGTCACGGGAACCCACACCTTCGCCCGGGCCTTGGCCGTGTTGTCGAGGGACAGGGCGGGGGTGAAGCGCACCGCGGAGGTCGGGAGCCTGGTGATCCCCGGGGCGAACTCGGAGGAGAACGTCCAGCTCGCGGTCATGCTCGTGGACACATCCGCGACCGTGCCGCGGTCGACCGAGACGGTCACCCGGTAGTCGGCCCGTTCGTTCTCCGCGATGTAGAAGACGTCCATCGGGTAGATGCTGCTGCGGACGAGCTCACCGTTGCGGTAGACGGACGTGCGTGCGCTCTCGATCGGGGAGTTGTTGTCGTTGATGTTCCCCTCGCTGTCCGAGAACAGCGGCAGCCGCCCGTCGATCGCCTCGTCGGACCGGACGAATCCGACGAGTCCCGCGTCCTCCGGGAGATCCGGCCCGAAGACACCGACGTTGAACACGTGCTCGTAGGAGCGCCCCGGCTTGAACGTCCTCGGCAGGGCGTCGTAGGAGGACTCGTAGGAGTCGTTCGCGTCGACCTGCATGAAGCCCAGCTGCCATGAGGGGTTCCCGGAGAACAGGTGCAGGGTTCCGGTGTAGGGCAGGGCGTGCACGGTGCCGAGGCCGGCACCGCCCTCGGTCACCGGAGTGACGAACCCGAACTTGCCCTTGGCCGGGGCACCCAGCTTCGCCTCGACCTCGGCGAACTCCCGGGCCTTGGCATGGTGGGTGAAGCCGGTGAGGTAGCGGTCGCCGGTCGGCTGGTACACCAGGTGGTACTCGTCGTGCCCACCCACGCCGGTGGAGAAGGTGGTCATGAGCTGCTGGGTCAGCCGGTCGCCCGCGGCAGCCTTGGGGCCGAGGTGGGCGGTGCGGTACTGCGCCAGGGAGTTGGTGAAGACCCCGTAGCGGGTGCCGAACCCGTCGGGCAGCTCGATGCCCGCGCTGAAGAAACCGAGGACGGGCTGGGCGGAAGGGTCGGGGACGGTGACGTCCAGCGCCTTGGCGGTGCGCGCGTCCACCGTCACCGTGGTGTCCGCGGCGATGTCGAGGTTGGGCTGGTTGAACCAGTCACCGCCCTGGCCGTAGGAGCCTTCTGGGTCGACCCGGACCATGGAGTTGAGGAAGTACCGGCCCTTGGGGACGCGCAACGAGTGCGTGTCGCCGGCCAGCACGAAGTTGGACCCCCTGGAGGGTCCCGTCAGGGCCTGGATCTGAGCGTCCCAGGCGGGGGCCGGAGCGGGCTTGCCGTTGCGGTCCAGGGTCTTGACCGTGAGGGTGTACATCTCGGACTCGCGGTCCACGGCCAGCGCGGTGCCGACGGTCTGACCGTCGCCGGTGGCCGTGATCCGTCCCGTGAAGGCACCAGTCGTGTCGCCGCCGAGGCGGGTATCGGCGGTGACCTTCACCGTCGCCTCGCCGTGCGCCGGAACGGTGACCTGCTCGTCAGCGGTGAACATCCCGTCCGGCGCGGCGTTTCCGTCCGGGCCGGTGGCGTCCACGGTCAGCTTCAGGGTGACCGGGGAGTCGCCGGTGTTGCGGTACGTGAGGTTCTTGGTGAGCGGCTGGTCGTCGGTGTGCGGCCACTGCGCGAGACCGAACGAGAGCGACGTCTCGCGGGCGACGACGGTCTGCTTGATCGCCTTGCGCAGGTCGATCCGGCCCGAGCCCTGCTCGAAGGCCGTGTATCCGCCGGACGTCGTCGAGGACACCAGCGCGTCCTTGATGTCCTCGCCGGTCCAGTCGGGGTGCTGCTGGACGAGGATGGCGGCGGCGCCGGCGACGTGGGGGGTGGCCATGGAGGTGCCGTCGAGGGCGATGTAGCCGTCCGCGACGGAGGGCGCGACACCGCCCAGGAAGCTGTCGTGCGCGGCCGCGGCCCCGATGGCCACACCGGGCGCCGTCACATCCGGCTTGATACCGCCGTCACCGACGCGCGGCCCGGTGCTGGAGAACGGGGCCAGGTGGTCCTGCTTGTCCACCGCGCCGACGGTGAGCGCGGCGTCGGCGCTGCCCGGCGTACCGATGGTGCCGGCTCCCAGCTCGCCGTTGTTGCCCGCCGCGATGACGAAGAGCGTTCCGCTCTCGGCCGACAGCCTGTTGACGGCCTCCTCCGCCGGATCGATCTCCGGGGAGTCGTAGGCGCCGAGGCTGAGGTTGACGACGTCCGCCTTCTCGGCGACGGCCCACTCCATGCCCGCGATGATCTGGGACATGCTGCCGCTGCCGCTGTCGCCGAGGACCTTGCCGTTGAGCAGGCGGGCTCCCGGCGCCACACCCTTGTACTTGCCACCGGACTTGGCGCCGGTGCCGGCCGTGATCGACGCGACGTGCGTGCCGTGACCGTAGTGGTCCCCGACGTCCGGGGAGTCGGAGAAGTTCTTCTCCTCGACGACCTGACCGGCCAGATCGGGGTGGCTGGTGTCGACACCCGAGTCGAGAACGGCGATACGCGTACCGGTGCCGTCGAAGCCGGCCGCCCAGGCCTCGGGGCCGCCGATCTGGGGGACGCTCTTGTCCAGGCTCGCCTGGACGACGCTGTCCAGCCACACCGAGGCGATCCCGGGGGCGACGGAGCGCTTCATGGCGCCGGCGGGACCGCTGGTGACGGCGGACCACAGTTCCGCGGTGCCGTCGGCGGTCGCAGCGACGGCGTCGGCGTTGACGCTGGCCAGCGTGCGCTCGACCTTGGCGCCGCCGGTGGAGCGCAGGGCCGTCCTGGCGGCCGGACGGGCCGCGTCGTACAGCACGATGAGCCGCAGGTCATGGCGGTCCGCGTAGGCCGCCGAGCTCAACGTGGTGATGTCGAACAGTCGCCGGTCCACCCGGCCGCTGCGGACCAGGTCCCGGGCGTCGTCAGGCAGGGCGTATATGTGGCCGTCGCGGGACTCCACCCGGATGGGTATGTCCTCGCGCCCCTTGCCGGGACGCGCGCCGACGATCTCGCCCTTCGCGTTCACCGCGATCCGGTCACCGGTGATCAGCGGGATCCACCGCTGCGCGCCGGTGGCGACCGAAGTCGCTCTGATCTCGGCGCCCGTTCCGAAGGCCGAGGCCGAGGCTGGGGACGATGCGGCGGACGAGGCCGTGCCGATGGGGGTGGCGAGTGCCAATGACGCCGACGGGGTAGCGGCGACCAGCAGCATGCTGATTCCCAAGACCGTGCCGATCGCAGGTCTCTTGGACGTGAACTTCACGATTTCCTCTCGCTCCATTTGCCCCGCGCCCACGCGTTGGTTCCACGGTGGCTTGGGGTGCGCCGCACAGCGAAGCACCAGTCCCGAGAGGGTGTCAACGGTTTGATCTTGCAGCGGGTGCCGGCGGCCAGGTGGCCGACCAGTGCATTTCTCCACGGCATAACCGCACTTTTCGATCCAATGTGCTCGGTGTCCGGAAAGGCGGGCACAGACCCATGCGCGACCCTCGGTGACACGGATGCGCCCGGCCGGGCGTGCGCCGCTGACTACGGGTCAAGTCAACCTCGATTGCCGCGCGTCGTCCGGGCCGAGTTTGCCGGTCCGGCGGCGGGCGTTGTCCACGAGCGAGCCCGCCTCGACCTTCGTCACCGACCTGTCGGGCCCGGTCAGCCGCTCGACGTGCTTCCTGGCCGCCAGGAGCGTTCGTTCCCTCACGGGCGTGGAACTCGAAGGGGCCAAGCCCAGTTGTCCCCGTCGTACGGCGTGCCGGCGACCACTCGCCGAGATCGGCTGGCGCGGACCGGGCCGGCTTCGACCTGGTGATGCTGGACTCGGACACCGCAGCCTGGGTCTCCATCTGGATCAAGAACGGCGGCGAGCTCGAAGCGCAAGGTCGAAGCGGCCTGCTTCGCTGTGTCGCCCGCCTGGACCAGGTCATACCTGTACTCAGCGAAGCGGACGACCCCGAGTACTGGCACCGCCTGCACGAGATGGCTCGACTCGTCGCGGATTCGTAGCCACCGAATGAGATGACCTCTAAACACCGTCGAACGCTAGAGCCGACCGGCCCGAGCGGAGGCTCCGCGTCCCCAAATACCGTACCTGCCCCGTCGACCCCTACCGCGAGCACCTGCGTAAACGCTGAGCCGAGGACCCCGCCGTCCCCGTTAAGCAGCCTTCGAAGAGATCAAGGCCCTCGGCTACGAGGGCTGCCTCAACCTGTCTCGGTCGGCATTGCGACGGGCGGTGGTCTTTCGCGGCGGGCGGTGTATGAGGTCCGTGTCACCCTCCTGGCGCGGGATGTAGTAGAAGCCGTCCTCTGTATCGGGGTCGTAGTGCACGACCGCACCCTCATCGGCGAGCATCTCCTTCCACGATTCCAGCCGGGCCCGGTCTGTCTCGGTCAGATCTCGGCCGTCGCGGAGCCGGGCCTCCACTCGCAGCATCGCCACCGGGTACTTCCAGCGGTGCTTCTCCTTCACCTCCCACGGGATCAAGTCATCGTCTCGGGTTATCCGACGATCGAGCCCGCGCCGACGCCGGAAGTTCCCCCACATCGACGGGACGGTTTCTATGCCGTACTTCCGCTTGTACTCATCGGTCATCCACTGGTAGGTCTTCCCCTGCTCGAACCAGCGGATGACCTCCTGCTCATCCTGGATCTTGCCCTTGGCCATACTGCCCCTCCCGTGTGCCACTTGCGTTCCAGTCACCGACCGGTCAGTGACGTTTTATCAGCGAAGTCAGCAGTCGGACAGACCGGGCCCGGCTGCAGACAAGCGTAAAACCCCTGGTAGGACCGGTGGTACTGGACGCACCCACGGCGCAGTCCAGACTGCCTGACTCGCGGGCCGCGGCAGCGACGAGACGAGCTTCGTTCGCGCACTGCCTCGCTGTCGCCCGTGCGCTTGTGCGGTCTTCGGGTTGTTGGTGGGTCACTGATCGGCGTGTTGCTGAAGGGGTCCGGAGCCGACGGCACTGGGGGAGGACGACGCGGTGTGTGGCTGAGGCGTTGCGGCCTCCGTCGGGGATGCGGGTCCGCTGCGGCGAATCCACAGGAAAGTTCCTGCCAGCAGCATGCTGCCCCCCAGTAGCCACGGCGCAGGGCCGGACGGAAGAACACCAATGATCAAGCCGGTGAGTGCTCCCACCAGTTGCTGAGCGAGAGACTGGACGGACAGCGCGGTGGCCCGGCCCGAACGTGAGACACGGCGGTGCAAGAGGTCGTTCTCACTCGGCCCCGCCGCACCAAGCCCGAGGTAGATCAGGCCGTAGCCGATGGTCGCGAGGACCAAGGAGGCCACTCCTGCGAACGCTGCGGTGGCGCCGAGCAGAAGCAGGCCGCTCGCGCTCGCGCCAAGGCTCACCATGACCGCACGTTCTCCGCTGTTCGCAAGTCGGGCGGTCAGTGGTGCAAGGTGGCTGCCGATACCCGCGCAGACGAATCCGGCGCAGGCGAGTGCGGCAAAGAGCACTGCCCCCGACTCCGACGCGCCCGTGAGAGCCGCAGCCCGCCCTGGCGTGAGCAGTTCGACCGCGGCCAGGGCGCTGCCGGTGGCGCCTGCGCTGAGGAACACCCGGCGGACCAGCGCATCGCGGCCCCCCAGCCGCAGGCCACCCACGATGGTGGCCGGGATGCCTCGAAGTACATCGCGCAAGGTGGCCGCCGGTCGGGGCCGCTCCCGCAGAGCGGTCAAGACATATGCCACGAAGGCGATCTCGACCGCTGCGCCCAGCAGGATCGGAACGGAAAGGGGCAGCACCAGCTCGGAAGTCGCCTCGCTCACTAGGGCGCCGAGGTCGGGGCCGAGGCCGAGCAGCCAGGGAAGGGCACCGCCGAGCAGGGTGCCCGTGGCAAGCGCGGCGGATGTCGCGGAGCTGCCGCGAGCCAGTCCGGTACGCAGTTCGGCGTCGAGGCCGGAGTGCTCCTGGACGGTGTCGACGTACCAGGCTTCGGCCGGACCGCTGGACAGGGCACGGCCCGCGCCCATCAGGGCCATGCCGAGGCCGAGCAGCCAGGGGGCGCTGCCCAGGCCCACGAGTGTCAAGGCGACCAGGTTCAGCAGGCCGGCAGCGGCCAGAACAGCGCGGCGTCCGAGGACGTCGGACAGTCCTCCGGTGGGCAGTTCCAGCGCGGAGGCGGTGAGGGAGTGCGCGGCGAAGAAGCCCGCGATGGCCGCCAGGGCCATGCCGCGCTCGGTGAACAGCAGGATCAGGGGAGCGATACTCAGCCCCAGTGGAAGCCAGAACAGAACGCAGACCGTGATGTAGCGGCGGCGTGCGGTGTGTATGTCCAGCGGCCCGGTCATGACGCGTCCTCGGTAACTGTCCCCGAAGGGGCGGCGGCGTCCGCCGGAGTGGCAGGGTTGCGCGGCGCCAAGGGCAGCCCGGCAGTGAGGAGTACGACCTGCGTTGCGCGCGGATCTTCTGCGTCGCGGGTGATCAGTTCCTCCAGCTTCCGGCCGAACACCTCCCAGAGTTCGGTGAGCGACTCGGGCGTCAGGCGGGGTATCAGGTCGTCGATTCCGGACGGCTCCACCCACTCCTGCCCCAGCCGCCCATCGGCGATGTCGGCTTCGTGACGGGCCAGAGATGCTTCCAGGTGCTCGATCTGGACCCGGCGCGACAGGGTGATCCACGCGCGGGTGCCCGGCGCGGCGTCCATTGCCGTATTGCTCCAGGCAGTCACGGAGTGCACCGCCTTCCAGCGGCGCTCCCGCCCGTCACGGTGCTCGGCCTCGGCAACGAACGCGTACTTCGCCAGCACCCTCAAGTGATAGCTGGTGGAAGCGGATGACTCCCCAGACCTGACAGCGAGTTCGCTCGCTGTGGCCGGGCCGTCCTGCCGCAGCATCCCGAGTAGCCGGATACGCAGAGGGTGCGTCAGGGCCTTCAGGGCTGCTGCGTCCCGCTCGGGATCGAGTACACGTTTCTGCTGCTCGCTGACCATGACGGGAGGGTAGAGCGATCCAGAGGCTTCCCAAAGGATTTTTGCAAAAATTCTTTTGGAAAGTTTGCTGGTCGCCCGTATCACCGGCACCGCGCACTGGCGGGACTGGACAGCGTTACGCGTCCGCACCTTGCCCACCCTCAGCGCCCATGAAGACCCCTTCGGGGGCGCCGCTGCTGCGTCCGGCATCCTGGGGCCCCGTGACCGACCCGGCGACCGGAGACGTCACCACGCAGGTCGCGATGGCCGGCGCCGCCGAGGTCGACGCCGCGGTCGCCGCAGCGAAGGAGGCGTTCGCCGGCTGGCGTACGTCCTCGCTCGCGCAGCGGACGGCAATCCTCCTCCCGCTACCGCGAGTTGCTGGACGCGCGCGGCGACCACCTCGCCGCGCTGATCACCGCCGAGCAGGGCAAGGTCCGCGCGGACGCGCTGGGCGAGGTGTCTCGGGGCCTGGAGATCGTCGAGCTGGCGTGCGGGCTCGGCACGGCCCTCAAGGGCGAGACGTCCACGGAGGTGGCGGGCCTGACCGACGTGGCGTCGGTCCGTCAGCCGCTCGGTGTGATCGTCGGCATCTCGCCGTTCAACTTCCCCGCGATGATCGGCATGTGGATGTTCCCCATGGCGATCGCCTGCGGGAACACTTTCGTGCACAAGCCGAGCAGCAAGGCCGATAGGGTCGGCACCGACTCGGACGCCTACCGGAACGAGATCTTCGGCCCCGTCCCGTGCGTGGTCCGCGCGGGGACGTACGAGGCGGCCATGCGTATCGTCAACGGTTCCCCGTTCGGCAACGCGAGCTCGATCTTCACCCGCGACGGCGGCGCGGCACGCCGGTTCCAACTCGAGGTCGAGACCGGCATGGTGGGCGTGAACGTGCCGATGCCGGTGCCGGTGGGCTACCACTCCTTCGGTGGCCGGAAGGACTCGGCCTTCGGCGACCACCGGATGTACGGCAGCGAAGCGGTGCACTTCTACACGCGGGGGAAGGTCATCACGAGCCGCTGGCCGGAACCGGCCGGGGTGACGGCCGGTTGAAGGTACTTGGGCCGTCGCCGCGTTCCGCTGACCGCCCCGGCCTCGTACGCGCGGCCGCGCACGCCCCTCCACGGTGCGGGCGCGGCCGTCCGGCCGCCGAACGTGACCCGGTCGCCGGACGAGATGCCGGCGCAGTCGCTCCTGCGCGGTTCGTTCCGCGTCGGCGAACCTGGCGTGGTGCAGCGCCGCAGCTTGCCGTAGCCGTTCATCCACGCGTGCGAACGCTCGACCACCCACCGTTTGCCGGCCTGGATCGGTGCGGGCACGCCCTTGCGGGCACGCCCTTGCGGGCGATCTCTGGGGTTCGAGCAGCAAGATGGCACAGCAGGCACGGGCCCTCCGGTGATCGCTGAGCGTAGAGAACTCCATGATCACTCAGGCCCGTGCCTGTCTCGTACTCACAGCGTCCAGCCGCCAGGCAGCCCACCATTCGCCGGTCGGTCTAAGGCTTTGGGCTGCTGCTGCAGGCGGGTGCCGGGCTGTCAGAAGGTGAGGACCAGTCGGCCGCGTACGCCGCCTGCTTCGAAACGGCGATGGGCCTCGGCCGCCTGGGCGGCGGGGTATTCGGCTGCGACCCGCAGTGACATGCGGCCTTCCTCTGCGAGCGCGCGCAGGTCGTCGAGCTTGTCGTTGGCATGGCGGTAGTCGGGCACGAAGACGTTCCGGACGATGACGTTCGCGGGGTCGCCCAGGGGAGTCGTGCCCGGTTCTCCCTCGCTGCGCGCGAGGGCCAGCTGACCTCCGGGCCGGATGGCGGGGAGCACCTCGGGGCCCATGACCGCGGAATCCACGACGGCTTCCACGCCGCCGGGAACGACCTCGAGGATGCGCGCGGCCACGCCCGGCCCTCGGCCGACGATCCGGTCGGCGCCCAGTGAGCGCACCAGTTCCTCGTCTGCGGGAGCCGCGTCGGCCACGACGCGCAGCCCGTCCGCCTTGGCCAGTTGTACGACGTAGCCGCCCATGGCGCCTGCGGCGCCGGTGACGGCGATCCAGTCGCCGGGAGTCAAGCCGAGTACGTCGAGGGCACGGCGTGCGGTCAGCCCGTTCATCGGGAGGGTGGCGGCCTCGACGTGGGTGGTTCCGGCCGGGGCCCTGACGACCTGCCGGGCGTCGAGGGCCACGTACTGCGCGTAGGCACCGCCGGAGGGGTCGATGGGGATGACGATCGCCATCACGCGGTCACCGACCTGCAGATCGGTGTCTGTTTCCGGACCGATCTCGTCCACGACGCCGGCAGCGTCCATGCCGGGTCGGTAAGGCGGGGTCAGGCGTCCTCGCAGCATGGGGTCGGTGTGGCCCTCACGCAGCAGGACGTCCGAGGGGTTCACCGAGGCCGCGTGCACGCGCACCCGGATCTGTCCCGGTCCGACCGCGGGGAGGGGCAGGTCCACGACCTCGAGTACCTCGGGACCGCCATAGCGGAAGACGCCTACAGCCTTCATCGCACTACTTCTCTCTGATGGGGGCCGCCGAGGCGGCCGTGATGTTCGGTTCTCAGGCACGGTTGCAGCCGCGCACTAGTTGTTTACCGAATGGTCAGTATAGAATATGACATCAAGGGCGCTGATCACTCAGGCATCCGGGACGGGCTGAATGCCCAGGTCGGACGGGGGTTACTGGACGGTTGAGCGAGAATGAGGCCCTCACGGCTCGCGCCAGCTGTGCTGCACTGCGCAGGCCCCCTCTGCGTCGCAGCCGGCTTGGCCGCCGGTGTCAGGGATCGTCAGTTGTGGTCCGCGGTCGGCCCAGGCCCGTTCCAGCAGTTCGGTAAAGGCTTCGGCCGGTTGGGCGCCGGAAAGTCCGTACTTCCCATCGACCACGAAGAACGGCACGCCTGTGATGCCCAACTGTGCGGCCTCGGCCTCGTCCGCGCGTACTTGGGCGGCATAAGCCTGCTTGTCAGTCATCACGGCGCGGGCGTCGGCTTCGCTGACGCCCGCGCGGACGGCAAGTTCGACTTGATGCTGCGGGTCGTAGAACCACCGCACCGACCGCCCCGGCACCTTCCACACCCGCTGGGACACCGACCGCACGGAGCAGAAGAGCAACTAAAGGGCCCGCCGCACGGACACGCTGAGCCGGGACGTGGCCAGGGCACCGGTGGGCAGAACGGCACCCGAAGCCGACCATCGCGAGATCGCGAAGGCGGCCGACGTGAATGCCATGCTGGTCAACCGCTGCTTCGGCTCCAAGGAGCGTCGACTGGGTGCACCGTTCCCAGGGCATGCGACGACGGCCCGGCAGCGGCCGCGTCAGGGGTGGTCCTCGCGGGCGACGGCGTCCGGCCGCCCCGCAGGGGAGTGGCTCTTGGATCCCGCCATGTGCTGTCCTCCCCACGATGTCCAATTCCATACTGCAGATTGCATGCCGTATGGAGGGTCGCGTCAGAGGCGGTGGATGCCCAGAGGGTGCCCGGGGAAGATGTGCCCTGGCCCCCTTACGGGCGGGGCGGCAACGGCGCGGCGGCCCGCACCGCCGCGCCGATGCCGGGCCCGCGGGGCGGGCCGGGCCTCATCGGAACGCGCGGCGTCAGGTGTGATGCTCCGCCGCGCTGCGGGTGTTCAGCGGCCCGTCGGGCGCAGGCCGGTCAGGACGAGGTCCACGGCGTCTTCGGCCCAGCCCGCACGGCCGCCGCGGCCGGCCATGTAGTCGGCATAGAAAGGGCCGAGTAGTGCGGAGACGGCTGCCTCCAGGTCGGCGCCGGAGCGGAGCTCACCGCGGTCGCGTGCCTGTTCGAGGACCTGGACCAGCAGGGCGCGCCGGGGCACCACGGTGCGCTCGCGCAGCAAGGCGAGGAGCTCGGGGGTGTGGGCTTCTTCGGCGAGACAGGTGCCGATCAGCGCCATGCCGCGTACGCGCTCCACGGTCGCGGCGAAGTCCTGGAGGATCGCCGTCAGGTCGGCCCGGGTGTCCCCGCTCGGCGGCGGGGCGTCGGCCATGCGCAGGGCCGCCAGCGCCGCGGTCAGGAGGTCCGCCTTGGTCTTCCAGCGCAGGTGGATGGTGGACTTGCTGACCTGTGCGGCGGCAGCGACCTGGCTCAGACTCATCCGCGTGTAGCCGTGCGAGGCCAGCAACTCCAGCGCCGCCTGGAGAATGGCGGCGTCCTTCTCGGACGACCGCGGCCGCCCGGCGCTCTTGGTCTGAGTGTCACCCATTCCGACAGGATAGGCGGGAATCCGCACCGAGCGGTTCGGTACGGATTCCCGTGCGTCCCGGAGGCAGGGCGGTGGCCGGAACGTGTCGGTGCTGTCCCCGGCCACAGGCGGAAGATGCGGGCCGGGCTGCCGGTCGGCTCTTCGGTGTCCGGCAGCCGCAGCACGCCGACGCCGCCCTCGCTGCGGCCGACCAGGACGGTCTGCGCGACCGGGCCGGCCGTTGCCGCGGCGGCCAGGGCCTTAAGCCGCATTCGTGGCGCGGCGTCGCGGATCCGGCGGCTGGTGGGCCGTGTGCCGCTGGGTCCGGGACGGGCCGCCCGCCCCGGCGAACGCGTCCTCGGCGGTCTGCGCGGCCGCCCGTGATCACTTGGCGGAGAGCACCATGTGGATCTTGAGGGCGAGATGCACCTGCAGCACCTGGTCGCCGCCGCGCCAGTGCGGGCCGAGGAGTGAGGTGATGCGGTCGATCCGCTGGTAGAGCGTATTGACGTGGACATAGAGCTGTTCGGCGGTGCGGTTCAGGCTCGAGTCGCAGGCGAAGAAGACGATCAGGGTGCGGGTGAGTTCGCCGCCGCGCCTGGCGTCGTAGTCGAGGACGGGGCCGATGGTGCGGCGCACGAAGCGGTGCAGTTCCTCGCGGCCGGCTTGGTGGAACAGCAGCCCGTAGACCCCGAGTTCACCGGGCGACGCCCCCTCTCCGTCGCGGTCGAGCGCGAGCAGGACATCGAGGCAGCGCGCCGCTGAGACGCACCCTCGTCCTGCTGTCCGCCGTGCTCCTGTCGACGGCGGCACTGTCCGCGAACGCCACGGCGGAGACGGAGCACCACTGCGAAGGACTGGACCGGATCCACGTGCCCGGCGCCGGACTGCAGCAGATCTCCTGCCACGACGACATGACCACCAGCGCCCTGGCCGGAACCCCGTACACCGACTCCACGGACTGGGCCTCGCTGGCCGCCGCGGGCACCCAGAACCCCACCGGTGTGCCCGGCACCCAGATCGACGGCTATTTCCCCGACTCCTCACATCTCAACACCACGCACGGCTGGAACCACGACGCACAGTTCGTGATCCGCCTGCCCGACCATTGGAACGGCGGTCTCGTCGTCACCGGCGCCCCCGGCGTGCGCAAGCAGTACTCCCTGGACACCCTCATCTCCGACTGGGTCCTCGCCCGGGGCTACGCCTTCGCCTCCACCGACAAGGGCAACAGCGGCCAGAACTTCTACACCGACGGCACCCGGCCGGGCGACGCGATCGCCGAATGGAACCGGCGCACCACCGAACTGACCCTCGCCGCCAAGCGCGTCGTCGCGCAGGCGTACGGGCGCGCCCCGGGCCGTACCTACATGACCGGCATCTCCAACGGCGGATATCTGACCCGGTGGCAGCTCGAGAACCACCCGGAGCTGTACGACGGCGGGGTGGACTGGGAAGGCGCGCTCTGGACCGCGAAGGGGCCGAACCTGTTCACCTACCTGCCGACCGCGGTCGCGTACCAGGCGGGCCGGGCCGGCCACGACGACATGATCGCCGCCGGGTTCACCCCCGGCACCGAGTTCCTGTGGCCGTACCACGAGACCGTCTACTGGGGCCTGACCCAGAAGGTGTACCGCGCCGAATTCGACCCGTCGTACGATCCCGGCTGCCCCGGAGCGTCGGCAGGTTCGACGACCGCGGAGATCCTGGCTCCCTGCGCCTCGGACGCCTCCTACGACTACGCAGCCAGACCCCGGTCCGTGCACCGGGCGGTCGACGGGGTGTCACTGACCGGCCGGATCGGGAGGCCCATGATCACCCTGCACGGTTCGCTCGACGCGCTGCTGCCGATCGCCACCGACTCCGACGTGTACGCGCGCATGATCGCCGACCGGCACCGCTCCCGGCTGCACCGCTACTACACCATCGAGGGCGGCACCCATGTGGACGGCCTCTACAACGCCTACCCGGACCGGCTGCGCCCCATCCTGCCCTGCTATCGCAGCGCGTTCGAGGCGCTCACCGACTGGGTCGAGCACCGCGCCGCCCCTCCGGCGAGCGGGACGGTCCCCAAGCCCGCGTCGGGCGACCTGATCAACTCCTGCGCACTGCGGTGACACCCGGCGGCACGTGACCTGGAGGCGGCCGACACCTCGGGCGAGCGAGGACTGTGGGCCGCTCCCGCTGGCAAGCGACCGCCGCGGTTCTACGGTGCAGCGGACCGCGCCGCTCCGGGGGGACGCCCGGGGCGGGCGCGGTCCCGTCCCCGCACCCCTCGACAAGGGAGGACCCATGTCGGTTCGCGACCGCGCCGGCAAGACCTGCTGGGCCGCACTGCTCGCCTTGCTGCTCGCCCTGTTCACCGTCCCGCACAGCGCCTCGGCGGCTTCGCTCACCCAGGTGAGCGGCTTCGGTTCCAACCCCGGCAACCTGTCGATGTACGCGTACGTCCCCGCCAACCTGCCCTCCGGCGCCCCCTTGGTGGTCGCCCTGCACGGCTGCACCCAGAGCGCGAGCGACTACTTCGGCCACTCCGGCTGGCCCAAGTACGCCGACGCCTACGGCTTCGCGCTGGTCTTTCCGCAGACGACCAGCGCCAACAACGCCAATTCGTGCTTCAACTGGTTCCAGTCCCAGGACTACACGCGTGGTCAGGGCGAGGCGCTGTCCATCAAGCAGATGGTCGACTACGCCAGGACGCAGTACGGCAGCGACGCGAGCCGTGTGTACATCACCGGGCTGTCCGCCGGCGGTGCCATGACCGCCGTGATGCTCGCCGACTACCCCGACGTCTTCGCCGGCGGATCCATCGACTCCGGCATCCCCGCAGGCTGCGCCACGGACCTGATCAGCGGTCTGACCTGTCAGAACAACCCGGTCGGCAAGACCCCGCAGCAGTGGGGCGACCTGGTACGCGGCGCCTCGGGCGGCTGGACCGGACCCTGGCCGCGCGTCGCGGTCTGGCAGGGCACGGCCGACACCACCGTCAACCCGGCCAACGCGACCGAGTCCCGCGACCAGTGGACCAACGTCTGGGGCATCAGCCAGACCCCGTCCTCGACCGCGTCCCTCCCCGGCGGCACCACCCAGGCCGTCTACGACGACGCCGGCGGCAAGCCGGCCGTCGAGACCTACACCGTCTCCGGCATGGCCCACGGCCTCGCCGTCAGCCCCGGATCCGCCGGAGACCAGTGCGGCACCACCGGCACCTACTACCTCAACTACATCTGCTCCAGCTACTACACCGCGAGGTTCTGGGGCCTGGACGGTTCCGGCGGCACGGGCAGCCTCCCCGCCCCCGGCGGCCTGACGGTCACAGGCACCACCGACAACAGCGTGTCGCTGTCCTGGGGCGCCGTCAGCGACGCGGCTTCGTACAACGTCTACCGGGACGGGACGAAGGTCGGCTCGACGGCCTCCACCTCGTACACCGACACCGGCCTCGCCTCCGGCACCGGCTACCGCTACACCGTCGCCGCCGCCGACGCCTCCGGCCGCGTGGGCGCGTCCTCCGCGGCCGTGACGGCGACCACCACCGGCTACCAGCCGCGATGCTTCACCGACAGCAACTACAACCAGGTCGTCGCGGGGCGGGCCCACCAGAGCCTCGGATACGTCTATGCCAACGGCTCCAACCAGTACATGGGCCTGTACAACCTCTACGTGACGCACACGCTGGAGGAGACCTCCACCGGCTACTACGTGATCGCCGACTCCGGCTGCCCCGCCTGACCAGGCCCGGGCCCCGGCTCGCCCTGATCCGCCGGGCGGTGAACCGGGGCCCGGCGCCCCCGGCGGTGAAGGCGGTGGACACGGGGATCCGCCCGGTGATCCGCTGCCGGGGGGTGGAGCAGGCTCCACCCCCGTCCGCCCGGTCAGGCCTGTGGTACAGAAAGCGCCGTGAGCTCCTCGCTGACGCGCCACAGACGGGCGGCCAGTTCCCGGTCGTAGGAGAGCTTGCTGCTGCGCTCGGGTCTGCTCTTGGCGAAGTAGCCGCCTGACACGTCCGCGACGTCGGGGGAGATGGCGAGGTAGACGGAGGTCGCGGCGGCCTTGGCCGGGCTGGGCATGAAGGGCCGGACAAGCGGGGTGAGCAGGCGCAGCACGCGGCTGGGGTCTTCCTTGCCGAAGTCCGTACGGACGACGCCGGGGTGCAGGACGTTGGCGGTGACGCCGGTGTCCTCCATGCGGCGGGCGAGCTCGTAGCTGAAGGGCACGTTGGCGAGTTTGGACTGGTTGTAGGCGCGCGCTGGCCGGAGTAGCCGCGCTCGCCCTGCAGGTTGCCGAAGTCGATCCTGCCCATGGCCTGGGCGCCGGAGCTCACGGTCACCACACGCGCCGCGTGGTGGGGTCTCAGCCGGTGACGACCAGACCCTTCTGCAGTGCCCGGCGGATGAGGACCTTGGCGCGGCTCCTGCCGTGGGTGTCCGCAGTCCGCACCAGCGGGGCCGGTCCGTTCTGCGTGCTCAGAGGGCGTCCAGGCGCGGGACGACGTGCTCGCCGAGGTATTGGACGACCGGTCGCGGGTCGGGGCCGAACGGCATGAGGTGGACCTCTTCGAAGCCGAGGGACGCGTAACCCTGCATGTCCTTGAGGAAGGCGTCGGTGGAGGCCGCGTCGTGCGGTGGTGCGCCAAGGTGCATCAGGGTCTTGGTGATGGTTTCGACGTCGCGGCCCTCGCGCTCGCAGTGCTCGCGCAGGATCTCGGACTTGCGCGTCACCGTCTCCAGGTCTCCCATGATGTTCCAGGCGTCGGCGTACTTGGCGACCAGCCGCAGGGTCTTCTTCTCGCCTCCGCCGCCGATGAGCACCGGCGGATGCGGACGGGTCAGCGGCTGAGGGGAGTTGAGGGTCTCGGCGAGTCGGTAGTGCCTGCCGGTGTACGGGCCGTTGTTCTCGCTCCACATCTGGCGGACGATCTGGAGGACTTCCTCCAGACGCTCGAAGCGTTCGGCGAGCGGCGGGAACGGCACGCCGAGGGCGTGGTGTTCGCGTTCGTACCAGGCGGCGCCGATACCGAGCGTGGCCCGGCCGCCGGACAGCACGTCCAAAGTGGAGACGATCTTGGCGAGCAGGCCGGGGTGCCGGTAGGTGGCACCGGTGACCAGCAGATGCAGCCGGATCGCCCGGGTGTGGGCGGCGAGGAAGCCGAGGGTGGCGTAGCCCTCCAGCATGGGGGCGTCGACGTCGCCCAGGCCCATGCCGCCGATCTGCAGGTAGTGATCCATCAGCGACAGCGAGGCGATGCCCGCCTCTTCGGCCAGTTGCGCCGTTTCGGTGAGCACCGGCGCGATGGCCGGCGTACCGCCGGGGACGTCGAAGGAGACAAGGTGGATGCCGGTCTTCATGGTGTATGCCCTTCTCAGGAGGAGCGGGGAACGGGGCAGGGGAGATGGAGGCGACGATCCCGCCCCGCACATGGCGGCCGGCCGGCTCGACGAGCGCGTCCGGGACGTCGGCCGACGCCGGCCCCGGCGAGCATGGGGGTCGACTCGGCCGACGGCGACCAGGGCCATCGGGTCGGTGAGCATGTGTGCCGTATCGACACGGGGTCGCTCGTCACCGTGCGCGTAGGCGGCACCGAGGGCGATCCCGTGCACCGACGGGTGGTCCTGAGCAGTGGCACGGCGCCCGGGTCGGGACGACCTGCGACGGCGGCGATCCCACTGCCGTGGGTGAGTGAAAACGTACTCTCCGTGTCCGACGCGGATCCGACGGGTCCACCGCGGCGCCCATGCCGCGCCCGTCGGTCTCGTCCTGGACCCGGGCGGTGATGTCTTCGCCGCAGTAGCCGATGGCTTCGTGCGCAGTGAGCCCGGGACCCATCCGGTGTTCCGTGCGAACGGGGACGTGATCGCGCAGGCGCCGCCCGGGGGAGCGATCCGGACGGCGAGTCCGCCCACGCCGCCGGCGATCAGCACAGCGTCGCCCGCCTCGACACCCAGGCGGCCGACGACTCCTTGTGCGCGGTCGCCCGGCGCACAGCAGCGCGGTGGCCGACACGGCGCCGCGCAGGGCCAGGCCGGCACGGGACGGCGGCCTGGGCCGGCGCGTACTCCCCGAAGCCTCCCCGGTGGCGCAGATCAACCGGGCAGGCCGCACACCGGCCGACATGGGTGCCGGTGACACCCTCACCCAGCGCGTCGACGACACCCACCACGTCCGGATCCGGCACGCGCGGCCAGGCCCAGTCCGCATGGCCGGCGACGGCGATCCGGTGGTCGACCGGATCGAGCCCGAACGCCTCCACGCGGACACGGGGTCTGTCCAGCCCCGGTCGGGGCCCGGGCCACCGGGCCGCGGTCAGGCGCCGGTGCGGGCGCCGGCGATGTGGAAGTTGAAGTCGGCGTGGCCGACCGCGCCCCACAGCCGCAGCCAGATCGGCAGGAGCATCTCGGTGCCGCGGGCGGTGGTGATGTCACCGAGGTCGATGACGCTCGCCTCGGGCCAGCCGAAGGAGACCAGCAGTTCGGTGACGGCCTTCTTCGCGTCGGTGTCGTCGCCGGAGACGAAGACGTCGTGCTCGCCCGCAACGCGGGACGGCTCGACCATGACCTGGCAGTTCATGGTGTTCAGCGTCTTGACGACCTTGGCCTCGGGGAAGGCCCGCTGGACCTGCTCGCCGAGGCTGTCGGTGTTCACCGGGTTCAAAGACGGCGGCATGCCCTGGGAGAAGTCCAGCGGGTTGGCGATGTCGATGAGCACCTTGCCCGCCAGGTTGGCGGCACCCGCGGCTTCGAGCGCCTGCAGGGTCGCGGCACCGGAGGTGGTGTTGACCACCGCCTCCCCCCAGACGGCCGCGTCGGCGAAGGTCTCCAGGCGCACCTTCGGGTTGGCCGCGTGCCACTGGGAGAACGGCGGGTTGCCGTAGGCGTCGGGCTCGACGCGGGCGAGCGTGGCCTTCGGGTCGCGCGTGCCGACGACGACCTCGTGGCCGAGGGAGACAAGCCGGGCGGCCATCGTCCGCCCGACGACTCCGGTGCCGAGAACCGTGTAACGCATGGAGGTAGGTCCTTTCCGAGGGTGGACGTCGCGACGGGGTCCGCCCGACGCCTCTAAATCTAAACCGAGTGGTTCGGTATTGCAATACGGCTATCCTGGTCACATGGAAAAGACGGAGACGGAAGGCTGCCGCAGCCCTGCGGGACGGCCCCGCTGCGCGGGGAAGGAGTCCGCGATCCTCGCCGCGGCACTGACCCTGCTCGCCGAACAGGGCTTCACCCGCATGACCCTGGACGCCGTCGCGCGGGCCGCCGGAGTCAGCAAGGCGACCATCCACCTGCGCTTCAAAACGAAGGCCGAGCTGGCCGCGGCCGCACTGAAGACCCTGCACCCCTGCTCCGCACCGCCGGAGACCGGGGACGTGCGCGCCGACATCGTCGCCCTGCTCGCCGACTTCTCCGCCACCCTCATCCGCACCGGCGGCGTGGCCCTGATCGGCACCTGCCTGGCCGAGGAAGCCCACACTCCCGAACTGCTGGCACTCTTCCGCGAGCATGCGGTGCAACCACGGCGCGCGGCCCTGCGGCGACTGCTCGACCGGGCCCGCACGCAGGGCGAGCTCGCCTGCGACGCCGACCCGGACACACTGGCCTCGGCCCTGCTCGGCGTCTTCTACGCCGACCACCTCGCCGGACGCAGCACCGGCAGAGACTGGGCGGAGCGCACCGTGGCTCCCGTGCTCACCCCGACATCATCCGCATAACCACCTTGCGCACGTCAAGCGTTCACGCAGTCCCAAGTCGCCACCTGGACCAATCCCGCCCCCCGTCGCCGTCACAACGGCCCCTTCCCGCGCGGTGCGCCGGCTCGCGGACGGCACGTGACCGGCGATCACGACCCTTCCCGCTCACTGCGGGGAGGGCCGCCCCTCAATGCTTTGTGCTCACCGCGCCGCCGCATTCGTCCGTTCAAGCCATTGACCTGCGGATACTCCGCATGACGCTCCGCCGGCCGGGTCAAACGGCCTCACCGCCGACGGCTACCGCGAGATCCTCGGCCTGGGCCGGCAGCGGCGGGGAGGGCGCCAAGTACTGGCAGACCATCCTGACCGGGATCAAGAACA
>NZ_CBDRCM010000071.1:0-33639 GCF_965342435.1 Actinacidiphila sp. bgisy160 | reverse complement strand
GACTGACCACGACAACCCGCCACCGGGACGGCGGGATCACTCCGCCCAGGGGGACCGCAGGATGGTGTCCACGAAGTTCCCGCGGACGAAGCCCGGCACGAAACGCTCCAGGACGTCGGCCTTGACGTTCCCGAACGTGGTGTCCGGGCGCGGCGCGATGCCGTGGGTGAACTCCTTGAGGATGTTGTTCTTGAAGTCGGGCCGCGGGTGGACGGCGACGACCGCCTCGCGCTCCTCCGGGGTGATCTCGTCGTACCCGATGCCCAGGACGTCGACCTCGACGCCCGAGGTGACCAGGGCGATCTCGGGGGCCATGTGCCACGGGATCTCCGGGGTGGTGTGCAGGGCGATCGCCTCCCACACCAGCCGCGCGCGGTCCCCGGGGACGCCGTGCTCCAGCAGGAAGCGGCGGGCCTCGTCGGCGCCGTCGATCTCGAAGCGCTGGTCGGTACGGGCGTAGGCGTCGGTCAGTCCGAGGTCGTGGAAGAGGGCGCCGACGTACAGCAGCTCGGGGTCGAAGTCCCAGCCGCGGTTGCGGCCGCGCATCGACGCCCAGAAGTACACCCGGCGGGAGTGGTGGTAGACCACCGGGTCGGCGGCCTTGCGCACGAGTTCGGTCGCCTCCGTCACGAGCCGGGTGCCGGGCACCTCTATGTCCGCGATGATTTCAGCCACGTCGAATCTCCTGACAGGTTTGCGGGTTCCGCCGGCGTCCGGGCGGGGCGCCCGGTGCCGAGGAGTCCATCGTCGGGCGCGGCGGCCGACCCCGCCGGATGCCGGAGGGACGCGCGACCCTCGGATCAGGACACCCCCGTCCGGCCGTGCCGGGCACCGGGACGTCAGAAGGCGTCCGCGAGTTCCGCGACGACCTGCGCGTGGCACGGCTCGGGCTCGCACCAGCAGCCCAGCCTGCGGCCGCCACGCACCGGCCCGCGTCCTCGCCGTTGTGCGGCCCTCGACTGAGCCGGGCCGTCCCACGCCGAGTGTGTGATCACGAAGCGGCCCGCTGGACGCCTGACAGGCGCGGCGGGCCGGTTCGCCGGCCCGCCGAACGCCCGAGGGGTGAGGGGTGCTAACCGAACTCGCCCGCGCGCACACCCTCCCGGAACGCCGTCCACTCCTCTGCGGTGAACCGCAGCGGCGGCAGCTCCCTGTTGTTCGAGTCACGGATCGCGACGGCTCCGCCGCCGAGGTCCGCCACCTCGACGCACTCCGGCAGGTAGCCACTCCTGCTGCTCTTGACCCAGCGCGCTTCCCTCAGGTCCCGCGTGTAGAGGTCGGCTTTGCTCATTCGCATGGGAACCTCCGTTTCGAGGTTCGTCACGTATGTACCCTCCCCACCCTCGCCCCGATCCCTCCGGCGGCGCAACCGTCGAGGTGAGGCCGTTGCCCCGGACAACCGGGCTGGGTCAGTGGTCGAAGCCGTCGTCGAGCACGAACCGCGCGGGCCGGCGCTCCCGCAGCACCTTGTCCAGCAGCGGGTCCCCGGACTCGACCACCTCGCAGCGGCTCCCGGCTCGGACGGCAGGCCGGCCCTCCAGGACGACGGGTGCGCGCAGCACGTCCTCGCCCCGGGGTCCGATGGCGTTGCACAGCAGGCCCTCGAAGCGGTGTCCGGTCAGGGTGTCGTCGCGGACCCTGGCGACGACCTCCCCGATCACCGGGGCCTCGGGATATGCCCAGACGAGATGGTTCACGGTGCGGCCGTCGTCGAGCGGGACCGGCAGACGGATCTTGAGGAAGTTGCCGACGCCGTCGGCGACCAGCATCGCGCCGGTGTGCACCCTGACGCGTCGCGCGCGCTCCTCGTCGGAGAGCTCGGCGACCAGGTGCGGCAGGGACAGCACCACACACAGGATTGGCGCGGAGTCACTGGCCGGGTCAAGTGCCCGAGCCACAGCGGATTCTGACGGGACGTCGCCAACCGGTCGCGCCCTGTCGCGAAACGCCGGGACGGGGCAGTATCGAACACATGGCGGCATCATCGGGGTGCGACGTCTGCGGGCGGGAGGACGACACCGTCCGCGACTGCGGTATCCGCCATCTCCCGCTCGCCGTGTGCGACGCCTGCTTCGCGGACATGGCGCAGGCCAGGAGTGGCCCGCTGCCGCGTCCGCTGGACGGCGCCGAGGTGATGGCCGCCGTACTGGAGGCGCTTCACGAGGACAGCCGGCGCTCCTCCTGAGCGGGGCCGCTCCCGGGCGGATCGGCGAAGGTCGACGGCAGCACGGCCCGGCCCCGGCCCGCCCCCACGGGCACGGGACGGGCCCGGTGCGGGTCGGCCGCGGACAGCCCCTCGGCGCGCAGGGCCACGGCGCGCACGGGGGCGCCGTGAGCGCCGAGGGCCTCGTGCATGGCGTAGGCGGCCTCGGCGAGTTCGCCGGGGTCGGAGGTGGGCTCCGGCAGGGTGCGGCTGCGGCTGACGGACGAGCCGCCGGCGAGCCGGACGGTCAGGGTGAGCCCGGTGGCCGTACGGCCGGTGCCGCGCAGCCGGTCGCCGAGGCCGAGCCCGAGTTCGAGGACGGCCCGGCTCAGCGCGCCGTGGTCGGTGGCGTCGGCGGTGAAGAGGCGGTCGGCAGCGAGCGAGCCGGGTGGGTGCTCCGGGGTGATCGGGGCGGGGTCGAGGCCGTGCGCGCGTTCCCACACGCCGCGTCCGGGAGCGGCGCCAAGGATCGCCTGGATGTCGGGCAGCGGCGCCGCGGCGACCGCTCCGACGGTGTCCAGCCCGGCCGCGATCAGCGCGCGGACGGCCTCCGCGGTGATCCCGGGGAGCGCCGCGACCGGCTTGGCGCGCAGGAAACCGGCGACGGCCCGCGGGTCGGAGTCGACGGCGCGGATCCGGCCGACGAGGACGTCGTACGCGGCCATGGCGGCGACCGTACGGCTCCCTGCGACGCCGATCGTGAGGCTCACGTCGTACAGGGCGGAGGCCCGGGTGCTGATCATGAGGGCGAGCTGCTCGGGCAGCAGGCCGTAGAAGCTCACCGCGGAGCGCACGTCGGCCACGACCGCGTCCGGCGGTTCGGCGCGGACGACGGGGGTGAACTGACCGACGAGCCCGGCGAGCGCCGCGAGGGTCGCCGGGTCGGTACCGCCGCAGCGGATGTAGAGCACGCAGGGCCCGGGGTCCTGGTGCGGCTCGGCTTCGACCATGGTGTGTCCGCCTCCACCTCGTTCGAACAACTGCTCGATTTCGAGTGTAGGGCATTCCCGGTCTCGGCGTCCGGCTCATAGGGTGCGACGCATGACCCTGACCGCCGTCCAGCGCCGAGCCCTGCTGGAGTCCGACGCCAACACCGGCCAGGTGAGCGCGCGCGAGGCGACCTGCGCCGCGCTGACCAGGCAGGGCCTCGCCGTGCGGTACGGCCGCACCGGTGGCTACTACCTCACCCAGGAGGGCCGCCGGGTCCGCGCGGAACTGACCCGCGTGGATCTTCCCCACCCGGACGCCGGGCCGGCGCCCGGGACGGCGGCGCGGGCACCGCAGCCGGCGCGGCCGCCGTCGCCCAAGGCCCCCGAGCGCGGCTTCGCGGCCGACGACGGACACGGCACGGGCGGCGCCACCCCGGGGCGCGCCGCCGAGGTCGCGTCGGCCTGGTCGGGGCTGCTGGAGATCCGCCGAGTCCTGCAGGAAGGCGACACCACGCGGCCCGCGCCCTGGGAACGCGAGCGCCACGTCCACGCCGTCGCCCTGGCCCTGGAGGCGGCCGGCCGGCCCCCGTCCGCGCGCGACGCCGCGGGGCGGCCCTCGGCCGCGGGCTACGCCGTCGCGCCCTCCGCCCAGAGCGGGGTCGCCGAGGTGTCCTGGCACTTTGCCGCCGGGGATGCCGCCGGAGACGCCTCCGGCACCGCCGAGGCCGAGCTGGCCCGGTGCCAGGACGTCCTGGAGGCGTACGGCTGGCAGTGCACGCTCCACCAGGACCGCCGGCGCCGGGCGTTCCTGCTGGTCTCGCCCCGCCGGGGCTGAGGGAGCAGGATGGAGACAGCGACCGTAGGAGGTCCGCCATGAAGTCCACGTCCTCGGACGCCGATCCGTACCTCTACGCGGAGACCCCCTCCCAGGCGGAGGGCGAACGGATCTACGACCCCGCCGAACGCAGCACGATGGAGATCCACCCGGACGTCCCCCGGACGACCCCCTCCCAGGCGGAGGGCGAGCGCGTGGACGACGTCCCGCCCCGGTGACCTGGGGCGGGGGCCCACGCCGTCCGGCCGTCCGTCAGTGATCCCTGCGGGACAGCACCGCCAGGGCGAGGACGAGGACGCCCAGCCCCGCCCACGACAGCGGCGTGGGCCGCTCCGCGAGCACGGCCACCCCGAGCAGGGCGGCCACGGCGGGCTCGGCGAGGGTGAGCGTGGTGGCGACCCAGGCCGGCGTGTGCCGCAGTCCGTGGCCGAACAGCCGGTAGGCCAGGAAGGTCGTCAGCACGGCGAGGTGCAGCACCACCGCGGCGCCACGCGGCGTGCCGAGCCACACCACACCCGCGGCGAGCACCACCGGCAGGGTCAGCAGACCGGCGGAGCCGAAGAGCACCCCCATCACGGCGCCCGGCGTCTGCCCACGTCCGATGAAGTGCGCGCCGACCAGGGAGTACACCGCGTACGAGAAGCCGGCCAAGGCCGCCAGGGCCACCCCCGCGGCGTCCGTGCGCGCCGCGGGACCCGCGTGCGCGCCGCCGAGCACGAGCATCCCGCCGGCGATGACGGCCACGACCGTCGCGGCGGCCCACTGTCGGCTCGGGCGGTGCAGACCCGCCGCCCAGGCCGACAGCCCGGTGAAGACCGGCGCGCTCCCCAGGGCGATGACGGTGGCCACGGCGACCCCGGTGCGGGAGACCGCCGGGTAGAAGGAGAGCGGGTAACCGGCGACGGCCAGGGCGCCGACGGCGAGCAGCGCCAGTCCGCGGCGCCCCACGGTGCGCAGCAGGGTCCGTGCTCCCCGCGCCCCGGCCAGGAGCAGGAGCCCACCGAGGGTGAGTCCGGCGCCGCCGACCGCGGCGGGCGGGGCGCCCGCGGGCGCGAAGGACGCGGCGGTGCCGGTGGTGCCCCACAGCAGCGCGGCGGCGAGGATCGGAAGCACGCCGTGGACGAACCGCGGCCGGAAGGCGGCAGCCCCGGGCGCGAGCGGGCGTGCGGGGCCGAGGGAGGGAGTGTTGTCCGGCACGAGGGGTGGCCTTTCGTCACGAATCGTTGGAAACGGATCCGGAACGGGCGCACCGCAACCGCCCCTGGTGGCCGGGGGGCCTGCCGGTGGGGCGGAGGTCCGAGCCGTCAGTGAGTGCGCCCGGTCAGGCGCGGAGCGGCGGAAGGACGACGTGCCAGTACGAATTCACCCGACGATCCTACCGATGGGCGGGCATGGCAGGGTGAACGCATGCCGATCACTGATGTCACCGATGAGCAGCCCGGACGGGTCATCGACCTGCGCAGCGACACCGTCACGCGGCCGGGGGCGGCCATGCGCCGCGCCATGGCGGAAGCCGAGGTGGGCGACGACGTCTTCGCCGACGACCCCACCGTCCGCGCCCTCCAGGACCGGATCGCCGAACGGCTCGGTTTCGAGGCCGCGCTGTTCGTCTCGTCCGGGACGCAGAGCAACCTGTGCGCGCTGCTGACGCACTGCGGGCGCGGTGACGAGTACATCGCCGGGCAGTCGGCGCACGTGTACCGCTGGGAGGCCGGCGGCGGTGCCGTGCTCGGCGGGATCCAGCCGCAGCCGCTGCCCCACCGGGCGGACGGGACGCTGGACCCGGCCGACATCGCGGCCGCGGTGAAGCCGGACGACCCGCACTTCCCGCGCACCCGGCTGCTGTGCCTGGAGGACACCATCGGCGGCCGGGCCGTCCCCGTGGACTACCTGCGGGCCGCGACCGGGCTGGCGCGCGAGCACGGACTGGCCACGCACCTCGACGGGGCCCGGCTGTTCAACGCGGCGGTGGCGGCCGCCGGCGACCCGTACGAGCAGGCGCGGCTGATCGCCGGTCACTTCGACAGCGTCTCGGTCTGCTTCAGCAAGGGCCTGGGCGCCCCGGTCGGCTCCGCGCTGCTGGGCAGCCGGGAGTTCGTGGCGCGGGCGCTGCGCTGGCGCAAGGCGCTCGGCGGCGGGATGCGACAGGCGGGCATCGTGGCGGCGGGCGCGCTGTACGCGCTGGAGCACCAGGTGGCGCGGCTCGCCGAGGACCACGCGAACGCGGCGCTGTTCGCGGCGGGGATCAAGGGCGTGCCCGGTCTGGTGGTCGGCGACGCCCAGACCAACATGGTCTTCGCCGAACCGGCGCCGGGGCTGTCCGCCGAGGAGGTGCGGGAGCGCCTCGCGCGGCGCGGGCTGCAGTGCGCCGGCTACCCCGGGCGGCTGCGGTTCGTCTTCCACCTGGACGTGTCGCGCGCCGACACGGAGCAGGCCGTGCGCATCGTCCGCGACGTCCTGGACGGCCCCCCGCGCGCCTGACGGCCCGGCAACACCCTTTTCCGCACCGGTCGTTCCGCAACCTCCGGCGCCTCACGATTGTCCTAGGGGGTGAGGCCGTCGCGCGAGGGCCTCACCGGGGAAGGGGATGCGATGAGAGCGGGAGCGTCAGCGGGACGACGGGCGGGGGCCGCCCTCGCGGTGGCGGTGATGGCCGTGACACCGGTCGTGGCGGGGGGCGGCACGGCGCAGGCCGCGTCGTGCACGAAGAGCAAGGGGCCGTACCAGAAGCAGGTGGAGAAGTTCCTGGGGCGGCCGGTGGACGGGAAGCAGTCGGCGGCCGACTGCAAGGCGATACGCGCCTTCCAGACGAAGTACGGGATATCCCCGAACATCGGCTACGCGGGCCCCGTGACCTGGGGCGTCATGAAGATCATGAACGCCCAGAAGGCCGCGGGCAGCAATCCCAACAAGGCCGGCAAGTGCCCCACCGACAAGGGGCGGATCGCGTGCGTGGACCTCACGCGGCAGCTGAGCTGGATACAGGACGGCAAGAAGCTGAGGTTCGGGCCGGTTCCGGTGCGGACGGGCCGCAACGGCTACGAGACCCGCACCGGCTCGAAGAAGATCTACTGGCGGCACATCGACCACTGGTCGACGCTGTACAACGTCGCCATGCCCTACAGCCAGTTCTTCGACGGGGGACAGGCGTTCCACTCGATCGCGGGGAGCGTGTGGTCCCCGCCGGGATCGCACGGCTGCGTGAACATGCGCAAGGCGGACGCAAAGAAGTACTGGAGCCTGCTGAGGAACGGTGACGACGTGTACGTGTACGGGCGCAAGCCCGGTACGTGACGCGCCGCGCCGCAGGCAGGGGGCAGGGGCGGGCGGGGACCGGGCGGGCACTCCGCGCGGGCCTGTCCGCCCTTCTTGGTCCAGACCTCTTGACGGGGTCTGGGGGCGGCAGTTCAATCACGGCGTGAACTAAGCCTTGAACAAAGGCGGACGAGAATCCCGTGCCCCCACGCACGAGGCTTCAAGCAATGTCAGGTGCATGTCTTGAGCACCCGGCCTCCGTCCGCCGCCCCCACGACCGCACCGAAAGGCAGCGTCCCTGTGAAGGCACTCCCCCCACACCCCCGCCCACACCTCCGCCCGCGCCGGCTCCCGCGCGCCCGCGGCCTGCTCGCCGCCGGCGCCGCCGGCCTCCTCGCCCTCGCCGCCCTCACCACCGCCGGTCCCGCCGACCGCCCCCTTTCCGCGGCCCCCGCCGCCACCGCCGCCGTCACCACCTTCGCCGACGAGTTCGACGGTCCGGCCGGCAGCGCCGTCGACGGCGGCAAGTGGCAGATCGAGACCGGCGACAACGTCAACAACCACGAGCGGCAGTACTACACAGCCGGGAACCGCAACGCGGCCCTCGACGGCCAGGGCCACCTCGTCATCACCGCCCGCAAGGAGAACCCCGCGGGCTACCAGTGCTGGTACGGCAGTTGCCAGTACACCTCCGCCCGGCTCAACACCGCGGGCCACTTCACCACCACCTACGGCCACGTCGAGACCCGGATGAAGGTCCCGCGGGGCCAGGGCATGTGGCCCGCGTTCTGGATGCTGGGCAACGACATCGGCGACGTCGGCTGGCCCGCCAGCGGCGAGATCGACATCATGGAGAACGTCGGCTTCGAGCCCGGCACCGTCCACGGCACGATCCACGGCCCGGGCTACTTCGGCTCCGGCGGCATCGGGGCCGGCTACTCCCTGCCGGGCGGCCAGGCCTTCGCCGACGCGTTCCACACCTTCGCCATCGACTGGAGCCCGGACTCCATCAGCTGGTCCGTCGACGGCACCGTCTACCAGCGGCGCACCCCGGCCGACCTCGGCGGACGCCAGTGGGTGTTCAACAAGCCGTTCTTCGTCATCCTCAATCTCGCGGTGGGCGGCTACTGGCCGGGCGACCCCGACGGCAGCACCGCCTTCCCGCAGCAACTGGTCGTGGACTACGTCCGCGTCACCACCTCCGACAGCGGCGGGGGCGGGGGCGGTACGACCGGCCGCATCACGGGGCTGGCCGGCAAGTGCGTCGACGTCGCCGGGGCCAATCCGGCCAACGGCACCCCCGTCCAGCTCTACGACTGCAACGGCACCGCCGCCCAGCAGTGGACCGCCGCCTCCGACGGCACCCTGCGCGCCCTGGGCAAGTGCCTGGACGTCAAGGACTTCGGCACAGCCGACGGCTCCCAGCTGCAGCTGTGGGACTGCGCCGGCAGCACCAACCAGAAGTGGGTCCTCACCGGTGCGCGCGACATCGTCAACCCGCAGGCCGACAAGTGCGTGGACGTCACCGGCAACAACTCCGCCAACGGCACCCGGCTCCAACTGTGGACCTGCACCGGCGGCGCCAACCAGAAGTGGACGCTCACGCCCTGACCCCGTGACCCCCTGACCGCCGCCCCCCGACCCCGGGCGGCGGCAGGTGGCGGGCGGCGGCCCGGAAACTGACGATCCGCCATGGCAATGGCGCCTCACGACGGAACCCGAAGCGAGGCGCCGACGCCGTACGGGAGGGCAGGGGCGGGCGGGACCGGGCGGGCACTCCGCGCGGTCACGTCAAGACCAAGAACAAGGGAAAGCCCCGGCCAGGACGGGGGGATCTGGCCGGGGCAGTCAGGGAGTTCGCCGCGGACGCTCCATGGGTCCGCCGGACGTTCTGGAATTAGTTTAACAGTGAAGGAGGAGTGCTCCGCGCCACGCAAACCTGTCAACGTTGTGGTGTCCCGCACATCCGCGGGTCCAGCACCCGCTGCAGCCGGTAGGCCACCGGCCTGAAGCCCACCGCCGGCCAGTGTCCCGCCGACACCGGCGAACCCGCCGGCCAGCTGGCCGTGATGTGCCGGTGGCCGTTGTCGTACGCCCACGCCAGCGCCGTCGCGAGCAGCACCCGGCTGATGCCCTCGCCCCGCGCGGCCTGCGTCACGTACGCCTCGGCCAGTTCCACGCATCCGTCGGGTACGACCGGGCCCGGCACCGCCGGCGTCAGCACCACCATGCCGATCTCCTCCCCGCGGCGGGCGGCGACCCACGCCCCGCAGCGCGCGTCGGCCAGGGCGTCCGCGTAGTGCGTCCGCAGTCTGGCCAACGCCCCCTCGGGCTGCGGCCGGAAGACCGCCGTACCGCGGTCCGCGCGCGCCGCCTCGACCGCCATCCGCCCGATCCGGTCCAGGTCGCCGGGCCCCGCCCGGCGCACCGACAGCGCGTCCACACCGCGCGGCTGCCGCCCGCGCGGGCGCACCGCCATCAGGCCCCGGACCCGTTCCAGGCCGAAGCCGGTGCGGAACCAGGCCGAGGCGATCGCCTCGTCGGCCGGCAGGTCCACATAGTGCACCGGCCGGCGCTCCGCGACCAGGCGCGCGGCCACGGCCGCGTACAGCCCGCGCAGCACGTCCTCCCGCACCCCGTCCCGGCCGCCGCGCAGCGCGTGCCCGCCGTAGGAGACGAGCGCCGAACGCGGGTGCGCGCGAAGCGCCGCCCGGTCGTCGTCCGCGAGGTCGAGCGGGGTCGCGGCGAGGTAGCCGGTGAGCGCCCCGTCGCCGCCCCGGGCGAGGACGGCCTCCACCTGCGGGTCGGCCAGGATCCTGCCCAGCAGTTCCTCGCCCGCCGGCGGCGCGGTGGTCCGGCCCGACTGGTGGGGCAGCGCCTTGCGGGCCCTGGTGTACCAGCGGTCGAGGAGGGCCGCTGCCTCGGGGGCGTGCTCGGTGGTCAGCGGAGCGATGGCGACAGTCATGGTGGTCCGCGACGCTAACGGTCGCGGCGGGGTGGGGCAAGGGCCGCCGGGTCACCCGGTCCAGGCCGGGTGCCGCGGGTCGTCGGTGTGCACCAGGACGTCCGCGGTCTCGCCGGGTGCCGCCTCCTGCTCGTAGCGGGCGTACGCCGGGAGCGTCCAGCGCTCGTCCTCCGGCGTGCGGCGGGCCAGGGCCGCCCCCGACATCCGCAGATGGACACTGAGGTCGAAGGGAAAGCCGTAGCCCTGCAGGAGTGCGCCCTCCAGCAACAGCACGCCCCCGGGCGGCAGTTCCTCGTAGGCGGCCCGCGTCGCGCGATCGGTCGCCGGGTCCCACAACGAGGGCAGCACCCGCCCGGTGCCCCCGGGCGCGAGCGGGTCGAAGACCTCCCGCCACAACGCCCCGGTGTCCAGCCAGCGCTCGTAGTAGGCGTCGGAATCCTGGCGCCCCAGTTCGTAGCGCTGCGAGGCGGGCCGCCAGTAGGTCTCCGCCCGCACCCGTACGACCGGCCGGCCCCTCAGTCGCAGCGCCTCCGCCAGCGCCTGCGCCAGCGCGTCCGGACGCGCGGCCGGCGCCCCGTCGATCGCGACCCTCGGGCGCTCGCCCCCGTCGTCCGGCGTCAGCTCCAGCACGCGGTCCGCGACGGCCTCGGTCAGTCGTTCCCAGGTCACAGGCGTCAGTCGCACGCCACCATACTGCCGGTCGGGGTCCGCGCCCGCGCAGGCGGGCCGCGCTCACTCCTCGCCGGTGACCTTGCTCGGCCCGCACGGCACCCGCAGGTCGACGGTCGTGCCCTCGCCCGGGGCGCTGCGGACGGTGAGCCGGGCGTCGATGAGCTCGGCGCGCTCGCGCATCGCGGACAGGCCCATGCCCCGGGTCTGCGCCGACGTGGGCTCGGTGGCGCGGAAGGTGCCGCGGCCCGTGGTGGTCGCCGGGGGCATGCCGTGCCCGTTGTCGGAGATCGACACGTACACGAACCGCTGGTCGCTCTCCAGGCTGACCACGACGCGGGTCGGCTCGGCGTGCTTCACCGCGTTGTTGATCGCCTCCTGGACGATCCGGTACATCTGCGCCTGCGTCTCGGCGGTGAGCCGGCCGCCGACGGTGTCCGCGTTCGCGCCGAGCCGCAACTCGGTGCGGACGCCGTACGTCTCGAAGGAGCGCCGGCACAGCGCCTGCAGGGCCGGCCGCAGTCCCAGTTCGTCCAGGACCACAGGGCGCAGGTCGACGATCAGGTGCCGCAGCGAGGCGATCTGGTTGCCGACCAGGCCGCGTGCCTGCTCGATGGCCTCCCGCATGGCCTCCGGCCGTCCGTCCGCCGCGGCGGAGGACAGCACCACCTGGACCGCGCCCAGTTCCTGCAGGGTGTCGTCGTGCAGCTCGCGCGCCCAGCGACGGCGCTCGCGCTCCTCGCCGTCGTGCCGCGCCCTGACGCGCTCCCGGCGCAGGCCGGCCTCCCGGCGCGCCGAGGAACGGACGGCGTAGAGGGCGTAGGCGACCAGCAGCAGCGGCAGCACGTGCAGCACGTTCAGCGAGGGCTGCTGGGCGACGCGGACCGTGCCGGCGACCGTCAGCATCAGCGCGAAGGCGATGGCCACCACCAGCCACACCCGCTGCCGCGGCGCCACCAGGGGCGTGAGCGGCAGATAGCAGGCGGCGGCGGCCAGCGCGAGGCCGAGCTCCCAGCGTTGCGAACGGTCCGTGACCTCCATGACGGTCGCCGCCGCCAGGAGGGCGGTGCCCAGACCCTCGAGGGCCAGGCGCGTCCCGGTCCTTCCAGGGCCGGACGGCGTCATGCCACCAGCCCGCGCTCTCTGGCCGCGGCGATCAGCTCGGCCCGGCTCTCCTTGCCGAGCTTGTCCCGCAGCCTCGACCGGTGGGTCTCAACGGTCCGTATGGAGACGAACAGACGCCGGGCGATCTCCTGGTTGGTGTGCCCCAGGGCCAGCAGCGTCAGCACCTGCGCCTCCCGGTCGGTGAGCGGCTCCTCGTGGTGCCGTTCCGCCAGGTCCAGGTCCTCGACGGCCAGTCGCGCCCCCAGCGAGGGCTGCACGTAGGTGGCGCCGCCGGCGACATGGTGGGCCGCGGCGAGCAGTTCCTCGGCGGCGGCCTCCTTCAGCAGGTAGCCGGCCGCTCCCGTGCGCAGCGCCTCCCGGGCGAACGCCGGGTCCTCCTGCATGGTGAGCACCAGGATGCGCGTCCGGGGCGACTCGGTCAGCAGCGCGGGGATCGTCGGCAGGCTGGACCTGCCGGACATGGTCAGGTCCAGGACCAGCACGCGCGGGTGGTGGCGCCGGACGGCGTCCAGGGTCTCGGGGACGGTGGACGTCTCGGCGACGATCTCGAAGGCGGGGTCGGCGGCCATCAGCAGCCGCATACCCGCACGCACCACGAGATGGTCGTCGGCGAGTACGACCGTGATGGCCGGGTGCGACTGCCTGCCGTCGGGGCGGCTGAGGACGTCCATACCACACACGGTAGATCCGGCGCGCGCGGCGGGCAGCCCGCGTCGCCCGTCCTGCGGGAAACCCGCAGTCACATGTGCGGGGAAACGCCGATGACCTCTGCGGATCGACGGGGATGCGTTCGCCGGGGCGGAGAGGCAGGCTCGAAGCCAGGTGTTTGAAATGCCTACCAACCGCCGACCGACCCCATACCTCACCCGAGGCCACCGTCATGCTTTGTGCCACCCTCCAGCCCCAGGACGGCCCTGTGGACCGGCCGTGGTCCTACGACGCAGCCCAGCAGCTCGTGGATTCCGCCGTGCCGACCATGGCCGACTTCGCCGCCGTCGAGGTGTCGGACGCCACCGTCTCGGAGCAGGCGGCCATCTCCGGGCTGCCCGCCACCGGGCTCGCCTTCCGCCGGGGGGCCTTCCGGGCGGCCCTGGGCGCCGCGATCCCGCGCGCCTACGAGGTCGGCGAGATCAGCAGCCTGCCGGCCAGGACGCCGTACCACGCGACGCTGATCGATCTGCGCCCCCGCCTGGTGCTGAACCTCCGCCCGCAGACGGGGTGGCTCACCCGTGACCCGGTGCGCGCCCCGTTGCTGCGGATCACCGGCACGCACTCCCTGCTCGTGGTGCCGCTGGACGTCGCCGGTGTCGTCCTCGGGGTCGCGGCCTTCTACCGGACGACGGGCTCGCCCGCGTTCTCCCGGGCCGACCTGGTGGCGGCCGGCCGCCTGGCCCGCAGGGCCGCCCGGCTGCTCGACGGTGCCCGCCGGCGCCTGGTCCGGAACGCCGCCGGGCGGATCCTGCAGGAGGCCCTGCTGGCGCCGCAGGGCCCGGAGCTCACCGCGATCGAGGACCCCCGGGGACACCTGCCGCCGTCCGCGGCCCCCGGAGCCTGGGTGGACGTCATCCCGCTGCCCAGCGCCCGGGTGGCGCTGGTGACGGGTTCGGTACGCGGGCAGGGCGTCTCCGCTGCGACCGCGATGAGCCAGCTCAAGGCCGCGGTCCGGGCGCTGGTACTGCTCGACATGAGCCCCGGCGAGGTCATCTCCCGGCTCCACCGGCCCACCGCGACCCCCGTCGGCGACGAGGCCGACACCTGCCTGATCGTCGTCTACGACCCGGTGGCCTGCCACTGCACGGTGGCGTGCGGCGGCCACCCCGCCGCGGCCCCCGCCCAGCCCCAGACGACCCAGGAGACGGTGGAGGCGGACGCGCCCCTCCCCGGCGGGCTCGCGGTCACCGAGTGCGACGTGCCGCCCGGCAGCGTGCTGCTGCTGAGCTGCGGCACGGACGAGCTCCCCGCCGGTTCGCAGGCCGCCGAACAGGTCACCGGGCTGCGTGTGCTGCCCGCCGCCGACGCGTCCGCCGCGACCCCGGCGACGGTGCTCGACGGCGTCCTGCGCACCGCCGCGCCCGGCACGGACCCGGTGCTCCTCGCCGCCCGGACCCGCGCCCTGGACACCGGTGACGTCGCCACCCGCGAGGTGCCCAACGAGCCCGCGGCGGTGGCGGACGCACGGGCCTGGACGGACCGGCTGCTGACCGAATGGAAGCTGCCGGAGCTGGCCTTCACCACCACCCTGGTCGTCAGCGAACTCGTCACCAACGCCATCCGGTACTCCACGGGGCCGATCCGGCTGCGCCTCATCCGCGACCGGATGCTGGTCTGCGAGGTGTCGGACTCCTGCAGCGCCGCCCCGCTCCCGCGCCACGCCGCGCCCAGTGACCAGGACGGGCGGGGGCTGTCCATCGTCGCCCAGCTCACCGACGCCCAGGGCACCCGCTACACGGAGACGGGCAAGACGGTGTGGGCGGAGCAGCCGATCACCCCGCCGGCCGCCGCGTAGACCCGGCCGCGGCCGGGCCCACGCGCCGGAGGGCGTCAGCCGGCGGAGTGCTCCGAGCGGTCACCACCCCACAGCGTGTGGAAGGAGCCGGGCTTGTCCACCCGCTTGTAGGTGTGGGCGCCGAAGAAGTCGCGCTGCCCCTGGATGAGGGCGGCGGGCAGCCGCTCCGCCCGCAGGGCGTCGTAGTACGCGAGGGCCGCCGAGAACCCGGGCGCGGGGACGCCGAGCTGCGCCGCCGTGGAGACGACTCGCCGCCATGCCGCCTGCGCGTTGCCGAGGGCCTCGGCGAAGTGCGCGTCCGTCAGCAGGGTGGGGCGGCCCGGCTCGGAGTCGAACGCCTCCTTGATGCGGTTGAGGAAGCGCGCCCGGATGATGCAGCCGCCGCGCCAGATCGTCGCCATCGAGCCCGCGTCGATGTCCCAGCCGAACTCCTTGCTGCCCGCCTGGATCAGGTTGAACCCCTGGGCGTAGGCGACGATCTTCGAGGAGTACAGCGCCTGCTCGACGTCGTCGGCGAAGCGGTCGCCCGCCGCGCTGTCCAGCCAGGTCTCCGCCGGTCCGGGCAGACCGTGCGAGGTGGCCCGCAGCTCCGCGCTGCCGGACAGCGAGCGCGCGAAGACCGCCTCGGCGATGCCGGAGACGGGGACGCCGAACTCCAGGGCGTTCTGCACCGTCCAGCTGCCGGTGCCCTTCTGGCCGGCCTGGTCCAGCACCACGTCGACGAACGGCTTGCCCGTGTCGGCGTCCGTGTGCGCCAGCACCTCCGCGGTGATCTCGACGAGGTACGACTCCAGGCGGCCGGAGTTCCAGGTGCGGAAGATCTCCGCGACCTCGCCCGGCCGCTTGCCCGCGGCGTGCCGCAGCAGGTCGTAGGCCTCGGCGATGAGCTGCATGTCGGAGTACTCGATGCCGTTGTGGACCATCTTGACGAAGTGTCCGGCGCCGTCCGGGCCGACGTGGGTGCAGCAGGGCACCCCGTCGACCTTGGCGGCGATGTCCTCGAGGATCGGGCCGAGGGACTCGTAGGACTCCGCCGAGCCGCCCGGCATGATCGAGGGACCGTTGAGGGCGCCCTCCTCGCCACCGGAGATCCCGGTGCCGACGAAGTGCAGACCCTGGTCGCGCAGCGCCTTCTCCCGGCGCCGGGTGTCGCGGTAGTCGGCGTTGCCGCCGTCGACGACCATGTCGCCGGGCTCCAGCAGCGGCACCAGTTCGTCGATCACGGCGTCGGTGGGGGCGCCGGCCTTGACCATGATGATGATGCGCCTGGGCCGTTCGAGTGAGTCGACGAACTCCTTGAGGGACTCCGCCGGATGGAACTCGCCCTCGCCGCCGAACTCCTCCACCAGGGAGCGCGTCCTGGCCGGGGTGCGGTTGTACAAGGCCACGGGATGGCCGTGCCGCGCGAGGTTCCGGGCCAGGTTGCGGCCCATGACCGCGAGTCCGGTGACGCCGATGCGGGCCTGCTCCGCCATCTGCGGTTCCTCTCTGTGCTGTGGTGCGGGGGGCACGTACGGCGTCCAGCCTGTCAGCGAACCGGCCCGGCGGCCGGGATTCCACCGGATCCGTCAGCTGCCCGTGCCGATCCGGCCCTGACCTGCTACACGGGCCATCGCACGGCGCAGACCCCTGGCCGGTGGCGCGGGGACGGCACCCGCCGGTGCCGGCGCCCGGGCCCGGGCCGTCCGGAGCGGTCCCGCGGCCGGCGCGGGTGGTGGCGGCAGCGGCAGCGGGGGCGGCGGCGTCATGCTGTGGTCGCCCAGTGCCTCGCGCAGCCGGCGCGCGTCCTCCGGGAGATCGCGGCGCCAGGCCCAGCCCAGGAAAGGGCCCAGCAGCAGCATGCCTCCGCCGAGCCGGCAGGTGACCTGGAGCTGTACGAACGCGCCCCGCGAGTGCGGCAGCATCCGGAACGCGAACTCGGGTGTCTGGGTGCCCAGCGGGCTCCACATCCGCCGGCCGCGGTAGGCGATCCGCCGGCAGGGCTGGTAGACCGAGCAGACCAGCCGGTGCTCCCGGTGGCGGCCCGGATAGTGGTAGCGGTAGACGGCCCGCTCGCCTGGGGGTACGGCATCCGCCGCGACGGCGGCGATACCGGAGTTCCACGACGCCAGGTTGCGGGCGTCGGCAAGGAAGTCGAAGACCTCTTCCACGGTACGGGTGACGATCACGCTCGTAGACACCGTCGGCATCGCAGACCTCCCCGGTGCCGGCGCGGCCAGCATGTGAGCAGAGTGGCTTCTTGGCTCCTCACCGACAGCCTGCGTCCAAACGGGCGGAGTGTCGTGGCGAGTGAGCCGTCCGGGTGAATCCAGGGTGCGTGACCGGCGCGAACGCAGTGTGCGCGGACCCTCGCGGTCAGTGCCGGGTGGGCTCCGTACCGCTCCTGCGGTCGCGGAATTCGCACCAGACTGCCTTGCCCGAACCGTGCGGCTCCACACCCCACGCGTCGGCCAGTCCGTCGACCAGCAGCAGACCGCGTCCGGACACCTCGCGCTCGCCGGGCCGGCGGCGCCGCGGCCAGTTCGCCGCGAGGTCGTGGACCTCGATGCGCAGCCGCCGGGTGGCGTCCGGTGTGGCGTGGGCCAGGGAGGAGCCGGGGAGCATGCGCAGGGTGAGCACGGCGCCGCCGTCGGTGTGCACCAGCGCGTTGGTGATCAGTTCGCCGGCGGCGAGTTCCGCCTCATCGACCCGGTCGCGCAGGCCCCAGCCCGCCATCGCCTCACGGACCATCGCCCGGGCCTCGGAGAGCGCCTTGGGATCGCCGGGGGCGATGTGCCGGTGCAGCCGGTGCGGCGGGTGCGGAAAGGCGTCGCTCTCGCGCCGGAGCAGCAGCAGGGCCATGTCGTCGTCGGTGGCCTCTTCCCCCATGACGCCGGTGAGGTGGTCGGCGAGGTCCGCGACCTCGCGCGGGCCCTCGCGCAGCGCCCCGGACAGCCGCCGCACGCCGACGTCCAGATCGGCGCCGGGCCGCTCGACCAGCCCGTCACTGAACATCAGGAGGGTGTCGCCGGGCCCGAGTTCGGCGGGGGTGACCGGGTAGTCGGGCCTGCCGAACTGGGCGGACAGGCCGAGTGGCAGGCCGCCTGCGGTGGGCAGCACGCGGACGGTGCCGTCGGCCTGCCGGACCAGCGGGTCGATGTGGCCGGCCCGCACCAGCAGGGCGGACCCGGTGGCCGGGTCGACCTGGGCGTACAGACAGGTGGCGAAGCGGTCGGTGTCCAGCTCGTACAGGAAGGCCGAGGCCCGCGCCATGACGCTGGCGGGCGGGTGGCCCTCGCCGGCGTAGGCGCGCAACGCGATCCGCAACTGGCCCATGACGGCCGTGGCGTGGGTGTCGTGGCCCTGGACGTCGCCGATGATGACGGCGACCCGGCCGCCGGGCATCGCCACGACGTCGTACCAGTCGCCCCCGATGTCCCTGGCCAGCCGGGCGGAGCGGTAGCGCACCGCGATCTCGGTACCCGGAACGTGCGGGATGGTGCGGGGCAGCATCGCGGTCTGCAGGCCCTGGGCGATGTCGTGCTCCTGATCGAAGAGGATGGCCCGCTGCAGGCTCTGCGCGATGCTGCCGCTGAGCGCGATCAGCAGGTGGCGCTCCTGCGGGGAGAAGCCCTGCTTGTGCCGGTACAGCAGGCCCAGGGCGCCGATGGGCTCGCCCTGGGCGATCAGGGGGAGGTACGCGGCGGCGGAAGCGCCGAGCGGCTCGATGTGCGGCCACAGCTTGGGGTAGCGCCGGGCGAACTCCTCGCCGGAGGTGATGAAGCGCGGGACGAGGGTCCGTACCACCTCGCTCATCGGGAACTCGTCCTCGATCCGGGTGTACTGCAGCGACGGCACCCAGCTGTCGGCGTTGGCGTCGCTCACCACGTGGACCCGGCCGGCCTCGACCTGGCCGAGGAAGAGGCTGGCGATGCCGAGCCGGTCCATCCTGCGGTTGCCGGTGAGCGCCGCGGTCACGTCGCGCACGGTCACCGCCCGGGCCAGCGACGCGGTGACCTCCATGACCAGGTCGCTCTCGGTCGGGCGGTCCTCGTCCGCGCGCAGGCACTCGGCGGCCTGGGCGAGTTCGTCGGTGGCGTCGCTGACGATGCCTATCACCCGGTTCGCCCGGCCGGTGCCGTCGCGGACGATGCGGCCCTGGAAGCGGATCCAGCCGCGGCGGCCGTCGCGCCGGGTGAGCCGGCTGAAGGCGCGGAAGGAGGAGTGGCCCTCGCCGAGGGCGTGGGTGATCGTCCGGGTGACGTCGGTGGCCTCGTCGGGCGCCAGGCGGGAGAAGAGCGCCTTCGGGTCGCCGTCGAAGTCCTGCGGGTGCAGGTCGACGGTGCGCAGGGCGTGCTCGTCGAGGTGCATGCGGTCGCGGTCGAGGTCCCAGTCGAAGCCGCCGACGTCGTTGAGCGACATGTGGGCGGCGGCGGAAGCCGGCCAGGCGACCGTCGCGGGCGCAGGCGGCGCCCACTCCGCAGACTCAGCCATCACGCCCTCCGGACCTGCTCCCCGCTGCGCCGAGCCGCACCGGAACGGGAACAGCGTACCCATAGTCCGGTGGGGGGACATGCTCCTGACGGGACCCGTGGGAGAGCCGGGTTTCCGCCGGTTCCGCGGTCGCTCCCGGCGGCCGCCCGGCCCCCTCCTGAGTCCGGCCGTACCGCTCAGCGGGCCGCCGGCGGCGCGTACTTGTGGCCGACCCGGCGCACGGTGACGATGCCGGCCCGGCGTTCGGGGCCGAGCTTGCGCCGCAGCCGGGCGATGTGGACGTCGGCGGCACGCCCGCCGCCGACGTGCCCGTACCCCGGACCGTGCTGACGGAACTGGCCGCGGGCGTGCACGCGGTGCGGGTGCGCCACCAAGTGGGCGAGCAGCTCGAACTCCGGGTAGGTCAGGTCGGAGGCGCGGCCCCGCACCCGGGCGATCGGCGTCGATGGTGACCGGCAGCTCGGCGGTTGCCGGGGACGCGGGCGGCGCCTGCCCCTCGACGGGCACGAGGACGAGGTGGCCGGCCATCGGCGGCCCGCCCACACCGGTGGGCATCAGGTGGCCGGGGGCGGGCAGCCAGGTCGCGCCGGCGGCAGGAAGTCCGGTACCGGCGGGACGTCACCGGTGCGGACGGCGTGCAGGTGCTGACGGCCCGCGGCGGGCAGGGGCATCGACTGGGTGCTGGTGCTGGAGGACCCGCAGGTCCCGGCTCTCGCGCGAAGGGTCGTCGGACGACGTATTGCGCGGGACCGCCGGGAGGCCCGCAGCGGGCGGCGACCGGGGGACGGCGTCAGCTGCGGGCCGGGGTCCGCGCGGGGACCGCGCGGCAGCGCTCCCGGTCGAACCGGTACTCCTGCCTGGACGGCCAGAACGGCTCGAGGTCGCTGCGACCTGTCGCGGTGTCAGTGAGACCGGCCATGGCACCGGCTGGACCGGACGTGCCGCCCACCGGGACAGGGATCGCCCGGAGCAGAGCCGTGACCAGGCCCTACAGCGGTTGCGGCTCGGGCTGGGGTTCGGGGCCGGGCTCCGGCTGCGGGGGTGGTACGGGCACGGGGTCGGGGGTCGGACCGGGCACGGGATGCGGGGCGGGCGGAACAGGGTCCGGCGGGAAGGGCGGCACCGGGCTCGGGGCGGGCGGCACAGGCGGTACCGTGGCGCGGCGTGCTGGGGCGGTCATGACGTTCTGCCTCCTCGGACTCGCCGGAACGGATCTTGCGCTGCGCTTACCCGGCCCTCCCCGTCCTACCCGTCCTATCCTCGGCCTCATGACCTGGTTGCGCGCCCTGCGCCGCAGTGCCCGCGAGGGGCTGCGGATCGAACGCGCCGGGCTGGAACCGCTCGTCGCGCTGCGCGCCGCCGCGGGCGTCGCCGTCGTCATCGGCCTCTCGCTGTGGCTGGCCGGCCCCGCGGTCGCCGCCTCCTCGGCCTTCGGCGCCTTCGCCTCCGGCATGGCCACCTTCCAGCGCAGTTGGCGGCCCCGGCCGGTGCTGGCGCTGGTCGCCGGCGCCGGTCTCGCCGTCAGCACCTTCCTGGGCTACCTGGCGGGGGCGCGCTGGTCGGTGTTCGTGACGCTGCTGGCGGTCTGGGCGTTCCTTGCGGGCATGGCCTGGGCGCTGGGGCCCACCGCGGGCATCGTCGCCTCCCTCACCATCGCGGTCATGCTGGTCGTGATCACCCTGCCGACGTCCGTGCTGAGCGCCTTCGGCCACGCCCTGGTCATCGCGGCGGGCGGGGTCGTGCAGGCGGCGCTGATCCTGCTGTTCCCGGTACGCCGCTGGGGCCGGCAGCGCGACGCGCTGGCCGACGCCTTCGCGGCGGAGGCGGACTACGCGCGCCGGCTGCGGCACGACCCGGTGGCGCCGTTCGACCCCCAGCCGCTGATGACCGCGCGCAGCGCCGCCGTCATCACCGACCGGCAGGCGCGGCGGCGCCCGGCGGCGCTGCGCGGCAAACGGGTGCTGGCCGAGCGCATCCGCCCCGTCCTGGCCTCGCTGGCCGATCCCGCGGTAGGCGCCGCCGCCGAGGGGCCGGAGCGCGACCGGGCCCGCGAGCTGCTGGCCGCGGCGGCCTCCGTGCTGGACGCGGTGGCGCACGCGGTGCGGGAGGCCCAGCCGGTGCGCGTACCGCCGGAGGCGGACTCCGTGGTGCTCGTCGACCCCGCCCCGGAGGAGCAGCTGACCGGGCCCGCCCGGCGCACCGCGCTGCGGCTCGTCGCGCTGCTCAGCGAGGCGGTCTCCTCCGCAACCGGCCGCGGCGGCTCGGTGAGCACCGACACCGCCCACCTGCGCCGCCCCAGCGTGGCAGAACTCCTGCCGCTCACCGTGCGCACCGTGCGGCGCGAGGCCCGGTTCGACTCCCCCGTCTTCCGGCACGCCGTCCGGCTGGCCGCCGTCACCCCCGCGGGCTACGCCCTCGGCGCGGCCCTGCCGCTCGGTCACGGCTACTGGGCGCCGCTGACCTCGGTGCTGGTGATGCGGCCCGACTTCTCCCAGACGTACGGCCGCAGCGTGGCCCGCTTCATCGGCACCCTCGCGGGCGTCACCGTGGCGACCGCCGTGATGAAGTCCCTCGCCCCGGGGCCGTACCCCTGCGCCGTGCTGGCGGTGGTGTCCGTCGCCCTGATGTACGGGCTGATGCGCACCGGTTATCTGGTCTCCCAGGTGGCCGCGTCGGCGTACGTGGTCTTCCTGCTCGGCATGGCCGGCGCCAGCTGGACGCAGACGGTGCCCGACCGTGTGCTCCTCACGCTGCTCGGCGGGGTGCTGGCGATGGCCGCGTACGCGCTCTTCCCGGCCTGGGAGACCCCGCGGCTGCGGAACCGGCTGGCCGACCGTGTCAAGGCCACCGGGCGGTACGCCGCCGCCGCGGTGGAGGCCCACGCCGCCCCCGCCCGGGGCAGCCGCGAGGCGGTGCGCGCGGCGCTGCTCGACGCCCGGGCGGCCGCGCTCGCCTGGGACCAGGCGGTCGCCCGCGCCGACGCCGAGCCCGTCCGGGGGCGCGGCCTGTCCCGCCGCGCCGCCGACGGCGCCGATGCGGCACTGTCGGCCATGGGCCGCGTCCCCATGCTGATGGAAGCCCACCTCCCGGCGCCCGACGCCGCCCCGGTCCCGGACGCCGCGCCCTTCGCCCGGCACCTGCGCACGGCCACGGCGGACGCCGCGACCGCGGTCCGCGATCGGCGCCCCCCGGACTTCGCCTCCGTCCGCGCCACGCTCGACGCGTGGCCTCCCTCGGACGCCGACCGCATCGTCCGCCGCAGCGCGGAACTGCTCGTGGAGACCCTTGATGACCTCGAGGCCGCCCTCCGCCCCCGGCCTCGCACCCGCCCCTCCCGCCGCCGCTGACGCCTCCGGCGGGCGGCGTCACGGGGCTGCCGTGCGGGCGGGGCGCGGCGGCTCCTTTCGGCGCCGCGGGCCGTTTGCGTGGGGGCGTACGACCCCGACGGCGTCGACCGCACGGGCCACGGCCGAGGTGGTGCCGTCCCCCGCACCCGCTGATGCTCTCGGCATGGGGCCGGCCGGCGCGCCGCGACGGGGGCGCGCCTGACCGGGCCGAAGGGCTTCGCCCTCCGGCGCCGCCGCGGCCACCACCGCGCGGGCGACGCGCGGACCGGTGAGCATCCGGTCCACGTCCCGCTCGCCGGTCGGCAGCCTCGTACCGATCGCCGGCGGTATGGACGGATCGGCCGGCACCAGCCGCACCGCACTGCGGCTGTACGGCGTCAGCAGGCCGGACGTGCCGCACGGGCGGCGACCCCGCGGCCGCCGCCCGGGGCGGGTGTGCGCCGGGCGGTCAGCGGATCGGCATGCCCGACAGGGTGCGGGCGATGACCAGGCGCTGGATCTCGCTCGTGCCCTCGAAGATGGTGTAGATGGCCGCGTCGCGGTGCATGCGCTCCACGGGGTACTCGCGGGTGAAGCCGTTGCCGCCGAGGATCTGGACGGCCTGGGCGGTGACCTTCTTCGCCGTCTCGCTGGCGTAGAGCTTGGACATCGAGCCCTCGGCCGAGGTGAACGGCTTGCCCGAGATCGCCATCCAGGAGGCGCGCCAGACCAGCAGCCGCGCCGCGTCGATCTGCGTGCGCATGTCGGCCAGCTGGAAGGCGACGCCCTGGTTGTCGATGATGGGGCGGCCGAACTGGGTGCGGGTCATGGCGTAGTCGAGGGCGACCTCGTACGCGGCGCGGGCCGTGCCCACCGCCATCGCGCCCACGGCCGGGCGGGAGGCCTCGAACGTGGCCATGGCGGCGTTCTTCACCCGCTCGCCGCCCCTGGCCCGCTCGCGGGCCCGGGCGAGGCGCTCGTCGAGCTTCTCCTTGCCGCCGAGCAGGCAGCTGCCCGGGACCCGGACGGCGTCGAGAACGACCTCGGCGGTGTGCGAGGCGCGGATGCCGTGCTTCTTGAACTTCTGTCCCTGGGAGAGGCCGGGGGTGTTCGGCGGCACGATGAAGGAGGCGTGGCCCTTCGAGCCGAGCTCGGGGTCGACGACGGCGACGACGACGTGGACGCCTGCGATGCCGCCGTTGGTCGCCCAGGTCTTGGTGCCGCTCAGCACCCACTCGTCCTTGGCCTCGTCGTACACGGCGGTGGTGCGCATCGAGCCGACGTCGGAGCCGGCGTCGGGCTCGGAGGAGCAGAAGGCGGCCACCTTGACGTCGTTGACGTCGCCGTACATCTGGGGGATCCAGGTGCCGATCTGCTCCTCGGTTCCGTTGGCCAGGACGCCGACGGCAGCCAGGCCGGTGCCGACGATCGACAGGCCGATTCCCGCGTCGCCCCAGAAGAGCTCCTCCATGGCGATCGGGATGCCGAGGCCGGTCGGGTCGAAGTACTGCTGGGCGTAGAAGTCGAGCGAGTAGAGTCCGATCTTCGCGGCCTCCTGGATCACCGGCCAGGGGGTCTCCTCGCGCTCGTCCCACTCCGCCGCCGCCGGGCGCATGACGTCGGCCGCGAAGCCGTGGATCCAGTCGCGCACCGCTTTCTGGTCGTCGTTGAGCTCGAGCGAGAAGTCGCCCATCGTCCCCTCCACGTGCTTGTTACTTGCGGTAACCCCCAGTGTGTTACCGGCCGGTAAGGGATGTCAACCGGACGAGGGGTGTTACGTTGCGCAGGCGCGAGGAAATTCGAACGGGCGGGGAGGCTCGGGTGGACACCAGCCAGCGGCAGGAGCGGCGAACGGCATCCGCGGCGGAGGAGCGGCGCAGGGAGCTCCTCGAGGCCGCGGACCGCGTCGTGCTGCGGGACGGCCCCGAGGCGTCCATGAACGCCATCGCCGCCGAGGCGGGCATCACCAAGCCCATTCTGTACCGTCACTTCGGCGACAAGAGCGGGCTTTACCGAGCCCTGGCCAAACGGCACACCGACGCCCTGCTCGCCAACCTGCGCGCCGCCCTCGACGCGCCCAACGAGCGCCGCGACCGCGTGGAGGCCACCCTCGACGCCTATCTCGTGGCCATCGAGGCCCGGCCGCAGGTCTACCGCTTCCTGATGCACCCCGCCGAGAGCCCCGCGGACTCCGACCGCGGTTTCGACATCGGCCGCCACTCCGCCCCCGTGCTGCGCCGCATGGGCGAGGAACTGGCCGACGTCATCGCCGAGCGGCTCGACCTCGGCCCGGAGGGCCAGGTCGCGGCCCGGGTGTGGGGGCACGGCATCGTCGGCATGATGCACGCGGCCGGGGACTGGTGGCTGGGCGAGCGGCCCGTCGCCCGCGACGTCCTCGTCCGCCACCTCGCCGACCTGCTCTGGGGCCGTCTCGCCGCGGTGGGAGACCGCCCGGGCGCCCCCCGCCTCTAGCCAGGCCGTGTCGTCGGATGAGCTCCCCCGGCCACCGCTGGGAGGGGCCCAGGCGCGGTGCGTCGCAAGGCGGGGAGTCGTCCTCGTAGAGGGCTGCTCGGAGGATTCGGCAACGCAGCGTGCCACCCCCGGCCGAAGGCTGGGATAGGGCATCCGAGAACACGGCCTAAGGCCTGTCGCCGGGCGCCCAGGGGGCCCGGCGCACCGCGCGCAGCGCGCGGCGGCGGCGCAGACCCGTCAGCCGGTCCACGAACAGGCCGCCACCGAGGTGGTCGCACTCGTGCTGGAGGCAGCGCGCGAAGAAGCCGGTGCCCTCCACGCGCACCGGCGCGCCGTCCACGTCGACGCCCTCGACCACCGTCTCGTCGTGCCGGGCGGTGCCCGCGTGCACGCCCGGCAGCGACAGACAGCCCTCGTCACCGGTCACCACGACCCCGTCGTTGTGCACGACGCGGGGATTGACCACGTATCCGAGGTGCCGGACGTCCTCGTCGTCCGGGCAGTCGAAGACGAACACCCGCAAGGGCACCCCGACCTGGTTGGCGGCCAGGCCCACCCCGTCGTGCGCGTACATCGTTGCGAACAAGTCCTCGACGAGGCAGGCGAGTTCGGCATCGAAGACGGTCACGTCACGGCAGGGTTCCCGGAGCCCGGGATCACCCAGCAACCGCATCGGGCGGACGGTTCCGGAGCTGCCGGGGATGGGGGCGTGTCGCATGCCGGTCAGCGTACGGGGGCGGCTCGTTTCAGCGCCGGTGGGGGAAGTGGATAGGCTGATCGGCGACCGATGCCTTCCGGCCGGTGCAACGGCCCGGTGCGAGCACCACGGCCGACCGCCGGGGAGGTGAGCGGGGCCGGACGCGAGGAGGATGTGGAGACGATGGCAGGCAACGCAGAGCCACTGTCGCCGCGGGCGAAGCTGGCCGTGACGGCGGGCAAGGCCGCGGCGGCGGTGTCGCGAGCGGCGGGGCGCGGCAGTGGATCGGTGATCGGCGGCCGGGTGGCGCTGAAACTCGACCCTGATCTGCTGGCCCGGCTGGCGACCCATCTCGACGTCGTGCTCGTTTCGGCCACCAACGGCAAGACCACCACGACGCGGCTGCTCGCCGAGGCGCTGCGCGCCAACGGCGAGGTCGTCTCCAACGCCCTGGGCGCCAACATGCCGGCCGGCATCACCTCGGCGCTCGCCGGCGGCTCCGAGGCGCGCTACGGCGTGATCGAGGTCGACGAGAAGTACCTGGCCGGCGTGGCCCGTGACGTCAAGCCCAAGGCCATCGCCCTGCTCAACCTCTCCCGCGACCAACTGGACCGCGCCGCCGAGACCCGCATGCTCGCCGAGAAGTGGCGCGAGGGCCTGGCGGGCTCGGACGCCATCATCATCGCCAACGCCGACGACCCGCTGATCACTTGGGCTGCCTCGTCCTGCCCGACCGTCGTCTGGGTCGCGGCGGGCCAGGAGTGGAAGGACGACGCCTGGTCCTGCCCCTCGTGCGGCGGTGTCCTGCAGCGGCCGGCCGAGGACTGGTTCTGCGGCGAGTGCGGTTTCCGCCGCCCGACGCCCACTTGGGCACTGTCCGGGGACCACGTGATCGACCCGTACGGCTCCGCCTGGCCGATCCAGCTCCAGCTGCCCGGCCGTGCGAACAAGTCCAACGCCGCCGTGTCGGCCGCCGCGGCGGCCGCCTTCGGGGTCGACCCCAAGGTCGCCCTGGAGCGGATGTACAACGTGCAGGCCGTCGCCGGCCGCTACGACGTGGTCCATTTCCAGGACCGCGACGTCCGGCTGCTGCTGGCGAAGAACCCCGCCGGCTGGCTGGAGACCTTCTCGCTGATCGACGGCCCGCCCACCCCGGTGATCCTGTCCGTCAACGCCCGGTCCGCGGACGGCACGGACACCTCCTGGCTCTGGGACGTGGACTACACCCGCCTGGCGGGGCACCCGATCCGCGTCATCGGCGACCGCAAGCTGGACCTCGCGGTCCGCCTGGAGGTCGCGGGCCTGGACTTCCAGGTGTGCCGGGACTTCGACGAGGCCGTGCGCACCTCGCCGGCCGGCCGGATCGAGGCCATCGCCAACTACACCGCCTTCCAGGACCTCCGCCGCCGCGTCGGCAACTGACCGAAGACCCGTTTCGACAGGAGAACACGCTGTGAGCGACTCCAGCCTGCGTCTGGTGTGGGTCTATCCCGACCTGCTGAGCACCTACGGTGACCAGGGCAACGTCCTGGTCACCGAGCGCCGGGCCCGCCAGCGGCGGGTGCCGGTCACCCGGATCGACGTACGGTCCGACCAGCCGATCCCGACCTCGGGCGACATCTACCTCATCGGCGGCGGCGAGGACCGTCCGCAGCGGCTGGCCGCCGAGCGGCTGCGCCGCGACGGCGGGCTGAACCGCGCGGTGGACAACGGTGCGATCGTCTTCTCGGTGTGCGCCGGGTACCAGATCATCGGCCACGAGTTCGTCAACGACCTCGGCCGCCCCGAGCCCGGCCTGGGCCTGCTGGACGTCGTGAGCGTCCGCGGCGAGGGCGCGCGCTGCGTCGGCGACGTGCTGGCCGACATCGACCCCGAGCTCGGCCTGCCCCCGCTGACCGGCTTCGAGAACCACCAGGGCGTCACGCACGTCGGCAAGCGGGCCCGCCCGCTGGCCCGCACCCGGTTCGGCAACGGCAACGGCACCGGCGACGGGACCGAGGGCGCGTACAACGAGACCGTCTTCGGCACCTACATGCACGGCCCCGTCATGGCCCGCAACCCGCAGATCGCGGACATGCTGATCAAACTGGCGATGGACGTCAGGGCGCTGCCGCCGGTCGACGACCAGTGGTACGAGGCGCTGCGCGCGGAGCGCATCGCGGCGGCGACGCAGCCCGCCTGAGGCCCGCACCGTCGCGGGCCGGACCGGGGGACGACGGGGCCGGGGCCGGGTGGTGTCCGCACTGCGGGCGGCGTTTCCGCCGCCCGCGCCCGGCTCGATAACGTAGGCACCAGCGGTGCGCGTCGCCGCGGGTCCATCCGGACGACGAGGTCCGGCGCCCGGATCGATCATTCAGGAGTAACGAGCAAATGCGTATTGGTGTGCTGACGAGCGGCGGCGACTGCCCCGGGCTCAACGCCGTCATCCGGTCGGTCGTGCACCGCGCGGTCGTCGACCACGGGGACGAGGTCATAGGCTTCCACGACGGGTGGAAGGGCCTCCTGGAGTGCGACTACCGCAAGCTCGACCTCGACGCGGTCGGCGGCATCCTCGCCCGCGGCGGCACCATCCTCGGCTCCTCCCGGGTGCGCCCCGAGCACCTGCGGGGCGGGGTGGAGCGGGCCAAGGGCCACGTCGCCGACCTGGGTCTGGACGCGATCATCCCGATCGGCGGTGAGGGCACCCTCAAGGCCGCCCGGCTGCTGTCCGACAACGGCCTGCCGATCGTGGGCGTGCCCAAGACCATCGACAACGACATCGCCTCCACCGACGTCACCTTCGGCTTCGACACCGCCGTGACGGTGGCCACCGAGGCGCTGGACCGTCTGAAGACCACCGCCGAGTCGCACCAGCGCGTGCTCATCGTCGAGGTCATGGGCCGCCACACCGGCTGGATCGCGCTGCACTCCGGCATGGCGGCCGGCGCGCACGCCATCGTCGTGCCGGAGCGCCCCTTCGACATCGGGGACCTGACCGAGCGGGTCCGCGAGCGCTTCTCCGCGGGCAAGAAGTTCGCGATCGTCGTGGTCTCCGAGGGCGCGAAGCCGCGCGAGGGCACGATGGAGTTCGAGTCGGGCGTCAAGGACGTCTACGGCCATGAGCGCTTCACCGGCATCGCCACCCGGCTCTCGATCGAGCTGGAGGAGCGGCTGGGGAAGGAGGCCCGCCCGGTCATCCTCGGCCATGTGCAGCGCGGCGGCACCCCCACCGCCTACGACCGGGTGCTGGCCACGCGCTTCGGCTGGCACGCGGTCGAGGCCGCGCACAACGGCGACTTCGGCATGATGACGGCGCTGCGCGGCACCGACATCACGCTGGTGCCCCTGGCCCACGCCGTGGAGCACCTCAAGACGGTCCCGGCCGAGCGCTACGTCGAGGCCGAGTGCGTGCTGTGACGCACTGATCACCTTCTCGAACCGCCCCCGGTCGCGAGCGCGCCCGGGGGCGGTTCTAGTCTGGTGCGGGCGCACCCGCCCCAACCGGCACATTGCCGACGGCGCGGTGCGTGCGGCAGACGCGACAGGAGAGTGACGGATGGACCACGGCGGACACGGGATGACGACGGAGCTCCCGCCGTTCACCCTTGGACGGGGGCTCGAGTTCAGCGGGGATCCGGTCTTCCTGGCCGGCTGCCTGCTCGCGCTCGTGCTCTACGGCTGGGGGGTCGTACGACTGCGGCGGCGCGGCGACCGATGGCAGGCCGGGCGGAGCGTCGCCTTCATCGCCGGTGTGCTCTCCATCGCATCGGTGATGTGCACGGCGCTGAACGACTACGGCATGGTCATGTTCAGCGTCCACATGGTGCAGCACATGGTCGTCAGCATGGTCTCCCCCATTCTCCTGCTGCTGGGCGCGCCGGTGACCCTGACCCTGCGGGCGCTGCCGGCGGCGGGGCGCGGCCGCAAGGGCCCGCGGGAGCTGGTGGTGGCGCTGCTGCACAGCCGCTACATGCGGGTGATCACGCATCCGGCGTTCACCATCCCGCTGTTCATCGCCAGCCTGTACGGGCTCTACTTCACCCCGCTGTTCGACACTCTGATGGGCAGCCGGGCCGGGCACGTCGCGATGATGGTCCATTTCCTCGCCGTGGGCCTGGTGTTCTTCTGGCCGATCATGGGTGTGGACCCGGGACCGAACCGGCCGGGCTACGTCCTGCGCATCCTGGAGCTGTTCGCCGGGATGCCGTTCCACGCCTTCTTCGGCATCGCCCTGATGATGGCGAGCGAGCCGATGATCGGCGCGTTCAAGCACCCGCCCACCTCGCTGGGGATCGACGCGCTCGGCGACCAGACCGCGGCCGGCGGCATCGCCTGGGCGTTCAGCGAGATCCCCTCGGTGATCGTGCTGGTGGCGTTGCTCATCCAGTGGTACACCTCGGAGCAGCGCCAGGCGCGCCGCGCGGACCGCGCGGCGGACCGTGACGGCGACGCGGAACTGGCCGCCTACAACACGTACTTGGCATCCTTGGAGGCACGGGGTCGCGGCTGACGGGGCCGCCCGCCGTGAAGGGAGGCCCGCGATGGGCGACCAGGTACGGATATCGGGCGATGCGCTGCAGTTGCCGGGCGGCGTGACGGTGCGCTTCATACGCACGCTGCGGCTGCCGGAGACGGGGACGCATCCGCTCCCACCCGGGATCGGCACCTTCCCGCTGCGCCGGGTCGCCGACTTCCCGGACACCGCCCCCGAGCAGTGGCTCGCCCGGGGCGGCGTCATGCTGCCGGTCTACCAGCGCGAGGCCATGTGGCTCAGCTTCTCGGCCTCGGCGCCGGCCGTGCTCCAGGTGGGCGTCGGCAAGGTGTGCGCGGTGTCGGGGCGGCCGTGGAGCGACCGGCTGTCGCAGGACCCGCAGAACTACGTGGTGCTGCCGCGTCAGCCGTGGCTGGACGGCATCAACTCGGGTTCCGGGACGATCCGGCAGTTCGTGGCCGTACCGCTCGGCATGGGTGCGACCGTCGAGGGCCAGGTCACCGGCGAGGAGGTCTGGGGCGGGGTGCAGTTGCAGGTGTTCGAACTCGGCGAGGAGCAGCTGGCCGCGTGGCGGGCCGAGCAGCGGCGCCGGGAGAGCACCCGTCGCGCGGCCTTCGGCGGCTACGGCGGCGCTCCGGGCGCGATGCCGATGGCCGCTCCCGCGGCCGCCCCGCCGCCGGCCCCCGGGGGCGCCGCCCGCCCGGCGAGGAGCGCGGGGAGGTCCCCGGTCTCCATGGGGCTGGGCGCGGGCGGCCGGATGCGGCAGGAGGTCTACCGCGACGACCGCAAGCCCTCCGACTGGCGCGAGAAGCCCTCGGGCCGGGTCTTCGTCCACCTCACGACGGTGCCGGAATGGCGCCGCATCACCGGCGAGCCGGCCCCTGCCTCCCCGGTCAACCGCGCCGCGTACACCGCTGCCGGACTGCCCTGGTTCGACTACTACGACGCCGACGCCGAGGATCTGGCGGCGCCCGACGCGCTCACCCAGGTGAAGCCGGTCGGCGACTGGCTCGGCGAGGACGAGTCGCCGTGGGTGGCACCGCACCCGGGACAGGTGAAGCAGCTGGGGGACGAGGGTCAGGTCACCGACGGCGACTGGTAGCGCACGGTGGGCGGCGGCGGGACCATGGAGTCCGGGCCGCCGCCCCGCGGCCCCTGGGGAGGAGGCCGCGGATGCCCACACCTGCGAAGGCGATGATCACGTGCACGGTGGCGTCTTTGGTCGCCGTGACCGCGTACACGGTGGCGCTCGGCCCCAACGGCTGGCTGTGGTTCGCCTGGGTCGTCCTCATGCTGGCCACGATCGGGGTGTTCGCGATCCGCACACCCCGCTGAGGGCCGGCCTACGGCTTCCCCTGCCCGCGGGCGGGGCACAGGTCCGCGGACGGGCTGCCGCCGTGCCGGAGCCGCACGATCACGACGCTCCCGGCCTCAGGCGGGGGCGTGGCGGGCGAGGCCGGAGACGAGGAGGTCGAGGCCGAACTCGAAGCGCTCGTCGCCCTCGTCGCGCATCAGGGCGTCGACCATGCCCGTGATGTGGGGGAAGCGCTCGGGGGGCAGTGAGCCGAAGTACTCGCGGATACGGGCGATCTGCTCGTCGAGGGTGACGCCCGCCTCGCCGAAGCCCTGGCTGCGCAGGCTCTCCTCGACCGCGGTGGCGGTGACGTAGAGCGCGAGGGCGTCCACGCCGTAGGCGCAGACCTGGTCGGACAGGCCGCCGGCCTTGAGGACCGCGAGCATCGCCTCGGCGTTGAGGAGCGCGTTGGGGCCGAAGGGGATGCCCTGGCCGATGGCGGCGCGCGCCAGGTCGCGGTGGGTGACGAGTACGCGGCGGCCCTGCCGGGCCATCTCCTTGATCTGCTCCTGCCACCGCTGAGGGTCGGGCTCGGGGCGGGTCACGTCTGCCTGGATGCGGTCGAGGAGCAGTTCGAGCAGCTCCTCCTTGCCCGCGACGTGCGCGTAGAGGGATGCCGCGCCGGTGTCCAGTTCCTGGGCGACCCGGCGCATGCTCAGCGCGTCGAGCCCCTCGGCGTCGACGACGTGCAGGGCCGCGGTGACGATCGCCTCGCGGCTGAGGCTGCGGCGGGGAGCCTTCTTGCGCTCGGCGCGCCAGGGCGGGACGGGGACCGATGTCACGTGCTGCGTACCTCCGGGAGCGGAACACGGACAGCGTACTTGACACGAACGCCGTTCGCCTTTTAGAACACTGTTCGCCAAAAACGAACGTCGTTCGTTCGCGGCCCCGCCCCGCTGCGGCCCGACCCCATGGAGGCCTCCCATGAGCACTCAAGTCCTCTCCCCGCCGACTTCCCCGGCCACCGGCCATCCCCTGCGCAAGCTGGGGCTGGCCGTGATCCTCGCCGTCGAGATCACGGATCTGCTCGACGCCACGATCGTCGGCGTCGCCTCGCCCTCGATCCGCGCGGACTTCGGCGGCAGCTCCACGCAGATCCAGTGGATCAGCGCCGCCTACACGCTGGCCTTCTCCGTGCTGATGATCACCGGGGCCCGGCTCGGTGACATCGTCGGCCGCCGCAGGATGTTCCTCGTCGGGCTCGCCGGGTTCACGGTGTGCTCCGCGCTGTGCGCGGCCGCGGGCTCCGCGGGGATGCTGATCGGCGGCCGGGCGGCGCAGGGGCTGTTCGCCGCGATGATGGTGCCGCAGGGTCTCGGCATCCTGCGGCAGATGTTCCCGCCGAAGGAGCAGGGCGCGGCCTTCGGAGCCTTCGGGCCGGTCATGGGGCTCGCCGCGGTCGCCGGACCGGTGCTCGGCGGCTTCCTCACCGACGCGGACCTGTTCGGCTCCGGCTGGCGTTCGGTGTTCCTGATCAACGTCCCGATCGGCGTCGTCGCCTTCGCCGTCGCGCTGCGCATCCTGCCCGAGGGCCGGTCGCCGCACGCGCCGCGGCTGGACCTGCCGGGGTCGGCGCTGGTCAGCCTCGGGGTGCTCATGCTCGTCCACCCACTGGTCCAGGGCCGTGACCTGGGCTGGCCGCTGTGGACGTACCTGTCGATGGCGGGCGCGGTCCCGGTGCTCGGTCTGTTCGCCTGGTACCAGCGGCGGCTGGTGGCGCGGGGCGGTTCCCCGCTCGTCGAGCCCGGGCTCTTCCGCCACCGCGGCTTCTCCGCCGCGCTCGTGGTGGGCGTCGCCTTCTTCGCCGCGGTCAGCGGGTTGATGCTGGTGCTCACCCTGCACCTGCAGGTAGGGCTCGGCTACAGCGCCCTGCACGCCGGGGAGTCGATGATCCCGTGGTCCGCCGGCACGGTCGCCGGCGCGATCCTCTCCGGTGCCGTTCTCGGCCCGAAGTACGGCCGGCGCACCATCCAGGCCGGATTCGCGCTGTCGGCGGCGGCCGTCGCCGCCCTGGCGCTCACCGTGCACCTTGCGGGCCACGGGGCCACCACCTGGCAACTGCTGCCCGCGCTCCTGCTGAACGGCTTCGCGATGGGGCTGGTGATGGCACCGTTCTTCGACATCGCCCTCGCCGACGTCGAGGAGCGCGAGACCGGCTCGGCCTCCGGCGTCCTCAACGCCGTGCAGCAGCTGGGCGGTTCGGTCGGGGTCGCGGTGCTCGGCACGGCGTACTTCTCGTACGCGGCCGACGGGGGCACCGTGCCCGCGACCCAGTGGACAGCGCTCATGGCCGCGGCCGCGTTCCTCGCGGCGCTGGCGGCCGCCTTCCTGATGCCCTGTCGTGCCCCCAAGGGAGCGA
>NZ_CBDRCM010000070.1:0-33827 GCF_965342435.1 Actinacidiphila sp. bgisy160 | reverse complement strand
CCCCCCCCCCCCCCCCCCCCCCCCCCCCCCCCCCCCCCCCGCGCCCGCCCCGGTCCCACGGCCGCGGCCGGCGGAAGAGCGCGAGTCGGCCGGGTGCGTGACGGGGGGCGTACGCGCCGGGCCGCTGCCATCCCCACCGCCCCGCCCCCCTGAGGCCTCCGTCGCCGCCCTCCCCGGGGGGACGCACGGCAGGAGCGGACCCCGTCCGCGGCGCTCGTCGTGGAGCGCGCCGGCCGACCTCGATCGTGCCCGTCGGGATGCTCATCCCGCTGCGCCCCGGCGCTCCCCCGGCGTGGGCCGTCCGGGTGAGGTGGCCACAAGGAGGTTGATGCAGCTCGGGCGCCACGCACCCTCTGGTGGCGGTATGTCATGAGAAGCGGTTTTTGTCGGGTGGTGGTTTGCTGCGCATGGCGGCGGACCTGTTCTGAGAGCCCCCTCCACGGAGCCGCCGTCGCATCCCTTTCCCGTCACAGCTCAAGGAGGAGCTTGATGTCGGTCTACACCCCCCAGCAGTACGGTCAGCAGCTGCAGCAGCCGCACTCGCAGCAGTCCGGTCAGCAGCAGTGGCAGCCGTGGGCAGGCCAGCAGGGCTACGGACAGCAGGGCTTCCCCCAGCCGTTCATGGGCCTGCAGGGCTACGGGCAGCAGCACTTCGGCCAGCCCGGCATCGGGCAGGGCCAGCACCAGCTGCCGCTGCTGGTGACCGAGCTGTCGCTGCGCTGTGCCGCCACGGCGGTCAACGCCATGGTCGAGCAGGTGCGCATCGACCCGCAGATCATGATGGGCATCCAGGCCCAGGGCCAGATCCCGCCGCACGCCTGGAGCAGCGTGCTCACCGAGTGCGCGCGCCGCATCGCTCCGGTCGTGCACAGCGCGCTGAGCCAGATCGCCCAGGGCCAGTCCCCGTTCGGCCAGTTCGGCCAGCAGCAGTCCGGCCAGTACGGCCAGTTCCCGGGCCAGTCCCAGTACGGGCAGTCGCCGTACGGGCAGCACTTCGGCCAGATGCCGCTCGGCATCTGACCGGTCTCCCGGTCGGCCGGGGTGGCCCCTTCGGGCTGCCCCGGCCGGCCGGGCCGTTCGCCCGGCCGCGGCAGCGGCGCGGTGTGGTCCAACGCAAGGTGATCGGTGAAGGCGGAAGCGTGATGAGTGAGCAGCAGGGCAACGGCGGCATGGCGAAGGGGCACGGCGGCGCCAAGGGCGGCCGCAGGCCCGGTGCCGGATCGGACGCCGGCGGGACGAAACAGGGCGCGGAGCAGTACGCGGGGACGGCCGGGACGCATCCCGGGCAGCCGGGCGGCGGCCGGGGCCGGTACCTGGTGGCCCCCAGGCCGGCGCCCTGGCTGACCGCGGGCGTGCCGCCCGTCGAGGCCTCGGCGCTGTTCACGTTGCTCGAGGAGGACCCGGAGGTGGAGGTGGTCGCCCAGGTGCGCCCCTCCCGCTCCCGTGGGCTGGAGGCGATCGCCGAGCCCCACCCGGTGTGCCCCCCGGTGGCCGTGGTGACGATGCCCCACGAGCGCGCCCGGGCACTGGCCGCCAACCCCCAGGTGGTGGTCGAGGCCGACCAGCCGCTCGCCTACACCCCGGCCCCCTCGACGCGTCCTCCCGTCCCGGCCGTGGACCCCGCGATGGAGGTCACCCTCCAGGAGCCGCCGCGCATCACGGTGCGGGTGACCAGCCGCGGGCAGGGCGTGCCGGACGCGCAGGTGTGGGCGACGGGCACGGGTGCGACGGCGTACGCCGTCACGGGCGCCGACGGCCGGGCGCAGATCGTGCTGCCGGCCGACACCCCGGCAACGGTCCGGTCCCTGTACGTACGCCCGGCGGGCGACCACTGGCCGGTGCGCACCGGCCGCCCCTTCCCGGACGACGACACGCTTTCCGGCGCGGAGGTGGAGGTGGTGGTCCGCTCCCTGGCGGAGACCTTCGAGGGCTTCCCGGACCGGCCGCTCACCGGCTGGGGCTGGCAGGCGATGCGCCTGCACGAGATCCCCCCGACCTATCGGGGCCACGGCGTCTCCGTCGCCCTGCTGGACTCCGGGGTCGACACCGCGCACCCGGACCTGAAGGACACCGTCCGCTCCGGGGCCGACTTCACCCCCGCGGCGGACGACGCGGGCTGGCGTACGGACGCGACCGGGCACGGCACCCGCTGCGCCGGGATCGTGGCCGCCGCCGACAACCGCACCGGGGTCACCGGCATCGCCGCGGACGCCACGGTGCACGCCCTCAAGCTCTTCCCCGGCGGCCGTGTGGCGGATCTGCTGCGCGCGGTGGACCACTGCATCGCCCACGACATCGACATCGCGCAGATCAACGTCACCTACGACCAGCCCTCGCAGCTGGCGGCGTGGAAGCTGATGGACGCGCACGCGGCCGGCATCGCCGTCATCGCCCCGGCGGGCGACACCGCGGGGGCGCTGAGCCCGCTCGCGGCGCTGCCCACCGTGCTGGCCGCGGGCGCCCTCGCGCACACCGGCACCTACCCGCCGGACAGCCCGGCGGCCGCCACCCAGCCCCCGTGGCCCGGCCCGTACCCGGCGCCCTTCACGCCCACCGGCCCCGGCGTCGATCTCACCGCGCCCGGGACCGCGGTCGTCACCACGGCGCTCCGCGCCTCCTACACCGTCGCCGAGGGCACCGCGGTCGCGGCGGCCCACCTCACCGGCCTGGCCGCGCTGGTGCTCGCCCACCACGACCAGCTGCGCGCGACGCCGCACCCGCGCGGCGCGGCCCGCACGGACCGGCTGATGGCCCTGCTCCGCGGCGCCAGCCGTCCGCTGCCCGTCACCGAGCCGCTCCGCGTCGGCGCCGGGCTGCCGGACGCCCCGACCGCGCTCGGTCTCGGCGCCTCGACGACGGCGATGTTCGACGCGGCCGCCGATCCCATGGCGACGGGCTCGCCCTCCCCCAACTGAGGCCCGCCCCGCACCCCGGGCCGGGCCCAGCGCGTCCGCGCGGGGCCCGGCCCGGGCGGCCCGCCCTCCGGGGCGGTGTGCTCCACGAGCTCGATCAGGGCCGTGGCGACGGCGTCGTGGTGTTCGTCGTCATATCCTGCGGCCGGCAGGTCGAACGTCCGACTCAGCGGCGTCCCCGGCCGTGCCGGCTGCGGCTCGTGCGTGCGGTGTCAGCACCCTCCGGGCCTCGCGCACGATCGCGACCACGGCCATGTCGTCCTCCAGCGGGGCGGCGACGTGGGCCAGCAGGTCATCGGTCATCTCCCGTACGAGCTGGTCGGGGCGCCGGTCGCCCCACTCCGCGACCCGGCTCGTGAGCGGGTAGAACTCCCCGTCGTCGTTCCGGGCCTCGGTCACGCCGTCGGTGTAGAGCAGCAACCGGTCGCCGGGGGCGAAGGCGAAGGTGGTGGGAGCGTAGCTGCTCCCGGTCAGGCCGCCGAGGCCCAGCGGAGGCGCGGGTTCCGGGACGTCGAGGGTGGTGACCTTTCCGTCGTGGAGGAGGATCGGCGGCAGGTGCCCGCAGCTGACGACGTTCACGTACGGCTCGTCGTCGGGGATCTCGACGACGGCGGCGGTGACGAAGCGCTCGCCGACGTCGGCGTCACTCGGCCCGTCCCATGCCTGGGTCAGCTCCCAGCGGACGCTGGCCTCCAGTGACTCCACCAGCTCCGCCAAGGGCGCCTGCCGGTGGGCGGCGGCGCGGAACGCCCCGAGGACGGTCTCGGTGTCGCCGATGGAACACAGGCCCTTGCCGCGTACGTCGCCGATGAGGATGCGGGTGGCCCGAGCGGTGCGGGCGACGGCGTACAGGTCGCCGCCGATGCGGTCACCGTCGCCGGCGCTGCGGTACGCCGTCGCGATGGTCACCGGGCCCGCGTGGGTGGGCAGCGGCCGCAGCAGCACGCCCTGGGCCGCCTCCGACACCTCGCGCAGCTCCGCGAGCTCACGTCTGCGCCGCTCGAGCAGGGTGCTGATGAGGACCAGCAGCAAGGTGAGCAGCACCAGCGAACCGAGCTGGACGAGCACGTTCTCGGTGAGCAGCGTGTGCCGCTCGGCGCCGGCCGCGACGAGCGCCAGCACCGCCGCGAGCCCGGTCAGGGCCCCCCGTACGGCTCCGGCGAAGGCGGAGGCCAGCGCGACGGGGATGACGAGTACGTGGGCGAGATGGACGTCCTCGGGCAGGAAGAGGTCGGCGACCGGCACCGCCGCGATGATGGCGATCATCACGGCGAGGAAGACTCTGCAACCCGATCCGACGGGATCCTGCATCACCGAGAGACGGGACCCGAACTGCATGCGGGTACCTCCCTTCCCGCACCCGCACCGGGTGCGACCACGACAGCCCCCGCTCTACGCGGTCCCAACATAAGGGAATTTCGTTTTCTTCCGGGCAAAATTCGCGTACCCCATCGCAGCTCCAGAGGTCCCGGAGGCATGCGTGGGGGATCCACGCGCGCTTTTCCGGGGTTCAGGCGGCCAGCAGGTCCGCCCAGCGTCCACCGCCGCGGCCGCGGGCTCCGACGCCGGAGCTGATGCCCAGGCTGTCGACGATCGCGGCGCCGCGGCCGTGCTCGCCGGGGCCGCGACTGGCGGCCCAGGCGCCGTGCCGCGGCGCGGGCCCGCCGTCGGTGACCTCGACGCGGATGATCGCCCTGCCGTCGATCTCGCCGCGCCGCAGACGCAGGGCGACCGGCGGCAGCGCGTGCTCCACGGCGTTGGTCACCAGTTCCGACACGACGAGGACGGCGTCGTGCACGGATTCCTCCGGCACCGACCAACCGGTCAGCACGGTGCGTGCGGTACGTCGCGCGACGGCGACGGCCAGGGCGCGGTGCTCCAGCTCGCACACGTACACATCGGTGCCGCGTACGGCAGGTGACCAGGTCGCGTACCAGCGCGTCATGTCCATCACTCCCCACGCCGAAGGGCTGCTCCGCAGCGTCACCGGTATGGGAGGGCCCCCTGTCCGTCCCCAACGGATCCGGGCCCCCGGTACCTGCCCCCATGGTGTACCCCGCTGTGACCCCCTGAACCCCACCTGTCACAGAAGTGGTCCGGCGTGCCCTCCAGGGGCGATGGGGCGATCCCGACCGTGTTCACGCGCCCGCGGAGCCGGTGAGATGCCGGCCTCGTCTGCGATCCTGGCAGGGTGCCGCCCCCGCAGACCGTCCCGGAACCGATCACCGCGGACCCGCCCGACGTCGCCACCGCCCCGCTGCTCACCCAGTCGTGGCTCGACCTGGCCTTCCTCCACTGGGCGGCCGACCCGGCCGGCATCGCGCCGCTCCTGCCGGCCGGCACCGTGCCCGACACCCTCGACGGCGTCACCTATGTCGGTCTCGTCGCCTTCCGCATGCGCCGCGTCGGCTGGTTCCGGCTCCCCGGTGTCCCCTACCTGGGCACCTTCCCGGAGACGAACGTCCGCCTGTACTCCGTGGACGCCCACGGGCGGCGCGGTGTCGTCTTCCGCTCGCTCGACGCGTCCCGGCTGATACCCATGGCGGTCGCGCGCGCCGCGTTCCGCCTGCCGTACCTGTGGTCGCGGATGGCGATCCGCCGCGACGGCGACACCCTGACGTACACCAGCACCCGGCGGTGGCCGGGCCCGCGCGGGGCGCACTCCCGGATCACCGTCCGCGTCGGCGAGCCCATCGCGGAACCCACCGAGCTCGAGCACTTCCTCACCGCCCGCTGGGGCCTGCACAACACGTTCTTCGAACGGCAGCTGTACCTGCCGAACTCCCACCCCCGCTGGCCGCTGCACCACGCCGAGCTGCTCGACTGCGACGAGACCCTCGTCACGGCCGCCGGCCTCCCCGCTCCCGTGGGTCCGCCGGTCAGCGTCCTGTACTCCCCTGGCGTCCCCGTCCGCTTCGGCCGTCCCGCCCGCCCCGGCGGCATCCCCACGCCCTGAGGCATCGTCCGCGCGTTCAGTCGGGCGGCAGGAGCGTGCCCAGGGGGCCGAGGTCCAGGTTGAGGTCGGACATGGACAGGCCGTACTCGGCGCAGAGGCCCGCCATACGGTCGTGGAGGATCATGAGCGTGGCGCCGAGGCGTTCCTCCTCCTCCTCGGTGAGGTCGCCCGCGTCGACGCGGTGCAGGGCCTGCCGTTCCATGAGCTGGCGGAGGAGTTCGACGAGGGTGAGGACGAGCTTCATCAGATCGCGTTCGACCGTGTCGGGGTCGGTGCTGATCCGGCGCGCGGGCCGGGGCGACGCGGTGTCACGCGGGACGGCGGGGAGGAGGCGGAAGGCCCGGGCGGCGGCGTCGGAAACCTCGCCGAGGCGGTTTGGGGGGTGGTCGTCGCCAGGGGGTACGAGGGATGTCATGGGCCGGGCTCCGCGCCCCACGGGGAGAGGTGGCGTTCGCTGATGGAGACGATCAGAGCGCGCAGGGAGATGCGGACGAGGTCGATGTCGGCGATGGAGAGCACCACGTCGCCGGTGAGGACGACGCCGCCGCTCAGGAGGCGGTCGAGCAGGTCGACGAGCGCGACCTGGCGCTCGGCCAGGGGTTCGGGGGCCCGGTCGGCGGCGGTCATGGCGCCGCGTCCGCCGCGTCGGGTTCGTGCCGTGAGGCGCCGGGGAGGACGGCGAAGGAGTACGGGGCCCAGGGGCCGGTGACGTCGACGCGCACGCCGGAAAGTCCTTCGCCGGCGGCGAGCGCCCGGGTCCGGAAGGCCTCGGCCTGTTCGCGCGGGACGAGGAAGGCGTCGTTGAGGACGTTCTCCCCCGCGCCGGCGGCGAGTCGGCCCTGCTGGACGCCGTGCCGGGCGTGCCCGGCGGCCAGTTCGCGGCCGATCATCTCGACGCGTGCGGCGGCTTCCTCCGCCGCGCGGTAGGCCTCGTCCCGGGATTGCCGCTGGGCGCGGCGGGCGTTCAGGTAGGCGCGGCCGGGGCTGAGGGCGTCGGTGGTGCCGGGGGGTGCCGCGGCGGCCGGGGCGTCCACGTAGATCTTGACGCCCCATTCGAGGTGGCCCGTGAGGCGGTCCAGGACCTGCGAGAACGCCGCGTCGTCGGCGCTCAGCACGTCGCGGACGCGTTCCTCGTCCAGGTAGACCGTGGCCAGCCGCAGCGGCAGCACCGTGGTGTGCGCGGACAGCGCTTCGATGACGGTGTGATGGGCGCGGGCGACGGCCTCCAGCCAGTCCAGGTCCTCCAGGTGGCCGCGGAGGGCGTCCTCCCGGAAGTCCGCGGCAGGCACCGGGCTGACGGCGGCGGCCAGCGCACCGGACGTCACGAGCCGCACCGGCGCACCGGCGACGCCCCTCAGCGCCTCCAGGGCAGCGGCCGGCACGCCGTCGCCACGCAGCACGGCGTACGCGTAGCTGACCCGGTCATTCATCGTCCGTCCCGGTGCCGCCGCCGCGGCGGCGCTGCGTCGCCGCGGAGGACCGCGTGCGGTGGCGGGAGGCCACGCTGCCGCGTGGCGTGTCCGTCAGCTCCCGCCCCTCCTTCAGCGCCTCGATCTCCTCGCGCAGCCGCCGGTTCTCCTCGGCGAGCGAGCCCTCCCCGTGGGCGCGCGAGGACAGCGAGGGGTCGCGCTCCCACCAGTCGATGCCCATCTCCTTGGCCTTGTCGACGGAGGCCACCAGCAGTCGCAGTTTGATGGTGAGCAGCTCGATGTCGAGCAGGTTGATCTGGATGTCGCCGGCGATCACGATGCCCTTGTCCAGGACCCGCTCGAGGATGTCCGCCAGATTGGCCGAGGACCCCTGCCCGTAGGGGTGCGGCTGGGAGGCGGCCCTCGTGGGGTACGAGCCGAGCCGGCCGGCCGGGGAATCCGTCACTGCGTCACCTCGTCTCAGGGCGGTGCCTCACCGCGCCGGAACGCGGCGATCTCCTCGAGGCGGTCGAGCAGTTCCTCCTCGCGTGCCTCGAAGGTCTCGTCGTCGATCCGTCCGGCGAGGAGTTCCTTCTCCAGGGCGGCCAGTTGTCGTTCGACGGGCTCGGGGTCGTAGTACTCCTGCTCGGCGGCCTCCAGCACGCGCTCGACGACCCAGCCCACACCGCGCACCGGCGCCAGGGGCAGGGTGACGATCTGCGTGAACAGTCCCATGACGCCTCCTCACTCGTCCTCTTCACACGAAGCTGTACGGCGGCAGCGGTCCGAGCAGCCGGAAGTCGCATTCCTCGCCGACCTGGTTGGCCAGGCTGAGCTGGGTGGCGAGGAACATCTCCTCCTTGCTGTCGTCCACCAGGAAGGAGACGCTGAGGAAGTCCTGTCCGGCCGGGGCCGTGGCCACGTCGTCCCGCGCGAAGGGGCGCAGCGCCTCGATGATGCCCGCACCGAGGGCCTGCTGGCGGGCCTGCACCTCGTTGGCCATCAGCTCGCCCAGCATCAGCGGCGTGTCGGGCGAGGCGGATCCGGCGCGGATCTCCTCGTTCAGCCGGCGTGCCTCGTCGTTCTCGTCGAGGATCCGGCGCAGCAGCGAGTCCTCGTCCCACGAGACCTTCAGGTGGTACTCGGCGCAGCCCTCCAGGTTCTTCAGTTGCTCCTGGAACTCCCCCGCGCGGTCGTCCAGGACGCCGCGTACGGCGTCCTCGTCGGGTGCCGTGAAACCGAAGCGCAGCGGCAGTACCGCGCCATCGGCCATCAGCCGTTCCTGGACCGCCTGGTGCGCGAGCACGTCCCTGCGCCGGGGGCGCAGGTCCTCGGGCGCGTCGCTCACGACCGCGGAGAGCCCCGCCGAGGTCACCGAGCGCAACGGATCGTCCGACCCGCCGACGGGCGTGAGGCCGTCAAGGCGCATCGGGTGGTCCCTGAAAGTGATGGAGTAGACGTAGACGGCCATGATCATTCCCTCTCCCGCCGGGAGGCCCGCCTGGTGCTCCTGCGCTGCTGCCGGGGCTCCTCCTCGTACTCCGCTTCCTCCTCTTCGGGCTCCTCCTCGTACTCGTCATCCTCCTCGTCACCGCCCTTCAGGGCGCCGGTCACGGCCTCCACCGCGCCGGAGAGCGCGCCCTTGGACTTGCCCTTCGCGCCGCCCTCGGTGATCTCGCCGACGATGTCGGTGAGCTGGGCGGGCTGTTTGCGGCCGGACTCCAGGTCCAGGCGGTTGCAGGCCTCGGCGAAGCGCAGATAGGTGTCGACGCTGGCCACGACGATGCGAGCGTCGATCTTCAGGATCTCGATGCCCACCAGGGACACGCGGACGAACACGTCGATGACGAGACCTCGGTCCAGGATGAGCTCCAGGACGTCGTACAGACTCCCCGTACCGCCCCTGGAGATATTGCCGCCGCCCTGCGGCACCACGGTCATCGCGCCTCCCTTCAGCGCCTCGTCGCCTCAGCGCCGGTCGATCTGACCCCGCGTGTAACGGCGGGTCCGTTCGTACGCCACCAGGTCTCCCTCCGCGTCGAGCTTTACGTGGTAGGTGGCCATCACGCTGGTGGTCTCGGGCACACGCTCCAACTCCAGTACCTCCACGTCCGCTTCCCAGCCTTCGTCCACGGGTTTGACCGCCGAGACGGACTCCGGCCTGCGGCCGAGGAGTTCGAAGAGCTGATCGGCTGCGGAACGCATCGCCCAGGCGGCGGAGCGCTTGCGCGGTCGCTCTGCGCCTTCGCCGTCCCGGCCGCGCCTGGTGCCCTTGTTCCGGGCGTTCCTGTCGCTTGCGGCCATCCCCTTCTCCGGTTCCGGAGGAGCGCCACCCCCACTAAGAAACGTACTATTTCAGCATATACACCCCCACCCATGTGTGCGGCGACAGGTCGCTTTCCGAAGGGAACGACTGATGAAAGACACGACCAAGATCGCTCTTGCCGCCGCTGTCGCCGGTGGCTACGTGCTCGGTCGCGCCAAGAAGGGGCGGCTCGCCTTCGCGATGGCGACCTTTCTCGCAGGTCGCCGTGCCGGACTCGATCCGCAACAACTGGTGACCGAGGGTATTCGCAAGCTCCAGGAGGTCCCGCAGATCGCCGACCTCAACGAGCAGCTGCGCGGCGAGCTGATGGACGCCGGGCGGAAGGCCGTCACGGCGGCCGCGGACCGCAAGCTCGGCGACCTGGCGGGCGCGTTGCACGACCGCACGGCCCGGATCGGCGCCAAGAAGAAGCGGGGCGAGGAAGAGGAGTCGGAAGAGGAATACGAACCGCAAGGCGGGGAAGAAGAGGCGGCCGCGGAGAAGCCCCGGTCGAAGCGGCGGCGTCGCCCCGCCCACGCGGAAGAGGAGCCTGAGGGCGAGGAAGCCGAGGGCGAGGAGGAAGAGGAGGAAGAGGAGGAGGGCGAAGGGGAGGAGGAACCGCCCAGGCGCCGCCGCGCCGCGAAGAGCCGGCAACCCAGGCCGGAACGCGAGCCGGAGCGCAGGCCGACGGCCAGGAAGGCGCCCGCCAAGAAGGCGCAACCCGCGAAGAAGACCGCCACCGCCAAGAAGACCGCGGCACCGGCCAAGCGCACGGCGAAGAAGGCTTCCGCGCCCGCCAAGAAGGCCGCGGCGCGCAAGCCCCTGGCAAAGAAGGCGGCGGCCAAGAAGACGTCCACACGGCGGAGGTAGCCCGATGGCCAGGACGGCACAGGACACCGGAAACGGTCAGGCCTCCGGCCTGGACCAACTGCGCGACGAACTCGCCAACTTCGTCGGCGCCCAGGTGGGAAATCTGGCCGACAAAGCGGGCGACAAAGTCGCCGACCTCACCGACCAGTTGATGGGTGTGGCCGAGAACGGCGGAGTGCTCCCCAAGGCCGGTCTGAGGATTCTCCAAGGCGACTCCCCCCTCAAGGCCCTCGGAGGCGGCGTGCTCGACAAGGCGAAGCAGGTGCTCGGCGGCGGCAAGAAGGGCAAGGGCCGCAAGTCCGGAACGCAGAAGGTGACGAACATCGTCGAGGTCCAGGACGTCGGCGTCCCCATCCGGTTCGCGTACGACCACTGGACCCAGTTCGAGAAGTTCAGCGCTTTCACCAAGGGAGTCCGCAGCGTCTCCAAGGGCGACGACACGACAAGCGACTGGAAGGTCAAGGTCGGCCCTTCGACCCGCGGCTGGAAGGCCACGGTCGTGGAGCAGGTCCCCGACGAGCGCATCGTCTGGAGTTCCGACGGCGCCAAGGGCACCACGCGCGGCTGCGTCAGCTTCCACGAACTCACGCCCACTCTGACCCGCATCGTCCTCGTCGTCGAGTACTACCCCTCGGGTCTTTTCGAGAAGACCGGCAACCTCTGGCGCGCCCAGGGCCGGCGGCTGCGCCTCGACTTCAAGCACTTCCTGCGGTACGTCTCGCTCACCAACGAGGAGCCCGAGGGCTGGCGGGGCGAGATCCGCGACGGCGAGGTCGTGCGCACGCATGAGGAGGCCCTGGAGGCGGAGGAGACCGAAGAGGGCGAGGAAGGCGAGGAAGAGTACCCCGAGGAAGAGGAAGTGGAAGAGCCGGAGGACGAGGGCTACCCCGAAGACGAGGAAGACGAAGAGGAAGACGAGGAGGACGAGGAGTACCCCGAGGAAGAGGAAGAGCCGGAGGACGAGGAAGAGCCCGAGGACGAGGAAGAACCGGAGGACGAGGACGAGGAGTACGAGGACGAGGAGGAGTACGCGGGCGCCCGGCGTTGACGCCCCGTCACTCCCCGGCCCCCGTGCGCCGGCGGGCCGTGGTCGCCACGGCCCGCCGCGCGTCGTGTCACCCCGTCACCTCGTCAGGCGGCGGATCTCCAGGGTGTTGTCCACACGGGTCGTGGGCCGCCCGTCGGGGTCGTTCTGGATGCGCTCGTGCTCGTCGGTCAGCAGCACCTCCCACTCCCCCTCGGGGAGTCCGAGGCTCTCCAGCACCTCCTGCGGCGTCGGGAAGTGCACCTCCGGGTGCGGATCGGTCTGCCAGGCCGGGAACCCGGCGTGTCCCACGACGAGCAGCACGCCGCCGGGGGCCACCGCGGCCGCGGCGGCGCGCAGGATGCGCTCGCGGGGCATGTCGTTCGGCGAGTGCAGGAACTGCGCGGAGACGAGGTCGTAGGTGCCCTCGGGGAAGGTCTCGCCCAGGTCGTGCCGCTGCCAGTCGATGAGGTCGTCGGCGATGCCCTCCGCCTTGGCGTGGGAGGCGGCGCGCTCCAGGGCGACGCGGGAGATGTCGACGGCGGTGACCCGCCACCCCTGCCGGGCCAGCCAGACCGCGTCGGCGCCCTCGCCGCAGCCCAGGTCGAGCGCCGTACCGGGCTTCAGGGCCCCGGCCTCGCGGACCAGGACGTTGTTGGGCTTGCCGCTCCAGACACGGTCGCTCCCGGCGTACCGGGCGTCCCAGAACTCCGCCTCGGACTCGGCGCCGGTCGCGCTGGTGGTGCCGTCGGTCATGGATGTCGTCTCCTCGTGCCGTGGGCGTGGACCTGCCCCCGACGATGCGGTCCCGCACACCCGCCGGGCAAGCCTTCTTGCCGGTTCGGCAACACCTCCGCCCCCGCCCTCTGCCCCGGCAGCGGGTCCGCGCCTATGTTGGGTGTCATGGACACCACGTCGACTGACGACCACCCGCTGCGTCACCTCACGCTCGACCAGCTCCGGCGCCGGACGAGCATGAAGTGGCGCTCCCATCCGGAGGACGTGCTCCCGCTGTGGGTGGCGGAGATGGACGTGCCGCTGGCCGCGCCCGTGGCCCGCGCGCTCACGGAGGCGATCGCGGTCGGCGACACGGGGTATCCGGCGGGCACCGCGTACGCGGAGGCGCTGGCGGACTTCGCCCGCGAGCGGTGGGGCTGGGACGGCCTGGCCGTGGAGCGCGCCTCGATCGTGCCCGACGTGATGCTCGGCGTCGTCGAGATGCTGAAGCTCGTCACGGACCCCGGCGACCCGGTGGTCGTCAACTGCCCGGTGTACCCGCCGTTCTACCAGTTCGTGGCGCACATGGACCGCCGCGTGGTGGAGGCCCCGCTCGGCCCCGGCCTGCGGCTGGATCTGGCGGCGCTGGAGGAGGCTTTCGCCCGGTCCACGGCCGTCGGCGGCCGGGCCGCCTACCTGCTGTGCAGCCCGCACAATCCGACCGGCACCGTGCACACCGCCGGGGAGCTGGCCGCGGTGGCGGAGCTGGCCGGGACGTACGGGGTGCGGGTCGTGGCGGACGAGATCCACGCGCCGCTGGTGACCGCCGAGGCGGCGTTCGTGCCGTACCTGAGCGTGCCCGGCGGCGAGAGCGCCCTGTCCCTGATGTCCGCTTCGAAGGCGTGGAACCTGGCCGGTCTGAAGGCGGCCCTCGCCCTGGCCGGGCCGGCCGCGGCGGACGACCTGGCGCGCATGCCGGAGGAGGTCAGCCACGGGCCGAGCCACCTCGGCGTCATCGCGCACACGGCCGCGTTGCGCCACGGCGGACCGTGGCTCGACGCCGTGCTGGACGACCTCGCGCACAACCGGCGGCTGCTCTCCGGACTGCTGGCCGAGCACCTGCCGGCGATCGGCTACCACCCGGCCCCGGGCACCTATCTGGCCTGGCTGGACTGCCGGGAGCTGGGCCTGGGCGACGACCCGGCCGCCGCCTTCCTCGACCGCGGCCGGGTCGCCCTCAGCGCGGGGCCCGACTTCGGCACAGGCGGCGACGGGCACGCGCGGCTGAACCTCGCGACGACGCCCGAGGTGCTCACGGAGGCGGTGCGCCGTATGGCCAAGGCAATCGGCTGACGCTCGCGCCGAGGTCTGAAACGCCCCCGGCCGGGTAGCCGCCGAGAGACCGGGGCAGGCATCGGACGAGGCCGCCAGGGTGCCGGGCGCCGGGACCCCCGGGACGGCGAGGTGAGGTGCCCGGGCGCTCACGGCGGCCCAGGGAGGCGAGGATCGTGGCGCACGACCCCGCGCCCCGCAACGGCGGTGCTCTGCGCGTCGTCGTCGTGGGGGCGACCGGAAACGTCGGCACCAGCCTGGTGCGGGCGCTCGGCGACGACCCGGCGGTGGCCGACGTCGTCGGCATCGCCCGGAGGACCCCCCAGGACTGGCGACCCGCCCGCACCTCGTGGGTGCACGCGGACCTCGCCGACGACAGGACGCGTCTGGTGGAGCATCTGCGCGGCGCCGACGCCGTCGTGCACCTGGCCTGGCTGCTGCAGCCCACCCACGACCCGTCGGTGACCTGGCGTACCAACGTCCTGGGAAGCATCCGCGTCTTCGAGGCGACCGTCGCGGCCGGTGTGCCGGTCCTGGTGTACGCCTCGTCGGTGGCGGCGTACTCGCCCGGCCCGAAGCGGTACCCGGTCGACGAGTCGTGGCCCACGCACGGCTGGCCGGGGGCCGCGTACTGCCGGGAGAAGGCGTACGTCGAGCGTTGTCTCGACAGTTTCGAGCGGGAGCACCCGCGGCTGCGGGTGGTGCGCATGCGGCCGGGCTTCATCTTCAAGCGGGAGTCCGCCGCCCAGCAACGCCGCTTGTTCGCCGGGCCGTTCCTGCCGAACCGGCTGGTGCGGCCGCGCCTTGTGCCGGTCGTCCCCGACATGCGCGGTCTGCGTTTCCAGGCGCTCCATTCCGACGACGCGGCCGAGGCCTACCGGGCGGCGCTGCACCGCCCCGTACGCGGGGCCTTCAACCTGGCGGCCGATCCGCCGCTGGACGCGGGGGAACTCGCCGCGCTGCTCGGGGCGCAGGTCGTCCGCATGCCGCGCGGCGCGGTGCGGGCGGCGCTGGCCGGGGCGTGGCGGCTGCACCTGGTGCCCTCGTCCCCCGGCCTGTTCGACGCGGTCGTGAGGCTGCCGCTGATGGACACCGCGCGGGCCCGCCGCGAACTGGGCTGGGAGCCGCGCCACACCGCCACGCAGGCGATCGAGGAGTTCCTCGCGGGGCTGCGCGAGGGCGCGGGCGACGCCTCGACCGCCCCGCTGGCACCGGGCGGGGCCGGCGGCCGGCTCCACGAGGTCGCGACCGGTGTCGGCTCACGGCCCTGATGGCTTTGCGGGCGCGCCGGTGCAGCGGGGTGCGGTCATGGCCTTTCGTCGGCGCGGAGCCGCTCGGTGTCCTGCGGGGCGGCCTTGGGCACCGTGTCGTCGTGACCGTCGTCCGGACCCCCGTCCGGGCGCGCCCGGGCCCGCTCGAGCTCGGCGTCAAACTCCAGGCCGAGCAGGACGGCGATGTTGGAGATCCACAGCCAGACGAGGAAGACGATGATCGCCGCCAGGCTGCCGTAGAGCCTGTTGTAGTTGCTGAAGTTGGTCACGTACAGGCTGAAGAGCGCGGAGGCCGCGGCCCAGATGACCACGGCCAGGAAGCTGCCGGGGCTGACCCAGCGGAAGCCGCCGTGCTTCACGTTGGGGGCGGCCCAGTACAGCAGCGCGAGAACCAGGCCGAACAGCACGAGCATCACCGGCCATTTGACGATGCCCCACACGCCGAGCGCGGCGTCGCCCACCCCCAGCACCTGGCCCGTCCTGCGAGCCAGTGCCCCGGTGAAGACCACGCCGATCGCGATGAGCGCCGTGACCACCAGCAGCACCACGGGGATGACGAACCTGCCTGCCAGGGTCTTCCACAAGGGCCTGCCCTCGTCGATGTCGTAGAGCGCGTTGGCGGCCCGCATGAAGGTCGCGACGTAGCCGGAGGACGACCACACGGCGACAGCGGCGCCGATCGCGAGGGCGAGCCCCCCTCTGCCGACGCCGTGCTGGAGCTGCCCGAGCACACCGGTCAGCGTGTCGCGGACCGGTCCGGGCGCGAGACCGCTCGCGTTGGCGATCAGGGGTTTGACACTGGGCCCGCCGAGCAGGCCGACGGCCGAGACGATGACCAGGAGCGCGGGGAAGACCGACAGCACGGCGTAGTAGGTCAGCGCCGCGGCCCAGTCGGTCAGGTGGTCCGCCCAGAACTCCTTCACCGTGCGCCGGAGCACCACCCGCCAGGACTCCTGAGGGAGCTCGGTGGGCGTGCGGGCGCCGGTCTGCAGGTGACGAGCCATGCGCGTTCACCGCCTCGGGGCACATCTGCCCCACGAGAACCACCACAAAACGCATCAGAACACCATGAACCGCTCTCCACGGGGTGGACACCGCATGGAGCGATGACTGCCGCTCAGTGCCGGAGCGCGACCTTCGCCGCCACGATGACCAGGCCCAGCACCAGGTTCACGATCCCCACCGACACCACCGCCCAGCGGGACGCGCCCACGCGGATGACGGCGGCGCCGGCCCACCCGACCTGCTGGGCGACGGCGATGGTCAGGGCCAGCCACGCCGCGCCCTCCCGCCCGAGCCCGAGCAGCGGGCTCACCGCGACCGCGGCCGCCGGCAGCAGCGCGGCCTGCACGATCGGCCACTCGCGGACGCACTCGTGGCGGATCTCGCGCCAGGTGGCCTTCCCCCTGCGCAGGCGGTCGCCGACGAAGCCGGCGTAGACGTGCGCGGCCCAAAAAACCAGGCCGGTGCAGATCAGCAGCACCACCAGCTCCAGCCGCGGGTACGGGCCCGCCGAGCCGGCCCCGGCCACCACCGAGGCGGCCAGGAGCGATCCGTAGACGGCCCCGGTGTAGTCGGCGCGGCCCGTGCCGGGAGCCTCCCGGCCGGTGAGGTCCCGCGGGGCGGATCCGGCTGCCACCCCTTCAGGATCACCGAGCCGGTCCGGCCCCGCACGGCCGGACCGCAACCGCCGCGCCCCGCGCACGCCGCTCACAGCGACGGCGACGGACGGCTCCGCTCGGCCCGGATGGCCTCGTCGTCCGCCGTGCGGCGGGTCCCCGGGCCTCGGCGGGCCGGCCACCAGGGAGGGGCCTCGACGAGCCGGCGTCCGAGGAGGTCCCGCTCCAGCCGTCTCCGCATGGCGGGGAGGGCGGTGTCGACCGGGTCACCCGCAGGTCGGTGTGGAGCGGGTGCCGACCCACGGGTGACTCCGTGAACAGGGCCTGCGGCACGGGCGCCGCGCGGCCTTCCGTGGGCGTCCCCCGAGGCCGCGTCCGTCACAGGTACCGCCTCGGGCGGCGAGTCGGCCCCCGCCCGGAACGCGACGTCCGAATCCCGCCAGCGACCCCCGCGCGCGATGCCGCACAGTGGAGGGGTGACGAGCGAGACGACCGACGAGGACAGCAGGTACGAGGCGGTGTGCAGCCGCGACGCGCGCTTCGACGGCGAGTTCTTCTTCGCGGTGACGACGACGGGCATCTACTGCCGCCCCAGCTGCCCGGCGGTCACGCCCAAGCGGCGCAACGTCCGGTTCTTCCGTACGGCGGCGGCAGCCCAGGGGGCGGGGTTCCGGGCCTGCCGGCGGTGCCGCCCGGACGCGGTGCCGGGGTCCGCCGCGTGGAACGCGCGGGCCGACGTGGTGGGTCGCGCGATGCGCCTGATCGGCGACGGCGTCGTGGACCGGGAGGGCGTCGCGGGGCTGGCGGCACGGCTCGGGTACAGCGCGCGGCAGGTGCAGCGGCAGCTCAAGGCCGAGGTGGGGGCGGGACCGATCGCCCTCGCGCGTGCGCAGCGGGCGCACACCGCCCGCATCCTGTTGCGGACCACGGACATGCAGGCCGCGGAGATCGCCTTCGCGGCCGGTTTCGCGAGCGTACGGCAGTTCAACGACACGATCCGGGAGGTGTACGCGCTCACGCCGACCGCGCTGCGGCAGGCACGCCCCGCCCGGCACACGGCCGCCGCGGCCGCGGCCGGCGTGCCCCTGCGGCTGGCGTACCGCGGGCCGTACGACACCGGGCAGGTCTTCGACTACCTGGCGGCCCGCGCGATCGCCGGCGTCGAGGAGGTCACGGGGAGCCACGGCCGGCGGGTCTACCGGCGGACGCTCCGGCTGCCGCACGGGCCCGCGGTCGCCGAGGTCGAGGAGGCGCCCGGCAGGGGCGGCGACTGGCTCGAGTGCCGGCTGCACCTGACGGGGCTGCGCGACCTGACCACCGCGACGCAGCGCGTGCGGCGCCTGTTCGACCTGGACGCCGATCCGTACGCGGTCGCGGAACGGCTGTCCGCGGACCCCTCGTTGGGCGCCCTGGCCCGGACCCGCCCCGGACTGCGCGCCCCCGGGGCGACCGACCCGCACGAACTGGCGGTGCGGGCGGTGCTGGGACAGCAGGTCTCCGTGGCGGCGGGTCGCCGGCTCGGCGCCGCGCTGGTCGCCGCCCACGGTGAGCGGCTGACGGCGCCGAGCGGCGGCCTGACCCACCTGTTCCCCGGCGTGGACGCGCTCGCCGGGGCGTCACTGGAGGCGGTCGGCATGCCGCGGGCGCGGCGGGAGACCCTGCGCGGGCTGGCCCGCGCGCTCGCCACCGGCGAGGTCGTCCTCGACCCGGGCGCGGACCGGAACGGCGCCGAGAAGGACCTGCTCGCGGTGCGCGGCATCGGGCCGTGGACGGCCGGGTACATCCGGATGCGCGCCCTCGGCGATCCCGATGTGCTCCTGGAGGGCGACGTCGCGGTGCGCGCGGGGGCCGCGCGTGCCAGTGTCCCGCTGGAGGACGCCGAGGGCTGGCGGCCGTGGCGCACGTACGCCATGCACCTGCTGTGGCGCGCCGATCGACCAGTACGGGCGGAACCCGCAAGAGCGCCGGCGGCGAGAATGCGGCGTCCGAATCCTGCCGGACATCGGTGACCTATCACCGCAAAATCACAGATGTCACTGAATGCATGAGGAAAGGGAAGGACCGATGACGGTCTACACGACCCTCGACAGCCCGCTGGGCGAACTGCTGCTGGTCGGCGAGGAGTCGCCGACCGCGAAGGGTGGCACCGCGCTCTCCTCGCTGTCGGTGCCGAACCAGAGGGGCGGTGTCGTCGCGGCGGACCTGGCGGAGGCGCGTGCCGACGCCGGCGCGTTCACCGGGATCACCCGGCAGTTGCGGGCGTACTTCGCCGGCGAACTGATCGACTTCGACATCGAGTTCACCACCGCGGGAACCGCTTTCCAGCAGCAGGTGTGGAAGGCCCTGGAGACCATCGGCTACGGAACGACGCTCACCTACGCGGACGTCGCCGACACGATGGGCATCCCCCGCACCTCCTCGCGCGCGGTCGGCACCGCGATCGGCCGCAACCCGCTGCTGGTCGTCCGTCCCTGCCACCGCGTGGTCGGCGCCAAGGGAGCGATCACCGGTTACGCGGGAGGGGTGGAGCGCAAGCAGTTGCTGCTGGACCTCGAGGCCGGGCGCCGGACGGCGTGAGGACGTGAGGGCGACGGAGCGGTACGCCATGACCCACCTCGACGCACCGGCAGCGGCACCCGCCTCGCCGCTGGTCCCGCCCGAGGGCCTGGCCGGTCAGGGCGGTGCCCGGTGAGCGCGCTCATCCCCCGTCCCCGGCTGCGGGTGGCGCCGGGCGCGGTACACGTGCCGGGCTGGCTCACCCTGGACGAGCAGCGGGAGCTGGTCGTCGCCTGCCGCGCCTGGGCGATGGGGCCGGTCCCGATCCGGCACACCCGGCTGCCCCGCGGCGGGGTGATGTCGGTGAGTACGGTCTGTATCGGCTGGCACTGGCAGCCGTACCGCTACACCCGTACCGCGGACGACGTGAACGGCGCCCGGGTGGCCCCCTTCCCCGACTGGATGGTGGACCTGGGCCGCCGCGCCCTGGTCGAGGCGTACGAGGACCCGGCGGCGGGCGACGGCTACACCCCGGACACCGCGCTGATCAACTTCTACGACGGCGACGCCAGGCTCGGCATGCACCAGGACAAGGACGAGCGCAGCGACGCCCCCGTCGTGTCGCTGACCATCGGAGACACCTGCGTCTTCCGCTTCGGCAACACCGAGAACCGCAACCGCCCGTACACGGACCTGGAGCTGGCCTCCGGCGACCTGTTCGTCTTCGGCGGCCCGTCCCGCTTCGCCTTCCACGCGGTGCCGAAGGTCCACCCGGGCACGGGCGACCCGGCCACCGGTCTGGCCTCCGGCCGGCTGAACATCACGATGCGGGTCACGGGACTGGACGACGCGACGGTCCGGGGGCGGGCGCCGCGGGCGTGACGGCGCTCCCGGTGCCCGGGCGCAGGCCGGGGGCCAGCGCCAAGGTGACGGCGACGGAGGCGGCGGCCATGACCGCCATAGCGGTCGCCGGGGAGGTGTGCTGGGCGACGGCGCCGGCCAGGGCGGCGCCCAGACCCTGGCAGGCGAGCATGCCCGAGGAGTGGAGCCCCAGGGCGTGCCCGCTGAGTTCGTCCGGGGTGAGGGCCATCAGCCGTTCCTGCAGCAGCAGGCCGGCCGCGTAGCCGACGGAGGCCAGGGCGACGACGGCCGCCGCGAGGGGCAGCCCCGGGTGCAGCGCGAAGACCAGATAGGGGGTCGCGAGCAGCAGTCGCAGCGCGGCGCCCGCGCGTTCGCGCCACCATGGCGGGACGAACCGGCCGGCCATGGTGTCCCCGGCGAGCATGCCGCAGGCCGCGGCGGCCAGGAGCAGCCCGGCGTGGTCCGGAGCGTAGGGCACGAAGAGCGACTCGCAGCCGACGATCAGGCCGTTGGGCACCCAGAGCGCCAGGTACACGTAGCGGCGCGGCCGGGTGGACCACAGCAGCACGTTGGTCCGCCAGGTCTCGGCCGCCGAGGGGCGGCCGCCGGCGCGCGGGGGCCTGGCGCGCAGTCCGGTCAGGGCGGCGGCCGCGGCCGCGAGGTAGAGGGCCGCGCCGGCGAGCAGGACCCCGCGCGGGGACAGGGCGGCCAGAAGCAGACCGCCGGCGGCGAAGCCGCAGATCTGCATGGTGCCCGTCGCCATGTTCAGCACGGAACGGCCCAGCAGGAAGCCGCCCTTGGGGAGGATCTCGTGGAGCAGTCCGTAACGCACCCCGCCGCCCAGGGACGCCACCAAACCCTCGGCGGTCAGGACGACGAAGACGGCCCATACCGGCAGACCGGGGACGGCCGGCACGGCGGTGCCGAGGGCGAAGAACAGGGCGACGGCCGTGAGCGCGGCGCGCGGCGGCAGCCGGTCGGCCGCCGACAGCAGGGTCGTCGCCCCGGCCACCTGCGCGAGGGACGGGCCGAACATCGCGAGGGCGGACAGCAGCGGCGAGCCCGTGGCGTCGTAGACCAGGGTGCCCAGGGCCAGCCCGCTCACCGTCTGCGCCGCGACCTGTCCGGTGGAGACCAGGAACAGTGGGGTGAACTCCCGTGTGCGGAAGAGCTCTTGGTAGGTGCGCATGAACGCGAGTGTCGGCGGCGCCGGTTCGGGCGGTTAATGTTTCGCACACGCGCGAAAGGTGGGGAGGGCGGGGCATGGGCTGGTGGCTGGTCGACTCGGAGACGCTGGTGGGCAGCCGGTTCGTCGTCTCCCCGCTGGCCGAGGCCATCGCGGCCCTCAAGCTGCTCGACCGGGGCACCGCCGCCCACCCCGGGGAACGCGCCTGGCTCGGCGCGCACCTGCCGGCGTACCGGGAGCGGCTGGCCGGCGACCCGGTGACCGGGCTGCTGGTGCGTGCCGCCCTGGGGCGCACCTGGAACGCCGACTTCCTCACGCCCACGCCCTCCGGCGAGGGCAGCCCGGGCTTCGAGGAGGAGCTGACGCGGATCCGGGAGACCCCGCCGGAGGCCGCCCGTGAGCATCTGACCGTGTCGCTCGGCGGGCCGCTCCCCGACCCGCTGCGCCGCACGGACCTGCCGGTGCGCGCGGCGGACGTCGTCGCCTGGGTGTGGACGCACACGGTGCTGCCGGACTGGCCGCGCCGCCGGCGGGTCATCGAGGCCGACATCGTGGCGCGCACCGCGCAGTTGGGCCGCGGCGGCTGGGCGGAGGCGCTGGACGACATGCGCCGGGGGATGCGCTGGCTCGGCGAGGGCCGGTTGCAGATCAACACCCGGGACCACCCGCCGCGCGACCTGTCCGGCGCCCGGCTGATGTTCGTGCCCGTCACCCCGCGCACCGGCTGGGTGTCCTGGGACGAGGCCGTGCGGTACGCGGTGGTGTACCCGTGCTCGGGGGCGCTGGCCGAGGCGGGGCGGCAGCGGGTCCCCGAGGCGCTGGGCGCGCTGCTCGGACCGGCGCGCGCGGCGGTGCTGATGCTGCTCGCGACACCGCTGAGCACCACGCAGCTGGTCGCCCTGACCGGTCAGGGGCTGGGCTCGGTGGGGCGCCATCTGAAGGTGCTGCTCGACGCCCGTCTGGTGCGGCGCCGGCGGGCGGGGCGTTCCGTGCTCTACTACCGGACGGAGACCGGCGACGCCCTGGTCGCGGCCCAGCAGGACGGCTGAGGGAAGGAGCACCGGGCATGGTCCACAGACCCGTGGCGTTCGACGAGCTCGACCGCAAGATCGTCGCGGCCCTGATCGTGAACGCCAGGACGAGCTTCGCCGAGATCGGCGCGGACATCGGCCTGTCGGCCACCGCCGTCAAGCGGCGGGTGGACCGGCTGCGCGAGTCCGGGATCATCACCGGCTTCACCGCCACGGTCCGGCCCGCCGCCCTGGGCTGGCGCACCGAGGCCTACGTGGAGGTGTACTGCGAGGGCGCGGCGCCGCCCCGGCGGCTGGCCGAGGTCGTCAGGAACCACCCGGAGATCACGGCGGCGATGACGGTGACCGGCGGAGCGGACGCCCTGCTGCACGTCCGGGCCACCGACGTCGGGCACTTCGAGGAGGTCCTGGAGCGGATCAGGACCGAGCCCTTCATCCGCAAGACGATCAGCTACATGGTGCTGTCGCACCTGCTGCCGGAGAGCCCGGAGGCGGGGGCGGGACGGTCCGCCGCGGAGAGCGCAGCGGAGCTGCGCTGAAGGGCCCTTCCACGCAGCATCGTTGCGCCTGTGCGCAGCGCCCCGATCTTGTCGCCCACGGCCTCCGCTTCCTACCGTTGAGCTGTTCCCCGGCCGTCCCGCAGGAAGCGGAGGAGTTCGCCGTGCCCGAGAACCGTGTGGCCCGCCCCCGGCGTTATCTGGTCTGCCCTCCGGAGCACTTCGACGTGCGCTACGCGATCAATCCGTGGATGCGGGAGGGCGTGCGGGTCGACACCGCGCTCGCCCGGGAGCAGTGGACCGCGCTGATGCGGGCCTACCGGGAGCACGGTCACACGGTGGAGACCGTCGCGCCGGTCCCGGGGCTGCCCGACATGGTGTTCGCCGCCAACTCGGCGCTGGTGGTGGAGGGGCGGGTGTTCGGCTCGTCCTTCCACGCGCCCGAACGCCGCCGGGAGGCTGACGAGTACGCCGCCTGGTTCAAGGCGGCCGGCTTCGACGTGCACCGCCCGGAGTCGGTCTGCGAGGGCGAGGGCGACCTGGTGCCGGTCGGCGGGTTCGTCCTGGCCGGTACGGGCTTCCGTACGGTCCGGGCCGCGCACCACGAGGTGCAGGAGTTCTTCGGCGTGCCGACGATCGGCCTGCAGTTGGTGGACCCGCGCTTCTACCACCTGGACACCGCGCTGTTCGTCCTCGACGACGGGGCCGCCGGCGGCCCGGCGAACATCGCGTACCACCCGGAGGCGTTCTCCGCCGGGAGCCGCGAGGTGCTGCGCCGGATGTTCCCGGACGCGGTGGTCGCCACCGCGGACGACGCGCTGGCGTTCGGCCTCAACTCGGTGTCCGACGGGCGCCACGTGTTCGTGGCGCCGGCGGCGACGGGGCTGATCGAGCAGCTCGCCGGGCGGGGCTACGTGCCCGTCCCCGTCAGCCTCACGGAGTTCCACAAGGCCGGCGGGGGCATCAAGTGCTGCACGCAGGAGCTCCGCCCGGCGCCCTGACGCATTGAGGCCGTCCCCGGGAGGTCACCGCCCGGGGACCCTGCCCGCGGTCATACGGGCAGGGACCGGTTGAACAGCCGCACTTGGCCGCGGGCGATCGGCCGGCCCGCGGCGTCGGTGATCACCACCAGCCACAGCTGCAGGCTCCGGCCCTGCTGCAGGGGCGTGCCGAGGACGTCGAGGCGGCCCTTGACGTACGGGAGCAGGAAGTCGGTCTGGTTGCTCACGCCGACGGCGAACCGTCCCTCGGACCGGACCGCACAGGAGGCGCCGACGCTCGCCACGCTCTCGATGACGGTGGAGTAGAGGCCGCCGTGCGTGATCCCCCACGGGGTGTGGTGCTCCTCGGTGGCCTCCAGGTGGGCAATGACCTCCCGCGCGCTGATGGTGTCGAAATGCAGCCCGACGGCGCGCAGGAAGGCACCGGCGGCTTCCGGGTCGAGGTCCGGGTGGGTCGGCTCCGTCATCGTGGCTGTCTCCTGTCGTGCCGCGCCGTGGGCGCGGTCAGCGGGCCCGCGGAGCGGGGCGGTTGCCGATCAGCACGAGGGCCGCGACGGCGGCGGCCGCCAGGCCCACGCCGGGGATGAGCACGGCCAGGTGCAGTGCTCCGGTGAAGGCGTCACCGACGGCCGCGGTGACGGTGTCGCGGAGCGCGGCCGGCAGCGTCGAGCCCCGGGCGCCGGTGCCGACGGCCTGGGTCACCTGGTGGGCGACGCCGGAGGCGACGCCACGGTCCGCGAGTTCACCGGGCAGCCGGGAGGCGAGGCCGCTGGTGAGCACGGTGCCCGTGACGGTCGCCCCGAGTGTGCCGCCGACCTGGCGGAAGAGGTTGACGGTGCCGCTGGCCATGCCGCCGTCGGCGTGCTGCACGCTGATGACGGCCACGGCCGTGCTCGGCGGCAGGACGAGGCCCGCACCGGCACCGAACATCGCCATCAGCAGCACGACCACCTCCGTTGAAGAGGTGGGTGTCTGGGCCGTCATCAGCAGCGTGCCCGCCGCGGCGAGCAGGGCGCCGATGCCGAGGGTCGCCTTGAAGCCGATACGGCGCGCGACAGCGGCGGCCACATAGCTGACCAGCACGTAGGAGCCCATCAGCGGCAGGAGCAGCAGGCCCGCGTCGAGGATGGACTCGTGCCGGATCCGCTCGAAGTACAGGACCTGGGCGAAGGCGGTCGCCACGAAGGCGTACTGGGCGATCATCGCGACGACGTTGGCCGTGGCGAAGGAGCGGTCGCGGAAGAGCCGCAGCTTGAGCATGGGCGTACGGGTGCGGGCCTCGTGGATGACGAAGGCGACGAGTGACACGGCGGCGACCGCGAAGGCGGTGACCGCACGGGCGGTGCCGAAGCCGCTGTGGCCGCCCTCGATCAGGCCGTAGTTCAGCGCGCCGATCGCGAGGACCGCCAGCACCAGACCGGGCGGGTCGAGGTGACGTCCGGGCTGCCGGCTCTCGGTGACGAACCGGGGCGTCAGCACCAGCACCAGCACGGCCAGCGCCACGTTGACCAGGAACACCGCGTGCCAGGACCAGCGCTCCAGGATCAGCCCCGCGGCCACCGGCCCGGCGGCCAGGCCTACGCCGGAGACGGCCACCCAGATGCCGACGGCCCGGGTCCTGGCGTGCGGCTCCGCGAACATGTGGGTCACCAGGGACAGGCTGTTCGGCAGGATGGCGGCGCCGCCGAGGCCCATGAGGGCCTGGCCCACGATGACGCCGGTGGCGCCGGAGGCCAGTGAGGTGACCAGACTGCCCGTTCCGAGCAGCAGCATGCCGAGCGCGAAGACGCGCCGCCGGCCGAGGCGGTCGCCGACCGTCCCGGCGGACAGCACGAAGCTGGCGACCATCATCGAGTAGATGCCGGCGATCCATACCAGCTGGGCGCCGGAGACCCGCAGGTCCTGCTGGAGCGGGGCGAGGACGGCGGTGGTCTGGGTGATGTTCACGAACATCGCCATCTGGCCGAGACTCGCGACGACGAAGCCGATCCAGCGCTTCCTCGCCTCCCCCGGGTCCGGTGTCCGCACGGTGGTCGCGGCGTAGGTCGCACCCACGCTCACGGCCGTATCCGAGGCGGCGCTCGGGCTCCTCATGAGCTGTTCCCCTTCCGGCTGAGTTCGACTTTCGAACCCAGTTGGATGGGGACGCTACCACGGCTGAGTTCTGTCGGCGAACTCAGGTAGGATCCGGACATGGAATACCTCGACCAGGACACCTCGAACTGCTCCGTCGGGCGGGCCGTCGGGCTCATCGGTCAGTCCTGGGTGCTGCTGATCCTTCGCGAGGTCACCCGCGGGGTCAGGCGCTTCAGTGACATTCAGGACCACCTCGGCGTCTCCCGCTCGGTGCTGGCCGACCGGCTGGGCGGCCTGGTCGCCCAGGGGCTCCTCGAGCTGCGCACGTACCAGGAGCCCGGCGCCCGGCGCCGCTCCGAGTACGTGCTCACCGAGAAGGGCCGCGATCTGTACCCGCTGCTCACCTCGCTGCGGCAGTGGGGCGACAAGTACCTCGCCGACCCCGAGGGCCCCGCGCTGCTGGCCACCCACCACCACTGCGGCGCGACCGTCCGGGCCCGGCTGGTGTGCGACGTGGGCCATGTGATCGGCGCCCCCGAAGAGGTCGACCGCAGCCCCGGACCCAGCGCCCGGCCCCGCCCCGCCCCGGGCGCCACGGCGTGAGCCCGTCCGGACGGCGGGGACCACCCGTTGGCGACCACCGGTTACGGGAGAGCCACCCACGGCTCACGGCGACGTCACGGCCGCCGGCCGGCCGCCCAGGGCCGTCCATGCCTCCAGGGCGCTCAGCCGCGCGGCGGCGCCGTGCTGTCGCGGACGACGAGTTGCGGCGTCGGCTGGGCCACGTCACGGGCGGGGCGGCCGGCGAGCAGACCGGTCAGTTCCGTCGCCGCGCGCCGGCCGAAGGCCGTCGCGTCGCGGTCCAGGGCGGTCAGGCGGGGATGCGTGGCGCGGCAGAGCGCCGAGTCCTCCCAGGTGACGACCGACAGGTCGCGCGGTACGGACAGGCCCATGCCGAGGGCCACACCGGCGCCCGCGACCGCCATCACGTCGTTGTCGTAGATGATCGCCGTGGGCGGCTCGGGCGCCGCCAGCGCGAGGCGGGTGGCCTCGGCGCCCTGGCCCTCGGAGTAGTCGGTGGTGATCGAGCGCACACCGGCCATCCCCAGGCGCGCGGCCCCCGCCCGCAGCGAGGCGATGCGGCGCGTGGTGTGCGCCAGGCCGGCCAGACCCGCGACGTGCGCGACACGGCGGTGCCCCAGCCCCGCGAGGTGCTCCACGATCGCGCCCATCGCGGCCGCGTCGTCCACCCGGACGCTGGAGATCAGCGGGTACGGGACGGCTGACCGCCGCTCACGGTCCACCTCGCGCCCGCCGACCACGACGGTGGGCAGACCCAGGGAGTCCAGCAGGGCCGGTCGGGGGTCGTCGATCCGCGGGTCCACGACGATGACCCCGTCGACCCGCTGCTCGGCCCACCAACTGCGGTAGACGGCGCACTCCTCCTCGGCGCCCGCCACCACCCGGAAGAGCAGGCCCAGGTGGCGTTCCGACAGTACCTCCTGGATGCCCGAGACCAGTTGAAGGAAGAACGACTCGATGCCCAGCGAGCTCGCCGGGCGGGCGAGCACCAGGCCCACCGTCGCGGCGCCCTCGCCCGACAGGGCCCGCGCGGCGGTGCTGGCCCGCCAGCCGAGCTGGTCGGCGACCCGGCGCACGCGCCGGCGGGTGCTCTCGGAGACCCCGGGGCGGTCGTTGAGGGCGAAGGACACGGCGCTCTCCGAGACGCCGGCCCGCCGGGCGATGTCCTTCATCGTGGGGCGCCTGGCCGGGACGCGGCGGCCGGTCCGGGCAGCGGCCGGCGGCTCCACCGGTGGCTCCTGCGCCGCGATCGTGGGCCCCCTCGGATCGTCCGCCTGACGTCGTACGCGCCGGGCCCCGGACGGCGCGGCGCGAGGGACAGTATCCCCCAGCCAGGCGGGGCGCGCACTAAAGCGCTTGAGCGGCACGGCTCTAAAGCGCATTAGTGTTCACACCTGAATTCCTGTCACACGCCGTTGACCTGCGGCTTGGCAACCCCAAGACACAAATGAGAGCCGCGAGTTGACTTTCCCGGGGCGCGGTGTCACCTTGTCGTGGGCGCCGGCGGCGACTCCCCAGCCGCGCCGATCACGGGACGGACATCCCCCGACCGCCCCGCGACCACCGGTTCCGCCGCCGCGCGCCCACCTCAGCTCGTACGAGATCACGGGAACCGCCATGACACCGCGCTTCGGCGTCAACTACACGCCCAGCCAAGGCTGGTTCCATCACTGGCTCGACTTCGACCTCGACGCCGTGCGCGCCGACCTGGACTCCATCGCGGATCTCGGCCTGGACCACGTCCGGGTCTTCCCGTTGTGGCCGCTGTTCCAGCCCAACCGCACCCTGATCCGGCCGCGCGCCGTCGAGCAGCTGGTCGCGCTGGTCGACGCCGCCGCGGAGCGCGGCCTGGACGTCAACGTGGACGGTCTGCAGGGCCACCTGTCGAGCTTCGACTTCCTGCCGTCCTGGACGGCCACCTGGCACCGCCGGAACATCTTCACCGACCCGGACGTCGTCGCCGCCGAGGCCGAGTACCTGCGCACGCTCGCCGCCGCGCTCGCCGACCGGCCCAACTTCCTCGGCATGACCGTCGGCAACGAGATCAACCAGTTCTCCGGCCCGCCGCACCCCGACCCGGACCCGATCGGCCCGGCCGAGGCGGAGTCCTGGCTGCGCCTCATGCTCGACGCGTGCGAGCGCGGCGCCCCCGGCAAGCTTCACCTGCACGCCGAGTACGACGCCGCCTGGTACCAGGACGACCACGCCTTCACCCCCGCGCAGGCCGCCCGGCTCGGCTTCGCGACCGCGGTCCACTCCTGGGTCTTCAACGGAACGGCCCAGCGCCACGGCCACGCGGGGGTCGCCACCGAGCACCACGCGGCGTACATGATCGAGCTGTCCAAGGCCTGGGCCGTCGATCCGCACCGCCCGGTCTGGCTGCAGGAGGTCGGCGCCCCGGCGCCGGTGGTGCCGCCCGAGCACGCGGCGGCGTTCGCCCGCGCCACCATCGCGGGCGCCCTGGACTGCGCGGACGTGTGGGGGGTGACCTGGTGGTGCTCGCACGACGTCGCCCGGTCCCTCGCCGACTTCCCCGAACTCGAGTACACCCTCGGGCTCCTCACCAACGACCGCGAGGTCAAGCCGGCGGGCGCCGCCGTTGCCCGCGCCGTGGCGGAGCTGCGCGACCGCGGGTACGCGCCGCGGCCCCGGACGACCGCGCTCGTCGTCGACGTGGGCGACGGCCTGACGGCCCCCCACCGGGCCTGCTGCGCCCCCGGCGGCGAGGTGTTCGAGGCGTGGGCCGCGCTGACCGCCCAAGGTGTACGGCCCGCCCTGGTGCTCGCCGAGCTGGCCGCGGACACGGCGCATCTGGCCGCCCGCGGCATCACCGAGGTCGTCACACCCGCCCAGGCCCGCTGAGCCTCCCGCGCCCCGTCCCCCGGCGGGCCCCCGGGCACGGGTCCCGTACCCGTGCCGGGGGGCTCGGGGACGCTCCCGGCCGCATCGCCGGCAGCCCTTTCCCGGGGACGCCGAGGACTGACAGACTCGTCCGGTGACCGAATTCGACCTGCTCGTCATCGGATCCGGCCCGGGTGGCCAGAAGGCCGCCATCGCCGCGGCCAAGCTGGGCCGCCGGGTCGCCGTCGTCGACCGCCCCGACATGGTCGGCGGGGTCTCCATCCACACCGGCACCATCCCGTCGAAGACGCTTCGCGAGGCCGTGCTCTACCTGACCGGGCTCACCCAGCGGGATCTGTACGGCCAGAGTTACCGCCTCAAGGAGGACATCACCATCGCGGACCTGACCGCGCGCACCCAGCACGTGGTGAGCCGCGAGGTGGACGTGATCCGCAGTCAGCTCTCCCGCAACCGCGTCACCATGCTGACCGGGACCGGCCGCTTCACCGACGAACACACCGTCGCCGTGGAGGATCCGTCCGGCCGCGAGGTGCTGGTGACCGCCGAGAACATCGTCATCGCCACCGGAACGCGTCCGGCCCGGCCGTCGACGGTCGAGTTCGACGACCGCACGGTGATGGACTCCGACAGTGTGCTCAACCTGGACCGGGTGCCGCGCTCCATGGTGATCGTCGGCGCCGGCGTCATCGGCATCGAGTACGCCTCGATGTTCGCCGCGCTGGGCAGCAAGGTGACGGTGGTCGAACAGCGTGAGGGGATACTGGACTTCTGCGACGTCGAGGTGGTCGAGGCGCTCAAGTACCACCTGCGGGACCTCGCCGTCACCTTCCGCTTCGGCGAGACCGTGGCGGCCGTGGAGCGGCATCCGACGGGCGCGCTGACCGTCCTGCAGAGCGGCAAGAAGATCCCCGCGGACGCCGTCATGTACTCGGCCGGACGGCAGGGCCTCACCGACGGCCTCGAGCTCGGCAAGGCGGGCCTCGCCGCCGACAAGCGGGGCCGCATATCCGTGGACGAGCACTACCGCACCTCCGTGCCGCACATCTACGCCGTCGGCGACGTCATCGGCTTCCCGGCGCTCGCGGCGACCTCCATGGAGCAGGGCAGGCTCGCCGCCTACCACGCCTGCGGCGAACCGGTGAACGCGATGCACGACCTGCAGCCGATCGGCATCTACACGATCCCGGAGATCAGCTTCGTCGGCCGTACGGAGGACCAGCTCACCGACGACAACGTGCCCTTCGAGGTGGGCGTCTCGCGCTACCGCGAGCTGGCCCGCGGCCAGATCATCGGCGACTCGCACGGCATGCTGAAGCTGCTGGTGTCCACGGAGGACCGCACCCTGCTGGGCGTCCACTGCTTCGGCACCGGCGCCACGGAGCTGCTGCACATCGGCCAGGCGGTGATGGGCTGCGGCGGCACGGTCGACTATCTGGTCGACGCGGTGTTCAACTATCCGACCCTCGCCGAGTCGTACAAGGTGGCCGCCCTCGACGCCACCAACAAGCTCCGCCAGATCAACCGCCTCACCGGCTGAGCCGGGCAGGGCTGTGCGGGGTGTCCCGGCCGGGGCGCCCCGCACGGCGGCAACCACCCGTTCGGAGGGAGACGACGGGGGCGCCGCGTGGCAGCCTCCCGAGGGGGGACGAAAGAGCACGCGCCCCGTGACCCTCCCAGGGAGTACACCCGCCATGGCCACCAGGAAGAACCTCCAGGTCGACCGGACGAGCCTCGCCCACAAGGTCGGCTACGCCGTCCGGCACCCGACGCGGGTCGCCGCGTACGCGCGCCGGGCCGCCCGGGACCGCTGGCTCGCGCACCGGCACCGTGACCACGTGGCGTACTACCGGGCCGTCATGGCCAGCGACACCGCGCGGGACCCCGAGGCCGCCGTCGGCAGCGGCAGCCACGAACGCTGGCTGGCGCTGGGCGCGATGCAGTTCGACTACCTGCGCGAGCACGGCCTGTCGCCGCGGCACCGGCTGCTGGACATCGGGTGCGGCAACCTGCGCGCGGGCCGGCTGCTCATCGACTACCTCGACACCGGCCACTACTACGGCATCGACATCTCCCCCGACATCCTGATCGCGGCCAAGCGCACCGTGACCGCGCAGGGCCTGCAGCGCAAGCTGCCGTACCTCACCCTCACCCGCGACCTGACCTTCGACTTCCTGCCGGAGCGCCACTTCGACGTGGTCCACGCGCACAGCGTCTTCTCCCACTCGCCGCTGGAGGTCATCGACGAGTGCCTGGCCCACGTGGCGCGGATCCTGGCCCCGGGCGGGTGGTTCGACTTCACGTTCGACCGCACCGAGGGGAGGGAACACCACGTGCTGCGGGAGGACTTCTACTACCGCACCCAGACGCTGGTGGACCTGGCCGCCAGGCACGAGCTGAGCGCCCGCTTCATGGAGGACTGGGAACTGCTCGGCCACGGGCAGTCGAAAATCCGCGTCCACGCGGACTGACCCGGGCCGGAGTCGCCTCCCGGCACGCGGGAGAGACCCCGGCCGGATCGCCCCTGACCGGGCTGAGCATGGGCGGCAACGCCGCGCCCCGGGCCGCCGCGTCCCGGACACGCTCTCGGTGCGCTGACGGCGAGCCGTGATCTCCTCCCGCGCCTGGCGGCGGTCACGACACCTGCGGACGGCCCGTCACATAGGGCGCGAGGATGTCGGCAACGGTGCGGTTGCGCGGCGTGGGGACGCCCAGTTCCCGGCCGAGGTCGACGACGCCTCCGCTCAGCCAGGGCAGTTCCAGGCGGTTGCCCTGCTCCAGGTCGTTGTGCATGGAGGAGGTCATCGTGGCGGGCAGCGTGTCGCAGAAGGCCAGTTGCTCGTCGACGAAGGACTCGTCGAGGTGTACGCCCGAGGCCCGGCCGACGGCGACGGCTTCCGCCATGACGTCGCGCAGCAGACCGCGCGTCGCGGGATCGGCGCGGACGACGCCGATCGGCTGGCGCACGGCCGAGGTGGTGCCCGACAGGGCCGTGAGGAACACGAACTTCTGCCAGACGATCCGCGCGATGTCGGCGCTGACCTCGGCGTCGACGCCCGCCTTCTCGCACACCTCGCGGAACTCCTCCGCCCGGGCCGTCGCCTCCCCGTCGTACGGGCCGAAGACCAGTTTCTGCATCGTCCCGCGGTGCGACACGACGCCGGGCTCCTCGATGACGGCGGAGATGTAGCAGACCCCGCCCCACACGGCCTCGGGCGGCAGGTGCCGGCGCAGGACGGCGTCCTTCTGGACGCCGTTCTGCAGGGAGATCACCCGCGCGCCGGCCTCGGCGAGGCCGCGCAGCCCGGCGGCGACGCCCTCGGTGTCCCACAGCTTGACCGCGACCAGCACGATGTCGGCTGGGCCGACGTCGCCGATGTCCGGCACGAACCGGTCGGCCGGTGCCCGGAACTCCCCCAGCGGGCTGCGGACGGCCAGCCCGCCGTTGGCGCGGATCGCCTCCAGATGCCGGCCGCGGGCGACGAAGGTGACCTCGTTGCCCGCCTCCGCGAGGCGGGTGCCGAAGTAGCCCCCGACTCCGCCCGCTCCCACAACCGCTATGCGCACGGCGCGCTCCCTTCCCGGTCCGGCCGATGGCCTAGTAACCGTTTCCAGGGTTATTATTGTCACATGCGCGAGCGTGCACCGGCCACTCCCCGCACCCGCATCACGGCCAAGGTCCGTGAACTGCGCTTCGACGCGGGCTCGCCGGCGCTCGACCTCGTCGCCACCGTGGGCCGCCGCCCGAGCACCCCCGTGGAGCGGCTCGGCGATCGCGACCGGCTGCGCGCCTGGTGCCGCGGCGTCGGCCTCACCCCACGGGACGGGGAGGACGAGACCGCCCTGCTCGGGGCCCTCCACCAGCTGCGCTCCGCCGCCACCGACGTCGTCACCGCGGTCGTCGACGGCCGCACACCGCGAACGGAGTCCGTCCGCCTGGTCAACGAACTGGCCCGTGTCCAGCCGCCCGCGCCCCGTCTGCGCATCGGCACGGACGGACGCCCGAGCTCCGGGACGGAACCGCTGTCGGCCGCCCAGCTGCTCTCCACCGTCGCCCGCGACCTGATCGCGCTGGTCACCGAGCCCCGCCTGCGGGACCGGCTGCGCACCTGCGCGGCGGAGATCTGCGGCATGGTCTACCTGGACCCCGGCAACGCGAAGCCTCGCAAGTGGTGCTCCATGGAGCGCTGCGGCAACAACGCCAAGGCCGCCCGGCACCGGGAGCGCGCCTCGGCTCACGCGGAGGCCGACCCGCCTACGGCGACGCCGGCTGATCGAAGGCGGCGATGAAATGGCCGATATCGCGCCGGCGGGAACCGGCCGGCCACACGGCAGGTCCTGCGGACCGGCGGATCTCCGGCCAGGGGCGACCGCACGACGGTGTCGGGGATCGGCTGCGCCCAGTTCGGCGGGGCGAGCACGAACGCCCGCCCGGTGATGACGGCCGCCGGCTTCACCTCCGCGATCAGCGGCTCCCCTCGCCCGCCTCGGGAGCCACGTCCAGACCGCCTGGTCGTGGTGCGCGAGCACGGCGCCCGCCTCGGAGAACGAGACCGCCCCGGCCTCCGTCGCCGCCGAGTTGACGCTCCGGCGCGGTGACGGTCTGCGACAGCGCCGCTGGCTCACCGTGTGGCCGTCGCGCCACGGCGGACATGCCGCCCTCCTCCGCCTCGGCGACGAAGACCAGTAGCTCCCGCAAGCGCCGGAAGGAAGCATCAACAGGCCAGGCGCGTTCCTCTTGGCCGAACACGCCGACCCCGCCGTGGTGATTCACCGGGCCGACCGGCCCCCGGGAGGTCTCCCGGGGGCCGGGGGGGGGGAGG
>NZ_CBDRCM010000069.1:0-35267 GCF_965342435.1 Actinacidiphila sp. bgisy160 | reverse complement strand
GGCCGGACCACCGGCGCTACCGCCCCGCGGCGTCCCGCTCCACGACGGACGCCTGCCTCACGAGCGCGGCAGCCCCCATGTCCACGGGGCTGCCCGAGGCGACGACCGTGCTCGTGCCCTGCTTCTTGGCGGTCTGGGCGACGAACGCGCCCGCGAGCACGAGCGTGCCGCCGACGACCTGCGGCGTGCCGAGGTGCTCGCCGAGCAGCACCCAGGCGAAGACGGTGCCCACGACCGCCTCCAGGCAGGCGACGACGCCGGCCACCTGCGGGGACAGCCGTCGTACGGCGACCACACCGGTCAGGTAGGCGAGCACGGTGGCCACCAGCACGACCCAGCCGACGAGCAGGATCGCGGGCACGTCGGTCTCGCCGAGGGCCGCCTGCCGGGTGAGCACCGACCAGTCCATCGACCAGGGTCGGGAGACCGCGGTCAGCACGACGGCGCCGATGGTCAGGCCGTACGCGATGACGGCGACCGGGTCCGGCGCGTCGTCACCGTCGCTGCCGTGGTCGGCCAGGACGAAGTAGCTGACCTGGCAGCAGGCGGCGCCGAAGGCGAGCGCCAGGCCCAGCGGGTCGAAGGCGAGTCCGGACCACACCTCGACCACCGCGGCCATGCCGCCGACGGCGAGCACGACGCCGATCGCGGCGGCCTTGCTGACCGCCTTGCGCTGGACGAAACGCACCCAGCCGAGCAGCAGCGCCGGGCCGAGGAACTCCACGAGGATCGCGACGCCCACCGGGATGCGGGAGATGGCCGCGAAGTAGAGGGTCTGGACACCGGCGACGCCGAGCAGGCCGAAGCCGAGCAGCAGGCCCGGGCGGCGCAGCAGGAGGGCGCGGTGCCGCAGTACCACGGGGAGCATCACGAGTGTGGCGCCGGTCACGCGCAGCCACACCACGTGCAGCGGGTCGAGCCCCGCCTCGATCAGCGGCTTGGCCGCCACCCCCGAACCGCCGAACGCGAACGCGGAAACCAGCGCGAGCCAGAGCCCGGCGTTCCTCCCCTGAGACACATGCATCGGGCCATGATGTCAGCTCGCGACAGGACCGTCATCCCGGTGGCGGCTGTCGTTCTCGCCACGCGGCCGGGGTGGGCGCGCGGCCAGGACCTGCGGTTCGACCCCCGCCGACCTCAGCACCTGCGCCGCCCGGCTCCCCCCGTCGGAGACGAGCGCGGCGAGCAGGTCGGCGCCGTCCGCCCGGGGCGCGCCCCGCTCTCCGGCAAGGACCGCGGCCGCGCGCAGGGCCGCCGTGGCGGCGGGGCTCCAGCCCGCGGCGTCGACGGCGGTGAGCACGGTCCCGGCACCGGAGTCCTCCACGACACCCCGCCAAGCGATGCCGTAGCCGATGCTGCGCTGCGCGAGGTAGCCGAGGACGCGCGCCACCCGACCCCCGCCGGCCGCACCCGCCGATTCGTCGACCGCTTCCCGCGCCCGCAGGTCGGCCTCGAGGAGGGAGTGCAGAAGGTGGGCGGTGTCGGCCTGCCGGTCCCCGTCCCTCGTGGCGCGCCGCCGGGCCGCGGCGGTCACCGTGCGCAGCTCTGCCCCGAGCCGCGAGTCGTTCCATTGCACGCCCTCCACCCCATCAGGCGCACGGCCCGCGGGCATCGCCGCACGGTCCCATTCCGCCGTCCTGCGCTGGATGGGGGCACACCCGCTCCGCGTCCTCCTCAGGGATGACGGCGGCCTCAGGATGACCGCGGCCTCAGGATGACCGCGGCCTCAGGGATGACGGCGGCCCCGGAGCCGGCCCGGAATCGCCCCCGGGGCCGGTCGCCGAGGGCGGCTCAGTAGCGGACGTCGCTCTGCAGCAGGGGCGGGTAGACCGTGGACGTCTCGGCGTCGACCGTGGTGCCGGCGAACTGCAGTATCGCCCGCGTCGCTGCCGTGCAGGGGCGCCGGGTTCCGTGAGGTGCGCAGCGCACCGGCCTCCCGGACGGGCTCCGCGGCCTCATCGCCTCCCACGCCCGGCCCGGCCTGCGGACCGCGATCGACGGGCCGCTGCCGGGTACCGCCGCCGGTTCGGCGCCCCGCCCGGAAAGGTCGGCGTCCGCGACCGTGCGGGCCCCGGCCCGGCGGGCTCGCGACATCTGCCCTGGGGCCTCAGGGCCAGAGCAGCGTGCGCGTCCAGCCGCCGGGGGCGGCGGGGTCGCGGGTGTAGCGGAGCCGGACGTGGCCCTGGGCGGGTACGCCCTGCCAGAACTCGGCCTCGTCGGCGACGAGCCGGTAGACGGTGTGCCTCTCGGGCACGTCGTCGGGGTGCGCGGCGACATGTCCGGCGGCCCGGCGGCGGGCCTCCTCGTACGCGGCGCGCCCCTCCATCGGGGCGCTCATCACGCCCGTGAAGCCCGCGATCCGCGAGGCCTCGCGGCGGCCGAGGAAGTCGCGGCGGGCGGCGGCACGGTCCAGGATCTCGACCGGTCCGGTCACCCGGATCTGCCGGCCGTGCCGCGGCCAGTACCAGCTGAGGGCGGCGCGGGGGCGGTCGGCGAGGTTGCGGCCCTTGCGGCTGGCCGCGTCCGAGGCGAAGTCGAAGGCGGGGCGGTCGAGGTCGACGCCGCGGAGCATGAGCACCCGCGCCGAGGGCCGGCCGGAGGCGTCGGCCGTGCTGAGGGTCATGACGTGCGGCTCCGGGACGCCGTCGTCGAGCGCGTACGCCAGCCAGCGGGCGAACAGCGGCCCCGGTTCGGGCCCGGCAGTGGCGGGGTCGAAGGACGGTAGGGGCCCGGCCAGGACGGGCGCGGAGCGCATGCGCTCACGGAGGGCGTCGGCGGTCACGGGCGCCAGGTCGTCGGTCACGCCCCGATCCTGGCATGCGGCCGTCCGGCGCGCCGCGGATCCGCGGTGCGCCGGACGGCGGCGGTGGGGCCGGTCAGGCCGGGAGGTGGAACTGCTGGTTGGTACCGCCGGCGCAGGTCCATATCTGCAGCCGGGCGCCGTTGGCGGTGGACTTGTCGGTGACGTCCAGGCACTTGCCGGAGGCGGGGTTCACCAGGGTGTCCCCGCTGCCGCGCTGCCAGACCTGGGCGCCGGTGCCGTTGCAGTCGTACAGCTGGACCTTGGTGCCGTTGACGGTACCTGCGGCGGTGAGGTCCATGCACTTTCCGAGGGCGCGCAGGGTGCCGTCGGTGCCCACCGTCCACTGCTGGGCGCCGGTGCCGTTGCAGTCGTACATCTGGACGGCGGTGCCGTTGGCGCTGCTCGCGGCGGCGACGTCGACGCACTTGCCGCCGAGGCCGGTGATCTGGCCGGTGGAGCCGGTGGGCGGCGGGGTGGTGCCGCCGCCGGTCACGGTGTTGAAGACGGAGGAGAACTGCCAGGCGCTCTGCGGGGTGCCGCTGCAGCTGTCGGACAGCTGCCCGTTGGTGGCACACGCCTTGTCGCGGCCGAGCGCCCAGAAGGCGAGTTCCTGGATGCCCTTGGACTTGGCGAAGTCGGCGAGCGTGCCGGCGTCGCCGGTGGTGAAGATCTCGCTGGTGTCGTCGTTGACCCCGATCATCGGGGTGTTGCCCTCCATCGCCCACAGCTGGGCGTCGGACTTCTCCGGCCAGATGGCGCCGAGCTGGCCGCGCAGGGCGGTGGCGGCGTCGGTGGCCGCCTTGCCCATGTCGCGGGTCCCGTCGTAGTAGTCCATCGTCATGATGTTGACGAGGTTGACGTTCAGCCCGTTGCTCTTGGCGTTGGAGAGCAGCTTCGTCCCGTTGCCGTCCAGTCCGTTCGGCATGGACGGCAGGGTGTACTGGACGTCGAGCCTGCGCCCGGCGGCCGCGTACTCCTGCTGCAGCTGGGCGAGCGCCTTGTTGCGGCGGTCGTTGGCCGTGGTGTCGGCGATCGCGCTGCCCTCGATGTCGAGGTCGACGCGGGTGAGGTCGAGGGCGTCGACGACCTTCTTGTACTGGGCCTTGAGCGTGGACACGCTCGTACAGGACAGGCCGACCTCGGTGCCGGAGGCACCGCCGAAGGAGACGATGACGTCTCCGCCCGCGGCCCGCAGGGAGTTGACCGCGGAGGTCCAGCCGGCATCGGTCACGGGCGTGTCGCCGTTGAACAAGGCGTTGCAGCCGCCGCCGTCGATGACGAAGGCGAGCGTGAAGTACTTCAGGCCCGTCGCGTTGCGGGCGTTGGTCATCGCCGAGGGCGAGTTCCAGGTCTCGACGTAGGGCGCGGCGTAGTGGGCGGGGAATCCGGGGCCGGGGTTGGCGGCGGCGCTCGCGGAGCCGCCGGTGGCGACGACGGCGGTGGCGGCCATCGCGAGCACGGCAGGGGCCACTGCGAGGGCTCTGACGGCGGATCTCAGCACGGGACGGCTCCTTTGTGTACGCACCGGGGTGCGCGTCGTGGGGGGGCAAGCCGTTGGGGGTTGGTACCGGGGATGGGGCAGGGGTGGGGGGACATCCGTTCATGTAGGCGAACATCACCTCACTACATGAACAGCCGATGGTCGCAGAGGTTATGGACTAGACCAGCCTTGCGTCAAGACCCCCGCGCCACATGGTCGTTGGGGCACCGCGACGTCGGCGGCGGGGCCTGCGGACGTTCCTGGGGGCGGGGTCGCCGCCGCCCGCCGTGCGAACGGCGGCGACCCCGCCCGATGTCGTCCGGCCGGGGTCAGGGACCGGAGACGAGGTTGGCCACGTTGTTCGCGGAGTTGGACGGGCCTCCGCTGTTGTTGATGACGTGGCTGATCGTTCCCGTACCGCCGAGGGAGACCGTCACCATGTCGTGGAAACGGACCCCGGACACCGCCGGCGCCTCGAAGGCCCGATCGGCGACGACGGACGGGTTGACGTTGAAGTAGCAGTAACTGCCCAGGCCCCAGGCCTCGTGGCTGGTCACCGAGGGACTGACCTTGTAGGCGTCGTAGCCGCGCGCGGAGCCGTTCATCCATGCGGCCTGGCTGGGCGGGTCGTACGGCATCTCGTTCTGGAAGAAGTACGTGCGGCCGCCGTTGCCGTTCCAGATCACCTGGTGCTGCTGGTAGTGCTCCACGAACAGGCCGTACATCGTCACGTTCGTGCCGTTGACGATCAGGCCGTTGGCGGCGGTGTTGCTGTTCCAGCCCACCCCGCTGCCGTGGTCGGCGCGCCACAGCCACATGTGGTCACCGATGACGTCCGAGCTGTTGACCACCAGGCTCTGGGAGGCCTTGCCGACGCCCGCGCCGCCGATGCGGAAGAACACGTCGTGCAGCGAGGTCGGGTCGGCGGTGTGCCGGGCGGACGAACCGGCGGGGCCGACCTGCATCAGCGTCTGCGAGTTGGTGGTGCCCGCGTCGATGAGCAGTCCGGCGATCTTGACGCCGTCGACGTCGGCGACGTTCACCGCGGTGATGCCGTTGTCCGGGATGACGGTCGCCAGGCCCAGGCCCAGGACGACGGTGCCGGCGCGGTTGATGTCGAGCGTCTGGCTGAGGTGGTAGACGCCGGGCGTGAACAGCAGGTTCTTGCCCTGGGCGAGCGCGCCGTTGATGTCGCCGGCGGTGGCGCCGGGCTTGACGATGAAGAACTGGTCGATCGGCAGCGAACTGCCGGCCGGGCTGCCGCCCGCCCAGGTCGTGCCCTGGGTGTTGGTGCGCAGCGACGGCACGAAAACCTTGTAGGCGCCTGCCGAGTCGACGTACAGGAACGGCTTCTCCCGGGTCACCGGGGACTGCGCGACGGTGGTGTAGGGCGGGTTCGGGAAGCTGTTCGCGGGCGCGCCCACGTCTCCGACGAAGACCATGTTCCAGTTGGAGCCGGTCCAGCTGCCCCACTGGCTGTTCCGCGACAGCCACTGCTGCTGCGAGCCGGAGCGCACCTGGCCGTCGATCCTGGAGTCGGCGATCAGGCCGCCGCTGGACCAGCCGCCGTCGTCCAGCTGCAGGTTGCCGCGGACGTGCATCCGGCGGTACGGGGCCGCCTGCGAGACCGCCCAGCGGTCGGTGCCGCCGGACGGGTTGACGGAGAGGTTCTCCGCCGAGCGCCAGAAGTTCTGCGTGGCGTTGCCCTGGAACCAGTCGGCCTCGGCGTGGACCGCGCCGTCGATCGTCACGTCGTCCGGCGACAGGCCCAGGCCCGCGACCTGCGTGTAGAAGCCGACGTTGGCGTCGACGCTGTAGCTGCCGGGCTTGAAGAGCAGGGCGTAGCGCTGGGCGCCGAACTGGTTGGACTCCTGCTGTGCGAAGACCTGGTTGAGCCGGCCCTGGATGGCGGCCGACGACATCGACGGGTCGAAGACCGAGACATTCGGGCCGAAGTCGGGGGTGCCCGGCGGGTTCTGCGGGGCGTCGGCGGAGCCCAGGCTGAAGGACTGCGCGGCGGTGCCGTTGCAGGTGTACTGCTGGATGCGGGCGCTGTCGGCGGTCGAGGCGGCGGGCACGTCGAGGCACTTGCCGCTGTTGCGGTTCACGAAGTGGTAGGTCCCGCCGGCCTCCTCGACCGGCAGCCACTGCTGGTTGGCGCCACCCGAGTACGACCAGAGCTGGACCGGTGCGGCGTCCGCCGTGGAGACGTCGGTGACGTCCCAGGACTTGCTCGCGTCGTTGCGGTTGTCGACGCGGACGTACCCGTCGCTGGTCGCCTGGAACTGCCACTGCTGTGCGGCGGTGCCGTTGCAGGTGTACTGCTGGACCGCGGTGCCGTTGGCGGTGCCCGCGGCGGCGGCGTCGACGCATTTGCCGCTGTGCTTGGCTGCGACGGTCACCCAGCCGGTGGGGAGGGAGGCGGCCTGGGCCTGCGGGGCCGTCAGCACGACGGCGGACAGACCCGAGGCGAACAGCGCGCCGAGCGCGAGCGGTACGACGCGGCGCCGGACCCGGCCGCGTCCGGGGACGTCGCGGGGCGGCGCTCCGAGAGTTCTCATGGATGACTCCTGTGCCGCGCGGGGCGCGGCGCCGTGGGGGGTGTGCGCGGACATGCCGAAGCGGGTGAGGGCATGGCGTGGCATGACGGAAGCGGGGGTGGGCCGGACGCACGCGCCCGGCCATGCGACAGCGGCTCAAAGGTCGGAACCGACCTTTCTTCACGGCGTGAAGTTAGGCTTTCGCAGCGGACACGTCAAGAGGTCGCGCTATGGATTCCGAACACCGCCGCAAGCGCGTCACGGCGCCGGTTCACCGGCGATGCCAGGAATCCGCGCAGTTGGCGGCCGGTGCGGCGCGGTACCACCGGCCGGCTCCGGCGCTTCCGCGCGGGACAACACTTGAACGCGCCGCGCCGGTCAGGCCGTTCCCCCGGGCCCGCGCCGCCGGACAACCCACCCGGGCCCGCTGATCAACGACCGTCACCTGAACGAACATTACTGGTCTGTACCAAAGTCTTGACTGGGGCCTTCCTTCACTCCTTAAATCACGAGTTGACGAAGGCCTCCCCACCGCCTCCCCCCACCCCGCTCCCCCACCGGCGCCCCCCACACGCGCCCGCCGACCGGGAAGGACCTCCCCCCCATGACCCGTGCCACGACCGCCGCGAGGCGCGTCGCCGCCCGCCTGTTACTGCTGCTCGCCGTCCTCCTGGGGGCCGTCGCGGCCCCGGCCACGTCCGCCCCCGCCGCCGCCCCCTTCAAGGTGCTGGCGTTCTACAACGGCACCTGGGACGCGGCCCACATCGACTTCGTCAAGGAAGCCAACCAGTGGTTCCCGCAGGCCGGGGCCGCAGGCGGCTTCACGTACACCTCGACGACCAACTGGAACCTGCTGACGGACGCAAGCGCCCTCGAGCAGTACCAGGTCGTCCTGTTCCTCGACGACGCCCCGCAGACCTCCGCCCAGCGCTCCGGCTTCGAGGCGTACATGCGCGGCGGCGGCGCGTGGATGGGCTTCCACGTCTCGGCCTGGACCGACAACGCGCAGAGCTGGCCCTGGTACTACAACCAGTTCCTCGGCAGCGGGAACTTCCGTTCCAACACCTGGGGACCCACGACCGCCGTGCTGCGCGTGGAGGACCGCACCCACCCCTCCACCTCGCACCTGCCGGCGACGTTCACCTCGTCGGTGAGCGAGTGGTACAGCTGGAACAACGACCTGCGCACCAACCCGGACATCGACATCCTGGCCTCCGTCGACCCGGTCAGCTTTCCCCTGGGCACCGACCCCGACCAGTCGTGGTACAGCGGCTACTACCCGATCCTGTGGACCAACACCAAGTACCGCATGCTTTATGCCAACTTCGGCCACAACGCGATGAACTACGACACGAACACCGGGCTGTCGTCGACCTTCGCCGACGCCACCCAGAACACCTTCCTCCTCGACGGCCTCAAGTGGCTCGGTACCGGCTCCACCGGCGACCCCGCCCCCACCGACCCGATCTCCGAGACGTCCTGGTACTCCCTGGTCAACGCCGGCAGCGGCCGCTGCGTGGACGCCCGCGCCGCCGCCACCGCCAATGGCACCGCGATCCAGCAGTACACCTGCAACTCCACCACCGCCCAGGACTTCCGCGTGCTGTCCACCGACAGCGGCTACACGCGCCTGGCCGCCCGCAACGACACCACGAAGGCCGTGGACGTCACGGACGTCTCCACCGCCGACAACGCCCCGCTGCAGCTGTGGACGTACGGCGGCGGCGGCGCCAACCAGCAGTGGAAGCCCGTCGCCGAGTCCGCGGGCCGCTACCACTTCACCGCCCGCCACAGCGGCAAGTGCCTGACCGCCCCCACCGCAGACCCGAGCGGCACCCAGCTGGTCCAGCGCCCCTGCGACGGTTCCGCCGCGCAGTCCTTCCAGCTCGTCGTCCGTCCCTGACCCGGACGACGGGATCCCGGTGCCGCCCCGCCCCCACAAGGGCCGGGGCGGCGCCGCGGCATCAGCGAAGGCCGCCGCGTGGCGGGCGGCCCAGGCGGCGATGGTCCGCGCCGGGCGCCCGAGCAGCGTGACGACGCCGGGTCCGGCCCGCCGCTCGGCGGGCAGCGGCTCTCCCAGGATGTCCAGGGTGCCGTCCGCCACCGGCGCGGGCACGAAGCGCAGCGTCCCGGCACGTGCCTCCGCGCGGCTCGACGAAACGCAGCGCGGTGCCCAGTTCCCGGCCGAGCACCTCCGCCTGCCGGCGCGAGGAGACCGCTTCGGGCCCGGTCAGCACGTAGCTCCGGCCGGCGTGGGCACCTCGCGGAGGACGACCGCGGCGGCTTCGGCGGCATCCACGGGTTCGACGACCGGCAGCGCCACGTCCGCGAAGGGCGCGGCCACCGTACGGGCACCGCACCTGGTCCGCCCACGCCGGGGCGCTGGAGGCGAGGCCGCCCGACCGCGGGACCGTCCGGTCCACGCCGGAGCCGCGAACCGCGGCCTCGCAGACCCGCAGTGGTTCGTGGGAGACCGCGTCCGGCCGGGTTCCGGCGGCCCGGGAGGAGAGCAGCACGATGCGTCGCACCCCGCTGTCCCGGACGGCCGCCACGAGGTCGTGCGGCCGCGGTTGCGAGTTGCGACCGCGGCCGTTGCGCGCCGCCGTCGCCCTCATGGCGGGCAAGCTCGAGGACGCCGCCACCGCCGCGCTGAACGAGTCGCCGCGCGAGTTCGCCGGTCACGTCGGGTAGCCGCCCAGCAGCCTCGCGGCAGCCCGGGACGACGCGGAAGCCGGGGACGACGCGGAAGCCGGGGACGACGCGGAAGCCGGGGACCGCGGGTGGCGTGACCGCCGCGGCCCCCGGCGCCCGCCGCCTAACGCAGGACCGCGTCGGCGCTCTTGTCCCCCACCGTGAAGGTGTACCTCCCGCGCTCGACCCGCGGCGTTCCCGCGCCGTCGATGTCGCCCGGCGTCACGGCGAGCGCGCCGCGCACGAAGTCGAGCCGCACGGTCCGCTTCTCGCCCGCCTTCAGATGCACCTTGGTGAAGGCGACCAGCTTGCGCGCCGGCCACAGCACCTGGCTGACCGCCCGCGAGGCGTAGACCGGGACCACCAGGTCACCGTCGCGTGCACCGGTGTTGGCGACGGTCACCTTGACGCCCTTGGCATCGGCGGTGAGGGCGTCGTAGGAGTACGTCGTGTAGGACAGGCCCGCCCCGAAGGGATAGAGCGCGTCGTAGGACGACTCCAGGCCGCCGTTCGTGCCCGGCAGCTGCTGGTAGTACAGGGGTTCGTTGCCGATGTCCTTCGGCCACGAGACGGGCAGTCGCCCGCTCGGGTTGACCTTGCCGAACAGCACGTCGGCGACGGCGCCGCCGCCCTCGGTGCCGGGCAGCCAGGACATCAGCAGGCCGTCGGTGCCCGCCGCGTCGCCCAGGACCAGCGGACGGCCCGCGACGACCACGGTGACGACCGGCTTTCCGCTCGCCTTCAGCGCCTTGACCAGCGCCTGCTGGTCGGCCGACAGCTCGGGCCGGGGGCTGTCCGCGGCGCCCTCGGCGGCGGCCTTCTCGCCGACCACGACGACGGTCAGGTCGGCGTTCTTCGCCTGCGCCACCGCGTCGTCCGCGGAGGTGGCCCGTACGACGTCGGCGCCGGCGGGGGCCGCCGCGCGGATGCCCTCCAGAATGGTCGTGCCGGGCAGTTCGACGCCCTCGGGCACGCCCTGCCAGCCGATCGTCCAGCCGCCGGCCTGGTCGTTGATGTCGTCCGCGTACGAGCCCGCCACCACGATCCGCCGCGCCTGCGCGCGCACCGGCAGCACGCCGCCCTCGTTGCGGAGCAGCACCTGCGACTCGGCCGCGGCCTGCCGCGCGAGTGCGGTGTCGACGCCGAGTACCGCCTTGTCGGCCTTGGCGGGGTCCACGTAGGGGTGCTCGAAGAGACCGAGCTCGAACTTCATGCGCAGAATGCGCCCGACGGCCTCGTCGATGCGCCGTGTCGACACCAGGCGGCGGTCGACGGCCGTCTTGAGGCCCGTGCTCCACTCCTTGGCGAAGTACGGCTCCATCGCCATGTCGAGGCCCGCGTTGACGGCGAGGGCGATCGCCTCCGGGTAGTCAGCGGCGATCTTGTAGCGGGTCTGGAGGGCGCGCACGTCCTCCCAGTCGCTGACGGTGACGCCCTTGAAGCCCCACTGCTGGCGCAGCACCTTCGTCAGCAGGTACTTCGACGCGGTGGCCGGTACGCCGTTGACGGCGCCGGAGTTGACCATCACGGTCTTGGCGCCGGCCTGGACCGCCTGCCGGTAGGAGGGCAGGAGGGTGTCCTGGAGGTAGCGGATGGAGACGTCGGCGGGCACGCGATCGTGGCCGTTGGAGGGTTCGGAGTAGCCTCCGTAGTGCTTGACGCTGGCGGCGACGCGCTTGGACCCGCCGGCGTGCTCGATGCCCGTCACGGCCGAGCCGGCCAGGGTGCCCGCGAGCAGCGGGTCCTCGCCGTAGGTCTCGTAGTAGCGGCCCCACCGCTGGTCGCGGGCGAGGTCGGCGACGGGGGCGAAGTTCCAGTCGATGCCGGTGGCGGCGACGGCGCGGGCGGTCGCCGCGGCGGAGTCCTTGACCGTGCCCGGGTCCCAGGTGGCGCCGAGGCCGATCTGGTGCGGGAAGATCGTGGCGCCGAGCACGTTGTTGTGCCCGTGGACGGCGTCCACGCCGTACAGGATGGGGATGTGCAGGCGCGTGTTGGTGACGGCGTACTTCTGCACGGCGTTGACCATCTTCGCCCAGTCCTGGGGCGTGTTCTTCGCCGGCGTCATGCCGCCGCCGGAGATCACCGAGCCGACGGGGTAGTCGGCGAGGACGGTCTTCATGCAGCTCTCGTTGAGCTCCCCGCCGCTCCACTCGCAGTCGCCCTGGATGCGGGCGACCGCGATCTGGTCCATCTGACCGATCTTCTCCTGCAGGGTCATGCGCCCCAGCAGGTCCTTGACGCGCAAGTCCACGGGCGCGCCGGCCCGGGTGTAGACGGGCCCGTCGGCGCGGGCGGGGACGGAGGCGACCGCGGCGGCGCAGGCGGCCGCGGTCGAGAGGACGAGGAGACTTCTCAACCGGTTGCGGTTTCTCCACCGGTCGCGGATGAGGCGTGCGCGCGGTTCGTTCGCTGGCATAGCAGGCATCCCGTTCCTGTCCGGGCCCTTCCGGGCACTGGCCGTAAACGTTTCCGGCTGCTGTCGCACCCGACAGACTGACGCTGCCATGACATATCGTCAAGACTGTGACCGTGCCGCGAATCCAAGAGGACCCCTCGTCCGCGTCCCCGCCCGGGACCGGTCCCGCGATCACCCTGCGGGAACTCGCCCGGCGCAGCGGCGTGTCCACCGCGACCGTCTCGCGCGCCCTCAACGGCCGGGCCGAGGTCAGCCAGACCACCCGCGAGCGCATCCGGCGGCTGGCCGGCGAACTGGGCTACGCGCCCAACGAGCCCGCCCGCACCCTGGTGCGGCGCCGTTCCGACACCATCGGCCTGCTGTGGGACACCGGGCACGAGTCGCGCGGCCTCCACCACCCCTACCTGCAGGGCCTGCTGAGTTCCGTGCGCACCGCCCTGTCCGACGCGGGCTACCACCTCATGCTGCTCACCACGGCCGGGCCGCAGGACGCGGAGTCGACGTACGTGCAGGCCGTGCGGCGGCACAGCCTGGAGGGGGTGATCGCGATGGGCCGGCCCGCCGACGACCGCGCCCTGCGCGCGCTGGCGGCCTCGGACATCCCCTGCGCCGGGCTCGACGTCACCCTGGACGGCCCACGCACGGTCGGCGTCGCCTCCGACAACACCGGCGGCGCGGAGGCGGCCGTCGCCCACCTGCACTCCCTCGGTCACCGCCGGATCGCCACCGTCACCGGCCCGCCGGAGCTCACCCCCGCCGCCCAGCGGCTGGCCGGTTTCCGTGCCGCCTGCGCTCGCCTGGGACTTGCGGTGCCCCGGGAGTACGTCGTCGCCGGGGACTTCTTCCTCGACAGCGGGCGCCACGCGGTCCGCCGACTGCTCGCCCTGCCCGATCCGCCGACCGCCCTGTTCGCCGCCGGCGACATGATGGCGATCGGCGCCCTGCACGCCGTCGCCGACGCGGGCCTGTCCGTCCCCCGGGACCTGGCGGTCGTCGGCTTCGACGACATCGACGCGGCCACCCTCGTGCGCCCCGCGCTCACCACGGTCGCCCAGGACCACCGCGCCCTCGGCACCGCGGCCGTCGCGGCGCTGTGCGAGTTGCTCGGCCCGGAGGCCGTACGTCCGCTCCCGCCGCGCGTCCTGCCGACGCGGCTGGTCGTGCGCGGGACGTGCGGGGCCGGCCGGGCGCCCGCCGCGGTTCAAGATCCCGCACAGGATACGGAAGAGGCCGAACCGGACGGCCCATAGGGAGTCCCCACGAGTGCCCGTGCCCATAGGCGCCGCACACACGACGCCGGTGGCCCGGGACGCGCGCATCCCGGGCCACCGGCGCACGAGGGAGTGTCAGTCCTCGTCGGCGAGGATCAGGTAGAGCTTCTTGCGGGCCTCGTTGACCACGGCCAGCGCCTTGTCGCGCTGCTCGGGCGTACCGGTCGCCCAGACCTGCCGGAAGGCGTCGACCAGGCCGGCGCCCGCCTTGCGGATCTCGTTCATGGCCTCCCAGTCGATGCCGCGCCCGGCCTCCTCCCAGGGGGCTTCGGACCCCGCCTCGGCCTCGGCACGTCCGGCCTCGGTGAGCGTGAAGAGCTTCTTGCCGCCCTCCGACGCACTGCTGATCAGGCCCTCGTCCTCCAGCAACTGCAACGTCGGGTAGACCGAGCCGGGGCTCGGCTTCCACGCGCCGCCGCTGCGCTCGGCGATCTCCTGGATCATCTCGTAGCCGTGCATGGGCCGGTCGGCGAGCAGCGCCAGGATCGAGGCGCGCACGTCGCCGCGGCGCGCCCGGCCCCGCGGGCCTCCCCTGCCGCCCCGCCCGCCGTGCCACGGCCCGGGCCCCCAGGGCCCCCCGCCGAACGGCGGTCCGAAGGGCCCGAACGCCGCGCGCCGCCCCTCCTGCTCGTGCTCGCCGCGGTGGTGATGGCCGGGCCCAAAGTGTCCATGTCCATGGGAACGCATGGTGACGCTCCTTCCATCATCGTACGGTCGCGATGCTTCAACGATATATCGGTAACTGTCGCAAGGCAAGGCCGTCCATCTGGGGCGCGTGTGTCCTGTCTCACTCATGGACTTCGATCCGAGTGTGGTGGGGATCAGCTCGCAGCCGTTCTGGCTGCACTGGCATGACGGCGAGCGGGAGCGTCGGCACGCTCCGGACTACTTCGTGCGCCGCGCGGATGGCTCCGCGATGGTCGTCGATGTTCGTGCGGACGACCGGATCGAGCCGAAGGACGCCGAAGCGTTCGAGGTGACGCGTCTGGTCTGTGCCCAGGCCGAGTGGAGGTTCGAGCGGTTGGGGATACCGGACGCGGTGCTGCTGGCGAATGTCCGGTGGCTGTCGCGCTACCGGCACCCACGGTGTTTGCATGACCCGGCCGCGACCCGGCTCCGGGAGACCTTCGCGACCCGGGGACCGCTCATGGCGGGGGCGGACGCGGCCGGAGACCGGCTGTCGACGCTGCCCGTGCTGTTTCACCTCCTCTGGCTCCAGGAGCTGACCCCCGAGGACATGACGGCCGAGTTGCTGGGGCCGCGCACGATCGTGCACTTGGCCAGTGGAGTCGGCCGGTGACCGGGAAGAGGCGGGTGCCGCCGGCCTCCCGGACGCCACCGGGTCGGCTCGCACCTGCCGCTCGATCGGTGCACGGCCATCTGGGCCATTTAGCGAAGTGCCGGCGAGTGCGCCCGGCGAGCTTATGCAGATCGATTCCACACCGATGGACGTGCTGGTGAGACTGCAACCGCCCTTTTCGCTGGCGCTCCGAACCTTGCAGGCAAGCCTCCTACGAGGCCTGGTGGGCCAGGGGGCAGTGCGGACACTGCGGGCAGGATCCGCAGCAGAGGACAAGCTCCTCACGCGGAAGTCGGTGCCAGCCGGTGTGGTGTTCCCGCATTTACCGCGCCGCGACCCACCGTGAACGTCTCAGGGCCCTCCCCGCGTTCCACCCCTACTACCGCTGCTGAGCCTGAGTACAGCGTGCTCACATTCCGAGCAACCGGGGCGTTGCGTTCACCCCGGCGGTCCGGCCAGGGCCTTGATGGCCGGGCGGAGCAACGCGGCGATGTGATCCGCAGAGGCCTCGCGAAGCGCGGCCAGGCCGAGGAGCTGGTGGCCGATGGTCACGCCCAGCAACGCGGTGACAACCAGTGCGGCGCGCAGTTCGGGATCCTCGGCGGCGGGCATGGCGGCACCGACACTGTCGATCTGCCGGCCGAGAGCGGCACGGACGTGATCGGCTGCAGCCTGGTCGGTGAGCATCGACCGCATCATCGCCAGCGTGCCCTCGGGCAGACCACCGAGCTTGAGGCCGAGGGAGGCCAGCAACTGATCGACGAGCTCGTCGGTGTCAGTTGCCGTCAGCGGGGCGGGCAACGCCTGCACGGCTTGGCTGAACAGCTCCCGCTTCGAGCCGAAGTACTGCATGACGAGAGCCGGATCAACGCTCGCCGCAGCGGCCACGGCGCGAATGGTGGTGCGCTCGAATCCCTTCTCGGCGAACAACTCCCGGGCGCTGTCGAGGATGCGCACCTCGGTCGCTCGGCGTCGGTCGGCGCGGGACTGGCGAGAAGTGGACACCGATTCACTCTACAGGCGTTGACCGAACGTCCGGCCGACCCTACGGTGATTGGGTCAACAAGCGTTGAGTGAATGGAATAACCCCCGTGTCATCTCTTGATACACCTGCTGTTCGCACCCCACACGAGGTGCTGACCTGCTACTACCAAGCCATGCTCGACAAGTCCCCGGACGATCTCGCCGATCTCTACTCCATCGACGCAGTGCACGAGTTCCCGTTCGCCTCACCCGGATTCCCCCCGAGCTTCGAGGGTCGTGAGGCCGTGCGCGGCGGATACCGGGCAGCCTGGGGCGCCAGTCCCGTCCAGGTGGAGGAGGTCAGCAGGGTCGCGGCCTACGAGACCGCCGATCCCGAAGTGATCGTCGCCGAGCATGTCGTGGTGGGAACGCTGCCCGCCAAGGCCACCACGTTCACCGTCCCCGGCCTCCTGATACTCCACGTCCGCAACGGACTGATCACACGAGTCCGCGACTACATGGACGGCTCAGGAGTCGCCAGCGCCAGGGCGTGACGGCCCGACCAGTGCAGCGGCGGCCCGACCTGGGACCGGACAGCACTCAGCCTGTTCGGTCCCGGCCCCACGAGATCTGTCTCAACGAATCAAGTCCTCGCGTCTCACCCAATCCAGTCCACGCAGGTCAGCGCAAGGGTGGACGACTGACTTCGTTGAGACAGGACACGCGCGTGACCTGTTGTCCCGTCTCTGTCGATCTGGTCCCCTGTCTCAAGCGAACTGCTCCGATTCGCTCGTCGTCTCAGGTGATCTGGCCCGTTGACGCTGCTCATGTCACGCGAGACCTCGACCCGCACGCGGTGGAACCGTGAACGGCACGCGCCAATATGGTGGGCCGATGACGTCGATCAAGAAGTTCCAAGTCACCTTCGACTGCGCAGAACCTGAGCGCCTCGCCCGTTTCTGGTGCGAGGTGCTGGGGTACGTCATACCGCCGCCGCCGGAGGGGTTTGTCAATTGGGATGACTTCAAGAGCTCGCAGCCACCTGCGCAGCGGGATTCATGGTTCGCCTGCATTGATCCCTCAGGTGTGGGCCCGCGGCTGTACTTCCAGCGCGTCCCCGAAGGGAAGGCCGTCAAGAACCGGGTTCATCTTGATGTGCGGGTCGGCACCGGACTCGTGGGTGAAGAGCGCCTGGCCGCGCTTGAGGCCGAATGCGCACGGTTGGTCCCGCTTGGCGCGGTACACGTGCAGACGCTGTACGACGGCAACGATGCGTGCATCCCGATGCTGGACATCGAGGGTAACGAGTTCTGTATCGACTGAGGGCCGTGAACGTGTCCCCGTACGAGAGAACCTGGTCTGTGGTCTCAAGTGATCTGGTTCTCGTGGTGTACGGAACGGGTGGTCGCTCGATGGGGTGACGCCTTCTGTGTCTGGGCATGGCCTCACGCCGGGTGGCCGACGCTCACAGCGAGGCGCATGGGCGTCGGGGAGGTGGCCGTGAGCGAGCCTGCGCGGTCGGGAGCCGCCTGGGAGTACGCGTCGGACGTCAGGTGGGGTGCGCCGGCGTCGACGGGGTTGGACGGCTTGGTTCACTGGCCCGCTACTGGGATGAACCTTTCGAACCTGCCGTCCCGGTCCGGAAGTTCATCGCGTTCGAGGGGCAGAAGAACTTCACGGGTGACTACTGGGCGGCGACCTCGCGTGACCTGGTGGGTTACGAGTCGTGGGTGGAGCGGGATGCAGCGACGGCCCTGGACTTCAACCTCGGCTGGAAGCTCGCCGCCGCGGTGAACGGCTGGGCGCCGGAGGGCCTGCTGGACAGCTGTCACGCCGAACGGCATCCGGTCGCCGCCGACGTGCTGGACAACACCCGCGCGCGGATGCAGCTGCTGTCGACCGAGCCGGGTCCCCAGGCGGTGCGCCGGCTGCTGGCGGAGCTGATGGACCTCGAGGAGGTGAACCGGCGTCTGATCGAGAAGATCACCGCGATCGCGGTCCGCTACGACTTCGGTGAGGGCCACGAACTGCTCGGGCCGGCGGCTGCGGGACGTGGGACTGAGGCGGGGGGCGGCTGTACGAGCTGATGCACGGCGGCCGCGGTCTGCTGCTCGACCGGCGCGAGCAGGATCCGGACACCGTGCCGTCCTACGATCAGGGCGTCATCGAGGGCGACGAACACGTGGACCCAGCAGCCATCCGCTCCCCGTCGAGCAGCGGTGCCGCACCCGGAGCGCTCCGCAGTCGCCGTAGGCGACGGCCCGGCCGGTTGGCGTCCGTGGCGCCCGGGACCGAGACTGCCAGTACGATACACACATCACCGATACCGGACACACGGCCCACCCACAGATTCCGGATCGCTCGCTCGGACGTCGGCCGAGGCGGTGCCGCCTCGGCGCTCAGCTCGACCGCACGTGATTCGCACCCCTCATGGAGCCGGCATGGCGGACATCCCGGTCGACGTCCTGACCCCCGATCCCGACGAGTCCGCGGCCACCGACCGCGAACGGATCCTCGCCGAGGTACTGGCCCCGGTCGTGCAGGCCGAGCGGGTCCCGCTCGACGGCAACTTCTTCACCGACCTAGGCGCGGACTCCATGGTGATGGCCCGCTTCTGCGCGCGGCTCAGGAAGCGTCAGGACGTGCCGTCCGTCTCGATCAAGGACGTCTACCGCCACCCGACCGTCAGGAGCCTGGCGGCGGCCCTCGCCGACGCCCCGCCCCCGGCCGCCGCCCCGGCCGCCGCCCCGGCCGCCGCCCCGGCGGCGGCACCGTACGCGCCGGCCACGATGGGAAAGCCGCCGGGTACGCCGCGTTACGTGCTGTGCGCGACGCTGCAACTGCTGTTCTTCCTCACCTACTCCTATGCGGCGGCCCTCGTCTTCGCGGAAGGCGTGGAGTGGATCGCGGACGGCTCCGGGCTGCTCGGCACCTACCTGAGGGCGGTCGCTTTCGGTGCCGCCGTCTTCGCCGGGGTGTGCGTGCTGCCCATCGTGGCCAAGTGGGCGCTCGTCGGCCGGTGGCGTCCACGGGAGATCCGCCTCTGGAGCCTGGCGTACGTCCGCTTCTGGTGCGCCAAGACGCTGATCCGGGCGAACCCGCTGGCGTTGTTCGCCGGTTCCCCGCTCTACTCCCTCTACCTGCGGGCGCTCGGCGCGAGGATCGGACGCCGCGTCACGATACTGACGCGCCATGTCCCCGTCTGCACCGACCTGCTCACCGTCGGCGACGGCACGGTGATCCGCAAGGACGCCTTCCTCAACTGCTACCGGGCGCAGTCGGGAGTGATCCGGACCGGAACGGTCACCCTCGGCAGGGACGTGCTGATCGGCGAGGCGACGGTCCTGGACATCGGGACCGCCATGGGCGACGGCACCCAGCTCGGGCACTCGTCCTCGCTGCACGCCGGCCAGTCCGTGCCCGACGGCGAACGCTGGCACGGTTCCCCGGCCCAGCCGACCGAGGTGGACTACCGCCGTGCGGCCCGTCCCGCCCGCTGCGGCACCGTCCGCAGGGCCGCCTACGCGACGACCCAGGTACTGACGGCCCTGATCGTGTACGTCCCCGTGGCCGTCGGCGGCATCGTCCTGCTGATCGCCGCGGTCCCGCAGTTCCAGGCGCTGCTGCGACCCGGGCCCATGGCGCTGACGAGCCCGGCGTTCTACGCCGACGCTCTCGCCGCGTCCGCGATCTTCTTCTTCGGCGCCGTCGTCCTGGGGGCCCTGGTCTCGGTGAGCGTGCCGCGCGTGCTTGCGCTCCTCGTACGGCCCGGGACCGACTACCCCCTGTTCGGCCTCCGCTACGGGGCGCACCGGGCCATCGGGTTCCTCACCAACCGGCGCTTCCACAAGGTCCTGTTCGGCGACAGCTCGGCGATCGTCCCCTATCTGAGCCGCCTCGGGTACGACCTGGGCGACGTCGAGCAGACCGGCTCCAACTTCGGCCTGACGGTGCGGCAGGACAACCCCTGTCTGACCAGCGTCGGCAGGGGGACGATGATCGCCGACGGGCTGTCGGTCATCAACACCGACTACACGGCCACGTCCTTCCGGACGTCCGGGACGGCGATCGGCCCGCGCAACTTCCTCGGCAACTACATCGCCTTCCCCTCCGGGGCCAGGACCGGTGACAACTGCCTCCTGGCCACCAAGGTGATGGTCCCGCTCGACGGGAAGGTCCGTGAAGGCGTCGGCCTCCTCGGCTCGCCCAGTTTCGAGATCCCCCGGTCCGTCCTGCGGGACAGCAGGTTCGACCACCTGAAGGACGGCCGGACCTTCCGCCGCCGCCTGGCGGCCAAGAACAGGCACAACGCCGGCACCATGGCCCTGCACCTGCTGTCGCGGTGGCTGTTCTTCTTCTGCGTCGCCCTGGTCGTGTCGGTCGCCGCGGACCTCTACGACGCGTTCGGCCCGGCGGTGATCGCGTTCGCCAACGTCCTCACGGTGCTGTTCGCCATCGCCGGCATGACGCTGACCGAGCGCGCGGCCGCGGGCCGGAAGGGTCTGCGGCCGCTGTACTGCTCGATCTACGAACGTCCCTTCTGGCGGCACGAACGCTACTGGAAGATCACCAACCCGACCGAGGCGATCGCGGTCCTGAACGGCACGCCCTTCAAGACCGTCGTCTGGCGGCTGCTCGGCGTCCGGATCGGCAGCCGGGTCTTCGACGACGGCTGCTACGTGCCCGAGCGGTCCCTCGTCACCATCGGCGACGAATGCGTCCTCAACGAGGGCACCCGGATTCAGTGCCATTCGCAGGAGGACGGCACCTTCAAGTCGGACCGCACCACGCTGGGCAGCCGGTGCACCGTCGGCGTGGGCGCCCTCGTCCACTACGGCGTGACGATGGGCGACGACGCGGTCCTCGCGCCCGACTCCTTCCTGATGAAGGGCGAGGAGGTGCCGGAGCGGGCCCACTGGGGCGGCAACCCGGCCCGGGAGATGCGGGGCGCCGCGGCCGGGGCCCGCCCGGGCTCCGCAGTGCTGTAGTTTCCACAGGGTCGTCGCACGGGCGTACCGCGCCCTGACCAACCGGAGGGAACCCCGCGATGTTCGGCCTCAGCGAGCTCGCCCTGCTGCTCATCGTGGTCATCGTCCTGATCGGCATCAGGAAGCTCCCCGGCCTCGTCCGCTCCGCCGGGAAGGCCACCCGCATCCTCAGGAGCGAGGCCGCGGCGATGAAGGCGGACGACGACCCGTCCGCCGAGCGGCCCGCCCCGCGCGTCATCCGGGCGGCCCCCGGGGATGTGACCCGCAGGACGGACGAGCCGGACGGCACCGCGCGCTGAGCCCCACGGCAGCAGGAGCTGAAGCGGCCGGAACGGTGTGCGGTTGCGGTTGCGTTGCGGCCACCACCTCGCCCACCACGACGCGCGGAACCGCCGGGCAGCGACTCAGGCCGCCTCCTCCACCTCCCCGGCCGTGCCGACGAGTTCCTCGAGCACGTCCTCCATGGTGACGTAGCCGAGCAGCGTGCCGTCGTCCCCGGTGACCGCGGCGAGGTGCGTGCCCGCGGCGCGCAGGGCGGTGAGCGTGTCGTCCAGCGGGGTGGTCGGACGCAGGCGGATCACGGGATGAAAGGCGCTCCGGGGGAAGGGGCGGTCGCGCTCGGCGACGCCGAGGGTGTCCTTGATGTGGAGGAAGCCCAGGACACCACCGTCGGCGCCGCTGACCGGCAGGCGGGAGTAGCCGGACGCGACGGCGGTCCGCTCCAGCTCGTCCGGGGTGACCCGCTCGCCGACAGTGACCATGCGGCCGGCCGGCACGAGGATCTCCCCCACCGGGCGGCTGCCGAGTTCCAGCGCGTCGCGCAAGCGCTCGCCGCCCGTGGCGTCGAGCAGGCCGGCGGCGCTGGAGTCCTGGACCAGGCGGGCCAGTTCGTCGTCGGTGAAGACGGCCGCGACCTCGTTCCTCGGCTCGACGCGCAGCAGCCGCAGCAGGGCGTTGGCGAAGGCGTTGACGCCGAAGACCACGGGGCGCAGCGCGCGGGTGACGGCCACCAGCGGCGGGCCGAGCAGCAGCGCGGCGCGCTCGGGCGCGGCGAGCGCGATGTTCTTGGGCACCATCTCGCCGACCAGCATGTGCAGGTAGGTGGCCGCCGCCAGGGCGATCACGAACGAGATCGGGTGCACCAGCGCGTGCGGGACGTGCACCGCCTCGAAGCCCGGCTCCAGCAGGTGGGCGATGGCGGGCTCGGCGACCGCGCCCAGCACCAGCGAGGAGACGGTGATGCCCAGCTGCGCCGTGGCCAGCAGGGCGGACAAGTGCTGCAGACCCCACAGCACGCTGCGGGCCCGCCTGTCGCCCCCCTGCGCGCGCGGCTCGATCTGGCTGCGCCGTACGGAGATCAGGGCGAATTCACCGCCCACGAAGAAGGCGTTCGTCAGCAGCGTGAGGGCGCCGACGGCGAGTTGCAGCGCGGTCATCGGCCGTCCTCGGGGATACGTGCGACACGGACTCGCTCGGCCACGTGGTGGTCGACGCTGAGCACGGTGAAGCGCCAGCCGTCGACCTCGGCGGCGTCACCCCGGGCGGGGATCCGGCCGAGGGTGGCGGCCAGCAGGCCGGCGACGGTCTCGTACGGGCCGTCGGACGCGGTCAGGCCGATGCCGGCGAGCTGGTCCATCCGGACGTTGCCGTCGGCCTCCCACGACCCGTCGCCCGTGGGGGCGAGGTCGGGCCGCTGCTGGGGGTCGTGTTCGTCGCGCACGTCGCCGACGACCTCCTCCACGACGTCCTCGACGGTGACGACACCGGCCGTGCCGCCGTACTCGTCGATGACGACGGCCATGGTGCGGCGGCTGCGCAGCCGGTCCAGCAGCCGGTTCACCGGCAGGCTGTCGGGCACGAGCAGCGGTGCCGTGGCGAGGGCGCCCACGGTCGTGATGGCGCGCTCGCCGGCCGGGAGCGCCAGGACGTCGCGGATGTGGACGGTGCCGATCACCTCGTCGAGGCTGTCCCGGTAGACGGGGAAGCGGGACAGGCCCGTGGACAGCGACAGCGCCGCGGCGTCGGCGGCGGTCGCGTGGGCCTCCAGGGCACATACGTCCACGCGCGGGGTCATGACGTTCTCCGCGGTCAGCTCGCTCAGGTGGAGCGTGCGGACGAAGAGCTCGGCGGAGTCGGGCTCCAGCACGCCCTCGGCGGCGGAGTGGCGGGCCAGGGCCCGCAGCTCGTCGGGGGTGCGGGCGGAGGCCAGTTCCTCGGCAGGTTCCAGGCCGAACCGGCGCACCAGACGGTTCGCGGCGTCGTCGAGGTGCTTGATCAGCGGTGAGAAGGCCGCGGTGAAGCCGCGCTGCGGCCCGGCCACCACCTTGGCGACGGCCAGCGGACTGGAGATCGCCCAGTTCTTGGGCACCAGCTCACCGATCACCATCAGCACCACGGTCGAGATGACGACGCCCAGGACGGTCCCTGTCATGGCCGCGGCGCCCTCGGGCAGACCGACGGCCTCGACCGGCCCGCTCAGCAGCACCGCCAGGGACGGCTCGGCGAGCATGCCGATGACCAGCGAGGTCACCGTGATGCCCAGCTGCGCGCCGGACAACTGCAGCGTCAGCCGCCGCACCGCTTTGAGGGCACCGTCCGCGCCGCGCTCACCGGCGGCGGCGGAACGTTCCAGCTCGCCGCGTTCCACCGTGGTCAGGGAGAGCTCCGCCGCGACGAACACCGCGCAGGCCAGGGTCAGCAGCAGGGCCAGCAGAAGGAGCAGGACCTCGGTCACCGTGTCACCCCCGTTCCCACGCCTGCGCGGGCCTGTCCGGGGATGACACGGTCGGTACTCGGGGGATGGTCCATCGCGGGAACCGCGGCTCCTTCTTCGTGCTCGGTACGGCAGGTTTCCCCCATGGTAAAGGAAGGGCAAAGACAGCCGTCAACCGGGAACGGCCCTCTGACGTCGCCCTACCTCCGCGCGATCGGGCGACGCCCCTCTTCCTGCCCGACCGGCACGTACGTCTCCACGCACGGCTTCACGCCGTTCGTGATCCACCGCGTGCTGTTCGGTGTGCTGATCAACGGGCTGGTCGCCGCCGGTGCGCTCGCACCGGGCGCAGGGGACGTGGGCTGACCGGTCCCCGCCTCAGTCCTCGTCCTGTGCGTCGTCGCCGCCCTGGTCGCCGCCCTGGCCGCCGTTCCGGTCGTCGGACGGGGTGCCGGCCCCGGGCGCCGACCCGGTCCCCTGGGTCGGCGTCGCGCCGGGCCTGTCGGTGGGGGTCTTCGCGGAACTGCTCTCCGGCGAGAACCAGATCATGCCGAGGATCACGGCCACCACGAAGGCCACCACCCCGGCGATGGCGCTCGCGACGCGGGGCCGGTAGCGGATGAACTCCCCTGCGCTGCGTCGTTGCGCGGGCGCCGCCCGCCGCCTGGACGCCGGCCGCACCGCCGGAGGACGCACGAGCGCGGCCGTGCCTGCCCGGTGGCCCGCCGGGTCCGGGGCGCCGTGCGGTGGCAGGACGGCGGGCGAAGGGACGGCGTGCGCGCGCCACGCGTCGGTGCGGAACCAGTCGGCCACGTCCTGGGCCGTCGGCCGCTCCCCCGGCTGCTTGGCGAGGAGCCCGAGCAGGTACTCCTCGAAGGCGGAGGGCAGGTCGGCGCCCAGCAGGGAGGGCGGCACGGGCGCGCTGTCGATGTGCTGGTAGAGCAGGGCCGTCGCGCTGTCGCCCTGGAACGGCGCACGGCCCGTCAGCAACTGGTACAGGACGCATCCGAGGGCGTACACGTCGGAGGCCGGCCCGGCGGTCTGGCCCAGGGCCCGCTCGGGGGCGAGGTAGAGGCTGGTACCGACGATCTGCCCGGTCATGGTGAGCCCGGCGGCCGGATCGTCGACGAACCGGGCTATCCCGAAGTCGCCGATCTTGAGCGATCCCGCGGTGTCGAGCATCAGGTTGCCCGGCTTGATGTCGCGGTGGACGATGCCCTGCTGATGGGCGGCCGCCAGGCCCGCGGCGGCCTGCGCGGCGACGGCCGCGACGCGTTCGGCGCCCAGCATGTGCCCGGCCTCCAGCAACTGGGCCAGGCTGTCGCCGTCGACCAGTTCCATGACGAGGAAGAACCGCCCGTCCCAGGCCCCGAAGTCGAAGACCGCCACGACGTGCGGGTGACCCAGGCGCGCCGCCGTCTGCGCCTCCAGCCGGAACCGCGCGGCCGCCGAGGGGTCGGAACCGTCGCCCAGCAGGAGCTTGACCGCGACGGGACGTCCCAGCACCTCGTCGGTCGCCCGCCACACCTCGCCCATGCCACCGCGGCCGATGGGCGCGTCCAAGCGATACCGATCCGCCACCAGCACGTCGTACGACCTCGATCCCGCGAGCCAAACCAGACCCCCCTTAAGGTACTTCACCCGCGCACCCGCGATGACCTGCGGCCGCAACCGCCGGGGGGCTCACACCTGCCCGAGGAACCCCGGCCCGGCCGGACCCATGCGTTCGGCGAAGTCGGCCGCCACCGCGAGGACTTCGCGCATCGGAGCCGCCCGCCGGGTCGTCCCCGCGAGGTCGGCGTGGGCCTCCTCGGACCACAGGAACGGGTACACGGCGATCCCTTGCGAGGGGGCGAGCGCCGCGGCCTCCTCACGCCAGCCCGGCCAGCGCAGCCCGTCGTAGAAGGTCGCCGACTGCCCCGAGAGCAGCCAGGCGACCCACCCGGAGTGCCCCAACTCCATGGCCTCCCACTCGAGGGTGTCGGGCGCGAAGTAGGTCATCTGGCCCGGCTCGCCCGGGCGCCCCGCGGCCGCGGGCTCGTGGCCGTTGAGCGCGAACACCCCGCCCAGCGCGTCCTGGCCGACGACGAGACCCGTGCCGGGATGCCACGCGGAGTCGAGGACCGCGGGGAACCGGTTGACCTGCCCCAGGCTCGGCAGGCTCCCCCCGGGCGTCCCACCACCTCCGAACACCCGCACCCAGCCGTCGTCCAGGAGCACCCCGCCGGTGTTCAGCACCAGGGCACCCAGCGACGACCGGGCGGTCACCTGCAGTTGCAGCAGGCAACGGCGCCCTTCGTCACGATCGGCGGGCAGCACCCGGACGGGCACCGGCGCGGCGGTGAGCATGGCCTCCAGCTCCGGCCACGCCGGGGTGTCCACGTCGGTCAACTCGTCGATCTGTCGCATCCCAGGATGATCCCAGCCCGGTCCCGGCCCAGCGGGCGCGGGGCGGGGACGCCTGCGTCACCCACCCCGGCGAGGGGCACCGTGCGGGACCGGCGCACGGCAGTGACCTGCCTCGGCGCCGCGCGGGCCGGGGCGCGGCTCAACGCCCCTGACCCCAGGCAGCGTTGTTCCCGCGCGGCGGTTGGGTTCGCCCCGGCGGCACCCGCGGCGACCGCCCCGGCTCAGGGGACGAGGACGGTGAGCGAGGTGTCGGTGACGGCGAACCCGAGCTGCTCGTACAGCCCGCGGGCGGGATTGGCGTCGCTCACGGCCAGGCCGATCCGTGCGAGACCGCCCGCCGCCGCGTCCGCCAGCATCCGGCGCAGCAGCCGCGAACCGAGACCGGCGTAACGGGATTCCGGCTGCCGGAAGACCGTCGCGACCCACGGGCGGCCGTCCCGGTCCGTCACGACGACCCCCGCGACGACATGGCCGGCACCGTCGACGGCAAGGGTGCTGCACGCGAGGACGGGCCCGAGCACGGCGCCCGACAGCAAGGGGGCCAGCTGGGCGTCGAGGGCCTCCTCGTCACTGCCCTGATGGTGGTCGGGATGGCCGGGTGAGAAGGCGGCGCGCCACGCGGGGAACAGCTCGTGGGCCGCCCGGTCGCAGGGCACGACGCGCAGGCCGTCCGGCAGGGGCACCGAGGCCCACTCGCGCGGCGGCGGGTCGGCGACGAGGTCCCGCTCCATGCCGTGCGCGTGCCGCAGGACCCGGGCACCGTGCCGGACGAGCTGCTCGCCGAGTTCCACGGAACCCGACACGGCCCACCCCGGCATACCCGCCAGCACGGCCGGTACGGGGTCGGGCCCCACCACCCGCGCGAGGTCGGCCCACGGACGACCGTCCCGGACCCCCTCGACGTACGTGAGTTCCGGCAGTCCTTCCGGCCCGAGCAGGACCAGGCGCTCTTCTTCCCGCACGGCCACTCGGTACCCGCCCATCGATGTCGGTGTCGCTCTCACGCGGCCCATGCTGCGGGCCGTGCGCCGGTGCGCGCAAACGATGTGCGGTCGGGGGGCCGCCCGGGCGCACCGGAGCGCCCGGCCGTCAGGCCCGCGGGGCCGGGTAGGTCGGGTACTCGACCTCGGAGACGTGCTGGACGACCCGGATGACCTGGCACGAGTAGCCGAACTCGTTGTCGTACCAGAGATAGAGGATGGCGTTGTCGCCGTCGACCTTGGTGGCGCCGGCATCGACGATCGAGGCGTGCCGCGAGCCGATGAAGTCGCTGGAGACGGCGTCGGGGGCGCTGATGAAGTCGATCTGGCGCTTCAGCGGCGAGGTCAGCGACACCTCACGGAGGTGCTCGAGGACCTCCCCGCGGGTGGTCTCGCGGGCCAGCTGCAGACTGAGGATCGCGATCGAGACGTCCGGCACCGGCACGCGGATGGAGCTGCCGGTGATCCTCGCCTTGAGGTCGGGCAGCGCCTTGGCGACGGCCGAGGCGGCACCGGTCTCGGTGATGACCATGTTGAGCGGTGCCGAACGGCCGCGGCGGTCGGAGCTGTGGTAGTTGTCGAGCAGGTTCTGGTCGTTGGTGAACGAGTGGACCGTCTCGACGTGGCCGCGCAGGACGCCGTACTCGTCCGCCATCGCCTTCAGCGGCGGCACGATGGCGTTGGTGGTGCAGGAGGCGCAGGACAGGATCCGCTCGTCCGGCTTGATCATGTCGTGGTTGACGCCGTGGACGACGTTGGGGACGTCGCCCTTGCCCGGCGCGGTCAGGACGACCTTGTCGACGCCGGGCCGCAGGTGCTGCGACAGGCCTTCGCGGTCACGCCACTTGCCGGTGTTGTCGATGAGGATGGCGTTCTTGACGCCGTACGCCGTGTAGTCGAGCGACGTCGGGTCGTCGGCGTAGATCACCTTGATCTCGTTGCCGTTGGCGACGATCGTGCTGTTCGCCTCGTCGACGGTGATCGTGCCCTGGAACTGACCGTGGATGGAGTCGCGGCGCAGCAGCGAGGCGCGCTTCACGATGTCCTGGCCCGAGCCCTTGCGGACGACGATGGCGCGCAGCCGCAGGCCGTTGCCGGAACCGGCCTTCTCGATCAGCAGGCGGGCGAGGAGCCGGCCGATGCGGCCGAAGCCGTAGAGGACGACGTCGCGCGGCTCGCGGCGCTCGATCTTGTCGGCGCCCGTGGCGCCCGCGACGGCCCCCGCGGTGAACTCCGCCACGGACAGACCGCGGCCGTCGGCCTTGTACGTCGCGGCGAGCATGCCGATGTCGATCTGGGACGGGCCGAGGTCGAGCGTGGTGAGGGCCCGCAGGAACGGCAGCGTCTCGGTGACCGAGAGCTCCTCCCCGGCGATCTGCCGGACGAAGCGGTGGGCCTTGAGGATGCTGATCACCGACTTGTTCACCAAGGAGCGGCTGTACAGCAGGACGGTCACGTCCCGCTCCCTGTGCAGCCTCCCGATGATCGGAATCATCGATTCCGCGATCTCCTCGCGGTGCTTCCAGTCGGTGAACGAGTCCTCATTGACAGTCACAGGCTTATCTTTCGAGCTAGGCGGTGCTCATATGTTAACCACACCGCCATCTCGCGGTTCCCGCGGGTCCTACCCGGTGGCCTCAGGAGACGGCGACGACCCCCACGGCCGCAGAGCCGGCCTCCGCGCGCAGGAGGACGTCGAAGAGGTACCGGTCACCGGCGCGCGGCGCCACGACCGTGCGCGCCCCGGTCGGCAGCGCGCGGGAGACGGTCTCGTGTCGCTCCCCAGGCGCCGACCCGCTCACCGCCACGAGCCGCACCGAGGTCCTGCCGATGTTCTCGAACGTCACGGAGCGGGTCCTGGGACAGGGACCGTCGTGCTCGCCCGCGCAGTGGAAGCGGACGTCGCCGAGTTCCACCAGCCCGCACGAGACGTCGGTGGCGAAGTCGAAGCGCGAGGAGCAGACGGCACCGACCCGCAGGTCCTGCACGGACACCTCGGCAGCCGGTTCACCGCGGTGGCGCGCGTCCGCGCAGGAGACGGCGCAGACACCGAGGGCGGCGGTGGCGAGTGCTGCGGACAGGCGTGCTGTGCGCACCTGTGGCTCCAGAGGTGGTGCTGCCGGCGAATGCTGCTCACCGGGGTGCCGGACCGGGGGCGGCCGGCGGGGCGGGTGGGGGGAGTGGACGGGTGCCGACGCACGGGTGGAGCCCGGAAGCCGTGGCTCACGGGCCCCACCCTCAGCGCGGGGTGCGGGCGTCAGCGCTCGTCGTGCGCGGGACGCACCGTGGCGATGACGTCGTTCGCGTACACCAGGGCGACCCGGTGGTTGTACTGGATCGTGTACATCTTCCTGGCACCGAGGACGACCTTGCCGTCGGCCTTGAAGTAGTCGTCGGTCAGCGCCGCCGGCGCGGTGGCGACGTAGGCCTGGCCGGACGGGATGTCGTACATGCTCAGCGGGGCCTGGGTGGAGGCGCCGTAGCCGGCCGGGTATTCCGAGGCGTCCGGGTAGCTGGAGCCGTACACCTTCACCGGCGGGGTGGCGGGCGTCACGCCGGCCTTGACGAGGGTGTAACCGCCGCGCGCCGGAATGGTGTTGGCGCCGAGCGGGTTGTGGAACCACACCCTGCTGCCGCTGAACCAGATCGCGGTCCAGGGGCCCTCCTTGCCGGCGACCACGAACTGCTGGCCGGCCTGCACGGTGTTGCCCCAGTCGTTGACCCGGTCGGTGCCGTTGCCACCAGGGTGGATCGCGGGGTCCCCGAAGAGGGGCGCGGTGCTGCTGGGGGCGGTGCGCACGAACAGGGAGTTCGAGGGCTGCGTCACCTCGGTGCACTCGGGGGTGGCACCGGTCGGATCGTCGGACGGGCAGATCTCGACGGTCTGCTGGTTGCGCTCGAACCCGGGGGCGATGGTCACCACCGAGCCGATGTCACCGACTCCGTGCTTGCCCTCGACGGACACGCCGAGGAGGTCCATGAAGTGCTCCCAGTCCCAGAACGTGCCCGGGTCCCAGTGCATGCCCGAGGCATGGGCGGAGTCCGGCGAGACAACGTTGTCGTGGCCGACGATGTGCTGCCGGTCCAGCGGGATGCCGAAGCGTCCGGACAGGTACTTCACCAGCTCGGCGGTGGCCTCGTACTGCGCCTCGGTGTACCAGGAGGCGCCGTGCGCGGCGTAGCCCTCGTGCTCGATGCCGATGGAGTGCATGTTGGACGAGTAGTTGCCCGCGTGGAAGGCGATGTCCTTCGTGGGCATCATCTGCGTCACCGCGCCGTCCGAGGAGCGCATCACGTAGTGCGAGGCGGCCGAGCTGCCCGGGGCCTGGAAGGTGGCGATGGCGGACTCGTACGAGCCCTCGATGTCGTGGATGACGATGCTGTCGATCCGGATGCCGTTGGCGGGCCGGTCGGAGACCTGGCCGTTGCTCGGCGCCGCCGGCACGAAGGTGCAGTCCACGGTCGTGGGGCACTCGGTGTCCGTGATGGCGGCGGCCTTCAGGTGCAGCTTCGCCAACTGGCCCCTGGCGGGCTCGACCTGCGGCGCGGCGGCCAGGCTGACCCGCTGGCCGTCCGCCGTGGTGCGGCCGGCGCCCTTGGCCAGGGTGGCGAAGACCCGGTCCGCGAACGCCTGGGCACCCTGCCGCTGCGAGGCCTGGCTGTACCGGGCGACGGCCCCGTACCAGTGGCCGGGGTCGGCGGAGGCGGATCCGGCTGTGGCCTTCTGGTACGACGCGAGGAGCGCCGCACCGCCGCGGATGTTGGCGGCCGGGTCGCTGCGCAGTTCCCGCGCGGACAGACCGGTGAGCTTCGCCGCGGCCTGGAGGGTGTGCTGGGCCGGGTCCGCGACGAAGGACGCGATGTCGGCGCGGCCGGCCGCTCCGGCGTCACCGCCGGCCACCATCTGCGTGGTGACGTCGGTGAGATGCATCGGCCCGAAACCGCCGCTCGTGCTGTGCCCGCCCGCGTGCCCGTCCCACGCCGACTCCTGGTACGCCACGGCCAGCAACAGCTGCTCCGGCACGTGGTACTCGTCGGCCGCCGCGGCGAAGTCGCGCTGCCGGGCGGTGTCCGCCGGCCCGGCGCCGGTCGCCTGCGCCGTCAGCGGCAAGGCCACCGAGCCCGCGACCACCAGCGCGCCGGCCGCGGCCAGCAGGACGGGCCCGCGCCGCCTGGCGTGCCGGCGGGTGGTTGTCTCTGATGTCATGAACGATCCCAAATATTGAACGAATGGGCCAATTCCCCGGCAACACGTCGGTATGACGTGTCGCCGTCCCGTGGAAGGCTCGCGGCGTCACTCACCCCGAAACTCCTGGAACCGAGGCGCCGTCACGATCGAGCCACAGCACCCCGGTTCGCCAGTCGCACTCCGGGCCGGACGGCCGGCACCGGTGCTGACCGGCGCCGACGCACAGGCTTTTCCACGCTGGCGGCCGGCCGGATCCACCGGACGGCGAGCGGGAAAAGCACCGGGGTCCATCAGCCGAATTCCCATTGCCCACCACAACTCCCGCACCCGTGAAGGGAAACCGGGAGGGAGCCAAGGGCACAGGCCGCGTCGGCGGACGAATTCGGCCGGTGCATCGCAGTCGCACGACGCCCCGGCGCGTCCCCGCCCCGGCGGTGAAAGCTCACGAAGATCCCTCTTCTTGTCCGGACGGGCGTGCACACGAGAGCGGCAGACCCCGGCCAATAGCGCTTGCTGCGTCAAGGAGTAGATCAGGAAAGCGCTGCAGCCTGCAAACAACTGCGGGGCCACAACGGATCGAATCGGGGCATTCGCGACTCCACTCCGGGAACGCGTCTCACCCCTCGGAATTCATCACTTTCTTGACAGGTGACTTGCCTCCGTGCGAGGGTCATCACCACTTCAACAGGTGACGCATTGGTCCTCGCGTCGCCGGAACAGGAGAGGCTGCGTGAGCCAGGCTCTGGAATGCGACGACGTCGTGGTGGGCGCGCGAGCCGCCGGGGCCGTCTCCCGGAACGGGGGGTGGTGACCGTGGCCGACCAGGAGAACCGGCCCGGGCGCGGTGCCCCCGTGGCGCGCCGGGCCATGCTCGGCATGCTCGGCGCCGGGGTCGCCGGCGTCGCCGCCGCGCCCTGGCTGCAGCGCGGCTGGGAGGACTTCCTCGGCGCCGCCTCGCAGGCCGACCCCACCGGGCTCACCGGGGTCCTCCCCAACCCGGGCGGCTTCCGCTACTACAGCGTCGTCGGCTCGGTGCCGCGAAAGGACTCGCGGACCTACCGTCTGAAGGTCAACGGCCTCGTCGACCGTCCCCGGACGTACACGCTCGACGACCTGCGCGCGCTTCCGCAGAAGCGGATCGTGCGCGACGTGCAGTGCACCGACGGCTGGCGGGTGGCGGACACCCCGTTCGAGGGCGTACCGCTGTCGGACCTGCTGGACGCCGCGGGGGTGCGCCCCGAGGGCAAGGCGGTCCACTTCACGTGCTTCGACGGTGTCTACACCGAGAGCCTGACCCTCACCCAGGCCCGCCGCCCCGACATGCTGGTCGCCCTGAAGATGCAGGACAAGCCCGTCAGCCACGAGCACGGCGGCCCCGTCCGGCTCTACGCCGCGCCGATGTACTTCTACAAGTCGGCCAAGTGGCTGTCCGGAATCACCGTGACCGACGAGGTCATCCCCGGCTACTGGGAGGAGTACGGCTATGACGTCGACGGCTGGCTCGACGGGGCCGACCGGCGTGGCGACGCGCAGGCCGCCTGACTCCGAGGTCTCCGGGCGCGTCCTGAGGTTCACCCGAGCGGAACGCTGGGTGCACCGCGGCACCGGACTGCTGATGCTGGTGTGCCTGGTGACCGCGGCCTGCCTCTACCTGGGGCCGCTGGCCCAGCTGGTCGGGCGCCGCCATCTGGTCGCGACGGTCCACGAGTGGTCGGGGATCCTGCTGCCGCTGCCCTTCCTGCTCGGGCTCGCCTCCCCCGCCTTCCGCGCCGACCTGCGCAGGCTGAACCGCTTCGCCGCGTACGACAAGCGCTGGCTGCGGGCCGCGCGCAGGCGTCTGACGTCGCCGGACATGCGTCCCGCCGGCAAGTTCAACGCGGGCCAGAAGCTCTACGCGGGCTGGCTCGCCGGAGCCGTCCTGGTCATGACGGCCACCGGGCTGCTGATGTGGTTCACGGGACTGCTGCCGGCGGTCTCGCGTACCAGCGCGATCTTCGTGCACGACGTCCTGGCCTGGGCGATCGCCCTGGTGGTGATCGGGCACATGCGCAAGGCGTTCCAGGACCCGCAGGCCCGGCTCGGTATGCGCACGGGGTACGTGTCCTTCGGGTGGGCGAGACGTTGGCACGCCCACTGGCTGGACGAGGACCGCCCGCCGACGAAGGACACGCGGGAGCGCTGACCGCCGGCCTGCCGCACACGGACATGTGCCCGGGTGGGCGGGGCCCCGGAGAACGGGGCCCCGCCCACCCGGGCACATCGGGCGGCTATTCGCTCCGCGCGCCGGACGCGGCCAACGGCGGCTTGGCCGCCTTCTTGCGCGCGCGGTACGCCGCCGCCTTCACGCGGTTGCCACAGGGGTCCATGGCACACCACTCACGACGGCTGCCGTGAGAGCGGTCGAGGTAGATCTGCGTGCACTCCGGCCTGCTGCACTCCTTGATCAGCTCCACGTCCGGGCCGCTGAGGAGCCGGACGGCCTCCCGGGCCAGCGACGACAGCGCCTGCTGCGGTGTCGCCTCGACCCGGCGCCCCTGCCGGGTGAGCTGCGGGACGGCGGACGGCGTGCGTGCCGTCGCGTTGAGGAGCGCGAGCGCGTCGGCGTCGTAGGCCTCCTTGTTCAGGGCGGACCTGATCAGTGAGAAGACCGCCTCCCGCAGGGAGACCGCCGCCGCCACGTCGGACGGCTGCGCGAGCACGTCCCCGTCGACGAGCCCCGACTCGCGGAACCAGGCGTCGAGGCTCTCCGGCGTCGTGAGCATCTCCTGGGGCTCCGGATTGCGGCGACGCCTCAGCGTTCCCACGAAGTCCAGCACGGGCATGCCGCACTTGAACACATGCATCATGTCACCATTTTGACAGGTGACGAACAAGAGGGCAAGGCCCCCGGCCGACGCCACGCCCTTACCCGCCGTTCCTCCCGCCGGTCGCTCGCCGCCGCCCCGCGGTCAGGGGGATGACCGCGGGCGCGGCGGCGAGCATGCCGAGGGTGACTGCCACAGGCGTGCGGAGCTGCGCGGGTCCACGGAGTGGTGATACGTGCCTGCCAGGTCATCGCGTCCGCCCTCCTGTGCACCATGCACCGCGCCCTGCGGAGCGGGGAATGGGTGCCCGCTCTCCAGGCAAACACCGGGAAAACAGGTCGGAGGAGAGGGGACCCCTCCAACAGGGGTCCGGCAGTACCCCTGTTGGAGCCGGACCAGGTCCGGAGGGCGTCGTAGGGTGGACGGGACGACGATCTTCCCGGACCGGGCGGCCGGGGTCAGGCGCGGTCGCCCCGGTCGGCCGCCACCTGGCGCAGCGCGATGGTCAGCGCGGCGAGGTCCTGGTCGCCGAAGTGGTCGACGAGGTGGCGTCGCACGCTGGCGAGGTGCGTCGGCCAGGCCCGCTCCAGGCGCTCGAGCCCGGCGTCCGTCAGCACGGCGTTCCAACCGCGGCCGTCCTCGACGCACTTGACGCGTTCCACCCAGCCGTGCTTCTCCAGCCGGATGACGACGCGGGTCATCCCGCTGAGGGAGAGGCTGCAGGCGGCGGCGAGTTCGCTCATCCGCATCGCGCGCCCCGGGGTCTCGGAGAGGTACATCAGCGGCGTGTACTCGGAGAGCGCCAGCCCGGCCCCCTCGACCATGTCGGCGTCGACGGCACGCGGGAGTTCCAGAAGCACCCGGCCCAGCGCACGCACGAATGCTTCCTCGCTCGCGCTGAGGGGCTGCAATTGCTGCTTCGTGGACGCCATGCCCCCACTTTAGCTCCTTGACGGATCAATGAGACCTCAGCGATCGGCACTCCGTGCGAACACCCGCTTTTGACAGTTGTCGACCGGTCATCTAGTTTCGGATAGGCGACCGGTCGGTTAGTGCCGGTTCGATCATCCCCCATCGCAACACGACGAAAGAAACGGAGTGCCTCCTGTGGCCACCCCCGTCAAGCTCGCCATCGTCTACTACTCCTCGACCGGCACCATCACCGAGATCGCCAGGGAACTGCACGACGCCGCCGTCAAGGCCGGCGCCGAGGTGCGCCTGGTCAAGGCGGCCGAGCTCGCCCCGCAGGCCGCCATCGAGACCAACCCGGCCTGGGCCGCCCACCACGCCGCGAACGCGCACGTCCCGCACGCCACGCCCGAGGACGTCGAGTGGGCCGACGCCGTGATCTTCGGTACCCCCACCCGCTTCGGCAACGTCTCGGCGCAGCTCAAGCAGTTCATCGACACGCTGGGCGGTCTGTGGGCCGAGGGCAAGCTGACCGACAAGGTCTACAGCGCCTTCGTCTCCAGCGCCACCGCGCACGCCGGCCAGGAGGCCACGCTGCTGGCCCTCTACACCTCGATCCACCACTTCGGCGGCATCACGGTGACCCCGGGCTTCACTCAGCCGTCCAAGTTCATCGACGGCAACCCCTACGGCACCTCCCACGTGGACGGCCAGGGCAACAACCCCGTGGACGAGGTCACCCGCACCGCGGCCCGTGTCCAGGCCGAGCGGGTCGTCCGGGTCGCCGCGCAGCTCAAGGCTGCCTGACCCG
>NZ_CBDRCM010000068.1:0-35268 GCF_965342435.1 Actinacidiphila sp. bgisy160 | reverse complement strand
TTGGCCCACTTGCGGGCGGTGTCCTGCCGCTGCCGCGCCACCTTCTTGTGCAGCTTCGCCGTCTGCGCCCGCGCCGTGCGGTAGCCCCTGGACGCGCCCTGCCCGCGTGCGGGCTTACGCCCGATACGGAGGGGGCGGGGTCGTTGGGGGGCACCCCCGGCCGAAGGCCGGGGCAGGGTGGGCGTTCTGGGCGCTGACGTGTATGTGTTGTGCGGCACAGACGGCACCGATCCGGACCGCCCGCCATGCACGAATATGCGGTCCGGAATGCCCAGCCCCGGAGGCCCCGACCCCGGCCCACCCACGAACCGCGCGTAGGCCCGCACCGACCGTCCGGGGCAATCGGGCGGAAGGGCGGGGGGTGCCCACCGCAGGCGCAAACGACCCGCACACAACCACCGGCCGCGAGGGGCGACCCCCGGCAGCGGCGCAGCCCCCCGCGGGGATGGCGGACAATGGGACGCATGCCATCCGTACTGCCCGACGGTGAGCCCATGCCGGAGGACGGCGCGCTCCCGCCCACCGCGCTGCGCGGCGCGGACTCCCGCCCGCTGGGGTTCTACCTGCACGTCCCGTACTGCGCCACCCGCTGCGGCTACTGCGACTTCAACACCTACACCGCCGCCGAGCTGCGCGGCACCGGCGGCGTGCTCGCCTCCCGGGAGAACTACGCGGACACACTGGTCGGCGAGATCCGGCTGGCCCGAAAGGTGCTGGGCGACGACCCCCGCCGCGTCGAGACCGTGTTCGTGGGCGGCGGAACCCCCACCCTGCTCCCGGCCGCGGACCTGGCGCGCATGCTGGGTGCGATCCGGGACGAGTTCGGCCTGGCGGAGGGCGCGGAGGTCACCACCGAGGCGAACCCGGAGTCGGTCGACCCCGAGTACCTGGGTGAACTGCGGGCCGGGGGGTACAACCGGATCTCGTTCGGGATGCAGAGCGCCCGCCCGCACGTGCTGCAGGTGCTGGACCGGCGGCACACGCCGGGCCGTCCGGAGGCGTGCGTGGCGGAGGCGCGCGCGGCGGGATTCGATCACGTCAACCTGGACCTGATCTACGGGACGCCGGGGGAGTCGGACGACGACTGGCGGGCGTCGCTGGACGCCGCGATCGGCGCGGGGCCGGACCATGTGTCGGCGTACGCGCTGATCGTGGAGGAGGGCACGCAGCTGGCCCGCAGGATCCGGCGCGGCGAGGTGCCGATGACGGACGACGACGTGCACGCGGACCGCTACCTGATCGCGGAGGAGCGCCTGGCGGCGGCCGGTTACGACTGGTACGAGGTGTCGAACTGGGCGACCTCGGACGCGGCCCGGTGCCGCCACAACGAGCTGTACTGGACGGGCGCGGACTGGTGGGGCGCCGGGCCGGGCGCGCACAGCCACGTCGGCGGGGTGCGCTGGTGGAACGTGAAGCACCCGGCGGCATACGCGGCCGCGCTCGCGGAGGGACGCAGCCCCGGCGCGGGCCGCGAGGTGCTGGCGGCGGAGGACCGCCGTGTGGAGCGGATCCTGCTGGAGCTGCGGCTCTCCGACGGCTGCCCGCTCGGCATCCTCGCCCCGGCGGGCGCAGCGGCCGCGGAGCGCGCTGTAAGGGACGGCCTCCTGGAGCCCGGTCCTTACGCCGATGGCCGCGCCGTTCTCACCCTCCGCGGCCGCCTGCTGGCGGACGCGGTGGTCAGGGACCTGGTCGACTGAAGCCCCCCGGCCGGGCCGATCACTCGCCGGAGTGAGGCACTACGCGTACCGGCAGTGCCTCCCTACGCTGTTCGTAAGCTGCCTCCGTGTATGCGGCGGCGGGAAGCGGAGGGCCACGAGGATGACCGCTGTGGATGATCGCCGAATGACTGACTTCTTCGAGAACATCCAGGCTCCCGAGGGGGTCAAGGTCGAGCTCCTCAGGGGGGAAATCGTGATGACGGCCGGGCCCGACCTGGTCCACAACGACATCATCGACGCGGTGATCGACCAGTTCCCCCGCACGCGCTGGAGGCGCTTGCAGACGCAGGACATCGCGATTGCGGAGGAGGCGAGCGAACCCCAGCCGGACCTCGTGATCCTCGAGCGCGGTGCGGGGCCCGCATCGGGGCGCCTCCTGCCGTCGGAGGCGGTCACACTGGTCGCCGAGGTCGTCTCCAGGACCAGCGCCCACAGGGACCACGTCGTCAAGCGGTCGATGTATGCCGCCGGGAAAGTGCCCGTCTACGTGATCGTCGACCCCCTGGCCGCCAAGTGCGTCGTCCTCACCGAGCCCGCCGGCACGGGTGATCAGGCCGACTACCGGGCCGAGCGGACCTGGAAGTTCGGCGAGACGGTGCGGTTGCCCGTGGTGGACGTCGCCCTGGACACGTCGGAGTTCGGGGTCCTGCCGGGGCTCACTCCGGAGCCGTGACGAAGTCGATCAGCTCCTCCACCCGCCCCAGCAGTTCCGGCTGCAGGTCCTTGTAGGACCGGACCGCGCCCAGGATGCGCTGCCAGGCGGCGCCGGTGTTCTCCGGCCAGCCCAGGGCGCGGCAGACGCCGGTCTTCCAGTCCTGGCCGCGGGGGACGGCCGGCCAGGCGGGGATGCCGAGGGAGGAGGGCTTCACGGCCTCCCAGACGTCGATGTAGGGGTGGCCGACGACCAGGACGTGCTCGCCGGTGACCTCCGCGGCGATGCGCGACTCCTTGCTGCCGGGGACGAGGTGGTCGACGAGGACGCCGAGGCGGGCGTCCGGGCCGGGGGCGAAGGAGGCGGCGATCGCGGGGAGGTCGTGCACGCCCTCCAGGTACTCGACGACGACGCCCTCGACGCGCAGGTCGTCTCCCCAGACGCGTTCGACCAGCTCCGCGTCATGGCGGCCCTCGACGTAGATCCGGCCGGCGCGGGCGACCCGGGCCCTGGCGCCGGGGACGGCGATGGAGCCGGAGGCGGTCAGCCTGGGGCCTGCCGCGGGGGCGGCGGCGGAGGGGCGCACCAGGGTGACCACGCGGCCCTCCAGGAGGAAGCCGCGGGGTGTCAGCGGGAACACGCGGTGCTTGCCGAAGCGGTCCTCCAGGGTGACCGTGGGGCCCTCGGCGGTCTTCTCGCAGCGGACGACGGCGCCGCAGAAGCCGGTGGACACCTCCTCCACCACCAGGCCCCGCCCGGCCTCGACCTCGGGTGCGGGCGTGGCGGGCCGTTTCCACGGTGGAGTGAGGTCGGGGTCGTAGCTGCGGCTGCGCATGCCAGGGATCGTATCCGCGCGGGCGCCGCTCAGGCCGATCCGAAGCGGGCGGCCAGCGCGTCCCGTTGGGCGCGGACGAAGCGGGCGTCGACGACGGCGCCGTGGCCGGGCACGTACAGCGCGGTCTCGCCGCCCAGCCGCAGCAGCCGGTCCAGGGTGGCGGGCCAGGCCCGCGGGGCGGCGTCGGGCCCGGCCTGGGGCTCGCCGGACTCCTCGACGAGGTCGCCGCAGAAGACCACGGCCGGCGTGCCCGGCACGATCACCACCAGGTCGTGCGTGGTGTGCCCCTCACCCGGGTGGACCAGCAGGACCTGGCGGTCGCCGCCGAGGTCGAGCTCGCAGGAGCCGTCCACGAGGTGACCGGGGCGCACGAGGGCGCCCGCCGCCCGGGCGGACTCGGCTTCGCCGGCGCCGTGCTTGACCGCGTCCAGGCCCAGGGAGAAGCGTTCGCGGTCGAGGTAGGCGTCGAGGGTCATCTCCCCGAACACCTGGACGCCCTCGAAGGCGGCGGTGCCGAAGACGTGGTCGAAGTGGCCGTGGGTGAGTGCGACGTGCGTCACGTCCCGGCCGGTCAGTTCGCGGACCTCCCGGCCCAGTCCCGCGCCCTCTTCGACCGAGGAGCCCGTGTCGACCAGCAGCACGCCCTCGTCGCCGACGACGACGCCGACGGTCACGTCGAGGAAGGGCAGCCGCCGCCGGGCGACCCCCGGCGCGAGCTGCTCCCAGCCGCCGGTGGACCCCGGCGTGGTCGGTGTGGTCTCCACAACGCGACGGTATCGCCGCGACGCGCCCCGCGCCCGCTACGGTGGCCGGTCAAGGACGCCCCGGGGGCCTGACCCGTGGACGGCCCTTGCCGAGGTCTTGCCACCCCGCCGTACACTGACTTGGGGAAAACTGGCACTCAGGGAAGCGGAGTGCCAGGGCAGGGGGCGACACGACCCGCACGGTGACCGAGCGACTGGAGGTGCGCGATGCTCAGCGAACGACGGCTGGAAGTGCTGCGTGCCATCGTCCAGGACTACGTGGGCACCGAGGAGCCGGTCGGCTCGAAGGCGCTGACCGAGCGGCACGCCCTGGGCGTGTCCCCGGCCACCGTCCGCAACGACATGGCCGTGCTGGAGGAGGAGGGCTACATCCAGCAGCCCCACACCAGCGCCGGCCGCGTGCCGACCGACAAGGGCTACCGGCTCTTCGTCGACCGGCTCACCAGCGTCAAGCCGCTGTCCGGCGCGGAGCGCCGGGCCATCCAGAACTTCCTGGACGGTGCCGTCGACCTCGACGACGTGGTGGCCCGTACGGTGCGGCTGCTGGCGCAGCTGACCCGGCAGGTCGCGATCGTCCAGTACCCGTCGCTCACCCGCTCCACCGTGCGCCACGTGGAGCTGCTCGCGCTCGCCCCGGCCCGGATCATGCTGGTGCTGATCACGGACACCGGACGGGTGGAGCAGCGGCTGGTCGACGCCCCCGCACCGGTCGGCGAGACCGTGCTGGCCGACCTGCGCGCCCGGCTGAACAGCCGGGTGGTGGGGCGCCGGTTCAGCGACGTCCCGCCGCTGGTGCAGGAACTCCCCGAGGGCTTCGAGCCCGACGACCGGCCGTCCGTCCAGGTGGTCCTCGCCACACTGCTGGAGACCCTGGTCGAGGAGACGGAGGAGCGGATCATGCTCGGCGGCACGGCCAACCTGACCCGCTTCGGGCACGACTTCCCGCTGACGATCCGCCCGGTACTGGAGGCGCTCGAGGAGCAGGTGGTGCTCCTCAAGCTGCTGGGCGAGGCCAAGGACTCGGGTGTGACGGTGAGAATCGGTCACGAGAACTTCCACGAGGGCCTGAACTCCACATCCGTCGTCTCCGTCGGCTACGGTTCGGGCGACGAGGCGGTGGCGAAACTCGGCGTGGTCGGACCGACCCGCATGGATTACCCCGGAACGATGGGAGCGGTACGCGCAGTGGCACGTTACGTCGGACAGATCCTGGCGGAGTCGTAGTGGCCACGGACTATTACGCCGTGCTCGGCGTGCGCCGCGACGCAAGCCCGGACGAGATCAAGAAGGCCTTCCGCCGTCTTGCGCGAGAGCTGCACCCGGACGTCAATCCCGACCCGAAGACCCAGGAGCGGTTCAAGGAGATCAACGCCGCTTACGAGGTGCTGTCGGACCCGCAGAAGAAGCAGGTCTACGACCTCGGCGGCGACCCGCTGTCCGCCAACGGCGGCGGTGCGGGCGCGGGCGCGGGCTTCGGCGCGGGATTCGGCAACTTCAGCGACATCATGGACGCCTTCTTCGGCACCGCGTCCCAGCGCGGTCCGCGCTCGCGCACCCGGCGCGGCCAGGACGCGATGATCCGCCTGGAGATCGAGCTGGACGAGGCGGCCTTCGGCACGACCAAGGACATCCAGGTCGACACGGCCGTGGTCTGCAACACCTGCCACGGCGAGGGCGCCGCCCCGGGCACGACCGCGCAGACCTGTGACATGTGCCGCGGCCGCGGTGAGGTCTCGCAGGTCACGCGGTCCTTCCTCGGCCAGGTCATGACCTCGCGGCCCTGCCCCCAGTGCCAGGGCTTCGGCACCGTCGTCCCCAACCCGTGCCCGGAGTGCGCGGGCGACGGCCGGATCCGGTCGCGGCGCACGCTCACGGTCAAGATCCCGGCCGGTGTCGACAACGGCACCCGCATCCAGCTCGCGGGCGAGGGCGAGGTCGGCCCCGGCGGCGGCCCCGCCGGCGACCTCTACGTCGAGATCCGCGAGCTGCCGCACGCGGTCTTCCAACGGCGTGGCGACGACCTGCACTGCACCGTCACCATCCCGATGACGGCGGCGGCGCTGGGCACCAAGGTCCCGCTGGAGACCCTGGACGGGCTGGAGGAGATCGACATCCGGCCCGGCACGCAGTCCGGCCAGTCGATCCCGCTCCACCAGCGCGGCATCACGCACCTGCGGGGCGGCGGCCGGGGCGACCTCATCGTGCACGTCGAGGTCCAGACCCCGGGCAAGCTCGACCCGGAACAGGAGGAGCTGCTGCGCCGCCTGGCGAAGCTGCGCGGCGAGGAGCGGCCGATGGGGCAGTTCCAGCCGGGCCAGCAGGGGCTGTTCTCCCGTCTGAAGGACGCGTTCAACGGGCGCTAGTCGCCCATGGGCCCGCGGCCGGGGGTGGGCACACCCTGGACCGCGGGCCGTCGCGCGCCGTGAAACGATGGGCGCATGGCCGCCCTGACCCACCGCTCCCCGAGGACCGCGCCGTGACCGCACCCGTCTTCGTCGTCGAACCCGGCGCGCTGGGTCCGGACCGCATCACGCTCTCCGGCCCCGAGGGACGGCACGCGGTCTCCGTGCGCCGGCTGCGCGTCGGCGAGGAGATCGTGCTCACCGACGGCCTGGGACGCGGCGCGTACGGCACGGTGGCTGCCCTCGACGGCAAGGACACGCTCGAGGTCGCCGTCACCGACGTCCGCGAGGAGGCCGAGCCCCGGCCGCGGATCACCGTCGTCCAGGCGCTGCCCAAGGGCGACCGCGGGGAACTCGCCGTCGAGACCATGACCGAGGTCGGTGTCGACGCGGTCGTGCCGTGGGCCGCCGCGCGCTGCATCACCCAGTGGAAGGGCGAGCGCGGCGCCAAGTCCCTGGCCAAGTGGCGTTCCACCGCCCGTGAGGCCGCCAAGCAGGCCCGGCGCCTGCGGTTCCCCGAGGTCACCGAGCCGATGACGACCCGTCAGCTCGCCGGGCTGCTGTCCGGTGCCGCGTTCGCCGCCGTCCTCCACGAGGAGGGCTCCGAGCCGCTCGCCGGCGTCCCGCTGCCACCCGAGGGCGACATCGTCCTCGTCGTCGGCCCCGAGGGCGGGGTCTCCCCGGAGGAGCTCGACGCCTTCGCCGCCGCCGGTGCCAAGCCGTACCGTCTCGGCGCCAGTGTCCTGCGCACCTCCACCGCCGGGGTCGCCGCCACCGCCCTCCTGCTCGGCCGCACCGGACGCTGGGGCTGACGCGCCCACCAGGCATGAAGCCCCCCGGCGGGCAATGAGATCGAAAACCCCTGACCAGCAGGGCGCCGGGTGGTTAATGTGACCACGTGACGCAGCCGCAGCCTTCGCACCCCGCGTACCTCCGCTTCCCGCATCTGCACGGTGACCTGATCACCTTCACCGCCGAGGACGACGTCTGGGCCGCCCCGCTGGACGGCGGCGGGCGGGCTTGGCGGGTCAGCGCGGACAACATGCCGGTCGGCCATCCGCGCTTCTCGCCCGACGGGACGTTCATCGCGTGGACCTCCACGCGGGACGGCGCACCAGAGGTGCACGTCGCGGCCACCGACGGCGGGCCGTCGAGAAGGCTGACGTACTGGGGCAGTCGCACCTCCGTGCGGGGCTGGACGCCCGGTGGCGACGTGCTGGCCATCAGCACGTACGGGCAGGCGTCGCTGCGCCGCAGCTGGGCGCGGGCGATCCCGGTCGACGGCGGTCCCGCCGCGACGCTGCCGTACGGACCGGTCGGGGACGTCGCCTACGGGCCGGACGGTGCCGTGCTGCTGCTGTCGGCCACGATGGGCCGCGAGGCGGCGGCCTGGAAGCGCTACCGGGGCGGCACCGCGGGCAAGTTGTGGATCGACCGCACCGGGGACGGTGAGTTCGAGCGGATCCACGCCGACCTGGACGGCAACCTGGAGTGCCCGATGTGGGCAGGGGGCAGGCTCGCCTTCCTCTCCGACCACGAGGGCGTCGGCGCGGTCTACTCCAGCCTCCCCGACGGCAGCGACCTGCGGCGCCACACCGCCGTGGAGGACGGCGGCTTCTACGCGCGGCACGCCGCCACGGACGGCACCCGCGTCGTCTACACCAGCACCGGACGGCTGTTCCTGCTGGACGACCTCGACGGCGCCCAGGCCCGCCCGGTCGAGGTACGCCTCGGCGGCCAGCGCGTCGACCTGCAGCCGCACCCGGTGCACGCGGCCCACCACCTCGGCGACGCCCGGCCGGACCACACCGGCCGCGGCAGCGCGGTGGAGATCCGCGGCACCACGCACTGGGTCACCCACCGCGGTGGCCCGGCACGGGCGTTGTCCGCCGAACCGGGGGTGCGAACGCGGCTGCCGCGGGTGTTCGGCGGCGAGGGCGACCAGCAGGTCGTCTGGGTCACCGACGCCGAGGGCGAGGACGCGCTGGAGATCGCCCCCGCGGCGGGCACCGGCCCGGCCGCGCCCCGCCGGCTGGCCGCGGGGCGGCTCGGCAGGGTCCTGGCCATGACCGTCTCGCCGGACGGCCACCGGATCGCCGTCGCCTCGCACGACGGCCGGGTGCTGCTCGTCGAGGCCCAGACCGGCGAGGTGCGCACCGTCGTGGAGGGCGAGCACGGCCACGCCACCGGCCTGGCCTTCTCGCCTGACTCGGCCTGGCTCGCCTGGTCGCACGCCGGGCCCGACCCGCTGCGCCAGCTCAAGCTGGCCTCGACCGCCGACCTCACCGTCGTCGACGCGACGCCGCTGCGCTTCCGGGACTTCTCGCCCGCCTTCACCGCCGACGGCAAGCACCTGGCGTTCCTGTCCGAGCGCTCCTTCGACCCCGTCTACGACGACCACGTCTTCGACATGGCCTTCCTCGGCGCCTGCCGCCCCCACCTGATCACGCTCGCCGCCACCACGCCCTCGCCCTTCGGCCCGCAGCGCCACGGGCGGCCGGTCGACTCCTCCGCCGAGGACAGGGACGGCGACGACCGAGGCCAGGACGAGGGCAAGAAGGACTCACGCAAGGAGGACGGCGAGGACCGGCCCCGTACCCCCGTCACCAAGGTGGACACCGAGGGCCTGGCCGACCGCATCGTGCCCTTCCCGGTGGAGGCGGCCCGCTACTCCACGCTGCGCGCGGCCAAGGACGGCGTCCTGTGGCTGCGGCACCCCGTGCGCGGGGTCCTGGGCGCGAGCCTGGCCTCGCCCGAGGCGGAGCCGCCGTCCACCGCGCTGGAGCGGTACGACCTCAAGCAGCTGCGCGTGGAGGACATCGCCGACGACGCCGACGACTACGCGGTCACCGGTGACGGCAACAAGGTGCTGGTGACCTCCGGTCACCGGCTGCGGGTGGCCGCGGCCGACCACAAGTCGGCCCCGTCCGACGACGAGACCGACAGCAACGTCACCGTCGACCTCTCCCGGATCCGCGTCACCGTCGACCCGCAGGCGGAGTGGCGCCAGATGTACGACGAGTCGCACCGCCTGATGCGGGACAACTTCTGGCGGGCCGACATGGGCGGCGTCGACTGGGACGGCGTGCGCGACCGCTACCGTCCCGTCCTGGACCGGGTCGCCACCCACGACGACCTCGTCGACCTGCTCTGGGAGGTCGCCGGCGAGCTGAACACCTCGCACGCCTACGTCATGCCGTCCGGCGGCCGCGGCGACTGGCTGCACCGTCAGGGCCTGCTCGGCGCGGACCTCACCCGCGACGCGGACGGCGTGTGGCGCGTGGAGCGGGTGCTGCCCTCCGAGACCTCCGACCCGCGGGCCGGCTCCCCGCTGGCCGCGCCGGGTGTCGCGGTCCGCGCCGGCGACGCGATCCTCGCGGTGGACGGACGGCCCGTGGACCCGCTGACCGGCCCCGGCCCGCTGCTGATCGGCACCGTGCGCAAGCCCGTCGAGCTCACCGTCGGCCCGGCCGACGGCGGGGCGCTGCGGCATGTCGTCGTCGTGCCCATCGCGGACGAGGAGCCGCTGCGCTACCACGACTGGGTCGCCGGGCGCCGGGCGTACGTGCACGAGCTGTCCGGCGGCCGGCTGGGCTACCTGCACGTACCCGACATGGTCGGCTCCGGCTGGGCCCAGCTCCACCGTGACCTGCGCGTGGAGGTCGTCCGAGAGGGACTGGTCGTGGACGTGCGGGAGAACCGCGGCGGCCACACCTCGCAGCTGGTCGTGGAGAAGCTGGCGCGGCGGATCGTGGGCTGGGATGTGCCGCGCGGGCTGCCCGCCTTCAGCTACCCGCTGGACGCGCCGCGCGGGCCCGTCGTGGCCGTCGCCAACGAGTTCTCCGGCTCGGACGGCGACATCGTCAACGCGGCGATCAAGGCACTGGGGATCGGGCCTGTGGTGGGGACCAGGACCTGGGGCGGCGTCATCGGTATCGACTCCCGCTACCACCTGGTCGACGGGACGCTGGTCACCCAGCCGAAGTACGCCACGTGGCTGGAGGGCGTGGGCTGGGACGTGGAGAACCACGGCGTCGACCCGGACGTCGAGGTCGTCCACACCCCGCAGGACTGGGCCGCCGGGCGGGACCCACAGCTGGACGAGGCCGTCCGCCTCGCCCTGGAGGCGCTGGAGACCGCCCCGGCCCGTACCGCGCCCCCGTTGCCGTAGCGGCGGGAGCGGGGCCCGGCGCGACCCGGGCTCCGCGACGGCGCGCCGCCGCGAGGCCCTGTCGTCAAACGAACTCCCCCAGCTCCGCTGGGAGGCGCAGGCACCGTCCGGAGGGCGGGCGCCGCGGTTCCCTGAGCTCCGCTGGGAGGTGCTCGCAGGTGCGGTGCATCGCAAGGCGGAGAGTCGTCCTCGTAGTGGGCTGCTCGGACGATTCGGCAACTCCCCCGGACCGAAGGCTTGGGGAGGCACTTTGACGACAGGGTGTGGGGGCACCGGTAGCATGCGGGGCGTACTGATCAACCCCTGGACGGAGGCGTCAGGTGGCGGGAGAACCGCAGGCGGACTGCCTGTTCTGCAAGATCGTCGCCGGGAGCGTCCCCGCGACCGTCGTGCGGGAGACCGAGACGACCGTCGCGTTCCGTGACATAAACCCCCAGGCGCCGACGCACGTCCTGGTCATCCCCAAGGCGCACTACCCGGACGCCGCCTCGCTGGCCGCCCAGGCACCCCAGCTCGCCGCGGACGTGCTGCGGGAGGCGGGTGAGGTCGCCGCCGAGGACAAGGTGGTCGGCACCGGCTACCGGGTCGTCTTCAACACCGGCGCGGGGGCGGGCCAGACCGTCTTCCACGCGCACGCCCACGTGCTGGGCGGTCGTGGCCTCGAGTGGCCGCCCGGGTAACCGACGGTGTCCGCACGTGAATTGGTCGTGCTCGGCACGGCCAGCCAGGTCCCGACCCGGCACCGCAACCACAACGGCTACTTCCTGCGCTGGGACACCGAGGGCATCCTCTTCGACCCGGGGGAGGGCACGCAGCGCCAGATGCTGCGGGCCGGCGTGGCGGCGCACGACCTGACCAGGCTGTGTGTGACCCACTTCCACGGGGACCACAGCCTGGGCCTGGCCGGGGTGATCCAGCGGATCAACCTCGACCGGGTGCCGCACCCCGTGACGGCCCACTACCCCGAGTCCGGCCGCCGCTTCTTCGACCGGCTGCGGTACGCCACCGCCTACCGCGAGACCGTGCGGCTGCGCGAGGAACCGGTGGCGGGCGAGGCGGCGGTGCTGGCCGACTCCGACGCCTTCCGGCTGGAGGCGCGCCGGCTGTCGCACCCGGTGGAGGCGTACGGCTACCGGCTGGTCGAGCCGGACGGGCGCCGCATGCTGCCGGAACGCCTGGCGGCGCACGGCATCACCGGACCGGCGGTGGGCCGGCTGCAGCGCGAGGGCGAGGCCGACGGGGTGACGCTCGCCGAGGTGAGCGAGCCGCGCCCGGGGCAGCGCTTCGCCTTCGTGATGGACACCCGGCTCTGCGACGCGGTGTACGCCCTCGCCGACGGCTGCGACCTGCTCGTCATCGAGTCGACCTTCCTGGACGAGGACACCGCGCTGGCCCAGGAGCACGGGCACTTGACGGCCGGTCAGGCCGCCAGGGTGGCCGCCGAGTCGGGCGTCCGGCATCTGGTGCTCACGCACTTCTCGCAGCGCTACACCGATCCGGCCGACTTCGAGCGCCAGGCGCGGGACGCCGGCTTCGAGGGCGAGCTGACGGTCGCGCGGGACCTCGGCCGGGTCGCCGTGCCGAAGCGCCGCCCGAGCTAGCCGGAGCCGGCCGCACGCCCCTGACCTGTACGGTTGCGAGGTGAGCATCCCGAAGGCCGAACTTCATCTGCACATCGAAGGCACCCTCGAACCCGAGCTCGCCTTCGCCCTCGCCGAGCGCAACGGGGTCGACCTGCCGTACGCCTCGGCCGAGGAGCTGCGGCAGGCCTACTCCTTCAGCGACCTGCGGTCCTTCCTGGACCTGTACTACGCGCTCATGGCCGTGCTCCGCACGGAGGAGGACTTCACCGACCTCGCCGAGGCCTATCTCGCTCGCGCCGCCGCGCAGGGCGTGCGGCACGCCGAGATCTTCTTCGACCCGCAGGCGCACACCGCGCGCGGCGTCCCGGTCGGCGCGGTGGTGGCGGGCCTGGCGCGGGCCCTGGACCGCAGCCGGGAACGGCACGGCGTCAGCACACGGCTGATCATGTGCTTCCTGCGGGACGAGTCCGCCGAGTCCGCGTTGGAGACCTTCGAGGCCGCCCGGCCCCATCTGCACCGGATCAGCGCCGTCGGCCTGGACTCCGCCGAGGTCGGTCACCCGCCGTCGAAGTTCCGCGCCGTGTACGAGGCAGCCGCCACGGCGGGCCTGCGCCGGGTCGCGCACGCGGGCGAGGAGGGCCCGCCGGCGTACGTGTGGGAGGCGCTGGACGTGCTCGGCGTCGACCGGATCGACCACGGCATCCGCAGCATGGAGGACCCGGACCTGGTGGCCCGGCTGGCCCGGGACCAGGTGCCACTGACCGTCTGCCCGTTGTCCAATGTGCGGCTGCGCTGCGTGGCCACCCTCGCCGACCACCCGCTGCCCGCCATGCTCGCCGCGGGGCTGCTGGTCACCGTGAACTCCGACGACCCCGCCTACTTCGGAGGCTACGTCGGCGACACCTTCGACGCCGTGGCCGCCGCGCTCCCGCTCGACGAGGACGCCCTGCGGCGGCTGGCCCGCAACTCCTTCCTGGCCGCCTTCCTCGACGACGAGGAGGAACTGCGCGCCCGGTATCTCGCCGAGGTGGACGCCCACACGTTCTGAGTGCCTCCGCGCGCGCCGGTCTGAGTACGCGCACTCATGCGGGCCCTGCCGCGTGGGCGGAGCATGGAGTCATGCGAAGGCACCTGATGCGGCCCGCAGCGGCCGTCACGCTGATCGTGACCACGCCCGTCGCCACCTGGGGGCTCCTGGGCCGGCAGGACGCCGCCGGCTTCGAGCCCGCCGAACTGGACTACCTGGTGCGGCCCTTCGGCATCCCGGAAGGGGCGGAGACCGCGATCGGGGCGGCCGCGGCCGTGCTGGCCACCGGGGCGGCCCTGCTGCTGGGCCGGGCCTCCCGTCCCGGGCCTGACCGCTTCGACGGCCGGTGGTGGGCGGTGATAGGGCCGCTGGTCGCGGCCGGGATGCTGGCCGGCGCGATCTGGCGGACGGTGACGGCCGGGGTCATCGGCGCCAACATCGGCGCGGGACTTGCGATCCTGCTCGGCGGTCCCGTGGTCGCCGGGCTGGTGCTGTGGTCGCTGGGCCGGGGCCTGTGGCTGGCCCGCGCGCGGCGCCGCGGCCCCCGCCCCCCGCATGGGGGGACGGGCACCGCGGGCTGGCGGCCCGCCGCCGGTCAGGGCACGTAGTACATCGGGTTGGGAAGCTTGAACGACTTGTCGGCGTGACCGCCGTTCAGGTCGCTGTACTGGTCGCCGAAGTTGGCGATGATGTCGTACCCCTGCGCCTCGATGTGGGCCCGGGTGCCCGCCTTGTAGTCGACGGTGGAGCAGGTCCACGTCGGGGCGGAGCAGGGCAGGTAGCCGGTGGCGACCTTGTTCTTCAGGAAGAAGTGGGCCGGGTCGGCGGTGGAGGTGTAGCCGGCGGCCGCGAGGTTGCGGACACTCGCGGCGCGCTGCGTCTCCGGGCGGCCGGTGATCCAGAAGACCGTCACGCCGTGGTCGGCGGCCCAGTCGGCCAGCTGCGGCATGCCGAAGACCGGGGCCATGTCCTTGTTCTGGATGTACGCGTCGTTGGAGGCCGGCGTGTAGTTGAAGCCCACCTCCAGCTCGTAGTTGTACGTCAGCAGGGACGTGTCGTCGACGTCCAGGACGATCGCCGGCCTGCCGTGGCGCTGGTGCGCGGACTTCGCGAGGGCGTTCCGCAGGTAGCTGCGGGCCTTCTTCTCGATGCCGGCGACCTGCTTGGCGTAGTTGCTGTCGGCGGCGGCCTGGTGCTCACCGGAGGCGTCGACGGTGTCGCCGTAGTACGCCTTGATGTCGGTGACCACGTCGGTGAGGTTGGGGATCTGCTTGTCGCTGCGGGGCACGGAGGTGTCGGCGGTCGCCGCGCCGACGCCGTAGAGGGTGGCGGCCGCCACCGCGGCGACTGCGGCGGCCACGGTGCGGGTGCGCCCGCGGGTGAACACGGACGGTCTGGCAGCGGGCATGGGGTGGCTCCTTCGATCCGGCCGGGGGCGCGCGCACGGCCGGCCCACGCGCTTTCGGGGAACGCCCGGCCCTGCGGGGCTCGTTGACGTGGCGACGCTATGGGTCTCGATCATGCTGGTCAAGGGCTGTCTACGCGCGGTGACCCCGGATCGTCGTCCGGGGAAGGATCAGCCCAGGTCGGCACGTGCGGAAAGGACCGGCAAAGCTTTGGTATGCCGCCGCGGCCGGGCCCCGCACCGCCGTGCCCGTGCCCGTGCCCGCCCGAGGGTCAGGGGCGGTGCCGGCCGGGACGCCGCCGGCGCGGCGCGGCGCCCCTCCCGCGGGCGTGCCTAGACAGGGCCGCGCCGCCCGCGCAGAGCACGGCGCCCGCCGCGAACGCGGTGAAGCCCAGCGGGGCCTTCGGCAGCCCCCACAGGGTCTCCGCGAAGGGGTCCGGCGGGGCCTGCGCACTGCCGACGCCGCCCAGCAGGCTGAGGATCAGGGACACCCAGATGGCGAACCCGGCGAGCGCCACTATCACCCCGGCGGCCATGAGCACCCGCCCCGGCCCCCGCACCCGCAGCAGCCCGTCGCAGGCCTCCTCGGCGGCTCCGGGGTCCGCCTCGCGCCCGCCGCCGTAGCGCCGGCGGCCTGCGAGGTACTGCGCGCGCCCGGACGGATAGCCCCGGGTGCCGCCGGGCCCTGACCGGGGCCGGGTGTCCGCGAGGTCGTGGAGGACGGTCAGCGGCGGGGAGGGCCCGGGGATCTCCCCGGCCTGCGGGGGCTCCGCGTCGTCCGCGGGGTCCGGTCGCACCAGCCGGGCCGACTCCACCGACAGCCGCAGTTCGACGTGGCCGATGCGGAGCAGGTCCCCGTCGTGCAGGGGACGCGGCGCGTCGATCAGGGTCCCGTTGAGGTAGGTGCCGTTGGTCGAGCCGAGGTCACTGAGCACGACGTGACGCCCTGCGCGGTTCATCGCGGCGTGCCGCCGGCTCACGCCCTCCGCTTCGAGCCGTATCCCGCTGCCGGCCAGCCTGCCGATCTCGCAGTAGCCGGCCGGCACGGGGTAGGTCCGTCCGGCGTCCGGCCCCGTGGTCACGATCAGTTGTGGCGGTGCGGCCGAGTGTCCGGGCATCTCCAGCCCCTGGGGTCATCCGCTTTCCCTCAGCATCCGTCCGCGTCCCCGCGCGGACAAACGCTGGTCACGGCCCGGGCGCGCGTACGATCGGTCGGAACGACACCAGGTCGGGAGGAGCCCGGGTGAAAGACCAGCCCGTCCTCGATCCGCTCGCGGCGGTGCGCGGGCCGGACGACCCGGAGACCGATGTGTACCTGACCGGCACGGTCTTCCTGGACATCATCTTCACCGGTCTCGACCGTGCGCCCGTGCGCGGCACCGAGTCCTGGGCACGCGGCATGGGGTCGAGTCCCGGAGGCGTGGCCAACATGGCGACCGCACTCGCCCGGCTGGGCTTGCGCACCTCGCTCGCGGCGGCCTTCGGCGACGACGTGTACGGCGACTACTGCTGGGACTCCCTGTCCGAGGGCGAGGGCATCGAGCTGGCGCTCTCCCGCAAGATCCCCGGCTGGCACTCCCCGGTCACGGTCTCCATGGCGTACGAGGGCGAGCGCACCATGATCAGCCACGGCCACGAGGCCCCGCCGCCGGAGGAGCCCGCCCCGCCGTGCCCGCCGCCGAGCCGGGCGTGTGTGGCCTCCCTGGTGCCCGGGGTGCCGCAGCAGGAGTGGATCGGCACCGCCGCAGGACGGGGCAGCCGGGTCTTCGCCGACGTCGGCTGGGACGACAGCGGCCGCTGGGACCGCGCCGACCTCGCCGACCTGGCGCACTGCGAGGCCTTCCTGCCGAACGCCGCCGAGGCCATGCGCTACACCCGCACCGACTGTCCCCGGGCCGCCGCCCGCAAGCTGGCCGAAATGGTGCCGCTGGCGGTGGTGACGCTCGGTTCCGAGGGCGCGTACGCGGTGGACTCCGCGGCCGGGCAGGCCGCCGAGGTCCCGGCGCTCTCCGTGGAGGCCCTGGACCCCACGGGCGCCGGGGACGTCTTTGTCGCGGGCTTCCTGACCGGCACCCTGGCCGGCTGGGCTCTGGCCGACCGGCTGGCCTTCGCGTGCCTCACGGCCGCGCTGTCGGTGCAGGAGTTCGGCGGTTCGCTGTCGGCGCCCGGCTGGATCGAGATCGCGGCCTGGTGGCAGCACGCCAAGGCCTACGACGACCAGGACCGCACCGCGCTGCGCCGCTACGCCTTCCTGGACGACCTGCTGCCCACAGGCACCCGCCGCTGGCCCCTGCGCCGCGCCGTGCCGACGATCGGCTTCCGCCCGCCGCCGATGCGCTGACGCCGTGGCGGGACCCGCGTCAGGCGATCACGTCGACGGGGCAGCGGGCCGCCTTGGCGCGCTCGATCCGGGCGTCTCCTGTGACCAGGGCGCACTTCAGGTGTTCGGCGAGGGCGACGTAGGAAGCGTCGTACGCGGAGAGGTTGGCGCGCAGCTCCCAGACGCGATCGAGCAGGGCATAGCCCGGCATGCGCTGGATCGGCAGGGCGGACAGCAGCGTGATCGCCGTCTCCGCCGCCGCTTGCTCCAGCTTCCCCCCGAGCGACAGGCCACGGATCGCATGAGCCGCCTCGAACTCGATGACGGCCGGTGCGTGCAGGATCTCGCCGGACAGGCGTTTGCGCGCGAGATCGCCCGGTGGGCCGCCATGGGTGAGGGCCAGGACGAGCGCGGACGCGTCGACGACGATCACCCGCGGCGCCCCTCGTCGAGGTGACCCAGCAGGTCCTCCACGGTGTAGTCGGCTGTCGCCGACTTCCGGGCGCTGGCCAGTATGTCGTCGACTGTCGGCGTTCTCGCCTGTTCGATCAGCCTCTGGCGCAGGTACTCGTTCAGGGACTGGTGCGCCTCGACCGCGCGGTGCTTGAGAGTGCGGTGCACGTCATCGGGGACGTCCTTGATCTGGATGTTCGCCATGTCGTCCACCCTAGCATGCGAAACGCATGCATGCATGCGTTTCGCATGCGTCGTCACACTCGGCGCTCCAGGATCCGGCCCGGCCAGTGGGCGCCCTCCTCCCGGGGAACGGTGAAGGGCTGGGCGCGGGTGAAGCCCAGGGTCTCGTACTGCCGCACGAGGCGGCCGTCGTCGCCCGCGTAGCAGTCGACGCGCAGCAGCCGGATGCCGCGCCGTCGTGTCTCGGCGACGGCGTCCTCCACCAGGGCGGCGCCGATGCCGCTGCCGGACAGCGACCGGTCGGTGACCAGCAGCCGCAGGTACAGCTCGGGCTCGTCGACGGGCGGGGCGTAGTCGGGCTTCTCCTCGGCCAGCACGCACACGCCCACCAGCCGGCCGTCGGTCTCGGCGGCGCGCAGCAGGTACTCCTCGGCGTACCGGGTCACACGTTCCACCGCCGGGGGCCGGGAGGACCAGGGGCGGGTGCCCCACTGGCCGGTGCGGCCGCGTGCGGTCAGCCACGCGATGGCCCCGTCGAGCAGGGCGAGCGTCGCGGGCAGGTCCTCGGGTCCTCCGGTGCGGATCTCCATTCCCCAGTCCTACCCGGTGCGTGACGCAGCGTAAAACCTCTCGGAACCCCAGCGGCACCGACGTACCCTTGAACCCCAAGCCCAGTGGCATGTCGAACAGCAGAAGGCGGGATGAGCAGGCCGTCGAGCCTGGCCCATGACTCAGACACCGACAACGCAGCAACCGCAGACGAGCGCCCACTTCGTGGTACCGGCCAAGCACCCCATGGTGACCGTCCTGGGGTCGGGCGACTCGCTTCTGCGCGTGATAGAGCAGGCGTTCCCGGCCGTCGACATCCATGTACGAGGCAATGAGATCAGCGCGAGCGGCGAACCCGCGGACGTCGCGCTGGTCCAGCGCCTTTTCGACGAGATGATGCTGGTACTGCGCACAGGCCAGCCGATGACGGAGGACGCAGTGGAGCGGTCGATCGCCATGCTCCGCCAGGACAGCGGAAGCGACGGCCTGGAGGAGACCCCCTCCCAGGTGCTCACCCAGAACATCCTGTCCAGCCGGGGCCGCACCATCCGCCCCAAGACCCTGAACCAGAAGCGCTACGTCGACGCGATCGACAAGCACACGATCGTCTTCGGCATCGGCCCGGCGGGTACCGGCAAGACCTACTTGGCCATGGCCAAGGCGGTCCAGGCCCTGCAGTCCAAGCAGGTCAACCGGATCATTCTGACCCGTCCGGCCGTCGAGGCGGGCGAGCGGCTCGGCTTCCTGCCCGGCACGCTCTACGAGAAGATCGACCCGTACCTGCGCCCGCTGTACGACGCGCTGCACGACATGATCGACCCCGACTCGATCCCCCGCCTCATGGCGAGCGGCACGATCGAGGTCGCTCCTCTGGCGTACATGCGCGGCCGCACGCTCAACGACGCGTTCATCATCCTCGACGAGGCGCAGAACACCAGCGCCGAGCAGATGAAGATGTTCCTCACCCGGCTCGGCTTCGACTCCAAGATCGTCGTCACCGGAGACGTCACGCAGGTCGACCTCCCCGGTGGCACGAAGAGCGGGCTGCGCCAGGTCGTGGACATCCTCGAGGGCGTCGAGGACGTGCACTTCTCGCGTCTGACGAGCTCGGATGTCGTACGCCATAAGCTGGTCGGGCGCATCGTGGACGCCTACGAGCGCTACGACGACCTCAACGGCAACCGAAAGTAGCCACCGAAGCACTATGGCGATCGACGTCAACAACGAATCCGGCTGGGATTTCGACGAGGCGGCGGTGCTCGACATCAGCCGCTACGCCCTGCAGCACATGCGTATCCACCCGCTGTCCGAGCTCTCGGTCATCGCGGTCGACGCCGACGCCATGGCGCAGCTGCACATCCAGTGGATGGACGAACCGGGCCCCACCGACGTCATGTCCTTCCCGATGGACGAGCTGCGTCCCGGGAAGGACGACGAGGAGCCCCCGCAGGGCCTGCTCGGGGACATCGTGCTCTGCCCCGAGGTGGCCAAGAAGCAGGGCGACGCGGCCGTGACCAAGCACTCCATGGACGAGGAGCTGCAGCTGCTCACCGTCCACGGGGTGTTGCACCTGCTCGGTTACGACCACGAGGAGGCCGACGAGAAGGCCGAGATGTTCGGCCTGCAGAAGGCCATCCTCGACGGCTGGCGCGCCGAGCGCGGCATCCAGGGGCCGTCGCCGGCCCCGACGACCACCCACTGATCGCGATGGTGGTCTTCGCCGTCCTGCTGGTCGTCGTCGCCTGGCTGGCCGCCTGCGCCGAGGCCGGCATCGCCCGTACCTCCCGCTTCCGGGCGGAGGCCGCGGTGCGTGCCGGCCGGCGCGGCGCGGACAAACTGCTGGCGGTGTCCTCGGACCCGACCCGCTACCTCAACGTCGCCCTGCTGGTCCGGGTGGCCTGTGAGATGGCGGCGGCGGTGCTGGTCACCGTCGTGTGCGTCCGGCACTTCGAGCGGACCTGGCAGGCGGTCCTGGTGGCGGTCGCTGTCATGATCGTGGTCTCGTACGTCGCGGTGGGCGTCTCGCCCCGCACCATCGGCCGCCAGCACCCGCTGAACACCGCCACCGCGGCGGCGTACGTGCTGCTGCCGCTGGCCCGGGTCATGGGGCCGGTCCCGGCGCTGCTGATCCTCCTCGGCAACGCGCTCACCCCCGGCAAGGGCTTCCGCCAGGGCCCGTTCGCGTCCGAGGCGGAGCTGCGCGCGCTGGTGGACCTCGCCGAGAGCGAGTCCCTCATCGAGGACGAGGAGCGCCGCATGGTGCACTCCGTCTTCGAGCTGGGCGACACCCTGGTGCGCGAGGTCATGGTGCCGCGCACCGAGCTGATCGCCATCGAGCGCTACAAGACGATCCGCCAGGCCATGACCCTCGCCCTGCGCAGCGGTTTCTCGCGCATTCCGGTCACGGGCGAGAGCGAGGACGACATCGTCGGCATCGTCTACCTCAAGGACCTCGCCCGTCGGGTGCACATCAACCGGGACGCCGAGACCGACCCGGTCTCCTCGCTGATGCGCCCGGCCTTCTTCGTCCCCGACACCAAGAACGCCGGCGACCTGCTGCGCGAGATGCAGCGCGAGCGCAACCACGTCGCCGTCGTCATCGACGAGTACGGCGGAACGGCCGGCATCGTCACCATCGAGGACATCCTGGAGGAGATCGTCGGCGAGATCACCGACGAGTACGACCGCGAACTGCCGCCCGTCGTGGAGCTCGGCGCGGGCCGCTACCGTGTCACCTCCCGCCTCGACCTCGGCGACCTGGGCGAGCTCTACGGCGTGGACCTCGACGACGAGGACGTCGAGACGGTCGGCGGCCTGCTCGCCAAGACCCTCGGCCGGGTCCCCATCCCCGGCGCCTCGGCGGTCGTCGGGCTTCCCGAGACCGCCTCGGCCCCGGACGCCCCCACCGCGCTGCGGCTCACCGCCGAGGCCCCCTCGGGCCGCCGCAACCGCATTGGCGCGGTCCTCGTCGAGCCGGTCGCGGCCGTCACGGACGAGGATCCGGCGGGTCCGGAGCCGGACGGGGCGATGCACGGCGGGTAGGGCCGGTCAGCCCTCGTCGACGAGCGGGATGCCGGGGGCGAAGTGCTCCAGTGCGGCGGCGAGGCGCCGCCGGTCGAGCCGCCAGCCACTGATCTGGCGGGACGCCATGAGCAGGTCGAACGGCACGGGGACCAGGGCACCGGCGACGGCGCGCCCCACGGGCCCCTGTCCGGCGCCCGGCAGCGCCGGGGCGCCCTCGCGGCGGGCCAGCCCGATCCAGGGGACCCGCGCGCCGTGCGTGACGCCCTGCCGCCACAGCACCACGGCCGTGACGTCCTCCCACGGCACGTGCGCGGTGGTGGCCCGGTAGCGCAGGGGCGCCCCACCCAGGAGCACCCCCGTCGCGTCGACCCGCAGGGCCACTTTGCGGGTCAGCGAGTTCGAGGCGATCAGCAGACCGCCGCCGCCGAAGAAGACGGCTCCGAAGACCTGCATCGCCGCCGGTGTCCCGAGGCCCGGCGCCACCGCGAGCGCGGTGAACAGCACCGTGAGCGTCAGGATGCCGACGGTCTTGCGGTCGAAGCCGAAGCGTGCCTCGTAGATGGGTTCCTCTCCCTGCTTCATGCAGGGATCATGACAACGCCCCGTCCCCGGGGGAAGCCCCCGGGACGGCTACGCTGACCGCATGAGCGATGCGCTGCACCCGGAAGACCGCAAAATCATCACCCTGGCCCGCTCGACCCGTGCCCGCAACGGCGTTCCCGAGGGCGCGGCGGTCCGCGACGAGACGGGCCGCACCTATGTGGCGGGCACCGTCGCCCTGCAGTCGCTGTCGCTCAGCGCGCTGCAGACCGCGGTCGCCATGGCCGTGGCGAGCGGTGCCACGTCGCTGGAGGCGGCCGCCGTGGTGTCCGAGGCGGACGCGGTGGCGGAGGCGGACCGCGCGGCCGTGCGCGACCTGGGCGGCGCCGGCACCCCCGTGCTGCTGGCCGGACCCGACGGCGCCGTGCGGGCGACGGTCACCGCGGGCTGAGCCGCCCCGGCGCGGCCGCCCGCGGGAACGCCTCCACGAACTCCGCGACATCGGGGCGCCGGTCGGCCGAGCGCCACACCAGGGTCGAGTCCGCGGGCGTCAGGCCCCCGGGCCCCGTACGGGGCGGGCCACGACTTCGGGGCGCGAGCACCTCCGCGTCGCCTTCCGTGAGCGCGACGACGGCCTCACGGCCTCACCCCGGGCCGGATTTCCCGGCCTGGCCGCTGCGTCAGTACCAGCACGTCGTCCCCGTCCCCGGTGGCGCACATCGCGGGGAACCGCTCGGCCGCCCGTGGGGAACCGCACACCGACACCCTGGCCCGCATCACCGAGGCCCTGGAGCGCCCTCCGGCCCGCCGGCATCCGCGCCCTCCCGGAAGGGATCCGGGTCGGCAGGGGCGTGCCGGGCGTCCGGTACCAAGGACCCGCCGCCCCCGCCGACCAGGCATGGCGCGCGCCCGGCCGCCCCACTCCCCTCGCCTGCCCCGCGGGCGGTCGGAGGCGGCCGCGGGGTCCGCCCGGCGGGCCCGAGTCGAACGTTGTCCCGGCGGCCGAGACCCCCGGAGCCGTCGCGGGAGCGGTCCGGGCCGCCCCGTCCCGGTGAGCGAGCCCGGCCGCGCTGGGCGGCCGGTGCCGCGCGGGCGTCAGCCGGGCCCGGTGGATCAGGGACAATGGTCGCCATGAGCGTTCGCACCGAGACGACCCCCGCCCCCGCCCACCGGGCCGGCTTCGCCTGTTTCGTGGGCCGCCCCAACGCGGGCAAGTCCACCCTGACCAACGCTCTCGTCGGTACGAAGGTGGCCATCACCTCCAACCGTCCGCAGACCACCCGGCACACCGTGCGCGGCATCGTGCACCGCCCGGACGCGCAGCTCGTCCTCGTCGACACGCCCGGTCTGCACAAGCCGCGCACCCTGCTCGGCGAGCGGCTCAACGACGTCGTCCGCACCACCTGGGCCGAGGTGGACGTGATCGGCTTCTGCCTGCCCGCCGACCAGAAGCTCGGCCCCGGCGACCGCTACATCGCCAAGGAGCTGGCCGAGGTCCGCAAGACCCCCAAGGTGGCCATCGTCACCAAGACCGACCTGGTGGACTCCAAGCGGCTCGCCGAGCAGCTGGTCGCCGTCGACCAGCTCGGCGCCGAGCTGGGCATCGAGTGGGCGGAGATCATCCCCGTCTCCGCCGTCGGCGACAGGCAGGTCTCCCTCCTCGCCGACCTCATCGTCCCGCTGCTCCCCGAGGGCCCCGCCCTCTACCCGGAGGGCGACCTCACCGACGAGCCCGAGCAGGTCATGGTCGCCGAGCTCATCCGCGAGGCCGCGCTCGAGGGCGTACGGGACGAGCTGCCGCACTCCATCGCCGTCGTGGTGGAGGAGATGCTGCCGCGCGAGGGCCGCCCCGCGGAGAAGCCGCTGCTGGACGTGCACGCCAACATCTACATCGAGCGCCCCAGCCAGAAGGGCATCATCATCGGCCCCAAGGGCGCCCGCCTGAAGGAGGTCGGCACCAAGTCCCGCCGCCACATCGAGGCGCTGCTCGGAACGCCGGTCTTCCTCGACCTGCACGTGAAGGTCGCCAAGGACTGGCAGCGCGACCCCAAGCAGCTGCGCAAGCTGGGCTTCTGAGGCACCGCCCCGCCTCCCGGCTGACGGGCCCGCCGAGTACCATCACCCGGGACCGAACGGGCGGCGGAGGGGGCGCGTGTGGGGGACGGAGCGGGCGGCGGCAAGGTGCGGCGTCCCGTACCGCGACATCTGGGCGCCATGCACCTGAGCGGGACCGTCCTCCTGCTCACCTTCCTCGTGCCACCCCTGTGGATGGTGAACGCCGCCTACGCGACACCGCCGGACGATCCCACCGCGGACGCGCCCTTCATCCTCCTTGTCCCGGTGTCGGCGATGTGCCTGGCCCTGCATCTGGCCGTGCAGATCCCGGCCGGGCTGCTGGGGTCCTGGCTGGGCCGGAGCCGGAGGGCAGCGGCTGGATACGGATTCGCCCTCGCAACGGCCGGAGCGCTGAGTCTGCTACTCCTGTACGGGGTGGGCTGGCGGAGCAGCTCGGACGGTCTCCCGACGGTGTGGGCGGACTCCATGGTGCGCGCATCACTCGGTCTGGCCTGCTACATGTGGTTCGTGCGAACCCGGGCCGGATCCGCGCCGCGCCGACGGGACTGACCCCCGGCGGCCTGCGGCCGGCCCTACGCGCCCTCCTTCAGCACCAGCTGGACCAGTTCCCGTTGCTCCTCGGACAGCCGAGGGTCCGCGCAGTGCACCGTACGGCCGTCGATCGTGATCTCGTACCGGAAGCCGTCCGGTACGCCCTGCGGGGGCGAGGCCGGACCCGCGGCGAGGACGTCGCGGGCCAGGGCGTGCAGACGGAAGGCGTCGGGCCGGCCGGCGGTGTCCAGCACGGCCCGGCGCTCGATCCCCGCGAAACCGCCGGAGCGGATCACCTGTATGCGCATGGCGGACGCCTACCCCTGTACGGGCGGCCGCGCACCTTCCGGCGCCGGGGACTGGCGCGGCAGGTCGCTGCCGCCCACGGCGGCCGGGATGCCGACCTCCGACCAGGCCTTCACGACCGCCGCGTGCTCCTCGCCCTCGCCGAAGCGTGCGGCGGCCGCGCCGACCGTCGCCTGCGCGAACTCCGCGAAGGTCGCGCGCGGTGACAACTCCCCGCCGGTCAGCACGTCGTACCAGATCCGGCCGGCCCGCTCCCAGGCGTAGCCGCCCAGCGCGGTGGCGAGCAGCTGGAACGCCCGGTTGGGGATGCCGGAGTTGATGTGCACACCGCCGTTGTCCCGCGAGGTGCGGACGTAGGAGTCCATGTGGCCGGGCTGCGGGTCCTTGCCGAGGACGTCGTCGTCGTAGGCGGTGCCCGGGGCCTTCATGGAACGCAGCGCGACCCCCGTGACGCGCGGCGCGAGCAGGCCGGCGCCGATCAGCCAGTCCGCCCGGTCGGCGGTCTGGCCGAGCGCGTACTGCTTGATCAGGGAGCCGAAGACGTCGGACACCGACTCGTTGAGAGCGCCGGACTGGCCGAAGTAGTCGAGGTTCGCGGTGTACTGGGTCACGCCGTGGGTGAGTTCGTGGCCGATGACGTCGATGGGGAGCGTGAAGTCGAGGAAGAGCTCCCCGTCGCCGTCCCCGAAGACCATCTGCCCGCCGTTCCAGAACGCGTTGTTGTAGTCGCGGTCGTAGTGGACGGTGGCGTCCAGCGGAAGACCGGCGTCGTCGATGGAGTGGCGGCCGTACGCCGTCAGGAAGAGTTCGAAGGTCGCCCCGAGGCCGTCGTAGGCCCGGTTGACCGTCGCGTCGGCCGAGGCGGCGTCGCCCTCGTCGCGGACCTTCCGCCCGGGAAGGTCCGTTTGGTGCTCCGCGTCGCTGATCGTGCGGCGCGGCAGGTCGGACGGCTCCGCGCCGATCACCGGGAGGGCGCCGATGACGGTGGTCAGCCGGCGGCGGGTGCGCTCGGCGGCGTCGCGTTCCAGGGTGCGGCGGGCGGGCTCGGCGAGTGCGCGGTCTTCGTTGCGGGCGACCTCGTCGAGGACGTGCGGCGGCACGATCGTGCAGAAAACGGGTGTCTGCTCCATGCAGGGCAATGTGGCACGTTGCTCACGGTCTGTCACTAGCTGTGACCATGATCCACGAAAAGGGGGGAAGATGTGCGTTTTTCAGGTCATCGCGGGCGGTCTTGCATACTGAGAAGAACGCCGCAGCGGCTGCAGGGTCCCCGGGGGCTCGGTTATGGTCGACAGCATCATGCGTTTCGGGCTGCTTCTTCTTAGCTGCCGCGGCGAGGGCCTGTAGTCCAGGTCGACTCCCTCCCCGCGGGGTTTGGCGTTGCACCAGCGCCGGTCGGCCGCCTCCACAGCCGCAACCGAGGAGCACCCCCGCAGATGTCCACCCCGAACGCCGTCGGCCGCCCCACGCCCATCACCGCCGCGACCGTGCGCCAGCGGCCCACCGCGATGCCGGTCCACAAGTACAAGCCGTACGAGGCCGTGCGGATCCCGGACCGCACCTGGCCCGACCGGCGGATCACCAGGGCCCCCCGCTGGCTGTCGACCGACCTGCGGGACGGCAACCAGGCGCTGATCGACCCGATGTCACCGGCCCGCAAGCGCGCGATGTTCGACCTGCTGGTGAAGATGGGCTACAAGGAGATCGAGGTCGGCTTCCCGGCCTCGGGCGAGACCGACTTCGCCTTCGTGCGCTCCATCATCGAAGAGGGCGCGATCCCCGACGACGTCACCGTCTCCGTGCTGACCCAGGCCCGCGAGGAGCTGATCGAGCGGACCGTGGAGTCGCTGCGCGGCGCGGCGCGCGCGACCGTGCACCTGTACAACGCCACCGCCCCGACCTTCCGCCGGGTGGTCTTCCGCGGCTCCAAGGAGCAGATCCGGCAGATCGCCGTGGACGGCACGCGGCTGGTCATGGAGTACGCGGACAAGGTCCTGGGCGACGCGACCGTCTTCGGCTACCAGTACAGCCCGGAGATCTTCACCGACACCGAGCTGGACTTCGCGCTGGAGGTCTGCGAGTCGGTGATGGACGTCTGGCAGCCCGAGGACGGCCGCGAGATCATCCTGAACCTGCCGGCGACCGTGGAGCGCTCCACGCCCTCCACCCACGCGGACCGCTTCGAGTGGATGTCGCGGAACCTGAGCCGCCGCGAGTTCGTCTGCCTGTCCGCGCACCCGCACAACGACCGCGGCACGGCGGTGGCCGCCGCCGAGCTGGCCGTGATGGCCGGTGCCGACCGCGTCGAGGGCTGCCTGTTCGGCCAGGGCGAGCGCACCGGCAACGTGGACCTGGTCACCCTGGGCATGAACCTGTTCAGCCAGGGTGTGGACCCGATGGTCGACTTCTCGCAGATCGACGAGATCCGCCGCACCGCCGAGTACTGCAACCAGATGGAGGTCCACCCGCGCCACCCGTACGTGGGCGACCTGGTCTACACGTCCTTCTCCGGCTCCCACCAGGACGCCATCAAGAAGGGCTTCGACGCCATGGAGGCCGACGCGGCCGCCCAGGGGAAGACGGTCGACGAGATCGAGTGGGCGGTCCCGTACCTGCCGATCGACCCCAAGGACGTCGGCCGCTCCTACGAGGCCGTCATCCGCGTCAACTCGCAGTCCGGCAAGGGCGGCGTCGCGTACGTCCTGAAGAACGACCACAAGCTGGACCTGCCGCGCCGGATGCAGATCGAGTTCTCGAAGATCATCCAGGCGAAGACCGACGCCGAGGGCGGCGAGGTCACCCCGACGGAGATCTGGTCCATCTTCGAGGACGAGTACCTGCCCACCCCCGAGAACGCCTGGGGCCGCATCGCGCTGCGCTCGGCGCAGACCTCGACCAGCAGCGACGGCGCCGACACTTTGACCGTCGAGGCGGTCGTGGACGGGGCCGGTACGGTCCTGACCGGCACCGGCAACGGCCCGATCTCGGCGTTCTTCGACGCGCTGGCCTCGGTCGGGGTCGACGCCCGTCTGCTGGACTACACCGAGCACACCATGAGCGAGGGCGCCAGCGCCCAGGCCGCCTCCTACATCGAGTGCGCCATCGACGGCAAGGTCCTGTGGGGCATCGGCATCGACGCCAACACCACCCGCGCCTCGCTGAAGGCGGTCGTCTCCGCCGTCAATCGCGCGGCCCGCTAGTCACCGCGGACGGTGAACCGGCCATGGCGCCCACCCGGGCGCCGTGGCCGATTCTTGTATTCGGCCCTCTCGTGGTACTGACTGCGCGTCGCTCATGTGGCTAACATCACGTCATGACGGCGCCGTTGCCGGAGCGTTACCCACGCCTGCGGCGCGTAATGGGACGAACCGGTGTAATCAAGATGGCGGCCGGAGGGTGCGAAGTGCTCCAGATCAAGGGCTTGTGCATCTTGGGCGTGCGGACGGTCTGGCACACCGAAGGTGACGGGGAGTTCTTCTGCGCCGGCTGCGGCGGCGACCGCGGCTACCGGCGGCGCACCGGCACCCGGCGGCTGACCCTGCTGGGCCTGCCCCTCCTGCCGCGCGGCTCGGCCGGCACGGTCGTGGAGTGCGTGGTCTGCCGGGCGCGCCGCGGCCCCGAGGTCCTGGAGCAGCCCACCACCACCGTCTTCTCCGCCATGCTCCGCGACGCCGTCCACACCGTCGCCCTCGCCGTGCTCACCGCGGGCGGCGCCATGGGGCGCGGGGCACGCGAGGCCGCTGTCGGCGCGGTCCGCTCGGCCGGGTTCACCGACTGCACCGAGGACCAGCTGCTCGGCCTGCTCGCCGCGATCGTCGCCGACGAGGGCCGGTTCCCCGGCGCCTCCGACGCCCTGGACGCCGACGGGCTCGCGGACGCCTTCGACGGCTGCGGCAGCTGGCTGTCCATCGAGCTCCACGAGGCCCTGGAACCCCTCTCCCGGCACCTGGCCCCCCAGGGACGCGAGCACATCCTGCTCCAGGGCGCCCAGATCGCCCTCGCCGACGGCCCCTACCTGCCCGCCGAGCGCGAGGTCCTCGGCGCCGTCGGCCGCTGCCTCGGCCTCGTCGGCGAGGACACCGAGCGCATCCTGGAGGCCGCGGCCCGTACGCCGTCCTGACGGCCGTCCCCGCCCCGCCGGGCGTACTCCCCAGGGAGTAACGGGACCCGTCCCGCACCCCGGGCAGTAACGCGCGGCTCGCCCTGCGGCCTGACGAAACGCGGCTCCGCGGCCGGAAGTCTGGAAGCGACCAGACCACCGGCCCGGAGGGAGGCCCGAGATGGGGGCCACGAGCACGAAGAGCACGGCGGGCGCGCCGGCGCAGGCGCCGCCGCGCGGCGTACGGAAGGGACGGCGCGGAGCGCGGCTGGTGCCCTGGGGGGTGCTCGTCCTGTGGCTCGGGGTGCTCGCGCTCGCCGGGCCGATGGCGGGCAGGCTCGCCGGAGACCAGCAGAACCGCGCCGTCGACTACCTACCGGCGAGCGCCGGTTCGACGCAGGTGGCCGAGTTGCAGGACGCCCTGCCCGGCGGCGAGGCGACCGAGCTGTTCGTCGTCTACCACCGCGACGGCGGGCTGACCGCCGCCGACCGGGCCAGGGCCGCGGAGCAGGTCGCCGCTGTCGCGAGGGCGCACCGCCTCACCGGCGAGGGGCAGCCGCGGGGCGTCGCGTCGCGGGACGGCAGCACCCTGATGTACCCGGTCGCCAGCACCGAGCCGGGTCAGGACGACGCTGCCGCCGAGGCCTTCGTCGAGGACGTGCGCGCCACGGCGACCGGCGGCGACGGGCTGACCGTCGAGGTCGGCGGGCCCGGGGCGGTCGGCACCGACATGAAGGAGGTCTACTCCTCGCTGGACGGGCCGCTGCTGTACACCACGGTGGCCGTCGTCGCCGTCCTGCTGATCCTCATCTACCGCAGCCCGCTGCTGTGGCTGCTGCCGCTCGTCGTCGCGGGCGTCGCCGACGCCACGGCCATGGCCGCGGTCCACGGCCTCCACCGCGCCTTCGACATCACCGTCACCGGCCAGAGCCAGGGCGTGATGACCATCCTCGTCTTCGGCGCCGGTACCGACTACGCGCTGCTGCTCGTCTCCCGCTACCGCGAGGAACTCCGGCGCGTGCCACGCCCGTACGACGCCATGCGGGCCGCCCTGCGCGGCTGCGGGCCCGCGGTACTGGCCTCCTCCGCGACGGTGGCCGTGGGCCTGCTGTGCCTGCTCGCCGCCGACCTCAACAGCAGCCGGGGCATGGGCCCGATCGCCGCGGTCGGCGTGCTGTGCGCGCTGGTGGCCATGACGACGCTGCTGCCCGCGCTGCTGGTGCTGCTGGGCCGCCGGGTCTTCTGGCCGCTGGTCCCGGCGCACGGCAGCCAACCGCCCGTCCGGCGCGGACTATTGACCACCATGGGCCGCTCCGTCGCCCGCCGTCCGCTGGTCGTGCTCGTGGGCGGGTTGGTCCTGCTGGGCGCGCTGGCGGTCGGCGCGCTCAACCTGCCCGGCGGCCTCAAGAACGACGACGCCTTCACCAGCGCCCCCGAGTCGGTCGCGGCCATGCGCACCCTCGCCCGCGCGGACAGCGGCGGCGGTGCCCAGCCGATCACCGTCATGGCGCCCACCGGCCGGGCCGACGAGGTCGCGGCGGCCGCCCGGACCACCGAGGGCGTGGCCGCCGTGGAACGCGGCCGCAGCGGCGGCGGCTGGACCGAGCTGTCCGTCACCGCCCGGGCCGTGCCGGAGTCGGCGGCCGAGGCCGCCACCATCAAGGCGCTGCGCGCGGAACTGGACGGCCGCTACGGGACGTACGTCGGCGGCCCCGGCGCCCAGCAGCTCGACCTCGCGGACACCAGCGCGCGGGACCGCCTGTTCGTCGTGCCGCTCGTCCTGCTCTCGGTGCTGCTGGTCCTCGTCGCGCTGCTGCGCAGCCTCGTCGCGCCGCTGCTGCTCGTCGCGGCGGTGATCGCCGTGTGGGGGGCGTCGCTGGGCATCGGCGGACTGGTCTTCGGCCCGCTCTTCGGCTTCGCCGGCACGGACCCGGGGCTCCCGCTGCTCTCCTTCGTCTTCCTCGTCGCCCTCGGTGTCGACTACGGCATCTTCCTGATGCACCGGATGCGCGAGGAATCGCTCGCCGGCGCCGCGCCCGCCGCGGCGGCCCTCACCGCGCTGCGCACCACCGGAGGGGTCATCGCCTCCGCCGGGCTGGTGCTGGCGGCTACCTTCTCGGTGCTGCTCGCCATGCCCCTGGTGTCGCTGGTGGAGCTGGGCTTCGTCATCGCGGTCGGGGTGCTGCTGGACACCTTCCTGGTGCGGACCTGCCTCGTCACCTCGGCGAGCCTGACGCTGGGACGCCGGGTGTGGTGGCCGGGCCGGCTCTCCCGGGCGTGACCCCGTCCGGACGGCCCGGGCAGCACCCTGGGAGCCCGCCGACCCCGTAACGGAAGATGGAGCCGTGCCCAAGCAGCCACGCATCGTCCTCGCCTCCCACGGCGACGTCCTCCTCGCCGTCACCGTGCTCGCGGCGCAGTGCGCGCTCGCCGTGTTCTTCCCCGAGCGCAACGGGCACCGGCCGGACGCGCTGGGCTGGACGCTGCTCGTCGCCGGCGCGCTGGTGCTGACGGCGCGGCGGCGGGCGCCGATGGCCGTGATGATCGCGACCGTCCTGGCCGTCGGCCCCTACCACGCGCTGGACAACCTCCATGTGGCCGTCGTGCCGGCGAGCATGGTGGCCGTGTACTCGCTGGCCGTGGCCGGACCGCCGCTGCGGACCTTCCCGACGGTGGCGGCGGTCATCGGGATCATGGCGTCGGTGATGGCGGCCACCCCGGACCGGCACGCGGTCACCGACGTGCTCCGCAGCGGCGGCTGGGTCGTGGCGATGGCCCTGGTCGGCGAGGCGGTGCGGATCCACCGCAAGTACGTGGCCGCGATCGTCGAGCGCGCCGAGCGGGCGATCCGCACCCGCGAGGAGGAGGCGGCCCGCCGGGTCGCCGAGGAACGCCTGCGGATCGCCCGCGACCTGCACGACCTGCTGGCCCACAGCATCACCGTGATCGGTGTGCAGACCTCGGTCGCCGCGCACGTGCTGCTCGCCGACCCGGACCGGCTGGACCGCACGGCCGTCGCCGGGGCCCTGGACAACATCGCGCAGACCTGCCGTGACGCCCGCGTGGAACTGCGGGGCACCTTGCAGGTGCTGCGCGGCGGCGACGACGAACGCGGCCCGCTGCCGGGCCTGGCCGGCGTCGCCGACCTGGCCCGGTCGGCGGAGGCCGCCGGGGCACGGGTGGAACTGGCGGTCGCGCCCGGCGCCGCCGACGGGGTGCCCCCGGCCATCGGCGCGGCGGCGTACCGGATCGTGCAGGAGGCCCTGACCAACGCGGTACGGCACGCGGGCGGCGGCACCCGGGTCCGGGTCGGCCTCTGCCTGGACGCCGAGGCGGCGGCCCTGCGCATCGCCGTCACCGACGACGGTCCCTGCGCCGGGGCGGGAGCGGCGGCCTCGCCGCAGCAGGACGGCAAGTGGCGTCCCTGGCGGGCCATGGCGCCGGCCAGACCGGCGGCGGAGGAGCCCGCCCCGGCCGGCTACGGCCTCATCGGCATGCGCGAGCGGGCCCGCAGCGTCGGCGGCACCCTGACCGCCGGCCCCTCCGCGGAGGGCGGCTTCACCGTCGCGGCCGTCCTCCCGCTCGCAGGGAGCGGGGCGCTCGCGGGAGGCGCGGCGTGATCCGCGTCCTGCTCGCCGACGACCAGACCCTGGTCCGCGAGGCCTTCGCGATGCTCGTCGACTCCGCTCCCGACATGCGGGTCGTGGGGCAGGCGGCCACCGGGCGGGAGGCCATGGCGGCGGCCCGCGCCGGCCGCGCCGACGTGGTGCTCATGGACATCCGCATGCCGGACCTCGACGGCATCGAGGCCACCCGGCTCATCGCCGCCGACGACGGCCTGGCCGGGGTCCGGGTGCTGGTGCTCACCACGTACGACACCGACGACCACGTCGTCCCCGCGCTGCGCGCCGGGGCCAGCGGCTTCCTCGTCAAGGACACCCGCCCCGCCGACCTGCTCGACGCCATCCGCACGGTCGCAGCGGGCGAGGCGCTGCTGTCGCCGGGGCCGACGGCGCGGCTCATCGCCCGCGTGCTGCGCCTCCCGGAGGGCCCGCCACCGGGCGGACCAGCCCCGGAACGCCTCGCCGCGCTGTCCGAACGGGAGCGGCAGGTGCTCGCCCTCGTCGCGCGGGGCCTGAACAACACGGAGGTCGCCGAGGCGCTGGGCCTCAGCCCCCTGACCGCCAAGACGCACGTCAGCCGGATCATGGGCAAGCTCGGCGCCCGCGACCGCGCCCAGCTGGTGATCGCGGCCTACGAGTCGGGCCTGGTCGCGCCCGGCGGGACGGCGGGGCCCGGCGGGTGACCCCCCGGCCCGCGACCGCGGTGGCGACGGGCGGTGCAGGCGAGCGCGATCCACACCGTCGCGCTTTGGTGCCGGGCGTCCGCGGCCGTCGCCGGCGCCCTGTCCCGGGGCGCCGCCCCGGGGTCCGCTCGCGCCCCGCGCAGGGCCGGCACCCGGGCATCCGCCGCCGGCGGTCCGCGTAGCCGCACGGTATTTCCGGCTCGGTGCCGTCGGGGCTGGTCGCCGCGATGCGGTAGGTGACCGAGTCCGTCAGCCGACCGCCAGCACCAGGGCCAGGGCGACGAGCGCGGGCACGGTCTGCACGAAGAGGATGCGCCGGCTCGCGGTCGCGGCGCCGTACAGCCCGGCGACCGCCACGCAGGCCAGGAAGAACACCTTCGCCTGGAAGCCCACCGGGTCGCCCGCCACGGCGCCCCACACCAGCCCCGCGGCGAGGAAGCCGTTGTAGAGCCCCTGGTTGGCCGCGAGCGCCTTGCTCTCCTGCGCGAACTGCGCGGTGGTCCCGAAGGCGCCCCTGGCGCGGGGGGTGGTCCACAGGAACATCTCCAGGACCAGGATGCAGACGTGGAGGGCCGCTATGAGCAGCACGGCGACGGTCGCTGTGATCGACATGGGCCGTAGCGTACGACCCGGGCCGGTCCGGTCGTTCGGTACGGAAGAATGAACGCATGAGTCTGTTCCGCGACGACGGCATCGTGCTGCGCACCCAGAAGCTGGGCGAGGCGGACCGGATCATCACCCTGCTCACCCGCCGGCACGGCCGGGTGCGGGCGGTGGCCCGCGGCGTGCGGCGGACGAAGTCCAAGTTCGGGGCGCGGCTGGAGCCCTTCTCCCATGTGGACGTGCAGTTCTTCGCGCGCGGGGGAGAGCTGATCGGCCGCGGCCTGCCGCTGTGCACCCAGGGCGAGACGATCGCCCCCTACGGCAGCCGCATCGTCACCGACTACGCCCGCTACACCGCGGGCACGGCGATGCTGGAGACCGCCGAGCGCTTCACCGACCACGAGGGCGAACCAGCGGTGCAGCAGTACCTGCTGCTGGTCGGCGGCCTGCGCACGCTCGCCGGCGGTGAGCACGACCCGCGCCTGGTGCTCGACGCGTTCCTGCTGCGTTCGCTGGCGGTCAACGGCTACGCGCCCAGCTTCGATGACTGCGCGAAGTGCGGGATGCCCGGGCCGAATCGGTTCTTTTCGGTCGCCGCGGGAGGAGTCGTGTGCGGCGAGTGCCGCCCGCCCGGAAGCGTCGTACCCTCACTGGAGTCACTGGAACTCCTCGGCGCGTTGCTCGGAGGGGACTGGGAGACCGCCGACGCGTGCGAACCGCGCCACTGCCGGGAGGGCAGCGGACTGGTCGCCGCGTATCTGCAGTGGCACCTGGAGCGCGGCTTGCGCAGTCTGCGCTTCATCGAGAAGTAGCGGTACCCGGCGGGCCCGGCAGCACCAAGTCGTGAGGCACAGGAAGTGGAGAGCAAGGTCATGGCAGTACGCGGGATTCTGAGCCGTCCCCGGCGCGAGTACCGGGCTCCCGACCCGCACCCGTCCGGCGCGCAGCCCCCCAAGATCCCCGGTGAGCTCGTCCCCCGGCACGTGGCCATCGTGATGGACGGCAACGGCCGCTGGGCCAAGGAGCGCGGGCTGCCCCGCACCGAGGGGCACAAGGTCGGCGAGTCCGTCGTGCTGGACGTCCTCAAGGGCTGCCTGGAACTCGGGGTCAAGAACCTCTCCCTCTACGCGTTCTCGACCGAGAACTGGAAGCGCTCCCCCGACGAGGTCCGCTTCCTCATGAACTTCAACCGGGACGTCATCCACCGGCGTCGCGACGAGATGCACGAGATGGGCATCCGCGTCCGCTGGGCCGGGCGCATGCCCCGGCTGTGGAAGTCGGTCGTCCAGGAGCTCCAGGTCGCGGAGGAGATGACCCGCGACAACGACGCGATGACGCTGTACATGTGCGTCAACTACGGCGGCCGTGCCGAGATCGCCGACGCGGCGGCGCGACTGGGCGAGGACATAAAGGCGGGTCGCCTCGACCCCTCCAAGGTCACCGAGAAGACCCTCGCCAAGTACATGTACCACCCGGACATGCCGGACGTGGACCTGTTCGTCCGCCCTTCCGGCGAGCAGCGCACCTCCAACTTCCTGATCTGGCAGTCCGCCTACGCCGAGATGGTCTTCCAGGACGTCCTCTGGCCGGACTTCGACCGGCGCGACCTGTGGCGCGCGTGCCTGGAGTACGCCTCCCGCGACCGCCGCTTCGGCGGCGCGATCCCCAACGAGCAGCCGCCGCCGGCGACGGAGAGCGGTGTGGACACCGAGTAGTGGTCC
>NZ_CBDRCM010000067.1:0-35655 GCF_965342435.1 Actinacidiphila sp. bgisy160 | reverse complement strand
TAGCGGTCGCGGCCGTCATCGCCGGCTCTCGAAGATGCCGGCGTGGAGGCGCTGCAGGCGGCGTTCGACTTCGTCACCGGACTGGTCCAGCAGCTTGAAGTCGCAGGTGGAGCCGAGGGTCGGCAACGTGGGCGAGGCCGTCGGGCCGCAGGCCGAGGCGCCGAAGAGGAACTCCGCGAGGTTGTCGTTGTCGACGATTCCGGCCACGGCCTGGCGGGCGCCGCCGCTGCTGGTCAGCTGGAAGGTGGGGTAGAAGGTGTCGCCCTGCCGGCAGCCGGAACACGGTGTCGCGGTGGCGAGCGTGTACCCGGACCTGGTCCGCACCTGTGGCACGGCGCCCGGTACGGCCGGTCCCTCGTTCCAGTGGACCTCGTCCTTCCCGGTGAGGACCATCTCCCGCCGCTCACCGCGTGCCTGGTCCAGGACAGAGTCCGCCCCGTGGTCGGCCCAGGCGGTGAAGAACTGGTCGATGGCGTCGGGCTGCCGCTTGATGAAGGTGGTCATGGTCCGCTGCGTGGCCACGTGCGGCAGGGGGTCGCCGAGCGCGCCCGGCGCGGCCTCGGACTGCTGCCACCAGTACATCCGGGTGACCTCTCCGGGCCGGTCGGCGTGGAAGTAGTGGTCGACCCTGTCGAGTTCGTCCTTCCCGACGCGGTGGTCCAGGGCCGAGGGGATCCGGCCGTCGGAGTGGAACCTGGCGGCGTAGGTGCTCGGGGCGGCGCTGCCGCCGAGTTCGATCTCGACGTTCGAGCGGTCGGCCTTGATCCGCTTGATCAGGCGGTCCGCCTCGGCGTAGGGCACCTTGACGACCGGCAGTGCCGCGTACGGCTGGACCGCGGGGCAGCTCTTGGGCCCGTCCGTGCACACGGCGAAGTCGGCGGAGCCGCCCAGGGAGGTGAGCTCCGGTGCGGCGACCAGCACGCCGACGGCCCCCGCGGAGGCCGCGGCCGCCACCCGCTCGTCCCGGAGCTTCGGGAAGTCGCAGGTGGTGTCGCAGACGTCGGTCGGTGTCAGCAGCACCAGCTTTCCGCGGGCGTTGACGGCGGCCAGCTCCGCGTCGGAGCCGGTGCCCGCGTAGACCACCGGGACGCGTCCCTTGAGCGGCAGTCGCGAGATCGGCACCGAGACCTCGCGGTAGACGGTATTGCCGTCGTCGTCCAGCCACATCTGGGAACCGATGAGCGAGACGTCCGGAGTGCGGTAGCGGGGGGTCAGCCTGATGGGGGCACCGCCGCCCGTGGCCCGCATGGTGACGACGGGAGTCGTCCGCACGCTGTAGGTGTCCTGGACGAGGGTGCCCGTGCGTACCTTCCCGGTGGGCAGGGCCCACCAGTTGGGCTCGTCGCCGTATCCGGCCGTCAGCAACGTCGCCATCGACCGCGCGCCGTTCGCGGAGACCCGCCGGGTGTAGTCGGTCATCTCGTAGACCTCGGTGGCCTGTGGGAACCGGACCCTCAGCGGCTTGAGCTCGCGCAGGTCCAGGGTGACGGTGGCCGGCTCGGTGAGGTCCACTTCCGCCACGAGAGGTGCGGCCTGCTGCCACGCGCCGTCCGCGTCACGCCACTTGAGGGGGACTGTGGCCGAGTAGGTGCCGCGGAAGAGCGGCAGGGTGATCGTGTCGGCACCGGTCTTGCCTGCCGCGTCCTTGCCCAGGCCGGGGATGTCGTCACCATCGACCGGCAGGAAGGTGGCGAATCCGTACTGGACGTCGGTGGCTCCCGGCGGCCGGATGACGTTCACGGTCAGCGGGAGCTTCTGCGGCTCCAGGAACGCGGTGACCGGCGTGGCCGCCCGCAGCGCTCCGGAAGGGTCCCTGGCGTCGAGTAGGCCGGAGTAGCCGCCGAAGGCCCCGTCGGTGCCGAGCACCCGCCCGTCGAGCGTCAACGACACATCGGCCGATCCGCCCGCGGGCACGACCACCTCATCGGTGTCGAGGGTGACCAGGCCGGCCGGAGCGGGCTTGCCTGCGGAGGAGACCGAGGCCGTGAGGTGCAGTGTGGTCGGCTCGTCGGTGTGGTTGGTGTACGTGACCTTCCGGGTCAGCGGCGCGTGCGGGTAGGCCAGGCGGCCGAAGCCCAGGTTGCCGTTCACGGTGGTCCGCGGATCGGTCGCGGCGGCGACGTCCACCCGGCCGGCGCCCTGCGCGTCGCGGTCGAATCCCAGGTCCTTGGCGGTGCTCATCAGCAGCGCCTTGATCTCGCGCCCGGACAGGTCCGGGTGCTGCTGGGCGATGAGGGCCGCGGCGCCGGCCACGTGCGGGGTGGCCATCGAGGTACCGCTGGCGGTGGTGTAGTACTCGTCCACCGTCGTGCCCATGGCCGTACCGGCGGCGCGAGCCGCGACGATGTCGACACCCGGGGCCGCGATGTCGGGCTTGGCGGCGCCGTCCCCGACCCGCGGTCCGCGGCTGGAGAAGTCGGCCATACGGTCCTGCTTGTCGACTGCCGCCACGGTCAGTGCCTCGTCGGCGGCGCCGGGGCTCCCGACCGTTCCCTTGCCCGGGCCGGAGTTGCCGGCCGCGACCACGAACAGGGTCCCGGTGTCGCGGCTGAGCTCGTCGAGCGACTGGCTCAGGGGGTCGGTCCCGTCGCTGGGGTCCCCGCCAAGGCTCATGTTGACGACCTTGGCGCCGGAGTGGGCGGCCCACTCCATGCCCGCGATGACCGCGTCGTCGGTGCACTGCCCGTTGTCGTCGCAGACCTTGCCGACCCGCAGATCGGCGCCGGGCGCGACGCCCTTGCGCTGCCCGTTGGACGCGGCTCCGGTGCCCAGGATCGTGGACGCGACATGGGTGCCGTGCCCGTGCCCATCGCGGGGGCCGCTGGGGCTGCCGGTGAAGTCGACCTTCTCGACGATGTGTCCGGACACGTCCGGGTGATCGGCGTCGATGCCGGTGTCGAGCACCGCCACGGACACCCCCTTGCCGTCGTACCCGCGGTCCCAGGCGACGGGTGCGCCGATCTGCGGTACGGAGGTGTCGAGGCTGACCTCGGCCAGCCCGTTGAGCCACACCTTCCTGACCCCGGCCAGTGAGCCGGCCGACCGGGCCGCGGCGGCGCCGGACTCCGTCTTGCCGCGTACTCCACGCCACCAGCGGCCGTCGCCGGCTATCTCCATGGAGCGGCCGTTGATGCTGGTGAGCGTCCGGCCGACGGCCGCACCGGCGACCTTGGCGGCCCTCTGGGCCCCGGTCTGCCCCGTGTAGGTGACCAGCACCGGCACCTCGCCGGTCTTGCCGGCCGCGGCGAGCGCCACCAGCTCGGAAAGGTCGAAGAGCCCCCAGTCGAGCACTCCGTTGCCGATCAGCGCGAGGGCGTCGTTCGGGACGACGTACACCTTACCCATGCGGGTGATGGTGTGGAAGACGACGGGGGACCCGTCGGGCCGCGCAGCGCTCTCGATGTCGCGGACGGCCGGCTTGCCGTGGGCGTCGACGGTGGCGTTCACCTTGTCTCCGGTGATCAGCGTCACCGGCACGGTGGTTCCGGACCCGGAGAGGGTCCGCGCGAGGTCGTCGTTGTCGATCACCGTTGACTTCTTGGTCTGTACGACCCCTGGACGCGGCGCCTGCCGGGTCGGCTCGGCCGCTTGGGTCGCCGTGGCCGACGTGACCATCCCGAGGATGGTCAGACCGACGGTCACCGCGCCCAAGCGTCCTCTGGGACGCCTCATTGCCCTTCGCTTCATCTATTCGGTCTCCTGTGAGTGTGACGACCGGGGAACAACTGGTGGGATCGGCGGCGGGACGCGCCCGGGGCCGCGCTCGGCGGCGCCGGGCCTCCCGGCTAGAGCGGTTCGTACTCGCCGACGGCGTCGGCATCAGCGCCCGCACCGTGGGCGGTCGGGGCGTCCGCCGCGTTGTCCGGCGGTTCCGCCGGGGCCGGTTCGTCCTGGGAACGGGGTCCCGGTCCGGGCGGATCACCTTCCGGCTCGGGCGTCGGCGGTTCAGCGGGCAGCATGGAGACGAGTCTGCGATCGGGGCGGACGCCGGCTCGATTGGTCAGATGCGGGATTTAATCCCGTCGCCGCTCGCGGACATTTCTTCGTGCCCGGCGGCGGCCCGCGGAATTTACTCGTCGCCCGGGGGCGGTTGCCGCAGATCGCCGACGAGGCCGGATTCGACGACCTTGATCGCGAGTGCCGTCCGCGACGTCACGTCCAGTTTGCGCATCGCCGACTTGACCTGACTGGCGACGGTCTGCGCCGACACCACCAGCGCGTCGGCGATCTGCCGGTTCGTCAGGCCTTCGACCAGCAGCCGGGCCACTTCCAGCTCGCGGGGCGAGAGCCGGTTGCCGTAGCCGGGACGTCCCCGGCCGCGCACCGCCGCGGGGGTGTCCCCGCCTCGCGTGCCGAGGAACCGGCTGATCCGGTCGGCGTCGTTGTGGGCGCCCAGTTCCGACAGCGCCCGCGCCACCTCGGACAGGATCGGCAGTCCGGCCTCGTCCCGGCCGTCGGCGAGCAGGCAGCGGGCGTGGCGCTCCCGGGCGAGCAGGGCGTCGTACGGGCGCGGGAGCGCCTCCCACGCGGCGGCCGCACGGGCGAACAGCGTCACGGCGTCCGTGAGGCGGCCGTCGGCTTCGGCCAGGATCGCGCGGCACAGCACCAGGGACGCCTGCGGGGCCGGGGCGTCCTTGTCGCGCAGGGCGCCTTGGAAGGTGTCGACCAGGTCGGAGGCGCGGCCGAGATGGCCGGCGGCGACCAGGGCGGCGACCCGGGCCGGGGCGAACTCGACGGCCCGGGACCAGAGGCCGCCGCCGACGGCGATCTCGGCGGGCCGGTCGGTGAGGCGGAGCGCCTCGTCGACGTTGCCGTCGCGCAGGCACAACCGGGCCAACGCTGCAGCGGCTTCGATGCGTTGCTGGTCGTCACGCCCCGCGAAGCGAAGCCGCTCCTCCGCGGCGTCCCGGTCGCCGGCGGCGGCCTGCAGCAGGCCCGCGACGAGCGCCGCCTCGCACCGGTCCTTCAGCCGTACGCCGCTGTCGTCGTCGACCAGGCGCGCCGTCCGCTCGGCGAGTCCGGACCAGGCGCCGGTGAACCAGTCGAGGTGGGCCCGGGAGGAGGCGATGCTGTCGAGGTAGTCCAGGAGCTGATGGCGCTCGGCGATCGCCCGGCCCTTGGCCAGTCGTGCCCTGGCCTCGTCGTACCGTCCCCACCGCGTCGCCTCCTCGCCGACGTTCGTGTGGCCTATCGCGACGATGGGCGCCTCCCGCGGGTCGGAGACGTCCTCCGGGATCTGCCGGGCCGCGGCCCAGCCGGCCTCCTCGCCGAGCACGAGCAGCGCGAAGGTGCGCTCCACGAACAGGCGCAGGCGGTCGAGGGAAGCCATCGACTGGTTCAGCGGCGGCGCCTCCCGCAGCCAGCGCAGGTGTTCCGAGACCGGCCGGGCGTTCCCCAGGGGCAGGGCGAGCAGGATGCGGGCTCGCGCCGCCTCCGGGGACTCCGGTGGCAGGTGGGGCACCGCTGTGAGGATCTCGCGGCGGCCCGCCTCGATCTCGCCCGCGACCATCAGCACCCGGCCCACCTGGAAACGGACCAACGCCTGCTCCCCCGGCGTCAGCATCTGGCTGCCGAGGGAGGATCGCAGCGACTCGATGATCGTCGAGTACGGGTCGGCGCCGGACAGCGCCTGGAACTGGATCTTCGTCACCAGTCGTACCAGCGCCTCGGCGGGCAGCGGGACGGTGGTGACCAGGCTGTGCAGCAACAGTGCCGAGGTGGCCACGTCTCCGGACTGGACGCAGAGGTCGGCCGCCTGCTCGGTGTACCGGCACGCCGCCTCGGCGTCGCCCGCCAGCCGGAAGTGGCGGGCCAACTGCGCCGCCGGCGGCAACGGCCACTGCTCCAGTGCCCGGCCGGCCCGCAGGTGCATGGCACGCCGCTCCTCGACCGGGATGGCGTCGTACACGGCGTGACACGCCAGCGAATGGCGGAACGACCACTGCCCGGGTCTGCCCTCGCGCAGCAGGCCGCAGCCGAGCGCTTCGGCCGCCTGCGTGGCGAACCGGTCCTCCGGCAGGCCGGTGACGGCGCGCAGAGTCGCGCAGTCGGCCGGGCCGGACAGCACCGACACCGCGTACAGGACGGTCCGGGTGTCGGGCGGGAGCCTTTGGACACGTTCGAGCATGGCGTCGCGGATCGTGGGCGGCACGTCGATGCGGTCCAGCCGGCGGCGGGCCCATCCGCCGCCCTGGCGGATCAGGTCGGCGCGGTCGTGCATCAGGCGCACGGACTCCTCCACCGCCAGGGGCACGCCCTCCGTGCGTGCGTGCAGGAAGGCCGCGAACTCGGTCGAGACATGCTCGTCGGCCAGCATCGACGAGACGACCGCGGCGGTCTCGTCGACGTCCAGCGGCCTCAGTGTCAGCCTGACCAGGTGCGCGTCGGCGGGCAGCCGGGAGGACAGCCTCAACAGCAGTGAATCGGGGGGCACTTCGTCCCGCCGGTAGGTCAGCACCACGCTCACCGGCTGCGGTCGGCGGGAGACCAGGAAGAGCAGGAACTCGAGTGTCGCCTCGTCGGCCCAGTGCACGTCCTCGAGCGCGAGGACCGCCACATCGAACCGGCCGAGGACCTCGACGAAGGCGCGGAACAGCCGGTGCCGGGCAGCGGTCGCGTCCTCCAGCGGCTCCGGCGCCGGAGGCAGGTCGCCGGCCCACTCCGGGAACAGCGGCCGCAGCGCGCCACCCAGCCCGCTCAGGCGCAGCCCGGCAACGTTGTCAAGGCCGTCGCGTACGGCGTCCACGACCGCCCCGAGTGTGTACGGCACCCGCAGCTCCGGGCAGGCCCCGACCAGGGCGCGCCGCCCGCGCTCGGCCTGGGACGCCAGGAGCTCGCGCAACAGCCGGGTCTTGCCGATGCCCGCCTCGCCGTCGAGCAGGACGACCACGGGGGCTTGTCCGAGCGCCGATCCGAGAGCGTCGAGTTCCCGGTCCCGGCCGACGAAGCGTGGCGCGGACAGTACCGGAAGTTGCCCGGCGTCGCTCTCGGCCCGTCCGACCACCGCCCACCCCTTCTGTCGACCGCCGCTACGGCAGTGCTGACTTTATCCGGGAAAGATCATTTGGGTAGCGGCATCGACCCCGGCAGTCGAGCGACGAGCGATCCCGCGGGCTTCCCGGTCCGGCGCCGTCCAGCATTCCCGTATCACCCGATCGGCCTGATGAGCTCGGCAGCCGCGGCCGCCTCACGCCGGCCTGGAAGGGGGTGCACGGGCGCGGCGACACCGCGTGCGACCTGCGGCAACAGCATGCCGGCCGCCCCCGGGGCCGACCGGCGCGGGATCCCGCCGCGCCCCGTGCGCACGACGGCGCACACCGACACCCGCCGAAGTGCTCCGCCCCGCCCGCGCGTCACGGCGGGCCGTGGGCGGTGATGTCGTCCTCGGCGGGTCGAACGCCTCACGGCCGAGCCGCATGGAGGGTCTGGTACTTCCGGCGGCAGTGTGCAAGGCTCGACACAACCAGCCTGGCCTGGTGAGAGACCCCGTGCCACGAAGCGGTCACCGTGAGTGGCCGGAGGAAGGTACGGGTGGTCTTACTCGACTGTGGACGGCACCGTGTCGTCTGCTTTGCGGCCGCTTTCAGCGCGGGAGTTGACCGTGATGGGCTTCGACCCGATCGGCGACTTCCCATGCAGCACATCGGCATAACTGTCAGTGAAACACCCGTGCAGACGACGATCGCGTTGACCGGCGAGCTGGACCTCGAGACGTGTCCCCAGGTCACCGCGGTCACCGACGCACTTCAGCTGTGCGGCAGGACACTTCGCATGGATCTCTCCGGCGTCACCTTCATCGGCTCCACCAGTCTGAACATGCTGCTGAGCCTCCGCCTGCGCGCCGAAGTCGAAGAGGGCACACTCGAGCTCGCCGGCTTGCAACCTCAAGCTGAGCACGTTCTCGCCCTGACGGGAACACGCGAGCTGTTCCGTATCCGCCCTTCGGATGCCCCGGTGGCCGCCGGCAGCGTCGCCGACGCCTGCCGCTGAGGCGGCTTACACGGCGACCCGCGGTGGTACGGCGCCGAGGTAGTGCACGGCGGTCTGTTCGGCGTGGAGGGCGAGGAGGCCCTGCAGTTCGTCGGCTGCGGTCTTGAGGAGATCGCCGTCCCGGGTGGCGTGGAGGGTTTCGAGGAGGAGGGCGACCCCTGTGGAGTCCTCGGTAACGCGGGTGTGGTGCGCGTCGCGCTGGTTCCAGTGGCGCGTGAGGACCTGGGTGGCGTCCGCGTAGATGATCTCGCCGGACTTGGGGTTCTCGACGGTGCCGGGTTCGCCGAGCGGGGTGAAGGTCTCGGTGCCGTCCGCGTGGCGGATGACGACGTCACCGGTGACGTGGTCCAGGTCGAAGGCTCCGGCGGGCAGGCCGTGACGGATGGAGACGGCGTTGTACGAGTCGACGGCCGGGTTGATGCGCGGCAGGCTGCCCCTCTTGGCGAGACGGCGGCCGAGCGCGTCGACGCTGGGGCGGATGCGGCGGGGGTTGGTGCCGAAGGAGCGGTACGCGGTGTGCCAGCACGATGCGGGGGTCGGTCTCGTCGGCGGGGTGCCAGGTGCCGTCGGCGAGTCGCCGTTCGAGGTCCTCCAGGGCGGCGGTGGTGTGGGGCCACGGTTCACGGCCGCGCAGACCTGTGGCGGTGACCAGGGCGATGAGGGCGCCGGGGAAGGCGTCGGCGACGGCGGGGGCGAGGCTGAAGGTGGGCATGGGCGGGGGCGCTCGCACACAACGTCCGGGCCGCCCGTACCCGCGCGGGCCTGTCCCTGGACGAACTGGGCCGGCGTGCCCAGGTCAGCAAGGGCGCGCTGGTGGGGCTGGAGAAGGCGCAGGGCAACCCGAACCTGGCGACGCTGGTACGGCTGGCCGACGCCCTTGGCGTCTCGGTGTCGGCCCTGGTGGAAGGCAGGGCGGAGGGCAGCGTCCGCGTCGTGTCCGCCGATGACCTGGACCCGTTGTGGACCGGAGCGCGGGGCAGTCAGGCCAGGCTCATGCTGACCACCTCGGGACCCGCACCCGTCGAGTTCTGGCGCTGGCGGCTGGAGCCGGCGAGGAGTACCCCAGCCATCCTCACCAGTCGGGCGTGGTGGAAACGGTCAGCGTCACCCACGGCCGGATGACCCCGGATGACCCTGGTCGTCGAGGGCACCGAGCACACCGTGGAAGCCGGGCAGACCGCCACCTTCGACGGCGACAGGTCCCACACCTATCGCGGCTCGGGCACCGAGACCTGCCACCTGATCATGACCGTGCACCTGCCGCCCGGTCCCAGCGCCAGGCCCTGACGGTCGCTTGGCCCGCCTTGTTCAGTCCCTGACCGATCCGCAGCTGAGGTTGATCACGCTCCCGGTGATGGCGCCCGCCCGGTCGGACGCCATGAAGGCGGCCGTCTCCGCGACTTCGGCCAGTTTCGGCAGCCGGCGCAGCGCGGTGCCGCGTTCCATGTAGGCCTTCACCGTGGAGCTGCCTTCCGGGTCGGGCTCGGCGTCATCGATCATTCCCCAGGAGACCCAGGCCTCCGGGATGCCGTCCGGGCGCAGGCAGACGACACGTACGCCGCGCGGTCCGACCTCACCGGCCAGGTGGCGGGAGAGCAGTTCCACGGCGCCGCAGGCGACGCCGAAACCGCCGGTCGCATGGAAGCCCTGGTCGCGGGCGGAGAGGCGGGATGCCGCCGTGGAGAAGGTCACGATCACCCCCGAGCCCTGTTCGGCCATGTGCCGGGCCGCGGTCGTCGCGGTCACGAAGTTGGCGGTGGCAGCGGTGGTGATCGGTGTCAGGAAGTCGTCGACGGACAGACCGGTCAACGGCGTGCCCTGCAGGTCACCGCGGATGCTGACCGCGTTGACGGACACGTCGAGCCGGCCTGCCGTCCGGACCACCTCGGCAGCGTGCCGCTCGACCGCCTCCGGGTCGAGCGCGTCCACCTGGGCGATGTCCGCCCGGCCACCGGCCGACTCGACCTCCTTGGCCAACTCCTCGAGCCCCGCGAGCCTGCGTCCGGTGAGAAAGACCCGTGCGCCCTCACGGCCGAAGGTTCGGGCCACGCTCCGGCCCACCGCCCCACCCGCGCCGTAGATGACGGCGGTCTTGTTCTCCAAGAGCATGCTCCGGTCCCCTCCATCGCTGTCCGCGTCGATCTTGAGGGCACCCTAGACGCAGGGACTGACATTCGGGCCGCCGACAAGATATCGCGGACGCACCGAATCGGGTCGGGGCATGGAGAACCGGGAGACGGACGGTGAGCCGCCGAGGGAGATGGGGCCTCGGGTGGCAGGGAGTCGTTCGCGTCCAGGGCGGAGAGGGCCGGCTCCGCCGTCCGCCGTGACACCAGGTCGGCGCCGATGTCGTCCTCGACGGTGATCGCGAGGCCGTACAGCACCGCGATCTCCCGGACCGCCGCGGCGGCGGCCTCGGTGCCGGGCAGGTTCGCGCGGCTCTGATCAGGGTCATGCCGCAACAGTTCAGGCGGCCCCCGCGAGGGCTGTTCCGTCCCGTTTCCCCTGGCCTTGCGGATTCGCCCCACCGGGGCTCGGGCAAGGAGCGCCGGTGGGGCCGTGTCGTGGCCCGTCCGGCCTCGTGCGCCGTCACCGCACACGACCGGGCGGGCGTATGCGGTCCTATGGGCTGCGCTCCGCGTGGGCGGGAGCCACGAGACGCCAGTGGACGCCGAGGCAGCCCTTCGGGACCGGTGGGAAGGTGCGGCCCAGCACGTCGGTGCTGGTGAAGCGGTGACCTTGGCCGCAGGTGCACTCGTAGATGCCGCTGACTGGGACATTCTCCCCTGGGCGATGCGTACGGGCCTTGAGATCCATGACGACCTCCTCCTCGTCGACCGGGGCCCAAGGGAGAAGGTCCCGGTCTACAAGGGCGATGACCTCCGAGAGCGCTTGTCGCCCTCGTGGAACCACCATGGGGGCAGGCACTGGCTGTGATGGCTCCAGGCGGTCGTCTTACCTGACTCGCGCCTCCGAAACCCCGGAGGGCGAAACCCGTGCAACGCAACCCGGCCGGCAGGCGTCCGCCGGCAGGAACGACCCCCGCGTGGAGTACGACGATGGGGACGCCGTCCGTGTCTGGGGCGGGGGGTGCGCGGCGGCCCTGCCGCGCGGGGAGGGATCCGGTTCCGGCGAGGCAGCCGCGGGGATGTCGTGACGGACGGTTCGGCCGCATGCCGCCGCGTGGTGAAACCACCGGGGGCGGCTCCACGCGAGATTCGAGGACGGCATGCGGACCGGGCGGGCACCCGAGAGGCAGTGGCCGGCCGGGCGCACCGGTCACCCTAGGGGCCCTCACCCCCCGTCCCCGTCGGGCCCCTGCCGTGCGAAAAGGGGGCACCCACAGGTCACCCGTACAACACGGAAAACGCGCCTCAGCGCCTCCGTCAGCGCACGATCAGGAACGGTGACTCTCCGGCGCGCACGATCAGCGATCCGGATGCTCCGCCTGTCGGTGCGGCCTGGCCGGTGCGCGTGATCTCTCCACCAACGAGGAGGCCACCGTGGGACACGCGGTCGGTGATGTGCTCGGCCTGGCGGCCGCGGTCGCGATCAGTCCGCTCCCCATCGTGGCGATCATCCTCGTCCTTGCCACCCCGCAGGGGCGTCTGCACGGCACGCTGTTCGCGATCGGCTGGTTCCTGGGCCTGGCAGTCCTCGGCGCCATCATGCTCGTGGTGGGCGGCTCGGGCGGAGCGTCGACGCACAAGCATCCGGCCACGTGGGTGGGGGCCCTCAAGCTGGCCCTGGGCGTGGTACTCGTCCTGTTCGCCGTCCGGCAGTGGCGCGGACGTCCCCGCGACCGGTCACAGGCGCAGCTACCCCAGTGGATGGCGGCAATCGATCGCTTCACCCCCGTCAAGGTGCTCGGACTCGGGCTGCTGCTCTCGGCCGCCAACGCCAAGAACGCCCCCCTGACCATCGCTGCCGCCGCCTCGATCAGTTCGACCGGAATCTCCGTGCCACAGCAGATCGGGGCACTCGCGATCTTCGTGGTCATCGCCTCGCTCGGAGTCCTCGCGCCGCTCGCGGTCTACCTGTGCATGGGCGAACGCGCCAAGAGCATCCTTGCCGCCTGGCGGGACTGGGCCGCACTGCACAACGCCGCCATCATGGCCGCTCTCCTGTCCGTCCTCGGACTCAAGCTGCTCGGCGACGGGATCAGCGCCCTCGCGTCCTGACGAGATGCTGTGCCCATGGACGGCACGATGGCTGGCCGAGGGGCTTGACAACGCCGACGTGCCGCTGCGGACGAGACGCGCGCCGGGGCCACATGGGTCATTGTCCGGGCCGTTCGGGGGCATGAGACCTGGCTTCGGCGAGCCTCCCACACCGCCGGGGCACCGGTTGCCTACGGGTGTGGGTGCGCAGGCCGTCCATGCCGGAATACGACAGCGGTGCAGGACCTCGAGCTTGCCCCGCGCGGAGATGAGGAGAAGCCGGATACTCAAGGGATCAGCTCGTGCGGCGCTGTCGTCGATGGCGCTGGATTGGCCGAGCTCCCCATATCCCGGCGCCGAGGCGGCCCGACCTCACCCCGGGTGTCAGTGCCCGGCGCCACCATGGTCTGGTGCGCGGCCGGAGGACGCCGCCGGGACAAGGAGCCTTGAGATGACGCAGTATTTGATCTCGTTCAATGAAGGCGCGATGACCTTCCCCGAGGAGGACCTGCCCGACGTGGCCGCGGCCGCGCACGCGGTGGTCAAGGAGGCAAAGGACGCCGGCGTATGGGTGTTCGGCGCCGGGCTGACGGACCATGAGGAGGCGAGCGTGGTGGCCACCGACGGAACGGTCACCGGCGGCCCGTACCCGGCGAGCAACGAGTACCTCGGCGGATTCTCGGTCGTCGACGTGCCCTCACGCGAGGAGGCGCTGGAGTGGGCCGCCAAGATCGCCGTCGCCTGCCGCTGCGCTCAAAAGGTCCGCGAGTTCCTGCCCGACCCGACCATCTGAACGAGGGCCCTCGGCGACGAGCCAGGAGGTCGCATCCACACCGCATGACGCAGAAGACCTGAAGCCCAATCGGCCTGGCGATGCCCTGGAATGCGGGGGCGCGGGCCGGCCGAGCGCCTGTGTTTGCTTTCCGGACCGGTGCACAAGCGACTCACAAACCGCCGCGGTACGGGATCTTGCCGCCTGCTCGGAAGCCTGTTTCCCCACGTGGGCTTCCTCGGGGACTGGGCAGGGCCGTCTGCGGGCCGCCGTGCGATGCGAACCGGCACCGGGCTCAGAACTTCCCCCAAAGCACCCGAACGGGGTGGCTCAGCGCCTGTCCGAAGGCGGCCGTGGAGTGCGGATCGAGGGGCGGCCGGTCGTCGAACCGGAAGCCCGGGCAGGCGAAGGCGCTATGGCCGTCGGTCCACTCCCGGTCGGGAAGCGGGGTGCGGTGGGAGCACGTCGGGCAGTCGAGGGCGGCGGCGCCCGCGGTGAGCCTGTGCGCTCATCCGCGGGCCGCCACGGAGGCGGGTTCGGCCGGGGTCCGGAGGAGCGAGGACAGCTGGGCGAGCGCCGGCGGCAGCACCCAGTAGTAGACCCAGGTGCCGCGCCGTTCGGAACCGACCAGCCCCGCTTCGCGCAGCACCTTCAGGTGATGCGAGATCGTCGGCTGGGACACGTCGAACGGCGCGGTCAGGTCGCACACGCAGGCCTCGCCGCCCTCATGGGAGGCGATCAGGGACAGCAGCCGCAGCCGCACGGGGTCCGACAGCGCCTTGAACATGCGTGCCAGGGCGACGGCGTCGGTCTCGCCCAGCGGTTCGCGGACCATCGGCGAGCAGCACGCGACGGCCCGGTCGTCCTGCCCGAGGACCCTCAGCCCTGATTTCGACATGTGCCTATGTTGACTCCTGTCGATGCAGCTGGCAACCTCGGACCCATCGAGCCGTATCGACGGATGTCGATACAGATGCAGAGGGAGACCGTCATGTCCCGCGTTCAGCTCGCCCTGCGCGTCGCCGACCTCGAGGGGTCCATCGCGTTCTACTCCAAGCTCTTCGGCGTCGAGCCCGCCAAACTCCGCCCCGGCTACGCCAACTTCGTGATCACCGAGCCCCCGCTCAAGCTCGTCCTGCTCGAAGGCGAGGACGGCCTGGACACCCGCCTCGACCACCTCGGTGTCGAGGTGGAGTCCACCGAGCAGGTCACCGCGGCCACCCACAGGCTCAAGGAGGCGGGACTGGCCACCTTCGAGGAGAACGACACCTCCTGCTGTTACGCCCTCCAGGACAAGGTGTGGGTCACGGGCCCCGGCAAGGAACCGTGGGAGGTCTACGTCGTCAAGGCCGAGGCGGACACCCTCAGCAAGGACGCGGCCGGCGCACCGGCCGCGTGCTGCGGCTCCCACGGGCAGGCCGAGCCGGCACGGGACACCGCGCCGGCCACCGTCGGCGGCGCTTGCGCCTGCGGCCCTCGCTAGCACGCCCTCTTTCCGGTGCCCCGGCTTGATCGCGGACGCCGGTCCCGCGCGCCGGTAGGGGCGGTGCGCGGCGGGGACGGCTCCCGGGCCGGAAGACCGCCGGCAGGACCGCCGGCGCGTTGCGCGCCTCGGCCGTGAACTCCGCGCCCGAGTGCGACGTCGTTGTCGCCCACCACACGTGCCCGTCGGGCTGGCCGCACGGCGGCCCGACGCCGACGCCGACCGCGACGGCCCCCGCGATCGCCTCGGCGTCCACGGGCTCCTCCCCCATCGTCAGCAGCACGCCGTGGCCGTCGTGCGGGAGCGAGAGCAGGCCGTCGCCCTCGGAGTCGTGGGCGCAGCGTGGGCGCCCGAACCTGTCCGCCTCCATCCACGCGCCGCCGCACGACAGCGGCGAACGCTGACAGTGCGCACGCCCGCCCGGCATCCGCCGCCGCGATGAGTTCCGGCCTGGCCGGGAGTCTGTTCCGGTGACCGCCGCAACAGGCCGTACGACGCCGTACGACGGCGCCCGGCACGAGACACCCCGGAGAACACCATGACGACCACGCCCGACAACCAGGCCGGCGCGCAGCCCGGCCGCCCGCCCGTCGTCGACCTGGCCACCTGGCAGGCCGCCCGTGACGAGCTCCTGGTCCGTGAGAAGGCCCACACCCGCGAGGGCGACGCGCTCGCCGCGGCCCGCCGCCGACTGCCGATGGTCGAGTTCGACGGAACGGTGGAGGTCGTCGGTCCCGACGGCCCGGTCCCGTTCCTGGACCTGTTCCAGGGTCGCGACGAGCTCGCGGTCTACAAGCACATGTGGCACGACGGCGCGCCGCACCAGGGGCAGTGCGAGGGCTGCACCACCGCGGCGTGGCACCTGAAGGACGCCGTCTACCTCAACGCCCGCGGCGTGTCGTTCGCCATCCTGACCACGGGCCGGTGGGCCGAGGTCGCCTCATACGTCGAGTTCATGGGCTACACCCAGCCCTGGTACTCGGTGCGCGACGTGGCCGCACCGGTCGGCGGCGACATGGGTTACCTCACCTGCTTCCTGCGCGAGGGCGACCGCACGTTCCTCACCTACTCCACGACGGGCCGCGGCAACGAGCCGGTCAACGCGTCCTTCGGCCTGCTCGACATGACGCCCTACGGGCGCGGCGAGGCATGGGAGGACAACCCCGCGGGCCGGCCCAAGGGACGCGACGCGTGCTGGTACTGGCGCTCGGACGTGGAGGGGAACGCCACCTGGGGCCCGACCAGCCGCCCCGTGCCGCAGTGGACCCGCCCCGGCGCGACCCCGGTGGAAACCCTCGGCCGGCACGGCCACCACCACTGACCCGCTCGCGTCGAAGGCCTCGGCGCCCGCCCGGCGGGACGGGCGCCGGGCGGCTCGGGGCGCGACTACAGGGCCTCCGCCTCACTCCCCCAGCTCGCCGAGGTGGCGCCGGGACGACGAGGCGATCCAGGCCGCGGACACCCTGCTGCTGACCATCCCGAACCAGCTCGGGGTGGACTACAACGCCCATGTGCTGGACAGCATCCTCACCCATGTGGCACCGGAACTGGGCTGGCGCTGAACCCGGGCCGACGGACGGCGGATCGACGGGCCGCCCGAGCGGGCGGTGCCGCGGGTAGCCGGCGGATGACAAGTCCGCCTCGCCGGCCAACCGCGGCCAGGCCGCCGCGGTTGGCCGCCGGAGCACCCGGCGACGCGGAGCGGGCCACCGGCGACCGGCTCCGGAAACCGCACGCCCGGCAGCCGAGCGGTCAGCAGCCGCCGGCCTCCTGCGCGGTCGGCATACCCGGCACGGATGTGATCCAGCGGCGAAGCGCCACGCAAGCCGGAATGGGGCCGACCAGGAGGACGTACACCCAGAGCATGACGGCGAGATGAGAGATCGCGTGGTACTGCACCCGGGCGGGCATGAACGCGACCAGCCCCGAGCTCGCGACCGGCGGCCCATGTGGCGAGAACGATGAGCACGGCTTCGGACACGATCACTGCGATGCGCATGACGCCCCCGACGCCCCCGGACGTCCCATGCCTCCCGACGACCCGTCATCCTGCCCGGCGTTCACGCCACGGGGCAACATCTGACCGCGCTGTCCTGGTGCTGATCGCCGAGCCGCCCCGGGCGGACCACGACCGGTCGAGGGTCCGGGCCACTGGCTCGCCGGGAACCAGCCGGGGACACTCCTGCCGCGCCCCCGCGAAGTCGTCGAAGGCACGGGTGCGGGGAATGATCCGGCGGATTACCGTCGCCCTGATCAACATGCGGTCGAGCCGGTGGTCGGCGCCGGGGGCACCTCCAGGGCGAAGAGCATGTAGCTCATGCGGTTGCGGAGGAACTCGTCGGGGTAAAGGTCGCGGGCGCTCGGATCGACTTGCGGCTCGCTGATGACGGCCAGTCGGAAGCCGGCGGCGGTGAAGGCGTCGGTCATCGCCTGCAGCGGCCTGCGCCAGAACCTCATCGGGGCGGGCTGCCCCACCAGTTGGCCCCAGTCGTCGGTGTAGTCGGTGGTCTCGAAGTAGTTGGGCCGCGGATCTTGGATCACGTAGTCCACGAAAGGGTGTTGCACCGACGTGATCAGTCTTCCGCCGGGCCTGAGCACTCGCCTCATCTCGGCCAGCGTCGGCCCCCAGTCCTCCAGGTAGTGCAGCACCAGGGACGAGACGACCATGTCGAAAGCACCGTCGGCGAACGGCAGCGGGTCGCCCAGGTCGGCCACCCGCAGGTCCGCGTCGGCGCCCAGCCGGCGCCGCGCGAGCTCCAGCATCCCGGTGCTGGAGTCCAGGCCGGTGACGTGGGCGCCCCGTTCGCGCAGCGCGGCGAACAGGGGGCCGGCGCCGCAGCCGGCGTCGAGGATCCGGCGGCCGGCCACGTCCCCGGCGAGGGACAGCATCGCGGGCCGCTCGATGTAGGCGTTGCCGAGGCTGCTCTCGTTCAGGGTCGCGTACGACTCGGCGAAGCTGTCGTAGTCGTTCACCCGGGCCGGAGGGGTGGGCAGGGCATGGTCTTCGGCGGTGGGCACGTGGCGGTCTCCGTCTTGTCATCTCGGCGTACGCACGGGCGTCGTTCTGGAGATCGACGCCGATTCGGCACACCCCGGTTCCGGCCGTTGTCGTGCTTCTCGAAGACGGTGCGGCCTGCCTGCCGACGCCATCTACGTCGCGGACAGCCACAAGAACACCATGTGGGCCGTACCCACGGCAGGCGGCATGGCGCCGCCCCGGCTCACCGACCAGGCTCTCGCGCCGGTCCCGGATGCCGAGGCGTTCGGCGCCAACGGCCTGCGCTTCCACGACGGCGCCCGTGTGGGGGGCGAACTTCAGCGCGGGCACGCTGCTACGGGTGCCGGTCACCCGCTCCGGCGCCCCCCTCAGCGACCGTTCCGACGTGGTGCCGGCCGCGGTCAACGCCGCGAACCACATCCAGGTCGTCCACCCGCACGGCACCAGGACGACCGTGCTGACGGCGGCCGACGGGCTCACCTCGCCCACCGCCACCGCGCTGCGCGGCACTCCCCGTACATCACCGACGCCGGCTTGCAGAAACCCCATCACGCACAGCTGCAGAGCGCGCGGATCAACCCCGGCCCTGCGTCACCCCGCGGGCTCCTGACCCGGCCGGCCCCGGGGAGCCGCTCACGGCGGGCGGCTCCCCGGGGGCTTTCACGTCCTGGCTTCCCGCCGGCCGACGTGTCCGACGGCGTGGGCCAGCGAGCGCCACGTGACCACCGCCCAGGCCGCCACGAGCAGCACGTAGAGCACGACGGCGGCCCAGACGAAGAGCTGGGACCCGGTGCGGGTGGCGAGCGCACCGGTACCGGTGACGCAGGCCCCCAGCGGGAAGATGAAGGACCACCAGGTGGGCGCGAAGGGGAGCCCCGCGCGCAACTGCCGTACCGTCAGCGCCGCGGCGAGCGCCAGCCACAGCATCGCGAAGCCCCACAGGCCGATTCCGCCCAGCAGCGCGAAGGCCGCCGCGCCCCGCGCGTACGGCGCGGGCAGCGCGCTCGGCGCCGCGGTGGCGAGCGTGCCCATCGCCGTCACCGCCTGGTCGACGGCGCCCAGGCCGATCCACACCGTGGGCACCACCGCTCCCGTGGGTGCCTCGTGGTGGACCAGGCGGCTGTAGACCATCGCCAGCACCAGCAGGACCGCCACCAGGCCGAGTCCGAGCATGGCGTAGCAACCGAGCAGCAGGGCCAGCCGCGCCTGTCCGGCGGGTGCGTGCGGGACGAGCAGTGCGCCCGTCGCGGCGGAGACCAGCGGCGGCACCACCGGCATCAGCCAGCCGCCGAACGCGGCGTCCGGGGCGAAGCGGTGCCGGGTGACCATCAGGTACGGCACCGCGCAGGCCGTGGTCAGGCCGAGGACGGTGCCCAGTGACCACAGGACCCAGTCCACGTTCAGCGCCGTACGCGCTCCGAGCACCTGCAGGCCGAGCAGTTGCGCGCCGGCGCCCACCGTGAGCAGGGCCATCGGCGGCGCGCCGAGGAACTGGGCCAGCGCCGGGTGGGCGGCGTGGGACCGCAGGGCCCGCTGCCGAACATAGCCGGCTCCCAGGACGACCAGCAGCAGCGCGGCTCCCGCCCAGACCACCGTGGCCGCGTCACGAAGCCAGGGAGAGCTCCGCGGCAACGTCACCGCGGCGTTCGCGACGATCCCGGTGCCCATGACGGACGCGAACCAGCTGGGGCCGAGGTGCGGGCGCCGGGTCCCGGCCATCGCGGGCAGCCGGGGACGGGCATGGGTGGTGTGCCGAGGTCCCGGGGCGTTGTGGGACGGGAGTGTCCGGGTGTCGCAGGGGTGGGGTGTCACGGTGAAGAACGCTTCTTTCTCGAATCGGGAATCACCGACGGCAACCGGCAGACCGGCACACCGGACCGACAGCCCACGGACCGCTGCCGAAGCCGTCGGCTCGTCGGCCTCACGACGTTACGGTGACGCCCGGCTTCCGCCCCATCACAGCGTGTGCCACGAAGCCCTCACTTCAGGACGTCGGGGCATCGGACGCCGCGCTGGGGTCCTGATGTGACGCTCCCCCGGCATGCCCCGCCCTCCGCGTCGGCCCGGCACCGGCCTAGCGTCGGAGGTGCCACACGGTCAGCGGTGCGCTTCCCCCTCCGACAGGCCACGGGGGCGCTCCCCGCCGGGAGCGATGCGCCGGACGCCGAGGCCCTTGCCGCCTCGCCCACCATCGGCTGTCCCGAATGAGGAAAGAAGGCGATCCACACAGTGGCGTCGACATCAAGCGCCGAAGAGCCCGTACTGCACGGTCCGGAATTCGGCCTCAACGAATGGCTCGTGGACGAACAGTACGAGCGCTACCTGAACGATCCCGGGTCCGTCGACGAGAAGTGGAGGGACTTCTTCGTCTCCCCCGCCTCCGCGACGGGCCGGCGGGAACGTGGGGGCCCGCCGGCCCGGAATGAAGACGCGCAGGGCGCGGCGATCAAGGCCGTCCGCGTGGCCGCGCTCATCCACGCCTATCGGGTGCGCGGGCACTTGGCGGCCGGAACCGACCCCCTCGCCGCCGGGCAGTCGGCCGGGCACCCGGAGCTCGACATCACGGCGTTCGGGCTGCGGGACGAGGACCTGGACGTGGAGTTCGTCGTCGACGGTTTCGCCGGCCGGACCACCATGACGTTGCGCGGCGTGCTGGACGTCCTGCGCAAGGCCTACTGCGGGACGGTGGGCACCGAGTACATGCACATCCAGACCTTCGAGGAGCGCCGCTGGGTGCAGGAGCGGATCGAGACGCCTTCGCCCCGGCTGGACCGGGCCCAGCAGCTGCAGGTGCTCTACCGGCTGGGAGCGGCGGAGGCCTTCGAGACGTTCCTGCAGACCAAGTACGTCGGCCAGAAGCGCTACTCGCTCGAAGGCGGCGAGTCGGCCATCGTGCTGCTCGACGCCCTGCTGCTGCGCTGCATCGGGCGCGGGGTGGGCGAGGCCGTCATCGGGATGGCGCACCGGGGCCGGCTCAACGTGCTGGCCAACATCATCGGCAAGTCGTACAGGGACGTCTTCCACGAGTTCGAGAACTCGGTGGACATCCTGTCGGCCCAGGGAACCGGCGACGTGAAATACCACCTCGGCGCGGAAGGGACCTACCGCGCCCTGGACGGCGGCGCGATCGCCGTCTCCGTCGTGGCGAACCCCTCGCACCTGGAGCTCGTGGGGCCGGTGGCCGAAGGCGTCGTGCGCGCCAAGCAGGACCTGGCCGGTGACGACGGCGAGGCGTTCGCCGTCCTGCCGGTCGTCGTCCACGGCGACGCCGCCTTCGCCGGCCAGGGCGTGGTCGCCGAGACACTGAACATGTCGCGGCTGCCCGGCTACAGTACCGGCGGGACGGTGCACATCGTCATCAACAACCAGCTCGGTTTCACGACCTCGCCCGCCAACGGCCGCTCCGGCACCTACGCCACCGCCGTGGCACGGACGGTCGACGCCCCGGTCTTCCACGTCAACGCGGACGACCCCGAGGCCGTCGTCCGGGTCGCACGCACAGCCTTCGACTACCGGGAGGCGTTCCACAAGGACGTGGTCATCGACCTGGTCTGCTACCGGCGCCACGGGCACAGCGAGGTCGACGACCCGTCCATCACCCAGCCGGCGATGTACGACCGTATCGACGCCAGGCCTTCGGTGCGCAAGCTGTACGCCCGGGCGCTGGTCGACCGGGGGGACATCGACGAGTCGCAGGTGGAAGGCGCCCTGCGGGACTACCGGGAGCGCCTGGAGCGTGCCTTCGCCGAGACGCGGGCCCCGGCGGTGCCCGGCCCCCCGAGGCCCGTCGCAGCGGCGGTCTCCCGGGACGACACCGCCCCTCGCGTGCCGACCGCCGTCCCGGAGGCGACCGTCCGGCACGTCATCGCCGCCCAGACCGGTCAGCCCATGGACTTCACCGTGCATCCGCGCGTCCTGCCTCAACTCCGCAGGCGTACCACGATGCCGGACGCCGGCACGATCGACTGGGCCACGGCCGAGACGCTGGCGATCGGCTCCCTGCTCATGGAGGGGGTGCCGGTGCGGCTGGCCGGGCAGGACTCCCGCCGCGGCACCTTCGGCCAGCGTCACGCGGTGCTCACCGACCGGCGCACCGGCGCGGAGCACACCCCGCTGAACGGCCTCGGCCCGGGCGCCGCGGCCTTCTCCCCCTACGACTCGATGCTGTCCGAGATGGCGGCCCTGGCCTTCGAGTACGGCTACTCGCTGGAGCGGCCCGACGCCCTGGTCCTGTGGGAGGCCCAGTTCGGCGACTTCGTCAATGGCGCGCAGAGCGTTGTCGACGAGTACATCGCGTCGTCCGAACAGAAGTGGGGAGAGCGCTCCGGGGTGACGCTGCTGCTGCCCCACGGGCTGGAGGGGCAGGGGCCCGACCACTCGTCGGGCAGGATCGAACGGTTCCTCCAGCTGTGCGCGCAGGGGAACATGACCGTCGCCGTCCCGACGCTGCCCGGCAACTACTTCCACCTGCTCAGGCAGCAGGCGCTGGGGGAGGGCAGGAGGCCGCTGGTGGTGTTCACGCCCAAGTCCATGCTCCGGAGGAAGGAGGCCGTCTCCGGGCTGGCGGAGTTCACCACGGGCTCCTTCCGCCCGGTCATACCGGACGAGGGAGCGGACGCCCAGGTCCGGCGCGTGCTGCTGTGCTCGGGAAAGGTCTTCTACGACCTGGACGACCATCGGCGGAACGCCGGCCTGCGGGACACGGCGATCGTCCGGCTGGAACGTCCGTATCCCTTCCCGGAGGAAGAACTCGGCGCGGAACTCGCCCGTTTCCCGCGTGCTGCCGAGGTGCGGTGGGTGCAGGAGGAGGCGGGGAACCAGGGGGCGTGGTCGTTCGTGAGGCCGCACGTGGAACGGCTGGCGGGCCGCCCCCTCGGATGCGTCAGCCGGCCGCCCGCCTCAGCCCCCGCGGTGGGCTCCGCCCGGCGGCATGCCGCCGAGCAGAAGGAGCTCGTGGAGGCGGCCTTCCGCTGACCGGCCCCGCACGTGGCCAAGTGGACGGGTACCGGCCGACCCCGGGTGCCCCCTTCGAGGCCGCGGCCGGACGACCGACGGGAAAACGGATTCAGCCCAGGCCACGCTTCGGTTCGGAGTGACCGCCGTTCTGAGGGGCGTACCGAATGGCCGGTCACAGCCTGTCGTTGACAGGGTCCCCGCGCTGCGCGTCCGAGTCCGTGGCCGTCCGGCCCGGTGATGACAACGTCAGGCGGCTCCTCGGGAGCCTCCCCCCTGTTTCGCTCCCACGCGGTGTGCCGATGGGCCCGGCAGACGGTGTCGTCGACGGTGAGGTCCCGGGTGATCAGATCCCCCGCATCCGCCCGGGCCCGGAGCTGGGTGGAGACCCGCTGCCAGGTGCCGTCCCGCTGCGAGCGGCGGAACGGGTCATACACCCGGCCCCACGGCCCGTACCGCTCGAGCACGTCCCGCCGGGGCACGCCGGTGCGGACCCGGAATCGTATGCCGTCGAACAACTACCGCCGGGTCCACATCGCCGGCCGCCGACCTGCTTGCGCACGGGCAGCAGCGGCTCCGGCACGGCCCACTGCGTCCGTCAGATCTCCACGAGCCGCAGAGATCCTTTCCCACCAAGATCCACTCTCGGCAGACGCCCGCTGGACTACGACGAGCCCGCTGTCGCGCTCAGGTCGCCGGCGCCCAGACCGGTCGTCCGGAAACTGGCCCGAAACGCTGCCGGGGTCACACCCAGGTGTCGCACGAACGCCCTGCGGAGCGATTCGGGTGAGCCGAATCCGGTGCGCCGCGCGACGACCGCCGTGGGGTCGTCACCGCTCTCCAGCATCGCCTGGGCGGCCTCCAGCCTGACCTGCTCCACGTACCGCCCCGGACTGGTCCCCACCTCGTCGTAGAAGAGCCTCGTGATGTGACGGACGCTGACACCCGCCCTGCGGGCCATCGCGGACAGTGAGTGATTGGCCCCGGGGTTCTCCGCGACCGAGTCCAGCACCTCGCGGAGCATCTCCCGGCGCGGGTGCGGCACTCGCGAGCGTGCGCTGAACTGCGACTGACCGCCCGGCCGTTGCATGAAGACGACCATGTCCTTGGCGACCGATCGTGCGATCTTCGCCCCGTAATGCTCTTCGACGAGGGCCAGGGACAGGTCGATCCCGGCAGTGACACCGGCGGAGGTCATCATCTTCCCGTCACGCACGAAAATGGCGTCCGGCTCGACCTTCACGGACGGGTAGCGCAGGCCCAGTTCGCGGGTATGCCGCCAGTGGGTCGCCGCCCGCCGGCCGTCGAGCAGCCCCGCCGCGGCCAGGAAGAAGGCTCCCGTGCAGACCGATGCCGTGCAGCGGGCCTGCCGGCTCAGTTCGCGTACGGCGTCCAACAGGGCGTCGTCCTTGATCAGGGTCTCCCACTCAGGGCCACCCGGGATCACCAGGACGTCGCAGGGCTCGTGCAGGTCCTCGACCGACAGGTCCGCGCTGAGTCGCGTCCCGGCGGCGGTCACCACGTCCGCCCCGTCCTCGGACACGATCTGCACCCGATAGGGACCGCCGCACTCGTTCGCCGACGCGAAGACTTCGATGGGACCCGTCACATCGAGCAACCGCACCCCCGGGAAGACGAACACCCTCACCGTGAGCGGACCCGCTCCAGGGCGCTTGTGCAACATGGGGCACCTCCCGATCACGCGCCGCGGCCTGGCACCGGGCCCCCTGAGCCAGAACTGGGGCGACCTGCACGGCGCCGCGCCGCTCTCCGGCCTTCCACCTGCGATCGTGCGGCCGCCGCCCACACCGATGCCACGACCTGCTTGCTCTCTCCTGGGAGGCTGAACCTCCCAGTCCACGTCATGCGGCCGGCACCTGCGGGCGGGCACCCAGCAGCGCAAGGCAGTTGGCCCACAGCGGGCCGAGTGGCCCCGTGTTGTCGTACAGCTTCGCGAGCAGGACCCGGCCCTCAAGTTGCGCCACCACGGACCGGGCGGCCTCCCGGGGGTCGGAGACGGTCACCTCGCCCCGCTGCCGGGCCTCGGTGACGACGGATTCGACCATGCCGACCTGTGCTTCGAAGATCTGCCGGAGGCGTTCACGGACGACTCGGGTCTGTTCGCTCACCTCCACGGCGAGGTTGACGAACACGCAGCCGGCGACGGCGCCGCGATCCCGTTGTCCCTCACGCTGCTGGACGCTTGTGGCCTCGAACAGGATCCGCAGCCGTACCAGCGGCGCCGCGCCGGGCGCGAGGATACGGAGCCACATGCGCCGCTGCGCGTTCCACTGCTCATCGACGACGCTGAGCGCGAGCGCTTCCTTGGAGGCGAAGAAGTAGTGGAAGCTCCCCCTCGGTACTCCGGCCGCCCTGCAGATCTCCGCCAGCCCCGGTGCGGAGTAGCCGCGTTGCTCGAACAGTGAGTGGGCAGCGCTCAGAATCTTCTCTCTGGCATCGCTGGTGGGTCGCATGCGGAAACCATACGACCGGTCGCCTACTCCTGTAACAACGGTACGGGGTTCGCCGGGGTGCCCACACGTCTTCGTAACCCGGCTGCGCAGCAACTGGGTTGACGCCCCGCGGGCGAACGAAGCAGTCCCCGGGACCGCCCGCCCCGGTCGACGGCACGTCCACATGCGAGGGCCCGATGTCCACCATTGCCGCGACCGCCCTGGTGCCCGGCCGCGTTCCCATCTCACGGCACGAAACGAAGGCGGACCAGCCGCACATGACCCCGGGCTGCTGTTCACGATCGTCATCCTCATCGCGCTGCAGGCGAAGACGATCACCTCGCAGCCGCTGGACGTGGTCCGGATCGCACTGCCGCTGCCGGTGTACTTCGCGGTGATGCGGTTCGCACCTTCGCACTCGGCAAGGCCATCGGTCCGGCCTACGACCGCACCGCCACCCTCGCCTTCACCGCGGCCGGCGACAACTTCGAGCCGGCCATCGCCGTCGGCATCGCGACTTCGGCGTCACCTCCGGCCAGGGCACTGTCCGAAGTCGTCCGCCCGCTCATCGAGGGGCCCGTCCTGGTGGCGCTGGTGTACGTCTCGCCGGCCTGGCGACGGAAGTTCATGGCTGCGGCCGCTTCCTGACGCGCCGCGTGCGCAGGGGGCCGGCCGGCCCAGGGTTCGCCGCCGGCCGGCCCAGGCGGTGCGTACGCCACCGCCGACGCACCCAGTCCCCGGCCTCGCCCACCGCGACCAGCAGCACCGCTGACGCCGCGCACCCGGCAAGGCCCGCGGGCTGCCCCGACACCCGGCTCAGCAGCCACAGCACGAGCGTGAGTCCGGCCCACCACAGGAGGACCGAGACGGCCATGCGCCGGGGGTGCGTCGCCCCGCTCACGCGTCGGCCCTGTTCGCCCGGTGCGCCGCGAGGGCCGTGCCCGCACATCCTGCGACGGCGGGCACGCCGATGGCGGCAGTCGCGGCCATGATCGGCCCGGGGGAGGCGCCGGCCAGCCGCGGGACGGCGTTGGGCGGCGCGGCCCTGCAGAGGGCCGGCAGGGCCCAGCCCCGCGGGCGCGTCGGACCGAGCCGGGAGCGCAGGCGCTGCGGCACGTGACCGGTGAGCAGGGCGAGCGCGGTCGGAAGCAGAGTGAGGGAGCAGGCGGCGAGGCCGGCCCAGTGCCAGATCACGGGCGTCGTGGTCTTCCTGTGCGAATTCAGCGGCGGGTGGCGGCGGTCATGACGATGCCGGTGGTCAGCGTGGCAAGCCCGGTGACCAGGACGGGGAAGCCGGGGCCGGGCCGCACGTACAGGGCGGCCCCGGCCAGGGACAGCAACGCTCCCGCGATCGCCAGGACGGTCCCGATGCGGTGTTCGGACACGCTGTTGCTCACCTTCCGGTCGGATGGAGCTCAGGTGGTGGACAGCGGCGGCGGGTGCCGTGATGGATCAGGTGTGCGGCGAGCGTCCCGATCAGGTAGCGCCCAGGCCGCACCCGCGGGCCCGTCTGGGGCCGGCCGAGCAGGCAGGTCGCCGCGGCGGTCACGGCTCCGGCGGCCAGGGGGCGCCGGCTGGAGGCGAAGTCCCACTGGGCCCGGGCGCTGCCCGGATGGCGGAGTTCGCCGACCGCGGTCCTGATCATCAGGGCGGCAGCGATGACAGCGGGAGCCAGGAAGGCACGACCCATCAGCCCGGCGTACCGTCGCGCCGGTCCGGCCCGCTGGGCGCCGGGGCCTGCTGCTGGTAGACATCGGGGATGCCGTCGGCGTCCTCGTCGCGGTTCTCTTCCTCGTACAGGCGCCGGTAGACCCGGTTGCGCAGGCGCAGGAGCACCGCGGCCAGGAGGGCCGCGGCCAGTGAGGCGATCAGTACGGCGACCTTGACCTGCTCACCGAGCTCGATGCCGGGAAAGGCGAGTTCGCCGATGAGCAGGGCAACGGTGAACCCGATGCCGGCCAGGGTGGCGAGGCCGAAGACGTCCGCCCAGGCCAGGTCGGGGTTGAGCTGGGCGCGGGTGAAGCGGGCCGCGAGGTAGGTGCCGGCGAAGATCCCGAGCGTCTTGCCGACGACCAGACCCACCACCACGCCGAGGGGTTCGGGGCTGGTGAACACCTCGCCCAGCGCAGCGGCGGAGATCCCGACGCCGGCGGCGAACAGGGCGAACAGCGGCACGGCGATGCCCGCGGAGAAGGGATGCAGCAGGTGCCCGGTGCGCTCCGCGGGCGAGGTCTTCTCGCCCTTGTCGCGGGTGGTGCGCAGGATCAGGCCCATGGCGACGCCCGCGACTGTGGCGTGGACGCCGCCGTTGTACATCAGCGCCCAGATGGCGATGCCGAGCGGCACGTACCACCACCAGCCCGCAACGCGCTGCCGCTGCAGGATGGAGAAGACGACGAGTCCGGCGAAGGCTCCGGCCAGGGCGTAGGGGTTGAGGTCGGAGGTGAAGAACACGGCGATGACGAGAATCGCGCCGAGGTCGTCGACGACGGCGAGTGTCAGCAGGAAGGCCCGCAGCGCTGCCGGCACATGGGTGGAGAGGACTGCGAGAACGGCCAGGGCGAAGGCGATGTCGGTGGCCATCGGAACCGCCCACCCGTCCATACTGCCGCCGCTGACGCTCACGACGGCGGCATAGAGCGCGGCGGGCACGGCCATGCCGCAGACCGCGGCGATGACCGGCAGCGCGGCAGTGGCAGGGGTGCGCAGCTCGCCGACGACGAGTTCACGCTTCAACTCGATCCCGGCGACCAGGAAGAACACGGTCAGAAGCCCGTCCGAGGTCCAGTGGCCGACCGACAGGTCCAGGCCGAGCGCAGGGATCCCGAAATGGAAGTCGCGTATCTGCTCGTAGGCTCCGGACAGGGGACTGTTCGCCCACACCAGCGCAAGAACCGCGGCGCCGAGCAGGACCAGGCCGCCCACCGTCTCCGTCCGCAACGCCCGGGCGACCGCCTGCCGCTCCGGGAGGGGAATCAGACCGAGGAAGGGGGCGCGGGAGCGCGGGGCGGCGGGCATGGCGGGGCATCCTCCGGGGCGTCGACGGCACATGGGCACACGGCCCCTGTTCGCCGACCAGACTTCCCGGCACACCCCGCGCCCTTTTGACGCGTTCTTTACACCCTATCGGCGCGCCGGCCTCGTGCCCAGCCCACGAGGGGCGGCCACGCCGAGGACCCGGCCGTCCGGGCCCGGTACGCGGGCAAGCGGACGGGCCGCCGCGACGAGGTGGTCCTGGCCACCAAGGTCGGCCTGCCCATGGGCGAGGGCCCCAACCAGAGGGGCGCCTCCCGCCGCTGGATCACCACCGCCGTCGAGAACTCCCTGCACCGGCTCGGCACCGACCACATCGACGTCTACCAGCTCCAACGGCCCGACCCGGACACCGACCTGGAGGAGACCCTTTCCGTCCTGACCGACCTCGTCAGAGCCGGCAAGGTGCGCGCCATCGGCTCGTCGACCACGCCCGCCTCGGTGATCGTCCAGGCCCAGTGGGCCGCCGAACACGCCGGGCTGCAGCGGTTCCGCACCGAGCAGCCCCCGTACTCGATCCTGAACCGTGGCATCGAACGGGAGGTCCTGCCGCTCGCGCAGGAGTACGGCATGGGCGTCATGGTGTGGGGCCCGTTCGGCCAGGGCCTGCTGACCGGCCGGGTACGCAAGGGCGGTGACAACGACCTCAAGCGCGTCCAGTTCTCCCGTCACCTGTCCGACGAGCGCCGCATATCCGTCGTCGAACAGCTCGTCCCGCTCGCGAAGGAGGCCGGCCTGCCCATGACCCACCTGGCCATGGCCTTCACCATCGCCCACCCGGGCGTCAGCGCCGCGCTCCTCGGCCCGCGCACCATGGAACACCTCGACGACCTTCTGGCCGGGGCCGACGTCGAGCTGTCCGACGACCTCCTCGACCGGATCGACGAGATCGTCCCGCCGGGCACCGACGTCACCGCGCTCGACCAGGAATACCGGCCCCCGGCCCTGCTCGAGACCGCTCTCCGGCGTCGTCCCGCCGGCTCCGGTCGGCGGCCTGAGCCCCAGGGGCCCGGGGCAGTGTGCCCGGGGACGTGGTCCGGTCCCTGGCACACCGCGGGCAGGCGCACGCACTCCTACACCGACAGAACCGGCCCCGCTCCCGTCCCAAGCACCGGCTGGGAACCGGAAGACACCTTGCCCCACCTTGCGGAGCGCGCAACTCGCCCCACGGACACCTTCCCCGACGCCGCCGGGCCGCGCACCCGCCGACCGCCGGGCAGTGGCCGGTCGTGATCACTGGCGTCCGCGAACCGGACGATCACCAGGCGAGGTCGATACGAGGCCCTGACGGGCCCCTGCGGGCGCTGTGCGCCGAACTGTGGCCTGGGAAGCCCCCGGAGGCGGCACGGGATGGCGTGCCCCCCTACGCCTGCGAGCAGCCGCCGTCGCTGGATGCGACGACGGACTGCGCTGCGCTGCCGCGGTCAGCCGCGGACGATGTTCTCCGCCTGCGGGCCCTTCTGCCCCTGCGTCACGTCGAAGGTGACGTGCTCACCCTCCACGAGCTCGCGGTAGCCGTTGCCCGCGATGTTGGAGTAGTGGGCGAACACGTCCGGCCCGCCCCCGTCCTGTGCGATGAAGCCGAAGCCCTTCTCGGAGTTGAACCACTTCACGACGCCAGATGCCACTGTGTTCGTCCCTCACGTGCTGCTGATACGACGCACCCCATGGTGCGCCGTCGGGTCCCTTTGCTGGGGCCCCGGCCTTACTTACCGGATGATCGCCCCCTCGCGCCAGCGATAAGGGGCGTGTCAGGCGTCTCGTTCAGGTGTTTCCCGCACATCGGAGCAGCGCGTGCCGTGCTCCCCGGGGTCCGACCAGGCGGTGGGCATGCCCTGATCCGCTTGCCTCGTGCCGGTCCGGCAGGGCGCCGAGCGCGGACGTGACGCCGATGCCGCCGAGCACGGCCAGGTGCGGGCCCGGACGGCACACCACCGGCACAGCACACCGCGTAGACCCCGGGCGCCGCGCTCCGCTTCCCGGCATGCGACGCCCCCGCCCCGCCCCCGTTCCCGCAACCGACAGCGGCCACAAGGAGCACACACACCACCGCGGCTGCCCGCGACACGCTTACCCCACATTCCCCACCCAGCTCACAAGACGCACCGGAACGCAGCGGCAGCCGCGCAGCACCGGCGATGACCAGCGCATCTTTCCACCGGGGTACCGCCTCAACAACAGGATTGGGCCAAGGAGCAGAGATATCGTTCCGCCCCCGCGCCGACCGTCGTCGGTCCCACCAGATGGACCTTACGGGCGAGTTGACGAGTGCTGCGGCATAGTGGCCGTACGGCACGACGCCGTCGGCCGCCGTCCGGTTTCCTCCCGTGCAGTGTGGTAGCGCGTTCACCAACGCCACGGGATCTGACCCCGGCTCATCAGGCAACCCCATGCGCGGTGGTGGTGCTTCGCCTGGACGGCCGCAGGGAACAACGGCCCGGCGGAAGCCGGCGAGGCGGTGATGGCAGCACGTGCGGACGGTGACCGCTGCCGCCGGCACCACCCCCTCCCCGAAGAGAGCTCGGCTTCGCCGGACCTCAACCGTCTGGGGCGGTAGTGCCCTCCGGCACCGGACGACGTCGGCCGGCTGCCATTTCGGCTCGCGAGCACCCGCATTCTTTGCCTGCGCTCGACCCATTCGATGCCCCGAATTGACACATCCGACATGCAGATCATATGTGGCAGCATGGGACATGTGGTACTTGCTGAAGACAGGCGAGAGGAGTGCACCATGATCGCAAAGCTGCTCAGCAAGCTGTCCTTCGCCCGCCATTACGGTGCGTACGGGGCCCACGAGTGGGATGCGTACGCTGGCGACGACTCAGCCTGACCCCATCGCCGGCGGGCGCCCCTGGGCCCCCGCCGGCTTCCGATACTCTGCCGACGACATCGGCCTGGACGGATACGAGAGCCAGGAACGATCTCATGGGCCGGACGAATGTGCCGCCGCGGTTGCCCAAGGGGGGCTTCGCCGCCTGGAGCCGCGACCGACTGTCCGTGGCGCGCCGCGGTGCCGAGGAGTGCGGGGACGTCTGGCAGCTGGAGCCGGGTGTCTACGTAGCCGCCGCGGCCGGGCCGTGCGAAGCGGTCCTGCGCCGTTCGCGGGACTTCCCCAAGGCACCCTCGCCACTCTTCCCGCCGTTGAACCGGTCGAGCGGAGCGCCGACTCCCGAGGAGCGTGCGGGCGCTCACGCCGCGCGCATGCGCGGACTGCGCGCGCATGCGGTTGCCGCCCGGATCGGTGAGATCGCGCCCAGGACCGCTCGATTCGCCGACCAGTGGCCCACGGACCAGGACGTCGAGATCCTGCCCCCGCTCCGGCACACCCTGGCGGAGACAGGTGTGCACTACCTGTTCTCCGAAGACGCTCCGACCCTGCTGCCGTATGCCGCACGGCTCTTCCTCGCCCGGGAGGTGCTCGCACGCCCCTCGCGCTGGGCATGGCCGAGCTGGATCCCCACCCCGGCACGGCGGTTCCGCACGCGGCAGCAAGTCGCCTTCACCGACGCCCTGCGGCCCGTCGTCCGCCGGCGCCGTGCGTCGGGCCGGCTCGGTGACGACATGCTGGGACAGATGCTCCGGTCCTCCCCCCGCCACGGCCCGCTGCCGGAAGAGGCCGTCCTCGACACCCTCCCCGGAATCACCGTCGCCACCTTCGAGACACCTTCCCGGGCAGCAGGATGGATCCTCCTCCACCTGGCGCGGCACCCCCGGGCAGCGGACCGCGTCGCGGCAGAAGCGGCCTTGCTGCCCGCCGACCCGGCCGCGACGACGAGCGCCCACCTCGACAGCCTGCGGTACACCCAGGCACTGGTACGCGAGGTGCTCCGGCTGCACCCCCCGAGCTGGCTGCTGACCCGGCGCGCCACGCGGGAGACCCAGCTCGCCGGCTACACCATCGACGCCGGGTCCACCGTTCTCGTCTGCCCCTACACCGCGCACCGCGATGCGCGGGAACACCCCGAGCCGGACGAGTTCCAGCCCGAGCGCTGGCTCGATGACCCGGACTCCCCGGCGACGTCCGGGGCCTTCCTCGCCTTCGGCACCGGGCCGCACGGCTGCGAGGGAACCGCCTTGGCCATGGCGATGCTGACACTCCTGACCGCGCAGACCGCCCGCCGGTACCGCTTGAGCGAGCCGCCCGGACCGGGACCCGGCTACCAGGTCGCCACCTTCGGAGGTCTCGCGACCGTCGGCTTGCGCCTGCGTGCAACCCTGAGGAGTTGAGGGCACGAAGCGGTCCACGCGCACCGCGAGGCAAGGCTTCGTCACCGGCGGCCGGCCCCGGTGACCAGCCCTCGCCGGTGACGCCAGGGCGCCGCGATCCCCTCTCGCGGAGCCGGGGCCGCGGGGACCCCAGCGGTCCGGTTCCCTCTTCTCACTCAGCGCAGTTCCTCGGCCAGTCCGACGATGATGCCCTCCGGGCCGCGGAGGTAGCAGAGCAGATAGCTGTCCTCGAACCTGGCGATCCCGCCTACGAGTTCGGCGCCGTGAGGGCGCAGGCGGGCAACGGTGTCCTCGATGTCGTCGACGGCGAACATGACGCGGTGCGTGCCCGAAATGTTGTGCGGCCGGTTGCGTGGCCCGGAGCTGATCGCCGCGGGGCTGCGGTACTTAGCCAGCTCGAGCCGGCTGTGACCGTCCGGGGTCCGGACCATCGCGATGTCACAGCGGACGCCGTCGAGTCCGGTGCACCGGTCCGCGAAGGGGCCCTCGACCTCCGCCCTGCCCTCCAGCTCCATACCGAGTTCCACAAAGAACGCGATGGCGGCATCCATGTCCTCGACGACGATGCCGACGTTGTCCATCCGCTGAATCGCCATGCTGGGTCTTCCTTCTTCCTCGTGCGGCCGGTGGCGGCCGCTGACGTCCCTGGGACGGAGCCGGTGGCACGTTCTCGACATCCGCGGACCGCCGGACTCCGGAGCCGTGGACCCTGTGATACCGACCATCGGCCGCCCACTCAAACGTCCAGACCGGAAGTAGAAAGACCGTTCTATACTGCAGTCATGTCGAAGGCTACGCACGCATCCGCACCGGTTCGCCGGTCCGAGGCCCGTGAGCGGTTGCTGAGCACGGCGAGCAGGCTCTTCTACGGTGAGGGCATCCGGGCCATCGGGGTGGACCGCGTCATGGCGGAGGCGGATGTCGCGCGGGGCACCTTCTACCGGCATTTCGAGGGCAAGGACGACTTGGTGCGTGCCTACCTCGAAGCCACGGATCAGGCGATCCGGGGGCGGGTCGGCGCGGCCGGAGAAGTCATCGTCTCGCCGGCCGACTTCCTTGCCGCCGTGGCGCACGGCATAGGCGAGGAGGTCTGCGGCGCGGGGTTCCGGGGCTGTCCGTTCATCAACGCCGCGGCTGAGTACCCGGACCGCGAAAGCCCCGTTCATCAGGCCGTGCTGCGACACCGCGCCTGGTTCCGTGAGGTGCTGCAGGGTGCCTTCCAACGGCTCGGGGCAGCCGATCCCCCGCGGTCGGCCGACGCCATGGTGGCCATGCGGGACGGTGCGATGGTGGCCGGCTACCTCGGCGACGCCCGGGCCGCGCGTGCCGTCCTGGAGCACGGCGTCGCCGCGCTCGTGGCGGCCGGCTGACGCTTCCCCCTGCTGCTGAAACGCGGCCGGGCCCCCTCCCCTACGTGAAGGGAGCAGGCCGGCGGGCAGCAGGTAGGTCAGCGCGTGGTCGTCGCGGCCTTCTCTATGAGGCGCGTCACCGCCTTGGGGTCGGTCAGGTGAACGGCGTGCGGGGCGTCGGCCTCGACGGTGCGGGCATGCGCCCGTGCGGCCATGAACCGCTCGGCGGCGGCGGGTATCGCCCGGTCGTCGCGGGCGACGAGGTACCAGGAGGGGATGGTCTTCCAGGCCGGGGTCGTGGCGGAGGGCTCGCCGACAGCCTGCGCGGTGAGCGGACGCTGCGTGGCGGCGAGTGCGGCGGCCTTGCTCTTGCTGACGCGGTTGCTCATGAAGACGTCGCGGAACTTGTCGGGCTTGATGTAGAGGTCGACACCGGTACCGCCGTCGGCCTGGGTGAAGGGGACGGCGTTCAGGGCCGTGGGCACGGGGGCGTTGGGGTCGTCACTGAGGTGACTGCCAGGGAACTTGCCCACCAGGTCCGCGATGCTCTCGCCCTTGTCCGGGGCGAAGGCGGCGACGTAGACGAGAGCCTTGACGTGGGGATTACCGGTGGCGGCGTTGGTGATGACGGCGCCGCCGTAGGAGTGGCCCACCAGGATGACGGGGCCGTTGATCGTCTTGAGGTAGTCGGCCAGGTAGGCGGCGTCGCTGCGCAGGCCGCGCAGCGGGTTGGCGGGGGCGGCGACCGTGTAGCCGTCGGCCTGCAGGCGCTTGGCGACGCCGGTCCAGCCGGCGGAGTCCGCCCAGGCGCCGTGGACGAGGACGACGGTCGGCTTGACCCCGGGCCTGCCCGCGGGCTTGGCGTGATGGTCCTGGGTGGCGGAGGCGGTCGTGGCCAGGCCGGCGGCCAGGGCGAGGCCGGCCGCGCTCACGGCGGCGAGACGGGCACGTCGGACGGGGCGACGGTGAGACATCGTTTCTCCAGAGGGATGCGGACAGCAGGCCAGCGCGCTTAGTAGATAGAACGTTCTGTCTACTGAACCTAGTACGGAGACCTCGCCGGGGGCAACGCGGAGCGGCGAGCGGTGGGTCACATCACGGAGAGTGCGCGCCCCGCGCAGGTGCGGTGCGATCGCGGGCAGATGACGGGCGTCGGCCTGTCGGTGTCGTTCACCGGATCGCCGGTGCAGCCACGGGCGTTCGGGGCGGGGAATTCGGCGTCCTTGGGGAGGACGGTGTGCCGCAGGCGGGCGGCCTCGGCCACATGGTGGCGCAGGTGGCTCCCCAGTGACTCGCCACTCGCCTTCTCCACGACCATTCCGAGCAGCACGTAATTGGTGTTGCGGTACTGGTACTTCGTGCCGGGAGCGGACTCCGGGGAGTGCTTGAAGGCGTACGGAAGCAGTTCGGAGGGCTTCCACTTCCGGTGCGGGTTCGTTGCCCAGGCCCTCCCCCAGTCGGGATCTGCCATGTACTCCGCGAGTCCGCTGCGCATCCCCAACAGATGCCTCAGCGTGACGCGGTGTCCCTGGGGCACACCTCGCACGTACTTCGCTATCGGGTCGTCCAGACGCACCGTCTTCCGGTCCACCAACTGGAGGACCGCGGTGGCGGTGAACGTCTTGGTGACACTGCCGATCCTCATGTTGACGCGGGGGGGACATCGGGGCCTTGGTGCGCTTGTCCGCGACTCCGAAGGCGCGCACGTAGTTCCCCTTCCCGGGTATCGAGAGGCTGACGACCGCGCCCGCGACCCGCGCCTGACGCATGACCCGGGCGACCGCACGGTCGAGTTGTGCGCACCGCCGGGGTGAGCCGCCGTGCCGCGGTGCCGTGGGAGGCAGAAGGCGCCGGCTTGGCGGACCTGACACCGGCCGGATGCTCCGTGGGACCGAGAGCATGCGCCGCGGGGGCGATCGAGAGGAGTACACCGGCACTCAGGACCGCCGCGACGACTGCGTTGCGACGGGTGGTTCGACGACGGCCGGTGCCACCAAGGATTGGTCGGGCATTCCGCGCTCTTTCTGATGGGGGCGGCCTCGGTCGGCCACTCGGTGTGCTTCAAGCGTCGGCTCTTTGCGGATGCCTGGTCTCGCCCGCACGGACGCTTCTCGGCCTCCGCCACAGGGATGAGCCGGCACGGGCTCTCCACCGACAGGGCCTCCCTCCGGGCATGGGGTATGCGCGCGGGCCGTCGTTCCCCGCCGTCCCGGTGGCGGGTTGTCGTGGTCAGTCGTG
>NZ_CBDRCM010000066.1:0-35814 GCF_965342435.1 Actinacidiphila sp. bgisy160 | reverse complement strand
TGTTGTGGTGGTGTTTCTTTTCTGTTTTTCTCTTTTTTTTTTTTTCTTTTTTTTTTTCCTGTTTTTTTTTTTTTTCTTTTTCCCCCCCCCCCCCCCCCCCCGTGGGCGCACCCCGGGCCCACCCGTTCGGCGCACGGCCGCGCCCGGGTGGTCCGGGGTGCGCGGGAGGTCAGACCGACAGCCGCTGACCCGGCAGGATCAGGTTGGGGTCGGCGCCGATCACGGACCGGTTGACGGCGTACAGCTTCTTCCAGGTCGTCCCGTGGGCGGCCGCGATGCCGCTCAGGGTGTCGCCGCCGCGGACGCTGTAGTTGCCCTGCCCCTTCGCCCGGCTCTGGCCACGGTCGGCGTGGCCGCCGGTGCCCCGTGACTGCTTCGCGGGCGCCGGGGCGGTGTGCCGCCGCGCCTTGGGCGCGGCCGGGGCCGTACCGCGGGTGGGCGCGCTCCCGTAGGCGCCGGCACGGGCGGAGCAGGTGGGCCAGGCGCCCCAGCCCTGCGCCCGCTGCACCTTGGTGGCGACGGCGATCTGCTGCTCACGGCTCGCCCGGTCGGCGGTCCCCGCGTAAGCGGTGCCGCCGTAGGCGCGCCAGGTCCCGGCCGAGAACTGGAGTCCCCCGTAGAACCCGTTGCCAGTGTTGATGTGCCAGTTCCCGCCGCTCTCGCAGTTGGCGATGCGGTCCCAGACCCCACGGTCGGCGGCCTTCGCGGGCCCCGCGACGGCCATGAGGGCCAGCGGGGTCAGCACGGTGACGCCGGCTACGACTGCGGACTGACGGTACTTGGCTGATACGGCCATGGAATCCCTCTCCACGGACCCGGGGTTCCCCATCACGCCGTACCCCTGGTACGGCGCCCGACGGACGGGGTACCCGCGCATCCGGCGCGGTCCCCGTCCCCTTCGCTCGCCGACCGATGGCATTCCGATCCACGGTCACCCTCCGTGCGAGCCCTCCCGGGTGGTGCTCTCTGCGCACGGCGGGCCAATCTAGGCAGGGTGGCGTTCCGTCACCAAACAAATCCCCGGCGCCGCAGGCCACTTGCGAGTTACCGGAGGTAAAGACCCATTCAGGACACCGGATCAATAGTGTTTTTTGCGGCATGACCGCACAGCGCATATGCGCCATGTGACGTGTCTCATAGGCGTGGAGGCTTCCCGGGGTGAAAGGTGGGACATGGAGTGACCGGCTCCGCACCGCCGCTCACACTCCGCACACGGACGCCCGAGCACGCACCAAGAAACCCGTGACTCCGGCCACAGATCGGCCGTTGTCACTATGTGCCGGGCGAGGCCCGGCGAAGGAGCCCGTAGCCGTACATTTCCAAGGAGGCTTCAGTGCCGCCCATGCTCGACGTCAGCGACGAGGTACGAGCCGAGATCGGCGATGAGGAGGCGGCACGCCTGCTGGCCGGTGACAGCGCGCCCGGCACGTACGACTGCACCTCCTGCCGCACCCCGGGGGACACCGCCACGGAGCGCACCAGCACGGTGCTCTTCGTCGGCGAGGAGACCGCCGTGCTCGCCTTCGCCCACGCGACCTGCATCCCCTCCCAGGTCGTGCCGGTCTCGGAGGAGCAACTGCAGGGCGCGGTGCAGAGCATCGCCGGCGAGGACACGGCCGGCGCCGCGGCGGCTGCCGCCGCTCCGCGCCAGGCGGTGCTCGGCATCACCTGCGGCCTCGTCCTGATCAAGGACGAGGTGTGCCCGGCCCTGGTCATCGAGCCCACCGGCCCGATCGCCCGCCCCGGTGACAACGGCCCCGGCGACGAATTCCTGCCGATCCTGATCGAGCAGGGTTTCCTGCCCGTCAACGACATGTCGACGCCGCCCTTCCCGCTGCCCGGCTGGTCCGTGCTGCTGGCCATGGGGCAGCTGCACGCCATCCTGCAGCCCGGCTCCGCCGGCGCGTGGTGGCAGGCGCACCAGCCGCTCGCGGTGAGCGAGGGCTGGCGCCAGGCGGTCAACAGGTCCAACGAGGTGTACGTCTACGCCGCCCCGCACGGCACCATCGGCCAGCAGCCCCGTGAGGACCTGCTGCGCGACGCCCTGGAGCGCGCCTGCGGGCGCGGGCTCCTCGTCGCGGCGACGATGCCGCTCTCCGGCACCTGATCCCCCGGCTCCGGCCGAAGGCGCGTACGGCCTGCCCGTACGCGCCTTTGGCCTATGGAAGCGCATATGCGTGATTCATCCGTACGACCCGCATCCCCGCAGATGAAACGCTCGTTGCCACGACGTGCACACCTTTGACGCTTCCTCACGAGCCCAGTACCGCAGCCCGATCCCCCCCATGCGCACCGCGCAGGACGCGTCCGTGAGTGAGGGCACGCCGATCTACGACGCGCTCTACTCCGAGTACCGCAGGCTCTTCCGCACCCTCCCCGGCGACCGCACCGGCGAGGAGGACCTGCAGTTCAACGGCTTCGCCGACCGCGGTGGTCCGGGCTCCCCCTACCGCGCGGGCCGCCACCGCGGCGACCTCCCCGCCCTCCCCCCGGGCCTCGCCGAGAACCGCATGCACGGCGGGCTCTGACCCACCCCGCACGCGCCGTACCGCCCGCCCGATCCGCCCCGAGGAGCCGACCCGGCGGGCGGCACCATGTCCGGCCCCCAGACGGCTACTTCTTGCGACCGCGCTTCTCCCGCACCCGCACCGACACCTGGATCGGCGTCCCCGCGAACCCGAACTCCTCACGCAACCGCCGCTCGATGAAGCGGCGGTAGCCCGCCTCCAGGAAGCCGGAGGCGAAGAGCACGAAGCGCGGGGGCTTGGTGCCGGCCTGGGTACCGAAGAGGATGCGGGGTTGCTTGCCGCCACGGATCGGGTGGGGGTGGGCGGCTACGAGCTCGCCCAGGAAGGCGTTGAGGCGGCCCGTGGGGACCCGGGTCTCCCAGCCTGCCAGTGCCGTCTCGATGGCCGGGACCAGCTTCTCCATGTGGCGGCCGGTGCGGGCGGAGACGTTCACCCGGGGCGCCCACTGGACCTGTACGAGGTCCTTCTCGATCTCGCGCTCGAGGTAGTAGCGCCGCTCCTCGTCCAGCAGGTCCCACTTGTTGTAGGCGATGACGATGGCGCGGCCCGCCTCGACGGCCAGCGAGATGATGCGGGTGTCCTGCTCGGCGAGCGTCTCGCCGGCGTCGATCAGGACGACGGCGACCTCCGCCTTCTCCAGGGCGGCAGCGGTGCGCAGCGAGGCATAGTAGTCCGCGCCCTCCTGGAGGTGGACGCGACGGCGGATGCCCGCGGTGTCCACGAATTTCCAGGTCTTGCCGCCGAGCTCGATGAGCTCGTCGACCGGGTCGCGGGTCGTGCCGGCCAGCTCGTTGACGACGACGCGCTCCTCGCCGGCCACCTTGTTGAGCAGCGAGGACTTGCCGACGTTCGGGCGGCCGATCAGCGCGACCCGGCGCGGACCGCCGATGGTGCCCGCGAAGGACTGCATCGGCGCCTCGGGAAGCGCCTCCAGCATCGCGTCCAGCAGGTCGCCCGTGCCGCGGCCGTGCAGCGACGAGACCGGGAAGGGCTCGCCGAGGCCGAGGTTCCACAGCATGGCGGCGTCCGCCTCGCCCGAGGGGCCGTCGACCTTGTTGGCGCACAGCACGACCGGCTTCCCGGCCTTGCGGAGCAGCTTGACGACGGCCTCGTCGGTGTCGGTCGCGCCGACCGTGGCGTCCACCACGAAGACCACGGCGTCGGCGGCCTCGATGGCGAACTCGGCCTGGGCGGCCACGGACGCGTCGATGCCGAGCACGTCCTGCTCCCAGCCGCCGGTGTCGACGATCTTGAAGCGGCGGCCGTTCCAGTCGGCCTCGTACGTGACGCGGTCGCGGGTGACGCCGGGGCGGTCCTCGACGACCGCCTCGCGGCGGCCGATGATCCGGTTCACCAGGGTCGACTTGCCGACGTTCGGGCGGCCGACGACCGCGACGACCGGCAGCGGGCCGTGGCCCGCCGCCGCGAGGTCGCCGGCGACCTCGTCGGGGTCGAAGCCCTCCTCGGCGGCGAGCTCCATGAACTCGGCGTACTCGGCGTCGTCGAGCGCGCCGACTTCGCCGTACTCGTTCTCGATGTCCATGAAAGCTTCTCCGTCGATCGTCAGATGTGCGGGGGCTTGCACGCCCCAGTGTGGGTCAGGCCGGCGCTAGGAGGCGCGGCCCGTGGCGCGCCGGGCGTACTCGAGGTGGCCGGTCAGGTGCTTCTGGATGCGTACGGTGGCGGCGTCCAGCGCCGTACGGGTACGGCGCCCGGTCCCGTCGCCGGCGTCGAAAGGGTCGCCGAAGACGATGTCGACCCGGCCGCGCACCGGCGGCAGGCCGCGGATCAGCCGTCCCGGCCGGGACGTGCCGAGGACCGCGACCGGCACGATGGGCGCGCCGGAGCGCACCGCGAAGTACGCCAGGCCCGCCCGCAGGTCGGCGAAGTCGCCCTCGCCCCGGGTGCCCTCGGGGAAGATCCCGAGGACCCCGCCGCGCTCCAGCACGCCGAGCGCGCTGGTCACCGCGGTGCGGTCGGTGCTGTGGCGGTCCACCGGGAGCTGACCGATCCCACGCAGGAACGGGTCCAGCGGCCCGATGAACGCCTCCTTCTTGATCAGGAAGTGCACCGGGCGCGGGCAGGTGCCCATGAGCACCGGCCCGTCCACGTAGTGCGAGTGGTTCACGGCCAGGATCACCGGCCCCATGGCCGGCATCCGCCAGGTTCCGAGCACCCGGGGGCGCCAGAGGCTGTTGATGATCCCGATGCCGAGGCGGCGGCCGACCGCCGCGCCCTTCGGCCCCGGAACCGCGGAGGAGTCACTCACGAAGCGGCCCGCTTCTCCTCGATCAGGGTGACGACGCACTCGATGACCTGGTCGAGGGTGAGCTCGCTGGTGTCGACCTCTATGGCGTCGCCCGCCTTCGCCAGCGGGGAGGTCTTGCGGCCGGAGTCGGCCGCGTCGCGCCGCACCAGGGCCTCCCGGGTCGCCAGGAGGTCGACCTGGGCGCTGCCGGCGGCCTTCAGTTCGCCGCCGCGGCGGGCGGCGCGGGCCTCCGCGGAGGCGGTGAGGTAGATCTTGACGGTGGCGTCCGGCAGCACGGTGGTGCCGATGTCCCGGCCCTCGACGACGATGCCGACAGGCGCGGCGGCGGCCGCGTCGCGCTGCAGACCGACCAGCCGGGTACGCACCTCCGGCACCGCGCTGACGGCGCTGACCGCCGCGGTGACCTCCTGGGTGCGGATCGGGCCGGAGGCGTCCACGCCGTCCACCGTGATCGTGGGTGCCGCCGGGTCGGACCCGGAGACGATCACCGGCTTCTCGGCGGCGGTCGCCACGGCGGCCGCGTCGTTCACGTCGACGCCGTTGCTCAGCATCCACCAGGTCATCGCCCGGTACTGCGCGCCGGTGTCCAGGTAGCTCAGACCGAGCTTGGCCGCGACCGCCTTCGAAGTGCTGGACTTGCCAGTGCCCGAGGGGCCGTCGATCGCGACGATCACCGGATTCGACACAGTCGGGGGACCTTCCTTGTGCGTGGAGCAGCGACACGGCTGGCGCAATGCCATCCCCACAAGGTTACCGGCCCACCCATTCGGCTCCGTACCACGATTTCCCCGGCGGCCCCGCTCAGGCGCGCAGCGACCAGCCCCGCTCCCGCAACGCCGCCGACAACCGCGTCGCCGCGGCGGGCTCCACCATCAACTGCACCAGACCCGCCTGCTGCCCCGTCGAGTGCTCGATCCGCACGTCCTCGATGTTCACCCCCGCCGCCCCCGCGTCCGCGAACAGCCGCGCCAGCTCTCCCGGCTGGTCGCCGATGAGGACGGCGACGACCTCGTAGCTCTTGGGGGCGGAGCCGTGCTTGCCGGGGACCTTGGCCCGGCCGGCGTTGCCGCGGCGCAGGAGGTCCTCGATGCCGGCGGCGCCGTCGCGGCGCTTGGCGTCGTCCGCGGACTGCAGGGCCCGCAGGGACTCGACGGTCTCGGTCAGGTCGGCCGCGATGTCGGCGAGGACGTCGGCGACCGGGCCGGGGTTGGCGGAGAGGATGTCGATCCACATGCCGGGCTGGGAGCCCGCGACGCGGGTGACGTCGCGGATGCCCTGGCCACACAGGCGCACCGCGCTGTCCTCGGCGTGCTGCAGGCGGGCCGCGACCATGCTGGAGACGAGCTGCGGGGTGTGCGAGACGAGGGCGACGGCGCGGTCGTGGGCGTCGGCGTCCATCACGACCGGGACGGCCCGGCAGAGCGCGACCAGCTCCAGGGCGAGGTTGAGCACCTCGGTCTCGGTGACCGGGGTCGGGGTGAGCACCCAGGGGCGGCCCTCGAAGAGGTCGGCGGTCGCGGCCAGCGGGCCGGAGCGCTCGCGGCCGGACATGGGGTGCGTGCCGATGTACGAGGTCAGGTCGCAGCCGAGCGCCTCCAGGTCACGGCGCGGCCCGGACTTGACGCTGGCGACGTCGAGGTAGCCGCGGGCCAGGGCGCGGCGCTGGGCGTCGGCGACGGTCGCGGCGACGTGGGCCGGCGGCACGGCGATGATCGCCAGGTCGACCCGGCCGGACGGGGGCTCGTCGGTGCCCGCGCCGAGCGCGGCGGCGGTGCGCACCACGGCGGGGTCGTGGTCCTCCAGGTGGACCTCGACGCCGCGCGCGGCGAGCGCGAGGGCGGCGGAGGTGCCGATGAGGCCGGTGCCGATGACGAGGGCGGTTCTCACTGGGCGATGTCCTTGCGGAGGGCTGCCGCGGCGCCGAGGTAGACGTGCGAGATCTCGTCCTTGGACAGCTCGGACTCGACGTGGGCGAGGATGCGCACGACCCTGGGCATGGCGCCGGCGATGTCGAGCTCCTGCGCGCAGATCAGCGGCACGTCGGTGATGCCGAGCTTGCGCGCGGCGACCGCAGGGAAGTCGCTGTGGAGGTCCGGGGTGGCGGTGAACCAGACGCTGATCAGGTCGTCCACCGCGATGCCGTTGCGCTCCAGGATGGCGGTGAGCAGCTCGGCGACCTGCCCGTGCATGTGCTCCGCCTCGTCCCGCTCCAGCTGCACGGCTCCGCGGACCGCTCGTACCGCCACGTCATCGCTCCCTGTGTTGCTGCGCGCACGTACCTGGTCAGCGTAGTCGCGGCGGACGGGGCGCGGCGGACACGCCCGCCCTGCGAGACGCGAGGGGCGGTGCGGTACACCATGAAGCATGATCTACCACCTGGTTCCGCTGGACGACTGGCTGCGCGACCCGGACCGTCCGTACGCGCCCTCGTCGCTCGCCGAGGACGGGTTCGTGCACTGCGCGCCCGACGAGGCGGTGGCGCTCGCCGTCGCCGACGCCTTCTACCGGGGCACCCCGGGCCCGCTGATGGTGCTGCTGATCGACGAGGAGGCGCTGGAGGCCCGTGTGCTGTGGGAGGACGCCGATCCGGTGCCGCCGCCGGGCGTGCCGCGGGAGACGCGGTTCCCGCACGTGTACGGGCGCATCAACCGAAGTGCGGTGGTCGGGATGCTGGAGGTGCAGCGCGACCCGGAGGGCCGCGCGGTCGCGCTGACGGTGTGGTCGTAAGCACCGCTTCTTCCCGGCACGCCCCAGGACGCCGGGCGGGCCCGGCGGGGTGCCGGGCGTCCGCGCCCCCTCCTGGACCGGCGGGCTGCACCGCTGGTCCGGCCGGGTCGCGTTCCCGTCGACCGTCCCGGCCGCCGTGCACTGCCGGTACGCGTTGGGCTATCAGACGTACAGCGATCGCGTCTTGTGGCACTCGCTGCCCAGGTGCTTCTTTTTTGGGACATTCACGGCAAAGATGCTGCTGCTGCGGGCCGAGCGACTACCGGGCCGGCTGCTGCCGTTCGTCGGCGGGCTGGTCTTCACGGCGCTGACGGTGCTGTGGCTGACGTCCGCGTTGTGGTTCTTTCGAACGGTCGGGGTGACGACATGAAGCGACGCATCGTGCTGCTGTCCACGGCAGCGCTTGCGGGATGCAGCAAATACGGCGACGAGAGCACGCCGCAGGCCGCGGCGACGTCGGCGCCACCGGTCTCGGAGCCCGCCTCCGCACCGGCGGCCTCGGCGCCGGCCTCGCCACCGGCCTCCCCTTCCGCGTCCGCGGGCGAGGTTCTGGTGAAGGCGGCCGACGTGCCCGTGGGCGGCGGCACGGTGATCACGGACAAGAAGATCGTGGTGACCCAGCCCGTGGCCGGCGAGTTCAAGGCGTTCTCCGCCGTCTGCACCCACCGGGGCTGCATCGTGAACAGCGTCTCCGACGGCACCATCAACTGCCCTTGTCACGGCAGCAAGTACCGCATCACCGACGCCGCGGTGGTCGCGGGACCGGCTCCGAGGCCGCTCCCCGCCGAGGCGATCACCGAAAAAGGCGGCGAGATCCTCCTCGCGTAGCCCGTACCATCCCCGTCCATGCGCGACCACGACCTCGTACGCCACCACACCGTCTACGCCTGTGTGATGGGCTCGCGTGCCTTCGGCCTGGCCACGGACGGCAGCGACACCGACCGCCGCGGGGTGTACGTCGCGCCCACCCCGCTCTTCTGGCGCTTCGACAAGCCGCCCCGTCACGTGGACGGCCCGGAGCCCGAGCAGTTCTCCTGGGAACTGGAGCGGTTCTGCGAGCTCGCCCTGCGCGCCAACCCCAACATCCTGGAGTGCCTCCACTCCCCCCTCGTCGAACACGTGGACGACGTCGGGCGGGAACTGCTCGCCCTGCGCGGCGCCTTCCTCTCCCGGCACGTCCACGCGTCCTTCGCGCGCTACGCCACCGGCCAGCTGCGGAAGCTGGAGGCCGACGTCCGCACGCACGGCGCGCCCCGCTGGAAGCACGCCATGCACCTGCTGCGGCTGCTGATCAGCGCCCGCGACCTGCTGCGCACCGGCGAACTGCGCATCGAGGCCGGCGACCACCGCGAGCGGCTGCTGGCCGTGAAGCGGGGCGAGGCCGGCTGGCCCGAGACGGAATCCTGGATGCTGCGGCTGTACGAGGAGGCCGCGGCCGCCGCCTCGCGCAGCCCGCTCCCGGACGAACCGGACCGGGCCCGCGTCGAGGACTTCCTGTTCCGGGTCCGGCGGGCGTCAGGCGCCGTCGCCGTCCCAGAGGGCGCCGAGGGCCAGTAGTTCGTCGCGGTACTCGATCCGCTCCACCCAGGCGTCCGGCCAGGCCGCCAGGCCGTGGTGCGCGCCGGCGAAGGCGCCCGTCAGGCAGGCTATGGAGTCGGAGTCCCCGGAGGAGCACGCCGCCCGGCGCACGGCGGTGACCGGATCGTCCGGGAAGAGCAGGAAGCACAGCAGGCCGGTCGCCAGCGCCTCCTCGGCGATCCAGCCGGCGCCGGTGGCCAGGCACGGGTCGGAATCCCGGTCGGGCGCCGCGAGCGCCGCGTCGAGACGGTCGAGCGCCCCGAGGCACTCGTCCCAGCCGCGCCGGACGAAGGCCACCGGGCCGTGGTCGTGGGCGCGCAGCCACAGGTCGCCGAGCCACCACTCGTGGTAGGTGTCGCGCTGCTCCGCCGCGTGGCGGCGCAGCAGGCCGGCCAGTTCCCCCGGGGCCGTACCCTGCGCGAGCAGATGGACGGCGTGCGCGGTCAGGTCGGAGGCCGCGAGCGCCGTGGGGTGGCCGTGGGTCAGCGCGGACTGCAACTGCGCCGCCCCCGCCCGTTCCTCGGGGCGCAGGCCGGGGACGAGGCCGACCGGGGCGACCCGCATGTTGGCACCGCAGCCCTTGGAGCCGGTCTGGCAGGCCTCCTGCCATGGCCGGCCAGGGTGGTCCAGCTTCTCGCAGGCGACCAGGCAGGTGCGGCCCGGGGCGCGGTTGTTGTCGGGCGAGTGGTACCAGCCGACGTACTCCTCACGCACCGGACGGGCGAGCCGGGACGGGGTGAGGGGGCCGCGCTCCATCGCCGTGCGCAGCCCGCGTCCCAGGGCGAGCGTCATCTGGGTGTCGTCGGTGACGAAGGCCGGGCGGGGCAGTGCCATCTTCCGCCAGGGGCCGCACTTGGCGAGGATCGACGGGATGTCGTTGAACTCCGTGGGGAATCCCAGCGCGTCACCGATCGCCAGGCCCGCCATCGCCCCCGAGGCCGCTCGGCGCCCGGCCACGGCAGGACTCACGCCGCGGCCACCCGGGTGCGGACGACCAGGTCGTGGAGGGCGTCGTAGGCCGTCGGCTCGCCGGGCAGCCGGGTGTCCCGCTGCGCGTCGTCCAGGCCGGCGTGGAGGGCGTCGACGTCGGCGCGGACACGGCGCGGGTCGAGGTCCATCGCGAGGCCGTGCTCGGCGACGGCCTTCTCGTGGATGAGTTCGCGGACGTATCCGGGGGCGGGGACGTGCTCAAGCAGCGTCGGCAGGTGTGCCTCCACCGTGCCGGTGCGCATCAGGTGGATGCCGGACAGCAGCACCCGGAAGGTGTAGAGCAGCGGCTTGAGTTGGCCGGTCTTCTCGTACAGCTCCCACTGGGTACGGGCGAAGCCCCGGTAGTGGTGGGCGTGGTGGCCGGTGATGACGCCTGGTGCCAGGTCGACCAGTTGGGCGTGGACGCCGCTGGTGTGCACCACGAGCGGGGACAGCAGCTGCTCCAGCACGTAGCCGTTGCGCCGCAGCATGAGCCGGGTGAACTTCAGCAGGTCGTGGGTGACCAGGTCGAGTTCGAGACCGTCCTGCTCCCACATGCGGGTCTGGGTCTCCTCGCCCTCCCGCAGCCCGATCAGGTCGGACAGCGGGAGGAGGTGGACACCGCGCAGGTCCACGTCGGAGTCGCGGGACGGGAAGCCGTACAGGTGCGCACCGGAGACGGTGGCGAACAGCAACGGGTGTCCCCGCTGGGCGAGGGCCGGGGTGAGTTCGGGCAGCCCGGCCCCGCGCAGACGTTCGGCGTGGATGGTCATTGCGCCATCCTTCCCGGAACGGCCGCCTCCGGGAAAGTCCTTATCCGTGGGGAGCCGGTCGGAACCGGCCGGACGGCCGGTCCGGTACGGGACGCGGACCGGCGCCGCCGGCGGGGACCGGACGGCTCAGAGGTCGACCTCGCGCATCAGCATGCCCACCTCGGTGTTGGTCAGCCGCCGCAGCCAGCCCGACTTCTGGTCGCCGAGCGCGATCGGGCCGAAACTGGTGCGGACCAGCTTGTCGACCGGGAAGCCCGCCTCTGCGAGCATGCGGCGCACGATGTGCTTGCGGCCCTCGTGCAGGGTGACCTCGACGAGGTAGTTCTTGCCCGTCTGCTGCACGACGCGGAAGCTGTCGGCGCGGGCGTAGCCGTCCTCCAGCTGGATGCCGTTCTTCAGCTGCTTGCCGATGTCGCGCGGCAGCACACCGCTGATCGCGGCGAGGTAGGTCTTCTGCACGCCGTAGCGGGGGTGGGTGAGACGGTGGGCCAGCTCGCCGTGGTTGGTGAGCAGGATGATGCCCTCGGTCTCGGTGTCCAGCCGCCCGACGTGGAAGAGCCGCGTCTCGCGGTTGGTGACGTAGTCGCCGAGGCACTGGCGGCCCTCGGGGTCCTCCATCGTGGACACCACGCCGGCCGGCTTGTTCAGGGCGAAGAACAGGTACGACTGCGTGGCGACGGTCAGCCCGTCGACGCGCACCTCGTCCTTGTCGGGGTTCACCCGCAGGCCCTGCTCGGTGACGATCTTGCCGTTCACCTCGACCCGGCGCTGCTCGATCAGCTCCTCGCACGCACGGCGCGAACCCATGCCCGCCCGGGCCAGCACCTTCTGCAGGCGCTCGCCCTCCTGCTCGGCGCCGGGGAAGGTCTTGGGCAGGTTCAGCCTGGGCTTGCTGTGCCGCTCGCGGTTGCGCTCCTCGATCTGGGCGTCCAGCTCGCGCGGGCGCGCGGGGGCGGACTTGCGGGGCTTGCCGGACGCGCCGCCCGGCTTGCCGCCGGTACCGCGCCTGGCACCCCCGCCCGCTCCGCCGGGCCCGCCGGAGCTGCCGCCGACGTCGTAGCGGCGCTCCTCGGGACGGGGCCGGCCCGCGCGCTTCTGCTGGTCGCCGCGCTGTCCCCCGGTCCTCGACCGGGAGCTGCCCCCACCGGCACCCCGGGTATTCCGGTTGCCGTCACTGTTCCTGCCGCTGCCGCTACTGCTTCGCATCAACTATCCGTCGTCGAGTCCGGGTCGAATGAGGGGACGCCCTCCAGGGAGTCCGCCTCGACGGCGTCCGCCTCCGGGAGGAACGGGGCGAGCTCGGGCAACTCGTCCAGGCCGCGCAGGCCCATCCGCTCCAGGAAGTAGTTCGTCGTCCTGTACAGGATCGCACCTGTCTCGGCTTCCGTCCCACACTCCTCCACCAGACCCCGCTGCAGGAGGGTGCGCATCACGCCGTCGCAGTTGACCCCGCGCACCGCGGAGACCCGGGACCGGCTGACCGGCTGCCGGTACGCGACGACCGCCAGCGTCTCCAGCGCGGCCTGGGTGAGCCGGGCCTGCTGGCCGTCCAGGACGAACTTCTCGACGGCCGCGGCGTAGGCGGGCCGGGTGTAGAAGCGCCAGCCGCCCGCGATCAGGCGCAGGTCGAAGCCACGGCCCTGCGCGGCGTACTCCTGCGCGAGGTCGTGGAGAGCGGTGGCGATCTCCCGGCGCGGGCGCTCCAGCACCTTGGACAGGGTCTCCTCGGTGACGGGCTCGTCCACGACCATCAGGACCGCCTCCAGGGCGGGCCGCAGCTCCAGCTCCGCCACGGACAGCAGCCCCGCGGGGGCGCCCTCGGCCGCCTCGCCGGTCCGCTCGATCACCTCGGCCTCGGATGCCACCTCGGCCACCCCGGTCGTCTCCGTCACGTCAGCCGTCCTTCCCGTCCTTCGCCGCGGCGGGCACCTGGTCGAATTCGTCGGTGACGAGCGGCTGGTCCGGTGCCCTCTCGCCGCCCGTCCAGCGGACCTGGAGCGTACCCAGGGCCTCCTCCTGGTCGAGCGCGACCGCCTTCTCCCGGTACAGCTCCAGCAGGGCCAGGAAGCGCGCCACGACCGTCAGGGTGTCAGGGGCGTCGAAGGTCAGCTCCCGGAAACTCACCTCGCCGCGCTCGCGCAGCATCGCGATGACGTGCTCGGCCTGCTCGCGCACGCTCACCAGCGGCGCGTGGATGTGGTCCACGTACACCTGCGGCTTCGGCTTCGGCTGCATCGCCTTGACGGCGAGCTGCGCGAAGCGTTCCGGCCCGATGCTCAGCACCACCTCGGGCAGCAGCTCGGCGTGCTGCGGCTCCAGTCCCACGGTGCGGGGGTGGTGCAGCGCCTCGGCCTCCAGGCGTTCGGCGAAGATCGCGGCGATCTGCTTGTACGCGCGGTACTGGAGCAGCCGGGCGAACAGCAGGTCCCGGGCCTCCAGCAGGGCGAGGTCCTCCTCGTCCTCCACCTCGGCGGCGGGCAGCAGACGCGCGGCTTTCAGGTCCAGCAGCGTCGCCGCGACGACCAGGAACTCCGTGGTCTGGTCCAGGTCCCAGTCCGGTCCCATGGCGCGGATGTACGCCATGAACTCGTCCGTCACCTTGGACAGGGCGACCTCGGTGACGTCGAGCTTGTGCTTGGAGATCAGCTGCAGCAGCAGGTCGAAGGGGCCCTCGAAGTTCGCCAGCCGGACGGTGAACCGGCCGTCGTTCGCGGCGGCACCCTCCTCGTCGTCCGGCTCGCCGGCGGGCGGCGTCTCGCCGTCCGGCGCGGGAGCAGCCACGGGAGCGGGCGCCTTCTCGTCCCCCGCCTCCGCTGCGGGCGGCGGGTCCGCGACGAGCAGTTGCCCCCCGGGCTCGGGGGCGGCCTCCGCCACGACTTCGACGGCGGCGGGTGGCGGCGGCACCGCGGGCGCGGTGTGGCCGAACTCACTGCCCGCTTCGCCCGTGCCCGCGCCGGCCCCGGCCGTGGGCGGCACGGGGTTCGCGCCGGGGCCGCGGCCGAGGAGGCGGCGGGAGCGCTGCGGGCGGTCGGTGTCGTCGGGGGGCATGGGGGTCCAGGTGGTACTGACGGGGCCGTACGGAGGACGGCACCGTATCGCGCGGAGCGGGTCAGCGGCCGCGCAGGCGGCGTACGAGGATGCTCGCGTCGCCGCGGGACTCGAGGTCGGCCAGGACCACGGCCACCGCCTCGCGGACGATGCGCCCGCGGTCCACAGCGAGCCCGTGCTCGCCGCGCAGCACGAGGCGGGCGTGCTCGAGGTCCATGAGCTCCTCGGCGGAGACGTAGACGGTGATCTTCTCGTCGTGGCGCTCGCGCCCGCTGGGCCGCCTGGGGGCCCGTCCGGACTTGCGGCGCGGCTGTGGGGGCTGCGGCGGCTGCGGGGCCGCCTGGGGGCCCGTGGAGCCCGCTGCGGGGGCCTGCGGGCCGCGGCGTACGGGCGGACCGGACGGGCCCGCCTGCTCGGGGACGGAGCGGGCCGCGGGCGCGGTGCCGGGGACGGCGCCGGTCTCCCGGCCGCCGTGCTCGGCGGCCTCGGAGGGCGCCGCGGACTCGCTGACGGGCGCCTCCTCGGGCGCCGGTTCCCCGGAGGGGGCCGGCACGGGCCGCAGCGGGCGTTCGCCGGAGGCGCCGGAGTCCGTGCCCTGGCCGGCGCCCGTGCCCGCACCGGGGGTCTCGCCGTTGGCGTGCTGCCGCGGCGCCGGGGACTGGAGCCCCCGTCCCCCGGTGGTCCGGAACAGTTCGTCGGCCCCCGGGAGACTCACTCGGCGTGACACCGGGCGAGCACCTCCCTGGCGAGTTGGCGATAGGCGGCGGCGCCCACCGAGTTGGAGGCGTACGTGGTGATCGGCTCACCGGCGACCGTGGTCTCCGGGAAGCGGACGGTCCGTCCGATGACGGTGTGGAAGACGTGGTCGTCGAAGGCCTCGACGACACGCGCCAGCACTTCGCGGCTGTGCACGGTGCGCGAGTCGTACATCGTGGCGAGGATGCCGTCCAGCTCCAGCTCGGGGTTGAGCCGCTCCCTGACCTTCTCGATGGTCTCGGTGAGCAGCGCGACACCGCGCAGCGCGAAGAACTCGCACTCCAGCGGGACGATCACCTGGTGGGCCGCGGTCAGCGCGTTGACGGTCAGCAGGCCGAGCGACGGCTGGCAGTCGATGATGACGTAGTCGTAGTCGGGCAGCAGCGGCTTCAACGCGCGCTGCAGCGAGGACTCCCGGGCCACCTCGCTGACCAACTGGACTTCCGCGGCGGACAGATCGATGTTGCTGGGCAGCAGGTCCATGCCGGGCACCGCGGTCTTCAGCAGCACCTCGTCGGCCGAGAGCCCGCGCTCCATCAGCAAGTTGTAGACCGTGACGTCCAGTTCCATCGGGTTGACGCCGAGTCCGACGGAGAGCGCGCCCTGGGGGTCGAAGTCGACCAGGAGGACGCGACGGCCGTATTCGGCCAGCGCCGCACCGAGGTTGATGGTGGACGTCGTCTTGCCGACGCCGCCCTTCTGGTTGCACATGGCGATGATCTTCGCCGGGCCGTGGTCCGTCAGCGGCCCGGGAATCGGGAAGTACGGCAACGGGCGGCCGGTGGGGCCCACGCGCTCGCGGCGCTGGCGCGCCGCGTCGGGCGCGAGTGTGGCCGCGTACTCGGGATCGGGTTCGTACTCCGCGTCGGGGTCGTAGAACTGACCGTCCTGGAGCTCTTCTTCGTAGTGCGCCATGGGGTTCGCGTAACGCGTCTCGTTGTCTGTCCCGGCTCTGCGCGCCTCGAACGTCCGGACGGCCACGGAGGCCACCGGTTCGAGCCGTGCGGAGCCCTCGGTCTGCACGGTCATTCCTGGCTGACCACCCCCGGGAGCAAATGTCGACTCATTCACAAGTCGTCTTACCTCCTTGGTGACCAGGAAACTTCTCAATAGGTCAGCGTTGCAGCATGCCGACGGTTGGCGACTCTATGGCGTGTCGGTGGTTCACAGCAACACAATCCACCGGACACGGCACGATGTGTCGGCAACCGAACGTCTCGCTGTCAAGGGTGTAACGACGACGCCGGGGATGTTTCGCAGGGGTACGAATCGGCAAAACAGTATGGTTCCACGCGAACGGCCGGGTCTTGTGACTCAAGACCCGGCCGTGCGTACCGGATTGGCGACAAGTTGACGCCGACGCCAAATATCGATCAATCGATGAGGCGGCCGTCAGCCGAGGACGGTGGCGAGGTCCACCGCGTCCAGGCCGTGCGCCTCGGCGACCGGGCCGTAGACGACCTGGCCCTCGTGGGTGTTGAGGCCCTTGGCGAGCGAGGCGTCACGCCGCAGCGCCTCGCGCCAGCCGCCGCCTGCCAGCTCGACGATGTAGGGCAGCGTCGCGTTGGTCAGCGCGTAGGTGGAGGTGTTCGGCACCGCGCCCGGCATGTTGGCGACGCAGTAGAAGACCGAGTTGTGCACCGCGAAGGTCGGCTCGGCGTGCGTGGTGGGACGGGAGTCCTCGAAGCAACCACCCTGGTCGATGGCGATGTCGACGAGCACCGAGCCCGGCTTCATGCGGGAGACCAGCTCGTTGGTGACGAGCTTGGGGGCCTTGGCACCCGGGATCAGGACCGCGCCGATGACGAGGTCGGCGTCGAGGACCGCCTTCTCCAGCTCGAAGGCGTTGGAGACGATGGTCTGCACCTTTGTGCCGAAGATCTTGTCGGCCTCGCGCAGCTTGTTGATGTCCCGGTCGAGCAGGGTGACGTGGAAACCCATGCCGATGGCGATCTGCGCGGCGTTCCAGCCGGAGACGCCGCCGCCGATGACGACGGCCTTGGCCGGGGCCACACCCGGGACACCGCCGGGGAGCACCCCGCGGCCGCCCGCCGAGCGCATCAGGTGGTACGCGCCGACCTGCGGGGCGAGCCGGCCGGCCACCTCCGACATCGGGGCGAGCAGCGGCAGCTGGCGGTTGGCGAGCTCGACGGTCTCGTACGCGATCGCAGTGGTGCCGGACTCCAGCAGCGCGTCGGTGCACTCGCGGGACGCGGCCAGGTGCAGGTAGGTGAAGAGGGTCAGGTCCTTGCGGAGCCGGTGGTACTCCTCCGCGATCGGCTCCTTGACCTTCAGCACCAGGTCGGCGACGGCCCACACCTCGTCGGCGGTCGGGAGGATCGTCGCACCGGCGGAGACGTACTCCTCGTTAGGGATGGACGAGCCGACACCGGCGTCCTGCTCGACGAACACCTCGTGGCCGCCTCGGACGAGCTCGTGCACGCCGGCGGGGGTGATGGCCACGCGGAACTCGTTGTTCTTGACTTCGCGGGGGATGCCGACCTTCACGTCGATCACGGTCCTGTTCACGGGAGTGGAGGGTTTTGGCAGGTCTCCGGACATGTCACCCGATGACAGGGTACGTCGGACCTGACCGCGATGTGCTGCGGTGTGACCAAGTGTAGTGAAGGAATACTCGCTGTCCAGCCTTACAAAGTGACTACTTTCAGCGAAGGTATTGGCAGTTTCGTAGGTACGGTCCGCCTGCGGCGCGTTCTGAGAGCCCCCGATGGGCCCTTGGGCCCGGAAAACAGGGGCACTCAGTCCTCCTCGGGCTGCGGAATCTCCTCGGCGGGCAGCAGCAGGCGCGCCGCGGCGCGCTGCAACCGGGCGCCCGCCGGGTCCCCCAGCCGGTCCAGAGTGTCGGCCATGCGCAGCAGCACCGCGCCCTCCAGCCGCCGCTCCCCCGCCTGCCGGGCCCAGTACAGGGCGTCGCGGCAGGTCCGCAGGGCGTCCTCAGGGTGACCCGCGTACTCCTGGACCCGGGCCACCTCGCTGAGGGCGCGGGCCTGCGCGGGCAGGTCCTTCAGCCGGCGGTGGGCGGCGGCCGCCGCACGCCACTCGCGCAGCGCGTTGCCGTAGTGGGCGGCGTAGGTGAACAGGGCGCCGAGCCGGGAGTGCAGCCGCGCCTGGTGGATCAGCTCACCGCGGGCCTGCCGCAGGGCCAGCGCCCTGCCGTACCAGTCGGAGGCGCGCTGCGGGTCGTCCAGCTCCAGGTACGTCCCGGCGATGGCCTCCAGCGCGCGGCCCTCGGCGTCCCCGTCGTAGGCCTCCCGGGAGGCCACCAGCGCTCCTCGATAGCGGTCGAGGGCGTCGAGCGGGCGGGCCGCCTCCACGTCCAGGTCGCCGATGTTCAGCAGGGCCGCCGCCTTCTCGCGGTGCAGTCCGCGCCGCTCGGCGACGTCCAGCACCAGGTGGTGGAGCCGATAGCGCTCCGGCGCCGTCGCGCCGCCGTCGGGGTCCGCGGCGAGGGCGCGGACGAGCGCGGCCATGAGGCGGCGGGCCAGGGTGTCCAGTTCGCCGTCCGCCACCGCCAGCCGCGCGGCGGCCAGCAGCACCGGCAGCCGCGCCCGCAGCCATCCGGCCGCGACCGGACGGCTGGGGAAGCGCAGCGACGTGGGCAGCCCGTCCGGTTCCGTCTCGCCCTCCAGGCGCATCCGGCACGCGTGGAGCAGGCGTACCGTGCGCTCCAGCATCCGGGCGCGGGCGAGCTGCGTCTCGGACGGCTTGTCCGTGCTGTCCAGCAGCGCCCGCAGCGGCGGGGTCAGCCAGCCCGGCACGCGGTACTGCACCGGAAGGTCGCCGACCACCGGCTCGGGGTGCAGCAGCCCGCAGCCGGCCAGGTCCGCCAGCGTGGCCTGCGCGGCCTCGACCGAGCAGCCGCCCAGCGCCGAGGCGGTCTGCGCGTCGGTCAGGCCCGAGGGGGCCAGCGCGAGCAGCCGCAGCATCCGGGCCACGGCGGGGGAAAGGGCTCCGTACACGAATCGGAAGGCGCGCAGCAGCTCCGGCGCGGGGGTGGCGCGCGCGGTGGCCGCCGGGGTGGCGCTCCCCTTCCGCTCCCCCGCTCCGGGGCCGTCGGCGTCCCCAGTGTCGCCGTCCGCCTTCCTGGTCGGGCCGGCCGGGGTGCCCGCCCGGCGCAGCACACGCGCCTGCCCGTCCGCGGCCAGACCGCGCAGCGACTCGGGCAGCGGGCCGCTGCCCGTGCGGTGCCCGACGTCGGCGCGGAGTGTGCCGTTGCCCCGGGTGGCCGCGCCGCCCTCGGAGGCCGTGGGGGTGGCCGGCCCGGCGGCCTCGGCGGCCCCGGCTCGCAGCCTGCGGGTGGCCTCGGCGACGGAGGTGCGGGGATGGGCGGCGAGCCAGGCGGCGACGAGCCGGAGCGCCGCGGGGTGGCCGCCGCACTCCTGCGCGAGGCCCTCGGCGGCCCGGGGATCGTTGGTGATGCGCACCCGGCCCACGGCCTCGGCCAGCAGGTCGACGCACGCCACCGGGTCGAGCCCGCCCAGGGTGCACGGGCGTACGTCGTGGACACCGGGCAGCGGCCCCTCGGCCGTGGCGACCAGCAGATTCCCCGAGCCCTTGGGCATCAGGTCCAGCAGCTGCCGGGAGTCCACGACGTCGTCCAGGACGAGGACGGCCTTGCGCCCGTTCAGTGCGGTGCGCAGCGCGGCCAGCAGTTCCTCGTGCTCCGCGGCCGGCTCGACCTCGACGTCCATCGCACGCAGCAGGGCCCGGGCGGACTGCTCGGGCGGCACCGGCCGGCCGTCGTTCTCGCTGAGCCGAACGTAGAACTGGCCGCCGGGGTAGCGGTCGGCCACGTCGTGGGCGAGCCGGACGGCCAGCGCCGTACGTCCCGAGCCCGGCCGGCCGGCCACGAGGAGCACGCGGCTGCCGTCGGGCGTCTGGCCCCGCAGGGCCGCCAGGCCCGGCCGGTCGATGTCGGCGCGCAATTCCCCGAGCTCGCGGCGGCGGCCGACGAACCCCGGCGGGCCGGGGGGCAGCGTGCCATGTGCCGGGGTCTGTGACGCCGGCTCCCTCGGGCCGTCGTCAGAGGCCGCCGCCGATGCGTCGGCGTCCAGCACGTGCTCCGCCACGGGCCCACTCCCGTTCTCCTACGAACGGCAAGAGCCTAGTTCACGGCCGGGGTCCAACCCCCGTACGCGACGCGGCGGATCCGGCCAATGATCACCCTCTCGGACGATCGGATGGTCAGACCGAACAGGTCACGCGGAGAACGGTCGCGCGGGCCACTCGGCCTCGGCCGGACGCAGCGCCTCCAGGCCGTCCCCGGCCCGCGCGGCCTGCAGCGAGAGCACACCCACCACGAGGCAGTTGTTGTGCAGCTCCCCCGCGAGGACGCCACGGACCAGCTCGTCCACCGGGACCCGGGCGAACTCCATGTCGGCCTCTTCCTCCGACACCTCGAAGCGCTCGCCCTCCACGTCGGACAGACCGCGGGCCAGGAAGATCCGCACGGCCTCGTCGCAGCCGCCGGGCGTGGTGTACACGTCCGTGAGCACCCGCCAGTCCTCGGCCTTGACGTGCGCCTCCTCGTACAGCTCGCGCTGGGCGGCGTGCAGTGGGTTCTCGCCGGGTACGTCCAGCAGGCCGGCGGGAATCTCCCAGAGCTTCATCCGCACGGGGTGGCGGTACTGCTTGAGGACCAGGACCCGGTCCCGGTCGTCGAGGGCGAGCACGGCCACCGAGCCCGGGTGGACCTGGTAGTCGCGCCGGGCGACGCCGCCGTCGGGCATGACGACGTCATCGGTGCGGACGCTGGTCTTCTTCCCGGTGAAGGGGGTGGCGGTGGCGGTGACCCGCCACTCCTCGGGAGTGTCCTTCAGCATGCTGCCCTCCGTACGCGGTACCGGGCGGGCCGTTCGCCGACCCGCCCCCGCAACCGTATCGATCAACCCTTGAGGCGCTCGACGGCGGCCGCGACCAGGCCCACGAACAGGGGGTGCGGACGGGTCGGGCGGGACTTGAGCTCGGGGTGCGCCTGGGTGGCCACCAGGTACGGGTGCACCTCGCGCGGGTACTCCACGTACTCGACCAGCGTGTTGTCCGGGGAGGTCCCGGAGAACAGCAGCCCGGCCTTCTTCTCCAGCTCGCCGCGGTAGGCGTTGTTCACCTCGTAGCGGTGGCGGTGCCGCTCCTCGACGTAGGGCTCGCCGCCGTAGACCTCGCGGACGATGGAGCCCTCGGCGAGCTTGGCCGGGTACAGGCCCAGGCGCATCGTGCCGCCGAGGTCGCCCTGGCCGGCGACGATGTCGAGCTGCTCCGCCATGGTGGAGATGACCGGGTGCGCGGTCGCCGGGTCGAACTCGGTGGAGTTGGCGTCCGGGATGCCGGCCAGGCTGCGGGCCGCCTCGATGACCACGCACTGCAGGCCCAGGCACAGGCCCAGCAGCGGGATGCGGTTCTCGCGGGCGAAGGTGATCGCCGAGACCTTGCCCTCCACGCCGCGGTCGCCGAAGCCGCCGGGCACGCAGATCGCGTCCACGTCGCCGAGCTGGCGGGCCGCGCCGGCCGCGGTCTTGCAGTCGTCCGAGGTCACCCACTTGATGTTGACCTTGGCGTTGTTGGCGAAGCCGCCGGCGCGCAACGCCTCGGTCACCGACAGGTAGGCGTCCGGCAGGTCGATGTACTTGCCGACGAGGGCGACCTTCACCTCGTGCTCGGGCTGGTGGACCCGGCCCAGCAGGTCGTCCCACTGCGTCCAGTCGACGTCCCTGAAGGGCAGGTTCAGCTTGCGGACGACGTACGCGTCCAGGCCCTCGGTGTGCAGCACCTTGGGGATGTCGTAGATCGACGGGGCGTCGATTGCGGCGACCACGGCCTCCTCGTCGACATCGCACATCAGCGAGATCTTGCGCTTGATGGAGGTCGGCACGTCGCGGTCGGCGCGCAGCACGATCGCGTCGGGCTGGATGCCGATGCTGCGCAGCGCGGCCACGGAGTGCTGGGTCGGCTTGGTCTTCAGCTCGCCGGAGGGGCCGATGTACGGGAGCAGTGAGATGTGCATCACGAAGACGTTGTCCCGGCCGACCTCGTGCCGGATCTGCCGCACCGACTCCAGGAAGGGCAGCGACTCGATGTCGCCGACGGTGCCGCCGACCTCCGTGATCACCACGTCCACGTCCTCGGTCGCCATGCGCCGGATACGGGACTTGATCTCGTTGGTGATGTGCGGGATGACCTGGACGGTGTCGCCCAGGTACTCGCCGCGGCGCTCCTTGGCGATCACCGAGGAGTAGACCTGGCCGGTGGTGACGTTGGCCGAGCCGGCGAGGTTCACGTCCAGGAAGCGCTCGTAGTGGCCGATGTCCAGGTCGGTCTCGGCGCCGTCGTCCGTGACGAACACCTCACCGTGCTGGAAGGGGTTCATCGTGCCCGGGTCCACGTTGAGGTACGGGTCGAGCTTCTGCATGGTGACGCGCAGACCCCGGGCCTTGAGCAGTGCGCCGAGGCTCGACGCGGTCAGGCCCTTGCCGAGCGAGGAGGCGACACCCCCCGTGACGAAGAGGTGCTTGGTCGTCGTGGATTTGGGCGGCAGTGCCAACAGGGGGCTCCCGTGGTCGCGAGGTGGTGGTCGGGACGGCACCATGGTGATGAAGAGGGGTGTCGTCGCGGCGGTTCAGTGGTTCAGCCCACCGGCCCACGGGCTACCAGGGTATCAGTGACGCGCACCAGACGGCGCGGACGGCTCTCTGGCCAAAAACGCGGTCACCGGGAGTTTGGTACGACAAAATGCACCCGACCGGCCCAGCGGGGGCGGTCGTCGCTTCCGCACAGCCCGCATTGACGTCGTATCCTGCTCGGACACATCGATTCGATGCGAGTGAACCGGCACGGCACTACCCCGCCCGCTCCCGGGAAAGAGCTCGTCGACAGATCCACAGACCGCAATCACCGCCCCAGTCCCAAGGGGCGCCGCCGTCGTTCGACTGGGAGACCTACGTGGCCGGGCGTATCGAGGATTACGCACTCATCGGCGATATGCAGACCGCCGCCCTGGTGTGCCGGGACGGCACGGTCGACTGGCTGTGCCTGCCCCGCTTCGACTCCCCCGCGATCTTCGCGGGCCTGCTCGGCACGGAGGAGCACGGCTACTGGCGGCTCGGCCCCGCCCACGCGAACGGCACCCGCCCCCCGGCCGCCACCCGGCGCCGCTACCGGGGCGACTCCCTGGTGCTGGAGTCGGAGTGGGACACCCCGCGCGGCACGGTCCGTGTGATCGACTTCATGCCGCCGCGTGACGGCGCCCCCCAGCTGATCCGGATCGTCGAGGGCGTCAGCGGCCGGGTCCCGATGCGGTCCGCGCTGCGCATGCGCTTCAGCTACGGCTGGGTCGTGCCGTGGGTGCACAAGGTGGGCGAGCGCACCGTCGCCGTCGCCGGCCCGGACTCCGTCTGGCACGACACCGACGTCGAGACGTACGGCAAGGACCTCACCACCTACGCCGACTTCACGGTCTCGCCCGGCGACCGCATCGCCTTCACCATCAGCTGGCAGCCCTCGCACAAGGAGCCGCCCCCGCTCGCCGAGCCCGAGGCCTCTCTGGAGGCCACCGAGGACTTCTGGCGTGAGTGGGTCGCCCAGTGCACCTACCACGGCCCCTACCGGGACGCCGTGGTCCGCTCCCTGATCACGCTCAAGGCCCTGACGTACGGGCCGACCGGCGGCATCGTCGCCGCCCCCACCACCTCCCTGCCCGAGGACATCGGCGGCGTCCGCAACTGGGACTACCGCTTCACCTGGCTGCGCGACGCGGCGATCACCCTGTCCTCCCTGCTGCGCACCGGTTACCGCGACGAGGCCCGCGCCTGGCGCGAGTGGCTGCTGCGCGCGGTCGCCGGCGACCCCGAGAACCTGCAGATCATGTACGGCATCGCCGGTGAGCGCGAGCTCGGCGAGACCGAGCTGGACTGGCTGCCCGGCTACGAGGGCTCCATCCCGGTCCGGGTCGGCAACGGCGCGGCCCACCAGTTGCAGCTCGACGTCTACGGCGAGGTCACCGAGGCCCTGCACCTGGCGCACATGACCGGCCTGGCCCGCAACGACTACGCCTCGCTCCTGCAGATCCGGCTCATCCAGTACCTGGAGGACCACTGGGACGAGCCCGACGAGGGCATCTGGGAGGTCCGCGGCCCGCGCCGGCACTTCGTCCACTCCAAGGTCATGGCCTGGGTCGCCGTGGACCGCACCGTCAAGCTCATCGAGTCCGGTGAGGTCGACGGCCCGCTGGAGCGCTGGCGCGAGCTGCGCGACGAGATCCACCGCGATGTGTGCGAGAAGGGCTACGACAAGGAACGCAACACCTTCACGCAGTCCTACGGCTCGCGTGAGCTGGACGCCTCGCTGCTGCTCATCCCCCAGGTGGGCTTCCTGCCGCCGGACGACAAGCGCGTGATCGGCACCATCGAGGCGATCCAGCGGGAGCTGTCCACCGAGGACGGCTTCGTGCTGCGCTACCCGACCGACGCCCCGCCCGGCGGCGAGAACCTGGACGGCCTGCCCGGCGACGAGGGCGCCTTCCTCGCCTGCTCCTTCTGGCTCGCCGACGACCTCGCCATGATCGGCCGGGTCGACGAGGCCCGCAGGCTCTTCGAGAAGCTGCTCGCGCTCCGCAACGACCTCGGCCTGCTCGCCGAGGAGTGGGACCCGCGGCTGCAGCGGCAGGTCGGCAACTTCCCGCAGGCCTTCAGCCACGTGCCGCTCATCGACACGGCGCTGCGGCTCACCGCGAGCGGCGCCTACGGCGGCTGATCCCTGCCGCGGTCGCCCTCGGCGGCCTTCAGGACGACGTCAACTCGTCATAGATGCTGAGCACTTGGGCGACCGTGTCATCCTCGGTCGGCCAAGTGGCGGCCTGCACGGGACCGGCCGCGGCGAGCCACGCACGCCGCGCCGGGTCCGCCAGCAGGCGCGTGACGGTGTCGGCGAGCGTCTTCGGACTGCCGTACGGCACCAACACCGCTGCCTCGCCGACGAGTTCGGGCGTACCTCCGACGGAGGTCGCCACCAGCGGCGCCCCGGCGTGCAGCGCCTCCTGCGCGATCAGCGGCCGCGCCTCCCAGCGCGACGGCAGCACCACCACGTCGGCGGCGGTAAGGAGTTCGGGCACGTCGTCGCGGCGGCCGAGCAGCCGCACCGGGAGCTCCTCGGCGTCGATCCGCTCCTGGAGCTCCGCACGCAGCGAGCCCTCGCCCGCGACCACCAGCAACGGCGCCGGCTCGAGTCCCGCCCACCCGTGAGCCGCGTCCAGCAGCAGGTGATACCCCTTGCGCGGCTCCAGACGGCCCACCGCGAGCAGCAACGGCCGCTCCCCCAAGGCGAATTCGTCCCGGGTCTTCTGCCGGCGCCGCTCCGCCTCGGCCACGGCCTCCGGGGACGGCGGGACCCGTGGCGGCGCCGGCACTCCGATCGGCCCGAGCCGGGCGTCCCTGGCCCCGGCCGAACGGGCCCGGTCCACCAGGTCCGACGAGGCGCCGAGCACGACCTCCGCCGCCCGCGCCACCCGACGCTCCAGCAGCCGCAGCACCCGCCCCCGCGCTCCCTCCGCCAGCACCGCGCCGTGCCAGGTGACCACCAGCGGCGTACGGCGCCCGCTCAGCGCCATCGTGGCGAGTAGCCCGGCCCGCAGCCCGTGCGCGTGCACGACGTCCGCGCCGGCGCAGGCCGCCCGCAACGCCGTCACCACGGCCGCGTCCGCCCTCGGTTGCGCGCGCCGGGTGATCTCGACCGGGGCGAACCGCGCTCCCGCCGCCCCGAATCCGTACCGCTCGTCGGCCTCCGCCGGCCCGCAGACCGTCACCCGGACGCCGCGTGCCACCAAGCCGCCCGCCACGGAGGCGACATGGGCCCGCGCCGTCTCGCCCAGCACGTGGACGGCGTGCAGCTGCCCGTGCAAGGGACTCGGTGAACTGCTCACGCGTGGTCGGGCTCCTGACTCGGCGTCGTGCGGAGGGTGGTGGGTCTGCTGCCTCAAGGATGCCAGGCCGATAGGCCATCCAGGGAGCGATGCCCCACCCCCGCCCGGCCACACGTACGCGGGACCACCCTTACGAGTGCCCCCGGCTCCCCCATCACGCGCACCCGCACGACCGCCCGATGGCCGAACAACCGGCCCCCACCGCCCCGGCGCGGCAGCCGACGGCAACGCCACGGCCCAGCGCCGGACTCCCGCCTGCGGGCACGCGCCCTTGCACAGCACGAGAAGCCGGCACGACGTGACGTGACGCGACCGGCGACATCAACCGCCCGCCAAGCCGGCGGCCCGTGGGCCCACGGGCCTCCCGCCTGCGAAACGCCGAGCGGGCGGCGTCAGCGCGCTTCGCGGGCGGCGGCCAGCAGTTCCTCCGCGTGGGCGCGGCCGAGCTCCGAGTCCTCCAGCCCGGCGAGCATCCGGGACAGCTCCCGCACGCGTTCCTCACCCTCCAGCACGCGCACCCCGCTGCGCGTGACGGACCCGTCGTTCGTCTTCTCGACCAGCAGCTGCCGGTCCGCGAACGCGGCCACCTGGGGCAGGTGCGTGACGACCACGACCTGCGCGGTCCGCGCCAGGCGCGCCAGGCGCCGGCCGACCTCGACCGCCGCCTTGCCGCCGACGCCCGCGTCGACCTCGTCGAACAGGTACGTCGGCACCGGGTCCGACCCGGCGAAGACGACCTCGACGGCGAGCATCACGCGGGACAGCTCACCGCCGGACGCCCCTTTGGCGATCGGCCGGGCCGGGGCACCGGGGTGGGGTGCGAGCTGCAGCTCGACCTCGTCCGCGCCGGTCGCGCCGAAGGCGACCCGGCGGCCGCCGACCTCGATGCCCTCGGCGTCCTCCGTCTGCCGGAGGGCGACGCTGACACGGGCGTGCGGCATGGCGAGCTGCGCGAGCTCCGCCGTGACGGCCGCGGCGAAGCGTTCCGCCGCCTCCGTGCGGGCGTCGGTGAGGGCCTGGGCGAGGTCGCCGAGCTCGGCACGCAGCGCGTCGCGCTCCGCCGTGAGCTCCTCGATCCGCTCGTCGTCCCCCTCCAGTTCGCCCAGCCGGGCCGCGCCCTGCTCGGCCCACGCCAGGACGGCGTCGATGGTCTCCCCGTACTTGCGGGTCAGATGCGCGAGGACGGCCCGCCGCTCCTCCACGGCCGCCAGTCGCCGCGGATCGGCGTCCAGGTCGTCGGCGTACCCGGCGAGCTCGCCGGCGACGTCGCCGAGGAGGATGCCGATCTCGCCGATCCGGTCCGAGAGCGCGGCCAGCGCCGGGTCGTGTGAGCGGACGGCGTCCAGGGCGCGCTGGGCGCCGGCGGCGAGCATGCCCGCGTCGACGCCCTCCGGGTCCTCGGGGTTCCCCGCGAGCGCGGCGTGCGCCAGGGTCGCGGCCGACGCGAGCGCCTCGGCGTGGCCCAGCCGCTCCGCCTCGGCGGCCAGGTCGGCGTCCTCGCCCGGCAGGGGCTCGGCCGCGGCGACCTCCTCCAGGCCGAAGCGCAGCAGGTCCGCCTCCTGGGCCCGCTCGCGGGCCCGCGTGGTCAGCTCGTCCAGCTCACCCACGACCTCGCGCACACGCCGGTAGGCGGCCGCGTACTTGGCCAGCGGCACCGCGACGGCGTCGCCCGCGTACCGGTCCAGCGCCTCGCGCTGGCGGGCCGGACGCAGCAGGCCCTGCTGGTCGGTCTGGCCGTGGACGGCGACGAGCTCGTCCGCCAGCTCGCCCAGCAGCCCCACCGGGACCGAGCGCCCGCCCACGAAGGCCCTGGAGCGGCCCTCCGCCGAGACGGTACGGCTGATCAGCAGCGCGCCGTCGTCCAGCTCGGCGCCGGCCTCCTCGGCCCGTACGGCGGCGGGCGCGTCGGCGCCCAGCGTGATCCGCCCCTCGACGGACGCCGATTTCGTACCGATCCGGACCAGACCGGGATCGGCACGGCCGCCCAGCAGCAGCCCGAGGCTCGTGACGACCATGGTCTTGCCCGCGCCGGTCTCACCCGTCACCGCGGTGAAGCCGGGCGACAGCTCGACCACGGCGTCCTCGATGACTCCCAGCGACCGGATCCGCATTTCCTCCAACACGGATACGACCATACGAGGTTTGCGGGCCGCCGCGCGACGGGCCTCACCCCTGAGGGGAAACTCAGTGCGGCGCGCCCCGCCAGCCCGCCACCGGCAGCGCGAACTTCGCGACCAGCCGGTCGGTGAAAGAGGCGTGGTGGAGCCGCGCCAGCCGCACCGGCACCGCGCCCCGGCGGACCTCCACGCGGGCCCCGGCCGGCAGGTCCACCGAGCGCCGCCCGTCGCACCACAGCACGCCGTGCGGGGTCTTCGGCTGCACCTCCACCGCCAGGACCGACTTCGGGGACGTCACCAGCGGCTTCGCGAAGAGCGCGTGCGCGCTGATCGGCACCATCAGCAGCGCCTCGACCTCGGGCCAGACCACCGGCCCGCCGGCCGAGAAGGCGTACGCGGTCGACCCTGTCGGGGTCGCCATGACCACCCCGTCGCCGCCGAAGCGGGAGACCGGTCGGCCGTCCACCTCCGTGACGACCTCCAGAAGCCGCTCCCGCGCCTGCTTCTCCACCGACGCCTCGTTCAGCGCCCAGTCGGTGTGGACGACCTGGCCATCGTTGCGCACCAGAACGTCGATCGTCATGCGCTCCTCGACCTCGTAGTCGCGGGTGACCACCCGGTCGACGACCTTGTCCAGGTCGTCGCGCTCGGCCTCCGCGAGGAAGCCGACCCGGCCCAGGTTGACGCCGAGCATCGGCACCCCCGAGGCGCGCGCGAACTCCGCGCCGCGCAGCAGGGTGCCGTCCCCGCCCAGGACGACGATCAGCTCGCAGTCCGCGACGGTCTCCGGGCCGATCTCCTGCACCAGCTGAACCGCGCCGTTCCCGGGCAGCGTCAGCTCCTCGGCCTCCTCGGCCAGCACCCGTACGCCGATGTCGCAGCGCTTCAGGCCCTGCACCACCCGCTCGGCGCTGCGGATGGCCGCCGGCCGTCCGGTGTGGGCCAGCAGGAAGACGGTGCGGCGGGACGTCCCGTGCACATCGTGCGTCCCGTGCATCCCCTCGTGGGTCTCGTGCGTCTCGCTCAACGGGGTCCCTCCGCCACAGCGCGGTCGACATCCGCCGGGTCCAGCTCGGGCGCCCCGGCGCGCAGCCACAGAAAGTACTCCACATTCCCCGACGGTCCCGGCAACGGGCTCGCGGTCACGCCCAGCACCCCCAGTCCCAGTGCGGCCGCCTGTCCGGCGACCTGTCGTACGGCCTCGGCGCGCAGCTGAGGGCTGCGGACGACACCGCCGCTGCCCAGTCGGTCCTTGCCCACCTCGAACTGCGGCTTGACCATCAGGACCAGGTCCGCGTCGGGCGCGGCACAGCGTACGAGGGCGGGCAGGACGAGCCCGAGCGGGATGAAGGACAGGTCGCCGACGACCAGGTCCACCGGCTTGTTGTCGATCTGCTCGAGCGTCAACTCGCGCACGTTGGTACGGTCCTTCACGGTGACGCGTTCATCACTCTGCAGCGACCAGGCGAGCTGCCCGTAGCCGACGTCGACGGCGACGACGTGCGCCGCGCCGTTGCGGAGCAGGACGTCGGTGAAGCCGCCCGTGGACGCCCCGGCGTCCAGCGCGCGGCGCCCCTCCACCAGCAGCCCGCCGGGCACGAACGCCGCCAGCGCCCCGGCCAGCTTGTGCCCGCCGCGGGAGACGTAGTCCGGGTCCGAGTCGTCCTTGGCCACGACGACCGCGGCACTGGTCTCCACCTGCGTGGCGGCCTTGGTCGCGGTCGTCCCGCCCACGGTCACCCGGCCGGCGGCGATCAGTTGCCCGGCGTGCTCCCGCGAGCGGGCCAGGTTCCGGCGCACCAGCTCGGCGTCGAGTCGGCGTCGTGCCACGTGAGGTTCAGCTCCTGTTGTCGTCGTCGAGTCTCGTGAGCGTGTCGCGCAGCCCACGGTGTACATCCTCGTACACCTCGACGTGGTCCTCGGTGGGAAGCAGGTCGGCATCCTGCAGGCGGACAAGGACAGCGTCCACCTCGGTATTCCCCGTGGCGTCCAGCACGACGCCCAGCGGACGCGGCCCCGCGTCGGCGACCGCCTCCGCCGCGGCCTCGGCCTCGGCCGCGGCCTCCGGTGCGGGAGCGGCTGCCACGCCCTCGGGGCCGGGCTCAGTCACGTCCCTTCGCCTCCTGCGTGCGGGCCGCCGTCTTCTTGGCGGTCGTGGTCTTCTTCGCGGCCGTCGTCTTCTTCGCCGGGGCCGCGCTCTTCGCGGTCGCGGTCCGAGCGGCCGGGGCGGCCTTCTTCGCCGCGGTGGCCTTCTTCACCGGGGCGGTGGTGGTCTTCCCGGCCGGGGCGGTGGCCTTCTTCGCCGGGGCCGGGCTCTTCTTGGCGGGGGCGGTGGCGGTCTTCCCGGCCGGGACGGTCTTCTTGGTGGCGGTCGCCTTCTTGGCCGGGGCCGCCTTCTTGGCCGGGGCCGCCTTCTTGGCCGGGGCCGCCTTCTTGGCGGCGGGCGCCTTCGCCGGGGCCGCGTTCTCCCGCGCGACCGGCACGGCGGCCGCGCCCGTGCTCTTGCCGGACTCCGGAACCACAGGGGCCTCAGGCGTCGCGGCAGACTCCGCCGGCGCGGCCTTCTTTGCGGGCCCTGCCTCGGCCACATGCGCCACGGGCGGCTGCGGCGGCACATACACGCCGGGTTCCGGCTCCTCGTCCGCCAGGCCGGCCCCGGCCGGCTCCCGGTCGTGGTCCTCCAGGTTGCGGATGCGGCGTTCCAGGGCCTCCAGGACGACACCGACCTTGGTGACCTCGTCCGCGAGCCGCCCGACCCGGCTCATCGCCTTGTCGATCTCCTCGCGGATGAGACCCACGAGCAGGTCGCGGTTGGCCCGTCCCGACGCCATCAGCTCGTCCGCGAGCGTCTGCACCTCAGGCGGGATCCGCTCGCCGATGCTCCGCTGGACCGCGTCAACATCTATCCCGGTCTGGTCGAGCAGTTCCTTGGCCACCCCGACCGCCCGTCGCCGGGTGGCCTCGGTCAGGCCGCCCGCGATCTGCAGACAGGTCCGCAACGCGTCCCGCATACGCCTCACTCCTCGCCTTCGCCAGTTCCCCAGACTTCCTCGGTCACGACGCTACCGCCTATGGCGCCGCATCTTCCCGAGGGTCCGCTGCGGTACGGTCGATCACCACCAGCACGAGCCGACGTCCGAACGGGAGACGCACAGCCCATGGCGACCATCGAGGAGTGCCGCAGCGCGCTCGAGCGGCTGTCCGAGAACCTCGCCAGGACCGAGGGCGACCTGCGGAGCGCAGCCGCGCTCGACCGCTCGCTGAGCTGCCGCATCACCGATCTCGACGTCACCTTCGTGGGGCGCCTGGTGGACGGCAGCATCCAGGACGTGGTCACCGTGCAGGGCCCGCCGACCGAGCGCGCCGAGATAAGGCTCACCATGGCCGGTGACGACCTTGTCGCGCTCGTCGACGGCAAGCTGCACTTCGCGAAGGCGTGGGGCAGCGGCAGAGTCAGGCTGGAAGCCGGTCTGCGCGACCTGCTGCGGCTGCGCAAGCTCCTCTAGCCCTAGCCCTAGCTCTAGCTAGAGCGCCTCCAGCCCCATCCCCAGCCGGTCCAGCGCCTTCCCCGCGTCCAGGTCGCAGGAGCCGTCCCCGGCCCACGTCCAGGCGGCCGCGCACAGCGCCCGCAGGCCGTCCATCGGCTCGCCGTCGCCGTCCAGCAGCAGCACCCCGTCGCCCACCGTGGCGGTCCAGCCCCCGCAGCGGTACGCGCCCTCGCCGGCGTCCGTGACCCCGGGCTGCGGGATGAGCAGCCCGCGCAGGTCGGCGTCCACGTAGGTGGGCCGGTGCCCGGGCGGCGCGGCGAGCAGCAGCGCGGGGGTGGTGACCCCGGTGAGCACCAGCAGCGAGTCGACGCCGCCCGCGTAGGCGCCCTCGATGTCCGTGTCGAGCCGGTCGCCGACCACCAGCGGCCGCCGTGCGCCGGTCCTGATGACCGTCTCGCGGTGCATGGGCGGCAGCGGCTTGCCCGCGATCTGCGGGTCGCCGCCGGTCGCGATCCGGACGACCTCGACGAGCGCTCCGTTCCCGGGGGCCGTGCCCCGGGCGGTCGGGATGGTCAGGTCGGTGTTGGACGCGAACCACGGCACACCGCGGTTGACCGCGTACGCCGCCTCGGCGAGCTGCTCCCAGCCGACCTCGGGCGAGTAGCCCTGTACGACCGCGGCGGGGTCGTCGTCGGCCGAGGCGACCGGCTGGAGGCCGCGTTCGCGCAACGCCTCCACGAGCCCCTCGCCGCCGATCGCGAGCACCCGCGCACCCGCCGGGACCTGATCCGCGATCAGCCGGGCCACCGCCTGGGCGGAGGTGACGACCTCGCCCGCCTCGGCCGGGACGCCGAGCCGGGTCAGGTGCTTCGCGACGGCCTGCGGGGTGCGGGCGGCGTTGTTGGTCACGTACGCGAGCCGCATGCCGTGCGCCCGCGCCGAGCCGAGTGACTCGACGGCGTGCGCGATCGCGTCACCACCCGCATAGACCACGCCGTCGAGGTCGAGCAGGGCCGTGTCGTATGCCTGGTCAAGAGGCCTTTCGCTGCCGGCCGGGCCGGTCCGGTGGGTCATGGGGTGGTCGCTCCTCGTATGTCGTCGATCACTCGGCACACTTCGTGGACATGACCCGCGTAGCATGCCCGGATGAGCAATTCCGGACCCGCTGTGCGGGGCTTGCGGCTGGCGCCGTTCCGCGCGCTGCGCTATGTCCCCGAGCGGGTCGGCAGCCTGGCCGCGGTCACCTCGCCACCGTACGACGTCGTCGTCCGGCCCGAGGGACAGCGGCACCTGGAGACAGCCGACCCGCACAATGTCGTGCGGCTCATCCTGCCCACCGCCGAGCCCCCGGACGGCCGGCACCGCAAGGCAGCCTGGGCGCTGTTCCAATGGCAGGAGGAGGGGGTCCTGGCCCTCGACCCCAAGCCCGCCCTGTACGTGTACGAGCAGCGCGAGGGCGATCAGGTCCAGCGCGGCCTCATCGGTGCCCTGCGGCTGACCCCGCCCGAGGAGCGGATCGTCCTGCCGCACGAGGACGTGATGCCCGGCCCGGTCGCCGACCGCGCCGCCCTCATGCGCGCCACGGCCGCCAACCTGGAGCCGCTCCTGCTGGCGTACCGGGGCGACGACGGGGAGGCGGCCGAGGTCGTCGAACGCACCGTCGCGGGCCCGCCCTTGCTGGCCACGACGACCGAGGACGGCATCCACCACCGTCTATGGGCGATCACCGACCCGCGGGCGATCGCTGCGGTCGACGCCGACCTGTCCCGGCACCAGGCCGTCATCGCCGACGGCCACCACCGCTGGGCCACGTACCTGCTGCTGCAGGCCGAGCACGAGGCCCCCAGCCCCTGGGACTACGGCCTGGTGCTGCTCGTCGACACCGCCCGCTACCCGCTGCGGGTCCGCGCCATCCACCGCGTGCTGCCGCAGCTGCCCGTCGCGCGGGCCGTCGAGGCGGCCCGTCACGCCTTCCGCGTACAGGAGCTGCCCGGGCCCCTGCCGGAGGCCCTGGCCGCTCTGGAGGACGCGGCGGCCGTGGGCAACGCGTTCCTGCTCACCGGCGACGGCCGCTTCCACCTCCTGGACCGCCCGGACCCCCAGGCCCTCGAGCGGGCCATCCCCCGGGACCGGCCCGAGGAGTGGCGGCAGCTGGACGCCACCGTGCTGCACAGCCTGCTCCTGGACCGGGTCTGGGAAGTGCCCGACGCCCCCGAGCACATCCACTACATCCACGACACTGAGGCCGCGGTCGAACACGCCGGGCAGTTCGGCGGCACGGCCGTGCTCATCCATCCGGTGCGCGAGAGCGTCGTGCACGACCTCGCCAAGCAGGGCGTGACGATGCCGCGCAAGTCGACCTCCTTCGGCCCCAAGCCGGCGACCGGTCTGGTGCTGCGCAGCCTGGAACTCGACGGCACGCCCGGCTGACCCGGTGGAACGCGAAGGGCGGCATCCGCACGACGCGGATGCCGCCCTTCGCTTCGACGATCAGTCCTCGGTGCCCTTGGCGGGCTCCTTGAACGGGTCGTCGAGGAACGCCGTCGGGTCGGCCTCGTCGGTCAGGTCGACGTCCGGCTCCCCGCCGTCACCGGCCGCGCCGACCTTGTCGTCCTCGTCCTCGTCGGAGGCCTCTGCGTCGTCGTCCGCGTCGTCGTCCGCGTCCTCGTCGCGAACCTCCGCGCCGGGCGCCCCGGCCCCTGCGTCCTCGTCGGCTGCCTCGTCCAGCGCGTCCACGAAGGCCACGCCGTCCAGCTGCGCCAGCCGGTCGGAGGCGTCCGTGCTGCCGTTCTGGTCGGCCTCCAGCGACTTGGCGAACCACTCCCGGGCCTCGTCCTCACGGCCTGCCGCGAGCAGCGCGTCGGCGTACGCGTACCGCAGTCGCGCCGTCCACGGGTGCACGGCGTTGGACGCCAACTCCGGGCTCTGCAGGGTGACGACGGCGGCCTCGTTCTGGCCCATGTCGCGCCGGGCCCCGGCGGCCACCAGCCGCATCTCCACCTGGCCCGCGCGGTCCAGCTTGTGCACCTCCGGCGCGCCCGCCATCTCCAGCGCGCGCTCCGGACGGCCCATGCCACGCTCGCAGTCCGCCATGACCGGCCACAGGTCGACCGTGCCCGTCATGCGGCGGCAGGCGCGGAACTCCGCCAGCGCCTCGGCGTACCGCTCCGTGGCGTACGAGGCGAAGCCTGCCGCCTCACGCACGGCGGCCACACGGGACGCGAGTCGCAGCGCGACCCGGGAGTAGCCATAGGCCAGGTCCGGGTCCTCGTCCAGCAGCCGGGCCACCATGACGAGGTTGCGCGCCACGTCGTCGGCGAGCGTCTTCGGCAGGCTCATGAGCTCCTGACGGACGCTGGGGTCGATCTCCTGGCCCGTGACGTCGTCCGGGATCGGCAGCCGCCTGACGGGCTCCCGCTCCTCGCGGCGCTCGTCACGGCCCCGGGTGTTCTCGAACCGCCCACGCCCCTGCACGTACGGCCGCCGGCCTCCGCCGCCCTGACCCCGCTCGTCCTCACGGCGCGGCCCACGGGGCCGCTCGTCCCGGCGGTCGTCGCGACGGTAGGCGCCACGGTCGTCGTCGCGGCGCGGCCCACGGGGCCGCTCGTCACGCCTGCCGTCCCGACGGTCCTCACGGGGGCGGTCGAAGCGCGGCCGGTCATCGCGGCGGAACCCACCGCGATCATCACGCGGACGATCCTCACGAGGACGGTCATAACGGGGCCGGTCGTCACGCCGGAACCCACCGCGATCGTCACGCCGATCATCACGCGGACGATCCTCACGAGGACGGTCATAACGGGGCCGGTCGTCACGCCGGAACCCACCCCGATCATCACGACGGTCATCACGACGGTCGTCACGCGGACGATCCTCACGAGGACGGTCATAGCGCGGCCGGTCGTCACGCCGGAACCCACCCCGATCATCACGACGGTCATCACGACGGTCGTCACGCGGACGATCCTCACGAGGACGGTCATAACGGGGCCGGTCATCGCGGCGGAACCCACCGCGATCATCACGCCGATCATCACGCGGACGATCCTCACGAGGACGGTCGTCACGACGGTAACCACCGCGATCGTCACGACGGTCATCGCGACCCCGGTCCTCGTACCGCCCACGCGGACGGTCGTCGCGGCGGTAACCGCCGCCGCCGGCCCGGTCGCCTTCGCGCCGGGGGCCGCCGCTGCGGTATCCACCCCGGTCGCCGCCCTGGCGCGGAGTGCGCCGCTCAGGCCGATCCGGCCGTTCCTCGGGCGAGTTGGACATCGACGTGACTCCTGTCGTTTGTGCTGCCGTAGTGCCAGTCTCTCGTACCAGTCCGCGAACTGCGCACCACGCTAAAAACAAAAGGACCCTCGGTCCCAGCGCTTTGGCCAGGACCGAGGGTCCGTAAAGATTGTTCGGCGGCGTCCTACTCTCCCACAGGGTCCCCCCTGCAGTACCATCGGCGCTGAAAGGCTTAGCTTCCGGGTTCGGAATGTAACCGGGCGTTTCCCTAACGCTATGACCACCGAAACACCATCGGGTGTTAGGCGAACAAGCACACTTTTCAGTTAAGTGACTGGTTCAACCGGTGCGACCGTTCGCAACCCGGGAACCAAACAGTGGACGCGAGCATCTGA
>NZ_CBDRCM010000065.1:0-37327 GCF_965342435.1 Actinacidiphila sp. bgisy160 | reverse complement strand
TGCGACAACGATCCTCAAGCTCACGCTGCTCTCCTACTGCTGCACGGGTACGTCAACTGCCCTTGTGAAGGCAGCATAGGCGCCATCGACGGCGGCTCCCCGCCGGGACGCACGGCGCTCCGGCAGAAATATTACTCGTCAGTACAGTCCTCGGCCGCCCGGTCGGCAAGAGGCGCGGAGTGTGACCTTGCCGACCCGGGGCCCGGTGCGGGAGTTCAGTGGCGCAGCGCGTTGTAGCGCCCGTGGTGGTAGAGCAGCGGGCGGGCCGCTTCGCCCTCGGGGGCGCCCGCCACGGCCTGGGCGACGACGATGCGGTGGTCACCGGCGGGTATGCGGGCCACCACGCGCGCGACCAGCCACGCCTGGACATCCTCCAAGAGCGGTACTCCATACGGGCCGGGTCCCCACGCGGTGGGCGGCGCGAAGCGGTCGGCGCCGCTGCGGGCGAAGGTGGCGGCGACCTCCTCCTGGTGCTCGCCGAGGATGTGGACGCCCACATGGGTGGCGTCCGCGATGGTGCGCCAGGCGGAGCCGGCGGTGCTGATCCCGAAGGACAGCAGGGGCGGCTCGGCGGAGACGGAGGTGAGGGAGGTGGCCGTGAACCCCGCGGGGCGGGTGCCGGCCGCGGTGACGACCGCGACCCCGGCGGCGTGCCGGCGGAAGACGGCGCGGAAGGAGGTCGAGTCGAACGAGTCGGTCACGGCGCACGGCGGGGGCAGGGGGACCGGCGCGGTTGCGGGGAGCGAGGTGGGCACGGCGCCCAGACAGGACGTTGCCGGCGTGCCGAGGCCGGGAGAGGTGGTCATGGAGTTGTCCTTCGTCGCGCTGTCGGGCCGGAGGGGTGCGGGGGCCTGGGCACTCAACGGCCGTGACAGCGGGCGCTCGCGTGCCGACCGAGGTCGACGTCGAAGCGGGAGTACAGAAGGAGGTCTCGCGACATAACGTCAGGCTGACGATCAGACCGGCGCCGCGTCAAGGGCGCCCCGGCATGTGGGACGGGGTCACAACACCGCCGGTCGCTCACACCGCCGCGCCGAGCGCCACGATGACGTCGGCCTTGCGCGGCGCGCCCGACGCCCGCCGCACCACGGTGCCGCGGGCGTCCAGGACGAGGACGGTGGGCGTCCTGACGATGCCGAGCCTGCGCACGAGGTCGAGGTGGGCCTCGGCGTCGATCTCCACGTGCCGCACCCCGTCGACCATGCCGGCCACCTCGCCGAGGGTGCGCCGGGTGGCCCGGCAGGGCGCGCAGAAGGCGGTGGAGAACTGGAGGAGCGTGGCCCGCTCGCCGAGTTCCGCGCCGATCTCACCCGCCGTCAGCTGCTGCTCCACGTCCTTGTCCCGCACTCGCAACCTTCCGTCCCTGCGCTTGTGGAGGATGCCGAAGATCCCCGCCGCCGCGAGTACGGCGACACACACCATCAGTCCCGTCAATTCCGTCCTCCCTGCCGGTGCAGCGTTCACAGGACCGCCATGATTCCCGGGGGTCCGGACGGTGCCCGTTCCGGAATCATGGCCCCCATGAGCCCTCACGTCATCGATGCCCGCGGACCGCGCTTCGGCGCAAGCCTGACCAGTGTCGTCCTGGCCGCCGTTCTCGTCACCGGCAGCGCCTGGCTGCTGGCCGTCCAGGCGCTGGTGTTCGCGGTGGGCGCCGCCGCCGGTGTGCGGAACTCACCGTACGGCCTGCTGTACCGGGTGGCGGTACGGCCCCGGCTGGGGCCGCCCACCGAGACCGAGGACCCGGCGCCGCCGCGCTTCGCGCAGGCGGTGGGGCTGGGGTTCGCGGTCGTCGGGCTCGCCGGCTACGCCACGGGGCTCGACTGGCTGGGCCTGGCGGCGACATCCTGCGCGCTCGCGGCGGCCTTCCTCAACGCGGCGTTCGGATACTGCCTCGGATGCGAGATGTACCTCCTGCTGCGTCGTACGACCGGGTGACGTGACGAGAATCTCGCCGCACGACGGGCACGCGGGATGACATGGCACCCGTTTACGGTGCACGATCAGCCGGCGGCCGGAAACCTACGGCCGCGTAACTTCCGCCGGGGGCCACCCCCTACGAAGAAGGGGCCCCAGCCATGGCCGAACTCGTCTACCCACCCGTCATCGGCTTCGCCCGCACCATGTTCAAGATGCAGGGGCTGCGCTTCGACATCTCCGGCACCGAGCACGTCCCGCGCAAGGGCGGCGCGTTGCTCGTCAGCAATCACATCGGCTACCTGGACTTCGTGTTCGCGGGGCTGGCGGCGCTCCCGGCGAAGCGGCTGGTGCGTTTCATGGCGAAGGAGTCGGTTTTCCGGCACAAGGTGTCGGGTCCGCTGATGCGGGCCATGAAGCACATCCCGGTGGACCGTTCGGAGGGCATGCACGCGTACAAGCACGCGCTGACGGCTCTGCGCTCGGGCGAGATCATCGGGGTCTTCCCCGAGGCGACCATCTCGCAGTCCTTCACTCTCAAGTCCTTCAAGTCCGGTGCCGCGCGCCTGGCGATGGAGGCCGGCGTACCGTTGCTGCCGGTCGCGCTGTGGGGCACCCAGCGACTGTGGACCAAGGGCCAGCCGCGCCAGCTGGGCCGCAACGGCTTCCCCATCACCATCCGGGTGGGCGAGCAGATGACGCCGCACGCGGACGAGAAGCCGGGCGCGCTGACCCGGCGGCTGCGGCTGCGCGTTCAGGAGCTGCTGGAGGACGCGCAGCGCGCGTACACCGGGCGCCCCTCGGGCCCGAACGACCACTGGTGGCTGCCCGCGCACCTGGGCGGCACCGCCCCCACCCCGGAGGACGTCGCCGCCCGGGAGCGCGCCGCCGCGGCGGAGTGACCACGAGCCGCGCCGGACCACATGCTCCGTGGGTGGGCGGCCGGTTCCTCGCCGGCTGTCCGCACCAGGATCGTGCCGCGCCGCGAGGTCATCGGCTCATGGGTCCGGTAGGTCGGTGGGCAGCAGCCACCACAGGTGCGTCCGGTCGACTGCCTGCCGCAGGGCGGTGAGGACGGCGGGCGGCGGGGTGGCGTACAGACCGGGGCAGTCGCGTTCGCCGAGTCCGGGGCGGGGCACCCAGGCCAGTCGTTCCTCCCGGAGGGAGAAACGGGCGTCGACACCGGGCTTGTTGCCGCGCGGGTCCTGCCGGGCCCAGCGGTCGTGCCCGGGCAGTTTGAGGGCGACGAGCCCGTGGAGGACGGGGTCTGCGCCGTCGTCGGTGAGTGTCTGGTAGCACAGCCCCGCGGGGATGCCCTCGGCGCGCAGCAGCGCGGTCAGGGCGTGGGCCTTGGCGTGGCAGATGCCGGTGCGCTGTTCCAGGACGTCCGAGGCGCGCCAGGTGACGCGTGGGTCCCCGTAGTCGGCGGAGTGCGGGATGGCGTCGCGGACGAAGGTGTAGGCCGCTTCGGCATAGTCATGCGGATCGGGAGCCTCCGCCCGCAGCCGGGCGGCGGTCGCCCGGACCAGCGGGTGGTCGTGGTCGATCACCTCGTCCGCTGCGAGGAAGGCGGTCGCGTCCGCCGCCTGGGGTACCGGCTCCATGTGGCGGATACTAGGAATACGCGCAGCGATTCGGCAAATGACTTTTCCGTAGGCAGCATATCCATGCAGCACGGGGGGTGGCCGTCGTGGCCCGAGCACCCAGACGTCCCGCGCGAGCGGCAATCCTGGTCGTGCTGGCGGTGTTCACCGTGTTCCTGGTCAGCCGTGGCTGCGGCGGCCCCGAGCGGACGCCCGGCGGGCCGCCCCCCGCCACGGGTTCGGCCCCCGATACCACCACGGTCGCGCGGTCGCCCTTCACCGGACTGCCCGAACGCGCCGAAGGCCCCGTGCTCGCGGTGAAGATCGACAACGTGGGGGCCGCCCGCCCGCACACCGGACTGGACCGGGCCGACCTGGTCTACGTGGAGCAGGTGGAGTCCGGGCTCACCCGACTGCTCGCCGTCTTCTCCTCCCAACTGCCCGACCGGGTCGCACCGGTGCGCAGCGCACGCGAGTCGGACCTGGAACTGCTGCGCCAGTTCGGCCGCCCGGCCCTCGCCTTCTCCGGGGCGCAGACCGGGCTGCTGCCGCTGGTCGCGGCGGCGCCGGTGCACGACGTCTCCCCCGCCCACGCCCCCGGCGCCTACGGGCGCGACGGCTCGCGCCCCGCCCCGCACAACCTGTACGCCGCCCCGGAACGGCTGCTCGCGGCTGCACCTGACGCCTCCACCGCACGGGACATAGGCTTCCGTTTTGGTGCCGCACCGCCCGGCGGCACTCCCGAGCGCGACCGCACCGTCCGCTACCCCAATGGCTCGGTGGGCCTGCACTGGTCGGCCGACCGCGGCAGCTGGCTGGTCTCGTTCGACGGCGACCCGGCCACCACGACCGCCGGCGGCAGGCTCGGCGCGCCGACGGTGGTCGTCCAGTACGTCACGGTCCGCCCCTCCGACTTCCACGACCGGTGGGGGAACACCTCCCCGTACAGCGAGACCGTGGGCGCCGGGCGCGCGGTGGTGCTGCGCGACGGCAAGGCGTACGACGCCCGCTGGTCACGACCCGACGCGGCCGGGGGCACACACTTCACCACCCCCGACGGGCAGCCGGTGAACTTCGCCCGCGGCCAGGTCTGGATCGTGCTGGCGCCGCTGCCCCGGTGAGCTCACGCTATGGCGCCGTCCGCCGCGGGGGGATCCGGGGCGACCGGCGCGGCCAGCGCGGAGGCCAGGTCGTCGTGAACGGTGAAGACCCGGATCGTCCGGGTGAGCCGCAACAGCCGCAGCACGCAGGGGCTGTCGGTGACGATCCCGAACCGGCCGCCGCGGTCCAGGGTCCGCTTGCGCGCCCGGATGAGCACCGACAGACCGCTGCAGTCGATGAAGCTCACCCCGCGCAGGTCCACGACGACGTCGGGCCCCGGCCCGGCGGTGACCGCGTCCAGACGCGCGACCGCCCGCACGCCGGCGGACAGGTCGAGCTCCCCCGTCAGTTCCACCACGGTCGTGCCGCCGGCCGTCCACTGCCGCACCCCGAAGTCATGCTCGTCGTCGAACATGCCCGGCCCTCCGACTGCCGCTGCCTGCTGGGCCCTTGACGCGACGTGTGCGCCGCGCGCGGCGAACGCACCACGCACAGCGTCGCGTGTACGGAATACCCCCTGCCGTACGGGGCGTCAACACAACGGACTAAACAGACAGGACGACCAGGTCCCGGGAGGTCTGGTTGAGCCGCTCCCCGCCCTCGGGCGTGCAGACGGCGATGTCCTCGATACGGGCGCCGAAGCGGTCCGGGAGGTAGATCCCGGGCTCGACGGAGAAGGCCATGCCCGGCTCCAGCGGCCGGGAACTGCCCGCGACGATGTACGGCTCCTCGTGCGTCTCCAGCCCGATGCCGTGCCCGGTGCGGTGGATGAAGTGCTCTCCGTAGCCGGCCTCGGCGATGATGTCGCGCCCGACCGCGTCCAGTTCCTCCGCGGTGATCCCGGGGCGGACCGCATCGGTCTGGGCGTGCTGCGCACGCCGCAGCACCTCGTACATCTCGCGGAACTCGGCGGCCGGTTCACCGACCGCGTAGGTGCGGGTGGAGTCGGAGCAGTAGCCCTCCTGCGTGGTGCCGCCGATGTCGACCACGACCGGGTCGCCGGCGCGGATCACCCGGTCCGAGACCTCGTGGTGGGGGCTGGCGCCGTTCGGGCCCGAGGCGACGATGACGAAGTCGACGGTGGTGTGGCCCGCTGCGATGACGGCGTCGGCCACGTCCCGGGCGACCTCGCGCTCGGTACGCCCGGCCCTGAGCCACTCACCGATGCGACGGTGCACCCGGTCGATGGCGCCCGCGGCCCGGCGCAGCGCCTCGGTCTCCGCGGGCGACTTGCGCATCCGCAGTTCGCGCAGCACATCGCCGGCCAGGCTCTGCTCGGCGCCGGGGAGGGCCGCACGGAAGGCGAGCACCTTCTCGGCCCACATGTGGTTGTCGACGGCCACCCGCACGGCCCCCCGCGGCAGCCGGCCGGCGACCAGGGCGTACGGGTCCTCGGTCTCGCCCCAGCCGACGATGTCGACGCCGAGCGCGCCGAGCGGGGATGCCTCGGCGCCGGGCTTCTCCAGGTGGGGCACGACGAGGAAGGGGTCGCCGAGCACCGGCAGCGCCAGGCACACCAGGCGCTCGGTGAGATGGGCGTGGTATCCGGTGAGGTAGCGCAGATCGGGGCCCGGAGAGACGAGCAGCGCGTCGAGTCCCGCGTCGGCGGCGGACTTGCGGGCGAGTTCGAGTCGCTCCGGGGGGTACAGGGATGCGGCAGAGTCGGTCACGACTCTTACCGTAGACGCCCCTGGCACCTGCCGCAGTCGCTCGCGTCGGCGCAGGTCGTAGGCTGGCCCCGATGGATCACCACACCACCCCCGGCGCGCTCGGCGTGCTCGCCGCCCGGTTGCGCGCCCTTCCGCCGTCCTGCGGGCCCGTGCGGCTCGTCGCCGTGGACGGCCACGCCGGATCCGGCAAGACGACGTTCGCCGCCGCGCTGGCCTCCGCGCTGGACGGCGCTCCCGTCGTCCACCTCGACGACCTGGCCACGCACGAGGAGCTGTTCGAGTGGACCGGGCGGCTGCGCGAGCAGGTGCTGGAGCCGCTGCGCCGCGGTCGCACCGCCCGGCCCGCGAAGTACGACTGGGTGGACCGGCGGTTCGCGACCACCCTGGAGGTGCCGCCGGCGCCCGTGGTCCTGCTGGAGGGTGTGGGGGCGGGCCGCCGCGAGCTGCGTCCGTGGCTGGCGAGCCTGCTCTGGCTCGAGGTGTCCCGGGAGACGGCACGCGAGCGCGGCGAGAGGCGGGACGGCCCCGCCCTGGCCGGATTCTGGGCCGGCTGGATGCGGGCGCAGGACGCGCACTTCCTCGCCGACCCCTCCCGGCCCTTCGCGGATCTCCTGGTCCGGCAGCGTCCGGACGGTTACGAGGTGCGGGAACAGCCCATGGACAGCACCCCGGCCGACACCCTCCGTCACTGAACGTGACCGCTTGCAGCCGGGGCGCCGCACCCGTCCGACGGCCGCCGGAGCGGTGCCTGTGGGCGGCTTGACCCGGGGGCCGTACAGGACTTACGTTCTGAACGCGCGGTCATCGTCGACCGCACCTCAGGCGCGAAGCCCCCGGTTGTTCCCCCGTGACCGGGGGCTTCGTTCTGCCCGCAGCGGGTGACCCGGCCCCGTACGGCAGCCAATCACTCACCCAACGTCACCGTCCGCGTCGCTCTACGGCCCACCAGGCCCGCACGGGTACCATGCCAACGGGTGCGCCGCCCCGGGAAGGTGGCGCTCACCTGGCACCAACTACCGGTTCACGTAACCTGGTTGGAGCGGCGGACGGCGGGCGGCACCGGGGGAACGGCTGGTGGGGACCTGATGGACTTCGGCACAGAGCATTCTGGCGCCCCCGCCGATCTCGCCTGGATGCGGGCCGTCGAGGCCTACACCATGGGCGCCTATACGCAGGCCGAGGAGGAGTTCCGCGTCGCGGTCCGCCTCGATCCCGGCATGGCGGACGCCTGGCTCGGACTGCACGCGCTGCGGGCGGACACCTCCACCGCGCTGCTGCAGATGTACCGGCACCGCGACCGCTTCGGCGAGCAGCGCAGCGCGCACCGCCGCTCCATGAACTCCTGGTACTGGCTGGGGTGGTGGGTGCAGCCGGTGCTGGAGACCCGTCGCGACCTGCTGCTCGCGCACGCCTCCCACTGGCTCGACGGCCGCCACATCGCGGAGCTGGACCGGGCCCTGGCCGAGTGCCCGCCGATCGACACCGATCCGCACGTGCGTTTCCTGCACGCCTGCCGGGCCTATCTGGTCAAGGACTGGGACCAGTTGGTCCGCCACACCGAACCGCTCCTCGGCGACCAGGTCCTGGGCATCGAGGCGGGTCTGTTCGGCGGCATGGCCCGGGTCCGGCTGGAGCTGTACGGGCAGGCCGAGCCACTGCTGGCGACGGCGCTGATGCGCTGCCGCAGCGAACAGCCGCAGCGCAAGGAACTCCGTTACTGGCTCGCCCGCGCCTACGAGGGCACCGGCCGCACCGCCGCCGCGCTCCCGCTGTACCAGGCGGTGCACCGCGTGGACCCGGCGTTCATGGACACCGCCGCACGGCTCGCCGCGATCGACGAGTCCGACGGCCTCACCGACGGGCCGGCCGACCTGGCCCCGGTCACCCTGCAGGGCTACGGCCAGACCGGGTCCGACGCGCTGCCGCCCGACCCCGATCCGCTCGACGCGCGGGCCGGGGCGGCGGCGATGCCGGGCGGCCTCGGGGCGGGTTCGGTCCTGGACGACCCGCTGGGCGCGGTCGGCCCGATCGACGACGACATCCGGGAGAAGGCGATCCTGCCGGTCTCCCCCGTCCCGCCGCAGGTCCCGGTGACGGCCCCGGACCCGGTGCTGCTCTCCCAGGCTCTGGCCGAACTCGACCGCATGGTGGGCCTGGAGCCCGTCAAGCGCCAGGTGCGCGCGCTGTCCGCGCAGTTGCGGATGGCCCGGCTGCGCGCGGGACAGGGCCTGCCGGTGCAGCCACCCAAACGGCACTTCGTCTTCTCGGGCCCTTCCGGCACCGGCAAGACCACGGTGGCGCGCATCCTCGGCCGGGTCTTCTACGCCCTCGGTCTGCTGGGCGGCGACCACCTGGTCGAGGCCCAACGCGCCGACCTCGTCGGCGAGTTCCTGGGGCAGACGGCCGTCAAGGCCAACGAACTGATCGACTCCGCGCTCGGCGGGGTGCTCTTCGTCGACGAGGCGTACGCGCTGTCCAACTCCGGCTACAGCAAGGGCGACGCCTACGGCGACGAGGCGCTGCAGGTCCTGCTGAAGCGCGCGGAGGACAACCGCGACCGCCTGGTCGTCATCCTCGCCGGCTACCCCGAGGGCATGGACCGCCTGCTGGCGGCCAACCCCGGCCTCGGTTCCCGCTTCACCACCCGGGTCGACTTCCCCAGCTACCGGCCGCACGAGCTGACCAGCATCGGCGAGGTCCTCGCCGCCGACAACGGGGACCGCTGGGACGGCGAGGCCCTGGAGGAACTGCTCGCCATCAGCGGCCACGTCGTCGAGCAGGGCTGGATCGACGAGCTGGGCAACGGCCGCTTCCTGCGCACCCTGTACGAGAAGAGCTGTGCCTACCGCGACCTGCGGCTGTCCGGCTACGCGGGAGCGCCCTCCCGGGACGACCTGTCGACACTGCGGCTGCCCGACCTGATGCAGGCCTACGGCGAGGTGCTGTCGGGCCGCGGCCCCGGGCTGCCGCCGCCCGAGCCGCCGGAGTGAGCGACGTGAGCGGGGCCCGGGCCGTATGCGCGTATGCGGCCCGGGCCCCGCTCACATGGGTTCCGTCAGCCGGCCATCACACGCGACGGCCGGGCGACCTCGCCGGGCTCCGGGGCGGCCGTGGTGTCACCGGCCGCGACGGGCTCCGGGACCTCCCGGTGGGCCGGGTCGCGGACCTCGCCGACCAGCATCTCCAGCACGTCCTCCAGGGCGACCAGCCCCAGTACGCGCCCGCCGGAGTCCGCGACCGCCGCCAGGTGGGAAGCGGCCCGCCGCATCTGGGTGAGCGCGTCGTCCAGCGGCAGCTCCGCGCGGAGGGTGGCCATCGGCCGCCACAGTCGCGCCGGGACGGGCCGGCCGGTGTCCTCCAGGTCGAGGACGTCCTTCACATGGAGGTAGCCGAGGTAGGCACCATCCGGTCCGGCCACCGGGAAGCGCGAGTAGCCGGTGCGCACGGTCAGCTCCTCGACCTCGGCGGGGGTGACGGACGCGTCGACCGTCACCAGCTCCTCCGGGGACAGCAGGACGTCCGTGACCGGGCGGGTGCCCAGTTCCAGCGCGTCCTCCAGGCGCTCCTGGGCGTCGGGGTCCAGGAGTCCGGCCTGCCGGGCGTCCTCGACGAGCACGGTCAGCTCCTCGCTGGTGAAGACCGCGTCGATCTCGTCCTTGGGCTCGACCCGGAACAGCCGCAGCACGAGCTTGGCGCACCAGCCGAGCACCGCGATGACCGGCCGGAACAGCCGGGCGAAGCCGACCAGGCCGGGGCTGAGCCACAGCGCGGTCTTCTCGGGCGCCGCCATCGCCAGGTTCTTGGGGACCATCTCACCGATGACGAGGTGGAGGAAGACCACGACGGCGAGCGCGATGACGTAGCCGAGCGGGTGGATCAGCCCCTCGGGCAGGTGGATCGCCTCGAAGAGCGGCTCCAGCAGGTGGGCGACGGTCGGTTCGGCGACCGCGCCCAGCGTCAGGGAGCAGACCGTGATGCCGAACTGGGCCGCCGCCATCATCTGCGGCAGGTTCTCCAGCCCGTGCAGGACCGTACGGGCCCGCCGCTGCGCGCCGGCGAGCGGCTCGATCTGGCTGCGCCGTACGGAGACCAGCGCGAACTCGGCGCCGACGAAGAAGCCGTTGCCCAGCACCAGCAGGCCGGCGAAGAACAGTTGCAGGAAGCTCATCGCTCGCCCTCCTGCCCGTCCTCATGTTCCTCGAACCCGACGCGAACCAGGCGAACCCTTTCGGCACGGTGGTGCGCGACCTCGCGCACCCGCAGCTCCCACCCGGGCAGCACCGCGGTGTCCCCGGGCTCGGGAATGCGTTCGAGGAGGTCGGCGACGAGGCCGGCCACCGTCTCGTACGGGCCCTCGGGGGCCTCCAGCCCTATGCGCTCCAGCAGGTCGATCCGGCAGCCGCCGTCGGCGTCCCAGACGGGATTGCCGTTCTCCGCAGGGGCGGCCGCCAGCTCGGGCAGGTCGACGCTGTCGTGCTCGTCGCGCACCTCGCCGACGAGTTCCTCGACGATGTCCTCCAGGGTGACGACACCGGCGGTGCCGCCGTACTCGTCGACGACCACGGCGATCGGCTGCTCGCGGCGCAGTCGCTCCAGGAGCGGCTGCACCGGCAGCGTCTCGGGGACGAGCAGCGGGGCCACCGTGACCCGGCCGACCGGCGTACGGTCACGAAGGTGCGCCGGGACGGCGAGCGCGTCCTTCAGGCTCGCCATGCCGACGATGTCGTCCAGCCGCTCCCGGTAGACCGGGAAGCGGGACAGCCCGGTGGCCCGGGTCAGGTTGAGGACGTCGGCGGCGGTGGCGGTGTCCTGCAGGGCGCTGACGCGCACGCGCGGGGTCATCACGTTCTCCGCGGTGAGGTCACCGAGGGATATGGTGCGGACGAAGAGGTCCGCGGTGTCCTGCTCGATGGCCCCGGCACGGGCGGAGTGGCGGGCCAGCGAGACCAGCTCGGTGGGGGTGCGCGCGGAGGCCAGCTCCTCGGCGGGCTCCACGCCCAGCGCCCGCACCAGGCGGTTCGCGGCGGCGTTGAGGGCCTCGATGACCGGGCGGAACACCGCGGAGAAGGCCCGCTGCGGTCCGGCCACGAAGCGGGCCACCTGCAGCGGACGGGACACCGCCCAGTTCTTGGGCACGAGCTCGCCGATGACCATCTGGACGGCCGAGGCGAGGATCATCCCGGTCACGACCGCCACGGCGGGCGCCGCGCCCTCGGGTACGCCCATCGAGGTGATCGGTCCGGCGAACAGGTCGGCGAGGGCCGGCTCGGCCAGCATGCCCACGACCAGCGAGGTGATCGTGATGCCCAGCTGGGTGCCCGAGAGCTGGAAGGACAGCTTGCGCAGCGCCTCCACGACGCCGCGGGCCCTGCGGTCACCCTCGGCGGCGGCACGCTCGGCGGCCGGCCGCTCCACGGTCACCAGGCCGAACTCGGCGGCGACGAAGAAGCCGTTCGCCAGGATCAGGAGGAAGGCTGCCGCGAGCAGCAGCAATGAAGCGCTCATGCCGCCGCTCCCGTATGTCGAGGGGGAGAGGCGGCGCAGGTACTACCGGACGATCCGTCCATCGTGGATTGGGTGTCACTCCTCGGGTCGTTGCGAAGGTTCCAGAGTAATGAAGAGTCGGGCCGTGGCGGCAGGTCTAGTGCGCCGTCGGCTTGCCGGTACCGTACGCCTCCGCGAGGGCCCGCAGGGCGCGCGCGTCGCGCAACGCGCGGGCGCGTCCGATCCCGGGCTGGATGCCCATGGCGGCCAGGCTGGTGCCGTCCGCCAGGTCGAGGTGGACCCACGGGTCTCCGGCGCGCAGGTTCACCCGGAGGACCTGCGCCCATTCCAGCCGGCGCCGGGTCGTCAGGTTGACGACGGTCACTCCCTCGCGGTCGGCGGCCACCTTGGGGCGGCTGAGCAGCACGAGCACCCCGGCGACCAGCAGCCCGGTGAGCACGATCCAGATCCGGTCCGAGGTGTGCCAGGGCCGCGCGCCGTCCGCGGGGAGCAGGACGGCGATCACGACGAAGGCCACGAGCAGCCCGGCACCCAGGCCCAGCAGCACCGCGCGGGTGCGGGCCGGCCGGAAGGTGACGGGCAGCTCGGGGAGGTTCACCGGCATGGCGGAGGGGGTGGGCGAGGTCACAGGCGGCACGCGTGGATCCCGGTGGTGAGGATGGCCCGCGCGCCGAGGTCGTACAGCTCGTCCATGATCCGCTGGGCCTCGCGGCTGGGGACCATGGCGCGGACGGCGACCCAGCCCTCGTGGTGCAGCGGGGAGACGGTCGGCGACTCCAGGCCGGGCGTGAGGGCGATGGCGCGCTCGACGTGCTCGACGCGGATGTCGTAGTCCATCATCACGTAGCGGCGCGCCACCAGGACGCCCTGGAGGCGGCGCAGGAACTGCCGGACCTTCGCGTCGGCCGCGGTGTCCTCGCCGCCGGCGCCGACCCGGCGGACGACGACCGCCTCGGATTCGAGGATCGGCTCCCCGATGACCTCCAGGCCGGCGTTGCGCAGCGAGGTGCCCGTCTCGACGACGTCGGCGATGACCTCCGCCACACCGAGGTGGATGGAGGTCTCGACGGCGCCGTCGAGACGGACCACGGAGGCGTCCACCGCGTTGTCGGCGAGGTGCTTCCTGACGATCTCCGGGTAGGAGGTCGCGACGGTCCTGCCGCCGAACTCCTTCACGTCCGTCACGCCGCCGGGGGTGGTGGCGTAGCGGAAGGTGGAGCGGGCGAAGCCGAGCTGCAGGATCTCCTCGGCGTTGGCAGCGGAGTCCAGCAGCAGGTCGCGGCCGGTGATGCCGATGTCGAGGCGGCCCGAGCCGACGTAGATGGCGATGTCGCGCGGGCGCAGGTAGAAGAACTCGACGTCGTTCTCGCCGTCGACGAGCACGAGTTCCTTGGAGTCCTTGCGCTGGCGGTAGCCGGCCTCATGCAGCATCGCCGACGCAGGTCCGGACAGTGAACCCTTGTTGGGGACGGCGATGCGCAGCATGGGTGCTTTCCTTTTCGGCTCGGATGTACGGGCAACAGCGCGTAGGGCGGGTCTGACCTGCGATGATCCGCTCAGAGATGAGCGTATACGTCGTCAAGGGCGATGCCTCGGGCGACCATCATCACCTGCAGGTGGTACAGCAGCTGGGAGATCTCCTCCGCGGTGCGGTCGGCGCCTTCGTACTCGGCTGCCATCCACACCTCGGCGGCCTCCTCGACCACCTTCTTGCCGATCGCGTGCACTCCCTTGCCGACCAGTTCGGCCGTACGGGAGGTGCTGGGGTCGCCGGTGGCGGCCTTGCGCTGGAGCTCGGCGAAGAGCTCCTCGAATGTCTTCTTGGCCATGGTGGTCCCCACCCTACGCGGAAGTGCCCCTACCTCATCGCCACGGCTCGGATACTGAACGCAGGACGGTGGCGGTGGCGATCGCGGCGGTGACGGCCTCGTGCCCCTTGTCCTCGTTCGAGCCGGGCAGACCGGCACGGTCCAGGGCCTGCTCCTCGGTGTCACAGGTGAGCACGCCGAAGCCGACCGGCACGCCGGTGTCGATCGAGACCTGGGTCAGGCCCTGGGTGACGCCCTGGCAGACGTACTCGAAGTGCGGCGTGCCGCCGCGGATGACGACGCCGAGGGCGACGACCGCGTCGTAGCCCCGGCTCGCCAGCACCTTGGCGGCGACCGGCAGTTCGAAGCTGCCCGGCACGCGCAGCAGGGTGGGCTCGTCGATGCCCAGGTCGCTCAGGGCGCGCAGGGCGCCGTCGACCAGCCCGTCCATCACCTGCTCGTGCCACTGTGCCGCGATCACGGCCACGCGCAGGTCACCGCAGTTCTTCACGGTCAGCTCGGGGGCGCCCTTACCGCTCACGTCCGTCTTCTCCTTGCTCGTTCTTACTGGTTCTTGCTCTGGTCGTTCTGGCTGTACGGGGTCGTTCCGCCGGTGGTACCGGTTCGGGGGCCTACTGGTTGCCGCAGGTGCCGGTGGGGGCCGGGTCGAGCCAGGGCAGGTCGTGGCCCATGCGGTCCCGCTTGGTGCGCAGGTACCGCAGGTTGTGCTCGCCGGCCGCGATCGGCATGGCGACGCGCTCGACGACCTTCAGACCGTGCCGCTCCAGGGCGTCCGTCTTGTCGGGGTTGTTGGTCATCAGGCGCAGGGAGCGCACGCCGAGGTCGTCGAGCATCTGGGCGGCGGCGCCGTAGTCGCGGGCGTCGGCGGGCAGTCCGAGCTCCAGGTTCGCGTCGAGCGTGTCGCGGCCGCGCTCCTGGAGCTCGTACGCCCGCAGCTTGGACATCAGGCCGATGCCCCGGCCCTCGTGGCCGCGGAGGTAGACCACGACGCCCCGGCCCTCGGCCGCCACCTTTTCGAGTGAGGCCTGCAACTGCGGTCCGCAGTCGCAGCGCAGCGAGTGGAAGACGTCGCCGGTGAGGCACTCGGAGTGGACGCGGACGAGGACGTCCTCGCCGTCGCCGATCTCGCCGGCCGCGAGCGCGATGTGCTCGACGCCGTCGACGGTGCTGCGGTAGCCGTACGCGCGGAAGTCGCCGAAGGCAGTGGGCAGCCGGGTCTCGGCCTCCCGGCGCACGGTCGGCTCCGAGCTGCGGCGGTAGGCGATCAGGTCCTCGATGGAGATGATGGCCAGTCCGTGCTTGCGGGCGAAGTGGACCAGTTCGGGGAGGCGGGCCATCGTCCCGTCCTCGTTGGCGATCTCCACGATGGCGGCGGCCGGGCGCAGCCCGGCGAGCCGGGCCAGGTCGACGCCCGCCTCGGTGTGGCCGTTGCGGGTGAGGACGCCGCCGGACTTGGCGCGCAGCGGGAAGACGTGGCCGGGCCGGACGAAGTCGCCGGAGGTGGAACCACCGGAGGCCAGCAGGCGGATGGTGGTCGCGCGGTCGGCGGCGGAGATGCCGGTGGTCACTCCGTGGACGCCGCTCGCGTCGACGGAGACGGTGAACGCGGTCTGCATGGACTCGGTGTTGGAGTCCACCATCTGCGGCAGGTCGAGCCGGTCCAGGTCGTGCTCCTCCATGGGCACGCAGATCAGACCACGGCACTCGGTCATCATGAAGGCGACGATCTCCGGGGTGGCCTTCTCCGCCGCGATGATGAGATCGCCCTCGTTCTCGCGGTTCTCGTCGTCCACGACGACGACCGGCCGGCCGGCCGCTATGTCGGCGATCGCACGCTCGACGGGGTCGAGGACGATCGGGGCGTCCTCCGCCACGTAGAGGGTGTGCAGTGCGGTGGTCATGCGGCCGCTCCTTCCAGGGCGGGCCCGCCGTGCCGCGGGACCCGGGTCTGCTGCCACCAGGCGTACAAGCCGGCGATCACGAGAACGAAGTAGATGACGTACACGAGCGCGGAGAACTTCAGGTCGCTGTTCCAGGCGAGGGGGACGCCGACCGCGTCGACGGCGAGCCAGGCGAACCAGAACTCGACCCAGCCCCTGGCCATGGCCACCATCGCGGCGACGGTGCCGACGAAGATGTAGGCGTCCGGCCACGGGTTCCAGGACAGCGACGGGTAAAGGGTGAAGAGGCCGACGACCGCGAACAGTCCGGCCGCCGTACCGGCGGCCAGCGCGCCCCGCTCCCGCCAGGTGGCGAAGCGGACCCGGATCTCGCCGCCGTCCCGGACGCCGCGGCGCCACTGGAACCAGCCCCACACGGCGACGCCGATGACGAGCAGCTGCTTGCCGACGCCGCCGGTGAGCTGCGCCGACCAGTAGGCGGCGACGAGCACCACGCCGGACAGCAGCTGGACCGGCCAGGCCCACACCGAGCGGCGCCACCCCAGGGCGAGACCGGCGAGGCCGAGGCCGTTGCCCACGACGTCGGTCCACTTGAAGTGCTCACCGAAGGCGGAGAAGGCGACACTGTTCAGGGTGTCGAGGGCGCTCATTCCGCCTGAGCCCCCTTCGGCGCCCCTGCCCGCTCCCCGTACAGCCGCTCGACGTACTTGGCGATGACGTCGACCTCGAGGTTCACCGGGTCGCCGGGCTGCTTGAAGCCGAGCGTGGTGAGGGCGAGGGTGGTCGGGATCAGGCTGACGGAGAAGAAGTCGGGGCCGGCCTCGACGACGGTGAGGCTGATGCCGTCGACGGTGATCGAGCCCTTCTCGACGACGTAGCGGGACAGCTCGGCCGGGAGCGAGATCCGCACGATCTCCCAGTGCTCCGCGGGGGTCCGCGAGATCACCGCGCCGGTGCCGTCCACATGGCCCTGGACGAGGTGGCCGCCGAGGCGGCCGCCCAGCGCCATGGGGCGCTCCAGGTTGACCCGGCTGCCGGCCTCCAGCGCGCCGAGGCTGGAGCGCCCCAGGGTCTCGGCCATCACGTCGGCGGTGAACTCGCCGTCCGAGGTGTCGACGACGGTGAGGCACACCCCGTTGACCGCGATCGAGTCGCCGTGCTTGGCGCCCTCGGTGACGACCGGACCGCGCAGACGGAAGCGGGAGGCGTCGCCCAGGTCCTCGACGGCGACGACGTCGCCCAGCTCTTCGACGATTCCGGTGAACACGTCAGTTCTCCTCAGTGCGGCTCGGGTAGGCAGTAATACGCAGGTCGGGGCCGATGCGTTCGATCTCGGCGACGTCGAGGCGCAACGCGTGCGCGATGGTGGAGATTCCCGCGTCCCCCAGGGCCGCGGGTCCGGCGCCCAGGAGGGCCGGCGCGAGGTAGCCGACGACCTTGTCGACGGCCCCGGCGGCGACGAAGGCGCCGGCGAGCGTCGGGCCGCCCTCCAGCAGTACGGAGCGGACACCGCGGCCGTACAGCTCGGCGAGCAGCGCGGGGACGGCGACACCGCTGCCGGTGCGGGGCAGGCGGGCCACGTCGACACCCGGCAGGTGGGCGGTGTCGGTGTCCTCGGCGACGGCGACCAGGGTCGGGGCGGTGCCGTCCAGCACCCGGGCACCGGGGGTGATCTTGGCGTTGGTGTCGACGACCACCCGCAGGGGCTGGGTGAAGGTGCCCGCCACGCCGCGCACGGCCAGGTGGGGGTCGTCGGCGCGCAGGGTGCCGGAGCCGACGACGACGGCGTCGGACTCGGCGCGCAGCCGGTGGACGTCGGCGCGGGAGGCCGCGGAGCTGATCCAGCGGCTGGTGCCGTCGGCGGCGGCGATACGGCCGTCGAGGGTGCTCGCGTACTTCCACAGCACGAAGGGCCGCTGCTCGCGGGAGGCGGTGAGCCACACCTCGTTGCCGCGGGCGGCCTCGGCCTCCAGCAGCCCGCTCTCCACGTCGATCCCGGCGGCGGCCAGCGTGGCACCGCCTCCGGTCGCCGCGGGGGTGGGGTCCGCCACGGCGTAGACGACGCGGGAGACGCCGGCCGCGATGAGGGCCTGGGCGCAGGGCCCGGTGCGGCCGGTGTGGTTGCACGGTTCGAGGGTGACGACGGCGGTGCCGCCGCGGGCGGCGTCGCCGGCCGCGCGCAGGGCGTGGACCTCGGCGTGCGGCCCGCCCGCCTGCTGGTGCCAGCCCTCGCCGGCGATCTCGCCGCCGGCGTCGAGGATCACGGCGCCGACGACGGGGTTGGGGCTCGTCGAGCCCAGGCCGCGCGCGGCGAGCTCAATGGCCCGGCGCATCGCGTCGGCTTCACCGGGTGTTGCCACCGGGTCCTCCTGCCTCTTCGGGCACGGACTCCGGGGCTGTGCGGGACACAGAGCGGACGTGAGGCTCGGGGACCACCGCGGCCGGTGTGGGGCGGCGCCCGTCCGTGTCACCCGTTTCCGGGGGACACGCACCCGCGCTGCCGCCGACGGCGGTGTACCGATGCCCGTCCGCCGCGCACTGCCTCCCATCCGGACTTTAACCGTCGGTCCAGGAATTTCACCTGGTCAACCGGCCGCTGGAGGCGGACGGGTCGCGGACTGTAACCGCCGGTTCGGAGTTTCACCGACCCCGGAGTGCGCTGAACGTCACTGGTACTGCTCCACCAGTCTGCCACGAAGGTTCCTTGCGGACGCAAGGGATCGCTGTGGATTGCCTCACACGGGATCGGTCCGCCCGCGCGGGCACCGCGGCGGACCAGCCATGAGATCCGGCCAATACGGCCTGCGGGAGGGCTTGTTGACGACCCGCGCGCACTGAGCGGGCGACCCGGCGTCACCCGGCGCAGTCCGGCCGAATGCCGGTGCCCGCGAACGTCCGGTGGCGGAAGGGCGGTTGCCCCGGAGCGCCGGACTCACATCCCAGGGGTGAACAGCGCGTCCTGCGCGGCGTCCATCGCCGAGAGCACCGCGCCGCGCAGCACCGCGCTGCCCGCGACGGTCCCCGCGCGCACTGAGCGGGCGACCCGGCGTCACCCGGCGCAGTCCGGCCGAATGCCGGTGCCCGCGAACGTCCGGTGGCGGAAGGGCGGTTGCCCCGGAGCGCCGGACTCACATCCCAGGGGTGAACAGCGCGTCCTGCGCGGCGTCCATCGCCGAGAGCACCGCGCCGCGCAGCACCGCGCTGCCCGCGACGGTCCCCGCCCGCACCTCGGTCGGCAGCGGGGACATCCGCGCGAGCCGTTCCTCGACCCGGGCGGCCAGGTCCTCGCCGCCCGCCCGGCCCACCTCGCCGCCCAGCACCACGCAGCCGGGGTCGAGCACGGCGGTGACGGCGGCCACCCCGATCACCACCCGGTCCGCCAGCGCGTCGAGGAACAGCTCGCCCTGCTTGCCGCCCGCCCGGGCCGCGGTCACCACCGCCTCTGCCGCCGCGGCGTCGTCCTCGCCGGACACCGGCATCCCGTGCGAGCGGGCCAGGGCGCACACCGCCGCGCTGCCCGCCAGCGAGTGGAATCCGCCCTCGCATCCACTGGCCGTCGGCAGTTGGAAGGTCCCCGGCACGGGCAGGAAGCCGATCTCCCCCGTGCCGCCCGAGGCACCGCGCCGCAGGACCCCGCCCAGCACCACCGCGGCTCCCACCCCGTGGCCCAGCCACAGCAGGACGAAGTCCTCGCGGTCGCGCACCGCGCCCAGACGCCGCTCGGCGACGGCCGCGAGGTTGACCTCGTTCTCCAGCAGCACCGGCAGGGACAGCCGCCTGCGCAGTTCGGCGACGAGCGCCGAGTGCCAGGCCGGCAACTGCCCGGTGGCCCGCAGTTCGCCGGTGGCCGGATCGACCAGGCCCGGCGCGCCCACCGCGACGGTGTGCAGCGCGGTGGCGCCGGCGGTGCGGGCGGTCCGTTCCAGCAGCGCCACCGAGCGCCGCACCGTGCGCTGCGGATCGCCGTACGGGTCCACCGGCAGGACGGCGCTGCCGATGCTGTTCCCCAGCAGGTCGGCCACCTCGATGGCCACGCTGTGGGTGCGGACGTCGAAGACGGCCAGGTGCGCCCGGTCGGCGACGATCCCGTACACCCGGGCGTTGGGGCCGCGCCGGTCCGCTCCCGTCTCGCCGACCACCGCGATCAGCCCGGACTCCTGCAGCCGCTCGACCAGGTCGGCGACGCTCGGACGGGACAGCCCGGTGAGGGACTTGAGCTGGGCCGCCGTCAACGGTCCCTCGCGCTGCAGCAGTTCCAGAGCCAGCCGGTCGTTGATCGCCCGGGCCGTGCGGGGTGAGGCGGTGCGCCCGGCATGGGATCGGATGGCGGTCATGGACGGATCCTTCCAGAAGCCGCCGCGCGGGTGCGAGGGCGGGCGGGGCCGGCCCGGAACCGTGGCCGGAGGCAGTCTATCTTTCAGGAAGCCTGCCTGATAATTTATGCCGAGAGCCGGGGCGGGACCAGACTGGGAGGGAACATGCCGACGATGCCGACGACCCCGACGGGGAGGACCGACCCACGACTGCGGCGCGCCCATCTCGCCGTCGCCGCGGTGTTCGCCGTGCACGGCGCGGTGACCGGCAGCTTCGCCACCCGGGTGCCCTGGATCCAGGAGCACGCCGGGCTCAGCGCCGGACAACTCGGCTTCGCGCTGGTCTTCGCGGCCCTCGGCGCCTCCGTCGCGATGCCGCTCGCCGCCCGCATCGCCCACCGCATGGGCATGCGCAACGCACTACGCCTCCTGCTGGCCCTGTGGTGCGCCTCGCTCGCGCTGCCCGCCCTCTCCCCCGGACTGGGCTGGCTGTGCGGGGCGATGTTCGTGTACGGGGCCTCGGCCGGCATGGCCGACGTGGTCATGAACGCCCAGGGCGTCGAGGTCGAGGAACGTCTCGGCCGCTCGATCATGTCCGGGCTGCACGGCATGTGGAGCGCCGGCACGCTGCTCGGCTCCCTCTTCGGCGTCCTCGCCGCCCACGCGGAACTCGACGCGCGCGTCCACCTCACCGCCGGGGCCGTCCTGCTCGTCGTGCTCGGCCTGGCGGCCTGCGGCGGCGTGCTCGACCTGCGGCCCTCCGCGTCGGAGGAGGCCCCCGCGCGATTCGCCCTGCCGCCGCGCGCGGCCCTGGTCATCGGCGCCATCGGCTTCTGCGCCGTCTTCGCCGAGGGCGCCAGCATGGACTGGAGCGCGGTCTACCTCCGCGACATCGCCGGCGCCTCCCCTGGCGTCGCCGCCGCCTCCTACACCGCCTTCGCCTGCACCATGGCCGCCTCCCGCCTCCTCGGCGACCTCGTCGTCCGCCGGTTCGGGCCGGTCCGCACCGTACGCGTCGGCGGCCTGCTGGCCACGGTGGGCGGCATCCTCGTCGCCACGGCGTTCACCCAGATCACCGCCATCGCGGGCTTCGCCCTCATCGGCGTGGGCGTCGCCGTCGTCGTGCCGCTGTGCTTCGCCGCGGCCGGCCGCAGCGGGCCCAACCCGAGCCAGGCCATCGCCGGCGTCGCCACGGTCACCTACACCTCGGGTCTGGTCGCACCGGCCGCGATCGGCTCCATCGCGCAGGCCAGCTCCCTGCAGATCTCCTTCGGCCTCGTCACCGTGCTGGCCGCCGGGCTCGCCGTGGGCGCGGGCGTGCTGCGCAGCGCGGGCGCGGTCTCCGTGCGACGCGACAGCAAACCCGTGGCGGCGACCACCCCGCAGGCCTAGCGTGCCGCCCATGCACACGCGGATCTTCCTGGAGACGGAGCGGCTGCGGCTGCGGCACTTCACCGACACCGACGCCGACGCGGAACTGCTCGTCGCGCTCGACAGCGACCCCGAAGTCATGCGGTACCTGGGCAACGGCCGCCCCACGCCCTCGGACGTCATCCGGCACGACGTGCTGCCCCGCTTCGCCCGCTCCCAGGTCTGGGCCGCGGAGGAGCCGGCCACCGGGCAGTTCGTCGGCTGGTTCGCCCTCACCCCCCGCCCCGGCGGCCCGGCCGACGACCTCGAACTCGGCTACCGCCTGCGACGCGCCGCCTGGGGCCGCGGCTACGCCACGGAAGGATCCCGCGCGCTGGTGCGCAAGGCCTTCACCGACCTGGGCGCGAAGCGCGTGTACGCGGAGACGATGTTCGTCAACGCACGGTCGCGACGGGTGATGGAGAAGGCGGGGCTGACGCTCGTCCGGGTGTTCCACGAGGAGTGGGACGAGACGTTGCCGGGGGCGGAACACGGGGAGGTCGAATACGCCCTGACCCGCGACGAGTGGACCCCCTAGGTGTATTGCCCTGGGCGGGTCGTTCGCGCCCGCGGCGGGCATCCCACACACGAGCCGGCCGCACGGCGCACCCCCGACCCCAGGCGCGACGCACCCGCGCACGACCACTCACCGCACGGCGAGATCCTGCAGGCCCACAACGCGAAGCAGCCGCAACCGCTCGTACGACTCACTCCCCGGCCGCGCCGTGTACACGATCAGCCGCTGATCGTGCTCCGCACTGAGCAGCACCTCGCACTCCAGCTCCAGCAACCCCACCACCGGATGCTGGAACCGCTTCACATCCGCGCGCCGCACGGCGACCTCGTGCTCGTCCCAGAGCGACGCGAACTCCGCGTTCCGGCAGCGCAGCTCCCCCACCAGCGCCGCCGCGCGCGCGTCGTCGGGCCGGGTGGCCAGCACCGCGCGCAGGTGGGCGACGTGGCGCCGGGCGTGCTCCTCCCGGTCCGCCGGAGGAAAGAGCTCGCGCGCCGCCGGGTCGAGGAAGAAGCGGCGGACGAGGTTGCGCTCCCCCGGCGGCCGGGAAGCCGCGTCGCCGGCGAGCGCCACGGCCATCGCGTTCCGGGCGAGGACGTCGCCCGCGTCGCTGACGACCTGCGCCGGGGTGTCCTCGAGCCGGTCGAGCACCAGCAGCAGCCCGGGCCGTACGTGCCCCGTGCCGCGGGCGTCGCGGGGCGGTTCCTCGCCTGCCAGGTGGAAGAGGTGGTCCCGCTCGTCCTCGGACAGGCGCAGCGCACGCGCGAGCGCGCCCAGGATCTGCCGGGAGGGCCGGGGGCCGCGTGACTGCTCGAGCCGGGTGTAGTAGTCCGTGGACATCCCGGCGAGCTGGGCGACCTCCTCGCGCCGCAGCCCGGGGGTGCGCCGCCGGGCGCCCGCGGCCAGGCCCACGTCGGAGGGGGCGAGGCGGGCGCGGCTGCGGCGCAGGAAGTCGGCGAGCTGCGCGCGGTCGATGTCCACGTTTCAAGCATCCCTACGGGCCCTGGCCTTATCCAGGGACTGTCGATCCCCGGATCCGGAGGTCTCTCCCGCGGTGCCCCGGACCGCCGCAGCCTGGTCGCCTGAACACGACGAGAGGGGACCGAGGATGCTGACACTGGTGACGGGGGCGACCGGTCGGGTCGGCAGCCGCTTCGTGCCGAGGCTGCTGCGGTGGCGCCGCCCGGGCGAGGAGGTGCGGGTGCTCGTGCGGGACGCGGGGCGGAGCGAGGGGTTCGCCCGGCTGGGGGCGCGGATCACGACCGGGGACCTGCGGGACGAGGAGGACGTGCGCAAGGCCCTGGCGGGCGTGGACGCGGTCGTCCACCTGGCGGCGGCGTTCCGGGACAGCTCCGACGAGGGCACCCGGTCGGTGAACCGCGATGCCACGCTGGCCCTGGCGCGGGCCGCCGCGGGGGCCGGAGCGGCCCGTTTCGTGCAGGCGAGCACGAATCTGGTGTACGGCGTGGGCCGGGGCCGCCCCTTGGTGGAGGACGACCCGAGCGTGCCGGGCGGCCCGATGTGGGGCGCGTATCCCGCGTCGAAGGCGGAGGCCGAGCGCGGGCTGCTGGAGCTCCACCGCGAGGTGGGCCTGGACGTCCGCATCGGCCGGCTGGCCTTCGTGTACGGCGACGGCGATCCGCATCTGGCGCAGTCGCTGCGATGGGCGGGCGGCTGGGCGGCGCACCAGCGGCTCCAGATGGTGCACCACGCCGACGTGGCCCAGGGCCTGCTGCGGCTGCTGCGGGCACCGGGCGTCGGGGGCCGGGTGTACAACATCGCCGACGACGCGCCGGTGTCGGCGGTGGAGCTGCACTGGGTGAACGGCGCCGAGGTCCCGGGCGGGATGGCGGAGCGCGCGTCGGCGGATCCGTGGGACGGCGTGGTGTCGAACCTGCGCATCCGGGAGGAGCTGGGGTTCCGTCCGCAGTATCCGTCGGTGTGGACGGCCCGCGACGCGGGCGCGCTCTGACTCACCCGATCCGGGGACGGCACGGCCGCCGTGCCGCGCCCGCCGCCCGGCCTGCTGGGACGCTGTGCGCATGACGACGACACGGCGGCCGGCCCCGGTGGGGGTGGGCCAGGTGGTGGCGCGCATGCGCGCGTTGGGCACGGCACTCCCGCCGCGGGACGGGGTGGCGGTGTTCAACCGTGTCTATCTGTCCGTCACGGAGGAGCTGGACGGCCGCCTGGCGGCGGGCGGCTTCGGTGACCCGGTCGCCGCCGCCGTGCTGGCCGCCCGCTTCGCCGCCCGTTACCTGCGGGCGGTCGACGGCGCGACCGACCGCCGTGCCGTCCCGGCCTGCTGGCGGCCGCTGCTGCAGTTGCGCGGGCACCGCGGCATCCGCCCGCTGCAGTTCGCGCTGGCCGGGATCAACGCGCACGTGGGTCACGACCTGGCGCTCGCGGTGGTCGACACCTGCGCGGCGCTGGATTGCGAACCGCCCTCCCTGGAGCGGGACTTCGACCGTGTCGGGGATCTGCTGACGTCCGTGGAGGAACGCGTCAGGGAGGAGCTGATGCCCGGCCCCGACCTGCTGGACCTCGCCGACCCGCTGACCCATCTCGCGGGTTCCTGGAGCCTGGAACGCGCGCGGGACGCGGCGTGGGCCGCGTCCCGCGTGCTGTGGTCCCTGCGCGGACTGCCGGAGGTGTACGAGGAGTTCGCCGAGAAGCTCGACTCGGGCGTCGGGCTGGTCGGGCGCTTCCTGCTGACCCCGCTGGGCCGCTGAGGGGCGCCGGGTCAGTCCTCGTCGAGCATGACCGGCGCGATCTCCTCGTAGAGGTCGCCCGGGCCGGGGTTGGTCGGGTCGGTGGCGCCGCCGAACTGATGCATCACGCCCCACACGGCGTTGAGCGCGGTCTGCACGGCGCCCTCGGCCCAGCCCGCCGTCCAGGAGATGTCGTCGCCGGCGAGGAAGATGCCGCGCTTGTCCTCGGGGAGGGTGTCCTGCATGAAGTGAGTGAACAGCCGCCGCTGGTAGCGGTAGTGGCCGGGCAGGTTCGCCTTGAACGCGCCCATGAAGTACGGCTCGTTCTCCCAGGACACGGTCACCGGGTTACCGATGATGTGCCGCCGGATGTCGACCTTCGGGTAGATCTCGCCGAGCGACTTGAGCATGACCTCCATGCGCTCGGAGGCGCTCAGCGGCAGCCACTTGAGGCTGTCGTCGCACCACGTGTACGACAGGCAGATCACGGCCGGCTCGCCGGGGCCGTTGTCCAGCAGGTAGGTGCCGCGGGTCATCCGGTCGGTGAGTGTCATGCTCATCACGTCCTGGCCCGTCTCCTCGTCCTTGTCCAGCCAGAACGGCCGGTCGACGGGCACGAAGAGCTTGCTGGACTCCATGTAGTGGGTCCGCTCGATCGCCGTCCAGTGGTCGATCGGGAAGAGCGAGTCGTCGCAGTCGATCTTGCTGAGCAGCATCCAGCTCTGCGCGGTGAAGATCGCCGCGCGGTAGGTGCGGATGTCGCCGTCGGCGTCGGTGACGGTGATCCGGTTGCCGGCGGTGCGGTGCAGCCGGGTGACGGCCGGTCGCGGGTGGCCGCCGTGCAGGGACTTCAGCGAGGTGCCGTGCGGCCAGTGGACGATCTTGTGCGGCTCGCGCTCCCACAGCCGCAGCGGCAGTTGCTGGCTGCCGCCGACGATGCCGCGGTGGTGGTCGTCGGCCTCGGTGTAGACGACCCGCAGGATCTCCAGGATGGAGTTGGGGAAGTCGGTGTCCCAGCCGCCGGTGCCGAAACCGACCTGGCCGAAGATCTCGCGGTGGCGGAAGGACTTGAAGGCCTCGGAGTCGCAGAGGAAGCCATAGAAGGTCTGGTTGTCGAGCTTCTCCACGAGCTTCGCCCAGATCTCGCGGATGCGCGGGACGTCGCGCTCGCGCATGGCGCGGTTCATGTCGGAGAAGTCCGCGCCCTCCTCCAGGCAGGCGTTCCAGGCGTGTGCGACGTCGCGGTAGACCTGGGGCAGGTCGTCGATGGTCTGCGCGTAATGGGACTCGCCCTTGAGGTCGACGACGGTGGACGGGGTGTCGGGGGCGAGCGGGTTGGGGAACGGCCTGGTCTCCAGGCCCACCAGGTCGATGTAGTGCTGCAGGGCGGTGGAGGACGGCGGGAAGCGCATCGCGCCCATTTCCGCGGTCAGGTTCTCGTCGCAGCCCTCGAAGCCGACGGTGCGCAACCGGCCGCCGATCCGGTCGGCCTCGTACACGACGGGCTTGAGGCCCATCTTCATCAGCTCGTAGGCGGCGACGATGCCGGACAGGCCGCCGCCGATGACCGCGACCTCCGCGCCGTGCTCGGTCGCCGGTATGGAGCCGAGGCCCGCGGGGCTCGCCAGGAAGTCGTCGTACGCGTACGGGAAGTCCGGGCCGAACATGGTGATCGGCGGCGACGACCGCACCTCGGGGTGCTGCTCGTCGTGGACCGCGGTGGGCACCGTGGACGTCATGGCGTGGTTCTCCTGGCTGTGAAGCGGTGAAGCGGTGAAGTGGGGCGGTGGCGAGGAAGGGGTGGGGATCAGCCCAGCGAGCGGTACAGCTCGGGGCGGCGGTCCTCGAGGTACGGCGTCTCCTCGCGGACCGCGCGCAGCAGCTCCGGGTCGGCGTCGGCGACCACGAGTTCCTCGGTGGCCCCGGCCCGGGCGCGCACGGCGCCGTCGGGTCCGGCGAGGCAGCTCTGCCCGGCGAAGTCGAAATCGCCCTCGGGGCCGCAGCGGTTGGCGTAGGCGATGTGCAGCTGGCTCTCGTACGCGCGGGCCGGCACCAGGGTCCGCGGGACGAACTCGTAGGGCCGCATCAGCGCGGTGGGCACGGCGAGCAGCTGTGTGCCGGCGAGGGCGTGGGCCCGCACGGTCTCCGGGAACTCGACGTCGTAGCAGATGAGCACGCCGATCCGGACGCCGTCGAGCTCGGCCTGGACGACGACGTCGTCGCCGGGGGTGAACCAGGTGCGCTCGAAGTCGCCGAACAGGTGGGTCTTGCGGTAGTTGGCGAGGCGCGCCCCGTCGGGGCCGATCAGCTGCGCGGAGTTGAACACGCCGCAGCCGTCGCGCTCGGGGTAGCCGTAGACGATGCCGAGGCCGTGTTCGGCGGCGATCCGGGCGACCCGGGCGGCGGCGGGCCCGTCGGCCGCCTCGGCGAGGCCCGGGACCGCGTCGCCGAGGGCGTAGCCGGTCAGGTACATCTCGGGCGTGACGAGCAGACGGGCTCCCGCGGCCGACGCCCGGCGCGCGGCGGCGTCGAGCGCGGCCAGGCTGTCGTCCACGGAGGAGGGGACGCCGCCGGGGCCTTGGTACAGCGCGGTGCGCAGCGGCGCCATGGAGCCTCTTTCGCCTGGTGAAAAGCCGGTTCTGGGTCTGCCATGACGGTACGATTCCGGGCCTCGCGGCGACAAGACGCGTCCATTGCGCACCGACCGCCGATTCGTTGCGCGTGAGGGGTCGGCGACGGCGATTCGTTGCGCGGGGGGCTTCGCGGCGGCCGGAGCGGGACTCCCCGCGGTCACGGCTCTGGCTGGTCAGGCGCTCCCGTGTAACGGCGCAGCAGCGGCGACAGCACCAGGACGGACTTCGTGCGCTCCACGAAGGGCTCGCCGGCGATCCGCTCCAGAACCCGCTCGAAGTGGCGCACGTCGGAGGCGTAGATCTGGACGACGGCGTCCGCCTCACCCGTGACGGTCGAGGCCGACGCCACCTCCGGGTAGCGCGACAGGCCACGCCGGATGTCCTCGGGCGAGGTGTTGTGCCGGCAGTAGAGCTCGACGAACGCCTCGGTCTCCCAGCCCAGCGCGGAGGGCTCGACGCGGACGGTGAAGCCCGTGATGGCGCCCTCCGCCAGCAGCCGGTCCACCCGGCGCTTGACGGCGGGGGCGGAGAGTCCGACGAGGGCGCCGATGTCGGCGAAGGAGCGGCGGGCGTCCTCGGCGAGGGCGTGGACGATGCGTTCGTCGAGTTCGTTCAGTCGCACTGGGGGTGGGTCACTTCTCTTCGCGAGCGAGCTGGGGACGGCGCGTGCCGTACGCGCAACAGACTACGAGGCCGACCGCCGTCCAACCCGCGGAGCACTCCCGGGTGCCCGTGTCGAGGCGGGACGTCGTCCCCACGCGCCCCCGTCCTCGCGCGCGGGCGCCCCGTCCGCTTCCGCGAACGGGGCGCCCGGGCAGGGGCACCGGTCACTGCCAGCTGGCGTGCAGCGGTTTGCCCTCGGCGTAGCCGGCCGCGCTCTGGATGCCGACGACGGCCTTGTCGGCGAACTCGGCGAGGTTGGCGGCCCCGGCGTAGGTGCAGGAGCTGCGGACGCCCGCGATGATCGAGTCGATGAGGTCCTCGACACCCGGGCGGGCCGGGTCGAGGAACATCCGCGAGGTGGAGATGCCCTCCTCGAACAGCCCCTTGCGGGCGCGGTCGTACGCGGACTCCTCGCTGGTGCGGTTGGCAACGGCGCGCGCGGACGCCATGCCGAAGCTCTCCTTGTACGGCAGGCCGTCGGCGGTGTGCTGCAGGTCGCCGGGCGACTCGTAGGTGCCTGCGAACCAGGAGCCGATCATGACGTTGGACGCGCCGGCGGCGAGCGCCATGGCGACGTCGCGCGGGTGCCGGACGCCACCGTCGGCCCATACGTGCTTGCCGTGCCGGGCCGCCTCGGCGGCGCACTCCAGGACTGCGGAGAACTGCGGCCGGCCTACGCCGGTCATCATGCGGGTGGTGCACATGGCCCCCGGGCCCACACCGACCTTGACGATGTCGGCACCGGCCTCGATCAGGTCGCGGACACCCTCGGCGGAGACGACGTTGCCGGCCACGACCGGCACCTGCGGGTCCAGGGCACGGACGGCCTTCACGGCCTGGATCATGTTCTCCTGGTGGCCGTGGGCGGTGTCCACGACGAGGGTGTCCACGCCGGCGTCGAGCAGTTGCTTGGCCTTGCCCGCGACCTCGCCGTTGATACCGACGGCGGCGGCGACGCGCAGCCGCCCGCCGGCGTCGGTGGCGGGGGTGTACAGGGTGGCGCGCAGCGCTCCCTTGCGGGTGAGGATGCCGGCCAGCCTGCCGTCGGCGTCCACGGCGGGGGCGAGCTTGCGGTTGGCCTCCTCCAGGCGGTTGAAGGCCTCGCGCGGGTCGATGTCGGCGGGCAGCAGCAGGAGGTCCTTGGACATCACCACGGACACCTGGGTGAAGCGGTCCACGCCGGTCAGGTCGTGCTCGGTGACGATGCCGACCGGGCGGCCGTCCTCGACGACGACGGCGGCACCGTGCGCCCGCTTGGGCAGTAGCGCCAGGGCGTCGGCGACGGTGGCGTGCGGGCCGAGCACGATGGGGGTGTCGAGCACGAGGTGCCGCTGCTTCACCCAGGAGATCACCTCGGTGATCACATCGATCGGGATGTCCTGGGGAATGACGACCAGGCCTCCGCGACGGGCCACGGTCTCGGCCATTCGGCGTCCGGCGATGGCGGTCATGTTGGCGACCACGAGCGGAATGGTAGTGCCGGTGCCGTCGGGCGCCGAGAGGTCCACGCCTTGGCGGGAACCCACCGCCGAGCGGCTGGGGACCATGAACACATCGTCGTACGTCAGGTCGTACGGAGGCTTTGCATCATTGAGGAAACGCACGTACTTCATTTTTGCACGGGCTGAGCAGGAATGAACACGGAGGAAACTCCGGCGCTCACGAAGGGTCGCTCGTAGGTTCCTCCAAGACGATCTGGAAGGGAAGCACGGCCGCGTCGTGGAAGGCGGCGGCGTCCGCCAGGACCCGGCGAGCGGTCCGCCACTCCCCGGGCTCGGCCGCCGCGAAGTCGCTCCAGCCCCTGACCACCAGGCGCAGCCCGCCCCGCTGGGGGTCGGGCAGGTCGGTGAGGCAGTCGTACAGGGCGTCCCAGTTGCGGCCGAACCAGCCGGGCAGCCGCAACTGCTCGGCGCAGCGCTCCATGAACCCGGTCTTGGTGGTGACCCCCCGGAGGTCCAGCACCGTCGTTGCCGTCATCTGCGGACCGCCCTGAAGCTCCGGTAGTGGTCGTCGGTGTAGTAGACCTCCCCGCCGGAGCCGGTGACGATGCGCCGGGCGCCTCGGTCCCGCTCCCCCGGGGTCGGCACGGTGTACTCGTGGTAGTAACCGCGCGGGTGCGCGGGCAGCAGGCCCTCGATGTTGCCGAAGACGGTGCCGTCCTTCGGGTACGGGAAAGGGCCGCCCGCGTCGATGAGCCGGAGCGTCTCGCGGGCCTGGTGGGGCAGGCTCGTGACGGCCACCGTGGGCAGCGTGCCCACTGGTGCGGTGGCGGGCGGGGAGCAACCGGTGAGCAAAAGTGCCAGGCAGCCCAGCAGGGCGGCGGCGAGCGCGGCGGCGCGGCGGACGGGCCCGGTCGGCATGCGGCGATGCTGCCACAGCCCGGCACGCCCGCCCGCGCAGGGCACGCGAGCGGACGGCGACGGTTCCGGCTAGGCGTCGCGGAGCGCCTCGGGGTCCGCGCGGTCGAGGGCGGGACGCGGCATGGGCGCCGTGGAGTCGAGCAGGTAGTCGGCGGCGGCGGTGTCCGTCACGATGCTGGTGACCAGGCCGGACCGGAGCACGGCGTCGACCGCGGCGGCCTTGCGCAGGCCGCCGGCGATGGCGAGCACCTCGGGGATGCGGCGCAGCCGGTCCGCCTCGATGGTGATGCAGCGCTCGCCCAGGTCGCGGCCGACCAGCCGGCCCTCGGCGTCGAAGAGGTGCGAGGACATCTCCGCGGCGACGCCGAGGGAGGCGTAGTGCTCGCGCTCGGCCTCGGTGAGGGCGTCGTGGACGGTGGAGATGCCGGCCGCCCAGGAGCCGATCGACACCACGGCCACGGTGACCTTGTCGAAGTAGCTCATGGCCGCCGCGATACCGCTCTGGGCGCGCAGCGCCGCCGCCGTCGCCGGGTCGGGCAGCACCATCGGGGCGTACATGGGGTGGGCCTCGCCGCCGGAGACGGCCGCGGCGGTGCGGACCGCCTCGACGGAGCCGCGGTCGGCGGTGCCGGCGTCATACACGCCGGTGAGCTGGACGACCGTGCACGGCGGCAGCCGGTCAAGGGCGTTGGCCATGGTGATGATGGAGCGCCCCCAGGCGAGGCCGAGCACGTCGCCCTCGCTGACCAGCTCGCCGAGCAGCTGCGCGGCGACCGCGCCGAGGTTCTCCGGGTCGGGGCCGTCGGTCTCATCGGCGGGCGACTCGACGACGACGGCGTGCCGTAGCCCGTAGCGGGCCCGCAGGGCGTCGGAGCGCTCGGCGTCGAGCTCCGCCGGGACCCTGATCTCGATGCGCACGAGGTCACGTTCGAGGGCCGTCTCCAGGACCCGCGCCACCTTGAAGCGGCTCACGCCGAACTCCTCGGCGATCTGGATCTTGGATTTTCCCTCCAGGTAGAAGCGGCGCGCCATCGCCGCCGCCTGGACCATCTCGCCGGGGCCCATGCGCACCCCTGTGCGGCCTGTGGTCACGTTCTCTCCCCAGTTGCCCATCTGATCGGCTCCGCGCTCATCCTCGCACGTACTCCGGAGTACCGGGGCACGGTGCCCACGGAGTGGTCAGTGCGCGCAGGCGGCCGCCGCCTGCTTGCGCAGCCCCCGTACCGCCTCGGCCGGATCCTCGGCTCCGTAGACGGCGGAACCGGCGACGAAGACGTCCGCCCCGGCCTCGGCGCAGCGCTCGATGGTGGAGGCCGAGACGCCTCCGTCGACCTGCAGCCACAGGTCCAGCCCGTGCTTGTCGATCAGCTTCCGGGCCCGGCGGATCTTGGGCAGCATGATGTCGAGGAAGGCCTGGCCGCCGAAGCCCGGCTCCACGGTCATGATCAGCAGCATGTCGAGCTCGGGCAGCAGGTCCTCGTACGGCTCGACCGCAGTGGCCGGCCTGAGCGCCATCGAGGCCCGCGCGCCCTTGGCGCGGATCTCCCGGGCCAGGCGCACCGGCGCGGCGGCCGCCTCGACGTGGAAGGTGACGGAACCCGCGCCCGCCTCGACGTAGGCCGGCGCCCAGCGATCCGGATCGGCGATCATCAGATGACAGTCGAGCGGGGTCTCCGTCGCCTTGCGGAGGGACTCCACGACCGGCACGCCGAGCGTCAGGTTGGGGACGAAGTGATTGTCCATCACGTCGACGTGGAGCCAGTCCGCGCCCTCCACGGCCCGCGCCTCGTCGGCGAGGCGCGCGAAGTCGGCGGAGAGAATACTGGGGTTGATCTGCACGGCCATGGTCCCAGTATGGCGGTGCCGGGCCCTTCCCCGCGCACCGGGCGGACGCCTGTGGAAAACCACCCCGCACGGCCCTTCCGGGCGTGGGATGCTGTGCGGATCGAGCACTCCTCGGGGGACGCCTTTGACGAGGCGGAGGTGGCGGGTGTGAAGACTCCACGGGGCTTGGCGGTCCTGGTCTGCGGCCGGCGCGGCAAATGGGTCGTGCTCGCGCTCTGGCTTGTCCTGCTGGTGGCGGTCGCGCCGCTGGCCCAGAAGCTCACGGACGCACAGCGGAACGACTCCTCCTCCTGGCTGCCCGGCAGCGCGGAGTCCACCCGGGTCCTGGAACTGCAGAAGCGGTTCCTGCCCGACACCGCCCCCGCCGTCGTGGTCTACGCGCGCCCCGGCGGGCTGACCGACGCCGACCGTGCGACGGTCGTTCAGGACGCCGGGCGCATAAGGGAGATGACGGAGCACGGCGTCTTCGGCAGCCGCACCGTCGGCCCGGTGTACGAGGAGCGTGCCGCCGGCCCGCGCGCCGCGCAGCTCATCGTCCCCATCACCATGGACGAGGGCGGCTGGACGGGCATCGCGGACGCGGTCGCCGGCATCCGCGCCGTCACCGCCGACGACAGCGGCGGCCTCGAGGTGCACATCACCGGGCCGGGCGGCTTCGCGGCCGACTCCGCCAAGGCCTTCGAGGGCATCGACGGCACCCTGCTGTACAGCGCGCTCGCCGTGGTCGTCGTCATCCTGCTGCTCACCTACCGCAGCGTCACCCTGATCCTGCTGCCGGTCGTCTCGGTCGTCGGGGCGCTGTTCACCGCGCAGGCGGCCGTCTATCTGCTGGCCGAACACGCCGACCTCGTCGTCAACGCGCAGAGCGCGGGCATCCTCACCGTCCTGGTGTTCGGCGCCGGCACGGACTACGCGCTGCTGCTGGTCGCCCGCTACCGCGAGGAACTGCGCCGCCACGAGGACCGGCACGAGGCCATGGCGCTGGCCCTGCACCGCGCGGGTCCGGCGATCGTCGCCAGTGCCGCCACGGTCGCGGTGAGCATGCTGTGCCTGCTGGCCGCCGAGATGAACTCCACCTCCGGGCTCGGGCCGGTCGCCGCTGTGGGCATCCTCATCGGACTGGCCGCCATGCTCACGCTCTTCCCCGCCCTGCTGGTCATCGTGGGCCGCTGGGTGTTCTGGCCCACCGTCCCGCGATTCGGCTCCGCCGAGCCCACCCGGCGCGGGGTGTGGTCCCGGGTGGGCCACCGCATCGACCGCCGGCCGCGCACGGTGTGGATGAGCACCGCGGCCGTGCTGGCGGCGCTCTCGCTGGGCCTGCTCACGCTGGAGGCGGCGGGGCTGAGCAACGCGGAGAGCTTCACCGGCACCCCCGACTCCGTCACCGGGCAGCAGGTCGAGGCCCGCTACTTCCCCGCCGGTTCCGGACAGCCGCTGGTGGTGATCGCCGACGCGGGTGCCACCGAGCGGGTCAGGGCCGCGCTGGACGGCATCCAGGGCGTCGCGCCGGGCTCCGCTGCCGTGCCCGAGGGCGCGCCCGCGCAGAAGGACGGCAGGGTCTACCTGGAGGCCACGCTCACCGACCCGGCCGACAGCCAGGCCGCCAAGGACACCGTGGACCGTGCCCGCGAGACCCTGCACGCGCTGCCGGGCGCCGACGCCAAGGTCGGCGGGGGCACGGCGGCGCTGCTCGACGCCGGTCGTGCCGCGGCACACGACAACAAGCTGCTCATTCCCATGATCCTCGTCGTCGTGCTGGTGATCCTCGGCATCCTGCTGCGGGCCCTCACCGCACCGCTGGTGCTCATCGCGACCGTGGTGCTCTCCTTCGCCGCCGCGCTCGGCGTCAGCGCGCTCGTCTTCCGCCACATCTTCGGTTTCCAGGGCGAGGACACGGCCTTCCCGCTGTTCGTCTTCGTGTTCCTGGTGGCGCTGGGCATCGACTACAACATCTTCCTGATGACGCGGATCCGCGAGGAGAGCGCGCTGTCAGGGACCCGCGAGGGAGCCCTCACCGGCCTCGCGGCGACCGGCGGTGTCATCACCTCCGCGGGCCTGGTGCTCGCCGGCACGTTCGCGGCCCTGGCGACATTGCCCATCGTCGGCTTCGCGGAGATCGGCTTCGCGGTGGCCTTCGGCGTCCTGCTGGACACCTTGGTCGTCCGGTCGGTGCTGGTCACCGCGCTCACCCTCGACATGCGGCACCGCGTGTGGTGGCCGAGCCGGCTGGACCGCCCGCGCCGCGGGCGGCCTGTCGAGGAGCCGGTCGCGCTGGACGCCCCGCACGCCGGTACGTGAGCCCCGGCCCCGGACAGGGTGACCGCCCGCGCCGGGCGCGGGCGGTCACCTGCGGCGCGGCGGGTGTCAGGCGTTGGGACGCTTGCCGTGGTTGGCGCCCTTCTTCTTCCGGGCGCGCCGCTTGTTGCCTCGCTTGGACATGATGCCCAACTCTCTCGTACGGGACATTTCGACCGCGGTCAGTCTATGACCGGCCCTGACCGGCGGCACGTCAGTCCGGGAAGTGCTCGCGCATGAAGGCGTTGCGGAAGACCCCCGAAGGGTCGCGCCGGGCGGCGAGCCGCCGGAAGTCGTCGTAACGCGGGTAGAGCTCGCGCAGGGCGTCGGGCGACGGGGTGAAGAGCTTGCCCCAGTGCGGGCGTGCGGAGAAGGGGCGCAGGGCCTCCTCGACGACCTGGACCGCCCGCGTGACGGCGGCGGCGTCCGGGGTCCAGGTGAAGTGGAAGGCCACGCTGTCCCGGCCGTGGGCGGGGCTGAGCCACAGGGAGTCGGCCGCCACGGTACGGATCTCGCCGATCAGCACCTCGGACGAGAATCGTTCCCGCACCCGCCACAGGGCGTCGAACGCCGCCACCGCGTCACGCCGGCCGACGAAGAACTCCGACTGGATCTCCTCGCCGCTGCTCGGGGTGAACTCCAGGCGGAAGTGCGGAAGCCGCTCGTACCAGGGGCCGGCGAGGCCTTGCTGCGGTGTGCAGTGCGCGCCGGGCATACCCGGGATCGGGTGCCGCGGCCCGTCCGCCGCGGTGGCCCCGAACAACGTGTCCGGGGCGGGCCCCGCCCCCTCGGCGTCGACCCGCTCCTTGAGCCACACCTGGTCGGCGGCGCGGTCCCGCCAGCGGGTGAAGACCGACACGCTGTACCCCGCGGACATCACCGCGTCGAAGTTCTCCCGGAACTGCTCCCCCGGCATGTCCTCGTAGACGGTCTGGCGCACGGCGAAGGCCGGGACGAGGTCGAGGGTCAGCTGCGTCACGACGCCCAGGGCACCCAGGGCGACCACGGAGCCGTCGAAGTCGGCCTCGCCGCGCCGGATCTCGGCGAGCTCGCCGTCGGCGGTGACCATGGTCAGTGCGCTGACCGCGCCTGCCAGGTTGCGCCGGCCGGTGCCGGAGCCGTGCGTGCCGGTGGCGCACGCCCCGGCCACGGAGATGTGCGGCAGCGAGCCGAGGTTGTGCAGCGCCAGACCCGCCTCGTCGATCGCGCGGACGATCTCGCCGAAGCGCAGCCCCGAACCGACAGTGGCGGTGCGCGCGGTGCGGTCGACCTCGACCACGGCCGGCAGCCGAGAGGTCGAGACGTGCTCGCCGTCGGTGTCGGCGACGGTGCTGAAGGAGTGCCGGGTGCCGAGGGCGCGCACCCGTCGGGACCGGGCCACGATCTCCTGCAGCTCGGTGACGGACTCGGGGTGGTGGAGCCTTCGTGCGGTGAAGGCGACGTTGCCGCCCCAGTTGCTCTGCGCGGGCATCGCGGTCGTTCCTTCCTGTCCGGCCCCGGTGCCGGCCTGCGCGCGGCGCGCGGCCTGCCGGTCCGGCGGTTCGGGGCCTGCCGTTCCAGGACGATTCTCGCCGCAGTGGCCGGGGGCGCGGGACCGGGGGTGCACCGTCGGGCCCGAACGCGCCGGTCCACCCACCCCTTCAAGTATTGACGTGACCCCGTCACGCTGGCATGGTCTAGACCTAGCTGAACCCAACGGGACGGTGCGACAGGGAAGTTCACGCCGTCCTGGCCACGACGCACGCCGCGCCGCGCCCGTGCATGACCTCCTCCGAGAAGACCCGCGCCTGACGTGCGGAGCACCCCCGCGAAGCTCCCTCCCCCCACGACCACGGCCCCGGGCCGGGTAAGGAGCGTCTCCCCCATGTCCACGTCCCTCACCGGACGGCTTCCCGCAGGGCGTACCGTCCTCGGCCCGTCCGCGGTGTTCGCCGTCCTCGCGGCACTCCTGGCCACGTTGTTCGTCGCCACACCGACCGCCCGCGCGGCGGACGGTCAGATCAGCGGCCTGGCGGGCAAGTGCGTCGACGTCGCCGGGGCGAACAGCGCCAACGGCACCGCCGTACAGCTCTACGACTGCAACGGGACCAACGCCCAGCGCTGGTCCAACCCCGGCGACGGCACGCTGCGCGCGCTCGGCAAGTGTCTCGACATCGTCGACCGCAGCACCGCCGACGGTGCCGCCGTCCAGCTGTGGGACTGCGCGGGCAGCGCCAACCAGCAGTGGGTCGTCACCGCGGCGCACGACATCGTCAACCCCGCCGCCGACAAGTGCCTCGACGTCCGCGACAACACCTCCGCCAACGCCACCCGGCTGCAGATCTGGACCTGCACCGGCGGGGCGAACCAGAAGTGGAACGCCCCCGCGAGCGGCGGTGGCGGCGGCACGAACCCGTCCGGATTCGTGGTCAGCGAGGACCAGTTCAACCAGATGTTCCCGGGCCGGAACTCCTTCTACACCTACAGCGGCCTGATCGCGGCCCTGAGCTCCTACCCGGGCTTCGCCAACTCCGGCAGTGACACGGTGAAGAAGCAGGAGGCCGCCGCCTTCCTCGCCAACGTCAGCCACGAGACCGGCGGACTGGTCTACATCGTCGAGCAGAACACGGCCAACTACCCGCACTACTGCGACTGGGGCCAGCCTTACGGCTGCCCGGCCGGCCAGGCCGCCTACTACGGCCGCGGCCCGATCCAGCTCAGCTGGAACTTCAACTACAAGGCCGCGGGCGACGCGCTCGGCATCGACCTGCTGGGCAACCCCTGGCGCGTCGAACAGGACGCGGCCGTGGCCTGGCGCACGGGCCTTTGGTACTGGAACACCCAGAGCGGCCCCGGCACCATGACCCCGCACAACGCCATGGTGAACCAGGCCGGTTTCGGCCAGACCATCCGCTCCATCAACGGCTCCCTGGAATGCGACGGCCGCAACCCGGCACAAGTGCAGAGCCGCGTGAGCAAGTACCAGCAGTTCACGGGGATCCTCGGGGTCAGCCCGGGCGCCAACCTCTACTGCTGAGCCCCCGCCAGCCGCACCGCCGCCGCGTGGGTGCGGCCCGGACGTCTGGGCAGCACCCGCG
>NZ_CBDRCM010000064.1:0-40810 GCF_965342435.1 Actinacidiphila sp. bgisy160 | reverse complement strand
GCACCCCGGCACCCCGGCGGGCCAGGCGTGGGCTAGGCGGTCGGGCGGCCCATGGCGCGGAACGTCCAGCCCGCCTCACGCCACCCCGCCGGCTCCAGCGCGTTCCGCCCGTCGATGATGTGCCGCTGCCCGGCCACCGCCCCCAGCGCCACCGGGTCGAGCTCGCGGAACTCCCGCCACTCCGTCAGGTGCAGCACCACGTCGGCCCCGCGAACCGCCTCCAGCGCGCTCACGGCGTACCCGAGCGTCGGGAAGATCCGCCGGGCGTTGTCCATCGCCTTGGGGTCGTACACGGTGACCTGGCCGCCCTGGAGGTGGATCTGCCCGGCGACGTTGAGCGCGGGGGAGTCCCGCACGTCGTCGGAGTCCGGCTTGAAGGCCGCTCCGAGCACCGCGATCCGCTTGCCGAGGAAGCCGCTGCCGCCGCAGGCCTCGCGGGCGAGCTCGACCATGTGGGCGCGGCGGCGCATGTTGATGGAGTCGACCTCCCGCAGGAACGTCAGCGCCTGGTCCGCGCCGAGCTCGCCGGCCCGGGCCATGAAGGCACGGATGTCCTTGGGCAGGCAGCCGCCGCCGAAGCCGATGCCGGCGCGCAGGAACTTCTTGCCGATCCGCTCGTCGTGACCGATGGCCTCGGCGAGCTTCACCACGTCCCCGCCGGCCGCCTCACTGACCTCGGCCATGGCGTTGATGAAGGAGATCTTGGTGGCGAGGAAGGCGTTGGCCGCCGTCTTGACCAGTTCCGCGGTCGGGAAGTCCGCGACGACGAAGGGCGTGCCCTCGCCGACAGGGGTCGCGTAGACCTCGCGCAGCAGCTTCTCGGCGTGCTCGGAGGCGACGCCGACCACGATCCGGTCCGGGTGCAGGGTGTCCTCGACCGCGAAGCCCTCGCGCAGGAACTCGGGGTTCCATGCCAGCTCCGCCCGGTCGCCGGCGGGGGCGAGCTCGGCCAGGCGGGCCGCCAGCCGGGCGGCGCTGCCGACCGGCACGGTCGACTTGCCGACGACCAGCGTGGGCCGCTCCAGGTGCGGGGCGAGCGACTCGAAGGCGCTGTCGACGTGGCTCATGTCGCAGGCGTACTCGCCGTGCTTCTGCGGCGTGTTGACGCAGACGAAGTGGACGTCGCCGAAGGCGGCCACCTCCTCCCAGGAGGTGGTGAAGCGCAGCCGCCCGCTGGAGCCCGGCAGGCCCGCGACATGGCGGCTCAGCAGCTCCTCCAGGCCCGGCTCGTACATGGGCACGCGGCCCGCCGAGAGGGTCTCGATCTTGGCGGGGTCGATGTCCAGGCCCAGCACCTCGAAGCCCAGCTCGGCCATCGCCGCGGCGTGCGTGGCGCCGAGATAGCCGGTGCCGATCACGGTGAGCTTGAGCGCCATGCGGAGGGTCCCTCCCAGGTCGTGGCCGAATGCGATGTTGAGCATAGCCCTGGGCGGCGAACGTGTTTTCCCGGCGCGGGCACGGAAGCAAGCCCCAGGAATGGCCATGGCACGGTCCCACGGGCCACAATGCCCCCTACGCACGCGTGGGGAGCGGGTGCACACGGTGGGGGTGAATGGTGACGACGTCGGATCCGGTCGGCCACGAGAAGACGGCGGTCGCGGAAACAGAGCGGGAAACGGCACCGGGAAAGGCCACGGAGCCGGCCCGCGGCAGGCGCAGCCGCACCAGGCGGGTGCTGCTGGGCGCACTGGCCCTGCTGGCCGTGGGCGTGCTGGGCGTGGCCGGGACGTTGTGGTGGGCGGTGGACCACTACACCGGCAAGGTGGACCGCATCCCCGACGTGTTCCCGACGAACGTGCCGGAGAGTGAGCAGCCGCAGGCCGCCAAGGGCGGCGAAACGTTCCTCCTGGTCGGCGTGGACGCCCGCTCCGACCTGCCGACCACCGGCCGGGACGCCGAGGCCCCGGAGTGGAAGCGCGGCGCCCAGCGCAGCGACACGATGATGCTGGTGCACCTGCCGGCCGACCACAAGCACGCCTATGTGGTCTCGCTGCCCCGCGACAGCTGGGTCTCGATCCCGGGGAACGGCAAGGCCAAGTTGAACGCCGCCTTCTCCTGGGGCGGCCCGCCGCTGCTGATCGACACCGTGCAGCGGCTCACCGACGTGAAGGTCGACCATCTCGCCGTCATCGACTGGAGCGGCTTCAGGACCCTCACGGACGACATCGGCGGCGTGGACCTGGCCGGGAAGCACATGAACGGCGAGGAGGCCCTGAAGTACGTCCGTGAGCGCTACAACCTGCCGCGCGGCGACCTGGACCGCACCCACCGCCAGCAGGCCTTCCTGCGCGCGGTGATCGCCAAGACGCTGACCAGGGACTCCATGAGCAACCCGATCAAGGCGAAGGAGCTGCTGGACCGCGTCACCAGCGTGGTCAGCGTCGACGACCGGCTCTCCGACGGGGACCTGCGCGACCTGATGTGGAGCATGCGCGGGGTGCGCGCGGGCGACATGGTCTTCATGAACGCCCCGGTGGGCGGTCTCGACATGATCAAGGGCCAGTCGGTGGTGCTGCTCGACGAGAACGGCAGCGATCAGCTGTGGGAGGCCATGCGCAACGACACCATGGCCGACTACGTGGCGAACCACTCCCTCGACCGCCTGGGCTCCTCCACCCCGTAAAGGCCCGCGGGCACCGGCGGGAGGACCGGAGGGGCCGGCCGGGGCGCGGTGCGCGCGCCCGGCCGGCCCCTCGGCCGTCGCAGGAGATCAGGAATCCGGCGTGACCGTGACCTTGTCGTCGTTCTTCAGCTCCGAGACGAGCTGCTTGACCTTCGGCATGTCCCACTTGAGCGCGCTGCCGACGTTGGTGCTGATGGAGCCCGCGGTCGGCATGTTCATCGAGACGCCGTCACCGCCGGAGACGCTCTTCATCGCCCAGAACATCGACGCCAGGTCCCACAGGCTCATGTCCTTGTCGACGATCAGCGTGTCCAGGCCGGCGCCCATCGTCGGATAGAGCTTGAAGGGGTTCAGGACCGTGCTCGGCGTGGCCGTCTGGCTCGCGAGAGCGGCGAGGAACTTCTGCTGGTTCTTGGTGCGGCCCAGGTCTCCCTCGGCCTCCTGGTAGCGCTGCCGGACGAAGGCCAGGGCCTCGTCGCCGCCCAGGGTCTGCTTGCCCTTCTTGATGTGCAGGCCCGAGTTCTTGTCGTCGATGTCGCGGGGGATGTCCAGCTCGACACCCCCGACCGCGTCGACCAGGCTCGCGAAGCCGGCGAAGCCGATCTCCGCGTAGTGGTCGATGCGCAGGCCCGTGTTGTACTCGATCGTGCGCACCAGCAGCGTCGGCCCGTCTATGGAGTAGGACGCGTTGAGCTTGTTCTGGCCGCGCGAGGCGAAGGTCTTGCCGGACTCGGAGCCCTTGAACTCGGGGATCGTGACGTAGGAGTCGCGGGGGAGCGAGATCAGCGAGTTCCCGTTGTCCCCGATGTGCAGGATCATCATCGAGTCGGTGCGCTTGCCGTCGGCCGAGCCGGTGTGCAGCTGCTTCTTCTGCTCGCTGGACAGGCCCTCACGGCTGTCGGAGCCGACGATGAGGTAGTTGGTCCCCTCGCCGGCCTCAGGGCGGTCTATGACCGTGCCGAGGTCCACCTCGCGGCGCACCTTGCCGTCGGCCCAGAAGTACGTGCCGGCCGACCAGGCGGCGACCACGACGACCAGGCCGATCAGGACGCCCTTGACCCGCCGCTTGCGGCTGCCGGGCGGGGAGGTGCGACCGCCGGTCGACGGGGGGCCGTACGAGCCGCCGCCGTAGCCGTCGTGGCCGCCGCCGGGCCCTCCGTGACCGGGACCGCCGCTTCCGTACGCCTGCTGGCGCGGCACGCTGCCGGGAGCCGCCGCCGCACGGCGCGGGGACAGCTCGGGCGGCAGCGGCGGCTCGGAGACCTGCTGCTGCCGCTGGTTCCTGTTGTCGGACCAACCGTCGGGCCATGCGTTCATGTACGGCAGTGTGCCCTGCCGCCCTGCCCCGCGGTGCCTCCGTGGCGCTTCTGAAGCAGAGCTGATGCAAAGGTCACAGGACCGCTGCCATGCCGTGACCCATTGTGCCCACGCGCTCTCAGCCGGTGAGATGCGTTGGGGTGTTGGTGTGCGTCTCGATCATTCCGGCGGCCTGTTCCAGCAGTTCGTGCGCCAGGTTGGAGCAGGCCCGGGAGGCCGCCACGTCCTCCCCGATGCGCATGTCCGGCTCGTCGTGCGGATTGCGCCGCGAATAACCATGACCCACCACGCCCGGGGCGCCGTCCCCGGTGAGCGAGGCGGTGCAGGCCGTGCGGTTGCCGTCCTCCTCCAGGGACAGCTTGATCGTCCACGTCTTCTCCATGGCGGATCACCTCTTGGGCATCGGGACGTCGGTCCCCCTTCCAGCATCCGCCCGGCCCACCCGGGGGGCAAGGTGTGCCCGGCGGGGAGCACGGCACGGCGGTGCTTAGGGTGGAGCCATGTTCGAGGAGCCACCCCCGCACCCTGTCCCGTCCAAGCCCACGTCCGCCTCGCGGATCACGCTGGCGCACATCATGACCCACCACGACACGAACCTGCTGGGCACCGTGCACGGCGGCGTGGTCATGAAGCTCGTCGACGACGCGGCGGGGGCCGTCGCCGGACGGCACTCCGAGGGTCCCGCGGTGACCGGCGCCATGGACGAGATGGCCTTCCTGGAACCGGTGCGGGTCGGCGACCTGCTCAAGGTGCAGGCCCAGGTCAACTGGACCGGGCGCAGCTCCATGGAGGTCGGCGTGCGCGTGCTCGCCGAGCGCTGGAACGAGTCCGGTCCGGCGACCCAGGTGGCCAGCGCCTACCTGGTCTTCGTGGCCGTGGACGCCGAGGGCATGCCACGCGCGGTGCCCCGGATCGAGCCCGAGACCGAACGGGACCGGCGCCGTCTGCAGGAGGCCCAGATCCGCCGCACGCACCGGCTGGCCCGCCGCCGGGCGATCATGGAGCTGCGCGAGAAGCGCGCCGCCGAGGGCTTCGACGACTGACGGCGCCGGCCGGCCCGGCCCTCAGCCGCACAGGATGCGGTCCCCACGCATCGGCGGGAGCTCCACCGGCGGGGGCGCGGGCGGGTCCGGCTCGCCGGCCCGCACCGGGGTCACGCCGTCGTAGTCCGCCCCCACGGTGATCCGCAGCGTCGGCCCCAGCCCGGACACCGGGCGCAGCTCCGCGTACGGCAGGGCCGTCCCCAGGGCCTTGGCGGAGCGGTCCCAGCCCGGGTCGTAGTGGATGACCGTGTACTCCGCGTCGTGCCGGACGGTGTTGCCGGGTGTACCGGTGGTGCGGAAGCCCAGGCGGCGCAGTTCCTTGTCCACCCGCGCCCCCAGCCCGTTGACCGTCGTCCCGTTGTTGACCTGGACGCGGATCGACTTGGGCGGCACGTCGACCTGTTCCGGCTCGGGCGCCGAGGGGCTGGGCGTGACCGGGGGCCCGCCGTCGGGGCCGGTGAGCGGGCGGTCCTCGCGGAGCGCGTCGAAGAGCCGCTTCGCGCCCTTGACGTCCCAGCGCAGGGTCGTCCCCACCCCCTGCACCCGGAACGGCGTGGCGTCCACCGGCACCGTGGCGAACTCCGTCGAGCGGGCCCCGAAGCCGCCCCGCAGTCCGGTGGCGAGCGCGATCAGGTCGTCCGGCTTGGTCTGCCGGTCCGCGCGCACCGAGCCCAGCGCCGCCCGGGCCACCTGGTCGAGCTTGACGGGGTTCTGCAGCAGCCCGATGTCGGTGACCCGGCGGACCAGGGCGGACAGGAACAGCTGCTGGTTCTGCATCCGCGGGAGGTCAGGGCCGCCGGGCTGGTGGCCGGAGCGCACGTAGCGCAGCGCCGTGGCGCCGTCCGCGCGGACCGTGCCGGCGGGCAGCTCGAGACCGGTCACGGCGTCCCGCAGCGGGCGGGCGAAGCAGAGGTCGACGCCGCCGATCTTGTCGACGGTCTTCATGAAGGAGCCGAAATCGAACTCGGCGTAGTGGTCGACCTTGAGCCCGGTCATCTTCTCCACCGTGCTGACGGCGAGCGCGGGGCCGCCCACCCCCCAGGCCCACTTCAGCTTGCCGGGGCGGGGCAGCTCCGCGTACGAGTCCCGCGGCAGGGCGACGACGCTGACCCGCCGGCCGTCCCTCGACAGGTGCGCCAGCATCATCGTGTCGGTGCAGTCGCACGGTTCCCCGCCCAGGCGCAGCCCGGTGCGCTGTGCCGCGGTGAGCCCGCGGCGCACGTCCGTGCCGACCAGCAGGAAGTTGGTGCCCTTGGTGGAGGTGGGCCGGTTCTTCATCCCGGCGAAGGCGTCCACCCGCTCCAGGCGGTCGTCCATGTGCCCCAGGACGGCGTGCCCGATCCCGCTGGTGGTCAGGATGCCCAGCGAGACGGCGCCGAGGACGCGCATCCCACGGCGCATCCCACGGCGCATCTGCGGCCGCTTCCGGACCCGGCGGGCGGCTGCGACGGGTTGCTGACGGCGACGAGCGACGGTCATGGAGTCACGCTAAGGAGTCATACCGTCGTACGGGATGAGCCCCGCCCGGCCGCACGCGCTCGTATCATCCGTTCGCGGTAACGTGTGCGGCTGTGAACGCTGCGACCCCCCACGTGCTGCCCGCCGTCTCCGTGATCATGCCGGTGCTCGACGAGGAGCGGCACCTGCGCAACTCCGTCCGCCACATCCTCGAGCAGGACTACGCGGGCGAGCTCGAGGTCGTCATCGCCCTCGGCCCCTCCACGGACCGCACGGACGAGATCGCGGCGGAGCTGGTGCGCGAGGACCCCCGGGTCCACACGGTGCCCAATCCCACCGGCCGTACCCCCGCCGCCCTGAACGCCGCCATCAAGGCCTCCCGGCACCCGGTCGTGGTGCGGGTCGACGGCCACGGCATGCTCTCGCCCGACTACATCAAGACCGCGGTGCGGCTGCTGGAGGAGACCGGCGCCGCCAACGTCGGCGGCATCATGCACGCCGAGGGCGAGAACGACTGGGAGCGCGCCGTCGCCGCCGCCATGACCTCGAAGATCGGCGTCGGCAACGCGGCCTTCCACACCGGCGGCGCCGCCGCCCCCGCCGACACCGTCTACCTCGGGGTCTTCCGCCGTGAGGTGCTGGAGCAGCAGGGCGGCTACAACGAGGAGTTCATCCGCGCCCAGGACTGGGAGCTGAACTACCGCATCCGCGAGGCCGGCGGCCTGATCTGGTTCTCGCCCGAGCTGCGCGTCTCCTACCGCCCGCGGCCCAGCGTGCGGGCGCTGGCCAAGCAGTACAAGGACTACGGGCGCTGGCGCCGCGTCGTCACCCGGTACCACCAGGGCTCGGTCAACCTGCGCTACCTGGCCGCCCCGGCCGCCGTCGTGGCCATCGCGGCGGGTGCGGTGGTGGGCGCCGCGGTCACCCCGCTCGGTTTCGTCGTCCCCGGCGGCTACCTCGCGGCCATCGCACTGGGCTCGCTCCCGGCCGGCAAGGGCCTGTCCGCCGGCGCGCGGCTGCGGATCCCGGTGGCGCTCGCCACGATGCACATGTCGTGGGGCTTCGGGTTCCTGACCAGCCCGCGCTCGCTCGCCCGGCGGGTGATCGCCAGCCGCCGCCCGGCGGTGCGGGCGGCGGCGGACGCGTGACGCGCGGGATGGACCTCTACCAGCGGTTGTAGCGGTTCACCTTCATGCAGGCCGAGTCGTCAGAGGCGTTCAGCGCGCTCGCGCTGTCCAGTACCTCCTTGGTGTCGGTCGCCGCCGGGTAGGTCGTCCCGGTCGTCCAGTCGGCTCCGATCACCAGCGTGATGCCCTCGGCGGAGGAGGACTTCTTCACCACGCCGGCGGGCAGCTTCAGCGCCTTCGCGACGGCCAGGGCGTTCGCCTTGTCGTCGTCGCCCGGGTAGGTGATCGTGCTGCCGGACTGCGACTGCGGCGTGGAGTCGGACTCGGCCTGGGTGAAGCCCAGCGCCTTCAGCTTCTGCGTGACCGTGCTCGCCCGGCGGGGGACCGCGGGCGTCGAGGCGCTGCCGGTGCCGTTCTGGACCGTCACCGCGATCTCGCCCTCGGGCGAGGCCTTCGCGGTGGTGGTGGTGGACTTGTCGGCCTTCTCCTTCTTGGAGGCCTTGCCGTCCACGGCCTGGTCGTTGCGGAGCAGCGTGAACAGCTTGGACGCCGCCGAGGTCGGCACGACGTGCGCGACCGGGTTCTGCGGGTCGGCGCCCCAGGGCATCGTCGTCATGGTGATGCGGTCGGTGGGTACGCGCTTGAGGTCGTTGCCCAGGTCGTAGAGCTTCTTGACCGTACCGAGGCCGGTGTCGACGGTCAGCGCCTTGGTGGCGGCCTCCGCCAGACCGGTCAGCGCGCCGGGGTCGGTGAGCTTCGTGCCCGACTTCAGCTGGCGCACCATCGCGTTCATGTACATGTGCTGGGCGTGCGTACGGCCGATGTCGCTGCCGTCCTCGAAGCCGTGCCGGGTGCGCAGCCACTGCAGGGCCTGCTTGCCCTTGATGACGTGGTCGCCCTTGGTGAGCTTCAGCCCGGACTTGCTGTCGTAGACGTTGTCCTTGACGCATACCGGGACGCCACCGACCGCGTCGGCCATGGAGACCACGCCGGCGAAGTCGATCATCATGAAGTGGTCGATGGATATGTCGGTCAGCTTCTCCCAGGTGGCCACGGTGCAGCCGGGACCGCCGTGCTGGAGGCTCGTGTTGATCGTGTCCGTCGTGGACTCGGGGTAGACGTGTCCGTCGTCCGGGTCGGTGCACTTGGGGATGGTGACCCGGGTGTCGCGCGGGATGCTGACCACGGTCATGTTGCTGCGGTCCGCGGAGACGTGCAGCAGCATCTGGACGTCGGCGAGCGGCTTGCGGTCCGCGTCGCCCTTGGCGCCGCCGAGCTTCTGGTTCTCCTTGGAGGCCCGGCTGTCGGAGCCGAGGAGGAGGATGTTCAGCGGGGTCTGGCCCGCCGCGTTCGCCTTGCTCTTGGTGGCCTTGCTGTCGCCGAGGTTCAGCGCGTCCTTCTTGATGTTCGCGTTGAGGTGCTGGTAGTACGCGTAGGCGGCGCCGGCCGTGCCGAGTATCGCCACCGACGTGACGATCGCCACCCAGCGCAGGGCGCGTCTCTTGCCCTTCTTGCGACGGCGGTTGCCGCGGCGGCCGCTGCCGTCGTGGGCGTCGTCGCCACCGTCGCCCCGCGTCGCGGTCAGGGTGCCGCTCGACCCCGCGTCGTCCTTGTGGTCGCCGTAATCGCCGTAGTCCGCCCTGTGGCCGTCGTCGCCGTGGCCGCCGGTGTCGTAGCCCGTGGCGTCGTGGCCCGCCGGCTGGTAGGGCGCGTACGGCTCCTGCGGCCGGTAGCCGCCCCACTGCGGGTCCTGGGGCGGGTAGCCGCCGCGCTGCGGCTGCCGGGGGACCGTCGGGTGGGGTGCGGGTTGCTGCGGGACGTACGGCTGTCCGTGACCGTTCCCGTACGGAGAGTCGTCCCATCCGGGCTCGTGGGGATCGTAGGGGGCGTTCCGCCCTCCGGGGATGCTGCCGTGGCGCATGTGGGCCCTCCCATGACGCGCTGGTCACTACGGTCACCGGTTGCGCTGCAGCGCGCGGATCGTGGGTGATCTCAGCTGTGCGACTGTCAAGGTCCTGTGGAACCGGAACAGCCCTGCTCGCGGATGGTTGGAGGTCACGATACATAAACCGCGACAGAGCCAAGGCATTCGATCCCTATCGCCTGTGCAAAGCGATCGTGCGCATTACCCCAAACCGGGATCCCAGCGATATGGCCTGTACACGTCCATGCAGGCTGAATCATTCGCTCCGTTCAGGGCCCCGGCGCTCGTGGGCAGCGCTCCGTCGTCGTCGGCGGCACCGTGGAAGACCGTCCCGTCCCGCCAGTCCGCGCCCACGACGAGTGTGACGGAGGCGACATGTGAGGATTCCTTCACAACACTGCCGGGGAGCTTGAACACCTTCGCCACGGCGAGCGCGTCCGAGCGGCCCTGTGCGCCCTCGGCGGCCGGGTAGTCGATCACGGTGGCCGTCGACGGCTGCGGCGCGGCGACCGCCGCCGCCTGCCCGAAGCCGGCCTGCTTCAGCACTCCGGCCAGGGCGTTCGCCCTGCCGTTCACGGGAGTGCCGGTGACGTCGCCCGCGGTGCCGTTGACGACCGCGACCGGGATGTCCGCCGCGGGCCGGGCCGCAGGCCCCGTCTGCGCGGGCTTCTTCGCCTTCTTCTTCCCCTTGTCGTCGAAGGGGACGTCGTGGACGAGCCGTGACCACACCTTGGGGGCGGCCACCGGGTCCGGCATGTAGTGCTGGTCGTTCTCGGTGTCGGTGACCGGCGGCATGGTCAGCGTCGTGATCCGGTTCGACGGGACGCTCTTGAGCTGCATGCCGAGGTCGAAGAGCTTCTTCGGGGTGCCGATCTCCTCCGACACCTGCAGCGCCTTGGTGGCGGCCTCGGCGAGGTCGCGCAGCCGCCCGCCGTCGGTGAAGACGTTCTGCGAGCGCAGTTCGCGCACCATCGAGTTCATGTACATGTGCTGCGCCTTGGCGCGCCCGAGGTCGCTCTCGAAGGCGTGCCGGGTGCGCAGCCACTGCAGCGCCGTCTTCCCGGTTATCCTCTGGCTGCCGGCCTCCAGCTTCAGCCCGGAGCCGCCCGGCTGCTGCGGGGTCGGGTGGTCCCACACGGGCTGCTTCACGCAGACCTCGACGCCGCCGACCGCGTCGGCCATCTTCACCACACCCGCGAAGTCGATCACCATCCAGTGGTCGATGTAGACCTTGGTGAGGTTCTGCACGGTGGCGAGCGTGCAGCCGGGACCGCCGCGCGCCAGGCTCTCGTTGATGATCGCGTGCGTGGTGGCGGCGAACGTCTTGCCCGTCTCCGGATCGGTGCACTGCGGGATCGGCACCCGGGTGTCGCGCGGGATGCTCACCACGGACATGTTGCTGCGGTCGGCGGAGACGTGCAGCAGCATGATCACGTCTGCCCGGGGTGCCTCGCCTTTGGTGTACTTGGCGCCGCCGAGCTTGAGGTTCTCCGCGGAGTTACGGCCGTCGGCGCCCAGCAGCAGGATGTTCAGCGCGTTCGTCGGCGCCTTCGCCACGTCGCTGTCACCGCTGTTCCGCTTTCCCTTGCGGATGTTGTGGCTGAGGTGCTCGTAGTACGCGTAGGCGGCCCCCGCCGTCCCGAGTGTCAGCAGCGCGAGGGTGACCGCGATCCATCGGACGACCCGGCGTCTGCGCCGCCGATGTGGCGGCGTTCGTCCGTCCGGCTGCCCGTCGCCGCCGTGCCCCGGGTCCGTGTGCGGGCCCCGCGGCGCGTCCTTGCCCCGCTGCGCCGCCCCGTTCCGCGGGTGGTCGTCGTAGAGGCTGTCGTCCCAGCCGAGATCGCGCACACGACTGTCCGTCATAATCCGGTCCCCACCCCTGATACCCCTGTCGGCCTCGGTGCCCTTGGCGGGCGGCTACTTGGCGCACACGCTCTTGTCGTCCGCCTCGACCTTCTGGATGCCCTCGGGCGCCTTCGTCGGTGCGGCGATCGGCGTACCCGCCTGCGTGAAGTCCTTGCCGAGGGTGAGCGTCATGTTGGCGCGCGGCGCGGCGTCCTCGGTGCCCTGCTTGAGCGCGGAGGCCGGCAGCCCCATCATCTGGGCCAGCCGCCGTGCCTGGTCGGCCTGGTTGGGCGCGTACTCCAGCGTCGTCTTCCTCACCTCGGCAGGCGCGTTGCCGCCGTTGGTGGAGCGGCTGACACCCTCGTCGTTCTGCAGCCAGTTGACGGTGTCCTGGGCGGCTCCGAAGATCCCGCTGCCGTTCAGCACCTCGACCCGGACGTCGATCGGGTCGGCCTTGGGGCCCTTGAGCTTGGCCGCCTCCGACGCCTTCTGCTTCTTCTTCACCTCGGTGAGCGAGATGTCGTTCTTCACCATCGTGAACAGCTGCGGCGCCTTGGTCTCGTCCAGCACCACCGTGGTGTGCACCTTCTCGGCGGGGTTGTCTATCACCGGCACCGTCGCGAAGGTGATGTTCTTGGTGTTGACCCGGCTCAGGTCCTTGGCGAGCTCGCTCAGTTTGGTCACGCTGCCGATGCCGGTGTCGACGGTGAGCGCCTTCGTCGCCGTGTTCGCCAGCTTGAGCAGCTTGGTCGGACTGGTCAGCGTGTCGCCCGACTTCATCTTGCGCACCATCGAGCTGAGGAACTGCTGCTGCAGTTCGATGCGGCTCAGGTCGCCGCCAAAGCCGACGCTGTGCCGGGTGCGGACGAAGGCCAGCGCCTGCTCACCCGCGACGGTGTGCCGTCCCTTGGCCAGCTTGAGGTGCGAGCCCGGGTCGTCGATGTCCTTGGCCAGGCACACCTCGACGCCGCCGACCGCCGTCGACAGGTCCTTCACCGCGTCGAAGTTGGCCATCATGAAGTGGTCCGGGGTGACACCGGTCAGCGCCTTGACGGTGCGCATCGTGCAGCCCGGGTCCCGGCCGTACTGGCCCAGACTGGTGTTGAAGCGGACGCCGCGCTCACCCGGGATGATCTTCGTGGAGCCGTCGCGCTGCTTCGTCGGGCAGTCCGGGATGTCGGTGATGATGTCGCGGGGGATGCTCAGCGCCGTCGCGTTGGAGCGGTCCTTGGAGACGTGGAAGAGGATTGTGGTGTCGGCGTGGCCGACGTTGGCCGCGTCGCCGTACTTGCCCTTCAGGCCCTGCCGGCTGTCGGTGCCGATGACGAGGATGTTGACCGGCCCGGTGGACGTGGCGTTCTTGGAGCCGATGCCCGGGTCGATCGCGTTGATGTTGCCGTTGAGCTGCTGGTACAGCGCGTAGACGCCCACGCACGCCGCGATGACGATGACACCGAGCGTGCCGGCGGTCCAGATCAGGGCCCGCTTCTTGGCCGACTTCCGGGGCCTGGGGCGGCGCCGGCTGGTGCGCGCGGCCGCCCGGCCGCCGCCCTCGCTCCTGGTGCCGCCGGCGGCCCGGCTGCCGCCCGCCGCCCGGCCGTTGCCCACCGCCCTGCCCGCGCCCGCGGCCCGGCCGTCACCGTCGGAGCGGCCGCCCGTCGTGTCGCGGCCCTCGCCCGCGGCGCCGGAACGGCCCTGCCGAGCGCGGCTGCCGCCCTGCGGCAGGACGCGCTGTGCCCGCCGGCCCGCCCCCTGCGCCGGGACGCCGCGCTCAGGCTGCTGCGGGGGATCGAGCCGCAACTGGTAGCTGCCCGTCTCGGGATCGAAAACCCACTGATCCGCCGGGTCGACCTGCTGCCTACGGCCTTGCGTGTCCACGGTCGATCGAGTCCTCCGTCTCGGCCGCTGCAACAGGCCGGATCGCTCACACTAACCCCACAGTTCAGCGTCTACGCCCGCCGGTGACAAATTCCGCTCTCCTACACCTGGACAAACTGTTCAATCCCCGCTGCCGCACACATCGCGGTCTGCGGTGGTGCCGCGGTACGAGGGGGAGGCGCTCGCCGAACCCGACGGCGTAGGAGATGCCGGAGAGGCGGTGGAGGTTCCGCCCTTCGCCGGGTGGACGGTACCGGTGGCGGTGCCCTCGTCCCCGTCGACGGTCACCTGCCCGTCCTCGCGCAGGGTCGTGAACAGTTCGCCCGCGGCGGGCTGCACCAGTTCGTCGCGGTTGGGGTCAGCGGTGTACGGACGTCGTGGCACGGTGAGGAAACGCACCTGGTCCGTGGGCGTCTTGCGCAGGCTCTGCGCCAGTTCGTACAGCTCGGCCAGCGAGTCCAGACCCTCGTCCGCGGTGAGCGAGGAGGTCGCGGCGTCCAGCAGCGGGTAGAGCTTGGCGGGGTTGAGCAACACGCCCGTGGTGTCGACCTTCTGGACCAGGGAGGCCAGGAACTGCTGCTGACGGTCCATGCGCTGGGTGTCGCTGCCGTCGCCGATGCCCTTGCGGGCCCGGACATAGCCGAGGGCCTGCTCGCCGCGCAGCACCTGGCGGCCGGCGTCCAGGTCCAGGTGCGCGTCCTGGTCGTGCACGGGGTGCGGGACGCAGACCTCGACACCGCCTACCGCGTCGACCATCTTCTTGAAGCCGTTGAAGTCCACCACGAGGTGGTGGTCGACGCGGATGCCGGTCAGCTTCTCCACCGTGCGGATCGTGCAGGCGGCGCCGCCGAACTCGAACGCCCAGTTGAACTGGGCGAACTGGGGGCTGGACATGCTGCCGTCGGAACGCCGGCACGCGGGGATGCCGACCATGAGGTCGCGCGGCAGGCTCATCGCCGTCGCGCTCTTCCGGTCGGCCGCCAGGTGCAGCAGTATCGCGGTGTCCGAGCGCTGGGTGCCGGTGTCCTGGCCGTACTTGCCGTTGCCGTTGCCGCGGTTGTCCGAGCCCAGGAGCAGGATGTTCTCGGCGGTGGTCGCCTCGGGCAGTACCTTGGGCCGCTCGGACTTCACCCGCATCAGCTCGTGGGCGGTGTCCGTGTCCGTGTGGATGTTCCCGTCGAGCTGCTTGTACAGGTACCAGGAGACCCCTGCCCCCGCCAGCAGCACCAGGGAGACGGCGACGGCGAGGACGCGCACCCAGGTGCGGCGGCGCTTCCTCGGTGCGGCGGCGGGAGGGGCGCCCTCGGCTTCCGGTGAATCGGCTGGCGTGGTCACGTCCGGGCCCGTCCTTACAGGTGCTGCTGATGATCAGGTCACCTATAGAGACCGTCCAAACCCGTCGTCGGTTGTGCGGAGTTGTTCAGTTCCGTCCGAGGCGTCGCTGGACGGGGGGGGCCGTGCCCATGGCTACGCCGTGTGGGTCACCCGCTCGCTCTCCCGGCGTTTGTCCAGGTCGGCGGGGGGCAACCGGTCCAGGTTGCGGCAGAGCACCACGGAGGCGTCCGCCGCCAGAGGCGCCAGCAGCCCGGCGGCCAGCCCGTCCCAGTCGTCGTACGACCGCCCCGACAGCAGTCGCGCCCCGGCCGTCAGCCCCAGGGCCGCGGCGGACGCACGGGCCCGCTCGACCACCTGCGCGCCGGTCAGCTCCTCCCCGCCCGGCAGCTCCAGCGCGGCCGTGTTCGCGTCCACCGGCGCGTACGGGGCGAAGCGGTCGCCCTGTGAGGGCACCTCGACCGCGTAGTCGAGGAAACCCTGCGGAGGCTGCGGGAAGCGGCCGCCCAGCGGACGCAGCGCCAGCGCGACCCGTTCGCCGGAGCAGGCGCGGGCCTCCTCCAGGGTGTCCGGGCCGGAGACCACGAGGTCGGCGCCGCCCGGGTCGCCACCGGGCACCACGACCACGCCGGTGGAGAAGCAGGCGAGCACCCATACCGCGGTCTGCCAGTGAGCCGGCAGCAGCAGTGCCGCGCGGTCACCCGGCTGGGCGCCCAGTTCGTCCTGGATGAGGTTGGCGGTCTTGGCCACCCAGTTGCCGAAGGTGGCCACCGACAGTTCGACGCGTTCGCCTGTGGCGTCGTCGTAGAAGGTGACCAGGGGCCGGGCGGGGTCCACCGCGAGCGCGGAACGCAGCAGGTCGGCGGGTGTACGGGCAGTCGATGTCACACGGCCAGGCTACGTCAGGCGGCGGCGGCGCGCGTGCCGCTGATGCACCGGCAGAAAGGGACAGTTCGTCAGATCCCGGCTGCGGGTTCTGTGCCCTTATGTAACTGTTCTTCCCATGCGTGCACTTCTTGCGACCTCGCTCCCCGCGGCGTGCATGGCTGCCCTCGCCCTGCCGCTCGCCTTCCCCTCCGGCGCCACCGCCACCATCCACGCGCCGGCGCGGGCGGCCGCCCCCGAGACGCCCCCCGGTGCCACCCACACCCTGCCGCTGGCCCCGCTCGCCACCTCCGGCCGTGCCATCGGCGCCCCGCTCTCCCAGGGGCTGCCCGCCCGCGCCGTGCGGCCCTTCTCCCTGATCGGCATCACCTGGGACGACGTCGGCACCGACCTGCGGGGCACCGTCCAGGTCCGGACCCGCGCCGTCGGCACCGGCACCTGGTCCGGCTGGCGCACCGTCGAGGCGCACAACGACGACGCTCCCGACGCCGGCTCGTCCGAGGGCTCGGCCTCCGCGGCGCGCGGCGCCACCGCCCCGCTGTGGGTCGGCCGTTCCGACGGGGTCGAGGTGCGGGTCGTCCCCGAGTCACCCACCGGCAGGCGCGGCGTGCGGCCCGGTCTGCCCAAGGGGCTGCGGCTGGAGATGGTCGACCCCGGGGACGAACCGGGTGACGGGCCCGGCGACGGACTCGGTGACGACCCGGGCGGCAGCCTCCTCGACCCCGACGCCGCGCTGGACCCCGACCCCACCGGTGCCGGTTCCGTTCCCGGGGACCCCTTCGCCGCCGTCGGCCCCCCCGACAGCGGAGACCCCTTCGACGGCGTCGGCCCCAGCGAGGGGGGCTACCCGCTCGGCGGCCGCCAGCAGCAGGACGGCACCACGACCGACACCGCCGCGGATCCGAGCGACACCTCGGGCACCCCGGTCGAGTCCCCCTTCGTCCCCGCGCTCAGCCGGTCCCAGACCGAGGCCCTCACCGGGCAGCGCTTCACCGGCGCGCGCCCCCGCATCATCACCCGGTTCGGCTGGGGTGCCGACGAGCGACTGCGCGACGAGGAGTCGGAGTTCACCGACGCCATCAGCGCGATCTTCGTCCACCACACCGCCACCGGCAACGACTACGAGTGCTCCGACTCCCCCTCGGTCATCCGCGGTATCTACCGCTACCACGTCAAGAGCAGCGGCTGGCGCGACATCGGCTACAACTTCCTCGTCGACAAGTGCGGAAACATCTACGAGGGCCGCAGCGGCGGCGTCTCCAAGGCCGTCTTCGGCGCGCACACCCTCGGCTTCAACGAGCACACCATGGGCATCGCCGTGCTCGGCGACTACTCCCAGGACAAGCCCAGCCGCGACGCCCTGTCGGCCGTCGCCCGGCTCGCCGCGTGGAAACTCGGAATTTACGGCCGGAACCCGGAGGGCATGACACATCTGGTGTCCGGAGGGAGCAACAAGTACCCGAAAGGCACACGCGTTCGCATGAATGTCATCTCGGGCCACCGGGACGGATTCAACACACAGTGCCCAGGGACGGAGTTGTACCACGATCTCGGCATCATCCGCCGCACCGCGGCGCGGCTTCAGGGCCGCTGATCGCACCCTGCATAGGATTGGCCGCTCATTCGTTCGGCCCGCCAGGAAGCGGAGACAAACACAGGTGACTGAAGCGATCCTCTTGGTCGGCGGCAAGGGCACCAGACTGCGCCCCCTGACGGTGCACACCCCCAAGCCGATGGTCCCCGCGGCCGGCGTCCCGTTCCTCACCCACCAACTGGCCCGGGCACGCGCGGCGGGCGTCGAGCACATCGTCCTGGCGACTTCCTACCTCGCCGAGGTCTTCGAGCCGCACTTCGGCGACGGGTCCGCCCTCGGGCTGCGCCTGGATTACGTCACCGAGGACGAGCCGCTCGGCACCGGCGGCGCCATCCGCAACGCCGCCGACCGCCTGGACTGCGCCCCCGGCGACCCGGTCCTGGTGTTCAACGGGGACATCCTCACCGGTCTCGACATCGCCGGCCTCGTCGCCACCCACCGCGACTCGGGCGCGGACGTCTCCCTCCACCTGACCCGCGTCGAGGACCCGCGCGCCTTCGGGCTCGTGCCGACCGACGCCGCCGGCCGCGTCACCGCGTTCCTGGAGAAGCCGGAGACGCCCGAGGAGATCGTCACCGACCAGATCAACGCCGGCGCCTACGTCTTCGACCGCTCCGTCATCGACGCCATCCCCACCGGTCGTGCGGTCTCCGTCGAGCGCGAGACCTTCCCCGGCCTGCTGGCCGACGGCGCCCATCTGCAGGGCATGGTCGACTCCACCTACTGGCTCGACCTCGGCACCCCGCACGCCTTCGTCCGCGGCTCCGCCGACCTCGTACTCGGCCACGCGCCCTCCCCGGCCGTCCCCGGCCGCTGCGGCGAACGCCTCGTCCTGGAGGGCGCCCGGGTCGCCGACGACGCCAAGCTCACCGGCGGCACCGCCGTCTCCGCGGGCGCGGTCATCGGCGCGGGGGCGGTCGTCGATGGCAGCACGGTCCTGGCGGGCGCCGTCGTCCGTCCCGGCGCGACCGTCGTGGACTCGCTCATCGGCGCCGACGCGGTCATCGGGGAGCGCACCGTCGTCCACGGCTCGGTCATCGGCGACGGCGCGCACATCGGCGCCGACAACGAACTGCGGCACGGCGTACGCATCTGGTGCGGCGCGGTCATCCCGGACGGCGCGGTCCGCTTCTCCTCCGACCAGTAGCCGCCGCGGGCCCCGGCCGGTGGGCGCGCCCCGCCCACCGGCCCGGAAACCCCGAAAGCCGAAAGCCCGACGGCCCACGCCGTAGGCTCGGGGGGTGCACCCCGAGCAGACCCGACTCCTGCGCGGCGCGGCCGGCCGCGTCCCAGGTCCCCGCACACCCGGCCGCACCCGCCGCTGGACCCCGCGCGGGCCCCTGGACCTCGGCCTCACGCTCGGCCCCCTGCGCCGCGGCCCCGGCGACCCGGCGTTCCGCGTCGGCGCCGACCGCGCCGTCTACCGCGCCTCGCGGACCCCCGAGGGCCCCGGCACCCTGCGCATCGCCCGCCCCTCCGGCGGGGAGGTCGAGGCCGAGGCATGGGGCCCCGGCGCGGACTGGCTGCTGGACCGCCTCCCCGGCCTGCTCGGCGACGCCGACGACCCCGGCGCCTTCACCGCCCGGCACCGCGTCGTCCATGAGGCCCACCGCCGCAACCCCGGCCTGCGGCTGACCCGTACCGGCCTGGTGCTGGAGTCCCTCATCCCGGCGGTCCTCGAGCAGAAGGTCACGTCCGACGAGGCGTACCGCTCCTGGCGGCTGCTGCTGTGGCGTTTCGGCGAGCCCGCCCCCGGCCCCGGTGAGGAACTGCGCATGCGGGTCATGCCCGACGCCCGCGGCTGGGCCATGATCCCCTCCTGGGAGTGGCACCGCGCCAACGTCGACGGCAAGCGCTCCGCCGCCGCGGTCCGGGCCGCCCGCGCCGCCGCCCGCATGGAACAGGCCACCGGCCTCGCCCCCGCCGACGCCCTCGCCCGCCTCCAGGCCGTCCCCGGTATCGGCCCCTGGACCGCCGCAGAGACCCTGCAGCGCAGCAACGGCGACCCCGACGCGATCACGGTCGGCGACCTCCACCTGCCGCACACCGTCGGCTACGCCCTCACCGGCGCCCACCGCTCCGACGACGCCACCATGCTCGAACTCCTCGAGCCCTACGCCGGCCAGCGCCACCGCGCCGCCCGCCTCATCCTGCTCACCGGCCGCCGCCCCCCACGCCGCGCCCCCCGCATGGCGCCGGGCAACATCGTGCCCCTGTGACGGTGGCCGCGAGACGCGCGTGGGTCTCGCGCTGCGTCCGCCGCGTCACACGTGGCACTTCACGTTGACCAGCAGCGTGTCCCCGGCAAGGTCCAGCAGGTAACCGTCGACGCGCTTCTGCTCCGCGGGCAGCTCGGGCTCGTGCGGGCAGGCCGCGGGGCCGTGGCACTCCCCGTGGATCCCCGGTCCGCCGTCCTCGTACCACCAGCCGCCCAGCGTGAGCACGTTGCGCCTGCGCAGCGCGTATGCGACCTGTTGCTCGACGAACGTCTCCCGCTCGGTGCGTCCTACATCCTCGACCGGGTCCAACTCCTGGAGGAACCAGTACCAATAGCGCTGGGTCGGCAACGTCCGCAGGCAGGCGTCGAAGGCCCGCACGAGCGGCTGGGCACGGCGTCGTACCACCCGGACTCGGCTTCCGCGCGGTCGCGGTAGACCTTCCACGGGTCGGCCGGCGGCAGTTCGGCCGCCAGTTCGTGCCATCGCCGCCAGGCCGCCTCCGCCAGGCGGCGTGCCTCCTCGTGCGACGCGGAGAAGTCGAGGAGCTCACGGGGCCCGCCCGCGCACCAGCCGAAGTCGTTGGGAAGCCTTTCGGACTTCCTGTCCCACCGGCGCGACCGGATCAGTCTCGGATCCCGCTCATGGCCGGGCAGGACGTTGAACCCGCCGCCATTCGCCTGGCCACCGGTGAGGTACCAGGCGTCCAGATGCCCAGCTCCCCTTCCCGTGTGCCGTCGATCTCGAACGGTGCCATCGCGTCGGCGATCGCCTCGTCCACCCGGTCGGCTGCCGCCCCCGGCAGACACACGGTGATGCTCATACCGGCCATGGGCACATGAGATCACGGCACACGGGCGGGGGGCCGCCCCATTCCCGCCCCCGAACCGGTCCGCGCCCGCCCTCAGCGCACCTCGATGAAGGCCTCCGCGCTCCGCCCCGGCCGCTCCTTCGGCGGCGCGGCGGGCCGGCCGATGGCGACGGCACCCATCGGGTCCCAGTCCTCCGGCAGGTCCAGGACCTCGCGCACCACGTCGCGGCAGAACATCGTCGACGACACCCATGCCGAGCCCAACTGCTCGCCGGCCAGGGCGACGAGGAAGTTCTCCACGGCCGCGCCCATCGCGACCACGAACATCTCGCGCTCGGCCGCCGAGCGCCGGGCGTCCGGGTAGTCGTGCGCCCCGTCCGCGACCAGACAGGGCACCACCAGGTACGGCGCCCGGCGCAGCACATCTCCGCGCCGCACCCGCTTGGCGATGGACTCCTCGCTGCGCCCGTCGCGGCGCAGGTCCTCGACCCAGGCGTCGCGCATGGCGTCCAGCAGCCGGACCCGCGCCCGCTCCGACTCCAGCAGCACGAAGCGCCACGGCGTCGTGTGGTGCGGCGCCGGCGCGGTGACCGCGAGGTCCACGGCGCGCCGTACGGCCGCCCCGTCGACGGGCTCGTCGGTGAAGTCGCGGATGGTGCGCCGCAGGGAGACGGCCTCGCGGACGGCCTCCGAAGTGCCCAGCCGGAACATGTCGTCGGCGGCGGACCGGACGAGGGCGCGGCCGCCGGCGCCGTCCTCCTCCGCGGGCAGCACCAGGCGGTCCAGACCCCGGACGACGGCGACGGGCGACCCGGTGGACTTGCCCTTGACCAGATCCCCGGCCGCGGCGAGCTCGTCCGCCAAGGCCGTGACCGTGACGGCCAGTTCGTTGCCGTGGGAGTCCGCCGCGCCCCGCAGGTCGTCCAGCACGCGCAGCCCGGCCACGCCGATCGCGACGTCGGTCAGGCCCTCGCGCCAGGGCCGCCCGAAGGTGTCGGTGACGACCACGCCGACGTTGACGCCGAGCGTGTCCCGCAGCCCCGCCCGGATGGCGCGGGCGGAGGCGTCCGGGTCCTCGGGCAGCAGCAGAATCGTGCCGGGCGCCGTGTTGGAGGCGTCCACGCCGGCCGCGGCCATGACGAAGCCGTGCCGGGTCTCCACGATCCGGGTCCGCCCGCGCCGCGCGACGAGCCGCACCGTCTCGGCGTCGATCGCGGCCTCGCGGTCGTCGGCGCGCACGACGCGACCCTCCGCCTTGCTGACGATCTTCGAGGTGACGACGAGGACGTCGCCGTCCGCCAGTTCCGCCGTGCTCGCCGCGACGAGCTTGGCCAGGTCCGTGCCGGGCTCGACCTCGGGCATGCCGGTGACGGCCCACACGCGGTAGGAGGCGGTCACGCCCGCACCTCCCCGGCCAGCTTCAGCGCCTCACGGGCCATCGCCGCCGTCGCGTCCAGGTCCGTCATCATCAGCGGTACGGCCCGGCAGCGGATGCCCGCGGCCTCGACCTCCGCCACCGTTCCCGCGTCGACGGTGTCGACCAGCCAGCCGTCCAGCAGCCCGGAGCCGTAGTGCGCGGCGACCGCCGCCGCCGTGGACTCCACGCCGACCGCCGCCAGCACCTTGTCGGCCATGCCCCGTACCGGGGCGTCGCCGACGATGGGGGAGAGGCCCACCACCGGCACGCCCGCCTCGGCGATGGCCTCGCGGATGCCGGGGACGGCGAGGATCGTGCCGACCGACACCACGGGGTTCGACGGCGGGAAGAGGATGACGTCCGCCTCGCCGATCGCCTCCAGCACGCCGGGCGCGGGCTTGGCACCCTCCGCGCCGACCGGCAGCACCGCGTACGCCGGGACGGAGGCCCGCAGCCGCACCCAGTACTCCTGGAAGTGGACCGCCTTGCGCCCGCCGCCGGGGCCCGCGTCCGGGTCGTCGATGACGACATGGGTCTCGATCCGGTCGTCGGTCATCGGGATCAGCCGCACGCCCGGCTTCCAGCGGGCGCACAGCGCCTCGGTGACCGCGCTGAGCGGATAGCCCGCGCCGATCATCTGGGTGCGCACGATGTGGGTCGCGAAGTCGCGGTCGCCGAGGCCGAACCACTCGGGCCCGACGCCGTAGGCGGTCAGCTCCTCCTTGACCGTGAAGGTCTCGTCGGCGCGGCCCCAGCCCTGCTCCTCGTGGATCCCGCCGCCCAGGGTGTACATGACGGTGTCGAGGTCGGGGCAGACCTTGAGGCCGAACAGGTGGATGTCGTCGCCGGTGTTGCCGATGACGGTGATGTCCGCCTCCGGCGCCGCCGCCTTCAGGCCGCGCAGGAAACGGGCTCCCCCGATGCCGCCGGCCAGTACCACGATTCGCATGCGGACAGTCTGTCAGCCCGCCGCGTCAGCCGGCGAACGTCCCCTCGGCCGCCGGCCTCCCGGAGGTGCAGGCGTAGGGGGTCATCTCCGTCAGGCCCGGGAAGTAGACGTGCAGGCTGACCGCGCCCTCCAGACAGTCGTTGACCACCTCGTGGACGTAGCCGGGCGCGAAGGCGCGCTGGTGGCCCGGCAGGAGTGAACGACGGGTCTCGCCGTTGCCGCCGAGGGCGCGTTCGGTGAGTTCGCCCTCCAGGACGGTCAGCACGCCCGAGGAGCGGCCGTGGTCGTGCAGCCCGCTGCCCTGGCCGGGCACCCAGCTGAGCAGCCAGACCTCGTAGCCCGGTCCGGTCTCCAGGCGGTCGTACCAGCGCGTGGTGGCGTCGTAGCGGACCCGCTGCGCCCAACGGGCGCGGTCGGCCGCGATCTTGCGGGCGAGTCCGGCGAATTCCGCGACGGTCACGGGGTAGGCGGGAGCGGGCGGAAGGAGGTGAGGGATGGCGAGAGGATCGCCGGCGATCGAGACGTCGCTGTTCATGGGTGCGGGAGTTCCTACGGAAGTGAGGAGCGTCAGGCATGCGCATGAGGCTGTGCGGGCTGGGAGGAGTCCTTCAGCGGCAACAGCTGGAACAGCGACAGTGAGCTTCCACGGCACGACGGAACTCGCCGAGGCGGCGGTTCCGGACAGGCGCGCGGGTCACTGGCATGCGCTCTAGCACACCGGGTCCTCGGTGAGCCTGTCAACTTCATGTCGGGTTTGTCGCAAATCTTTCACCTGATCCGGCTATTCAGCATGGTGAAAGGTTTGTGCGCAGAACACCCAGGAAATGTGCCGACGCAACCACACGGGTACGCAGGAACGTCTCCTCGTGAAACGTCGTTGTGTTTTCGTGATCGCATCGTGATCGCCACCCCCAGGGGCGTCGAGCGCGGTTGACGTTTGCGGACGTTTGGGCTGATTTGAGTACTTTCTGTCAAGCCTTGGTTCCGCAGGGTGAATAACGGGCCCAATAGCAGATCTCGGCTTGACTGGCCCGTATCGGCACACTTGTAATTTCACTCGTGTCGTTCGACCGTCGCAGGTAACGGCAACATCACGGGGACGCGAAAACAGACGAGGGGCGCGCATGACCGAGCTGTTCCAGCTGTTGCTGGCCGAAGAGGCCGACGAAGAGCTCGGGTGGCAGGAGCGCGCGCTGTGCGCGCAGACCGATCCCGAGTCCTTCTTCCCCGAGAAGGGCGGCTCCACCCGCGAGGCCAAGAAGGTCTGCCTCGCCTGCGAGGTCCGCTCCGACTGCCTCGACTACGCCCTCGCCAACGACGAGCGCTTCGGCATCTGGGGCGGCCTGTCCGAACGCGAGCGCCGGCGCCTGAAGAAGGGCGTCGTCTAGGCCCGTCCCCGGCATCCGCACCGGCGGCCGCCAGGAGACCGTCAGGCACCCGCCAGGCATCCGCCCGGTTCGCGTCCGTCACGGCAGGCTTCGTCGGTATTTGTGCCCCGGACCCGGAAGGGCCGGCTCCCGCAACCGTTAGTGTGGGGGCCCGTCCGAGACGCCCAAGGCGTCGTCCGAAGTCCAGCGAACCGGGGCCCGAACCTCGATGTCCGTGAACAGTTCTGCCGGGACTCAATACGCCGCCCAGGCACCGGAGTTCCCGCGCCACGTCGTCACCGCCGTGCTCGTCGCCCACGACGGTGCCCGCTGGCTGCCCAACGCGCTCTCGGGTCTGGTCTCCCAGGACCGCCCCGTCCAGGACGTGATCGCCGCCGACACCGGCAGCGCCGACGACTCCGCCCGCCTGCTCGCTGAGAGCCTCGGCGACCACCGCGTCCTGCACCTCGCCCGGCGCAACGGCTTCGGCGCCGCCGTCGACGAGTGCGTACGCGCCGCCGAGCCCCTCACCGCGGAGCAACTGCCCTACCTGGCCCGCCGCAGCAGCTGGGACCCGGTCTCCCGCAGCTGGAACGACGACGTCTACGACCAGCCCGAGCAGCCGCACGGCGAACCCGTGCAGTGGCTGTGGCTCCTGCACGACGACTGCGAGCCCGCCCCGGACGCCCTGCTCAACCTGCTGAAGGTGGCCGACGCCTCGCCGTCCGCCGCGATCATCGGCCCCAAGCTGCGCAGCTGGTACGACCGGCGCCAGCTGCTGGAGGTCGGCGTCTCCATCGCCCGCAGCGGCCGCCGCTGGACCGGCCTGGAGCGCCGCGAGCAGGACCAGGGCCAGCACGACCAGGTCCGCCAGGTGCTCTCGGTCTCCAGCGCGGGCATGCTGGTGCGCCGCGACGTGTGGGAGGACCTCGGCGGATTCGACCGCCGGCTGCCCCTCATGCGCGACGACGTCGACTTCTGCTGGCGCGCCCAGTCCGCCGGTCACACCGTGCTCGTCGCCCCCGACGCCGTCCTGCGGCACGCCGAGGCGGCCTCCCGCGAGCGCCGGCCCGTCGACTGCGCCGGCCGCTCCGCCGTCAACCCGCACCGCGTCGACAAGGCGGGGGCCGTCTACACGCTGCTGGCCAACACCCGCGGCGCCCTCCTCCCGTACGTCTTCGCGCGCATCGTGCTCGGCACCGTGCTACGCACCCTCGCCTACCTCGTCGGCAAGGTCCCCGGACAGGCCGTCGACGAGATCACCGGTCTGCTCTCGGTCCTGCTGCGCCCCGGCCGCCTCCTCAGCGCCCGCCACCGGCGCTCCCGGGCCGCCGTGCCGCCCTCCGAACTGCGGCCGCTCTTCCCGCCGCCCGGCGCGACCGTGCGGGCCACCGTCGAGCAGGTCGTCAGCAACGTGTCGGGCCGCGCGGCCGCCGACGCTTCCTCCGCCGGACGCCACGGCGGCGGGCTGGAGTCCGGGCCCAGCGGTGGCGACGACGACGGCGAATACATGGACGTCGAGCAGTTCGCGCTGCTCAAGCGCGTCGCGCGGCAGCCCGCCCCAATGCTCTTCGCCGTCCTGCTGCTCTTCTCCCTGATCGCCTGCCGTGCCCTCCTCGGCGGCGGCGCCCTGGCCGGCGGCGCGTTGCTGCCCGCCCCCGCCGATGCCTCCGACCTGTGGGGCTCCTACCTCGGCGGCTGGCACGCCCTCGGCGCCGGCAGCACCGCGACCGCGCCGCCCTACCTCGCGATCGTGGCCACCCTGTCGAGCGTCCTGCTCGGCAGCACCGGCCTCGCCCTGACCGTGCTCCTCGTCGCCTCGGTGCCGCTCGCGGGCCTGAGCGCCTACTTCGTGTCGCGGCCGCTGGTCGACTCCCGGCTGCTGCGCGCCTGGGGCGCCGTCGCGTACGCCTTCCTGCCCGCCGCCACCGGCGCCCTCGCCGGCGGCCGGCTCGGCACCGCCGTGCTGGCCATCCTGCTGCCGCTCTTGGCCCGCGCCGCCGTCTCCGCCGCGGGACTGCGGTTGTCGGGCGACGCCGTCGAGCGCGGTCTGCGGCCGGGCTGGCGCGCCGCCTGGGCCGTCGCGCTGCTGCTGACGATCGCCACCGCGTTCACCCCCATCACCTGGCTCGTCACGCTGGTGCTCGTCGGTGTCGCCATCGCCACGCGCATCGTGCGCGGGCAGGGCCGGCTCGTCGTCCCGCTGGCCATGCGGGCCGTGGCCGTCCTCGGCGCCCCCATGGTGGTGCTCGCGCCCTGGTCGGTCGGGCTGCTCACGCACCCCAAGCGCTTCCTGGAGGAGGCCGGCCTGCCGTTCGGCGCCGAGTCCGGCACCGCCACCGACCTCCTCCTGATCAACCCCGGCGGCCCCGGCGCCACCGGCGGCCTCCTGCTCGCGGGCATCGTCCTGGCCGCGCTGGCCGCCCTGGTGCGCGGCGAGCGCCGCTCGGCCATCGTCACCGCCTGGGTGGGCGCCCTGACCGGCCTGGTCTTCGCGGTCCTCGCCAACACCAGCGCCTGGGCCGGTCCCGCCACCCTCGTCTACGGCCTCGCGCTGATCGCCGCCGCCGCGGTGGGCGCCGAGGGCGCCCAGGAACGACTCGCCGCCTCCGGCTTCGGCTGGCGCCAGCCCGTCGCCGCGCTCGTCGCCCTGGCCGCCGTGCTCGCCCCCCTGTCCGCCGCCGTCGGCTGGATGGCCGGCGGCGCCGACGGACCGCTGGAGCGCCGCGACCCGACCCAGGTGCCCGCTTTCGTCGCCGAGGAGAGCACCACCCGCGACCAGGCCCGCACCCTCGTCCTGTCGGGCACGCCCGCCCACGTCTCGTACGCCCTCGTCCGCGGCGCCGGCGCCCGCCTCGGCGACTTCGAGATCGCCGCCGCGGAAGGCGGCGACGCCCGGCTCGCCAAGATCGTCGGCAACCTCGTGGCCGGCTCCGGCGCCGACCAGGCCAGCCAGCTCGGCGGCTACGCCGTGCGCTACGTCCTGGTCCAGCGCGGGGCCCCGCGCGAGGTCAGCCGCACCCTCGACAGCACCCCGGGCCTGTCCCGGCTCAGCCAGGCCGACGGCAGCGCACTGTGGCGGGTGGACGACGACGTCGCGCGCATCACGATCGTCGAGCCCTCCGGCAGCGGTACCGGCACCGGCTCCGGCCAGGACAGCGGCTCCGGCGAGGACGCCGACGGCTCCGCCGGCCCCGTGACCGTCGCCTCCGGCAAGGTCGAGGCCCACACCACCGTCCCGGCGGGCCCCGACGGCCGCGTGCTGCGCATCGCCGACCGCGCCGCTCCCGGCTGGACCGCCACCCTCGACGGCAAGGAGCTCCCCGCCACCACCGTCGATGGCTGGGCCCAGGGCTTCCGGCTGCCCAGCAGCGGCGGCCGGCTCGACCTCGTCTACGACGACCCGTTCACGCACACCGTGTGGCTGTGGGCCCAGGGCTTCCTCGGCCTGGTGCTCGTCGTGATGGCCCTGCCGGGCCGGCGCCGCGAGGTCGACGACGACCTGCCCGACGCGGAACCCGTGCCCGTGTCCGCGGCCGCGGCCGCCGGCATCCCGGCGCAGGGCGGCGACGGCCGCCGCGCCCGCCGGCTGCGGGCCGCCGCCGAGGCCGAGGGGGAGGCGGACGACGCCCTCGCCGAGCCCGAGGCCGCCGAGCCCGCGCACCAGGAGCAGGCCGAGTACGCGCAGTACGCCGAGTACGACCCGTACGCCGCGCCCCAGGAGGGCGACCCGTACGGCCAGGAGCAGTGGGCCGCGGAGTACACCAGCACCTACGGCCACGAGCAGCCCGCCCAGCCGCAGGAGCCGGTCTACGACCCGTACGGCTACGGACAGCAGCCCCAGCAGCCCGGCTACGACCGGCAGGGTTACGAGCAGCAGCCGCAGCAGCCGCAGGCCTACGACGCCTCGTACACCCCCTACGGCACCTATGACACGGACGCGTACGACACGGACGGCTACCGCCGCGACGGGAGCAACCAGCAGTGAACCGCAGCACCCTCTCCCTGATCGGCGTCACCGCAGCCCTGGCCGCGGTGGCCGGCGTCGCCACCGTCACCGGCGCGGGCACCCCGGACGCGGCGCCCGCCGTGAGCGCGGCGCGGCTGCCCGTCGAGCGGTCCACGCTGGCCTGCCCGGCGCCGTCGGACTCGGACTTCGCCTCGACCACGTACACCGCCTTCACGCCCAAGGGCGACTCCGCCGGCTCGGGCGGCACCGCCGCCCTGCTGCCCGCCGCCGGCCAGGACGGCAAGGCCGCCGCCAAGCGCAAGCCGGTCGCGCCGCTGAAGGAGGCCGGCAAACCGGTCACCGCGGTCACCGAGGTCGCCGACGCCCCCGCCCTCATCGGCACCGCCGACGGGGCGCTCGCCCCCGGCTGGACCGTGCAGCAGACCACGGTGGTCGACGCGGGCCCGGCCCGGGCGCTCCTCGGCGTCTCCTGCGCAGTGCCGGACAGCGAGTTCTGGTTCCCCGGCGTCAGCACCGGCGCCGACCGGCAGGACTACGTCCACCTGACCAACCCCGATGACACCTCCGCCGTCATCGACCTCGAGCTGTACGGCGACAAGGGCGAGGTCAAGACCACCACCACCGACGGCATCACGGTGCCGCCGGGCGCCACCGTCCCGGTCCTGCTCTCCACGCTCACCACGGAGAAGTCCGACGCCCTCACCCTGCACGTCAGCGCCCGCAGCGGCCGGGCCGGCGCCACCGTGGAGGCCGAGGACGCCAAGGCCGGCGGCGACTGGCTGCCCGCCTCCACCGACCCCGCCGCGGAGGCCGTCATGCCCGGCATTCCCGGCGACGCCTCCGACGTGCGCCTGGTGGTCTACGCGACCGGCGACAGCGACGCCGACCTCAAGCTGCGGCTCGCCTCCTCGGGCGGTGAGATCACCCCCGCCGGGCACGAGACCGTCCACGTCAAGAGCGGTATGACCACCGCCGTCGACCTCGGCGACGTCACCAAGGGCGAGGCCGGCTCACTGATCCTCACCCCGACCGACCCCTCCGACCAGGCCCCGGTGGTCGCCGCCCTGCGGATCACCCGAGGCAAGGGAGCCAACCAGGAGACCGCGTTCCTGCCCGCCGCCGCCCCCGTCGGCGACCGCGCCAGCGCCGCCGACAACCGCACCAAGGGCTCGACGCTCGCCCTCACCGCGCCGGAGGGCGACGCCACGGTGCGCGTGGTCACCTCCGCCTCGACGAAGGGCGGCGAACCCGTCACCAAGAACGTCCCGGTCAAGCGCGGCACGACGGTCGTCCTGTCGCCGCCCGCCCCCTCGGAGGGCAAGGGCGCCTTCGCCGTCACGGTCGAACCCGCCTCGGGCGGCCCCGTCTACGCCTCCCGGATGCTCGCCCTGCCGGAGGGGGGCGTGCCCATGTTCACCATCCAGGCGATGCCGGACGACCGCGGCCTGGTCGCGGTCCCGAAGTCGGAAGAGGACCTGTCCATCCTGAACCGCTGACGGCCCGCGGCCCACTGCCCGCGGCCCACTGCCCGCGGGCCCGCGCAGGTACGGGGAGGGCTAACCCTCCCCGTACCGGGGGTCGACGTTCTCCGGCGACAGCCCCAGCAGCTCCGCCACCTGCTCCACGACCACGTCGTGCACCAGCAGGGCCCGCTCCTCGCGGCTCTTGGCCCGGATCTCCACCGGCCGCCGGTACACCACGATGCGGTGCGGGTTGCCCTTGTGCCCGCCGATGAGCCGCCCCAGCGGCACCCCGTCGTCGAACCGGCCGTCGGGCGCGGCGCCGTCGGCGCCGTCCACCGGCCAGGGCACCTCCTGCACCGCGAACTCCACCTCCGCCAGCTGCGGCCAGCGCCGCTCGAGCCGGTCCGCGGCGTCCCGCACCAGGTCGTCGAAGGCGTCGGCGCGGGAGCGCGCCAGCGGCACCTGCGGGGGCGCGATGGGGCCGCGCATGCCGCGGCCGTGTCGGTCGCGGCGGCGCTGGCGCGGTGCGGGCGAAGGGGTGTCCATCACCTCTGAGAGTAGCCTTCGGAAGCCCCGGGTATGCGGCTCCGTGACCGCTGCCACCACCACGGGGGACGAGGACCGGACATCCCCGGTGATGTCGCGGAATGTACGGTCGCGCACCCCTGGCGCCCGTGCGATTCCCGTCTCCTGACCGCTTCGCCGATCGTAATTGCCAGCATTTGCGGCGTTTGGTGATCGGTGCCCTCTGAGGGGCGCCCATGCATTTCCGGCCCTTTGCAGGTCAGGCGCGTTGGGCGCAGGTCGGACCTTCCCGGCCAACCCGGACGACACGACGGGGTGAGCTCCTGGGGAGTCGTCGCGGCCCGCTCAAGAGTGCGGTACCGTCCAACGTCGTGAGCCTTGTACGTCGCTGTTCGCGCACCGCGTGTGGCCGTCCCGCCGTCGCGACGCTGACGTACGTCTACGCGGACTCCACCGCCGTCCTCGGACCGCTCGCCACCTACGCCGAACCCCACTGCTACGACCTGTGCTCCGAGCACTCCGAGCGCCTCACCGCCCCCCGCGGCTGGGAGGTCGTACGACTTGCCACGGACACCGGCCCCACCCGCCCCAGCGGCGACGACCTCGAAGCGCTCGCCAACGCCGTGCGCGAGGCCGCCCGCCCCCAGGAACGCGAGGGCAACGGCACCAACGGCCGCGGCGCGGACCCCATGGAGATCGCCCGGCGCGGGCATCTGCGCGTCCTGCGCTCACCGGACTCCTGACCGGCCCTCCCCGGCCCTCCCCGGCCCATTCCGGCCCTCCCGTCCCGGCCCTCCCCGGCCCGCTCTGCCCCGCGCCCTCACGCGTGACCGGGCTCCTCATGGCTCGTTCGGATCCGCCCGGTAGGTTGGCTCTTGCCACGATCCATCCACCGGCAACGGATTCCAGAGCGGAGCACATGCGGTGACCGACCTCTCCCAGCTCGTGAAGGCGTACGACGTCCGCGGAGTCGTCCCCGACCAATGGGGCGAGCCGCTCGCCGAACTCTTCGGCGCGGCATTCGTGACCGTGACCGGCGCCGACGCGATCGTGACGGGCCACGACATGCGGCCCTCCTCGCCCGGCCTGTCCCGGGCCTTCGCCCGCGGCGCGGCCTCACGCGGCGCGAAGGTCACCGAGATCGGCCTCTGCTCCACCGACCAGCTGTACTTCGCCAGCGGCAAGCTGGGCCTGCCCGGCGCGATGTTCACCGCCAGCCACAACCCGGCCCGGTACAACGGCATCAAGATGTGCCGCGCCGGCGCCGCCCCCGTCGGCCAGGACACCGGCCTTGCCGAGATCCGCGAACTCGTCGAGCAGTGGTCCGAGACCGGCCTGCCGGCGAGCGACGCCACCCCCGGCGAGGTCACCCGGCGGGACATGCTCGCCGACTACGCCGCCCACCTGCGCACCCTGGTCGACCTGAGCTCCATCCGGCACCTCAAGGTCGTCGTCGACGCCGGCAACGGCATGGGCGGGCACACGGTCCCCACCGTCTTCGACGGGCTGCCCATCGACCTCGTCCCGATGTACTTCGAGCTCGACGGCACCTTCCCCAACCACGAGGCCAACCCCCTCGACCCCAAGAACATCGTCGACCTGCAGGAGAAGGTGCGCGAGACCGGCGCCGACATCGGCATCGCCTTCGACGGCGACGCCGACCGCTGCTTCGTCGTCGACGAGCGCGGCGAGCCCGTCTCCCCGTCCGCGATCACCGCCCTGGTCGCAGCCCGCGAACTGGCCAAGCACCCGGGCTCCACCGTCATCCACAACCTGATCACCTCGTGGACCGTGCCCGAGGTCGTCAAGGAGCACGGCGGGACGCCCGTCCGCACCCGCGTCGGCCACTCCTTCATCAAGCAGGAGATGGCCCGCACCGGCGCCGTCTTCGGCGGCGAGCACTCCGCGCACTACTACTTCCGCGACTTCTGGAACGCCGACACCGGCATGCTCGCCGCGCTGCACGTCCTCGCCGCCCTCGGCGGCCAGGACGGCCCGCTGTCCGCGCTCGTCGCCGAGTACGACCGCTACGCCGCCTCCGGTGAGATCAACACCGCCGTCGACGACCAGGCCGGCCGGACCGCAGCCGTCCGCGCCGCCTTCGCCGACCGCCCGGGCACCGGCGTCGACGAGCTCGACGGGCTCACGGTCACCGGTGACGGCTGGTGGTTCAACCTCCGCCCCTCCAACACCGAGCCGCTGCTGCGCCTCAACGTGGAGGCCCGCGACACCGAGCTCATGGCCGGCGTCCGCGACGAGGTCCTCGCCCTCGTCCGCGGCTGACGGCGTCCCCCGCCGGAGCAGGCGCCGCCGAGCAGGCACCGCAGGAGGCAGCGCCGCACCTCACCGCAGCGCCTCCTCCGGCGGGGGCCCGGGCACCCGACACGGTCACGCGGGCCCGGCCCCCCGGCGATAGGCTGAATCCGCCGGTCCGGCCGCGCCCGCCCGCACACGGCGGACGCCCGGAAACCACGACGACCACCCGACCACAGGGGAGATGCCACCCATGCCGCTCGTCGAAGCCAGCCTCCTGGAGATCCTCGCCTGCCCCGCCTGCCACGCGCCCCTGCGCGAGGACGTCGAGGCCACCGAGCTCACCTGCACCTCGGCCGACTGCGGCCTGGCCTACCCCGTGCGCGACGACATCCCCGTCCTCCTCGTCGACGAGGCCCGCCGCCCCGCGTAAACGCGACCCGGCGCCCCGCGACACCCGACACGACCGGACCGGACCGGAGGACTCCCCGATGTTGGACGAGACGCTGCTCGACGACCCCGACGCCCTCGCCCGCGCCGACACCCGCGGCCTCCTCCTCGGCGTTGCGGCCGCCGGCGCCCGCGTCCGCACCGCCGCCCGCCTCGCCCAGGAGGCAGGCGTCGGCGAACTCAAACCCGACGGCCGCCCCCGCAGCGTCCTCGTCGCGGGCCCCGGCGCGGTCGCCGTCGCCGCCGTCGCCGAACTGCTGGCCGCCCTCGGCAACGGCAGCGGGCCCGTGCTGCCCCTGCACCCCGCCGGGCCCGCCCCGTACGACCTGCGGTGGACCCTCCCCGGCTGGGCCGGCCCCATGGACCTGCTGCTCATCGCCAGCCCCGCCGGCACCGAGGCGGGCCTGGCCGACCTCATCGAACAGGCCTACCGCCGCGGCTGCACCGCCGCCGCCGTCGTCCCCGCCGGCTCACCCATCGCCGAGGCGATCCAGCAGGTACGGGGCATGGTCCTGCCCTACGCCCCCGCGCCCGACCCGGCCTCCGTCGCGGGCGTCCTGGGCGAGGCCGCCGATCCCGCCGAGGACCTCGGCGCCTTCTGGGCGCTGCTCACCCCGCTGCTCGCCCTCGGCGACCGCATCGGCCTGCTCGCCGCCCCGCCGGACGCCATCGAGCGCGTCGCCGACCGCCTCGACGACGTCGCCGCCCGCTGCGGCCCGGCCACGGCCACCTACAGCAACCCCGCCAAGGCACTGGCCTCCGAACTCGCCGAGGCCCTGCCGGTGATGTGGAGCGACGGGCCGGTCGCCGCCGTCGCCGCCCGGCGCTTCGCCGCGGCCATCGCCGCCCGCGCCGGACGGCCCGCCCTGCACGGCGAACTCCCCGAGGCGCTCGACACCCACGGCGCGCTGCTCGCCGGCTCCCTGGCCGGCGCCCTCGACCCCGAGGACTTCTTCCGCGACCGCGTCGACGAGCCCGAGGACCTGCGCCTGCGCGTCGTGCTCCTGCACCGGCCCGGCAACGGCGCCGCGAGCTCCGCACCGCTCGCCCGCGAGCTGGCCACGACCCACGACACCCCGCTGAGCGAACTCGCCCCCGCCGAGGGCGGCGACCTGGAATCCGCCGTCGAACTCCTCGCCGTCACGGATTTCGCCTCGGTTTACCTCGCCATCACCTCCACCGGGAGATCATGACCGCATGGACCGCCTGACCAACACCATCCGCCCGTACGCCTGGGGATCCACCACCGCCATCCCCGAACTGCTCGGCACCACCCCCACGGGCGAGCCGCAGGCCGAACTGTGGATGGGCGCCCACCCCGGCGCCCCCTCCCGCATCGACCGCGGCAACGGTCCGGTCCCGCTCGACCAGGTGATCGCCGCCGACCCCCGGGGCGAACTCGGCGCCCCCGCCGTCGAACGCTTCGGCCCTCGGCTGCCCTTCCTGCTCAAGCTCCTCGCCGCCGGCTCCCCCCTCTCCCTGCAGGTGCACCCCGACCTCGCCCAGGCCGCCGCCGGCTTCGCCGACGAGGAGGCCCGCGGCATCCCCGTCGACGCCCCGCACCGCAACTACAAGGACGCCAACCACAAGCCGGAGATGATCGTCGCGCTCACCCCCTTCGAGGGACTGTGCGGCTTCCGCCACCCCGAGGAGACCGCGGCCCTCCTCTCCGGCCTCGGCGTCGACTCCCTCAAGCCGTACGCCGACATTCTGCGCGCCCACCCCGAGGAGGCCGCGCTCCGCGAGGTCCTCACCGCCGTGCTCGGCGCCGAACGCGACGCCATGGCCGGCATCGTGGACGACGCCGCCGAGGCCGCCGCCCGCCTCGCCACCGAGGGCGGACCGCACGCCGACGCGTACGCCGCCTACGCCGCCATCGCCCACGCCTACCCCGGCGACCCCGGCGTCATCGCGGCCATGCTCCTCAACCACGTCCGCCTCCAGCCCGGCGAGGCGCTCTTCCTCGGTGCCGGCATACCCCACGCCTACCTCAGCGGCCTCGGCGTCGAGATCATGGCCAACTCCGACAACGTCCTGCGCTGCGGCCTCACCCCCAAGCACGTCGACATCCCCGAACTGCTGCGCATCGTCCGCTTCCAGGCGGCCGACGCGGGTGTCCTGCGCCCCCAGGCGTCGCCCGACGGCGAGGAGCTCTACGGCACCCCCATCGACGAGTTCCGGCTCTCCCGCTACTCGCTCGCCGCCGGTGCCGCCCCCCGCACCCCGGACGACCGCACCGCCCAGATCCTGCTCTGCACCGAAGGCACCGCCACCGTGCGCACGCCCGGCGACCCGGCCGCCCCGGAACTCACCCTGACCCGCGGCCAGTCCGCCTACGTCCACGCAGGTGAACAAGTCGAACTCACCGGTGAGGGAACTGTCTTCCGGGCCACCGTGGTGGCCTGACGCACCAGGCGAAGCACGGCCTGCAAGAATGTCGCGCCGTAACGCAGTTAAAGGCCGGGCAAAGACCAGGGCCGACGGAAGGGATCATCAGCACCTATGAGCGCGTCAGGCGGAACCAAGGCGATCGTCGCCGCATTGGGCGCCAACCTCGCCATCGCGGTGAGCAAGTTCGTGGCGTTCGCCTTCAGCGGCTCCTCGTCGATGCTCGCCGAAGGCGTGCACTCGGTGGCCGACTCCGGCAACCAGGCGCTGCTCCTGCTGGGCGGCAAGAAGGCCCAGAAGAAGGCCACTGAGGAACACCCCTTCGGCTACGGCCGTGAGCGGTACATCTACGGCTTCCTCGTCTCCATCGTGCTGTTCACCATCGGCGGTGTCTTCGCCCTCTACGAGGGCTACGAGAAGGTCCAGCACCCCCACGAGATCGAGGCCTGGTACTGGCCCATCGGCGTCCTGGTCTTCGCGATCATCGCCGAGGGCTTCTCCTTCCGCACCGCCATAAAGGAATCCAACGAGCTGCGCGGCAAGCAGACCTGGCGCCAGTTCGTCCGCACCGCCAAGGCCCCCGAGCTCCCCGTCGTCCTCCTCGAGGACTTCGGCGCGCTCGTCGGCCTCGTGCTCGCCCTTGGTGGCGTCGGCCTGTCCCTGCTCACCGGCGACGGCGTCTGGGACGGCATCGGCACCCTCTGCATCGGCGCCCTCCTCGTCGTCATCGCCCTCGTCCTCGCCTCCGAGACCAAGTCGCTGCTCCTCGGCGAGGCGGCCGGCCCCGAGGTCGTCGCCCGCATCCGCGAGGCCATCGTCGACGGCGACACCGTCACCCGCCTGATCCACATGCGCACCCTCCACCTCGGCCCCGACGAACTCCTCGTCGCCGCCAAGATCGCCGTCCAGCACGACGACGACGCCACCGAGGTGGCCCGCGCCATCGATGCCGCCGAGGCCCGCATCCGCGAGGCCGAGCCCATCGCCCGCGTCATCTACCTCGAACCGGACATCTACCGCGAGCAGCCGGCCGCCCCCGCGGCGGACTGACCCACTTCACACGACCTCCACACACCTTCCGGACGCGCCCGGCCACTCGGTGTAGATTCGTCCCTAGCCAGACGTCGCTGCTGATGGCGGTCGGGCGGTCCGGAGACGGACCGGCCGAGGGAGAGAGGGCCTCCGACGGGCTGAGCTGCGGTCGAGGGAGACGTATGTCCGCATGCCGTCCCCCGCCCCGCAGCGTCAAGCCGATGTCCGTTCTGGAAGCACCCCACGAGGAGACTGCATGTCCCCCGTCACCAACGACTTCAAGGTCGCCGACCTCTCCCTGGCCACCTTCGGCCGCAAGGAGATCACCCTCGCCGAGCACGAGATGCCCGGCCTGATGGCCATCCGCGAGGAGTACGCGGCCGCCCAGCCGCTGGCCGGCGCCCGCATCACCGGCTCCCTGCACATGACCGTGCAGACCGCCGTCCTCATCGAGACCCTCGCCGCCCTCGGCGCCCAGGTCCGCTGGGCATCCTGCAACATCTTCTCCACGCAGGACCACGCCGCCGCGGCCGTCGCCGTCGGCCCCGAGGGCACTCCCGAGAACCCGCAGGGCATCCCCGTCTTCGCCTGGAAGGGCGAGACCCTCGCCGAGTACTGGTGGTGCACGGAGCAGGCCCTCACCTGGCCCGACTCGCCCACCGGCGGCCCGAACATGATCCTCGACGACGGTGGCGACGCCACCCTCCTCGTCCACAAGGGCGTCGAGTTCGAGAAGGCCGGCCAGGCCCCCGACCCCTCCACCGCCGACAGCGAGGAGTACGAGCAGATCCTGCTGCTCCTCAACCGCACCCTCGGCGAGAACCCCCAGAAGTGGACCCAGCTCTCCTCCGAGATCCGCGGCGTCACCGAGGAGACCACCACCGGCGTCCACCGCCTGTACGAGATGCAGCGCGACGGCACCCTGCTCTTCCCGGCGATCAACGTCAACGACGCCGTCACCAAGTCGAAGTTCGACAACAAGTACGGCTGCCGCCACTCCCTCATCGACGGCATCAACCGCGCCACCGACGTCCTCATCGGCGGCAAGGTCGCCGTCGTCTGCGGCTACGGCGACGTCGGCAAGGGCTGCGCCGAGTCGCTGCGCGGCCAGGGCGCCCGTGTCATCGTCACCGAGATCGACCCCATCAACGCCCTCCAGGCCGCGATGGACGGCTACCAGGTCACCGTGCTCGAGGACGTCGTCGAGATCGCCGACATCTTCGTCACCACCACCGGCAACCGCGACATCATCCTCGCCGAGCACATGCAGCGCATGAAGCACCAGGCGATCGTCGGCAACATCGGCCACTTCGACAACGAGATCGACATGGCCGGCCTCGCCAAGATCCCCGGCATCGTCAAGGACGAGGTCAAGCCCCAGGTCCACACCTGGACCTTCCCCGACGGCAAGGTCCTGATCGTGCTGTCCGAGGGCCGCCTGCTCAACCTGGGCAACGCCACCGGCCACCCCTCGTTCGTGATGTCCAACTCCTTCTCGGACCAGACCCTGGCCCAGATCGAGCTGTTCACCAAGCCCGAGGAGTACCCGATCGGCGTCTACGTCCTGCCCAAGCACCTCGACGAGAAGGTCGCCCGGCTCCACCTCGACGCCCTCGGTGTCAAGCTCACCACCCTGCGCCCTGAGCAGGCCTCCTACATCGGAGTTCCGGTCGAGGGCCCCTACAAGCCGGACCACTACCGCTACTGACGCCACCCGGGCCGACCGCGCCCCAGCGCGCCACCGGCCCCGCAGGCACCACAGGAGCCACCCCGCAGGCCCCCGCCCCCGGCGGGGGCCTGCCCCGTCGGGCCGCCGCCCGCTTTGTAAGGTCGAACCATGCCCCGCGGCCGCTACTCGTTCCACGACACCCACGACCACACCCCCCTCGGCGAAGAACACTTCCACTGCGCCACCGGCCCCACCGGCTGGCGCTACACCGCCCAGAACACCCACCCCGACGGCGGCCACGCCGGCTCGGTCGACCTCACCATCGACGAACTCGGCCGCCCCATCCGCCTCGAACTGCACGCCGCGGCCTGGCAGGTCCGCGGCGCCGCCCTCGACGGGCTCACCTGGGTCCGCACCGACCCCTCCGGCGAACACGCTCAGGAGGGCAACGTCCCCGCCCACGCCTTCACCGGCGCGTCACCCGCGTTCTTCGTCGCCACCGCGCGGCTGCTCCGCCTGCGGCCCGGCTCCCCCGCCACCCGCGTACGCCTCGTCGCATTCCAGCCCCCCGTGCTCGCACCCCGCACCCTCGACCAGTCGTGGACCCTGATCAAGAGCGAAGCACACCCCACTGACAACGACCCCCTGCTCGTGGACGAATACCAGGTCAACGACCTGGAGACCGGTGAACAGCACACCGTCCACATCGCCGGCGACGTCGTCCTCTCCGCCCCGGGCATCGAACTCGAGGATCTCGAGTCGCCCCCGTCCCGGTTTCCCGCGACGGACTGACGCCCCCGGCGGACCGGCGACCCTCAGGCCGGCGGCACGAAGCCCGTCGACGAGGACTCGGCAGAAGGCGACGAGGCCGAGGACCCGGACACCGGCGCCCGCGAGGCCCCCTCCCCGCCACGCACCGGCGGCACCGCGTCCCCCAGCACCCCGCCGTCCGCGCCGGGCGCCACCCAGCCCACCGACGACGGCACGGGCACCCCGCCCTGCCCCTGCTCCACGACCCGCAAATCCCCCGGCTCCACCCCGTTGTCCACCGGCGCGCCGAACACCCGGCGCGCCTCCCGCACCTGCCGCTCCGCCACCACCGCCGCGAGGAACACCGCCGGCGGAGTCCCCTCCGGCACCGGCGCCCCCGTGCACGCCACGACATCCCCCGCGAGCCGCTCCGCCATCGACCAGCCCACCTGCGGATCCAGCTGGTGCACCCGCGACAGGTACTGCCGCACCGCCAGCCACAGCCCCTCCGGCACCCCCGACAGGTCCACACCCGTCAACTGCTCCGCCAGCCACGGCGGCGCGGGCGGCAGCGGCCGCGACGACCGCGGCACCGGAATCCGCTCCCGCACCACCAGCGTCCCCGCGAACACGTCCCCGATCCGCCGACCACGCGCCGACACCAGCGAGGCGATGCAGGCGATCACCCCGAGGAACATCTGGATCTCGACCACCCCTACCGCACCGCGCACCAGCGCGTGCCGGAACCGGATCGGCCCGCCGTCGTCCCGCACCACCCGCAACCCGCAGGCCAGCTTTCCCAACGACCGCCCCCGGGTCAGCGTCTCCACCGCGATCGGCACCCCGATCAGCACCAGCACCAGCGAGGTCACGTACACCGCCAGGACCGCCGCCTCGTCCAGCGACGCCGTCGCCACGATCAGCACGATCGACACGACCAGATAACCGCCGATGTACACGACCCCGTCCAGCGCCGCCGCCAGCGCCCGGCTCGGCAACTTCGCCGAGTGCAAGCCCAGCTCGACCGCCTCACCCGTCACCAGCCGTCCGGCACCGCCCGCCGCGCTCGCCTCGCTCATGAGGGAACCCTCCTCCCGCCCACCCGGACCCGCAGCGCCCAGTCTGCCTCGTCTGCCAAGCTGGGAGCTCCCCGGCCAGCCAGGAGCAGCGTCCATGGACCTCGACGTCTTCGCAGCCGCCCACCACCACGAGTGGGAACGGCTCGACGCCCTGCTCCACCTGCACCGGCGCCTCACCGGCGAGGAGGCCGACGAACTGGTCACCCTCTACCAACGAGCCGCCACCCACCTCTCCCTCGTCCAGTCCAGCGCCCCCGACCCCGCACTCGTCGGACGCCTCACCACCCTGGTGGCTCGCGCACGCAGCGCCGTCACCGGCGCCCGCACCCCCGGCTGGCGTGACGCGGCCCTCTTCTTCACCCGCGCCTTCCCCGCCGCGGTGTACCGCTCACGCCACTGGTGGATTCCCACCGCGTTCGTCTCCACCGCGGTCGCCGCACTCATCGCCTGGTGGATCGCCACCCATCCCGAGGTCCAGGCGGCCATCGCCGCCCCCGACGAACTGCGCGCCCTGACCCGCCCCGGCGGCGAGTACGAGACCTACTACTCCAGTCACCCCGCCACCTCCTTCGCCGCCCAGGTCTGGACGAACAACGCAATGGCCGCCGGCTACTGCCTGGTCCTCGGCGTCCTCCTCGGGCTCCCCGTCCTCTACGTCCTGTTCGAGAACATGCTCAACCTGGGCCTGGGACTCGGCCTCATGGGCTCCGCGGGTCGCCTCGACACCTTCCTCGGGCTGCTTCTCCCGCACGGCCTCCTCGAACTGACCGCCGTCTTCGTCGCCGCCGGCACCGGCCTCCACCTCGGCTGGACCGTCATCGACCCCGGCCCCCGTCTCCGCCGCACGGCCCTTGCCGAGGAAGGCAGGGCGGCCATCGGCATGGCCATCGGCCTGGCCGCCGTCCTTTTCGTCTCCGGCGTCCTGGAAGCCTTCGTCACGCCCTCCGGTCTCCCCACCTGGGCCCGCATCGGCATCGGTGTCACCGCGGAGCTGCTCTTCCTCGTGTACGTCTTCGTCATCGGGCGGCGCGCCGCCCTCGCAGGCGAGACGGGCGACCTGGAAGAGGCCGACCGCAGTGACGTCCTGCCCACGGCGGCATGACCCGGACGGCCCACGTCGGCGATGTGCAACCGGGGCGGCTGACCTGCTAGTCTCCTGTTCGCCCCAAGACGCCTGTTGACACGGGTGGCGTGGGGAGGTAGATTTGAGCAGTTGCCACGAACTGGACATGTTCAGGGGCCAGCGGCTAGGATCTAGCCCGCTTCGAAAGACTATCGATCGCATCGCATCTCTCAGAAATAACTTTCTGAGTGGCCTTTCGTGTCGCTATTCATAGAGGCAAAACCCCGGCGGTAATCGGACACGAAAGAGTCTGATAAAGTCGGGACATCGAAAGGCGAAAGCCGGAAGATGAAACCCCGCTCCAACAGGGGGCCGGAAACGA
>NZ_CBDRCM010000063.1:0-40857 GCF_965342435.1 Actinacidiphila sp. bgisy160 | reverse complement strand
CACCTGCAGCGCCATCACCTCGCTGCCCGGTCCGGCGGTCCAGCCGCGGCCCGCGTGGGGTGCCACCCGTGTGACGGCGTGCGGGAGCCGTACGCCGATCAGATCGCCCTCGGTGATGCTCTTCGGCCCCAGCAGCAGTCCGCGGCGGGCCTTGCGGGCGCTGGACATCCAGCCGCTCATGCCGCCCTGGACGCCGTCGGCGGTCGCGGCGTAGACGAGGCCGAGACCCTGGTCACGGCCGGACACCGTGATCTCCTTGAGGAGTTTGTCGGCGCCCGACATCGTCAGCAGGTCGGCGTCGTCGACCATGACCACCCGCGGTCCGGGCAGCGCGGCGAGCGCCGAGCGCACCGCCTCCTCGGTCGGTTCGGTGTCGGTGATCACCCGGACCGTCGTGTGCCGGCTGAGTCCGCGCAGCGGGGACTCGCGCGGCGTGAGGACGACCAGTGAGGTGCCGCCGGCAAGCAGCGAGACCGCCAGCGAGGCCAGGGTGTTGCTGCGCCCGGACCCGGTGGGGCCGATGACCCCGAACACCGCGGACGCACCCGCGAGGTCCACGCCGACCGGTTCGCCCTCGTCGCCGCCGATGCCGAGCAGGCCCCACAGGGGCCGCCGCTGCTCGGCGGGCACCTTGTCGTAGACGTCGGCGAACTCCGCCGACCGCGGCAGCGAGGACACCTTGAAGGGCCGCCGTGCCTGCGGCACCCGTGCGTCGCGCTTGAGGGCGGCGGCGCCGATCTTCCGGAGCGCCTCGACCTGCTCGGTGCCGCCGTCCGGGGCGAGCAGCGCGACCTGGGTCTCGGTACCGGTCAGGACGTGCCATCCGCGGCCGGGCGGGATGTCCGCCGGCAGCTTGCCCGGCTTCATGCCGATCGCCTGGACGTCGGAGCGGTCGCCGGGCCGCAGCAGCAGCCGGTGGTCGTTGTGGGCCGCCATGCGGCCGCCCAGCAGCGAGCGTTCGGAGGTGCCGATGAAGTGGATGCCGGCGCCGGCGCCTTCGCGTACCAGGCGGACCATGTCCTGGTACATGTGGCTGTACTCGTGCTCGTCGAGCATGGCCGACAGGGCGTCCCAGCCGTCGACCAGCAGCAGGATGTGCGCGGGGCGTTCGGCCTTCGGGAGCAGCTTGCGCAGTTCGTCGATGCCGGTGGCGTTGTGCTGCTGCGCCAGTTCCTGGCGGTTGACGAGTTCCTGGTTGAGGCGGCGCAGCAGCCGCTCCAGTCGCTCGGTGTCGTGCCGGGGGACGACGGCGCCGCAGTGCGGGAGCGTGGTGAGCGCGGCCAGGCCGCCGCCGGCCGCGTCGATGCCGTAGAAGTGCACGTCGGCGGTGCTCTGGTAGCGGGCGGCGGAGCCGGCCAGGGTGCGCAGCACCTGGGTGCGGCCGGACCGGGGCGCACCGATGACGTACAGGTGGCCGAAGTTGCTGAGGTCCGCGGCGGCCACGTGACGCCGCTGCAGCTGCGGGACGTCCTCCAGGGCGTACGGGATGAGCAGGCGTCCCTCGCGGACGGGGTTCATCGCGTCGAGGTCGTCGAGCAGGATCCGGCGCTCCAGCGCGGGCAGCCAGGGGCTGGGCTGCGGGGTGTAGTCCTGAAGCTGGTCCACGGCCCCGCGGATCTCGTCCACCAGGACCTGCAGGTCGGTGGGGGCGGGCGCCTGGGCGCTCTGGGTGAGGACGACTTCGGACTCGGCCGGCGCCGCGGCCCGCCCGAGTGCGTCCCAGGACAGCTCCGCCGCGACGACGGGCTTACGGGCGCCGCTGTCGGCCTCGGTCTCCTCGGCGGACTTCGGACGCGGCCGCTCGGCGCCCACCCAGGCGGTCTGGAAGGGCTCTGCGGACTTCGGGCCGCGCCGCACCAGGGCGCGGCCGGGAGTGGTGGCGGAGATGTCGACGGCGTCGTTGACGTCGATGACGTCCTGGCTCTCGGACTGGTCGGTGACCCGCAGTGCGATCCGGAGGTTGGTGTTGGCGCGGATGTCGGCGGTCACCACACCGGCCGGGCGCTGGGTGGCCAGGATCAGGTGGATGCCGAGCGACCGTCCGCGCTGGGCGATGCTGATGAGCCCGGGCACGAAGTCGGGCACCTCGCGCACCAGGGTGGCGAACTCGTCGATGACCAGCAGCAGCCGCGGAAGCGGCGCGAGCGTCGGGTCGGCGGCGCGTTTGGCCTGGTACTCGGGGAGGTCTTTGGCGTCCGCGGCGGCCAGGACGTGCTCACGGCGCATCAGCTCGGCGCCCAACGACTCCAGGGCGCGTTCGACCAGGTGGGCGTCGAGGTCGGTGACCATGCCGAGGGTGTGCGGCAGGTTCGCGCACTCCTTGAAGGCGCTACCGCCCTTGTAGTCGACGAGGACGAAGGTCAGTTCGTCCGGCCGGTTGGCGGCGGCCAGGGAGGCGACGAAGGTCTGCAGCAGTTCGGACTTGCCGGAGCCGGTGGTGCCGGCCACCAGTCCGTGCGGGCCGTCCTGGACCAGGTCGAGGGAGAACGGGCCCTCGAAGCCGCTGCCGAGCACGAAGGTGGTGGCGGAGGGCCGGGTCTGCCAGCCCGCCAGGATCTTCTCGGCGCTGGGCGGCTCCTGCTTCAGCAGGTCCAGCAGCTTCACACGCTGCGGCAGTCCCGCGTCGTGCTCGGGACTGACGTCGCGCACCGGTGCCACGGCGCGGGCGACTTGCTCGCACCACTCGGGCGTGACCTGGTCGGCGCGGACCGCCGGCACGTCGGGCGTGCCGGGGCGCTTGACGGTGAGCCGGCCGGCCTCGGCCAGCACCACTCCGGTGCTCTCCTCGGGCAGCAGCCGCTCCTGCTCGTCGAGGCACACGCTGAAGACGCGCGCGGCCGGGCCCTCGGTGAGGACCTGGACCATGCCGGGTACGTCGCGCAGCCGCCGGGCGCCGTCGGCGATCACCAGGACGTCGGGGCCGACGAGAGCGGCGTTGCGGTCGGAGCTCGTGGCGCGCTTGCGCACCTGGATCTGCGCCACCAGTTCCGAGACGCGGGCCGCGGTCGACTCGGGGTCGTTGCCGATCAGGACGAGCGGGCCGCCGGACGCGGCGGGACGCACGTGCGGGAGCCAGCGCACCCAGGCCCATTCGTCGGCGCGCCGGGGATCGGTGAGCAGCACGATCCGCAGGTCGCGGGGGCTGTGCAGCACTGCCGCCTGGACCGCCATCCAACGGGCCAGCGGCTGCACCTCGGCGGCCGGGCCCGCCACGCCCACCACTCCGTGGCCGCTGAGGTCCACGCCGATCGGGGCGTCGGGGATGTTCCAGCGAATGGTGCGGTGGTTCTCGTCGCGGGCGGGGTCCTCGAGTTCGCGCAGCGAGGGCTGGTCGGCGGTGCCCAGTCGCAGCACGAGGTGGTCGGGGTCGTGGCGGCGCCGCTCCCACAGCCGGCTGCCCGGCCCGGTGGCCATCAGCGCGACGGTGGCCGGGTCGGGTCCGGTGACGTGCCGTACCCGGCGCTCCCGGGCGACGGCCTCGCGGACGCCGTCCTCGACCGCGACGCGCCGGCGGTTGTACTGCCGGTCCGCCTCCTCGTAGTCCTTGCGGGCGGTGCGGCGGCCGGTGACCCAGTTGGAGACCATCATCATCGGGCCGAGCGCGATGAAGACGACGAAGTAGTACGACTTGAAGATGGCGACCATGAAGAATCCCATGATCACCGGGGCGATCATCATGGCCGCGGGGAAGGGACGCTTGGCCGGGGGTGAGGGCGGCGAGGGCAGCCGGACCCGCTCGCCGTCCAGGTGCGGGGCGATCCGAGGCGGGCGGTTGTAGTCGATGCCGAACCCGTCCGCGGACTCGGTGACGGCGGCGTCCGCCTCGACCGGCGCGCTCATCCGCAGCAGGACGGAGCCCACGGTCAGGTCCTCGCCGGGCGGCCACGGCACCGGCAGTCCGCGGGCGGCGGTGCGCTCGGTGGTGACCCGTTGCGGGCGGGTACGGCGCAGCGCGGTCACGGCGTCGTCCGGCGGGGGCGCGGCGACCCGGCCGCGCACCTCGTCACCGGGCGTGGTGCGGGTGCGGTGCCAGTGGGCCGAGCCGTCGGCACCGACGGTCACCCACAGGCCGCCCTCGGGGACGCCGTCGCCCTCGAGGCGGATCGCGCACAGCGGTCCGGAGCCGATCTCGTGGCTGCCGAACCCGAGCCGCCAGGTGCGCCCGGCCTGCGGTCCGGAGACCACGTGGATCTCGGCGAGTACCGGTTCCGCGTCGGTCTTCGCGCCCACCCGGACCCGGTCGGGGTCCGTGCCGGGGGCGCCGAGGCCCAGGACGCCGCCTTCGCGCAGTCCGGCGGCGGCGACGGGCGCGTCCGGGTCGAGCCGACGGCCGTCGAGGTAGAGGTCGCGGGCTCGCGCCCCGTCCACGGCCTCCGCGAGGTCCGCGACGGTGCTGCGCGCGGGCAACCCTACGAGGTGGTCGCGGCGCGCACCGTCCGCGCCGTCGACGGTGGTGATGGTGAGGTTCACGGGCTTCCCAGTTCGGGCGTCACGAGGACGAGGAGCGTGCGGTGGCGGCGGAGACACCCGCCGGTCCGAAAGCGGTCGGCTCGGCGAGATCGCCGTCCTCGTCGCCTGAATCGGTGGCGGCGGGGGCGGCGGGGGCCGTGCCGGGCTCGGGGCGGGGGGCGGTCGCGGAGACGGCCATGGCGGTGGGCGACAGCCCGGACTCGACAAGGTCGTCGTCGGGCGAGAGGGTGCCGAGCGACTTCGGCGGGTTGGGGCCGGCGCCTGCGCCGTCCCCGGGAACCGGCGGCAGGTCGCGCACCAGCCGGGAGACGGCGCGGGCCAGGGGCAGCGCGTCGACCGTGAGGGCGGGCGGGCCGCCGTGCAGGCGCAGGTGGCCGTCCCGGTCCGCTTCCAGGATCAGGGTGCTGTGGTGGGCCACACCCAGGGTGAGCAGGCGCACGCCGCCCGGCCGGTTGCGTTCCGGCGCCTCGGCGCTCACCGCGTAGCCGGTGTCGAGGCGTTCGAAGACGTCGGTGGGACCGTGGTGCCGGGGGTGCACCCCGGCGCCGACCACGACGCGTCCGGAGGGCAGGCGGGCGTCGAGCTGGGCCGCGAGGGCCTGGAGGACCGCGCGGGCCGTGCGCCGCTCCCCGGTCACGGAGACCGCCGGCGGAACGGCGGTCAGGTCGAGGAGCACCGCGTCGGTACCGGCCCTGCCGAGGCAGACCACCACGGGGACCTCGCCGCCGTACTCGTTCTCCGGTGCGGAACCGAGGTCGGCGCGGCTGATCCACCACAGGCGTGGTTCGGCCGCGTCTCGGGCCCACGGTTCGGGCAGCGCGCCGTCTCCGTGGCCATGGGCGACGTACACGCCGACGACGTCGGCACCGAGCAGCGCCGCGTACGGCCGGGCGTCGGGCCGCTCGGCGGCGGCGCGGCGCAGCGCGGTCCCCGCGTCCGTCCAGCCGGAGGCGTCGCGGAGCAGGCGGCCGAGCACGCGCAGGCCGCGGCGGTGCCGCAGCGCGGTGCGGACGGGCGTGGCGAAGGCTCGGGCGGCGGTCGTCAGTTCCCGCACGACACGGCGGCGCAGCGCGCCCCAGCCGCCTTTGCGCCGGACGATCCAGTGCGCCACCACGACGACGAGGATCAGCAGGCCGATGAGTCCGATGAGCCGGGTCCAGCCGGCGGGAACGTTCACGCGGCGACTCCGTCCACGCCGCGGCGGGCGAGTTCGGCCCGCAGGGCCCGTACTCCGTGGTGGGTCCGGGACTTGACGGTGCCTCGCGGCACGCCCATCTCGGCGGCGGCGTCGGCCCCGGTCTGGTCCATGACGTGCACTCGGACCACGGCCTCGCGGTGGGCGGGCGGCAGGGCGCTCAGCGCGGCGAGCAGCACGGAACGGTCCTCGACGAGACCGGCGTGGTCGCCGGAGTGCTCGAGCGCGGTGCCCGCGAAGTCCGCGGCGGTGATGCCCACGGGCACGGCGCGGTCGCGCCGCCGGTGGTCCACCACGAGGTTGCGGGCGACCCGGAAGAGCCACATACGGACCGGACGATCGTGCACGTCCAGCCGTCCGGCTCGCTGCAGGGCGCGCAGCAGAGTCTCCTGGAGCACGTCCTCCGCGGCGTGCACGTCACGGCCCATGAGGCCGGTGACGAAGCGCCGCAGGCTGTCCCGCTCGGCGATGATCATGCTGGCGACAGCACTGTGTTCGTCGGCGCCGCCGGTGTCGTGCTCGGCGAGGACATCCGCCCCGCCCTTACGACAGTCGGACTCGTTCACACACATGGCGTAAAGATTAAGCTGCTGAACGAGATGCTCTGACCACAGTGTTGGCGCATATTCGATCATTCGCCGTCACAGTTGGTGAAATCTTAAACTATTGTTCACCTTGCCGAAACCGAGGGGCGGACGCCCGCCCTACGCTTCCGCGCAGACTCCCGAGCCGACAGGAGACCACGTGCCTCCCCATCCCGATCCCCGGGACCCCGAGGTTCTCGACGGGGCGACGCCCCGTTTCGCGGACACTTTCGCCCGACGCCCCTCCCTGCCGCACCGGCGGCTGCTGCCGGACCGGCGGGCGTGGAGCGTCCTGGCCACCACGTCGGCCGTCATCGGCTGCGCGGTGCTGGTCGTGCCCTTGATGGCGCGAATCGACGTGCTGCCCGACGGGGGCGGCAAGGGCGACCCGGTGGCGGCCGTCGCACCCAGTGCCTCGCAGAACGGTGTCCTGCCGGCTTCGCCCGGCGTCAACGGCACCAAGGGCTCCCCCGCCTCGGGCGGCAACCTCCCGCCGGCCTCCGGGTCCCAGGGGCGGGCGAACGGCGGCGGTTCCGCGGGCGGCACCGGCGGCGGCCTGCCGGCCGTGGGCGGCGCCCCCGGCAGCGCCGGTGGCAGCGGCACAGGTGGCAGCAGCGGTGGTGGCAGCAGCAGCGGCGGTTCGGCCACCGGCGGATCCGGCGGTTCGTCGGGCTCGACCTCGGGTTCGTCGGCCGGCCAGCCGACGCCCACCAAGACGCAGCAGACGGTCACCGTGCCCGGCGTGCGCATCCGCAGCGTGCAGAGCGGCCGCTGCATCGCGGTAAGCGGCGCGCAGAACAGCACCGGCCGCGACGGCGCCCGGCTGCAGATCCAGGACTGCGACGGCGGCGCCTGGCAGAAGTGGGACTTCCGCTCCGACGGGACCATCCGCGCCTTCGGCATGTGCATGGACCTGGCCAACGCCTCGTTCACCGACGGTGCGGGCATACAACTGGCCCGCTGCAACGGCGGCTGGGCCCAGCAGTTCAGGCTCAACGCCTCGAACGACCTGACCAACAGGAACAAGTGCGTCGACGTGGTCGACAAGGGCACATCCAGCGGCACGCCGCTCCAGCTGTGGACGTGCTACGGAACGTCGAACCAGAAGTGGGTCAAGGCCTGACGGTCCTCGCCTGATGCCGTCCCCGCCCCGCCTCGGGGAGGGGACGGCCTTCACGTTCCGGCGTGCGGGCGCCGGCCCGGCCCTCAGCCCCGGCCGTCCGGGAGGACCACCGAGCGCGTGAGGTGGCGGGGCGCGTCCGGGTCGAGGCCGCGCGCCGCGCCGAGCGCGGCGGCCAGCCGCTGGACGACGACCAGGTCGGCGAGCGGGTCGCGCCCGAGGGCCACCAGGCGTCCGCCGGTGCGCGCGATCTCCCCCGCCAGCCCCGCCGGGAGGTCCGCGGGGTCGCCGAACCACCACGCCACCCGGCCGGGCCCGGTGACGCTGATCGGGCCGTGCCGGTACTCCATGACCGGGTACGCCTCCGTCCAGACGCCGGCCGCCTCCCGCATCTTCAGCGCGGCCTCCTGCGCGACGCCGTAGGCCCAGCCACGCCCGAGGAAGGTGAACTGCCCGGTCTCCAGCAGCCCGTCGGGCAGCGGCGCGGCGAGCGCGGCCTCCGCCTGGGCGGGCAGACCGGCCAGATCCTCCCCGAGCAGGGCGCGCAACAGGACGAGTTCCGTGGTGGCGAAGCGGGTCTGGACGACCGAGGTCTCGTCGGCGAAGTCCAGGACCACCGCTGCGTCGGCCAGTTCCATGACGGGAGTGGCGGGATCAGCGGTGACGGCCACGGTGGGGGTGCCGCCGCGCAGCGTGGCCAGCAGCTCCAGCACCTCGGTGGTCGTGCCCGACCGGGTGAGGGCGACGACCCGGTCGTAGGCCCGGCCGGCCGGCATCTCCGAGGCGGCGAAGGCGTCCGTCTCGCCCTGCCCGGCGGTCTCGCGGAGCACGGCGTAGGCATGGGCCATGAACCACGAGGTGCCGCAGCCCACGACCGCCACCCGCTCGCCGGCCCGGGGCATCGCGGCCCGCCAGGGCGCCACGCCGTCACCGGCGAGCGCGACGGCGCGGCGCCAGCAGTCCGGCTGGGTCGCTATCTCGGCCTCTGTCCTGCTCCGGCTCGCGTTCCGGGTCTCGCTCTGGCTCATGGATGGACTCCGTCCCCGTCCGGCGGCCCTTGACACCGAGCACGCCCGTTCGAGCATCATGTGTGAAGTTGCTCGACTCTAGCAATTTTCCTGCAGAAAATTGCATGCTGCTTCATGAGGTGGCGGGACAACGCAAGGGGGGTGGGTGGCCCGTGCGACGGCAGGTCCGGTCAGGCGCGGACGACCTCCACGCCGGCCGCAGCGAAAGGCTCGGTGACCGCGGCCGGGGCGCTCCCGTCCGTCACCAGGACGTCGACCTCCTCCACCGGGCAGATCCGGGCGAAGGCCCGCTTCCCCAGCTTGGACGCGTCGGCGACCACCACGACCCGCTCGGCGCGCCGAGCGAGTGCCCGGTTGATGCTCGCCTCGCCTTCGTGCCGGGCCGCCGCGCCATGGGTGACGTCGATGGCGTCCACGCCGAGGAAGACCAGGTCGAGGGTGAGCTCCGCGAGCAGTTCCGCGGCCAGCGGACCGATCAGCTCGTACGAGGCCGGGCGGGCGACGCCGCCGGTCACCACCAGCTTCACGTGCCGGCGGACGGCCAGCTCACCGGCGATGTTCAGCGCGTTGGTGACGATCGTCAGCGCGGTCTGCGCACCACTGCCGGCGAGGTCGGCGCGCGCGGCGAGGGACCGCGCGACCTCGGTGGTCGTGGTGCCGCCGTTGAGCCCCACCACGGTGCCCGGCTTGACGAGGGCCGCCGCGGCCCGGGCGATGCGCTCCTTCTCCGGGGCGTTGCGGGCGGCTTTGTAGCGCAGCGGCAGGTCGTAGGCGATCGCGTTGATCACCGCGCCGCCGTGGGTGCGGGTGACCATGTTCTGCCGGTTCAGCTCGTCCAGGTCGCGCCGGATCGTCGCGGGGGACACGGCCAGTTCGGCCGCCGCGGACTCGACCTCGATACTCCCGTCCCGGGTCAGCATCTCCAGCAGCGCGCTCCATCGGGCCTGTGGTCCCGCCATCTCCTCGTCCCTGTCGTCGGGTGTGCCGGCCCGAGCCGCGTTCCACGCGTGGCCGCGCACATCTTTGCGCTTTACCAGACTGAACCATCACGTTCACGCAACATCATTCCATCGAGAGGTCGCCGCGTCATGCCGCTGGTCCCCACCGCCGAACTCGTCCGCGCGGCGCACGCCGAACGACGCGGGATCGGCGCCTTCAACGTCATCACCCTGGAGCACGCCGAGGCGGTCGTCGCCGGCGCGGAGGCGGCCGGGCGGCCCGCGGTCTGCCAGATCAGCGAGAACGCGGTCCGTTTCCACGGCGGCTCCCTCGCCCCGATCGCCCGCGCGACCGCCGCGGTCGCCGAGTCGGCCGCGGTCCCCGTGGGACTCCATCTCGACCACGTCACCGACGAGGACCTGCTGCGCCGCGCCGCGGACTGCGGCTTCGGCTCCGTGATGTACGACGCGTCCGCCCTCCCCCACGACCGCAACGTCGCCGCCACCCGCGCCGCCGCGGACTGGGCGCACGACCGAGGCGTATGGCTGGAGGCCGAACTCGGCGCGATAGGAGGCAAGGACGGCGTGCACGCCCCTGGCGCACGCACCGACCCCGCGCAGGCCGCCGCCTTCGTGGCCACCACCGGGATCGACGCCCTCGCGGTCGCCGTCGGCAGCTCGCACGCCATGACGACCCGCACCGCCCGGCTCGACCACGAACTGATCGCGCGGCTGCGAGGTGCGGTGCCCGTCCCGCTCGTCCTGCACGGCTCCACCGGTGTCCCCGACGACGAGCTGCGCCGCGCCGTCGCCGGCGGCATGGCCAAGATCAACATCGGTACGGCACTGAACATCGCCTTCACCGGCGCGGTGCGCGACTTCCTCTCTTCGGACTCCGCCGCCGTCGACCCGCGTCGCTACCTCTCCTCGGCCCGCGGGCAGATGGCCGCGGCGGTCGAGAGCGCCCTGCGCGTCCTCGGCTGACACCGGACGGCGGCCGGCTCAACGCCGGCCCGCCGCCTGGAGCTGACGCAGCGTCCAGCCACGCCCCCGCACGTCGAGCGGCCGGGTGGCGGCGGTGAACAGCTCCGCAGTACGACGGTAGGAGAGCCGCCCGCGGCTGGTGCGGAACAGCGGCCCGTCGACCCGCCCGAGGACGAGCAGCGGCAGCAGCCGGGCCGACCCGTGCCCCCAGCGCAGCGGCACCGCGGTGCGCTCGCGGGTACGGCGCCCGGGCAGGTCGAGGTCGTCGACGTCGAGCGCCAGCAGCCGTTCGATGGGCGCCCCCGTCTCATGGAGCAGATGCCAGAACGCCTGCTCCCGCAGCGGCGCCGGCAGCCGCAGCACCTCGCGCACCTGGTCGGTGCCGAGTCCGGCCTCGGCCTGGCGTGCCTTCGGCACGGGCAGGGCCCGTAGGCCGTCCGTGGGGTCGCCCGACAGCCAGCCCTTCGCGCGCCACCACGTCACGGCGCTGCACAGGACGGACAGTTCACGGTTGGCGGTGCGGGCGCCGACCGCCGCGGACCGTGCCGCGAAGGCGTCGCGGAGCCGCCCCGCGGTGCCCGGCGCGTCGAGCAGTGCCAGCGGGACCGCGGGCGGCTCGGCGTTGCGGCGCCCGCCGCCGACGGGCGGGGGGCGGTCGACGAGCCCCCAGGCCCAGGTGGCCAGCGCGATCCGGTAGACCCGCCGCGAACCCGCGCCGAGCCCGGAGGCGGCCAGGAAGCGGTCGACGGCGACGGCGTACTCCACCGGCTGGCTCATGCGCTGCCCGCCCTTCCCTTGTCACTCCGGTCGGCGATCGGCGTCCCGCAATCCCGCGATCCCGCGATCGACCGCAGTAAATGCCCCTGCGTCGTGAACTGCGGCCATCATAAGTTGACTCGACCAGACTCAATAATTCTTTTCGCGGGCCTGGCGTGTCGCCGCACGCCCACTGCACGCTGCGCCCATGGCACTCGATCTCCGCCCCGCGGTCCTGCGGGAACGCGACTTCCGTCGCTTCTTCATCGGCTACTCCACCTCGCTGTTCGGATCGTCGATGGCGTCCGTCGCACTGGCCTTCGCGGTCCTCGAGACCGGCGGCGGGGGCACCGAACTCGGCGTGGTCCTCGCGGCCCGGATCCTGCCGCTGGTGCTGGTGCTGCTCGCCGGCGGCGTCCTCACCGACCGGTGGGGCAGCCGGCCGGTGATGCTCGCCGCGGACGTCACACGCTGCCTCACCCAGGCCGCCCTCGCCCTGGCCCTGCTCGGCGGCGCGCCCCCCATGGCGACGCTGATCGCGCTTGTCGTCGTCTGGGGCGCGGCCGAGGCGCTGTTCACCCCCGCGCTCGACGCGCTCGTCCCCCGCATCGTGCGAAGTGACGCGCTCTCGGACGGCAACGCGCTGCTCGGCGTGGCCCGGTCGGCGGCCTCGATCGCGGGCCCGGCACTCGCAGGCGTCCTGACGGCGGCCGCGGGCGCCTCCGCCGTCCTCGCCGTCGACGCCGTCAGTTACGCGGTGAGCGTCGTCGCGCTGCTCCTGCTTCCGCGCACCGCCCGGGTCTCCGGGCCCGCCACCTCCTTCGCCGCCGAGTTGCGGGAGGGCTGGACGGAGTTCCGCTCCCGGACCTGGCTCTGGGTCACCTCGGCCCACGTCTGCCTGTTCAACCTCTTCGTGTGGGCGCCCTTCCTCGTCCTCGGGCCCCTGGTCGCGCAGCGGGAGCTCGGCGGGCCGGCCTCCTGGGGCCTGGTCATGGCCCTGTACGGGGCGGGAGCGGTGGCGGGCGGCACGGCGATGCTGGGCCGCCGGCCCCGCCGGCCGCTGTTCGTGGGGACGGCCGCCACCGTGGGCTGGGCCATGCCGTCGGCCGCCCTCGCCACCGGGCTGCCGCTGCCGTGGATCTGCGCCGCCGCGCTGGCGGCCGGTGCCGGCTCGGCCGTCTGCGGCACCCTCTACGCGACGGTCACGCAGAGCCAGGTGCCGCCCGGTGCGCTCGCCCGGGTCAGCGCGTACGGCACCTTCGGCGCCTTCGCGCTCGGACCGGTGGGTCTCGCCGCGGCCGGACCGGTGTCCGTCCTGTTCGGCGTCGCGGGGGTGCTGGGCTTCGGCGCGGTCTGGCAACTCGCGGCGGTGGCCCTGGTCCTGACGCTTCCCGCCGTGCGGGCCGTCCTCCCGCCGCCCGGGAGGACGGCGTCCGCACCCGGCGGGGACCGGGACGCGAGCAGCCCCTCCCCCTCGTCCTGAGCCCCTGCGGCGCCGTCGCACGATGTCGTGGGTCACGTGCGCCGCGGTCGATGCCGGGATCACGCTCCGCTACGGCAGCGGACGCCGCGCTCCCGCGGTGCACGGCGGTGTCCCGGCGCCCGGCAGGACGGATGTCGGGTGCAGGGACAGCGCGTCGACCAGCCCGGCGTCGAGCGCCGGGCCGATCGTGGCGTCGCCGCCCATGAGGACGACGTCGAGGTCCTCGCCGCGGAGCGACGACGCCTCCCGCGCCCGCTCACGCTCGGCGGCGACGGCGTCGGGCAGTCCGGTGGTGACGAACGTCCGGCCGCGCCGTCAAGGTCCCAAGTCCAACGAGCTGTTCGCCGCGATCGGGGCCCGCAGCCGCCAGGACGCCGTCGCGTACGCGGAGCGCGTCCGCCGCGCGCAGTGGCCGGGAGACCGCGGGTCCCGCCCCGGCGGCTCGTCAGGAGGCCGTCGCCGGGGTGTCCCGCAGGGCGACGTTGGCGTGGCTCTCCTGGAAGCTCTGTTCCGAGACGAGGGTGAGCCGGGCCGTGGACTGGAACTCCGGCACGGTGGTGGAGCCGCAGGAGACCATCGTGGTCCTGAGCTTGGCGACGGTCAGGGCGAGCCCCTCGTTGAGGTCGCCCGCGTAGGGGACGTAGCCGTCCACACCTTCCTCGAAGACGAGCCCCTGGCCGCCCTGGCCGTAGCGCTGCCAGTTGCGGGCCCGGTTCGAGCCCTCGCCCCAGTACTCCTTGACGAAGCCGTCGCGGGTGGGCAGTTTCGCGCCGGCCGCCTGGTCGAAGCGCGCGAAGTAGCGCCCCATCATGACGAAGTCGGCGCCCATCGCCAGCGCCAGCGCCACGTGGTAGTCGTGCACCAGCCCGCCGTCGGAGCAGATCGGCACGTACTCGCCGGTGCGTTCGCGGAAGGCGTCCCGGGCCGCCGCGACGTCCAGCACGGCGCTGGCCTGGCCGCGGCCGATACCCTTCTGGTCGCGGGTGATGCAGATGGAGCCGCCGCCCACCCCGACCTTGACGAAGTCCGCCCCCGCCTCGGCGAGGAAGGTGAACGCCTCGCCGTCGACCACGTTGCCGCCGCCGACCGGGATCTCGGGGTGGTGCTTCTTCACCCAGGTCAGGGCCTGCGCCTGCCAGTCGCTGTACCCGTCGGACGAGTCGAAGCACAACACGTCCACGCCCGCCTCCAGCAGGGCCGGCACGCGCTCTCGGTAGTCATGGGTGTTGATGCCGGCGCCCACGCGCAGCCGCTTGGCGGCGTCCACCAGCTGGTTCGGGTAGCGCTTGTTGTCCGCGTAGTCGGAACGGAACACCAGATGCTGCAGGTGACCCTCGGCGTTCAGCACCGGCAGGCAGTCCAGCCGTTCGTCCCACAGGCGCGCGTTGGCCTCGGAGAGCGTGGTGTCGGGTCCGGCGTGGGCCAGGTCGGCGATGGCGGTCATCCGGCCGCTGACCGGTCCGTCCAGGTCATGGCGCTGGGGGTGGAAGTCCCGGGAGGTCACCAGGCCGAGCAGGCGGCCGGTGGCGGTCCCGTCGTGAGTGACCGCGGCGGTGCTGTGGCCGGTGCGGCGCATGACGTCGACCAGGAGGCCCAGGCTGTCGTCGGGGCGGACGTTGGTGTCGCTGGTGACGAATCCGGCCTTGAAGTTCTTCACCTGGCGGACCGCCGCGGCCTGGTCCTGGATCGGCTGGTTGTGGTGCAGGAAGCTGAGACCGCCGTTGCGCGCGAGCGCGATGGCGAGCTCGGGGGTGCTGACGGCCTGCATGATCGCGGACGTGAAGGGGGACTGGAGCTCGATCGCCGGCGCCTCGCCCGCGACGTGCCGGACCAGGGGAGTGCGCAGGTCGACCGCCGCTGCCGAGCAGTCGGTCCGTGTCCGGTTCGGCAAGAGCAGGAACTCGTTGAACGTCCGTGAGACCTCGGCGATGATCTGTGCCACTCGTTCCTCCTGGCGCGTCGGCCGGGGCGCGACTGCCCCGCCGTGGGGATCGCCCCCGTGTCGCGGGGCCCGGGCAGGCAGGAACCGGCACGGCAGCCGTGGAGGTGCCACGACTGCGGCAGAGCCCTGACCGGCCCGTGGATCGAACGGGGTACGGTCGTGACCCGGCACCTTATCGATCGACCCGGCCGTCGCACGAATCGTGCCGCTCACCGGCGGTCATCGCCGCCGGACGGTCCCTCGGGTGCTCGGCGCGGGTGGCGTCAGGCGAACCGCGGCAGGCCTCACGGCCGGGCCCCAACGGTGCGCCCGGGAACCGCGCGCACGCCACGACCGGTGTCCGCCGTGGTGAAAGGCCCTGCCTCCCCCACGGCGGAGGTCACGGCATGTCAGCGGCCGGCGGTCTGGCCGCCGTCCACGGGGAGGGTCACACCGGTCACGAACGGGGCCCTCTCCAGGTAGAGCACCGCCTCGACGACGTCGGCGATCTCACCCATCCGGCCCACCGGGTGCAGCGCCGCCAGCGCCTCATGGGTCTCCACCGGGTGCATCGGCGTCTTGATCGTGCCCAGCGCCACCGCGTTCGCGCGGATCCCCCGCGTCGCGTACTCGATGGCCAGCGCCCGGGTCGCCGCCTGCAGGCCGCCCTTCGTCAGCGACGCCAGCACCGAGGTCACCTTCGCGTCCGCCTGGTCACCGAGGCTGCTGGACATCTGGACGACATGTCCCCCGCCCTGCTCCAGCATCCGCTCCACCGCCCGCTGCGTGATCCGGAAGAACCCGTCCAGGTTCACGCCGAGCACGGCTCGGTAGTCCTCCTCGGTGTACTCCGTGAACGGCTTCGCGACGAAGATCCCCGCGTTGTTGACCAGCGTGTCCACCCGGCCGAACCGCTCCACGGCCGTCGCGATCACCCGCTCCGCGGTCTCCCGGTCGGCGACGTCCCCCCGGACCGTCACCACCTCCGGGTCCGCCGACTCGCCGATGTTCCGCGAGGTGGCCACGACTGCGTACCCCAGCTTCCGGTACCCCTCGACCAGCCCGGCACCGATGCCCTGCGACGCACCCGTGACGACCGCGACCTTCCGATCCTGAACGCTCATGACCTGCTCCCGATGGATGGGGGACTGCGCCGGTGAGGTAGCCGACCGTTCACCTACAAGCGCGACGACCAGGCGACAATTCCGGCGGAACGCCGGAAATCTACCCTTTGTAGGGGTCTCCATCGGGGAGCCAGGCGTCCGGGCCGTGGACGCCGAGATCGCCCACGCCGTCGGTGAGGACGTCCACCACGGCCAGCACCGCGTCGCGGACCTCGTCGGCGCGCCAGACCAGCGACCAGGTCCAGTAGACCTCGGGGGCGAGCACCGGCCGCTTGACCAGGTCCGGCGGCAGCGGGGCGGTCTGGCCCTTGGGGCAGTTGACGACCGGCCCGCGGCAGCGGCGGACGTGGTCGAAGAACCCGCTGCCGGTGACCCCGCCGTCGGAGATGCGGACCGCCCGCGCCCCCGTGTCGGCGGCGAGCCGCTCCGCGTACAGGTTCCACGACAGCCAGGAGGTGGTGTCGTCGTCGAGGAGGACGGCGGTGTCCTCGGCGCGCACGGCGCTGGTGTCGTCGCCGGTGGAGACCGCGTAGAGCTGATCCGCGCCCAGCAGCCGGGACCGCAGGCCGTACCGCCTCAGGTCCTCCGTACGCACCCAGCAGACCGCGAGGTCCAGGCTGCCGTCGGCGACCCGGGAGGCCTGGGTGTGGGAGGGCGCGATCCACGCGTCCACGTGCAGCCGCGCCACGGCGGACGCGCGGGCCGTCAGGTCAGCGGGGAGCCAGTTGACGTAGCCGAGCCGGACCGCCTCCGAGCCGGCCAGTTGCCTGGCGCGGCGCCCCACGTCGTCGGCGCGCTCCAGCAGCGCCCGGACGTGCGGCAGCAGCGACGAGCCCGCCGGGGTGAGCGACACCGACCGGCGGTCGCGGTCGAAGAGCCTGACCCCCAGGTCGCGTTCGAGTGCCTTGATCTGCTGGGACAGGGAGGGTCCGGCGATCAGGAGCCGTTCGGCCGCCCTCCCGAAGTTCAGCTCCTCGGCGACGGCGACGAAGTACCGGAGTTGACGCAGCTCCACGCCGCCATGCTAGGGCCTGGCCCGGTGGATCCTCGCATCGTCGGCCTGTGGAAGCCACCGCCTCCCAGGAGGGAGGAAACCGGTCCTGGCCCGCGCCGCGCCGCCGGGCCCAGGATGGGGGCCCGGCCGCCTTCCCGGCCGGGGGAAGCGGCGGGATCCAGCCGGTCGACGAGGAAATAGTCGATCGGTCGTATACTGGTGCCCATGGGACGCACAAGTGATGCCAGGGAGAAGATCATCACTGCCGCGCAGACGCTCATCGAGCAGCGTGGCTACTCGGCGCTGGGCGTGGCCGAGATCTGCAAGGCGGCCGGGGTGCCCAAGGGGAGCTTCTACTATTTCTTCGAGTCCAAGGAAGCCCTCGCCCTGACCGTGATCGACGAGCACTGGGCGGCGCAGAAGCGCGACTGGACCCGCATCCTGGGCGCCGACGCGGCCCCCCTGGAGCGGCTGCGCCGGCTCTTCGAGGCGACCGAGGAGAGCCAGCACGCGGGCCAGCAGTCCTGCGGAACGGTCTCGGGCTGCATGTTCGGCAACCTGACGCTGGAGATGAGCAACCAGACCGATTCCATCCGCGGCCGGCTGCAGGAGATCTTCGACACGCAGGTCGGCATGATCGACGAGATCGTCACCGAGGCCCGTGAACGCGGGGAGGCCACCGTCGCCGACACCCACGCTGTCGCGGCGTCGATCGTCGCCCAGCTCGAGGGGCAGGTGCTCTTCGCCAAGCTCTACAACGACACCGGGCGCCTCAGCGCGCTGTGGACGAACTGCCTCGCCATCCTGGGCGCGACCGAGCCGCGGGAGGCCGTGGCCGCGGTGTGACGGTGTCTGCCGTGTGACGGCTCGGTACCACGGGCGCGGCGCCCGCGGTACCGAGCCCCACCGCGTCGAGGCCGAGGATCAGCGGCCCGGCAGCCTCTCGGTGATCTCCTGGAGCACCCACTCGTTGCCGTCGGGGTCACCGAACGACGCGAAGGAGCAGTAGCTGCGCCGCTCCGCGTCGGGGCCGGGCACGCGTCCCTCCGTCCCGGCGCGGTGAAACAGACCTCCGGCGTCGTGGAACACCTCGCTCGTCTCGACGCCGCGTCCCACGAGTTCCTCACGGGCCGCGACGACGTCCTCCACGATCAAGTGGAGTCCCCGGACCGAGCCCGGCGCGGCCGAGCTGACCCCGGTACCGAAGATGACCGAGCAGAGCGAGCCGGGCGGGGTCACCTGGACCACCCGGAAGTCGTCGCCGGCGGTGACGTCCGCGTCCAGCCGCCATCCGAGCCCCACGTAGAAGTCCTTGGCCCGGTCGACGTCGGCGACGGGCACCACCACGACCTCGAGTTTCATGTCCACAGGGGTTGCTCCTCTCCCTTGCCCCGTCCGCTGTGCGGGGGCGCTCCGCACGCCGCGGTCCGCGGGGGTGATGCGTACCCCCGCGCCCCGGCGGGCGGACGGTACGGGCGGGAGGGCCACCGAGTTGGCGGTGCGCGCCCCTATCGGGCGAGGAACGGCAGCAGGGCCGCCGTCACCTCCGCGGGGGCGTCCAGGGCCACGAGGTGGGCCGCCGCCGGGAACTCGACCAGGGTGGCGCCGGGGATCGCGGCGGCGTAGCGGCGGGCGATGTCCTGGAAGTCCGGCACGTCGAGAAGGCCCACGCCGACCAGGGTGGGCACGCGGAGGGTGGCGACGTCCCCGGCCTCGCGGCCCTTCGAGTGCGCATCGACCGTGCCCTGGTGGGTCAGCGCGGTCCGCAGCGGCCCGCGCAGCCGGTCGGCCGATCCGGCGGGTACCTCGTCCTGTCCCCGCGCGGGGCCGCGCAGCCACATGTCGAGGTTCACGCGGACGGCGGCGTCGAGGTCCCCAGCGGCGAGCGCCTCGGTCTCGGCCGCGTCGTAGGCGATCATCCGCGACGACCAGTCGTATCCCGGCCACGGCGGGGCGAACACCGCCAGGGAGTGGACGCGACCGGGGTGGGCGAGCGCGAAGTCGAGCGCCACGCGACCGCCGAAGGACGCGCCGACGACGCGGGCGCGGTCGTGCCCGAAGTGGTCCAGGACACGGCGCAGGTCGTCGTGCTCGCTGAACGGGCCGGTCGGCGGTGGCGACTGGCCGAAGCCGCGCATGTCGTAGCGGATGACCGTGTGGTGCTCCGCGAGGCCGGGCACGACCTCGTCCCACATCCGGTGGTCGGCGACGCCGGCGTGCACGAGGACGACAGGCGGCCCGTCCCCCGTGACCGTGCAGGCGAGACGGCCGAGTTCGTCGGTGAGTGTCAGCATCCGCAGATGATCACATGTCCCCGGCGCCCCCGCCCGCGGATTTTCCCACGGGTGGCACCGCGCCGCGGCGGGAGCACACGCACTGGTCACCGGTCAGAGAGCTGTGCTCCGGGCGGGGTGGCGATGGGGAGGTCCGCCGCCACTTCCGGATCGAGGTGCTCGGGCTTCCGGCAATGCCGATCGTCCGGAGACGATCAGCCAGGTGCCTCCGTCGCTTTGCTCGTCAGACAGCAGGCCTGCCTGACCGTGATGCGTGCTCAGTTCCAGGCGGAGGGGGTGGCGGCGAGCGGCCGGCCCGCTTCGCATTGCTCCGGCGCCTCGAAGACGCTCGACCCGGGCCCGGGACGGGCGAGCGTGTGAAGCCCCGGGCGGACAGGCCGCGCTTGGTCGGCGGCCCGTCCGCCCGGGGCTTCGCTTCCCCGCCCGCGGGCGGGGGGTCGAGCTACGTCACCCGGTGACGCGCAGGTGCCGTCGTTCGGCCAGCTCCTCCGCGCCGACCACGGTCAGCACCGGGCTTCCGGGCGGCGCGAACATCATCACCACCATTTGCGACTGCGCGTCCGGAAGGTTGTTGGCGCCCAGGTAGTGGATCACGTCGCCGCCGGGCTCGAACAGGGCGTCACCGGCCTTGATCACCCGGGGCGGCTGCCCCTCCAGCTCGAAGAGGACCTCGCCCTGGGTCACGTACCCGAAGATCGGTCCGGGGTGCCGGTGCGGCGGCGCGCCCGGGTCGCCGGGCTGCAGGGTGACCCGGATGGTCCTCGCCTCGGCGCCGGCGGGAATCCGGCCCGCGGCTTCCGGCAGGGTCGCGATCACCTCGACGCCTGGGGGCAGGTGTGCGTGCTCAGCGCTCATGAGTTCCTCCAAACAGGGACTGTCCGAAGAAAGACAGGACGGCCTCCCCGTTTGTGACGCCCACGCACGGCTGGGCCGGGACGCCCCGGCGGGCGCGGGCTCGCGGAGCCGGCCACGGCCGGCTCCGCGCGGAACGACCCGACGGCGTCGTGGAGGCGCTGTGGGACCTTCCGGGCTCCGCCGGGACGGCCTCGGCCCCGGCCGGGTGACGCCCCCGGGCGCGCCGCGCCCTCCCTGCATTGCTCAGAGTTCGAGGCGCCAGTCGTTGCCGCGCAGCATCGTCCCGCTGCCCCTCGGGTCACTCGAACTCGCGGGTGCCGCGCAGGGTGAACCCCAGGCGGCGGCGATGCCCCTGCCCTGGTACGGCGGCAGGACGTTCCAGCCGGTCTCGTAGACCGGTTCGCCCTGCCAGTCACGGCGGTGGTGGGCGATGCCGCCGACGGGCTCGTCGCCGAGGAGCACGGCTTACATGCGGCCCAGCCCGGCTTCGGCAGGGCCAGGTGGCGCTCGTGCCGGGCGAGCAGCCGTTCCTCGGACTCCGCGCCCCTGACGTGCCGCCGCATCCCGGGGGTGTCGATCAGCCGGAAGGGAGCGAAAGTGCTGCCTCCGACCAGGGCTCCAGGCGAAGGTCCGTGCGGAGCAGCCTGACAGAGCCCTCCGGCGGCAGGCACCTCCGTTTCCCGCCGGGGGTGCACCCGGCGCGGGCACGGGGCGCGCCGACGGGTACGATCTGCCGCGATGCGCAGTGACGGAGGAGCCGGCCGAGGCGGTGCGACACCCGCCCGCCTGGGCGGTGTTGTCCTCGTCCTGTGCGGGCTGATCGCCGCCCTCGGGGTCTGCGGTCACGCCGGGGCGCCGGACGCCGCGTCCGGCCCGGTCCGGACCCTTGTCTCCGCCCACGTCGCGTACGTCAGCGACGAGGTGTGCACGGACGCACACGACCCCGGCAGGCCCGGCAACGGCTGCTCCCCCGCGGAGCACACGCCGGTGACCCTGGGCTCCGCGCCCATGCCGCACCTCGCCGGCACCGCACTGCCGTCGGTGTGGCCCCCCGCGGTCGCCGCGTCCGGGCTGAGCGCGCCGTCCCCCGGCACCGTGCGCCCCTTCGACCTGCACATGCTCCAGATCCAGCGGATGTAGGAGGGCCGGTCGCACCGGCGGTGACCGCCGGTGCGCGCCGTACGTCATCCGACCCTTCACGAGCACCGCCGTGTCGCCGACGCGGCGGGGAATCAGGACATGCCATGGGTTCCCCCAATTCCAAGGCCAGGACCGCCGACCGCCGCGCGCGCGTCGAGGAGATACGCCGCCAGGAGCAGGCCCGCGAACGCCGCAACCGGATCATCACCATCACCGCCTGCACGGCCGTCCTCGCCGGACTGGTCGGCGGCGGCCTCTACCTCGTCAACTCCGCCGACGACAACGGCGGCAGCGACGGGAAAGCCGCGGCCGCCGGCTCCATCAGCGGGGAGAAGACGTGGTCCGGCCTCACGCAGAACCACGTCAGCAAGACCGTCGACTACCCGATGAGCCCGCCCGCGGGCGGCGACCACAACCCGGTCTGGCAGAACTGCAACGGCGACGTCTACGACAAGCCCCTCACCAATGAGAACGCCGTGCACTCCCTGGAGCACGGCGCGGTGTGGGTCACGTACACGGACAAGGCGACGGACGCCGACGTCAAGACGCTCGCCACCCGCGTCTCGAAGACCCCGTACTCCCTGATGAGCCCCTACGCGGACCAGGCCTCGCCGATCACGCTCACGGCGTGGGGCCACCAGTTGGGCGTCACCGAGGCGGACGACCCGCGCGTCGCCGAGTTCTTCGACACCTATGTGCAGGGGGACCAGACCCCCGAGCCCGGCGCGCCCTGCACCGGGGGCAAGGCCTCGTGACCGCCGCCCGGGGCGCGAGCAGGCCGCTGCTCGCTCTCGCCGGCGCCATGGTGCTGGTCGTGCTCGCGGTCCTGGCCTTCGCTCTGCTCACGGCACGCCCCGGCAGCGGGGGCACCCCGGGCACGGACTCGCCCGACGCCGGCTTCGCGCGCGACATGGCGATCCACCACCAGCAGGCGGTGGAGATGTCCCTGATCGTCCGCGACCGCACGGACGACGAGGACGTGCGCAGGCTGGCCTACGACGTCATCAACACCCAGGCCAACCAGCGCGGCATGCTGCTGGGCTGGCTGGACGTCTGGGAGCTGCCCAAGTCGTCCTCGACGCCGCCCATGACGTGGATGGGACACGACATGGCCTACACGCCGCACGACGGGTCGCTGATGCCGGGCATGGCCACGAACGCGGAGCTGCGACGGCTCGACGCGGCCCATGGCAAGGCCGCCGCGGTCCTCTACCTCCAGTTGCTCACCGCACATCACAAGGGCGGCGTGGAGATGGCGGCCGCGGCCGCCGACCTCGCGCGGACCGACCGGGTGCGACGCCTGGCGGCGGGCATGGTCCAGGGCCAGGAGGCGGAGATACGCCTGATGGCCGACATGCTCGCGGCCCGCGGCGCGAGCCCCAACCGCTGACCTCACTGGGGTGCCGGGAGGCCGCCCGCCTCCGGGCACCCCCGGGTGGGCTTGCCGGAGTGACTCCCGACGCCTCTTGATCCGCCCGGCATCGGCACAGGTCACCGCCGTCCTATCGAAGTTGACAACGGTCACCGGTGCAGTCTTTGGCGATCGGCGTGCCCATGTGTTTCCCTGCGGGTGTCGCAACCGGAACGGGGAGGTCGCCGCACCATGAACGCGCACGATCACGGGCACGGGCACGGGCACGCACACGGGGTGGCCGAAAACGCCGACCGGCGCTGGCTGGCGCTCGCGCTCGGGCTGATCGCCGGCTTCATGGCCGTCGAGGTCGTCGTCGGGTTGCTGGTGGGGTCCCTGGCGCTGCTCTCCGACGCCGCGCACATGCTCACCGACGCCGCCTCGATCGTGCTGGCGCTCGTGGCGATGCGGCTGGCGGCGCGCCCGGCGCGCGGCGGTTTCACGTACGGACTCAAGCGGGCCGAGATCCTCTCGGCGCAGGCGAACGGCATCACCTTGCTGCTCCTCGCCACGTGGCTGGCCTACGAGGCGGTGCGGCGGCTCGTCTCGCCGCCGGAGGTGGCGGGCGGCCCGGTCCTGGTCACCGCGCTGGCCGGAGTGGTCGTCAACATCGGCGCGGCGTGGTGCCTGTCGCGGGCGAACCGGACGTCGCTGAACGTGGAGGGCGCGTTCCAGCACGTGCTGAACGACCTGTACGCGTTCGTCGGCACGGCCGTGGCGGGCCTGGTCGTCCTCCTGACCGGCTTCGTCCGCGCCGACGCCATCGCGACGCTCGTGGTGGTCGGCCTCATGCTCAAGGCGGGGTGCACGCTGGTGCGCGAGTCGGGGCGGATCTTCCTGGAGGCGGCCCCCGCCGGCCTGGCCCCGGACGAGGTGGGCGACCGCCTGGCCGCCCACGAGGCGGTCACCGAGGTGCACGACCTGCACATCTGGACCATCACCTCCGGGCAGCCCGCGCTGTCGGCGCACGTCCTCGTCGAGCCGGGCGGGGACTGCCACGCCGTCCGCCGTGACCTGGAGCACCTGCTCGGCTCGGACTACGGGCTCACCCACACCACCCTGCAGGTCGACCACGCGCCCGCCGAGCTGCTCACCGTGGGCGGTGCCCCGGTGGGCCGGCCCGATGCGACGGGAAGGCACTGTGGCGAGGCGCACGGCCCGGTGCACCACTCAGGGCCGCACGGACACGGCGAGCCGGACACCGGCGGAGCGTAACCACCCGGGCCGAAGCGCCGCCGGCGGGAACAGGACGGGATTGCGCACCATACGGCGGGCACCGAGCTTGCGCGGCGACGACGGCGATGCCGACGGCGGCCACCGCCGGGTCGTCGAGGCGCAGCGATAGTGTGATTGAACGTTTTACATCAGCGAACACGGCGTACAGCGCAGGCCAAGCGTCGGCTCGGCCGTGGACGGCCGGCTCAGCCGTCCAGCCAGCCGCGTTCGTGGGCGAGGAGCGCGATCTGGAACCGCGTCCGGGCGCCCAGGGCGGTGCCCGCCTCGCTGACGTGCTTCTGCACCGTCCGGCGGCTGACGCCGAGCACCCTGGCGATGGCGTCGTCCTTCATCCCCGTGGCCATGAGGTGGAGGATCTCCCGGGTCCGTTCGTCGGTCTCCACCGTCTCCCGTTCCCGCCGCGGGACGGGCCAGTCCTGGCGGCTCTCCAGCGAGACGGGTGTCGCGCGTTCCCAGATGCCCTCGAAGAGCGCGACGCACACCTCGATCAGGGCTGGGGAGTGCACCACCATCGAGCCCGCCGAGGGCCGGTCGCCCTGGAGCGGGAGGAGGGCCGCGGTCCGGTCGAAGAGCGCCAGCTTGACCGGGAGCCGGGTACCGAGGCGGAACTCACCGCCCACCGCGGTGCCGCGCAGCGCGGTCTCCAGGGACACCTCGTCGGTGAAGCCGTCGGCCTCGTACACCGACCGCAGCCGCACTCCGGGGGCGACCGCGGTGCGGTCCGGGTCCCGGTGCCCCGAGTCGTCCGAGGTCCCGGTCACGTAGGGCGGCTTGGCCAGGTGCAGCACCTCGCTCCTGCTGCCCTTCAGCAGGTGGGCGTAGCGGGCGGCGACCTCGTCGCCGTGCTCCAGGACCTCCACCAGGTTCGGCGCGCCGGGGTGCGCGACGGAGCGGTAGAGCTCGTCGAGCCGCTCCATGAGCAGCTCCGTACGGGCCAGTTCGCCCCGCCTGCGGGCGAGCAGGGAACCCAGGGAGGAGCGCGGCGGTCCGGCCTTCCAGCGCGGGGACCCGCCGGGGATGCGGATGACCAGGAGTTCCTCCTCCAGGTCCCGCAGCGCCCGCTCGGCCTCGCCGGCGGATGTGCCGACCGCCTCGGCCACCGCGGCGGCGTCCGCCGAGGGACGTCCCACCAGGTACTCGAGGACCCGGCTGCCCAGGGGGTCCAGACCCGTGCCCGCCCAAGGACCGCCCGACGAGACATCCATGCAGCCTGCCACCCCTGTACGTACGCGCACCGGCTGATGATCGTACGCCTCGCGGGACGGCCGGCGGGGGCCCGGTCCGGCGTGCGCCGGTCCGGGCCCCCGTCGGGGTGGTGCGGTGTCGCGGCCGCTCAGCCGCAGGTTCCCGCGGGGCGGGCCCGGGTCACCAGGTCGGTGTCCGTGGTGGTGGTGTCCATCCACAGGACGCGGCTGCCGGTGCCGGCGGCGGCGTTCGACTGCTGGCCCTTACTGCAGGAGACCCGGCCCAGCGGGGTGCCCTGCGGGGTGAACTGGTAGAGCTTGGCCAAGGAGTCGTTGTAGTCGTCGAAGACCTGCGACCACGAGGAGAACACCGTCAGCGTCACCGCCGTGTCCGAGGCCGTGAGGCCGAACGCCCGGACGGGGCGCGGGCCCTTCTCCGCGATGACGTCGGTGACGGTGGAGCCGTCCACGGACGCCCGGCGCAGGGTGGTGAAGTCGTCGTCGGTGTAGTCGGTGTCGATCAGCCAGTAGACACCCGCCGCGGTGATCACCGGCGCGCTGATCCATTCCGGCTGCGAGGGCGCGCCGAGGGTGGCGGTCTTCCCGGTCCTGGTGTCGAAGACCTCCACGACGACCCCGTAGGTGCCGTCGAACATGCCGTCGTGGATGTAGGCGATGCGCCCGTCCTTGACGGCGGGCTCGACCGCCTGGTTGTAGTCCCGGCCGAGCGGCACCTGACGCGGCGTGGTGTCGCCGCCCTTCAGGTACAGGACCCGCTGCAGCGAGGTCGCGTCGTCGCGGCGGGACCAGGCGACCGTGTCGCCGTCCACGCTCAGGCCGCTGATCTCCGAGGTGGTGCTGTACAGCGTCTTGACGGGGCCGCCGCCCACGGGCGCCGACAGGATGTCGTAGGTGTGGGCCCAGGGGTCGTCGCCGGGGACGTCGCCGACCGCCACCCACACCACGCGCTTGCCGTCGGTGACCGGGCTCAGGTGCGAGCGCCCGTCGACCGGGGAGACCCGGCGGGGCTTGCCCTTGCCGTCGGTGCGGCCGGTCCACACGGCGTACGGCTCGGTGCCGTCGGCGCTGGACTTGGGGGCGGCCCACCAGTCGCCGCCCGCGCTGGGGCTGTTGCCGGTGCCGACGTACGACATCAGGGTGCCGAGCCGGCCCATCAGCACGTCGCTGTCCAGCCCGAGGTTCCGCTCCCAGCCGGGGACGATGCCGTGGGCGTCGAAGGCCTTCTTCACCTTCGCCATGCGGTCGCCCTTGACGTGCAGGGACCTGGCGGCGGCGATGACCGCGTCACGTCCCTCGTCGAAGCCGTCGAGGGGGGTGATGTACGAGGTGAGCGCCTTGTAGACGATCTTGTCTGCGAGTTCGCCGCCCAGACTCTCGCGGATGTCCCACAGCGCGCCGCTGAAGATCGTGGAGTTGACGTGCACGCCGCCGTTGTCGTAGGCGGAGCCGAGCGGCAGCCCGAGGAAGCCCTTCGTGGTGGCGCCGTCGTTGAGGTCGCGGAAGGCGCAGTCCTTCGGCGCCCGGGTCCGGCAGAGGTCGCCGCCGATCAGGCCCGCCTCGGGGTCGGTCATGGGCGTGCGGTTGACGGTGACGTCGATGACATTGCCGAAGTAGTCGGCGATCGCCTCGTTCATGGCGCCGGACTGACCGGCGTAGACGAGGTCGGCGGTGTGTTCGACGACGCCGTGGGTCATCTCGTGGCCGACGACGTCCAGGTCGGAGGCGAGCGAGCGGTACTCGTCGTCACCGGTGCCGTAGACCATCTTGGTGTGGTCCCAGAAGGCGTTGACGAACGGCGAGCCGAAGTCCGTGACGCCGACGAGGGAGTTGATGGCCATGCCCTTGCCGTCGAGGCTGTCGCGCCGGAAGGTGCCGCGGTAGAAGTCGTACACCTTGCCCGCCGCCCAGTGGGCGTCGACCGCGCCGCTGTCGGTCATCTCCTGCGGCGCCGTCGTGGTCGGCATCGCGAACGGCACGACGCTCTCGGGCCACTGACCCGACACGTCCTGGTACCAGACGCTGGAGGCGTCCCAGGTCTGGATGACGTTGTGGCTCCTGCTGTCGGCCATGTGCGCGGTGTCGCGCAGCAGGTACTGGCCGGTGGCCGCGTCCTCGGAGAGGTTCAGCGGCACGGTCGTGCCGCTCAGGAGGACCCCGCTGCCGATGACGCCCGTCGCTCCGGCCGCGGGAGCGGCGGGCGCGCCGCCCCGCGTCGAGGCGCCGTCGCGCATGGACGTGCCACTGCGGTGCGCGGCGGGGCCGGCGGAGGCGGTCGGGGCGAAGGTGGGCAGGCCGCCGTACTCGAAGACCGCGATGCCGGTGGCGGCGTCGACGTAGACCTCCTGGACCACGGGCGCGCCGGTGGCCGGGTCGGTGCCGCGCACGGTGACGTGGCGGGCGAGCACGCCCTTGCCGGTGGGCAGCACGGTCAGCCCGCGGTCGGTGCCGGTCAGGCCGTCCTTGGCGCTCCTGGCGTGGGCCGGGCGGTATCCGCCCTTCGCCAGCTCCGCCCGCACCTGCCGCACGGCGCGCTGTACGGCTGTGGAGGCGGGGAGGGTGGGGCGGGTGGTGTCGACGTCGAGGGCGGTGAAGTAGGAGCCGGAGGTGCCGGTCACCGTCCGCTTGCCGTTCTTGTGGGTCATGCGGACGACGTACTGGGCGCCCAGGACGGGGATGCCGCGGTACTTCTGGCCCAGGCGGACGGTCTCGGTGCCGTCGGCGTCGGTGGTGACGGCGTCGGTGACCAGGTCGCGGTCGGGGGCGGGGATGCGGTAGCGGTCCTGGTGGCCGGCCAGGTGGGTGCGGGCCGCGGTGGCGGCGGGCACGGAGGCGTCGGCGGGGTCGGTGAGGCCGTCGACCAGGGCGGGGGTGGCGGTGGACGGCTGCGGCGCGGGCGCCGCTCCGGTGCCGGTGCCGGGGTCGGCGGCGTGGGCGGGGGCGGTCAGGCCGGTGACGCCCAGGGCGACGGCGGCGGCGAGCAGGACGGACAGACCGGTACGCCCGGATCGGTGAACCGGTCTGGGCCGTATGCGTGTTGACATGAACGAATGCCTCCGGCAGCCCGGGGGTGACCCGGGCTCGGTAGTGGGACATCGGATGCACGGCGCACCATCGCGCCCGCGGCTCGCCCTGCACCCTCGTCGTGATCACCCCCGGGTGACAAGAAGAAATCCGGGGGGAGTACGCGCAGTTGCACACATGCGAAGCCGAAGGACGGGCAGCGGGCGCCGAAGTACCCGATGTGGTCCCGGTTCCGGCGGAACGGCGGGTTCGTACGGTCCTGACGCACTCGTCGCGTACGCCCCGAGGACTCCCCCGCGACTCCGCACCCCGTGCGCCCCTCCCGCCATGCGGCGCCGGCCGGGCCGCCGGGTACTGCTCACGAGCGACGCTGGAGGCCGGACACGGGGCGTTTCGCCGGGAGGAGCGCGGGGATCCCCGGCCTGGCCCCCGGCCCGAGCGGAGCCGCCGGCTGCCGGGTCGCCCATGCCTGGCCGCCGGCGGGCCCGGCGACCCATCAGATCCACAAATTGCAAAATTCTTCAATTCGCTACATGATGATCCCGCTGTGTCGTCATGGGAGACCCGGGCACGGCAACGAACCGTCCCAGGCAACCGGCCGGGACGACGGACGACAGGGCCGGTGTCTTAGCACGGTGACTTGGCTGGCAGGGCGGGTGTGGGACCCGGTACGCGCGTTGCTGCCCGCGCGGGACGATCTGGCGGCGATGCGGCGGCAGCCCCGTCAGGACCTGCTCGCCGGGCTGACCGTCGCGGTGGTGGCCCTGCCGCTCGCGCTGGCGTTCGGGGTCTCCTCGGGACTCGGGGCGGAGGCCGGGCTCGCCACTGCGGTGGTGGCGGGGGCCGTGGCGGCCCTGTTCGGTGGATCGAATGTGCAGGTCTCCGGGCCGACCGGCGCGATGACGGTCGTGCTGGTGCCCATCGTCGCCCGGTACGGACCCGGCGGGGTGCTGACCGTGGGGCTGATGGCCGGTGCGCTGCTGATCGGGCTGGCCCTGCTGCGCGCCGGCCGGTACATGCGCTACGTGCCCGCTCCCGTCGTGGAGGGCTTCACCCTCGGCATCGCTTGCGTGATCGGGCTGCAGCAGGTGCCCGCGGCGCTGGGGGTACCCACGCCGGACGGCGACAAGATCGCAGTTGTGGCCCTGCGGGCCGTAGGGGAGTTCCTGACCCACCCCCACTGGGCGCCCCTCGCGATCTCGGCCGCGGTGGCCGGGCTCATCCTGGCGGGTGCGCGGTGGCGCCCCCGGGTGCCGTTCTCGTTGCCGGCCGTCGCGGCGGCCACGATCGCCGCCGAGGCCGCGGACCTTCCGGTGGCGCGCATCGGGCACCTGCCGTCCGGACTGCCCACGCCCTCCCTGGGGTTCCTCGACCCGGCCGCCCTCCCTTCGCTGCTGGCGCCGGCCGTGGCGGTGGCGGCCCTGGCCGCGCTGGAGTCACTGCTGTCGGCGACCGTCGCGGACGGGATGGCGCGCGGACAGCGCCACGACCCGGACCGGGAACTGTTCGGCCAGGGCCTGGCCAACCTGGTCGTCCCGCTGTTCGGTGGGGTTCCGGCCACCGCGGCGATCGCCCGCACCGCCGTCAACGTGCGTACGGGCGCGGGCTCGCGGCTGGCCGCGCTGGCCCACGCCGCCGTCCTCGCGTTGATCGTCTTCGTCGCGGCTCCCCTGGTCGGGAGGATCCCGCTGGCGGCGCTCGCGGGGGTGCTGCTCGCCACCGCGATCCGGATGGTCGAGGTCGCCTCGCTGCGGGCGATGGCCCAGGCGACCCGCGCCGACGGCGCGGTGCTGCTGCTGACCGCAGCCGCCACGCTGGCCCTTGACCTGGTGTACGCGGTCGTCATCGGGCTGGTGGTGGCCGGGGCCCTGGCGTTGCGCGCGGTGGCGCGGCAGGTCCGGCTCGATCAGGTGCCGCTGCACGAGGGTCCGCCGGACGGGCACGGCGCCGGGGAACACGCCCTGCTCTCCGAGCACATCGTCGCGTACCGCCTCGACGGGCCGCTGTTCTTCGCCGCCGCACACCGTTCCCTGCTCGAACTCACCGAGGTCGCCGACGTGTCGGTGGTCATCCTGCGGCTCTCCGGTGTCACCCACATCGACGCCACCGGCGCCCTGGTCCTGAAGGACGCGATCGACCGGCTGCACCGCCGCGGCATCACGGTGCTGGCGTCCGGGGTCCGGCCCGGGCAGCGGCACGCATTGGACGCGCTGGGCGTGCTGGACGGGTTGCGGGACGCGGACCTGGTGCACGCCACGGCCCCGGAAGCCGTCCGCGCGGCCCGCGCCCGGTTGCACCGGGCCGGAGTGCTGCAGGGGGAGGCCGCCGGATGAGCCCCGCGTACCGCATGACCGACCTGACCGGGGCGGAGGCGCTGTGGCTGCTGGAAGGGGCACGCAGCGGCCGCCTGGTCTATGTGCTGCGCGGCAGGGTGCTCGTCCGTCCCGCCGCCCACGTCCTGGAGTACGGCGCGCTCGTCGTCCGTGCCCCCGTCCCGCTCACCGCGGTCACGCAAGGAGGCGGCGTGACGTACCACTGCGAACGGTTCCACGGCGCCGCGGGCACCGGCTGGTCGGTCGCGGCCACCGGGCCCGCCCAGGACCTCACCGACGCGCACGAGGCCGCCCACTACCGGCGCACGCTCACCGGATGGGTCCACGGTCCGCACGACACCCTGCTGCGGATCCACCCCCTCACGATCCAGGGGCACCGGCTCAGCGGCGCCGCCGGCGCTGGTGCCCGCACCGCTGACGACGGCCGGCCCGGCCCCCGGTGAATGCGCGTGCCATGCTGCAGCGCCGCCATGTGCTGACCCTGCCGACGGCACCCCTGTCCGTGGCCGTGGCCCGCAGGACGGGCGAGTACGTCTACACCCGCTGGGGCCTCGCACCGGGCGACGCCGTGCTGGACCGGGCCCTGCTGATCCTCAGCGAGCTGGTCGCCAACAGTGTCCGCCACGCCGCTGCGGTCTCCCCCAGCCTGGACGTCGTCTACGCGACGGGCGGCGGGGTACTCGCCTTCGCCGTGTACGACCGGCATCCCCACCGGCCGGACCTGCTCCGATCCGCCGCGGCCGGCGGCGGGCTGGCCATGGTCGCCGAGGTCACCGCCGAGTGCGGGGGCACCGCAGCGGTGCACCCCGACCTTGGTACCGGAGGCAAGGGCATCTGGGTCACCCTGCCGCTGGACCCCGCCTGAACCGGTGGCCCGTTCACTTGGGGGCGTGCTGCCCCAGGTAGAACAGCAGAGTGATGAAACCGGCGATGAAGTGGGTGACGAAGACGTAGACGAGGACACGCAGCAGCACCGCCCGCTGCTTGTACCTCTCGCCGCCCGTGTCCTTGCGCGCGCCCGCCCCGGAGCTCACGCGGCGCCGCCCGTCGTGCCGGCCGCGCGGACGACGGAGGCTTCCTCGGTCTGCTTCAGCTCGGCCAGCAGGTCCTGCTGCCCGGTCAGCAGCTCCGTGAGGATCCTGCGGGCCGCCCGGAGCAGTTCCGCCACGTCGCCGCCCGCCAGCTCGTACACCACGGTGGAGCCGGTGCGCGTGGCGGTCACGATGCCGGAGCGGCGCAGTACGGCGAGCTGCTGGGAGAGGCTGGAGGGCTCGATCTCCACCGCGTTGAGGAGGTCCCGCACCGGCTTCGGGCCGTCCTGCAGGAGTTCCAGGACGCGGATGCGCACGGGGTGCCCCAGCATGCGGAAGAACTCCGCCTTGGCCTGGTAGAGCGGAACCTGCACTCGGACCACCCGCACCCTCTGAGGAGATTCGTCAATTGAAGAACTCTTCAATCCTAGCCCACCGTAATTCCCGGGCCTGACAGGCGGCAGGGGTGAAAGGCTGGCCCCCGCAGTAGGAACGGAGAAAGTGAGCATCCAGTGACCGACGACGACCGCGTGGGCCCGCCGCTGCTCGGCGGGGAGCGCGAGACGCTCCGGGCGTTCCTCGACTACCACCGCGCCACGCTGGCCATGAAGTGCCGCGGGCTCTCGGACGAGGAACTGCGGCTGCGGTCCATGCCTCCGTCCACCCTGTCGCTGCTCGGGCTCGTCCGGCACATGGCGGAGGTGGAACGCGCCTGGTTCCGCCGGGTGTTCGAGGACAACGACGCGCCCATGGTGTGGTCCGACAGGATCGACTTCCAGGCGGCCTACGACGCGAGCGGGTCCACCCGCGCCGAGGCCTTCGCGGCCTGGGAGGCCGAGGTCGAGAACTCCCGGCGGATCGAGGAGGCGGCCGAGTCCCTGGACCTGGCCGGGCACCAGCCGCGCTGGGGGGAGGACGTCTCCCTGCGGATGGTCATGGTGCACGTGCTCCTGGAGTACGGCCGCCACAACGGACACGCGGACTTCCTCCGCGAGGGCGTCGACGGCACCGTGGGGGCCTGAGCGCGCCCTCACGCGGCGGGGCTCCGGCTCGGCCGGAGGCCGCCTCCGGACTGGGAGTCGTCCTCCCCCGCCCTCGCCGGTGGCCCGCGGGCCGCGGGTGTCCCTCGTCGATCTGTCCGGCCAGGACCTCGTGGTCTTCCCCCGCGCGGAAGCTCCCGGCTGGTCCGACCGGCTGCTCGAGACCTGCCGCGCGGCGGGCTTCGTCCCGGGTGGCGTCCGGCACGCGTCCAGCCCCGAGTTCCCGCTCGTCCTGGTCGCGGCGGGCGGCGGTGTTGCGCCGCGGGGGCGGCCGGGGTGGCCGATTGCGCGGGCTCCGGACAAGCTGGGCGTACGGAAGCCCGTGAACGGACCGAGGTGATCACCGATGGCGGACGAGAGCGTGAACCATCCGGGTCTGATCGTCCCGGTCGGGCACGTCGAACCCGTCCCGCGGCGTATCCGGGCGCTGGTCGGGGGCCGTACCGTCCTCGACACCCGGCGTGCCCTGTACGTGTGGGAGTGGCCCGGATACCCGCAGTACAGCATCCCGGTGAAGGACCTCGCCGAGGGGGTGCTCACCGACGACGGCCGGACCGGCAGGCTGGGCCCCGGCCCGGCGCGCCGCCACTCGCTGCACGTCGGCTCCGAGGTCCGCCAGGGCGCGGCCTGGGTCTGGGACGAGGGCGCCCCGGACCGGCTCCTGGGCACCGCGCGCTTCCGCTGGGAGGCCCTCGACGCCTGGTACGAGGAGGACGAGCAGGTCTTCGTCCACCCGCGGAGCCCCTACACGCGGGTCGACGCCCTGCGCTCGTCCAGCAGCGTCCGCGTGGAGATCGACGGCACCGTCCTCGCCGACGCGCCGCACGCGGTGACCCTGTTCGAGACCGGCCTGCCGACCCGCTACTACGTCGAACGCGTGCACGTCGACTGGACCCGGCTGCGCCCTTCGGACACGGTCACGCGCTGCCCGTACAAGGGCACGACCAGCGGCTACTGGTCGTTCGAAGCCGGCACCACCGTCCACGAGGACGTCGCCTGGGCGTACGACTTCCCCATGGTGGCGTGCGCCCCCGTCGCGGGCATGGTCGCCTTCTACAACGAGCGCGTCGACCTCTACGTCGACGGTGCGCCACTCCCCCGCCCCACCGCGACGTCCTGGGACGTGTGAGACCGGCGGCGCGGGGGCGGCCCTGAGACGCCCGCGCCGGGCAGAGCCGGCGGCGTTCTAGGCTTGCCGCATGTCTCAGCAGGTCGAAGTCGTGCAATTGCTGGTCTCTCCGCTGCACCGCTACATGGGGCGGCCGTCTCAGGGGCCGTCGGCGGCGCCGGACGGGGAGCTGGTGCGCAGCGCCGAGGTGCGCGGCGGGCTCGGACTCGTGGGTGATCGCTACTACGCGCGGCCGGCCCATCGCGACGCCGCCGTCACCCTCATGGCGGCGGAGAACCTGCCGCTGGACATCGACCCGGAGACGGACCTGCGGCACACCCGCCGCAACGTGCTGCTCCGCGGCGTCGACATCGACGCCTACGTGGGCACGACCGTGGCACTGGACACCGGGGCGGGGCCCGTCCTGTTCGCGGTACGGCGCCCTGCCCGGCCCTGTTCCTGGATGGACACCGTCATCGGCCCGGGGGCGCAGCGCGCGCTGCGCGGCAAGGGCGGAGTGCGGTGCACGCCGCTCAGCGACGGCGTGCTCACGCTGGGGCCGGCGGAGTTCCGGGTCGTGGCGGACGTGCGGGAGCCGTCGTAGCGGAGGCGTGTGGGCCCCGTCACGGAGTGGTACGGGAACCGGATCACGCGGACCGGCGTCGTTGGTGCGTGCGATCACGGAGACGGACGGATCACGAGCGGGCCGCCGGGACGGGCGACGGCCGCGGATGGCGCGGCCCGCGACGCTGGGACGGGGTCGTACTGGCGCTCCCGCTGCTGCTGGCGCTGCTGCTCGTCTGCCACTGCGCGGTGCCCGACGGCCCCGGCCGCTGGGGGAGCCTGCTGGAGACGTTCCTGCCGTGGCTGGGCCTGGGCGTCCCGGCGCTGCTGTGCGTGGCCCTGCTGCGTCGCTCGGGAGTCGCCCTGTGCGCGCTCCTGGTGCCGCTGGCGGCCTGGTTCGCGGTCTTCGGGGATCTGCCGCTCCCGCACGGCGGCCGCGCGTACGACCTCGTCGCGGTGCAGCACAACGTGAGTGACGAGAACGCGGATCCCACCGGTACGGCCGAGCAGCTCATCGCAGCAGATGGCGACTTGGTCGCCCTTCAGGAGCTGACGCCGTCCCTGCTGCGGGACTTCGGCGGCGTCCTGGACGAGACGTATCCCCATCACGTGTCCTTCGGCACGGTCGGGCTGTGGTCGAGGTATCCCCTGGTGGACGAGCGCAGGATCGACATCCGGCCGACGGGCGTCGGCGCGGACTGGGACCGCGGTTTGCGGGCGACCGCCCGAATGCCGCAGGGGGACGTCGCCGTGTACGTGGCCCACCTGCCGTCGCTGCGCCTCGGCTTGGGCGGGTTCGGCTCCGCCAGGCGGGACGAGAGCGCGGCTCTGCTCGGCGCCGCGATCTCGGCCGAGCCACTGGACCGGGTGATCCTGCTCGGGGACCTCAACGGCACGGTCGACGACCGTGGACTGGCCCCGCTCACCTCGCGGCTGGGCGCCCCGAAGTCGGGGTTCGCGTTCAGCTGGCCGCGAGGGTTCCCGCTGGCCCGGATCGACCAGGTCCTGGCGCGGTCCGCGACGGTCTCGGACGTACGGACCCTGCCGCCGACCGGCAGCGACCACCTGCCCGTCGCGGCCCGCATCCGGTTCTGATGCGGGATCGGCGAACGCTCGTGCCTCACATAGTTCCTGACGTGCCGTCGGTAAGCGCAACATGCCCGTCGCGGCCCACGCTGGTGCACGACGAAGCCCGCTGACGGTCAGTCAGTCGTTGGCAATCGAATGGGCCGAGCCCGCGCCCTTTCACTGACGCAACATTAGCTGATGATCCATCACCCAGTTGGACATCTCTTCACATTTTTCTTATCCGGCCCCCTGTACCGCCCCTCACCTGCGGAAACGTTCCGGGTGGCGCCACGGCCCCACCCCATTCGGCCGTACACCTCTGACGGTCTCGGGGTGCGGAGCGGCTGCGGATGATCGCCATATAGGTCTCGAGGACGCGCTGGCAGTCGTGCCGGGGGCCACATCCCGCCTGCCCCGTCCACAAGGAGGTTCAGCTCCATGCGTGGTGCTCGCATCCTGGCGATGGCGACCATGACCGCTGCGGCGGTCGTCCTTCCGAACTCGCAGGCCTTCGCCGTGGTCGACGTCAACGTCGCCCAGAACGGACGCTCCGTCACCGTCACCGCCAGTTCGGAGGTTTGCCAGGCACCCGGCGCGATGGTGAACGCCAACGCCTTCCCGTCCGGCCTGCTGCGCAACGCCCTGACCCTGAGCGCGGCGACCCCGGGCGGTCCGCTGAGCGGAACGTTCACGATCCCCGACGACGCGCCGGCCAACACGTACACCATCACCGTCAGCTGCATGGTCGGCCCGAAGTCCGACCAGGGCAGCGTCGGCACCCTCACCGTTCCCGCCACGACCAGCACGACCGGTGACCGCGACGGCGGAACCGTCACGACCGACCCCGGCACCGTGCCGGACGACAACTACGACAACGGCGACGACGAGTACGGGGACGACTACGAGGACGACTACGGCAACTACGGCCGCGGTCACCGCCGCGACAAGTGCTCGTACGGCCGGGGCGGCCACGGCCGCGGCGACGACCGCGGTGGCTACGGCGACCGCGGCGACCAAGGTGACGACGGCAACGGCCGCGGCGGCTACGGCGACCGCGGCGGTCGTGACCGCGACCACGACCGCAAGTGCTACAAGCGCCACTACGGCCACGGCGGGCACGGCGGCTACGGTGGCCGCGATTACGACCGTGACAACGACCGCGACAACGACAACAACAAGGGGGGCGCGCCCGACACCGGCTTCGGCGGCTCGACCGGCATGAACACCGCCGAGAGCCTCACCGGCGCCTCCCTCCTCGCCGTCGCGGCGGCGGGCGGCGTGTTCCTCCTGCGCCGTCGCCGTACCCAGGGCGGCGAGGCCTGAGGCCCGCAGTTCCCCGCACGGCACTCCGCCCCGGGCCCGTACACGGGCCCGGGGCGGGCCGGTGTCCGCCCGCCGCGACCACCCCACCGGCCTACGCGAACGCCCCCGCCGCGGACGGTGCGTGGTGCACTGATCACGCTCCGGAAGGTGAAGGAGAGGCGTGGCGATGAAGGCAGGCCGGACCACCGGACCCATATCCCGCGGACCCGGGCGCGGGCTCCATCACGCGGCGCTCACCGTGCTCTGCGCCTGCGCACTCCTGCTGAGCGGCTGCACGGCCGGCCCGCCGGGGCAGAGCGCGGGGCACGGCCCCGCCGGGCCGGCGCGCCTCGCCGCCGCGACGGCCGTTCCTCCCGCACTGGCCGGCTACTACCGGCAGAAGCTCGACTGGAAGCCCTGCGCGGAGCAGCCGGCGTTCCAGTGCACGACCCTGCGGGCCCCACTGGACTACGCCCGTCCAGAAGCTGGCGACGTCCGACTGGCCGCGACCCGCAAAAAAGCCACCGGGACCGGCGCCCAGCGCATCGGCTCGCTGCTGTTCAACCCGGGCGGGCCCGGCCAACCCGCGATCACCTCGCTGTGGCCGTTCGCGGGGGCCTTCTCACCGGCGGTGCGCGCCGCTTACGACCTGGTCGCGGTCGACCCGCGCGGGGTCGGCTCCAGCACTCCGGTGGACTGCGGTACCGACACGGCCGGCACCCTACTGGGGGTACGGTGGCTCCCCGGCGCGGACGAACCGGACGCGGACCAGCCTGACCTCGCGGGGGCCGACGAGGCGGCCCGCGACACCGCCGCCGCGTGCGAGCGGGGCGCGGGGCGGCTGCTGCCCCACGTCGGCACGCTCGACTCGGCCCGGGACATGGAACTCATGCGCGTCCTCCTCGACGACGAGCGGCTGCACTACCTCGGCTTCTCCTACGGCTCCTACCTCGGCGCGAGCTACGCCGGCCTCTTCCCGTCCCATGTGGGCCGCATGGTGCTGGACGGCGGCGTCGATCCCACGCTCGACGGCGTCCGCAGCGTGCTGGCCCAGGCCCGGGGCTACCAGATCGCCTGGGACTCCTTCGCGGCCGACTGCGCCGCCCGGCCGGCCTGCTCCGTGGGTCACTCCGTCGCCGAGGCGGGCCGAGCCCTGGACGCGCTGGTCGAGGCCCTCGACCGCGCTCCGTTGCGACAGGGCAAGGACGTCGTCCTCGACGGCGACGGCCTCATCAGCGCGGTCACCACGGGGCTCATGGCGCCCGCGTGGGAGAAGCTGCGGGCCGCGCTCGCCGAGGTCCGCTCCGGCGGCACCACGGCGGTGCAGGAACTCAGCGGCGCCTTCGACCACTCCGGTTTCAGCGGTGCCGCCTACCTCGCGATCAGCTGCCTCAGCGGCACCCTGGGAGCACGCGCCACCCCCGCGCAGGCACGCGAGGCGCTGCCCGCGTTCGTCAGCGCCTCGCCCCGCTTCGGCAGGTACTTCGCGGAGCAGCTGTCGGCCTGCGCCCACTGGCCGGTCCCAGCGGACCAGCCGGCCCGTGCCATCACCGCGCGGGGCGCCGCGCCGATCCTGGTCGTCGGTACCACGCGCGATCCGGCGACCCCGTACTCCGAGGCACGGACCCTGTCCCGGCTGCTCTCCTCGGGCCGTCTCCTCACCTACGACGGCGACGGGCACACCGCCTACCTCAGGTCGGTCGGCTGCGTCGACGACGCCGTCGACCGCTACTTGACCGGCGGCCAGTTGCCGCCCGCGGGCACGGTCTGCACCTGACATCCCCGACAAGGGTGCCGGGGCCCCGGGGTGGCCCCGCGGGAGGAGCCCCATGCCCGTTCCGAGGGCGCCCGCGCGGCCGTGCGCACACCGGGCGGGTCCCGATGGGGCGGCCTGTCGAGGCGGGCGGGCGCATACGGATCCGGGTGGACGACCGGGGTTCGCCGGCGCCCGGGACCCGCAGTACGGCGGGGGCGCGGGGTGCGGGCCTGGTGCTGGGCATCACGTGCTTGCTGCTGTGGTCGGCCGCGGCCTGGGGCGTCCACCACGCGCCGGCCCCCCTCGCGCTGAGCGGGCGGCTGCGGACGTGGGAGCGGGAGTGGGCGCGCGTCGAGCCGGTGTGGTCCGGCCGGGCGCCCTGACCTGACCGGCGTCAGAGGAAGAGCCGCAGTACCCGCAGGCCTCGTACATGGTTTTCGCCAGGGCCCGCCTTGAGCTCTGCCGGGGGTCTCCAGTCGGCGTGCAGGGCCGCCCAGAAGTCCGTCCACGCCTGGGTCTCCGTCGGCCCGCGTCCGACCGCGTCGGTCCCCGGGCAGGTGACCACATAACCGTCGCCGTCCTGCCGGATCGTCACAGCTGGCTCGACCATGGCCCACCTCGCGTCCCGGTGCACCCGAATCACGTCAAGGGTCACCCGGTCGGCGCCGACGCGCAACAGCGCTCCGCGTGGGCCGTTCGGGGGCGCGGCGCGGCCGACCGGGCACTCCCGGCCGCGGGGCGTCTCCCCGGGCGGGTGGTCTCGACCGACCGGCGCCGTCACCTGGCCAGGGCCGCACGACGGAAGCCCTCGACGAAGTAGCGCAGCCGCCTCATCACGTAGGCGAAGACCGGGCGGAAGGCCGGGATGGTGCTCCCGGGCCGGTGGATCGTGTCGCTCATCTCGGGCGACCCTTCTGGACGTGCACGGTGTGCGTCGGTGACGGGCGTCAGTACGGGAGGGGCTTTCCGGACGGTGTCCGCAGGTCGATCGGAGGGCGGGACGGCGCCGGCTTCTTCGGTCGCTGGACGCGGATGCGGCGCATGGTCATCACTCCTTCGGAGACGCGGCCCGTGCCGGGCGAACCCTTCCAGTCCTACGCCGTGGGCCCTCGGGCCCGTGTCAGGGAACGTCCCTGAAGCCACCCCTATGCCCGGCTCCTCCCTCCTCCCTTGGAGTGAGGCGCGCGTCGGGGTACGTCCTCGCTGCTCAGGGGCACCGGGGACGAAACGGGAACGTCCCCAGGCCGGCGTCTCGCCGTCGTGCGCGCGCAGGGGACTCGCAGGCTCTACGCCGTCCAGGCCGCGCCGCTGCGCGCAGCCGCGCGTGGGGCACGGCGTACGCCCGCCGCCGGCGCCCCGCAGGAGACCACGGAGCCGGCCGCCGCGGTCACCGCCACCACCGGCTTCTACGTCCCGGCCCGGGTGGATCCGCGCTACCCCGGCACGGCGTTTGCCCTGCCCGGCCTTTCGGTTTAATGTCGAAACCGGGAGAGGGAGATGCAGAAGAAGGACTTCAGTGACGGACCGTGCCCGGTCGCGCGGACCCTGGGCGTCGTCGGCGACTGGTGGTCGCTGCTGATCGTCAGGGACGCGCTCGACGGGGTGCGCCGGTTCAACGACTTCCACCGCGGCCTGGGCTGCGCCAAGAACATCCTGAGCAGTCGGCTCACCAAACTGGTGGAGCACGGGGTGCTGCGCACGGTGCCCGCCGCGGACGGGAGCCCCTACCGGGAGTACGAACTCACCGAGGAGGGCAAGGGCCTGCGGCTCGTGCTGCTCGCCCTGCGCCAGTGGGGCGAGGCCAACCTCTTCGAGCCCGGGGAGGAGCGGACCACCGTCGTGGACCGGGCGACCGGCCGCCCGGTGGCCCCACTGCGGATGCGCGACGCGGACGGCCGGCCGCTCGGGCCCGACGACATCGAGTTGCGGACGCCGGCGCGCTGACGGCCGGCGGGGGGCCGGACCACGACGGGGGAATCGCGGTCCGGCACCCGCACCGCACGTCCGACCCGCGATGGCGCCGTTCATGCGCACCGGGCAGGGCCAGTGCGCGGTTGCCCTGCCCCACGCTCGGTGGGGCCGGTCCGCCGGCTCCAGGACGAGCCGGGATCTCGCGCCTCCCGCCCCGTCCTCCCCTGAGCGCCGCCGAATTGCGGCATGCCCCCGCCCGCGGGCACGCGCCCCGGGGGATCAGGCCGCGGGGCCCTACGGGGCGGACAGCTCGCGTTCGATCCAGCGGCAGATGACCTCCACGACGTAGGCGCGTTCCCGGCGGCTCAGCTCACGCCCCTTGGGGATGCCGTGCCACCGCTCCAGACACGTGCGGCAGCAGGTGGCGGTCGCGTGCTGCGCGACGAACACGGGATGGCCACGGTAGGGGGTCTGCTTGCCGTCCTTGTACGGCGCGGCCGGGGCCAGGCGCTTGGCGACGAGGTCGTGGGCGTGCCACCGGATCGTGGACGGGCCGTTCAGCCCGGCGGTGACGCGGTCGCGACCGCGCAGGTGGAACCTGGCGCGGAAGGGATGCCGCGCGACGGCGTCGAGCCGCCGGTCGACGGCGTCGGGCTGCGGGCCACGGGCCTGGCAGGGCTGGTCGGACGTCGGGTCGGGCATCGCGGGTTCCAGAGGAAGGGGCCGAGCCCTTTCGATCCTACGGCGCACCGGCCCTGGAAAGGGTCACGCATGGTGACGCCAAGGCGGGGCACACGCGGAGTCAGGAGGTTGACGACATGGTTCCCTTGCTGCTTGTCCTGCTGCTGGCCCTGATCCTCTTCGGGGCGGGCTTCGCCCTCAAGGCCCTGTGGTGGATCGCGCTGATCGTGCTGGTGGTGTGGCTGCTCGGCTTCGTGTTCCGGGCCGCGGAGGGCGGCGGACGCCGCCGCTGGTACCGATGGTG
>NZ_CBDRCM010000062.1:0-41188 GCF_965342435.1 Actinacidiphila sp. bgisy160 | reverse complement strand
CCCCGGCCCCCCCCCCCCCGCGGTCGTGGTCCCTCGCGGGCCCGGTGCGGGCCCGCGAGGGTCAGACGTTGAAACCGAGCGCGCGCAGCTGCTCGCGGCCCTCGTCGGTGATCTTGTCGGGGCCCCACGGCGGCATCCAGACCCAGTTGATCTTCAGGTCGTTGACGATGCCGTCGGTGGCCGACTTGGCCTGGTCCTCGATGACGTCGGTCAGCGGGCAGGCCGCCGACGTGAGCGTCATGTCGAGGGTGACGACGTTGCTGTCGTCGATGTGGATGCCGTAGATCAGCCCGAGGTTGACGACGTCGATGCCCAGCTCGGGGTCGACGACGTCGTAGAGGGCCTCACGGATCTCCTCCTCGCTCGCCGGCTTCGTCGTCGTCACTTCTGCGTTGTCGCTCATGCGGACTCCCTGACCGCGCCATCGCCCAGCGCCTGGGCGGTGGCGTCCTTCCACGCCATCCAGCTCAGCAGCGCGCACTTCACGCGCGCCGGGTACTTGGAGACGCCGGCGAACGCGACCGCGTCCTCCAGGACGTCCTCCATCGCGTCGTCGGGCTCCAGCTTGCCCTTGGACTGCATCAGCTCCAGGAAGACCTCCTGGACCTTCACGGCCTCGTCGACCTGGCGGCCGACGAGCAGTTCGTTGAGCACCGAGGCGCTGGCCTGGCTGATGGAACAGCCCTGGCCCTCGTAGCTGATGTCCCGGATGGACGTGCCGTCGAGCTTGACGCGCAGCGTGATCTCGTCACCACACGTCGGGTTGACGTGGTGCACCTCGACGTCACCGTCGCGCAGGCCGCGGCCGTGCGGGTTCTTGTAGTGGTCCAGGATGACTTCCTGGTACATCGAATCCAGCTTCACAGGCTTCGCCGTCCGTCCCTCAGCCGAAGAAGTTCCGTACGTGCTCCAGGCCCTCGACCAAGGCGTCGACCTCGGACGGCGTGGAGTACAGATAGAACGACGCTCGCGTGGTCGCGGGAATTCCGTACCGCAGGCAGACCGGCCGGGCGCAGTGGTGCCCGACCCGCACGGCGATGCCCTGCTCGTCGAGGACCTGACCCACGTCGTGCGGGTGGATGTCGCCGAGCGTGAAGGAGATCGCGGACCCGCGGCCCTCGGGGGTGTCCGGGCCGATGATCCTCAGCTCGGGCACCTCCTTCAGCCGGCGCAGCGCGTACTCGGTGATCGCGTGCTCGTGCGCGGCGATCCGGTCCATGCCGACGGCGTTCAGGTAGTCCACCGCGGCGCCGAGGCCGACGGCCTGGGCGATCGGGGGCGTGCCCGCCTCGAACTTGTGCGGCGCGGGCGCGTAGGTCGACTCGTGCATGGAGACGGTCTCGATCATCTCGCCGCCGCCCAGGAACGGCGGGAGGTCCTCCAGCAGCTCCTGGCGGCCCCACAGCACGCCGATGCCGGTCGGGCCCAGCATCTTGTGGCCGGTGAAGGCCACGAAGTCGGCCTGCAGTGCCTGCACGTCCAGCACCATGTGCGGCGCGGCCTGCGAGGCGTCGATGAGCACCAGGGCACCCACCTGCTGGGCGCGGCGGACGAGCGCCTCGACCGGGTTGATCGTGCCCAGGATGTTGGAGACCAGCGTGAAGGAGACGATCTTCGTCTTCTCGGTGATGACCTGCTCGATGTCGCTCAGGTCGAGCCGGCCGTCGTCGGTCAGGCCGAACCACTTCAGCTTCGCGCCGGTGCGCTGCGACAGCAGCTGCCACGGGACGATGTTGGAGTGGTGCTCCATCTCCGTGATGACGATCTCGGTGTCGCTGTCCACGCGGTAGGGCTCGTCGGCCCAGCCCAGCATGTTGGCGACCAGGTTCAGCGACTCCGAGGCGTTCTTGGTGAATATCACCTCGTCGCGGCTCGGCGCGTTGATGAAGGACGCGATCTTGTCGCGGGCACCCTCGTACAGCGCCGTGGCCTCCTCGGCGAGCGTGTGCACACCGCGGTGGACGTTGGCGTTGTAGCGCTCGTAGTACTCGCTGAGGGCGTCGATGACCTGGCGCGGCTTCTGCGAGGTCGCGGCGTTGTCCAGGTAGACGAGCCTCTTCCCGTCGTGGACCAGACGGTCCAGCACCGGGAAGTCCTTGCGGATCGCCTCGGTGTCCAGCAGGCCCGGCAACTGCGGTGTCACGCGGACGCGCCTCCCTTCACATAGGCCTCGTAGCCCTCGGCCTCCAGCTTGTCCGCCAGCTCCGGACCGCCGGACTCGGCGATGCGGCCCGCGGCGAAGACGTGGACGTGGTCGGGCTTGATGTAGCGCAGGATCCGCGTGTAGTGGGTGATCAGCAGGGTGCCGACCTCACCGCTCTCGCGCACCCGGTTGACGCCCTCGGAGACGATGCGCAGCGCGTCGACGTCCAGGCCGGAGTCGGTCTCGTCGAGGATCGCGATCTTGGGCTTGAGCAGCTCGAGCTGGAGGATCTCGTGGCGCTTCTTCTCACCGCCGGAGAAGCCCTCGTTGACGTTGCGCTCGGCGAAGGAGGGGTCCATGTGCAGGCGCTCCATGGCCTCCTTGACCTCCTTCACCCAGGTGCGCAGCTTGGGGGCCTCGCCTCGGATGGCGGTGGCCGAGGTGCGCAGGAAGTTGGAGACCGAGACGCCGGGGACCTCGACCGGGTACTGCATGGCCAGGAAGACGCCGGCCCGGGCCCGCTCGTCGACGGACATGGCCAGCACGTCCTCGCCGTCCAGGGTCACGGTCCCACTGGTGACGGTGTACTTCGGGTGGCCCGCCAGCGAGTAGGCAAGGGTCGACTTGCCGGAGCCGTTCGGACCCATGATGGCGTGGGTCTCGCCCTGCTTCACGGTCAGGTCGACGCCGCGGAGGATCTCCCGCGGACCGTTCTCGGCCTCGACGGAGACGTGCAGGTCGTGGATCTCAAGCGTTGCCATGGGTGTCTCAGGACTCCTGGGTGACGGAGACGAGCACATCGTCCCCTTGGATCTGAACGGGGTACACGGGGACGGGCCGCGTCGCGGGCAGCCCGGACGGCTTGCCGGTCCTCAGGTCGAAGGAGGAGCCGTGCAGCCAGCACTCGATCTGGCAGTCCTCCACCTCGCCCTCGGACAGCGAGACGTTCGCGTGCGAGCAGATGTCGTTGATCGCGAACACCTCGCCCCCGGTGAGCACGACCGACACCGGTACGCCGCCGAGCTCGACACGCTTGGGCGTGTCCTCCTCGAGCTCGCTCAGCGCACAGGCGCGGACGAAGCCTTCAGCAGTGGTCATACGACGGACGCCTCCAGCTCCGCGTCGATCTTCTCCAGCAGGCGTTCCTGCAGGTCGGCGACACCGATCTGCTGGATCAGCTCGGCGAAGAAGCCGCGCACGACCAGCCGGCGGGCCTCGTCGGCCGGGATGCCGCGGGCCATGAGGTAGAACAGCTGCTCGTCCTCGAAGCGGCCGGTCGCCGAGGCGTGGCCGGCGCCGACGATCTCGCCGGTCTCGATCTCCAGGTTCGGCACCGAGTCGACGCGGGCGCCGTCGGTGAGCACGAGGTTGCGGTTGAGCTCGTAGGTGTCGGTGCCCTCGGCCTCGGCGCGGATGAGCACGTCGCCGATCCACACCGCGTGCGCGTCCCGCCCCTGCAGCGCGCCCTTGTACGCCACGTTCGACCGGCAGTGCGGGGTGTCGTGGTCGATGAAGAGGCGGTGCTCCTGGTGCTGGCCCTCGTCGGTGAAGTACAGGCCGTACAGCTCGGCCTCACCGCCCGGGGCACCGTAGACGACCCGCGGGTGCAGCCGCACCACGTCGCCGCCGAAGGTGACGACGACGGACTTGAAGGTCGCGTCGCGGCCGACCAGGGCGGTGTGCTGGGCGGCGTGCACGGCGGTGTCGTCCCAGTCCTGGACGGAGACGACGGTCAGCTTGGCGCCGTCGCCGATCAGGTACTCGACGTTGGCGGCGAGGGTGGCGTCTCCGGTGTGGTCGATCACCACGACCGCCTCGGCGAACGCCCCGACCTCGATGACCTGGTGGCCGAAGGCCACCCCGCCCTGGCCGTGCACGGAGATCCGCACCGGCTCGGAGAGCACCGCGTCCTTGGGGACGGAGACGACGCCGGCCTTCTCGAAGGAGCTGTACGCCTGGGCGGCGACCCGGTCCACCGGCTTGCCCGCCTTGCCGACCCGGGCGTCGTCCCGGCCGACGGTCTCGACGGTGACGCCCTCGGGGGCGCTCACCTCGACCTTGACGCCGCCGGTGGCGACGGCGGTGCCGTCGTGCAGACCGCGCAGCCGCTCCAGCGGGGTGAAGCGCCACTCCTCCTCGCGGCCGTGCGGCACGGGGAAGTCGGCCACGTCGTAGGACGCGGGCGCGCTGACCCGGGCGTCCCGGGGCTGGCCGACCTGGATGGCGCCTTCGGTGGTGGCACCGGCGGCCGGGATGGTTTCAGCCATGGCTGTCTTACTGCCTCTTTCTGTGTTCGCTCGCCTCCGGGCGCTGCGACCCGCCGCCGACGTTCCTCGACACTTCGCTCCCTCGTTCCTCGGTCGCTCGGTCTCGCGTCACTTTCGGCGGCGGCGCGCCCTTCGGCTCGCTCACGAGCTTGTCGGGGTTGCCATGCCAGGGGGTGGCCCCGGGCGGAGGGGGCGGCGTCAGCCGACCGCGCCCTCCATCTGCAGCTCGATCAGCCGGTTGAGCTCCAGCGCGTACTCCATGGGCAGCTCTCGCGCGATCGGCTCCACGAAGCCGCGGACGATGGTGGCCATCGCCTCGGTCTCCTCCAGGCCGCGGCTCATCAGGTAGAAGAGCTGGTCCTCGCTGACCTTGGAGACGGTCGCCTCGTGGCCCATCGACACGTCGTCCTCGCGGACGTCGACGTACGGGTAGGTGTCCGAGCGCGAGATCGTGTCCACGAGCAGCGCGTCGCACAGCACGTTCGACTTGGAGCCGGCGGCGCCCTCACCGATCTCGATCAGACCGCGGTAGGAGGTGCGGCCACCGCCGCGGGCCACCGACTTGGAGACGATCGAGGAGGAGGTGTTCGGCGCCATGTGCACCATCTTGGCGCCGGCGTCCTGGTGCTGACCCTCGCCGGCGAAGGCGATCGACAGGGTCTCGCCCTTGGCGTGCTCGCCCATCAGGTACACGGCCGGGTACTTCATGGTCACCTTGGAGCCGATGTTGCCGTCGACCCACTCCATGGTCGCGCCCTCGTACGCCACGGCGCGCTTGGTGACCAGGTTGTACACGTTGTTCGACCAGTTCTGGATCGTCGTGTAGCGGCAGCGGCCGCCCTTCTTCACGATGATCTCGACTACGGCGCTGTGCAGCGAGTCCGACTTGTAGATCGGCGCGGTGCAGCCCTCGACGTAGTGGACGTAGGCGTCCTCGTCGACGATGATCAGCGTCCGCTCGAACTGGCCCATGTTCTCGGTGTTGATCCGGAAGTAGGCCTGCAGCGGGATCTCGACGTGCACGCCCTTCGGCACGTAGATGAAGGAGCCGCCGGACCACACCGCGGTGTTCAGCGAGGCGAACTTGTTGTCACCCGCCGGGATGACCGTGCCGAAGTACTCCTGGAACAGCTCGGGGTGCTCCTTGAGCGCCGTGTCGGTGTCCAGGAAGATGACGCCCTGCTCCTCCAGGTCCTCGCGGATCTGGTGGTAGACGACCTCCGACTCGTACTGCGCCGCCACGCCCGCGACCAGCCGCTGCTTCTCCGCCTCGGGGATGCCCAGCTTGTCGTAGGTGTTCTTGATGTCCTCGGGCAGGTCCTCCCAGGACTCCGCCTGCTTCTCCGTGGACCGCACGAAGTACTTGATGTTGTCGAAGTCGATGTCCGACAGGTCCGAGCCCCACGTGGGCATGGGCTTCTTCTCGAAGAGCTTCAGGCCCTTGAGACGCAGCTTGAGCATCCACTCGGGCTCGTTCTTCTTCGCGGAGATGTCGCGGACGACGTCCTCGTTCAGACCACGACGGGCGGCGGCACCGGCCACGTCCGAGTCGGCCCAGCCGTACTCGTAGTTGCCCAGACCCTCGAGTTCAGGGTGAGCCGTCTCCAGGGGGGCAGTCATGCGGGGTTCCTCCCGGCGTTGCTTGCGGTGTTGGTTGGTGCGTTCGATCCGGCCGGAGGCGCGGCCTTCGGCACGAAGGTGGTGCAGACACCGTCTCCGTGGGCGATGGTCGCCAGCCGTTGTACATGGGTGCCGAGCAGGCGGGAGAAGACCTCGGCCTCCGCCTCGCACAGCTGCGGGAACTGCTCGGCGATGTGGGCCACCGGGCAGTGGTGCTGGCAGAGCTGCTCGCCGGCGGAGGCGGGCGCGTTGCGCGTGGTGGCAGCGTACCCGTCCTGGCTGAGCGCCTTGGCCAGGGCCTGTGTGCGCTCCTCGGGGCCGGCCGCCTCGACGACCGCCCGGTAGCGTTCGGCCTGGGCGGCGACCCGGGCGCGGGCGAAGGCGGACACCGCGGCGTCCCCCTGCTGCCCACCGCCCGCGGACTCGGCGATCCAGCGCAGGGCGTCGGCGGCGAGCTGGTCGTAGGCCTGGTCGAAGGCATCGCGGCCGCAGTCGGTCAGCGCGAACACCTTGGCGGGGCGGCCGCGGCCGCGGTTCCCGTAAACCCGCTTCTCACGCGGTTCGACCATGCCCTCGGCGAGGAGCGCATCCAGATGGCGGCGTACCGCCGCCTGAGTGAGCCCGAGACGTTCCGCCAGGTCGGCGGCCGTCGACGGCCCATGGAGCAGGACGGACCTGGCGACCCGGTTGCGGGTGCTCCGCTCCCCGGTCGTCTGCTCCTCCTGAGCCTCGGACGCGTTTTTCACAAGGCCAGTGTTGCGTAATTCATCTCGGAGAGGCAAGCGGCGGCCCCTCGGGCGCATGTCTGCTGCGTCACTTAGGGGAACCTGACCTGGCCTGCGGAAACGATCTCCCCGGTGCCCGCGCCGCGCCCGCCGCCCACCAGGAGCGACCCTGCGGCGGCGAGGCCAGGCACCGCCCTCCCGGCAAAGCACCCCGCGCGGGTTCGTAGACTTCCCGTCATGCGAATGGACCCCGCGGTCGAGGTGACGGGACTGGTCAAGCGCTACGGCGCCAAGACCGCGGTGGACGGGCTCGACCTGAGCATCGCCCGGGGCACCGTGACCGCCGTGCTCGGACCCAACGGAGCCGGGAAGACCACCACCGTCGAGACCTGCGAGGGATACCGCCGTCCCGACGGCGGCCAGGTGCGGGTGCTGGGGCTCGACCCCGTACGGGAGGCCGCCGCGCTGCGGCCCCGGATCGGCGTCATGCTGCAGTCCGGCGGCGTGTACGCCGGCGCCCGCGCCGAGGAGATGCTGCGGCACACCGCCAAGCTGCACGCCGACCCCGTCGACCCCGCCCTGCTGATGGAACGACTCGGCCTGGAGTCCTGCGGCCGCACCCCGTACCGCCGGCTCTCCGGCGGCCAGCAGCAGCGCCTGGCGCTCGCGATGGCGGTCGTTGGCCGCCCGGAGCTGGTGTTCCTGGACGAGCCGACGGCCGGACTGGACCCCCAGGCCCGCCGCACCACCTGGGAACTGGTCCGCGAGCTGCGCACCGACGGGGTCACCGTCGTCCTGACCACGCACTTCATGGACGAGGCCGAGCAGCTCGCGGACGACGTCGCGATCATCGACAAGGGCCGCGTGATAGCGGGCGGCACCCCCGAGGAGCTGTGCCGCGGCGGCGCGGAGAACACCCTGCGCTTCTCCGGCCGCCCGGGTCTGGACCTGGCCTCCCTGCTCAAGGCGCTGCCCGCCGACTCCGCCGCGGTGGAGCTCACCCCGGGCAGCTACCGGATCGAGGGCAAGGTCGGTCCGCAGATGCTGGCCACCGTCACCTCCTGGTGCGCTCAGCACGGCGTGATGCCGGACCGCCTCGCGGTCGAGCGGCGCACCCTGGAGGACGTCTTTCTCGAGCTCACCGGCAAGGAGCTGCGTTCGTGACCGCCACCGGCACCTTCACCCCGGCCCCCGGCGCGGCCCCGCTGCCCCGGATGATCGGCGCGCAGACGGCACTGGAGACCCGGATGCTGCTGCGCAACGGCGAGCAGCTGCTGCTGACCGTCGTCATCCCCACGCTGCTGCTGGTCCTGTTCAGCGCCGTCGACATCGTCGACACCGGCGCCGGCGAGGCCGTCGACTTCCTCGCCCCCGGCATCCTCGCGCTGGCCGTGATGTCCACCGCCTTCACCGGCCAGGCCATCGCCACCGGCTTCGAGCGGCGCTACGGGGTGCTCAAGCGGCTCGGCGCGTCACCGCTGCCGCGCTGGGCGCTGATGACCGCCAAGACCGGCTCCGTGCTGGTCACCGAGATACTGCAGGTCGTACTGCTCACCGTGATCGCGTTCGCGCTGGGCTGGTCGCCGCACGGCGATCCGCTCTCGGTGCTCCTGCTGCTCGCCCTGGGCACGGCGGCCTTCTCCGGCCTCGGCCTGCTGATGGCGGGCACCCTGCGCGCCGAGGCCACGCTCGCCGCCGCGAACCTGGTCTTCCTGCTGCTACTCGTCGGCGGCGGGGTGATCGTGCCGCTGGACAGGTTCCCGGCGGCGGCCCGCTCCGTCCTGGAGCTGCTGCCGATCTCGGCCCTGTCGGACGGCCTACGCGACGTCCTCCAGCACGGAGCGGGCGTGCCGTGGGGCGACCTCGGCGTCCTCGCCGCGTGGGCCGTGCTGGGCCTCGGCGCGGCGGCGCGCTGGTTCAGGTGGGATTGACGCAGTCCACGAAGCGGGCGAAGCCGGTGCCCTGCCCCTCGTCGAGGGCGAGGAAGCCGCTCTCCGGAGCATGACTGGCCAGCAGGCACATGTCGTAGCGGACGGTCGTGGGCAGGTCGGCGGAGCCGTCGGTGCGGTACCGGTGGGCGCCGGTGAGCTGGCAGGAGTCGTAGCGCACCAGCGGCCCGCGCGGGCCCAGCGTGTAGCGGTGGGCCCGCAGCCCGGGGGCGAAGGACTTGAAGGCGTTGGCGGTGTCGTCGCAGTCGTTGAAGTGGACGGTGCCGGCGCCCCACTCGCAGTCGATGACGACCGTGTCGGCGTTGCGCAGTTCGAAGCGGATGTCCTCGGCGTGGAAGCGCTGCACCGAGCTGAAGTGCTGCTTGCGGGGGAAGCGGAAGAAGGCGCTCTCGTAGCCGTAGTCGGGGTGGGGGGCGGGGCGGCGCCCGGTGACGATGTAGCTCCCGGCGCGGCAGGTGACCGAGCCGCCGTAGGGGAACTCCAGGAAGTTGCCCCACTCGTAGGTGACGTTCATGTCGGTGAACCAGTAGTTGAGGAACTGGTCCTGCTGCTCCGGGTTCTCCGAGCGCTTCGACAGGCCCGAGTAGAGGAACGCCCTGCGGTAGGCGCCGCCCACCCGGCAGGCCTCCCAGCGCATCTCGGAGTTGGTGTTGGTGCCGTCGAGGGCGATGCCGTACTCCCACTCCCCCATCCACTCGCAGTCGGTGAAGCGGTAGTTCGCCGCTCCGCCGGTGGAGTAGGAGGAGAAGAAGGAGGCGCCCGGGGTGCCGGAGGTGAAGCGCAGGCCCTCGAAGGCGAGGTTCTGCCACATGTCGTCGTTGCGGCACAGGAAGGCGTCCGCGGGCTCCCGCGGCGCGAAGACGATCTCGCTGATCCGCAGACCCGCGCCGCGGAAACGCAGGCCGTTGGCGGCGTTGGCCGGGTCGTCGCCGTCCAGGAGCGCGCCGGGCTCGGTGATCAGGTACTTGCCGGGCGGGACGTCGATCACCGTACGGCCGGTGTGGTCGTCCAGACGCGACTCGGCGTACCGGTAGGCGTCCGCGAAGGCCTTGCTGTCGTCGGTGCTGCCGTCGCCCTTGGCGCCGAAGTCGGCGACGACGTCGACCACGCCTGGGTGCGTGGTGCTCCGCGGCTGCCGTACGGCCTCGGCGGCGGGCGTTCCGGCGGCGGAGTACGCGGCCGCGCCGATCCCCGTGAGCGCCGCGGCGGCTCCTCCGTAGAGCAGTTTCCGCCGGTCGACATCGGTCATGTCCCCATCCCCTCCCCTGGGCGTCCCCCTCGTGAAGGATTGCACAAGGAGGCGCCTACGATGGTGGTCGTGCCGAATCTCAGCCAAGCAGGCCAAGCCGTGCGAAACCCCCTGGCCTTCATCGCCCAGCGCTGGACCCCGTCCCCGGAGACGGTCCGGCGGGCCGCTCTGGCCGCGCTCGTGATGAGCGTCGTCATCGTGGTGACCGGCGGTGCCGTCCGGCTGACCGGTTCGGGCCTCGGCTGCCCGACCTGGCCCAAGTGCACCGACGAGAGCCTCACCGCGACCGGTGAGATGGGGCTGCACGGAGCCATCGAGTTCGCCAACCGCATGCTGACGTACGTGCTGTGCGCCGCCGTGGGCTGGGCGATCATCGCCGCGCGGGCCGCCAAGCCGTGGCGGCGCGGGCTGCCCCGGCTCGGCTGGGCCCAGTTCTGGGTCGTCATGGGCAACGCCGTGCTCGGCGGCTTCACCGTCCTGACCGGTCTCAACCCGTACACCGTCGCCGCGCACTTCCTGCTCTCCAGCGCGCTGATCGCCGTCGCGCTGCTGATGTGGCAGCGTGCCGACGAGGGCGACGCGGCACCGCGCCCCCTGGTCGGCAAGCCGGTCAGGCAGCTGGCGTGGGTGCTGATCGCCACCTCCGGGGCGCTGATCGCGGTCGGCACGCTCGTGACGGGGGCCGGGCCGCACGCCGGCGACAGCAGCGATGTGCCGCGCGTCCCGGTGAAGTGGGAGACGGTCTCGCAGCTCCACGCCGACCTGGCGTGGGTGGTGTGCGGGCTCACCATCGCGCTGTGGTTCGTGCTGCGCGCCGTCGACGCCCCCGCGGGGCCGCGGGGGCGGGTGCGGGACCTGCTGGTCGTGCTGCTGGCGCAGGGCGTCATCGGCTACGTCCAGTACTTCACGAAGCTGCCCGAGGTCCTGGTGGCCCTCCACATGCTCGGCTCGACGCTGGTGTGGATCGCGGTGCTGCGGGTGCTGCTCTCGATGCGCGAGCGTCCGGCGACCGAGCCCGGCGAGGCGCCGCTCCCGGTGTCCGCCGCGTCGGCCCCGGAGCCGGCACCGGCCGGGTAGGGGCCTGCCTGCCCCTAGCACCGGGGCTGGGGCAGCGGGCGGCTGTCCCGGTGCCTCGCCGCGGGACGAACCCGCACCCGCCCAGCGGCACTGGCACCGGCATACCGCAAACGCGCCCACCGGCGCCGCTCACGGGAGCCGGTACAACCGTCGCGCGTTGTCCGCCGCCACCATGGCCGCGACGCGCCGGGCGTCGGCCGCCGACCAGGCGCCGTCCGCGACCCAGCCGCCCAGTACGTCGCGCACCGCGCCGCGGAAGGCCTCGGCGCCAGTCACATAGAGTTCGGGCAGCCCGTAGGCGTCCGTCGAGAACAGCAGCTTCCCGAACGGCGCCAGCTCAAGGAACTCCGCGAGGATTGCGCCGGCCCGCGCCCCCACGTGGGTGAGGGCGAGGCCGACGTCCGCGTGCACATGGGGGAAGACGTTGGCCAGGTACGCCGCCTGACGGTGGTAGGGGTAGCAGTGCAGCAGCACCAGGTCGGTGCCGGTGCCCGCGGTCGCCCGGGCGAATTCCGTCAGCAGCGCCGGATCGGCGTGGTCGAGTCGCAGGTCCGGATCGCCGAAGCCGGTGTGCAGCTGCAGCGGCAGCCCGGTCGCGACGGCCGCCCACAGCAGGTGCCGCAGCAGAACGGGGTCGTCGAGCCGGGCGCGGCCGGCGCGGCGCGCGTCCAGCCAGGCCCCTGCGGCGTGCCGGACCTCGCCGGGCGCCGGAGGATCCGGGGCGAGGCCGAGGCCGTGGCGGTATGCCGCGATCGACTTGAAGCCGGCGGCGGTGCGCGCCGCGGCGTGGACGGCCTCGGCGATGCCCTCGACCAGTGCCCCGGCCGAGTCGCAGTTCGCGGCGACGTCCTCAGCGAGCCGCTCCAGCCGCACGATCTCCCGCTGCGCTCCCCCGCCCGCCGCGGCGAGCTCCGCGGGAGTCGTCAGGTCGCCGGGCAGACCGGTGTCGACGAGGTACGTGCCGATCCCGCTGCCCCGCAGCAGGCGGCGCGTGGTCTCGTACGCCCCGAGTTCGCGCCGCCGGGCGAGGTAGTTCACCGGCGGGCAGTGCGGCTCCAGACCGAGCAGCGGCGGGCACCAGCGGCGGACGGCGAAGCCGGTCTGGGTGTCGAAGAAGGTGGTCCGGGCGCCGCGGGCGCGTCGGACTCGGTGAGGTACCCCTCGAAGGCCGCGATGCCGGGCTCGCCGCGGACGACACCGTGGCAGTGGTGGTCGACCAGCGGCGGCGGCTCGATCACCACCGCCACCGGGTGGCCTCCGCGAGCTCGGCGGGACCGTACTCGGCCAGCGCCTCGGACTCGGCCCGCCGCACCGCGACCACCGCGCCGAACAGCGCCTCCCCCAGTGCCTCCTTCAGCGCCGCGCTGCGCACCAGGTGCGAGACGGCCTCGCTGAGCGAGGTCGGCAGCCGTTTCTGGTCACCGCGCTCGACCGGGTCCCCGCTGACCGGCGGGGGCAGGGTCCCCCCGCCGTCGCGCAGGCCGGCCAGGCCCGCCGCGATGACGGAGCCGACCAGCAGATAGGGGTTGGCGGCGGCGTCGAAGGGCTTCAGCTCGGCGTGGCCGCCGTCGGGGTCGTCGGATTCGCCCGGGACCAGGCGCAGCGCCGCCTCGCGGTTCTCCACGCCCCAGCAGCGGTGCACGCCGGCCCAGCGGGAGGGGACCAGGCGCAGGTAGCTGGCCGGGGACGGGGCGCCGATGCCGCAGAGGGCGGGCAGGGCGTCGAGCACGCCGGCCAGGAAGGCGTTCGCGGCGGGCGCCAGGCCGTACGGGGCGGTGGGGTCGCGGTGCAGGTTGTGCCCGTGCTCGCGCAGGCTCAGGTGCAGGTGGCAGCCGTTGCCCACCTGCCCGGCGACGACGGTCGGGGCGAAGGAGGCGCGCAGGCCGTGGGCGGCGCTGACCGCCCGTACGGTCTCGCGGACGAGGACGACCTCGTCGGCGGCGCGCACCGGGTCGGCGGGCGCGGTGGAGACCTCGAACTGGCCGGGCGCGTACTCGGGGTGCACCTGCAGGACCTCGATGCGCTGCTCGGCGAGCGCGTCGTGGAGTTCGAGCAGGTAGTCCGAGAGTTCGATCACCCCGGTCAGGCCGTAGGCCGGGCCGCGGGACGCCCAGTCGCCGCTGCCGTCGTCCTTGACCACGACCCATTCGGTCTCGAAGCCCATCCGCAGCTCCAGGCCGCGCTCGGCGGCCCGCTCCGTCATGCGGCGGGCGAACAGCCGCTGGCAGGCGGGGTGCGGGCGGCCGTCCTGGTCGTAGCGGTCGGCCGGGGCCCAGGCCCAGCCGGGCCGGGCGGCCAGGACGGTGAGCCGGTCCAGGTCGGGGAAGAGACGCAGGTCGCCGTCGGGGCCGCCGATGAGCGCGGAGGAGGTGATGGAGTCGTCGGAGGTGAAGACGTCGAAGACCGGCGACATACCCACGCCGCGGTGCGCCGCGTGCGGCAACCGGCCGGTCGGCACGGTCTTCGCTCTGCTGATGCCCGCGTTGTCGACCCAGCTGACGGCCACGGCGCGCACGCCCTCCGCGGACAGCCGCGCCGCTTCCCGGCGGGCCGTCAGCCGCCGCTCGTCGCGTTCCTCGGTCTCCACCGGCGCCTCCTCGTTCCCGCGCGTCAACCGGACCACTCCCATGGTCCATGGTCCCGGCGGACGGGCCCGGCGTCAGGTGTTGGCGGGGCCGCCGATCTGGATTCCGGCCATCCGCGACCACTCGTAGCGGCCGGTGCGCACCTTGGCGGCGAAGTCGCCGTCGAAGGACTCGTGCGCGGTGATCCCGGAGCGCTCCACGGCGCTGCGGGCGATGTCGTACGTGGGAGCCACCAGGTCGCCCCACTCGCCGTCCTCGCCGACGAGCACGATGCGGGTGCCGACCTCCCCGATGTAGGCGATCTGGCCCTCGGCGCCGCCGCCGTGGCTCTTGGCGAACGCGCTGATCTGCCTCGCCAGGCGGGCGGCGCGGCGCTCGGCTCGGGCCGCGGCCCTGCGGTCCGCGGCCTGGGTGACTGCTTCCTGGGTCTCTGCCATGGCAGGAATGCTACCCGCCGGTAATCAGCGCAGGAAGGGGTCCACGGCCACGGCGACGAACAGCAGCGTCGCGTAGGTGATGGACCAGTGGAACAGCCGCATCTCCTTGAGCTTGGCACCCACCACGCCGGCCTTGGCCCGCGCGTACAGGGCGTGTGCCTCGACCAGCCAGAAGGCGCCCAGCAGCACGGCGGCGGCCGCGTAGAACCAGCTCGCCGCGCCGAGCGGCCACCACAGGGTGAGCGAGACCAGCACCATCACCCAGCTGTAGATGACGATCTGCCGGCCCACCACGACGTTGCCCGCCACGACCGGCAGCATGGGCACGCCCACCCGCTCGTAGTCGTCCTTCACCTTCATCGACAGCGGCCAGTAGTGCGGCGGCGTCCAGAAGAAGAGGACGAGGAAGAGCACGAACGGCGCCCAGGCCAGCTCGTTCCGCACCGCCGACCAGCCGATGAGCACCTGCATGCAGCCGGCGATCCCGCCCCAGACGATGTTCTGGGCGGTGCGGCGCTTGAGGCCGAGGGTGTAGACGAATACGTAGTAGAGGATGGCCGCCAGGGACAGCGCCGCGGACAGGGGGTTGACCAGCACCCAGAACCAGGCGGTGGAAACCACCGAAAGCGTGACGCCGAAGACCAGGCACTCCCACGGCGCGACCATGCCGGTGACCAGCGGACGCTGCTCCGTACGGTGCATGAGCGCGTCGATGTCGCGGTCGATGTACATGTTGAGGGCGTTGGCGCCGCCCGCCGACATGTAGCCGCCGATCATCGTCGCCGCGACCAGCCACAGGTCGGGAACGCCGCCCGCCGCCAGGAACATCACCGGAACCGTCGTGATGAGCAGCAACTCGATGATGCGCGGCTTGGTCAGCGCCACGAACGCCATCACACGGGCACCGAACGGCCGGTGGCCGTGGCTCGACCCGATGGCTCCGGCGGGCCGGGATTCGACGGCCGTCACGAACACCCCTGAGGAAAAGTCCAGCAAGCGGCTCCGCTTGCGCGTACCACGCCACTTTAGACGTAGCGGATACTCCGGCCGCGCTCGGGGGTGCCACGTGTTGGCCTCCATAGCGCAAGAGCGCGGCAACCTGAAGGTGTTCCGTGTTCAACAGGCGAAGAAACGCTGACCAGGGCACGCTGGTCTCACCACCGGTGCCGGGGAGGGAATGCCGCTGCCCGGGGATCGGTTGCCGCAGCCGTCGAGCCCACACTCGAAAAGGTGCACGTACGTGCAGGGGTAGGCTCGGCAACGCCCGGTGTGCACTTCGTCACCGGCGTAATACATGTGGAGAGGAGCCCTCTCAGGTGAGCACCGAGCCGACCACCACCGAGCTGGAGTGGACCGAGCTGGACAAGCGTGCGGTTGACACCGCCCGGGTTCTGGCGATGGATGCCGTGCAGAAGGTCGGCAACGGCCATCCGGGTACGGCGATGAGCCTCGCCCCCGCGGCCTACCTGCTGTTCCAGAAGCTGATGCGGCACGACCCCTCGGACGCCGGGTGGACCGGTCGCGACCGCTTCGTCCTCTCGCCGGGACACACATCCCTGACGCTGTACACGCAGCTCTTCCTTTCGGGGTACGGCCTGGAGCTGGAGGACCTCAAGGCCTTCCGCACCTGGGGCTCGCGCACCCCCGGCCACCCCGAGCACGGTCACACGACGGGTGTGGAGACCACCACCGGCCCGCTGGGCCAGGGCATCGCCAACGCGGTGGGCATGGCGATGGCCGCCCGCTACGAGCGCGGCCTGTTCGACCCGGACGCGGCTCCCGGCGAGTCGGTCTTCGACCACACCATCTGGGCGATCGTCTCCGACGGCGACCTGGAGGAGGGCATCTCCGCCGAGGCGTCCTCCCTGGCCGGGCACCAGAAGCTGGGCAATCTGATCGCCCTGTACGACGACAACCACATCTCGATCGAGGGCGACACCGCGACCGCCTTCTCCGAGGACGTGCTGAAGCGCTACGAGGCCTACGGCTGGCACGTGCAGCGCATCGACCAGGACCCCTCGGGCGACTTCGACGTCCAGGCCCTGTACGCCGCCTTCGAGAAGGCGCGGGCCGTCACCGACCGCCCCTCGATCATCGCGGCCCGCACGATCATCGCCTGGCCCGCCCCGAACGCCCAGAACACCGAGGCCGCCCACGGCTCGGCGCTGGGTGACGCCGAGGTCGCGGCCACCAAGAAGGTGCTCGGCTTCGACCCCGAGCAGGACTTCGAGGTCGCCCCCGAGGTGCTGGCGCACGCGCGCAAGGTCGCCGACCGCGGCCGCGAGGCCCACGCGGAGTGGACCAAGCGGTTCGAGGAGTGGCGCTCCGCCAACCCGGAGCGGGCCCGGACCTTCGACCGCGTCCACGCGGGCGAGCTCCCGGCCGGCTGGGAGGACGCCGTCCCCGAGTTCCCCGCGGGCAAGGACGTCGCCACCCGCAAGGCCTCCGGTGAGGTCCTCAAGGCGCTGGGCAGCGTGATCCCCGAGCTGTGGGGCGGCTCCGCCGACCTGGCCGGCTCGAACAACACCACCATCGACGCCTCGTCCTCGTTCCTCCCGGCGGACAACCCGCTGCCAGAGGCGAGCCCGTACGGCCGCACCGTGCACTTCGGCATCCGCGAGCACGCCATGGGCTCGACGATGAACGGCATCGCGCTGCACGGCAACACCCGCGTCTACGGCGGCACCTTCCTGGTGTTCTCCGACTACATGCGCCCGGCGGTGCGCCTGGCCGCGCTGATGAAGCTGCCGGTCTCCTACGTGTGGACGCACGACTCCATCGGCCTGGGCGAGGACGGCCCGACCCACCAGCCGGTCGAGCACCTGTCCGCGCTGCGCGCCATCCCCGGCCTGAACGTGGTCCGGCCGGCCGACGCCAACGAGACGGCGATCGCCTGGGCCGAGATCATGCGCCGCCACACCGCCAAGCCCGCCCCGCACGGCGTGGCGCTGACCCGCCAGAACGTGCCGACCTACCCGGCCAACGAGAACGCGGCCAAGGGCGGGTACGTGCTGCTCGACGCCGAGGGCGGTCAGCCGCAGGTCATCTTGATCGCGACCGGTTCCGAGGTGCAGCTGGCCGTGGAGGCCCGCGAGCAGCTGCAGGCCGACGGCATCCCGGCGCGCGTGGTCTCCATGCCGTCCGTGGAGTGGTTCGAGGAGCAGGACCAGGCGTACCGCGAAGGCGTCCTGCCGCCGAACGTCCGGGCGAGGGTCGCCGTCGAGGCCGGCATCGGGCTGACCTGGCACCGCTTCGTCGGTGACGCGGGACGGATCGTGTCCCTGGAGCACTTCGGGGCAAGCGCCGACTACAAGGTCCTCTACCGCGAGTTCGGTCTGACCTCAGAGGCCGTGGCCGCCGCCGCACGCGACTCGATCGCCGCCGCCGCTCGCTGACGCACAGACGCATACGACGTACCGAGGAGATGCAGAACCCATGACAGACGCACTCAAGCGCCTCTCCGACGAGGGCGTGGCGATCTGGCTCGACGACCTGTCCCGCAAGCGGATCACCTCCGGCAACCTGGCCGAACTCATGGACCAGAGCCACGTGGTCGGCGTCACCACCAACCCTTCGATCTTCCAGAAGGCGATCGCCGGCGGTGACGGCTACGAGCAGCAGCTCGCCGACCTCGCCGCCCGGAAGGTGACGGTGGACGAGGCCCTGCGCATGATCACCACCGCCGACGTGCGCGACGCGGCCGACGTGCTGCGCCCGCTGTACGACGCCAGCGGTGGCCAGGACGGCCGGGTGTCCATCGAGGTCGACCCGCGCCTGGCCCACAACACCGCCGCCACCGTCGCCGAGGCCAAGCAGCTGGCCTGGCTGGTGGACCGGCCCAACACCCTGATCAAGATCCCGGCGACCAAGGCGGGCCTGCCGGCCATCACCGAGGTGATCGGCAGGGGCATCAGCGTCAACGTCACGCTGATCTTCTCGCTGGAGCGCTACCTCGAGGTCATGGACGCCTACCTGGCGGGCCTGGAGAAGGCCCGGGCCGCGGGCCTGGACCTCTCCCTGATCCGCTCGGTGGCCTCCTTCTTCGTGTCCCGCGTGGACACCGAGATCGACAAGCGCCTGGAGAAGCTGGGCACCGACGAGGCCAGGGCCCTCAAGGGCAAGGCCGCCGTCGCCAACGCCCGGCTGGCCTACCAGGCGTACGAGGAGGTCTTCTCCTCCGACCGCTGGCAGGCGCTGGAGCACGAGGGCGCGCACAAGCAGCGTCCGCTGTGGGCCTCCACCGGTGTGAAGGACCCGGCCTACCCGGACACGCTGTACGTGACCGAGCTGGTCGCCCCGGGCATCGTCAACACCATGCCCGAGGCCACGCTGGACGCGGTGGCCGACCACGGCGAGATCACCGGTGACACCATCCGCGGCACGTACGAGCAGTCCCAGGGCGAGCTGGACGCGATCGGCGCGCTCGGCATCTCGTACGACGACGTCGTCCAGCTGCTGGAGGACGAGGGCGTCGAGAAGTTCGCGGCGTCCTGGAACGAGCTGCTCGGCTCGACCGAGGCCGAGCTCAAGCGCCTGGCGCCGAAGGAGGCGTAAGCACGTTGAGCAGCGCCAACCCGCTGCGTGACGCATCGGACCGACGGCTCCCGCGCATCGCGGGGCCGTCGGGCCTGGTGATTTTCGGCGTCACGGGTGATTTGTCACGTAAAAAGCTGATGCCTGCCGTGTACGACCTCGCCAATCGCGGACTGCTGCCGCCGGGCTTCTCGCTCGTCGGCTTCGCGCGCCGCGACTGGGCGGACGAGGACTTCGCGCAGGTCGTCCACGACGCCGTCAAGGAGCACGCGCGCACCCCCTTCCGTGAGGAGGTCTGGCAGCAGCTCTCCGAGGGGATGAGGTTCGTCCCCGGCGACTTCGGCGACGACCAGGCCTTCGAGAAGCTGCGCGCGACCGTCGACGAACTGGACAAGGCCCGCGGTACGGGCGGCAACTTCGCCTTCTACCTCTCGGTGCCGCCCAAGTTCTTCCCGAGCGTGGTCCAGCAGCTGAAGAAGCACGGGCTGTCCGATCCTCCGGAGGGCTCCTGGCGGCGGGCCGTCATCGAGAAGCCCTTCGGCCACGACCTGGCCAGCGCCCAGGAGCTCAACCAGGTCGTCCACCAGGTCTTCCGCTCCCAGGACGTCTTCCGGATCGACCACTACCTGGGCAAGGAGACGGTCCAGAACATCCTGGCGCTGCGCTTCGCGAACACGATGTTCGAGCCGCTGTGGAACCGCTCCTACGTGGACCACGTGCAGATCACGATGGCCGAGGACATCGGCATCGGCGGCCGCGCGGGCTACTACGACGGGATCGGCGCGGCACGCGACGTCATCCAGAACCACCTGCTGCAGCTGCTCGCGCTGACCGCGATGGAGGAGCCCGCCTCCTTCGACGCCAAGTCGCTGGTGCAGGAGAAGCTGAAGGTGCTGCAGGCGGTCAAGCTGCCGGCGGACCTCGGCAGGCACACCGTGCGCGGCCAGTACGCGCACGGCTGGCAGGGCGGGGAGGAGGTGCTCGGCTACCTGGAGGAGGACGGCATCGACGCCAAGTCCAAGACCGACACCTACGCCGCGATAAAGCTGGGCATCGACAACCGCCGCTGGGCCGGCGTCCCCTTCTACCTGCGCACCGGCAAGCGCCTGGGCCGCCGCGTCACCGAGATCGCGGTCGTCTTCCAGCGCGCCCCGCACTCCCCGTTCGACAACACGGCCACCGAGGAGCTGGGGCAGAACGCCCTGGTCATCCGCGTCCAGCCGGACGAGGGTGTGACGATCAGGTTCGGTTCCAAGGTGCCGGGCACCTCGATGGAGATCCGGGACGTGACGATGGACTTCGCCTACGGCGAGTCCTTCACCGAGTCCAGCCCGGAGGCCTACGAGCGGCTGATCCTCGACGTGCTGCTCGGCGACGCCAACCTCTTCCCCCGGCACCAGGAGGTGGAGGAGTCCTGGCGGATCCTGGACCCGATCGAGGAGTACTGGGACCGGCACGGCAAGCCGGAGCAGTACACGGCGGGCACCTGGGGTCCGAAGGCGGCGGACGAGATGCTCGCACGAGACGGCAGGAGCTGGCGCCGGCCATGAACATCGACCTGACCGAGACCACCTCAAGCAAGATCAACTCCGCGCTGATCAAGGCACGCCGCGCGATCGGCAGCCCGGCCGTCGGCATGGTGCTGACCCTGGTCATCGTCACCGACGAGGGCAACCACTACGACGCCCTCAAGGCCGCCTCCGACGCCTCGCGCGAGCACCCCTCGCGCATCCTGGTCGTCATCAAGCGGCCCGGCCGCTCCCCCCGCGACCGCCGCGGCGCCCGCCTCGACGCCGAGGTCCGCGTCGGCGGCGAGTCCGGCACCGGCGAGACGGTGCTGCTCCGCCTGCACGGCGAACTCGCCGACCACGCCGAGAGCGTGGTCCTGCCGCTGCTGCTGCCCGACGCCCCCGTGGTGGTGTGGTGGCCCGAGGACGCCCCGGCGAACCCCGCCGAGGACCTGCTGGGCCGGCTCGCGGCGCGCCGGATCACCGACGCGGGGGCAACCGAGGACCCGGTCGCCGCCCTGGGCTTGCGGGCCGAGACGTACACCCCCGGCGACACCGATCTCGCCTGGACCCGGATCACCCCGTGGCGCAGCGTCCTGGCCGCGGCCCTGGACCAGAAGCAGGCCGCGGTCAAGGGCGCCGTCGTCGAGGGCGAGGCGTACAACCCGAGCACGGAGCTGCTCGGGCTGTGGCTCGCCCGGCGGCTCGGTGTGCCCGTCAAGCGGAAGATCTCCGACGGCCCCGGCATCACCGCCGTACGGCTGGCGACCGCGGACGGCGAGATCTGCCTGGACCGGCCGACCGGCTCGCTGGCCGAGCTGGCCATCCCCGGCCAGCCGGACCGGCACGTGGCGCTGCAGCGGCGGGCGACCTCGGACTTGATCGCCGAGGAGCTGCGCCGACTCGACCCCGACGAGGCGTACGCCGCCGCGGTCAAGTTCGGCGTGGACCAGCTGCTGCGGGCCGAGGACGCGACCGCCGAGCCGGCCGCCGCGGCAGCGGCGGGCCCGGGCCGGAACGGCGGCTCGGGCAAGAAGGCGGCCGCCCAGTGACCGCACCCCAGGTGGTCGTCCACCGGGACAAGGAACTGATGGCGCAGGCCGCGGCGGCCCGGCTGATCACGAAGATCGTGGACGCCCAGGCCGCCCGCGGCTCCGCCTCGGTGGTGCTGACCGGCGGCCGCAACGGCAACGCCCTGCTCGCCGCCCTGGCCGCCTCGCCGGCCCGGGACGCGGTGGACTGGGCGCGGCTGGATCTGTGGTGGGGCGACGAGCGGTTCCTGCCCTCGGGCGATCCGGACCGCAACGACACCCAGGCCCGTGAGGCATTGCTCGACGCGGTCCCGGTCGAGCCCGCGCGGGTGCACGTCATGCCGTCCTCGGACGGGCCGCTCGGCAACGACGCGGACGCCGCCGCCGAGGCGTACGCGCAGGAGCTGGCGGCGGCGGCCGGGCCCGAGGACCACGGGCCGGTGCCCTCCTTCGACGTGCTGATGCTCGGCGTGGGGCCGGACACGCACGTGGCCTCGCTCTTCCCCGGGCACCCGGGGGTCCGCGAGACCGAGCGCACGGTGGTGGGCGTGCACGGCTCCCCCAAGCCGCCGCCGACCCGGATCTCGCTCACCCTGCCCGCCATCCGTGCCGCCCGCGAGGTGTGGCTGCTGGCGGCGGGCGAGGACAAGGCGGGCGCCGTGGCCATCGCGCTGTCCGGGCCCGGCGAGATCCAGGCTCCGGCGGCGGGTGCCCACGGGCGGGCCCGCACGTTGTGGCTGCTGGACCGTACGGCCGCGGCGAAGCTGCCCCCGCAGCTGTACCCGCCGTCCTCGCCGTGAGGCGATAACCGGCGCGGGAGGCGACGCAAGACGCCGGGCGGGCTCCTCGGAGCCCGCCCGGCGTTCTCTTTCCGGCGTTCCTCGGCGTCCGGGCGTCAGACGCCTCAGCGGCCGCGCAGCGACCGGTAGGTGGCCACCAGGGCCTTGGAGGACGCGTCCAGGCCGGGCACCTCGGCGCCCTCGGTCAGGGCGGGCTCCACGCGCTTTGCGAGGACCTTGCCCAGCTCGACGCCCCACTGGTCGAAGGAGTCGATGTTCCAGACCGCGCCCTGCACGAAGACCTTGTGCTCGTACAGCGCCACCAGCTGGCCCAGCACCGACGGGTTGAGCTCCTTGGCGAGGATGGTCGTCGTCGGGTGGTTGCCGCGGAAGGTGCGGTGCGGTACCTGCGCCTCCGGGACGCCCTCGGCACGGACCTCCTCGCTGGTCTTTCCGAAGGCCAGTGCCTGCGTCTGGGCGAAGAAGTTGGCCATCAGCAGGTCGTGCTGGGCCGCGAAGGCCGACTGCAGCTCGTCGACCGGGTTTGCGAAGCCGATGAAGTCCGCGGGGATGAACTTCGTGCCCTGGTGCAGCAGCTGGTAGTAGGCGTGCTGGCCGTTGGTGCCGGGCGTGCCCCACACGACCGGGCCGGTCTGCCAGTCGACGGGCCGTCCCTCGCGGTCCACGTACTTGCCGTTGGACTCCATGTCGAGTTGCTGCAGGTAGGCCGTGAACTTCGACAGATAGTGGCTGTACGGCAGGACCGCATGCGCCTGCGCGTCGAAGAACTGGCCGTACCAGACGCCCAGCAGGCCCATCAGCAGCGGCGCGTTGGCCTCCGGAGGGGCGGTGCGGAAGTGCTCGTCGACCAGGTGGAAGCCGGCCAGCATCTCCCGGAACTGCGCCTCGCCGATGGCGATCATCAGCGAGAGCCCGATGGCGGACGGGTACGAGTAGCGGCCGCCGACCCAGTCCCAGAACTCGAACATGTTGTCGGTGTCGATGCCGAACCTGGCGACCTCCGCCGCGTTCGTGGACACCGCCACGAAGTGGAAGCGCACCGCGTTCTCGTCGCCGCCGAGCCCGTTGAGCAGCCATTCGCGCGCCGAGGTGGCGTTGGTGATGGTCTCGATGGTGGTGAACGTCTTGGACGCGACGATGAACAGCGTCTCGGCGGGGTCCAGGTCGTGCAGCGCCTCGTGGAGGTCGGCGCCGTCCACGTTGGAGACGAACCGGAAGGTGAGCCCGCGGTCGGTGTACGCGCGCAGCACCTCGTAGGCCATCGCCGGTCCCAGGTCGGAACCGCCGATGCCGATGTTCACCACGTTCTTGATGCGGCGTCCGGTCGAGCCGACCCACTTGCCCGCGCGGACGGAGTGGGCGAAGCTCCCCATCCGGGTGAGCACATGGTGGACACCGGGCACCACATTGACGCCGTCGACCGTGATGTCGGACGACTGCGGGGCGCGCAGCGCCGTGTGCAGCACGGCGCGGTCCTCGGTGACGTTGATCTTCTCGCCGCGGAACATGGCGTCCCGCAGCCCCGCGACGTCGGTGGCCGCCGCGAGGTCTCGCAGCAGACGCAGCGTCTCGTCGGTCACCAGGTGCTTGGAGTAGTCCAGATGGAGATCGCCGACCTGCACGGTGAAGCGCCGGGCGCGGTCCGGGTCGGCGGCGAACAGCTCCCGCAGGTGGGTGGCGCCCAGCTCCTCGTGGTGCCTGGCGAGCGCGTGCCACTCGGGCCGCTGGTCGAGACGGGTTCGGCCCTGCGTGTTGGTATCGGACATCAGTCCACTTCTCCTCGTCCTCCTGCTGCAGGTCCAAACTAGTTGATTACGTGGGCGTCGTTGTTTCACGTCCGCGGTCCGGCGCGGTGACGATCGGGCGAAGAGCGGGCAACGCGCAGCCCAGCAGCACGGCCGCGAGCAGCAACGGGGTGTTCGGCCCCAGGGTCTGCGCCGCGGCGCCGCCCAGCAAGGCGCCGAGCGGGGCCCCCGCGACTCCCAGGGTGCGCATGGCCGCGCTGACCCGGCCCAGCAAGTTCTCGGGGGTGCGCTGCTGCATCAGGGTGGTCTCGTTGACGTTCCACACGGTGCCGAGGGCGCCGAAGACGGCCAGGGTGCCCGCGGTCACCGGCAGGGAGCGCACGGTGCCTGCCAGGACCAGGCAGCCGGCCTGCAGGGCCAGGCCCGGCGCGAGGCTCCTGACGCGGCCGCCCAGCAGCGCGGACAGCCGCCCCGCGGCCGCGCCTCCGGCCACGCTGCCCGCCCCGTAGGCCACAAGCACGACGGCGTATCCCGTGTGCCCCGCGTGGAGCCAGCCGGTGACCTGGAGGACCAGGGTCGCCACCAGGGCGCCGATGCCCACGTTGACCACGGTGTTGGCCGTGCACAGCGCCCGCAGCACGCGATCCCGCCACAGCGCCCGTATGCCCTCGGCGATGTCCTGCCGGAGCGTGCGGCCCGCGGCCCGCGCGGCCCGTTCGGGCGCGGGCCGCCGCAGCGACGCCACCAGCCCGGCCGCGACGGCGTAGGTGAGCGCGTCCACCCCGAAGGGCAGCGCGGCCGTGAGAGCGAACAGCACCGGCACCAGCGGCGCGGCGAGGAAGGTCGCGGCTATGCTCTGATCGGTCATCAGCCGGGCGTTGGCGCGTCCCAGGGCACGGGAGGGTACGACCGCCGGCAGCAGGGAGGTCGCGGCGTTGTCGAAGAGGGTCTGCAGCGTGGTCAGTGCGAACGCCAGCACGAGCAGCAGCCCGATGCCCGCCCGGTCCAGCCACACCGCGAGCGTGAAGGCGGCCGTGAGCGCGCCCCGTACCGCGTCCACGGCCCACATGGCGCGCCGCTGGTCCACCCGGTCGGCCACCGCCCCGCCGAGCAGTCCGAAGACGATCCAGGGCACGAAACCGGCGGCGGTGACCAGCGAGACCAGCAGCGGCGAGTCGGTCAGGCCCACGGCGAGCAGCGGCAGCGCGGCCGCGCGCAGCCCGTCACCGAACCGCGAGACCGCCGCGGCCGTCCACAGCCGCCCGAACCCGCCTCGCCACCCGGGCACGCGCCCCTGCCCGTACGCGATGCCGACGCTCATCGATCCCCCCGCTCACCGGTCCTCGACCTTCGTCACAGACCGTAGCGGGGGCCACTGACAATGCCGCGTCCGCCCGGGTCAGAAGCCCCCGCGGTGCAGTCGCTCCCCGTAGTGGCGCTCCAGGACGAGGTTGCGCTCGAAGCCGCCGGGAACGTTGGCCGAGACGTACACCGGCGCCTGGTGGCCCTCGGCGGTCATCAGGCCGACGGCCTCGGCAACGGTCATCTGGACGAGCATCGCCGAGGTGATCGTGGAGATCCCGCACAGCGAGCCGCCGTCGGGCAGCGGGAGCAGGGCGTCACCGGTCGGCGCCCCGTTGTCCAGGACGACGTCGGCCAGGTCGGCCAGGTGCTTGCCGCTCGCGTGCAGCGCCGGGACGGAACGGGTGTGCCGCAGCGAGGTGAGGGCGATCAGCGGGTGCCCGGCATCCTTCACGTGGAGTGCGAAGTCGACGATCGAGTTGTTGACGCCGGAGTTGGAGATCACGACGAAGACGTCCCGCGGATGCGGGGCGGCCAGCTCGTACAGCCGCTTGCCGAGCCCCGGCGAACGCTCCAGCAGCGGGTCGGAGAGCACCGAGAGGTCCTCACCGCCCCGGAGCACCAGGTCGGACAGCCCGATGCGGTTGGTGGGGATGAGCCCGCCGGCACGTCCGGCGATCTCCAGCGCCGTGGCCTGCGAGTGGCCGGTCCCGAAGGCCTGGACGATGCCGTCCGCGGCGACGCAGTCGGCGAGCAGCCGGGCGGCGGCGGCCACGGAGTCCTTGTTGGCGGCGACCACGCGGTCGATGACCGTCCTCGCCTCGTCGGCGAAGCGTGCGGCGGTGGTCGTCACGTCGTCGGCCATGGCCGAGTCCCCCTGAGTCCAGTGATCCGGCGGATGCTCCCCCGAAACGATGGACGAGAGGTCTAGTCCACGTCAATCCCCCGGCGCGCACGTCCTGTCGGGGCCGTCCGAACCGTCCGCTTCGTTCCCGCTCAGTCCCCGTTCACCCGCAGCCGGGCCAGCGCCAGCGCGCCCGCGCCGCCGTCGTGCACCGGCAGGACGTTCAGATCCATCTCCTCCGCGCGGGCCACGACCCGGCCGAGCAGCGGCCCCGTCGGCCCCAGCAACCCGCCAGTGACGACCAGGGGTTCGCCCGGGCGCGGATCGAGCGCGGCGACGGTGACGGCGAGTTCGTCGGCGGCGTCGTCCAGCAGGGCCGCGGCGACCTCGTCGCCGTCCCGGTCGGCGGCGACCGCGAGCGGGCTCAACCGCGCCAGCCTGACGGGGGGTTCGGCGTACACCATCGGCACCAGACGGTTGCGCAGCACATGGCACTCGTGTCCGCCGGGACGCTCCTGCGCCAGGTACGGGCCTCCGGGAGAGCCCATGTAGTGGGAGAGCACGGCCTCGACGAGGATCGTCCACGGCCCGCGACCATCCAGCGCGCGCAGGGCGGCACGCATGACCTCGCGGCCCAGCCAGAAGCCGCTGCCCTCGTCGCCGACCAGCCAGCCGTTGCCGTCCGCGACGAGGGTCTGGCGGCGCTTCTCGATCCGCGACGCGACGGCCCCCGTCCCGGCGACCAGGGCCAGACCGTCCGCCGGCGTGCCCGGCGCGGAGGCGAAGGCGACCTCGATGTCGCCGCAGACCGTCACGTCGGAAGTGCCGACGCCGTGACCGTCGAGCGCCGCCCGCAGACAGGAGGTGGCCAGTTCGTGCCCCGTCTCGGGGCCGGTGCCGAGGGCCGCGCCGGCGAAGCCGCCCACGACGGCCGTGACCTCGCCCCTGCGGTCCTCCGGGACCGCGCCGCGGATGGCGTCCGCGAGGTGCTGCGTCAGCGCCACGCGCTCGACGGTCATCGCGTTGCCGGGCCCGCCCTCACCCTCGCCGAGCACCACGCCGTCGGGCGTCGCCTCGGCCAGGTAGGCGCGCGTCCGGGTTCCGCCCGCATCGATGCCGATCACCAGAGACACGACACGGAGTATACGTTTTGGTTACGCACAGTCGAAGGGACGCGACGGGCCCGGTCCGCGAAAGAAGGGTCTTCCTCGCGGGCCGGGCCCGTGGAGCTTCTGCCGGGACGGCTCAGATCTCGCCGCGCAGCTTGGCGAGCGCCTCGGCGAGGATCGCCTCGCCGTCGGCCGCGCTGCGCCGTTCCCGCACGTACGCCAGGTGCGTCTTGTACGGCTCGGTGCGCGGTGGCGCCGGGGGGTTCTCCTCGTCCTGTCCGGCCGGGAAGCCGCAGCGCGGGCAGTCCCAGGTCTCCGGGATCTGCGCGTCGCTCGCGAAACTCGGCCGGGTCTCGTGCCCGTTGGAGCACCAGAAGGAGATGCGCAGCCGCGGCGCGGACTCGCCCCGCTCGGCCTCTCCCATCGGCCCCGCCCCGACCCGACTGCCACGGATCGCGTTGCCACTTGCCACGGTCGTAACTCCCTGCGTGATGGTGCTGCGAGGTCGCCCAGTTTACGGAGACCGGTTCACCCCCGCGCCTGCGGGGAAAGGGCACCGTATCCCATGACGCGCTCCCATGATAAGCCGCGCCGGCGACGAGGCGTCAGTTCTCCCCGGAAGCCGGGGACTCGGTCACTTCTGGAACTTCAGCAGAAGGCCGAGAGCGACGATGCAGGCAAACCACAGCAAACCGATGACAACCGTGATCCGGTCGAGGTTGCGTTCGGCCACCGAGGAACCGCCGACGGACGACTGCATGCCGCCGCCGAACATGTCGGACAGACCGCCGCCCTTGCCCTTGTGCATCAGCACGAGCAGCAACAGCAGCAGGCTGAAGATGATGAGGGCGATGGAGAACCCGATGACCACAGCTGGACCAACTCTCTCGGTGACCTAGGACGACGCGGGGGCCGGGCCGCTGCCGCGCAGCGCTCCGACCCCCGACAGAGTACTTCGGGCAGGGCCCGACAGCCTACTGCCGCGAAACTTACTGGTCGCGGAAGCGGATGATCCTGACGAACTCCTCCGAGTCCAGCGCCGCGCCGCCGACCAGGGCGCCGTCCACGTCCGGCTGCGCCATGATCGCCGCGATGTTGCCGGCCTTGACCGAGCCGCCGTACTGGATGCGGATCGCGTCGGCCACCTCCTGGCCGTACAGCTCGGCCAGACGACCGCGGATCGCCCCGCAGACCTCCTGGGCGTCCTCGGGAGTGGCGACCTCGCCGGTGCCGATGGCCCACACCGGCTCGTAGGCGATGACCAGGGTCCCGGCCTGCTCGGCCGGAATGTCCTTCAGCGCGCCGTCGACCTGGGCGAGGGTGAACGCCACCTGCTCGCCGGACTTGCGGACGTCCAGACCCTCGCCGACGCAGACGATCGGCGTCAGCTCGTGCCGGAACGCCGCCTTGACCTTGGCGTTCACCTGCTCGTCGGTCTCATGGTGGTACTGGCGGCGCTCCGAGTGGCCGATGACCACGTACGAGCACTTCAGCTTGGCCAGCATCGCGCCGGAGATCTCACCGGTGTAGGCGCCGGAGTCGTGCGCCGACAGGTCCTGGGCGCCGTACTTGATCTTCAGCTTGTCGGCCTCGATCAGGGTCTGCACACCCCGTAGGTCGGTGAAGGGCGGCAGCACGACGGCCTCGACGGCGTCGAGGTCCTTGTCGTTGAGCGCGAAGGCGAGCTTCTGGACGTGGGCGATGGCCTCGAGGTGGTTGAGGTTCATCTTCCAGTTGCCCGCCATGATCGGCGTGCGCGTGGTCATCGGATCAGTCCTCCAGTGCGGCGAGGCCGGGGAGCGTCTTGCCCTCGAGGTATTCGAGGCTCGCGCCACCACCGGTCGAGATGTGGCCGAAAGCGGTCTCGTCGAAGCCCAGGATGCGGACGGCCGCGGCCGAGTCGCCGCCGCCGACCACGGTGAACGCTGGACTGTCGATGAGCGCCTGGGCGACCGCGCGGGTGCCCTCGGCGTAGTCGGGGTGCTCGAAGACGCCCATCGGGCCGTTCCAGAAGACGGTGGCCGCGTCGGCGAGCTTCGAGGCGAAGAGCTTGCGGGACTCCGGACCGATGTCCAGGCCCATCAGGTCGCCGGGGAAGGCGTCGACGGGCACGGTCACGGGGTTGCCGGCGACCGGGTTCTTCAGGTCCGGGAAGGACGGCGCGGCGACGACGTCCACGGGCAGCACGAACTCCACGCCCTTGGCCTTCGCGCGCTCCAGGTACTCGGTGACCGCGGGGAGCTGGTCCTCCTGCAGCAGGCTGCTGCCCACCTCGTGGCCTTGGGCCTTGAGGAAGGTGTAGACCATGCCGCCACCGATCAGGATCCGGTCGGCGCGCTCCAGCAGGTGGTCGATGACCCCCAGCTTGTCGGAGACCTTGGCGCCGCCCAGCACCACCGCGTACGGACGGGACACCTCCTCGGTGAGCTTCCTCAGCACCGCGACCTCGGTGGCGATCAGCAGGCCGGCGGCGTGCGGCAGCCGGGCTGGAAGGTCGTAGACGGAGGCGTGCTTGCGGTGCACCGCGCCGAAGCCGTCACCGACGTACAGCTCGGCCAGCGCGGCCAGCTGCTCGGCGAAGGCACCGCGCTCGGCGTCGTCCTTGCTGGTCTCGCCCGGGTTGAAGCGCAGGTTCTCCAGCAGCGCCACCGAGCCGTCGGCGAGGGCGGCCACCGTCGCGCGGGCGCTCTCGCCGACCGTGTCGGCTGCGAAGGCAACCTGCGTGCCGAGGAGTTCGCCCAGGCGCGCCGCGACGGGAGCGAGCGAGAACTGCGGGTCGGGCGCACCCTTGGGGCGACCCAGGTGGGAGGCGACGATCACCTTGGCGCCGGCCGCGGCCAGCTTGGCGATGGTCGGCACGACGGCGCGGATGCGGCCGTCGTCGGTGATGGTGGTGCCGGACAGCGGCACGTTGAGGTCGGCGCGCACGAACACGCGCTTGCCACCGACCCCCTCGTCGACGAGTTCGTCGATCGTCTTCATGGTGGAGGCTCCCCTGCCTTGGTCCTGACGGGTCGGATCGCTCGCACCGCCACGTCATGGGACAGGGCCCGGACGACAGCACGTCGTTCGGACCCTGTCCTCATCGCATGACGGGTGGTCGAGCGGGTGTCAGAGCTGGCCGCCGACGAAGACGGTCAGGTCGACGAGACGGTTGGAGTAGCCCCACTCGTTGTCGTACCAGCCGATGACCTTGACCTGCTTGCCCTGCGCCATCGTCAGCGAGGAGTCGAAGGTGCAGGAGGCCGGCCAGTTGACGATGTCCGAGGAGACGATCGGGTCCTCGGTGTACTCCAGGATGCCCTTGAGCTGGCCCTCGGAGGCCTTCTGGAAGGCGGCGTTGACCTCGTCCTTGGTGACCTCGCGCTCGAGCTCGATGACCAGGTCGGTCACGGAGCCGGTCGGGACCGGGACGCGCATGGCGATGCCGTCCAGCTTGCCCTTCAGCTGCGGCAGCACCAGGGCGGTCGCCTTCGCGGCACCCGTCGAGGTCGGGATGATGTTCTCCGCGGCGGCACGAGCGCGGCGCAGGTCCTTGTGCGGGAAGTCCAGGATGCGCTGGTCGTTGGTGTACGCGTGCACGGTGGTCATCAGACCCTTGACGATGCCGAAGTTCTCGTCGAGGACCTTGGCCATCGGCGCCACGCAGTTGGTGGTGCAGGACGCGTTGGAGATGATGTTGTGCTTCGCGGGGTCGTACTTCTCGTTGTTGACGCCCATCACGATGGTGATGTCCTCGTCCGAGGCCGGCGCCGAGATGATGACCTTCTTGGCGCCGCCGTCGAGGTGCTTCTTGGCGTCGGCGGCCTTGGTGAAGATGCCGGTGGACTCGATCACGATGTCGACCCCGAGCTCGCCCCACGGGATGTCGGCGGGGTTGCGCTCGGACAGCACCTTGATGGTGTGGCCGTCGACGGTGATGGAGTCGGCGGTGTGCGAGACCTCGGCCTTGAGGCGGCCCAGGATCGTGTCGTACTTGAGCAGGTGGGCGGTGGTCGCCGTGTCACCCAGGTCGTTGACAGCCACGATCTCGATGTCCGCACCCTGGTCCAGGGCGGCACGGAAGAAGTTGCGACCGATGCGACCAAAGCCGTTGATGCCTACGCGGATCGTCACGAACCGATCTCCTCGCTGGTGTGCCGGAGGCCATTTCGCTCCGGCTGCGACGTATTGGGATGTCCCCGACCAAGGACGACCCTACCTCCCCGGGCACCCGCCGGTGACATCGGCGCCACGGGTGCCCGCCGTACGGACCGGTAACCGGACGGGGCGGGCAGGCCGCGACGGGCTCAGCCCACCATCTCCTCGGTCAGGTTGGACTCGGTGCCCGGGATGCCGAGGTCCGAGGCGCGCTTGTCGGCCATCGCCAGCAGTCGCCGGATCCGGCCCGCCACCGCGTCCTTGGTGAGCGGCGGTTCGGCGAGCGAGCCGAGCTCCTCCAGCGAGGCCTGCTTGTGGTCCATGCGCAGCCGGCCGGCCGCCGCGAGGTGCTCGGGCACGTCGTCGCCGAGGATCTCCAGCGCCCGCTGCACGCGCGCGCCCGCGGCGACCGCGGCGCGGGCCGAGCGGCGCAGGTTGGCGTCGTCGAAGTTGGCGAGCCGGTTGGCGGTGGCGCGCACCTCGCGCCGCATCCGCCGCTCCTCCCACGCCAGCACGGACTCGTGCGCGCCGAGCCGCGTCAACAGCGCGCCGATGGCGTCACCGTCACGGACGACCACCCGGTCGACGTTGCGGACCTCGCGCGCCTTGGCGGCGATCTGCAGCCGGCGGGCGGCACCGACCAGGGCAAGGGCCGCCTCGGGGCCGGGGCAGGTGACCTCCAGGGACGAGGAACGGCCCGGCTCGGTCAGCGAGCCGTGGGCCAGGAACGCCCCGCGCCAGGCGGCCTCGGCGTCGCAGGTGGCCCCGGAGACGACCTGCGGGGGCAGGCCCCGGATGGGGCGGCCGCGGCCGTCCACGAGCCCGGTCTGGCGGGCCAGCTGGTCACCGCCGGCGACCACCCGCACCACGTACCGGCTGCCGCGGCGCAGCCCGCCGGGCGCCATGACCACCAGGTCGGAGGAGTGCCCGAAGATCTCCAGGATGTCCTTGCGCAGCCTCCGCGCGGCGATACCGGTGTCCAGCTCCGCCTCGATCACGATGCGCCCGCTGACCAGGTGGAGTCCGCCCGCGAACCTCAGGATCGCCGAGACCTCCGCCTTGCGGCAGCAGGTCCGGGTGACGGGAAGCCGGGAGATCTCGTCCTTCACCGCTGCCGTCATCGCCATGGGCCGATCCTTCCATGCATACGAAAAATCCGGTCGAACGCGGCCGCCAGCAGTTCCGGATCGTGCCGCGGCCCGTCGGGGGCGGCGATCCGGGCCAGCTCCACCGTGCCCGACAAACGCTCGGCTGCCTGTATGAGGCTGTCGCGGTCGAGTACGGCGGCCTCGTCGGCCAGCACCACGTCGATGGTGAGTTTAGGGGCGTGTCGGGCCAAAACCTCCAAGTGACGCTGCGGAGAAAAGCCCTCGGTCTCACCCGGTTGCGGTGCGAGGTTGAGCGCGAGCACCTTGCGGGCCCGGGTCTCCATGAGCGCGGCCACCAGATCGGGCACCAGCAGGTGGGGCATCACGGAGGAGAACCAGGAACCCGGGCCGAGCACCACCCAGTCCGCGTCGAGCACGGACTGCACCGCCTCGGGGACGGCCGGCGGGTCGTGCGGCACCAGTTGCACCTCCTGCACCTCACCGGGGGTGAGGGCGACGGTGGCCTGGCCGTGCACGGTCGTGACCTCGTCCGGCTTCGCCGGGTCGTGGCCTCGTACCAGGGCGGTGAGCTCCAGCGGCACAGCGGACATGGGCAGCACCCTGCCGTGGGCGCCGAGCAGCCGGCCCACCCACTCCAGGGCCGCCACGGGGTCGCCGAGCTGCTCCCACAGGGCCACGATCAGCAGGTTGCCCACGGCGTGGCCGTGCAGTTCGCCCTGGCTGACGAAGCGGTGCTGGACGACCTGGGACCAGGTGCGGCCCCACTCGTCGTCCCCGCACAGCGCGGCCAGCGCCTTGCGCAGATCTCCGGGCGGCAGCACCCCCATCTCCTGACGCAGGCGGCCGCTGGAGCCGCCGTCGTCGGCGACCGTGACCACCGCGGTCAGGTCCTGGGTGATGCGGCGCAAGGCGGACAGGGAGGCGGACAGTCCATGCCCGCCTCCCAATGCCACGACCTTGGGCGTGGCCCCACTGCGCCCTGCCGACCGGCGCAAGCGCCGAGTCGTCCTGATCACTCGCGCCCCATGTCCCGGTGGACGACCACCGTCTCCACTCCGTCGGCGGACAGTCGCGCGGCGAGACGCTCGGACATGGCGACGCTGCGGTGCTTGCCACCGGTGCAGCCGACCGCGATGGTCACATAGCGCTTGCCCTCGCGGCGGTAGCCGGCGTTGACGATGTGCAGCAACTCCGCGTAGCGGTCCAGGAACTCCTTGGCGCCGGGCTGGTTGAAGACGTAGGTGGCGACCTCGTCGTTGAGACCGGTGTACGGGCGCAGCTCCGGCACCCAGTGCGGGTTGGGCAGGAAACGGCAGTCGGCGACCAGGTCGGCGTCGACGGGAAGGCCGTACTTGAAGCCGAAGGACATGACGGTGGCCCGCAGCTCCGGCTCCTCCTCGCCGGCGAACTGAGCGTCCATCTTGGCCCGCAGCTCGTGGACGTTGAGGCTGGAGGTGTCGATCACCAGGTCGGCGTCCCCGCGCAGCTCGCTCAGCAGCTCCCGCTCCTTGGCGATGCCGTCGACGATGCGTCCGTCGCCCTGCAGCGGGTGCGGGCGGCGCACCGACTCGAAGCGGCGCACCAGCGTCTCGTCCGAGGCCTCGAGGAAGAGCACCCGGCGCTTGACGCCCTTGGAGTCCAGGTCCGCGAGGGACTCGCGGAGGTTGTCGAAGAAGCGCCGGCCGCGGACGTCCACGACCACGGCGATCCGTGCCACGTTGCCCTGGGAGCGGGCTCCGAGGTCGACCATGGTGGGGATGAGGGCCGGCGGCAGGTTGTCCACGACGAACCAGCCGAGGTCCTCCAGGCACTTGGCCGCGTGGCTGCGGCCGGCACCCGACATGCCCGAGATGATCACGAGTTCGGGGATGGCCTCGGCCGCCTCGCCCGCTCCTCCGGTCGTCACCTGTTCTCCGTCTCCGTCGTTCGCGTTCATGAGTCGTGCCCCCGTTCCGTGGGGACGGTCACCGGACCGGCCGTCCCTCTTCCTCAATGATCTCTCCTGTGGCGGTGTTCACCGCCGGTCCGGCCGGGGCGGCCCCGGCCAGCGCGGCGAGCACGGCCTCGGCGGTGCGCCGGCCGACCCCGGGGACCTCGCAGATCTGCTCGACCGTCGCCACCCGCAGCCGCTTGAGCGAGCCGAAGTGCTTCAGCAGCGCCTGCCGGCGGCTCTCGCCGAGGCCCGGCACCGAGTCCAGGGCACCGGCCTTCATCGACTTGGAACGCTTGTTGCGCTGGTAGGCGATGGCGAAGCGGTGGGCCTCGTCACGGACCCGCTGCAGCAGGTACAGGCCCTCGCTGGTGCGCGGGAGGATCACCGGGTCGTCCTCGCCGGGCAGCCAGACCTCCTCCAGGCGCTTGGCCAGGCCGCACACGGCCACGTCCTCCACGCCGAGCTCGTCCAGGGCCCGCCGGGCGGCGGCGACCTGCGGCTGCCCGCCGTCGACGACGACCAGTTGCGGCGGGTAGGCGAACTTGCGCGGCCTGCCCGTGTCCGGGTCGATGGGACCGCCGGCGACCTCGCCGCCGTTCCCCTCGCCGCCGTTCCCCTTGCCGCCGTCGCCGTCCCCGTCGACCCACTCGCCGGTCTTCTGCTTCTCCAGCAGGTAGCGGCGGAAGCGCCGGGAGACCACCTCGTGCATCGACCGGACGTCGTCCTGGCCGGCGAAGCTCTTGATCTGGAAGCGGCGGTACTCGCTCTTGCGGGCCAGCCCGTCCTCGAAGACCACCATCGAGGCCACGACGTCGTCGCCCTGGAGGTGGGAGATGTCGAAGCACTCGATGCGCAGCGGGGCCGAGTCCAGGTCCAGCGCCTCGGCGATCTCCTCCAGTGCGCGTGAGCGCGTGGTGAGGTCGGAGGCGCGCCTGGTCTTGTGCAGCGCCAATGCCTGCTGGGCGTTGCGCTGCACGGTGGCCATCAGGTCCTTCTTGTCACCGCGCTGCGGTATCCGCAGGCTGACCTGGGAGCCTCGGCGCCCGGTGAGCCACTGCTGCACCGGCTCGTACGGCTCGGGCAGCGCGGGCACCAGCACCTCCTTGGGCACCCCTTCGCCCCGCTCGTCGCCGTACAGCTGCTGCAGGGCGTGCTCGACCAGCTCGGCGGTGCCGACCTCCTCGACCCGGTCGGTGACCCAGCCGCGCTGACCGCGCACCCGGCCGCCGCGGACGTGGAAGATCTGGACGGCGGCCTCCAGCTCGTCCTCGGCGACGGCGATCAGGTCGGCGTCGGTGGCGTCGGCGAGGACGACCGCGTTCTTCTCCATGGCTCGCTTGAGCGCCTCGATGTCGTCGCGGAGCCGGGCCGCCTTCTCGTACTCCATCGCGGCCGCCGCGTCCCTCATCTGCTGCTCCAGGCGGCGCAGGTAGGTGCCGGTACGGCCGGCCATGAAGTCGCAGAACTCCTCGGCCAGTTCGCGGTGCTCCCCGGCGCTGACCCGGCCGACGCAGGGGGCCGAGCACTTGCCGATGTAGCCCAGCAGGCAGGGGCGGCCGATCTGCGCGGAGCGCTTGAACACCCCGGAGGAGCAGGTGCGTACGGGGAAGACCCGCAGCAGCAGGTCCACGGTCTCGCGGATCGCCCAGGCGTGCGCGTAAGGGCCGAAGTAGCGCACGCCCTTGCGCTTGGGGCCGCGCATCACCTGGACGCGGGGGAACTCCTCGTTCAGGGTGACGGCGAGCGAGGGGTAGCTCTTGTCGTCCCGGTACTTCACGTTGAAGCGCGGGTCGAACTCCTTGATCCAGGAGTACTCCAGCTGCAGCGCCTCGACCTCGGTGGTCACCACCGTCCATTCCACGGAGGCGGCGGTGGTGACCATCGTGCGGGTGCGCTGGTGCAGGTTCGCGAGGTCCTGGAAGTACGAGGAGAGCCGCTGGCGCAGGCTCTTCGCCTTCCCGACGTAGATCACCCGGCCGTGCTGGTCCCGGAACTTGTACACCCCGGGAGAGTCCGGAATCTGTCCCGGCTTGGGGCGGTAGCTGGAGGGATCGGCCATGCCCCCACCCTACTGATTGACGGTGACATTCCCGCCGTGTCAGCCCCCTGTCACGGCGACGAGCCTGCCGCCCTTGACCTGGACGTCGACCTTGCTCAGCGGCTTGGTCGCCGGGCCCTGGCGGACGGCGCCGGTGGCGGCGTCGAACACGCTGCCGTGGCAGGGGCAGGACAGGGCGGTGTCCTCCACCTTGTCGCAGGTGCAGCCCTGGTGGGTGCACACGGCGCTGAAGGCCTGGTAGCTGCCCTGCGTGGGCTGTGCGACGACGATCCTGGCCTCGCGGTAGAGCTTGGCGCCGCCGACCGGGACCTCGGTGGCCGCGCCCAGTTCGACGGGGCCGTCGGAGACCGCGGCGCCGGAGCCACCGCAGGCGGTGAGGCCGACCCCGGCCACGCCCGCAAGGGCCGCGCCCTTCAGGACGGTACGACGGCAGGGGGGCAGTTCGGTGACGTCAGCCATGGGGGACTCCGCTTCGGCACGTAAGGAAAGAGCTTGAAACCTGCACCTTACGTGCCGAAACTCTGAGCCGGCTGTCAGGCCTTCGCCGCCGCCCGCTTCCGCGGGGCCGCCCGCTTCTTCGCCGGGACGGGCGGGGCGTCGGAGACCCGCTCGGCGCCCAGGATGTCCCTGAGGAACTTGCCGGTGTGGCTCGCGCCCACCCCCGCGACCTGCTCGGGGGTGCCCTCGGCGATCACCAGACCGCCGCCGCTGCCGCCCTCGGGGCCCATGTCGATGACCCAGTCCGCCGTCTTGATCACATCGAGGTTGTGCTCGATGACGATCACGGAGTTGCCCTTCTCGACCAGTCCGGAGAGCACCTTGATCAGCTTGCTGATGTCCTCGAAGTGCAGACCCGTCGTCGGCTCGTCCAGCACGTAGACCGTGCGGCCGGTGGAGCGCTTCTGCAGCTCGGAGGCGAGCTTCACGCGCTGCGCCTCGCCACCGGACAGGGTCGTGGCGGACTGGCCCAGCCGCACGTAGCCCAGCCCGACCTCGGTCAGGGTGCGCAGGTGCCGTGAGATCGTCGGGACGGCCTCGAAGAACTCCAGCGCCTCGGAGATCGGCATGTCCAGGACCTCGGCGATGGACTTGCCCTTGTAGTGGACCTCCAGGGTCTCCCGGTTGTACCGGGCACCGTGGCAGACCTCGCACGGCACATAGACGTCCGGGAGGAAGTTCATCTCGATCTTGATGGTGCCGTCGCCGGAGCAGTTCTCGCAGCGGCCGCCCTTGACGTTGAAGGAGAAGCGGCCCGGCAGGTAGCCGCGCACCTTCGCCTCCATCGTCTCCGCGAAGAGCTTGCGGACGTGGTCGAAGACCCCGGTGTACGTGGCCGGGTTGGACCGCGGGGTGCGGCCGATCGGCGACTGGTCGACGTGGACCACCTTGTCGACCAGGTCGTCCCCGGCGACCCGGGTGTGCCGACCCGGGACGCCCCTGGCGCCGTTCAGCTCACGGGCCAGATGGGTGTAGAGGATGTCGTTGACCAGGGTGGACTTTCCGGACCCGGAGACCCCGGTGACCGCCGTGAAGACGCCCAGCGGGAAGGACACGTCGATGTCCCGCAGATTGTTCTCCCGGGCGCCGTGCACGGTCAGCCGGCGCTCGCCGTTGACCGGGCGGCGCATCTCCGGGATCGGGATCTGGCGCTTGCCCGCCAGATACTGGCCGGTCAGCGACTCCTTGTTCCGCAGCAGTTCCTTGAGTGAACCGCTGTGCACCACCTTGCCGCCGTGCTCGCCGGCGCCCGGACCGATGTCCACGACCCAGTCGGAGGTCTTGATGGTGTCCTCGTCGTGCTCCACCACGATCAGGGTGTTGCCGAGGTCGCGCAGCCGCACCAGGGTCTCGATGAGCCGGTGGTTGTCGCGCTGGTGGAGGCCGATCGACGGCTCGTCCAGCACATAGAGCACACCCACCAGACCCGAACCGATCTGCGTGGCCAGCCGGATGCGCTGGGCCTCACCGCCGGAGAGGGTGCCGGCCGCCCGGTTGAGCGAGAGGTAGTCCAGGCCGACGTCGACCAGGAAGCGCAGCCGCTCGTTGACCTCCTTGAGCACCCGCTCGGCGATGGTCCTCTCGCGCGCGCTCAGCTTCATGCCACGCAGGAACTCCGCGCAGTCGCTGATGGACATCGCGGCGACCTCGGCGATGGACTTCCCCTGGACGGTGACCGCCAGCACGATCGGCTTGAGGCGGGTGCCCTCACAGGTGGGGCAGGGCACCTCGCGCATGTATCCCTCGAAGCGCTCGCGGCTGGAGTCACTCTCGGACTCCGCGTGCCGGCGCCGGACGAAGGGGATCGCGCCCTCGAAGGAGGTGGTGTAGGAGCGCTCGCGCCCGTAGCGGTTGCGGTAGCGCACCGCGATCTGCGTCTTGTGACCGTTGAGCAGGGCCTTCTTCGCGCGCTGCGGCAGCCCGGCCCAGGGGATGTCGGTACGGAAGCCCAGCTCGTCGGCGAGCGCGCCGATCAGGCGCTGGAAGTAGTCCCGGGTGTGACCGAGCGACCAGGGGGCGATGGCGCCCTCGTCGAGGGACTTGTCCTCGTCGGGGACGATGAGCTCCGGGTCGACCTCCATGCGGGTGCCGATGCCGGTGCACTCCGGGCAGGCGCCGAAGGGCGAGTTGAAGGAGAAGGAGCGTGGCTCCAGCTCTTCGAAGGACAGGTCGTCGTACGGGCAGTAGAGGTGCTCGGAGAACATCCGCTCACGCTGCGGGTCGTCCTCGGGCAGGTCGACGAAGTCCAGGATCACCATGCCGCCGGAGAGGCCCAGGGCTGTCTCGACCGAGTCGGTCAGCCGGCGCTTGGCGCTCTCCTTGACGGTGAGGCGGTCGATCACCACCTCAATGGTGTGCTTCTCCTGCTTCTTCAGCTTCGGCGGGTCGGTCAGCTGGACGGTCGCGCCGTCCACCCGGGCCCGGCTGTAGCCCTTGGTCTGCAGGTCTGAGAAGAGGTCCACGAACTCGCCCTTGCGCTCGCGCACCAGCGGCGAGAGCACCTGGAAGCGGGTGCCCTCCTCCAGCTCCAGCACCCGGTCCACGATCGCCTGGGGCGACTGCCGGGAGATGGGCCGGCCGCACTCGGGGCAGTGCGGCTTGCCGATGCGCGCGAAGAGCAGACGGAGGTAGTCGTAGACCTCGGTGATCGTCCCGACCGTCGAGCGCGGGTTGCGCGAGGTGGACTTCTGGTCGATCGAGACCGCGGGCGACAGGCCCTCGATGAAGTCGACGTCCGGCTTGTCCATCTGGCCGAGGAACTGCCGTGCGTAGGAGGAGAGCGACTCCACGTAACGGCGCTGGCCCTCGGCGAAGATCGTGTCGAACGCCAAGGAGGACTTGCCCGACCCCGAGAGGCCGGTGAACACGATGAGCGAGTCCCGTGGCAGGTCGAGCGAGACGTTCTTCAGATTGTGCTCGCGAGCGCCACGGACGGTGAGACGATCGGCCACGCCAGTGCGCACCTTTCAAAAGGCAGACAAGGGGACAGCACCCCCAGACAGCGTAAACGGGGCGCCGACGAGTTTTCTTCCGGTTGCGATGACAGCGAGCCTATAGCACGCACATTCGATTTCCGGCATCGGTGCGGCAGCTTCACCCGAATGAGTGTCCCGCGCTAGCGTCTGCGTGGCGACGTCGACCGGTCCGACCAGGAGGCCCCGTGTCTGTCCAACGACCCGACCCCGACCACGATGCGGCCGAGCTCCGAGAGGCCACCGAACGACTGATCGACACGGTGGCCGCCATGCCCCCCGCGTGCGTCGCCGAGCCGTCACGGCTGCCCGGCTGGACCCGCGGCCACGTGCTGGCCCACCTGGCGCGCAACGCCGACTCCCTGGTGAACCTGATGACCTGGGCGCGCACCGGTGAGGAGACCCCGCAGTACGAGAGCACCGACAGCCGGAACAAGGACATCGAGGAAGGCGCCGGCCGCACGCTCGCCGAGCACCTGGACGACCTTCGCGTCTCGGCGGACCGGCTGGCGCTGGCCATCGAGGAGCTCCCGGCCCAGAACTGGGCCGCGCAGGTCGTCATGCGCTCCGGCCGGGTGATCGCCGCCGCGGAGATCCCGTACCTCCGGCTCATGGAGATCTACTTCCACCACGTCGACCTCGGCCTGGAGTACACCTGCGCGCACCTCCCCGAGGACTTCGCGACCCGGGAACTCGGCGCCATCATCGACGACCTGGCGGGCCACGAGGGCGTCGCCGCCGTGCGCATCCACGACACCGACAGCGGCGAGAAGTGGGTGATCGGTGCCGCCAACGAGCCCGAACTCACCGTCGCCGGGCCCCGCCACGCCCTGCTCGCCTGGGTCAGCGGCCGCTCCGAGGGCGAGGGACTGACCGCCCGGCCCGACGTGCCCCTGCCGGTGCTGCCGCCACTAGGCTGACGCCATGACGTACAGCGGCGAGGTCACGGTCGGGGGCGCGCCCGACGTGCACGAACTCAAGGACCTCATCATCACCAAGGTCGCGGTCGGCCCCATGGACAACAACGCGTACGTGCTGCGCTGCCGCGCCACCGACGAGCAACTGCTCATCGACGCGGCGAACGACGCGCACACACTCCTGAAGGTCGTCGGCAACGACGGTCTCGCGTCCGTGGTCACCACGCACCGGCACGCCGACCACTGGCAGGCGCTGCAGGCCGTGCTCGACGCGACCGGCGCGCGCACCTACGCGGGCCGCCACGACGCCGAGGGGATCCCCGTCCCCACCGACGTGCCGGTCGGGGACGGTGACCGGATCCGGGTCGGCCAGGTCGAACTGACCGCCCGGCACCTGGTCGGTCACACGCCGGGCAGCATCGTCCTGATCTACGACGACCCCCACGGGCACCCGCACGTCTTCACCGGGGACTGCCTGTTCCCCGGCGGCGTGGGCAACACGCACAACAACCCGGACCACTTCTCGAGCCTCTTCGAGGGGGTCAAGGCCAAGCTCTTCGACCGGCTCCCGGACGAGACCTGGGTCTACCCCGGTCACGGCAAGGACACCACGCTCGGCGACGAGCGCCCGCACCT
>NZ_CBDRCM010000061.1:0-43820 GCF_965342435.1 Actinacidiphila sp. bgisy160 | reverse complement strand
GGACACTCCAAGCCCCGCAGGGTCTCGACACCGCCGGACACATTCATGGGGCTACCAGCTGTGCCCATAGGCGGTCGACCAGAGCCGCCGACTCTCACCTGGCCATGCTGCCGCCAGTAACCCACGAGCTCAGCGCCGCTGGAGAGCCGGCTCTCTGGCAGTGACGTCAGCCTGGCCTGGCACTGCGGCCCGCTGCGAGGACCCCGACCACCCTCCCGGCTCAATCCAGTGGCTATTTGTCTAACCACACTCAATGCTGCTCTCATGGATGTCCCTGCTCCTCGCTTTCGCCGCATCGCCGCCCTCGTCGCGATCGACGCTGATGAGAAAGTGGCTCTTTTCCAGCGCCCTGAGTCGGACCCCTCGCATTGGGCCTTGCCGCAAAGTTCCGTCAGATCCACGGAGTCCTACGCGGAAGCCGCTGCTCGAGTGGCGGAACGCTACTTCAGAGGGCGAGCCGTGCGTTGGGGCTCCGTGATCGGGCGGCGCTGGGCCCGTCCCCCGGACGGCACATCGGCCGTACGGTTGGAGGAGCACGTCTTCCTGGCGCGCATCGGCTCCCCAATGCGCTCGGACCCGTTCGCCGCCGACCGCCCTGACCTGACGGCTCGGTGGACGCCGCGCGCGGTACTTGGCGATGTCCTTCGGGAACCGCACTCCGACCGCACCACCGATCTCGTCGACGGCTACCTCGACGGGTGGCTGCCGGCCGGACCGATCACGCTCTTCTGAGATCCGTCGAAGAGCGTCGGCGGCGTCTGGCCAATTGCGGGCGATGACTCGTATCCGACTGCTCCCATCGACGGACTCCCATATAGATCCCCCACAAGGAGCGGCTATGCCAGTGCACGCCATCGAGGTCACCTTGATTCGCCCAGCCCTCAAGAGAGAGCTCAGGGCTGCCCGACACAAATGCGCAATCCCGCTGGCGGTTTCGGCCGACCGGACCCGTCTGCTCACCGTGATCAGCACTGCGAACCGACAGGTTGCTCTGAGCGGCGTCTGGGCCGCACTGGGCGACCTGCTGCCCATCGACACCTTGTCCACCGCATATCCCGGCAAGGACGGCATGCACTTGCTCAGTGTGCAAGTAAGCGACGAGGTCTACGCGAGGGTGCGATATGCCGCTGCAGCCTCCGGGCAGGATCCGGATGAGTACGCGACTCGGGCCCTGCGGGACGGCATGTCCCGAGATCGAGCCGATGAGGCCGCGCGTCTGAACACGCTGCTGGACCGCTTGGTCGCCGAGTTCGGGCCCGAGCAGACTACTGCCGCCGCAGCTCGCCGGATCGCTTTGCAATCAGAGGCCGTCACAGCCAGCGGATAGCAAATGCCGGCACCCCTCAGGGACTTCAGTACGTCGATCGCGCAGTCCAGGCACGAGCGTCTCGGCACCCGCCCCGGCGCTGCGGACGCAACCCCAGTCGAGCTACGCCGAGCCGGCTCGCATGGCCGACTGGTACATCCGCCCCAAGCACGCACAACGACAGGAGAGACCGACCCGTCAGGCTCGGTTCCAGGCAGTCCGGCAGTCGCAACCAGACCAGGCGCCTGGTCGGTTGCAACCGTCGCGTGCAGTCCAGAACCGACCGTGTCTGGCAAGGTCTGTTTTCCGTCGCCGGATTTCCTGGATCTTGGCCCGTCATACCCGACAAGTCCCCTACGCTTGCGCCTGGTTGATGTTGGCCGTGACGCAGGAGGAAGCATGCCGATGGAATCAGGCGCGCATTCCGCCGTGCTGGACACCCTGACCTTGGTGCACGAGCAGATGAAGGAGCAGCACGAGGGCTGTTCCACTCTGCGATCGCAACTCGCCCAAGCCGAGGGGCGCCTGGCCCGTCTCGAGGCCCTCTACACGTCACTCATCGAGTCGCTGCCCGACCTGGGCGTCTCTCCGCAGCAACCACGCGAAGCGACTGAGGGCGAAACCGTCGAGGGTCAGGACGCAGAGGCTGAGGACCTCACCCCATCAGACGATCCTCAGCTTGCCGTGACGGAAGTCGATAACGAGTCAGGCACGGCAACGCTTCCGGACCTGATCATGAACCTCATGGCAAGCGCGAACCGGCCCCTGCGCGTCCGTGACGTCCTGGAAGCGATCAACCGCCTGAGAGATCAGGGAAGAACCGACAAGTTGCGCAGCTCAAAGCGGCCCACCGAGAACGTCCGAACGGCCCTGAATCGTCTGGCACGCAAGGGCCTTGTGGTCAAGGTCTCCCGCGGTGTCTACGAGATCGCTCGCGCCGACAACATCTCGGAGGCCGCCTGACGCAGACCACGCGCCCTTGATCGTCATTTCAGGGGTGGTGCCGCCGGGGTGGAGCCCGGCGGCACCTCACGTGCCCCTGATCATGGTTCACGTACACCCGAGATTAGTGGAGAGCATCTCCGCTCGGGGGCGCGTGGCCGATTTCACCCTGCCATTCCACCTTAGAATGTGCGGAAAGTAGGCATACGTGTCACTTCATGTCTCCAGCGACGGCCGACGCCGGGCTCGTCGCCCCGGGCCACAGCGGCATCCCGAGACCGTCCTCAAGGCGGCTGACGGTGACGACGTCGGGCCAACTGTCCCCCCGGAGCAGGTTCGCGATGACCTGCCGGTTGATCCCGCTCAGTTGCGCCAACTGCCTCAGGCTGAGGCCCTGACGCGCCATCTCGCGCTCCAGGGCCCGCGCGAGGGCCTGGACGACACCCGCCTGCGGGTGCCCGGGCAGCGGCGCGTGGGGCCACAGGTCCGGGTCCACGGCAAAGTCCCTCGGGGCCGTGCTGCGGTGCGTGCCACCGGGCATCGAGATGCGCTCCTCCACGTCGATGTGCACTATGTCCAGCAATGCGGCTATTTGATTAGCCGCTATTCGTGGCATGTCGTGCTGGAGCCAGAGATGAGTCATGCGATCCTGCGGTACCGCCCGAAAGACGCACCGCCGGAGTGGGAGGCGGTTGCCGACGGCGTGCGGATGCTGGTCGCGACCGTGGCCGACCACGTTCCGTACCGGCTCACCACGGTCTTGCGTGTGGTGGCGATGCTCGCTGTCCATGCCGAGCGAGCGGGCGTGCCCCGCGACCCGGCTGTGTGGCTGGACCAGTCGACCATCACCCACTGCCTGCTGACGGGCACGAAGCACGCTCCGAGCACGCTCCAGACCTACGCATCGCTGCTCAGCAGGGTCCGCGAGGTGCTGGTCTGGGTCGAGCGCGGCGAGCCGGCGCGGCCGCACCTGAGCGCCGACCGATCCCGCGCGCGGCCCTACAGCGCGAGCGCCCTCACCCGCCTGGCCGTGTGGGCGGACAACCTTCCGCCCACCCCCACCGGCCGTGGCAACGCCCGGGCGATGCTTGCTCTGGGTGCCGGCTGCGGCCTGTTCCCCGCAGAGATGCTCGCTGTGCGCGGGACAGACATTCACGTCCTGACCAGCGATGCGGTTGTCGTCCGCGTTCCTGGCAGCGACCGGCTGATCGTCTGCCGGTCGCTCTGGGAGGAGACCCTCGCCGAACTCGCCAGCACCGCGGGCCACCGGTACCTGTACGCCCCGGACCGCGAGGTGGAGCACCCGAAGAACGCGATCAGCAACTGGGTCGACAGAAACCGGCCTCGTGATCGCAAGGTCCCCGTCCCGGACATGAGACGCCTGCGCGCGACCTGGATCGTCTCCCTCCTCCGCGACCGCGTCCCTTCCGACCTCGTCGCCAAGGCTGCCGGCCTGCAGTCCGCCGCCTCTCTCGCTCCCTACCTGGCCTGGGTGCCCGAGATCTCCAAAGACGCCGCCGTTCGCCTGCTTCGGGGGTGGGCATGACGCACAAGCGTGAAGAGCGCAGGCCCGCGCCGTCACCGCATCCCTCCAAGCTCAACGACCGCCATGTGCGGCAGGTCCGCGACCTCGTCCGGGCCAGCGGCATTCTCGACGACCTCGCCCCGTTGGGGGCCGCCCGTCCTGGCCCTCGCGGTCTTCTGGCCGAAACCGTGCTGGTCGGCCTGATCCTCGCCGCTCGCGAGACACGCAGTACGAACATCGACGACGCCTGGGAGTGCATGCAGTTCCGGCTGCGTAAGCACTGGCTGAAGTACTTCGAGCTCAGGCCGGTCGATGCGACGGACATCGATGCCACGCACGCCTCGGCGAAGCGCTTCTACGATGCGTGGTCCCGCATCACGACTCTGCTGGACCCGGCCCGGCACGACCGGCGGACCCGGATGGCCCGCCACGAAACAGAGCCGTACCGTCTGGCCTGGGCACATCCGCGCAATCTCGATGCCTCGCACGCGCTTTCGCGGATCGCCAACCGGCTTGTCCTGGTGCCCGTCCGCGTCGCCGTCGCCCGCGGTCTGATGGACGACTGGCGTGGCGATCTGTCGGTGGACACAACCGCGGTCCCTACCTGGGCCCGGCCGAGCACCAGGCGACACGCGTCGCTCGAAGTGACGGCCGGCCTGCACGTCTCCGGCGGCGGTGATGAGACCTTCGGCTACAGCGCCACGCTGTTGGTGGCGGGACACAGCGACCCGGCCACCTCCCGTCGCTACCCCCAACTGTGCATGGGCATGGCCGTCCACGCGCCGAGCAAAGACATCGGTCCCCAAGCCGTGCGCCTGCTGCAGATCGTCCAGCGGCTCTGGCCCGTCAAGGGATTCATCGCCGGGGACCTCGCCTACTCCGATGCCAAGGTCGAGAACTTCCACGCCCCCGTACGCGCCCTCGGTTACAAGGTCGTCCTCGACTACAAGACCACCATGGTCAAGAAGGAGAAGGACGCCCCCGAGGGAACCATCGCCATCGCGGGCGACCTGCTGTGCCCCCACACACCGCAGCGGATCATCGACGCCTACCACCAGATGTCCGCCGCGAAGGGCAGCTCCCAGAGGGAGGAACTGCTGCCGCTCATCGTCCAGGCAGACCCCTACGTCCTGCCCCTGAAGCAGTCGGCAGACCACCGCGGTCTGGAACGCCGCCAGTGCCCCGCAGCAGGCACCAGCCCGCGCGTCACCTGCCCGTGGGCCCAGGAGCGCGACGCGGACGCCGACCGATCGCGGCGTCGCACACAGCCTCGACGTCCAGGCCGTGCCGCGCACACCGTCGACCTGGACAATCCGCGCGCCCGTCGCGCTCATCCGGGGGCACGCCCAACGGTGCGACCGCCCGACAGTCCCAAGCACCAACGTCCCGCCATCTGCCAGCAGTCCACGGTGACAGTGCCGGCCGACGTGATGCCCAAACTGCGCCAGGAACTCCCCTGGGGCCGGGCGCTTTGGCAACGCGCCTACCGCGGCCTGCGCAGCCACATCGAAGGGCTCAACGGCCGCGCCAAGAACGTCGACACGTTTCTGCACGCCCGCGAGAAGCGGCAGAGTCGCGGACGGGTGGCGCAGACCCTGCTGACCGCCGTCCAGCTCATGGTCGAGAACGTGAGGACCATCGAGTCGTTCCTCCGCGAGCGACGCCTGTGGAAGGCGGAGTACTACACGATCGGCGAGGTGCCCGAGACGCCCGATCCGTACGAGGCGACGGACGTCCTCGAAGAAAGCGACATCGTCACCCCGCCGCCCGAGAACCCCGCCACGTAGACGTCCGGCAGGCACAAGCGAAGCCACACCGCCGCGCCGTGGGACCACCAGCACTCCGGTCCCACGGCCGCTTCGCCATGCCCGCGCGACCATCGCCGGCTCCGCTCGCCGTGCCCTCGGCACCGGACGGGGCTTCCCGAAGCGGCATCCGTGCCGTACCTAGCCTGAAATGCAGGAAATCCCATCCAGACAACCGATCTGGATGGGATCTCGTGAACCGTTTCCGACCTAAGTCGTGAACGGCCCGTGCTGTGGACCTGAGGGGATTCGAACCCCTGACCCCCTCGATGCGAACGAGGTGCGCTACCGGACTGCGCCACAGGCCCTTGCAACGAGGAAAACTCTAGCATCCCGGCGGGGGTGCTCCGCGCCCCCGCCGCCGGGAGGTCACTCGTTGGCGGCGCGGGGGCGGTCGCGGTCGGCCTGCTGGTCGAACAGGGGGGTGCGGGAGCGGTCTCGGGAGCGGCGCGGGGTGACCGGGGCGGTGGAGAAGGTGGGCCGCGGTGCCGGGACCTCCCAGGTGTCCTCGGCGGGGATGCGCTGCTGGTCGACCCACTCGGCGTGGTCGGTCTGCTCCACGAGGGCGCGCCGGTCGGCCGTCGCGGGCTCCTCGGCGGGCGGCGCGGGCTCGTTCGCATCGGGCGCCTCGGCGACCGGCTCGCGGGTCGTACGGGCCTCACGCAGGCGCTTGGCGGCGTCGGCGGCGCGGCGCTGGTCGATCTTGACCTCGAAGCGGCGGCGTTCCTGGGCGCGCAGGTAGGCGATGTAGAACGTGAGCAGCACGGCGGGCGCGGCGGGGGCCCACAGGAAGGCGACGCCGCCGACGGCGGCGACGATCATGCCCGCGGTGAAGCCCAGGAAGAGCAGCGTGATGGTGCGGCGGCGGGCGGCGAGCACCTTGGCCCGCGGATTGGGCTTGTTCGCCTTCCCGGGATTCGCCGTCCCGCCCCGCTTCGCCCGCTTGCCGGGATTCCCCGCCTTCACGTTCTGCCGGGACTTCGGCTTCACCTCCGTCGCGGGTACGGCGAGGGCCCGGACGTCGACCGCGGGCTCCGCCTCGGCCTCCGATTCCGGGTCCGCCGTCTTGGCGTACTTGCGCTCCAGTGCCGCACGCCCGGACAACAGCCGGATGGCGGTGCTGAAGCGTTCCGTCGGGCGCGCTTCGTTGAGCTCGTCCTGCCTACGGAGCCACATCGGCACCAAGTAGGCAGCCCAGGCCCCGACGATGACTGCGTAGATGAGGCCGCTGCTGCTCACGCATCACACGGTAGGGGGGTTCGCGACAGGGCATACGCAATTTGGCGCGGTGTGTCGCACGATCTGGCTGATACTCCGAAATTTTTTTCTGATTGCGTTCAAGTCGGAGTCGGATCGGCGGTCATTTTCGAACAGACATTTTATTTGTGAGCCGTGCCAGGTCGGGCCTGGTGCCAGCGGTGGAGCATTCCCTCCGGCACCTCCTCGGCCGTCAACGCGAAGACCAGATGGTCACGCCAAGCTCCGTCGATATGGAGATAGCGGGGGCGCAGCCCTTCCTCGCGGAAGCCGAGTTTCTCCACCACCCGCCGGCTGGGCATGTTCTCCGGCCGGATGCAGACCTCGATGCGGTGCAGTCCGACCGCGCGGAAGCAGTGGTCGACGGCGAGCGCGACCGCGGTGGGCATGACCCCGCGGCCGGCGACGGCCTCGTCGACCCAGTAGCCGATATGGGCGCTGCACATGGAGCCCCAGGTGATCCCGGCGACGGTGAGCTGTCCGGCCAGCCGTCCCTGGTACTCGACGACGAACGGCATCATGCGGCCCGCGGCGGCCTCGTGGCGCAGCTGGCGGACCATCTGCCGGTAGGTGGGCCGCTGGGTGAGGTGACCGGGCGGCGCCGGGGGCACGGTGGCCTCCCACGGCCGCAGCCATTCGCGGTTGCGCCGGTTCACCTCGCGCCAGGCCCGCTGGTCGCGCATCCTTATCGGGCGGAGGAGGACGTCCGCGTCCGCCAGCTCGGCCGGCCAGGACCCGTTCAGCTCGGTCTCCCAGTCGTAGGGTGGTCGCCGCCGTGGATCTGCTCGACGGCATGGACGAGGATCGGGGCCAGGACGGCCAGGCCGTCCTTGACACCACCGGTCGACCCGGGGAGGTTCACCACCAGGGTGCGCCCGGCGACACCGCAGACGCCACGGGACAGCGCGGCCGTCGGCACCTTCTCGCGGCCCGCGGCGCGGACGGCCTCGGCGACGCCGGGGACCTCGTAGTCGAGGACGGCGCGGGTGACCTCCGGGGTGCGGTCGGTGGGCGAGATGCCGGTGCCGCCGGTGGTGACCACCACGTCGTACCCCTCGGCCACGGCCTCCCGGAGCGCGCTGCCGACGGGCTCCCCGTCCGGGACGACGCGCGGTCCGTCCACGGTGAAGCCCATCTCCCGCAGCCCGGCGACGACCAGCGGGCCGCCGCGGTCCTCGTAGACCCCGGCGGCCGCGCGGTTGGACGCGGTGATCGCGAGTGCCCTCATCGGGTGCGGCTCCAGTCCCCGGACTTGCCGCCGGTCTTCTCCTCGACCCGTACGTCCGTGATGACCGCGGCCTTGTCGACGGCCTTGACCATGTCGACGACCGTCAGCGCGGCGACGGTCACCGCGGTGAGGGCCTCCATCTCGACGCCCGTGCGGTCGGTCGTCTTCACGGTGGCCGTGATGTCCACGCAGGAGTCGCCGACGGCGAGGTCGACCTTCACCCCGGAGACCGCCAGCGGGTGGCAGAGCGGAATGAGGTCGGGAGTGCGCTTGGCGCCCATGATCCCGGCGATGCGCGCGGTGGCGAGGGCGTCCCCCTTGGGCACGCCCTCGCCCCGCAGCAACTCGATGACGCGCGGCGACACCAGGACCCGGCCGGTGGCACGCGCGGTGCGGGCGGTGACGTCCTTGTCCGAGACGTCGACCATGCGGGCCGCCCCCGCCTCGTCGATGTGCGTCAGATGCTGCTGTTCTGTCATCGGTACGGCACTCCCACTGCTCGCCGCGTGCTCGCGTGGGCAGTAACGGTACCCGCTCAGTCGAGCAGCACGACCTCGACCTCCGAGCCCGCCGCGACCTCCGTCGTGTCCTCGGGCACCACGATCAGCGAGTTCGCGTGGGCGAGGGCCTTGACCAGGTGGGATCCGGCGCCGCCCACGGGGGTGACCCGGCCGGTGGCGGGGTGGTAGCGGCCGCGCAGGAATTGCCGCCTTCCCTTGGGCGAGGAGGTCAGGTCACCCTCGCAGACGGCCCGTACGGTCGTCCGGAAGACCGGCTCCACGCCCATGAGGGTGCGGATCGCGGGCCGGACGAACAGCTCGAAGGAGACGTAGGCGCTGACCGGGTTGCCGGGCAGGGCGAGCAGCGGGGTGCGCTCGGGCTCGGGCGGCGCGGCTTCCGCGTCCCCGCCGTCACCCTCCGCCTCGCTGCGGGCGCCGGCGTCGATGAAGCCGAAGCCCTGCGGCTTGCCGGGCTGCATGGCCAGCTTGCGGAACTCGATCTCCTCGCCGAGGGCCTCCTTCACCACGTCGTACGCGCCGACGCTGACGCCGCCGGTGGTGACCAGGATGTCCGCCCGGATCAGCTGGTCCTCGACGGTGGCCCGGAAGGTCTCGGCGTCGTCCGCGACCGCGCCCACCCGGTACGACTGGGCGCCGGCCTCGCGGGCGGCGGCGGTGAGCATGTAGCTGTTGGAGTCGTGGATGCGGCCCGGGCCCAGCTCCTCGCCGGGCGGGACCAGCTCGCTTCCGGTGGAGACCACGACCACCCGCGGCCGCGGCCGCACCCGTACGGTGGCCCGGCCGACGGCGGCGAGCAGGGCGATCTGCGGCGGGCCCAGCACCGTGCCGGCGCTCAGCGCCAGCTCGCCCGCGGCGACGTCGCTGCCCCGGGCCCGGACGTGGTCGCCCGGCCCCACGGGCCGGTAGACACGGACCTCGCCGCCCACGGCGTCGGGGCTGCGGCTCGCGGCGGGCATGCCGACGACCGGTGCGCCGCCGGTGCCGCCGTCGGTCCACTCGACGGGGACGACGGCCTCGGCACCGGGGGGCAGCGGGGCGCCGGTCATGATGCGGGCGGTCTGCCCGGGGCCCACGGTGGGCAGTTCGCCGCTGCCGGCCGCCACGTCACCGATGACGGTGAGCACGGCCGGATGGGATGCGTCGGCGCCCTGGGTGTCGGTGGTGCGCACCGCGTAGCCGTCCATCGAGCTGTTCTCGAAGGGCGGCAACGCGACGGGCACCATGACGTCCTCGACGAGGACGCACCCCTGGGCGTCGAGGAGTTGCAGCTCGATGGGTTCCAGCGGCTTCAGCTGCCGCAGGATGTTGTCGAGGTGCTCCGAGACGGACCAGACGCGGTCGGCCGTGCCACTGCTCAATCTTGCATCTCCTCGCTGACGTACGTGCGCAGCCAGGACCGGAAGTCCGGCCCCAGGTCATCACGTTCGCATGCCAGTCGGACAATCGCACGCAGGTAGTCGCCGCGGTCTCCGGTGTCGTAGCGCCGGCCGGTGAAGACGACACCGTGCACGGGGCCGTCCGGGCCGTCCTCCTGGGCCAGTTCGCGCAGCGCGTCGGTCAGCTGGATCTCGCCGCCGCGGCCGGGCTGGGTCTTGCTGAGCACCGCGAAGACGGACGGGTCCAGCACATAGCGCCCGATGACGGCGTACGAGGAGGGGGCCTCGCCCGGCGCGGGCTTCTCGACGAGGTCGGTCACGCGGACCACGTCGTCGTCACCAGTGGGGACTATGGCGGCGCAGCCGTAGAGGTGGATCTGACTCGGGTCGACCTCCATCAGCGCGACGACGCTGCCGCCGTGCTGCTCCTGCACCTCGATCATGCGGCCGAGCAGCGGGTCCCGCGGGTCGATCAGGTCGTCGCCGAGCAGCACCGCGAAGGGCTGGTCGCCGACGTGCGGCTCGGCGCACAGCACGGCGTGGCCGAGGCCGCGCGGGTCGCCCTGGCGGACGTAGTGCATGGTGGCGAGGTCGCTGGACTCCTGAACCCTCGCCAGGCGGGCCTCGTCGCCCTTCGCGGACAGCGCGGACTCGAGTTCGTAGTTGCGGTCGAAGTGGTCCTCGAGCGGCCGCTTGTTCCGGCCGGTGATCATGAGGACGTCGGAGAGGTTCGCGGCGACGGCTTCCTCGACGACGTACTGGATGGCGGGCTTGTCGACCACCGGCAGCATTTCCTTGGGAGTCGCCTTCGTGGCGGGTAGGAAACGGGTGCCAAGCCCGGCGGCAGGGATGACAGCCTTGCTGATCCTGGTACGTGCGTGAGTCATGGGGCAACGATAACCGCTGCATATGAGGTGAAGATGAAGTTCCGGTTGCTTGATGCCGATAGGCGGCGGTTGCGCGTCCGATGAGTGACAACAACGCCGGCAAGAGGGAATTGCGGGAAGGCCTCCTCCAGGTGAGGCGCGGGTTGACTCCGGATGACCGTACCGAGGCCGAACGGGCGATCGCGCAACACGCCCTCGATCTGCCCGAATTGTCGGAGGCCCGGACGGTCGCGGCCTATGTGTCGATGGGTGGTGAGCCCGGCACGCGCGCGCTGCTCGACGTACTGCGCGAGCGGGGGGAGCGGGTGCTGCTGCCGGTCCTGCTGCCGGACAACGACCTGGACTGGGCGGCCTACGAGGGCTCCGGCGCCCTCGTGCGGACCGCCCGCGGCCTGTACGAGCCCACCGGCCCGCGACTGGGCCCCGCCGCGGTGACCGGGGCGGACACGGTCCTGCTCCCGGGACTGGCCGTCGACGGCCGGGGGCTGCGCCTGGGCCGTGGCGGGGGCTCGTACGACCGGGTGCTGGCCCGGCTGGACGCTGCGGGGGTGCGGCCCGCGCTGGTGGTGCTGCTGTACGCGCACGAGGTGCTGGACCGGCTGCCCGACGAGCCGCACGACCGGCCGGTCGACGCGGTGGTCACCCCGGTGGGCGTACGGCGCTTCGGGAAGCGCTGAGGGGCGGGCCGAACGGCCCGCCCCCCGTTGTCGTCACGGTTGTCGCCACGCGCCGCCCGCGCGGGCTACGGCGTCAGCGCCAGGGTGTCCTCCGTGGCCCCGTCGACAGGCTGCTTGGTGAAGACCCACGGCAGCAGCTCGCCCTTGGCCCACTTGGTGGTCTGGTCGGTGTAGTGGGAGCTGTAGGCGTGGCCGGAGGCTCCCGTCAGGTTGATCCACCGGGACTTGTCGAAGTCGTCGAGCGAGACCACCATCCGCATCGACGGCACCCAGACGACCTCGTAGCCGCCCGCCGCGTTCCAGCCGGCCGCGTTGACCGCCCCCTCGCCGCCGCCTATCTGCCACGGACCGCGGTTGAGCAGCCACCGGACGACGGCCGGGCCGCCGGTTCCCAGGGTCTGGTTGCGCAGCTCCAGTGTGTGGAGGCGGCCCCAGCTCCATGTGTCGATGTCCTTGCCCAGCTTGGCGGTCAGCTCGTAGCGGGCGTCCTTCATGGCCTGGGCGAACAGCTCGTCACGGGTGGTGCGGGCGCGGCCGCTGTCCTTGTCGTAGAAGGCGGTGGGCGAGGTCGTCCACCACGGGTTGTCCTCGTCGTCGAGGATCGAGAGCACGACCTCGAACCAGCGGTCGCCGCCGTCCGGCTGCGCCTGGTCGGCGGCACGCCGGCCGCACTCCCGCACGAGCTTGGGCGCGCCGCCGAGGTCGTCGACCGGACCGGTCTGGTCGGCGGCGGGCACGGTCAGGCATTGGCCCTGGGGGCGCAGTTCCTTGGGCAGCTTGTTGCCGAAGGCCAGCTTGAGGATGTTGCGCCAGACGGCGTTGAAGTAGGCCGCGGGCGCGGAGTCGGAGTCCTGGTTGAGATCCCAGCCCTCCAGCAGCTTCTGGGCGTCGCGAACGTAGTCGTCCTTGTCGTTCTTTATGTTGATCTTCAGCAGCATCGGCACGAGCTTCTTGGCGACCACGCTGAAGCTGTCGCCCTGCATCTCCTGCATGTCGTCCATGGAGACCAGGCCGCCGTCCCTGATCTTCAACTGGATCAGGTCGTCGATCCGCTGGCTGCGCATGCCGTAACCCCAGTCCTCCGTCAGCAGGTAGGGGTACTTCTGCTGGTCGACCACGGCCTGGTTGGCGGTGACGATGTAGCCGCGCTTCGGGTCGTAGTCGTACGGCATGGCGGAGAAGGGGATCGGCTTCTTCCACTGGTACCGCGGGTCCCAGCCGGGGGCCGGGTAGGTGCCGTCGTAGCCCGCGGCACGGACCGGGATCCAGCCGGGGGCCTGGTAGCCGATGTGGCCGTGGGCGCCCTTGTCGTCGGCGTAGATCAGGTTCTGGGACGGGACGGCGAAGTCGCGGGCGGCGGCCCGGAACTGCTTCCAGTCGGTCGCCGTGTCGAGCTCGAAGACCGCGTCCACGGTGTTGGACGGGTAGAGCGCGGTCCACTTGAGGGAGACCGCGTAGCCGTCGCCGCGGTCCGGCGCGGAGTTCGGCACCGGGGCCTGGTCTCCCACCGTGCGCAGCTCGGCGCTGCGGTCGGAGATCACCGGGCCGTTGTCGGTGCTGCGCACCGTGATCGTGCGGTCGCCACCGCCGGCGACCTTGATGGTCTCCTTGCGCGTCTTGAAGCGCTGCTGCTTGCCGTCGTACAGGTACGTGTCGGCGGTGACCTTCTCCAGGTAGAGGTCGGTCACGTCGGCACCGAGGTTGGTCATGCCCCAGGCGATCGACTGGTTGTGGCCGATGATCACACCGGGCATGCCGGAGAAGGTGTAGCCGGCGACGTCGAAGGGGCAGGACTTGCCGACGCTGTTGCAGTGCAGGCCCATCTGGTACCAGAGCGAGGGCATCTGCGGGGCGAGGTGGGGGTCGTTGGCCAGCAGCGGCTTGCCGGTGGTGGTGTGCTCGCCGGAGACGACCCAGGAGTTGGAACCGATGCCGTTGCCGTTGGGGCCGAGCAGCGCCGGGATCTCGTCGAGGGTGTCGGAGAGCGACGACAGCTGGGACTGGACGTTCGAGGTCGCCTCGGAGGTGGAGGCGGTGCCGGTGCCGGTGCCGGTGCCGGCCTCCGTTCCGGTGCCGGTGCCGCCCGTGTTCGTGTCGGCGCCCGTACCGGATCCGGGACTGGTGCCCGCTTTTGTGATGGTTCCGGCCGTTTCGTAATCGCCCGTGGACTCGTTGACCTTGCCGTCCTCGACGATCGGCTTGTTCCGGGCGTACGGGTAGGCGGGGTAGAGCTGATCGATCTGCGCGCGGTTCAGCCGGCTCGACAGCAGCGAGCGGTCGATCTCGTCCTGCATGTTGCCGCGCAGATCCCAGGCCATCGCCTTCAGCCAGGCGACCGAGTCGACCGGGGTCCACTTCTCCGGCACGTAGTCGTTGCTGAACTTCAGCGCCGCGTACTCGACGGACAGGTCGGCGCCGGAGTGGCCGTCCAAGTAGGCGTTGACGCCGTCGGAGTAGGCCTGGAGGTACTTCTTCGTGGTGGCCGACAGCTTGGTGTCGTACTCCTGCTGTGCGACCCGGCGCCAGCCGAGCGTGCGCAGAAAGGCGTCGGTCTCGACCTGGCCGCTGCCGAACATCTCCGACAGCCGGCCGGCGGTCAGGTGCCGGCGCACGTCCATCTCGTAGAAGCGGTCCTGGGCCTGGACGTAGCCCTGGGCGCGGAACAGGTCCTCGGCGGTGTCGGCGTAGATCTGCGGGATGCCGTTGCCGTCGCGCTTCACTTGGACGGCACTGGCCAGGCCCTTGAGCTGCAGGGTTCCGGTGGTCTGCGGGAGGGAGGCGCGGACGGTGGCGACACTCCAGTACGACCCGTAGACGATGCCCGCCACGAGCACGAGCACGACCCCGATCACGATGAGGCGCGTGCGGCGGGACTTCTTCTTGGCGGGCATCGATGTCCTTCGAAAGGCAGGGTGGACCGATTGCTAGGGGCCACCTTAGGCGCACCGACCCGTAGCCCCCCAGGCGGTGTCCGGTCCTGTGGACGGAGATCGCCACAACCCCAAGCACAGGTAAAATATTAGGTAAGGCAATGAACTTCGCCGAAAGGACCGGCTCCTGACTGTCGACCGCCTCAACGAACTCCTGCTGATGTGCGCCCTTGTGCTGCTCATAGCGGTGGTCGCCGTGCGCCTCTCCTCGCGCAGCGGCCTGCCCAGCCTGCTCCTCTATCTGGGCATTGGGGTCGCGATAGGACAGGACGGACTGGGAGTCGCCTTCAACAACGCCGCATTGACCCAAGTATTGGGGTATGCCGCACTTGTGGTGATCCTGGCCGAGGGTGGTCTCGGCACGCAGTGGCGGGAGATCAAACCGGCGGTTCCGGCGGCGGCGGTCCTGGCGACCTTGGGCATCGCGGTCAGCGTCGGCATCACGGCCGCCGCGGGGCACTACCTGGTCGGGTTGGACTGGCGGCAGTCGCTCCTCATCGGCGCGGTCGTCTCGTCCACCGACGCGGCGGCCGTCTTCTCGGTGCTGCGCAGGGTGCCGCTGCCGAGCCGGGTGACCGGTGTGCTCGAAGCGGAGTCCGGCTTCAACGACGCCCCGGTGGTCATCCTTGTCGTCGCCTTCTCCGAGCACTGGCCGGTGCACAACTGGGGCCTGCTGCTGGGCGAGATCGCCCTGGAGCTGGCCATCGGCGCCGCGATCGGCCTGGCGATCGGCATGCTGGGCGCGTTCGCGATGCGCCGCGTCGCGCTGCCCGCCTCCGGCCTCTACCCGATCGCGGTCCTGGCGATCGCCGTCCTCGCCTACGCGGGCGGGGCGCTCGCCCACGGCTCGGGGTTCCTCGCCGTGTACGTCGCCTCCGTCGTGCTGGGCAACGCCAAACTCCCGCACCGCCCGGCCACCAGGGGCTTCGCGGAAGGGCTCGCCTGGCTGGCGCAGATCGGCCTGTTCGTGCTGCTGGGCCTGCTGGTGACCCCGCACGAGCTCGGCGACGACATCGTGCCGGCGCTCGTGGTCGGTCTGGTCCTGACGGCCGTGGCGCGGCCGCTGTCGGTGACGGCGAGCCTGCTGCCGTTCCGCACGCCCTTCCGCGACCAGGTGCTGCTGTCCTGGGCCGGGCTGCGCGGGGCGGTGCCCATCGTCCTGGCCACGATCCCCATGGTCGCGGGCGTCCGGCAGAGCGAGCGCATCTTCAACATCGTCTTCGTCCTGGTCATCGTCTACACCCTCGTGCAGGGTCCGACACTGCCCTGGGTCGCCCGCAGGCTCCGGCTCGGGGACCCGGGGGCCGCGGAGGACCTGGGGATCGAGTCCGCGCCCCTGGAGCGGCTGCGCGGGCACCTGCTGTCGGTGCGGATCCCGCCACGCTCGCGCATGCACGGCGTGGAGGTCAGCGAACTGCGGCTGCCGCCGGGCGCGGCGGTCACCCTGGTCGTCCGCGAAAACAAGAGTTTCGTCCCGCTGCCGACGACGGTGCTGCGGCATGGTGACGAACTTCTCGTCGTCGCCACCGACCCGGTGCGGGACAAGGCGGAGGCACGGCTGCGTGCGGTGGGACGCGGCGGAAAGCTGGCCGGATGGCTGGAATCGGGCGGTGGTGCCGGCCGTTAGCATGACTGTCGACAGTCACCACCAACTCTGCCTGACGCAGAGCTGGCGCGACCGCCCGGCGGCCGGACAGCCCGGTATCTACCTCGGTCATGCGCGAGAGGACAGCTCTCGGCGCACAGGAACGCGACCAGGCGTCCAGGGTGCGCTACCAGGCGGCGGAAAGGCCCGGCCGTGGTATCCACGGTCACTCGTACGTCCCGTTCGTCCCGATCACCCCGTCCTTCGGGTTCCTCCCGGCGTTCCCGTGCCGCGACGCGCCCGGGATACGGGCAGTTGCTGCGCACGCCGGGTGCGTGGACCTTCCTGCTGCCCGGGTTCGCGGCGCGCCAGCCCTTCGCGATGCTGACCATCGGCATCGTGCTGCTGGTGCAGCACACCACCGGCTCCTACGGCACCGCCGGTGCCGTCTCGGCCGTCACCGGCGTCTCCATGGCGCTGTTCGCCCCGCAGAGCGGCAAGCTCTCCGACCGCTTCGGCCAGGGTGCCGTGCTGCTGCCCGGGGTGCTCGTCCACGCGGCGTCCGGGACGATGCTCGCCGTGCTCGCGCTGGCGCACGCGCCGCTGTGGGCGCTGCTGGCGGTGGCGGTGCCCACCGGCGCCTCGGTCCCGCAGGTCGGGCCCATGGTGCGGGCCCGCTGGGCGGCCACGCTGCCGGCCGGGTCACCGCTGCTGCAGACGGCGGCGGCCTTCGAGTCGGTCACGGACGAGTTCACCTTCGTCATCGGACCGGTGCTGGCCACGGCGCTGGCCACCGGGGTGCATCCGGCGGCCGGGCTGCTGTCCGAGGCCGTGCTGACGCTCGCCGGCGGCCTGCTCTTCGCCGCCCAGCGGCGGACCGCACCCGCACCCTCCCGGTCCGTACCGGGCGCCCGGAAGCGTGAGGCCTCCGCGCTGACCGTGCCCGGCGTGCGGGTGCTGGCCGTGGCCTTCCTCGGGATCGGCGCCGTCTTCGGCGGCATGCAGGTCTCCGTGACGGCCTTCACGGAGGAGATCGGGCGGCCCGGCATCAACGGCCTGCTCTACGGGACCTTCGCGGCCGGCAACATGCTCGCGGGGCTGGCGTGCGGCGCGGTCGCCTGGAAGTCGGGGCCCAAACGGCGCATGGTCGTCGGCTACACGGCGCTGACCCTGGCCACCTCGATGCTGTGGGCGGCGCACGCCGTGCCGCTGCTGGGCGGGCTCGGGCTGCTGGTCGGGCTCACCATCGCCCCGGCCCTGATCACCGGCTACACCCTGGTCGAGTCGCTGGTGCCCGCGGGGGTCCGCACGGAGGCCTTCACCTGGCTGACCGGCGCGGTGGCGCTGGGCCAGGCGGCGGCGGCCACCGCGGCCGGGCGGCTGGCCGACGGGATCGGGGCGAGCGCCGGATTCACCGTGCCGCTGGCGGGTACCGGGCTGGCACTCCTCACCGTGCTGGCACTGCGCGAACGGCTCGCGCCGAGGCCGTCCGAAGTGGTCGCGGCACGCGGCGCCGGGACCGGCCAGGGCAGTGGCATCGGTCACCGCGAGCCGGTCGCGGTGGACTGACGCCGCGGAATACTGCACTATTGACCGTCGTTAGCACTCACTGAGTCAGAGTGCCAGGAGGAGCAAGTGCCGACGTACCAGTACCAGTGCACCGCCTGCGGCGAGGGCCTCGAGGCGGTGCAGAAGTTCACCGACGACCCGCTGACCGAGTGCCCGGCCTGCAACGGCCGGCTGCGCAAGGTCTTCTCCGCGGTCGGCGTCGTCTTCAAGGGATCCGGCTTCTACCGGACCGACAGCCGCGGCTCGTCGTCCAGCAGCACGCCGGCCGCCAAGAGCAGCGCCTCGGAGTCGAAGTCCTCTTCGGACTCCAAGAGCGGCTCCGGCTCCTCCAGTGGATCCACCGGTTCCACCAGCACCTCCAGCGGCTCCACGAGCTCGGCGAGCACCTCGGCCGCCTGAGCGGAGCCGACGGCACCCTGGCCTGAAGGAGGCCCCCGTCGTGGGCGACGGGGGCCTTCGGCGTACCCGCGCGACCGGTTTCGTGCTGCAGCGCCCCGGCCTCCGGTCGCAGACTGGAGACATGCTGAGTGGTTGGGTCGTCGACCGGCCCGGGCCCATGATCACGGAGCCGCTGGTACGCGTCGGGCGCCCCAAGCCGGTGCCCGGACCGCGCGAACTGCTGCTGCGCGTGGAGGCGTGCGGCGTGTGCCGTACCGATCTGCACCTGGCGGAGGGGGACCTGCCGCCGCACCGCCGGGAGACCGTCCCCGGTCACGAGGTGGTGGGACGGGTCATCGGCGGCGGTGAGCTCGTCAGCCGCTTCGCCGAGGGCGACCGGGTGGGCATCGCCTGGCTCCGCGGCACCTGCGGGAAGTGCGCCTACTGCCTGACCGGCCGCGAGAACCTGTGCCCGTACTCGCTGTACACCGGCTGGGACGCCGACGGCGGCTTCGCCGACTTCACCTCCGTGCCCGAGGACTACGCCTACGCGCTGCCCGAGGACGCCGACGGCCGGGACGCGGTGCACCTGGCGCCGCTGCTGTGCGCGGGCATCATCGGCTACCGCGCCCTGCGCCGCAGCGACCTGCCGGCCGGGGGACGGCTGGGCATCTACGGCTTCGGCGCCTCCGCGCACATCGCCGCCCAGGTCGCGCTGGCCGAGGGGGCCACCGTGCATGTACTGACCCGGTCGGAGCGGGCGCGGGACCTCGCGCTGGAGCTCGGTGCCGCCTCCGCGGGAGCGGCGGCGGACCGGCCGCCGGAGCCGTTGGACGCGGCCATCCTCTTCGCGCCGGTCGGCGATCTGGTGCCGCCGGCCCTGGCGGCCCTGGACCGGGGCGGCACGCTGGCGGTCGCGGGCATCCACCTGAGCGACATCCCGGCGCTGAACTACCAGCGCCATCTGTTCCAGGAACGCAATCTGCGCAGCGTCACCTCCAACACACGCCAGGACGGGCAGGAGTTCCTGGCCCTGGCCGCCAGAATCGGGATCCAGGTGACCGCCACTCCCTATCCCCTGGACCACGCGGACCGGGCGCTGTCCGACCTGGCCGCCGACCGCGTCAACGGTGCGGCGGTCCTCGTGCCGGGCTGAGACGTGCGCTGAAGCGTGGACCGAGAGGTGAACGGGGCGGGGTGGGGAACGGAGCCGAGCGGAGCGAAAGCCACAAGGAGGCACCGCCATGGACACCAGCCACGGACCAGTCGTGGTCGGCACGGACGGTTCGCCCCGCGCCACCGCTGCGGTGCTGTGGGCCGCCGGTGAGGCCGTGCTGCGCGATCGCCCGCTGCACATCCTGCACGCGGTCGGCGTCGAGACCCGTTCCGGCAGGAATCTGTCCCCCGAGACCGCACAGCTCGTCCTCGACGGCGGCCGCGCGCTGCTGGACGAAGCGGCGGCGTCGGCCACCGCCCGCTACCCGGACCTGACGGTCTCCACCTCACTCGACAAGGGCAAGCCCACAGAAAGCCTCCTGGAGCACTCAGGGCCCGAGAGCCTGACCGTCGTCGGCTGCCGTGGACGCGGAGGCTTCCACGCCCTGCTGCTCGGCTCGGTCGGATTGCGGGTGGCGACCCATGCGCACGGGCCCGTGGTCGTCGTGCGCGGCAGCGAGCAACCGTCCACCGGTGTCGTCCTGGTCGGGATCAAGGATGAGACGGATCTGGCCACCGTGCGCTTCGCCGCCGACGAGGCCCGGCTGCGGAAGGCCACCCTGCGCCTCCTGACCGCGTGGAGCCTGCTCGGGGCGGTGGGCGAGATGGTGCCCGGGCTGGACGACGCCACGTCGGTCGGTGACCGGGAGGCGGCGGCGGAACAGCATGTCGCCAACACGATCCGCGGGGAGTACCCGGACCTCACCGTGACCGTGGACCTGGTCAAGGCCACCTCCGCGAGCGGTGCGCTGGTGGATGCCTCGGCCCATGCCGATCTGCTCGTCGCGGGTGCCCGGCGGCATCAGCGCACCGACGGTCGGCTGGCCCATGTGACGCACGCCGTGCTGCATCACGCGCACTGTCCCGTAGCGGTCTTCCACCGAGCCTGATCGATCCCCCCTCGGCGGGCCGCGACGGCCCCTCCGCGCTACACAGTGCGTATGAGGCTGCCCGTGATGTGGGTGGGGACGATGCGTATCCACAGATCGTCCTCACCCCCGGACCACGGGCCGGGATGCGTCTCCAGCGCGCGGGCGTCCTCGGGATCGACGACGTGCTCGGCAACCCCGAGGACGAGCACGCTCCATCCCGCACTGAGGCAGGCATCGAGCTGATCGACCTCGAAGGCGACCTCGCTGCCCCTGGCCAGGGACGGGGGCGCGTCCGCAGCGGTGCGGTAGACGATGGCACCGTCGACGACCGCGTAGTTCACCGGGACGACCGCGGGGTGCCCGCTGCCGGTGGTGAGCGCGATCCTGCCGACGTCATGGCCGGACAGCCGGGTCCAGCACTCCTCCGACAGCAGTTCCTCCATCACCGGCGGCCCGGAGGCCTCCGTCTCCGGGGGGAGGTGTTCGGCGTCGCCCCCCAGCAGATGGCTGGCGGTGGTCCGCAACGCGCCCGCGAGCCGGAGCAGGGCGTTGGTCCCGATGGTGTGGTGGCACTGCTCCTCCACGTACCGCACATAGCTCGGCGTCATGCCGGCCTTGGCGGCCACTTCCTCGCGGCTGAGCCCCAGTTGTTCTCGCCGCTGAGCGACGCGACGGCTGACATCCCCCGGATGGGCTCTCGACCTCTCGGACGGGCCGTCGCGCAATGACTGCCTGGGCACGTCGACCACCTCCCGCTCTCGGACTGACTGGACGCTTCGGTTCGCTACCAGCAAGCACACCACCGCGGGCGCCGCACCGCCAGACCCGTCGAGCCCGTCCCCTCGAACGGGTGACCGAGTTATCCACAACTGGTGGGTACTCCACAGGCCGCCGGGCCGCGTCGGCGCGATGCGCCATGGTGGTCCTGCGAGGCCGGATGCGCCGGCGGACGAGGGCCCGATGACGGGGGTGGTCGAGATGGTGGACAGCGGTGGAGCCGCGCTGTGGGCGGATCGCGGTGGCGTTCCGGTGCCACCCGCGGGGGCGGGTGCGCCCGCGCCGTGCCTGGTCCCGGTGTTCGCGCCGATCAGGGCGGGCGGCGGGCGGCACCGGTTGCGCCACGTGCTGCGCCGCCGGCGGCGGATGATGGCCGCGGGCCTGGCGATGACCGCGGCCGCGCTGGCCGCCGCGGCGGCCCGGACGGACTCGCAGCCCGGCCGGCCGGGGCGGGAAGGCCCCGCTCCCGTGCCCGCCGCTGCGGCGCGGGACATGGTGCGGGCGCCGGTGCGCATCGCGGACGCGGCGGCGGCCGGGCTGGTGCGGCCCGGTGACCGGGTCGACATCCTCGCGGCGGCGCGCGTGGTGGCGCGCGGGGCGCCCGTGGTGGCGGTGCCCCTCCCCGCCGCCGAGGGCGCCGCCGCCCCCGGCCTTGACGGCGGCGGGGGCGGCGGAGCGCTGATCGTGCTGTCGGTCCCGCGGCGGACGGCGGCCGCGCTGTCCGGTGCCGCGGCCGGCTCGCCCCTGGCTGTGGCGCTGCGTTAGCCGTACGGCGTGGGAAAGGCAACCGGCGGGGTGGGTGGTGGCGCGCACCCCTTACCCTCGGAGGCCGAACCGCTCACCCACTTCCGTCACCGCCGGCCCTCGCGTCGGCGGCGCCCGGCGGACACCACCGGGCCCCACGGGTCCCTCGGGCCGAACTGCACGGTCGTTCTTCGAAAGGAAATCGTCCCTTGAAGGGCTTCAAAGCCTTCCTGCTGCGCGGCAATGTCGTCGAGCTCGCTGTGGCCGTCGTCGTCGGCGCCGCGTTCAGCAAGATCGTCGACGCGTTCGTGAAGGGCCTCATCAACCCGGTGATCGGTGCCATCGGCACCAAGAACCTCGACGGCTACACCCTCTGCATCGAGCCGCCCTGCACGGTCGTCAACGGCGAGCTCACGAAGGGTGTGGGCCTCCTGTGGGGCGCGGTCGCCGGCGCGGCGCTGACCTTCCTCATCACGGCCGCGGTCGTGTACTTCCTGCTGATCCTGCCGATGAACAAGCTCAACGAGCGGCGCAGGGCGGGCAAGGAGGAGGCAGTGGCCGCTCCGACGGAGCTGGAGCTGCTGACCGAGATACGCGATCTGCTGGCCCGCCAGCAGCAGGGCCACGGCAGCGCTCCCGGGATTCCCTCCCCCTACGGCTACGGCGGCACCAACCGGACGCATCCGTAGCGAGCTCCGCCTCAGATGTGGTGCGGGGGCTTCTCGTCGAGGAAGCGCGCGAGATCTCCCGCACCACCCTGGCCGGGGCGCTCGCCCCAGCCGGTGTCGGTGTCGTCGGACGACTGCCGATCCAGCGGGTCGTCGAAGATCAGCGCTGCGGCGGGGTCTCGCGGCGCCCGTGGGTCGGGGGCCGCTGCGGGCCCGGTGGCAGGGTCAGGGGTGCTGCTCATGCCGTCCAGGGTACGGGCGGGCGACGCCCGGCCATGACGAAGGCCCGGCCGCACGCACACGAGCGACGCACGACCGGGCCGGGCGGGCCATGAAGCCGATCGAGCCGCCCCGGGGAAGGGGTCGAGCCCCGGCGCAGGGGGGTGGCACCGGGGCTCGAGTCTGTGGTGGCGCGGGCGCCGGAAGCGGCGCCCGCCTGGGTCAGGCCGCCTCTATGGAAAGCCCCGTTGCGCGCGCCATGCGCTTGAGGTCCGCCAGCGCGTGCTTCTCGATCTGCCGGATCCGCTCACGCGTGAGCCCGTGCTGCTTGCCGACCTCGGTCAGCGTGCGCTCGCGGCCGTCCACGATCCCGTACCGCGCCCGGATGATGGACGCCGTCCGGTCGTCGAGCCGGTCGATCAGATCCTCCAGTTCCTCACGCCGCAGCATGACGAGTACGGAGTCCTCCGGCGAGGCCGCCGACGTGTCCTCGACGAGATCGCCGAACTGGGTCTCGCCCTCGTCATCCACCGACATGTTCAGGCTCACGGGGTCGCGCGCCCAGTCCAGTACGTCGGAGATCCGTTCCGGGGTGGAGCCGAGTTCGGCCGCGATCTCCGCGGGCTCCGGGTCCCGCCCGTGCTCACGGTTGAACTCACGCTGCACCCGGCGCACCCGGCCCAGCTCCTCCACCAGGTGGACGGGGAGCCGGATGGTGCGCGACTGGTCCGCGATGGACCGGGTGATCGCCTGACGGATCCACCACGTCGCGTACGTGGAGAACTTGAAGCCCTTGGTGTAGTCGAACTTCTCGACGGCGCGTACCAGGCCTGCGTTGCCCTCCTGGATGAGGTCGAGCAGCGGCAGGCCGCTGCGCGGATAACGTCGCGCGACGGCGACGACCAGGCGCAGGTTGGAACGGATGAAGACGTCCTTGGCCCGCGCACCCGCGGCGGCTATCGCCTCCAGTTCCTCTCGTCCGGCGTCCGCTCCCTGACCCAGCTCCTCGCCTGCGAGGAGCTGCTCGGCGTAGACGCCGGCCTCGATCGCCCTGGAAAGCTCGACTTCCTGCGCGGCGTCGAGCAGCGGCGTCCGCGCGATCTCGTCGAGGTACATGCCGACGAGGTCACGGTCGGCCATCTCGCCGTGGCCTGCGCGAGCGCTGCTCTTCCCGCCTGCGGTGCTGCGGGCGACGGCACGGGTTGCCATGCGTGCTCCCTTGCGAAGGTTCGGTCGGGTGTCGGATCGAATGAGCTGCCCCTCAGCAGCTTCGCGCGTGCCTTTCGGCTGCCCACTCGAAAAGAGATAACGACTGGAATCCGGACACAATTCCCAAGCGCCGCCCCGTTTTTTACGATCTTGCAGTACCCTGTCCGGCCACAGCCGGAGGTGGATCATTGTCCGAGTTCGCCGAAGTGCAGGTCAGGCCGGGTGGGGAGGAGGACCTACAGGCCCTCACCGACCTCTACAACCACTACGTCCGTGAGACGCCGATCACCTTCGACCTGGAGCCGTTGTCCCTGGAGCAGCGCCGCCCTTGGCTGCTCTCCCACCCGGAAGACGGACCGCACCGCCTTTTGGTTGCCCACGAGACGAAACCGGACGGCACGAACACCCTGCTCGGATACGCCACGAGCAGCCCGTTCCGCCCGAAGGCCGCGTACTCCACCTCCGTGGAGACCTCCGTGTACTGCGCCCCGGAGGCCGGGGGCCGCGGCGTAGGCACCCTGCTCTACACGGCGCTTTTCGAGGCCCTGCGGGGCGAGGACCTGCACCGTGCCTACGCCGGGATCGCGCAGCCCAACGAGGCGTCCGTCCGCCTGCACACCCGCTTCGGCTTCCGCCCGCTGGGCGTCTACCGCGAGGTCGGCCGGAAGTTCGGCCGTTACTGGGACGTCGCCTGGTACGAGAAGGACCTGGCCTGAACCGGCGCGCGTTCAGCGCAGCCAGGGAAGGTCCATCGCTCCGTTCTGCGGCTGCAGTCCCTCGGCGATGACCCGGCAGATCTCACCGAGCTGGCGCACCTGCTCCTCCGAGAGCCGGTCGAAGATCGCTCCGCGCACCGCCTCCACATGGCCGGGAGCGGCCTCGGCGAGGGCGGCGAAGCCCTCGTCGGTGAGCACCGCGAGCTGGCCGCGGCGGTCGGAGGGGCAGTTCTCCCGGCGGACCCAGCCGTTCTCCTCCAGCCGGGATATGGCGTGGGAGAGCCGGCTGCGCGTAATCTTCGAGCGTTCGGCCAGCTCCGTCATGCGCATCCGGCGGTCGGGGGTCTCCGAGAGCCACACCAGCAGCGAGTAGTAGGCGTGGGGCATCCGCGCGTCACGCTGGAGCTGCCGGTCGAGTGCGTCCGAGACCAACTGTGTGGCCGCCATGTACGCGCGCCAGGCGCACTGCTCCTCCTCGCTCAGCCAGCGGGGTTCGGGGGCTCTCGTGGTCATGACCACACTCTACGAAGTAGACCTTGAACTTTCAAGCAATCGCGGTACGTTTCCCTCGCCGGCTTGAACCTTCAAGGAACTCTTCAGGCGAGGGACCCGTATGACGACCGCCCAGACCGCACCGGACGCAGCCCCCGCCCCACCGCCCGCGGCCATCCGCACCCGGGTGCGGATCCCCCTGCGGTTCCCCGACGGCTGGAGCACCCCGGCCGACGTCTTCACCTTCACCGGCCTCGCCGACGGCAAGGAGCACATCGCGCTCGGCCTCGGCCCCTACGAGGGCGCGGCGTCGCCGCTGGTCCGCCCGCACTCCGAGTGCCTGACGGGCGACGTCTTCGGCTCCGCGCGCTGCGACTGCGGCCCCCAGTTGCGCGAAGCCGTCCAGCGCATCGCCGAGACCGGCGGCCACCTGCTCTACCTGCGCCAGGAGGGCCGCGGCATCGGCCTGTACGCCAAGATCGACGCGTACGCCCTCCAGGACGGCGGCCTGGACACCTACGCCGCCAACCGCGCCCTCGGCCGCCTCGACGACGAACGCGACTGCACCGCCGCCGCCCAGATGCTCGGCGCCCTCGGCGTCGACGCCGTCCGCCTGCTCAGCAACAATCCCGACAAGGCGGCGCAGCTGTCCGCGCTCGGCGTCACGATCACCGAGCAGGTACCGACCGCGGTACACCTGTCCGAGGACAACGTGCGCTACCTGCGCGCCAAAGCCGAGCACACCCACCACACCCTCGACCTCCCGGCCTGAGGAACCCCCGATGCGCATGCCCGCCCTCTACCTCTCGCACGGCGCCCCGCCCCTCGCCGACGACCCGGTGTGGCCGGGCGAGCTTGCCGCCTGGTCCGCCGGGGCTCCCCCGCCCCACGGCGGTCCTCATGGTCTCCGCGCACTGGGAGGAGGCCCCGCTCGCACTCGGCGCCACCACCACCGTCCCGCTCGTCCACGACTTCTGGGGCTTCCCCCGCCGCTACTACGAGGTGCGGTACGGGGCCCCCGGCGCGCCCGCGCTGGCCGACTCCGTCCGCAAACTGCTGCGCGGCGCGGGCACCCCTGTCCAGGACACCCCGGACCGGGGCCTGGACCACGGCGCGTACGTCCCGCTCGTGCAGATGTACCCGGACGCGGACATCCCCGTCCTGCAGGTCGCGATGCCCACCCTCGACCCGCACAAGCTCATGGACATCGGGCGCAGGCTCGCCCCCCTGCGCGACGAGGGCGTGCTGATCGTCGGCAGCGGCTTCTTCACCCACAACCTGGCCGCCCTGCGGCACGCCGGCGGGGTGCCGGGCTGGTCGGCGGAGTTCGACGACTGGGGGCACCGCGCGCTGGACGCACACGACGTGGACGCCCTGCTGGATTTCGAGCACAAGTCCCCCGCCGGACGGCTCGCCCACCCGCGGACCGAGCACTTCGCGCCGCTGTTCATCACGATGGGTGCGGCCGGGGACGACCTCGGCGACCAGCGCAGCGTCATCGACGGCTTCTGGATGGGCCTGGCCAAGCGGTCCGTCCAGTTCGGCCAGTAGGGCCGATGGTGCCCGGCAGTCTCACGCAATGCGAAGGGCCCCGCTTCCTCCCATGAAGCGGGGCCCTTCGCCGTGCTCGCCGTCCGGCGTGCCGTCGTCGTCGACGCGTCCGTCAGTGGGCGATCACCGGGACGGCGACCTCCTCGGCGTCCTCGGCGTCCTTGTTGCCGGACGCCGCCACCACACCGCCGCCACCGCTGGTGTTGACGAAGGTGAAGGCGATGATCGCGGAGAGGGCCAGGATGCCGACCGCCCACCAGATCGCGGTGGAGTAGCCGTGCACGGCCGCGGCGTTGACGAAGCCCTGCTTGCCGAGCGTGCGGGCCTCGGCCGCGTGCGCAGCGACCCAGGTGGTGGTGGCGCTGGCCGCGATGGTGTTCAGCAGCGCCGTACCGATGGCACCGCCGACCTGCTGCGAGGTGTTGACCATGGCGGAGGCGACACCGGCGTCACGCGGCTCGACACCGTGCGTGGCCAGACTCATGGCCGGCATGAAGGCCGTACCCATGCCGAGACCGAGCAGGATCTCGGCCGGCAGGACCAGGCCCGCGTAGGAGCTGTCGACCGAGAGCTGGGTCAGGATCAGCATGCCCAGACCCGCCACCAGGAAGCCCGGGGTCATCAGCAGGCGCGGACGGACGCGGGTCATCAGGCGCGCGCCGATCTGCGTCGAGCCGGTGATCATGCCCGCGATCATCGGGAGGAAGGCAAAGCCGGTCTTCAGCGCGGAGTAGCCCTGGACGACCTGCAGGTAGTAGGTGAGGAAGAGGAACAGGCCGAACATCGCGATGATCGCCAGGCCCAGCGAGAGGTAGACGCCACCGCGGTTGCGGTCGGTCACCACGCGCAGCGGCAGCAGCGGGGCCTTCACGCGGGCCTCGACGGCCACGAACGCGACGAGCAGCACGACCGCTGCCACGAACAGGCCGATGGTGGTGCCCTCGCTCCAGCCGTGGGTCTCGGCCCGGGTGAAGCCGTAGACCAGGGAGACCAGGCCGGCGGTGGCCAGCACGACGCCGGGGATGTCCAGGCCGCTGCTGTTGCGGCTGCCGGCGGGCTCCTGGACGAAGCGCATGGCACCGAACGCGGCGACGGCGGCGAAGGGGATGTTGACGAAGAACGTCCAGCGCCAGTCCAGGTACTCGGTGAGCACACCACCGAGGATCAGACCGACGGCACCGCCACCACCGGCGATGGCGCCGTAGATGCCGAACGCCTTGGCGCGCTCCTTGGCCTCGGTGAACATCACCGCGAGGAGCGACAGCGCGGCCGGCGCGAGCAGCGCGCCGAAGGCACCCTGAAGCGCTCGGGCGCCGAAGAGGACCGCCTCGTTGGCGGCTGCGCCACCGACCGCGGAGGCCGCGGCGAAGCCGATCAGGCCGGTGACGAAGGTGCGGCGGCGGCCCCACAGGTCGGCGATGCGTCCGCCGAAGAGCAGCAGGCCACCGAAGACCAGCGCGTAGGCCGTGATGACCCACTGCTTGTTGGCGTCGGAGATGCCCAGGTCGGTCTGGGCGGAGGGAAGCGCGATGTTCACGATGGTGCCGTCGAGGACGACCATCAGCTGGGCTATCGCGATGAAGGCCAGCGCCTTCCAGCGCTGGGCGTGTGCCGTATCAGGCATGGGTGAACTCACTAACGGTACGAAGAGATGACGACATTGAAGACGAAGAGGACTTACGATACGTAACGGAAATGTTGTGGGCGAGTGAATTACGCGAGGGCGCCCGTTCGGCAGGCGGAGCTCAGCGACATTGCCGCAGATCTTCGAAAGTGGCGGAGTCACCCGGGAGTTCGGAGCGCGCCGGCGTCTCCAGGCCGTCCACGAACAGCTGCAGATGACGGCGGATGAAGCGGTCCATGCTGCCGCAGTGCTTACCGGGCAGCGGCCGCGTCAGCTGGCTGACGGCCACCATCACGTCGCCGACGTCGATGTCGGCGCGGAGCCGTCCGGACCGCCGCCCGGCGGCCATCAGCTCCTCAATCGCGTGCTCCAAGCGTATGCGGCGCTCTTCGAGCCGCGCGTCCCCCTTGCCGAATCCGGTGGAAAGCATCGGGCACAGCGCACCCACACGCTCGTCGGCCGCCTCGTGCACGAAACGGCGCAGCGCGTCGAAGGCGTCCGGCTCCTGCGCCAGCGCCTCCTCGGCCCGCTGAGTGATCCGGTCCATCACCGACAAAGTCACGTGGAGCGAGAGCTCCTGGCGGTCGGCAAAGTGCCGGTAAACGGTGGCATTGCCGACGCCGGCCCGCTTGGCGATCTCGTCGAGCGGGGCGTCGACACCGTGCTCGAGGAGCGCCTCACGTGCGGCGACGATGATCCGCTCACGGTTGCGCGTGGCGTCCGCGCGAAGCTTCACGGTGGCGACTGTCACGGCAGGCACTCCTCTCTGTCTCGGTGGCGCTCGGTTCCGGGGAGCAACTCCCCGTTTGTGCGACGTAGGTGTAAACGGGGAGCCGTTCCCCGGATATTTCGAGACCGCTTGTGACCTGAGTCACAATCAACACCGGTCATCGCGGCAGCGCTTGAGCCGCCTCCGGACCGGCCCCGCGCACACCCGAAGGCCCCGGGCGCTACCGCGCGCCCGGGGCCTTCAGCACTTCCCGTCCGTACTTCCCGATGACTACTCCACGACGAGCTCGACCGGGATGTTGCCCCGGGTCGCCTTGGAGTACGGGCACACCTGGTGGGCCTGCTCGATCAGGGCGCGGCCGGCCTCGTTCTCCAGCTCCGACGGCAGCTCGGCGCGGAGCACGACCGCCAGCCCGAAGCTCGTCTCGTCCTTGCCGATGGTCACCTCGGCGGTCACGGAGATCTCGCTGGTGTCCACCTTCGCCTGCCGCCCGACCAGGGCGAGGGCGCTGGCGAAGCACGCGGCGTAGCCGGCGGCGAAGAGCTGCTCGGGGTTGGTGCCCTGACCATTGCCGCCGAGCGCCGGCGGCATGGCCAGCGCCAGGTCGAGCTGTCCGTCGGAACTGACGGCGCGCCCGTCGCGGCCGTTGGCGGTGGCGACAGCGGTGTACAGCGCGTCCATGGAACGTCCTCTTTCATCGGTTGCGGTTCCGTTGACGACAAGTAGAGCACACAACTTGATTGTGCACAACTAAAACGCGCAGTCGGGCTACCCTGGACCCATGACCGCCACCGCGCCCGCCCGTGCCGGGGACCACCTCCGGCTCGAGAACCAGATCTGCTTCTCTCTGCACGCCGCCTCGCGCGCCTTCGGCGGCGTCTACCGCGTCGTGCTCAAGGACCTCGGCCTCACCTACCCCCAATACCTGGTGATGCTCGTGCTCTGGGAGCACGGCGCCCTGCCGGTCAAGAAGATCGGCGAGCACCTGCGCCTCGACTCCGGCACCCTCTCCCCGCTCCTCAAGCGCCTCGAGGCCACCGGCTTCGTACGCCGTGAGCGTTCCGCCGACGACGAGCGCTCCGTCACCGTCCATCTCACCGACGCCGGCGCCGCGCTCCACGACAAGGCCCTCCAGGTCCCGCGCCGCATCTCCGCCGCCACGGGTCTCGGCCTGGAGGAGATCAACGACCTGCGCGCCCGCGTCGACCGCCTGACCGCCGCCCTCACCGCCGCCGACCTCACCGCCGCCGGTCTCGACGACGACCTTGACGACGACCCGCCCTGCGGCTGACGCCCCTCGCACGGCGCCACGCAGCCGGGACTCACGGCAATCGACGGCACGCCCCTGAGCCGCATCCGCTAGGCTGTCCAACGCTTCCGCCTCAGTAGCTCAGGGGATAGAGCACCGCTCTCCTAAAGCGGGTGTCGCAGGTTCGAATCCTGCCTGGGGCACAAGGGAAAAGGCCCCGGACCGATCAAGGTCCGGGGCCTTTGACATCCACTTTCGACATCAACGGCGGCGGTCAGCCGCGGTCGACACGCCTCCTCAACAGCCGGTCCATGTGGCTGATGGCCTCGCGCTGAGTGTCCTGCACGACGTGTGTGTACACGTCCATGGTGATGCTGATCTGACTGTGGCCGAGGATCTCCATCACCACGCGGGGAGCCACGCCGGCCGCGGTCAGCAGCGTGGCGCAGCCGTGCCGAGCGTCGTGCAGCCGGATGACGCGGAGCTGGGCGCTGTCTGCGACCCGGGTGAACGAGCGGTAGAGGTTGCGCGGCTCGATCGGTCGACCGGTCCGGGTGGTGAAGACGTAGTCGCCGTTCCCCTGCCACTGCTCCCCCGCACGCTGCCGGACGGCGGCCTGCCGCATCCGGTGCCAGCGCAGAGGCGCGATGCACAGCGCGGGCATCGGCACCGCCCGACGACGGCGGCCCTTGGGGTCGTCGTCGTAGAGCACTCCGCGCCGGCGCTGCGTCTGCTGCCGGACGTAGAGGACGCGCTTGTCCAGGTCGACGTCCGCCCAACGGAGCCCGACGATTTCACCCCGGCGTAGGCCCATGGCGATGGCGAGCACGAAGGCCGCGTAGAGCGGGTCCTTGCGCGCAACGGCGAGGAAGGTCAGCGTCTCGTCGAGTGTCCATGGGCTCAGCTCACGGGCCCGAGGCCGAGGCGGCTCGACCAACGCCGCCACGTTGCGGGCCACCAGTTCCTCGCGGCAGGCCGCCGAGAGCGCCGTACGCAGAACACGGTGGGACTCCTTGGCGGTTGGGCCGGTGGTGTCGCGCTCCAGGCCGTTCAGGAAGCGGCGGACGTCAGGGACACTCAGGGACTCCAGGCGCTTCGACCCGAGCCGGGGCACGAGGTAGAGACGCACGTGCGCTTCGTACTTGTCATACGTGCTGAGCTTGCGACGCGGTTTGACGATGTTCTCCAGCCAGTACGGCAGCCACTCGGAGAGCTTGGCGGATCGCGTGGGCACGGGAATGCCGCTGTCGACCTTATCGAGGAGTTCTCGGCGCTTGGCGTCGCACTCGGCCCAGGTCTTGCCGTAGGCGAACTTGCGGGCCCGGGTGCCGTCCGGTTGGAGGACGTAGACGGCGGCTTGGTAGCGGCCGTCCTTGCGCTTGGTGATGGTGCCGGCGCCGTTGGGGTTGCGCTTGCGCTGTCCGGGCATCAGGCAGCGGCCTCCTCGGTCTCGTGGGCGATGAAGTCCCGTAGGGCGTCGGCGGGGATGCGGCGGGCGCGGCCGATGGTGATGGAGACCAGGCGGCGCGAGCGGATCAGGTCGTAGACGGTGGAGCGTCCGAGCTTGAGCCGGGCCATGACTTCCGGCACGGTCAGCAGTTCCGCGGTGGCGGTGGTCATGCTGCGGCTCCTTCCAGGGCCAGTTGGTCGCGCAGGGCTTCACGGGCGGTTTCACGGTTGAGCTGGAGGTCCCGGGCGATCGACGCGGCAAGGAGGGATTCGCCGGGGGTGTGGCCGTGGCCGGCGTATTGCCAGTCGGCCAGGACCAGGACGGTGTCCGGCTCGATGGGCTCCAGGCCGAGGTCCGCGTGCTCTTGGGCGGCGCGGTAGTCGGCGCGTTCCTGGCGCAGCGCCCCGAGGGTGGTGGAGTAGCGGCGGGATTTGGTGGAGAAGTGGCCGCGGAAGCCGAGCATGTGTGCCCAGGCCCACAGCCGCCGGTCGGGGTAGAGGTCGTCCAGGTCGCGGCAGGCTTGGATGAGCCGGCGGGCGTGGTCGGGCACCTGGTGGCGGTCGAGTTCGGCGAGTTCGCCGATGCGGCGGTCGAGGGTGCCGGTGTTCTCGGCGGCTTTGGTGGCGTACTTGGCGACGTAGGAGGCCACGGCCTGTTCGGTGATGTCGGAGCCGTCCCCGAACGCCTTGACCGGGCGGACGTCGAGCTGGGTCCCCCAGCGGAAGGTGCGGGCCGGTTGGTCACCGGCGGCGGGGACGGTGATCGAGGTGTAGCCGTGGCGTGCGGCAGCCCGGACGGCGTCCTCGAGTAACTGGGTGGTGGCCCAGAACGGGGGCGGGGTGTCGGGGCCTTCGGGGCCGTCGAGGCGGATGACAGCGTGGAAGTGGACGGCTCCGCGCTTTTGGAATTCGGCGACCTTGCCGAAGGAGACGCGCAGGACCTCTGCCAGGGCGCGTTGGGTGAGGCCGGCGCGGGCGGCGATCTCGCGGCGGAGCCGGTTGGTGAACCGCTGCCACAGCTGCCCGGCGTGGTTGTTGAACAGCACCGCCCCCGCGTAGTCGTAGGTGGCCGGGTCGAGCGCGGTCCCGAGTGCCGGGTCGTCGGCCGCGTGTCGGGTGCCGCAGCGGCAGCGTCCGGTGTCGGGCCGGTTGTGGACGCGCCCGAACGAGGGGGCGGTGAGGGTGGCGAAGACCCGGGGGTGATCCCGCACGGTGGCGGGGATGTCGCGGCGGTCGTCACCGGCGAGGCCAGCGCGGATGAGGTGGTAGGTGTCTCCGGCGTAGGTCCAGGCGCAGGCCGGGCAGCGGGAGGCGCGGCGGTTGCCGCAGGCGATACGGAGGCGTCCGCCGGGCTCGTGTTCGGTGGAGTAGTGGTGGAGGGTCTCGCCGGTCGTGCGATCTTTGGTGAGGGTCCAGCCGCTCAGGTGGATGGGGTCGGAGCAGCCGCCGGTGCGGCGTATCTGGTCTTCCCAGCGGTGGAAGCCGGGGGACCCGGCCACCCGCAGCAGGTCGCCGAGGGTAGTCGGGTCCAGGCCCGCGAGGGTCGCGGTGTCGGTCACGCGCGGCCCCCGGCGATTGAGGCAGCCGTGCGGGGGGAGCGGGTGCCGGTGCCGTGGCAGTTCGGGCAGTGGACGGTGAGGGTGCGCAGGTGGCCGTGCCGGTCGCGGCCGCCGAGGGTGATGGCGGCGGAGGCGAAGCCGTCGCAGGCCGGGCAGATCCGTGCCGGGGGTGTGGGGTGGGTCATGATGGGGGTTCCTTCCGGATCTCTGGTTCGGGCAGGGGCACGGCTCCCGGGGCGGTGTGATGCTTGGCGGTATCGAGGCCGCCCCGGGGGCCGGTCAACGGTGCTTGTGCTGGCCGTTGAGCATCGAGCGCAGGACGACGGCGCAGACGGCGACCGAGGCGGCGGTGACGGCGACCGCCAGGAGCATGGAGACCAGGACCGTGCCGACGACCAGGACCACGGCGGTGCCGCTGCCGACGAGCGCGATCAGGGCGCCCGGGGTGAGCTGCACGACGGGCCGGGACGACGTCGCAGCCATGGGAACAGGCGCGGGTGCCGGCGCCGGGGTGGGCTGGACGACACCGACGACGGGCTCGACGGGCAGCGGCATCACGGTGCCGGTAGGTGTGGGGTTGGTGGGGATCTTCGGGCGGAGCATGAGCGGTCTCCCTACTTGATGACGGTGTCGATGGCAGGGGCGAGGAGGCTGTCGGCGATGAGGTAGCCGCCCAGGAGCAGCACCAGGACGAGCCAGAGCGGCGGGCGTATGAGTTTGCAGCCGAGGTAGCCGACGACGATCAGGGCGAACCAGAGCGGGACGTCCACGGGTCTGCCTCCTATCGGACCGTGCAGCGGTGGGTGCGGGCGGCCAGTTGGGCGGCTGACTGGCTGGAGTAGTCGGCGGACCAGCCGCAGCGGTCGTTGGTGCACACCGCGGCGTGCTTGGTCTGGCCGTGCCGGTCGCGGTGGGTGCCGATCTGCACCGGGCCGATGCGCATCACGGAGTGGAAGAAGTCGCGGGCGGGCATGTCAGTCGGTCTCCTTTCGGGTCGTGGCCGGGTCGGGGAACGAGGCGCGGATGCTGGCGGCGGTGGCCGGGTCGGCGGTGAGGCGGGCGGCTTCCTCGGCGAGCAGGTGGGCGAGGTAGGGCCGACCCGCGGTGGTCATCTCGCGGGCGCTGTCGAGGTAGTCGGCGGCGGTCAGGCCGGCCGGGTCACGCGTCATGGCGGCGAGTTCCTTCCGGGTCAGGCGAGCTGGGCGGCGATGGCGTCGGCCAGCTGGGCGGGGACGCCGAGCCGGACGCGGAGCGTGTCGGTGTCGATCGCAGTCCCGGTGCGGGCGTAATGGTCGTCGGCGACCTTGCGGGCGTGGGCCACGAGCGCGGCCGGGACCGCCGGAAGGGCCGGCGCGGGGGCGGGCAGGGCCGGGACGGGCTCGCTTGCCTCGACGGCTTCCGGCACCGGCGCGGGCTCAGGGGCGCGTTCGACGCTGGCCGTCTCGGAAGACTCCGGGGCCGGAGCGGGTGCCGGTGTCTGGTGGCGGGGGGCGTGGACGAGAAGGGTGCCGCCGAGGAAGGCCAGGGCGGGCCAGCCAGCCACGAGGATGCTCAGCCAGCCCGGAACGTGGTCCAGGTCGAGGAGCCCCGCGGTGGCGATGTTCGCCCCGAGGGAGGCGGACAGGGCCACCGCGAACCACAGCCACGCGGCACGCACCGGGGCACCGTCGGTTCGGAGGATGCGGAGCCGTCGCCAGGCGGCAACGAGGAGCAGGTCCACGGAGACCGGGTAGGCCCAGGCTTTCCAGCCGCTCTGTCCGGCGGCGGCTGCGAGGTCGTGCAGGTGGGCGAAGGACAGGGCACCGGCGATCACGGCCTGTACGAGGACGGCGTCCACGCGGAGCTTGCGGGGCATCGTCGGTCTCCTTCCTGGTATGCGGCATGGGAGGGGTAGGGACCTTGGCGCGAGGCGGTCGCGCCGGCCGTTGGGGCGCGGAGAGATCAGGCCGCAGCCGGGGCCGTCGTCTTGGCGGCCAGGGCGGTCACCGGGGCGAGGTTGGCCAGGGCGGGCCGGAACGATGCGAGTTCGGGCACGTCCGGGGTGCGGTCGGCGTGCCGGTTGCAGGCGTTGACGGCCTGGCGGAGCGTGGTGTGGGGGGTGCGGATGCGGGCCCATCCGCCGGTGGAGTCGCCGGTGACGGCGATTCCGGGGGTGTCGGGGCGGATTTGGATGGCGGCGAGGACGGCGTCGGGGGCGATGTCGCCGAAGGCCATGTTCGCGCTGGGTTCGTCGTTGACGCGGTGTGCGGTGCGGCCGGTGAGCTGGGCGCGGAGCATGGTGATGCCCTTGCCGAGTTCGGAGCCGAAGCGCTGTCCGCAGATCTCCAGGTAGATGCCAGCGGCGCGGCCGAGCTGAGAGAGGCGAGCCAGTGCGGTGATGATGCGGTCGCGGCGCTTCTCTTCGTCCTTGGTGGTGAACAGGGCGAGTTCGGCGACCTCGTCGACCAGGACCACGACCGGGGTCGGCCGCAGGTGGTCGGGCAGGTCCCAGATGTCGGCGGCGATCTCCGCATCGGGCACGTCGGCGGTGATCCGCTGCTCGGCGCGGATGAGCTGGTAGACGGCCTCCATCCGGTCGATGAGGGCGTCGAGGAGGTCGGCGGCGGTGTCGGGGTTGTCAGCGAGTGCGGAGAACCGGCGGGCCAGCGGGAACAGCTCCACACCCTGCTTGCAGTCGATACCGACCAGGGCGACATCCTGCGCGGCCAGTTCGGCGACCAGGTTCCGCTGGTACACCGACTTCCCGGACTTCGTTGCCCCGAGGGTCAGGGCGTGCGGGACGGTGCGGTAGTCGCGGTAGTGGACGGCGCCGTCTTCGCGCAGGGCGACCGGGACCCGCATCGGGGTGCGCTCGATCTTCGCGGGCATCTGCACCCGCTTGAGGACGTCGTATCCGGTCATCCGCAGCTCGACCACCCCCGAGCGCAGCTCGCGTGAGGTGACGCCGTACATGCCGAACGAGTGCCGCAGCCGGTCGCAGGAGGCGGCGACGTCGAAGGCGTCCTGTCCCGGGCGCAGTCCTAACCGCAGGACCAGGCCGGTGCGGGTGGGGCGCAGGCGCAGGATGCGCGGGGCCCGCGAGGTGGGTGCGGGGCGGTTGGTAACCCGGGCGAGGGCCAGGCGCCAGCGGGACGGAGGCACGGTCAGCCCGCACGCCTCCATCACTGAGCCGTAGCGGACCAGGACCCGTAGGACGGCGAGGGTGACGCCGAAGGTCAGCCAGTACCAGGCGGGGCGCCGCCACCGCAGGATCAGGGCGATGGCGGCGACCAGCAGCAGCGCGACCGCGAGGCGGGTCATGGGTCAGGCCGCCTTCGCGGTGCCGGCGGCGAGCGAGGTGACCGCGACCGCGCGAAAGCTGATCCCGTGGCGGCGCTGGCCGTTGAACTCGTTCTCCCACGGCCGGGCGACCAGGCCGGTGATCGCGACCGGGGTGCCCATCACCAGCTCACCGGAAATGCCCGGCTGCGGGACCGTGACCGACAGGATCTCGACCTCTCCGTTCGCCGCGAACATCACGTCCACGGTCATCAGCGTCGCGCCGGTCTCGGCGTCGGTGGCGATCTCGCCGGTGCGGCGGTCGCGGACCTTGGGCTGGGGCGGCTGGGCGACCATCACGGTGGCGGCGGAGGTGTCGACGGGGATCTGACGCACAGGAGATCACTCCTCTATAGAGGCTTCGACTCAGTCACTCATGCACAGGAGTGACATGAAGAAGAGTGCCCGACTCCTATACATGAGTCAACCCGCCGCGAAGAAGAAATCACGGCGGGCTGCAAGGAGTTGAGTAAGCGTCAGTCGACGGCGGGGATGCGGTAGGTGAAGACGAACTGGTCAGCGGCCATGAGCGTGTCGCACGCCTCCACGACCCGGCCGTCCACGGTGACCGCGTTGCGGATGAGGTGGATCACCGGTGCACCGGGGCTGAGCGCCAGTTCCGAGGACTCTGCCTTGGAGGCCGGCCGGGCCTGCAAGGTCTCGACGTACTCTGCGAACTCGTGGCCGTGGTCTTCCAGTCGGGCGTAGATGCCACCGCCGCCCGGGTTCTCGGCGAACAGCTCGGGGATGTCCTTTGCCACGTCCCACGGCAGGTACGAAGTGGCCGTCTCGACCGGGGTGCCGTTGCGGAAGTAGAGCCGCCGCCGGGCCAGCACCTTGGCGCCGGCCTCCACACCGAGCCGTTCGGCGATGTCCTCGGGGGCCTCCACGGGGCCGATGTAGAGGACGCTGACCTTCGCCGTTGCGCCGGACTGCTCGGACTCGGCCAGGTACGCGGCCTTGCCACCCCGGCGAAGCGAGCGACGGAAGCGGTCCGACGACCGATGCCGCACAGGCGGGCGGTCCTTGACCGTCGAGCCCTTGCCGTGCCGGGTCTCCACCAGGCCGCTCGCGCGGACCTCCGTCATCGCTCGGCGGATCGTGCCACCGGAGACGCCGTAGCGGTCCATCAGTTCCGACTCACTCGGCACCGTATCGCCAGGCTTGAGAACACCCTGCCGGATCTGCAGAACGATCTCATCGGCGATCTCCACATACCGAGGCACCGACCTCGCCCCTCCTACCGCAGTTCCCATAGTCCTTCTCCCCCTCCTATGCTCCTGTACATGAGTAAATCGCAGGGGCCCACACCGACGCCAGCGCTGCACTCCGTATCAGTGGCGGGAGCCGTAGTGCGCGAAGACGGCCGGCTCCTGGCGATCCGCCGTGCCGACAACGGAACTTGGGAACTCCCGGGCGGCGTCCTGGAACTGGACGAGGCACCCGAAGACGGCGTGAAGCGCGAAGTCTGGGAAGAGACCGGCATCCACGTCGAGGTCGACCAGCTCACCGGGGTCTACAAGAACACCACCCGCGGCATCGTCGCCCTGGTCTTTCGTTGCAAGCCCTCCGGCGGCACCGAGCGCACCTCCGACGAGTCCACGGCAGTCGACTGGCTCACGCCCGAAGAAGTCTCCGAGCGGATGGGCGAGGTCTACGCGGTCCGCCTGCTCGATGCACTGGACGGAGCAGGGCCGCACGTCCGAAGTCACGACGGCCGGCGGCTCCTGGAGGCATCAGCATGACCAGCAGTCCCAAGCTCCCCCGGCCGAGACCCTTGCACGAGCTGAAGGACGTACACGACTACCTCGATGACGTGCGCCTACGGCCAGGCATGTACGTGCGAGGCAGTTCCATCCATCACCTCGCCTCGGTCCTGTACGGGTACCGCGTGGCATGCGAGATCAACGGGATTCCGTCGACGACAGACTTCGACCCCGGCGGACCGTTCAACAAGTGGCTCGGGCTGCGGCTCGACTTGGGCTACGAGAGCTCCCTAGGCTGGTCAAGGGAGATCGAACTGGCAGCAGAAGCGGCGGGCACTCCGCCCCTGGATCTGTTCTTCAGCCTCTTGGACGAGTTCCGCGCGGAACGCGGCAACACAGCCCAGAACGTGGCGCGGTAAGACTTTCTCTACTTCATCAAGGCACCCGGCGTCGCTCACGCTCCGCCGGGCGCGCGGCCGACGTCCGGCCGCGCCCACGCTCCAGTCTTCGCCCCGCTCGGCGCGCCGTCCGCCACCGCGCGCCAGCGAGGGTAGGCCGAGGGGCATGAGGTCAGAACTGCGGTGGCTGGGACGGCCGGCGCTCCGATGCTTTAGGCAGCCACCATGGGGCGAGCCTCGAAGATCGGGGCCCACATCGGGCCTTAGCGGGCAGGTCCACAGACCGCCCGAGTCGCCGCAAGCTTACGGGCCCCGATCTCTCGCCCCATGGCAGCTCCAGCCCAAAGCCTCTCCACACCGACCGCGAGGTACGGTGCCCGGGTGGACGAGGAACCGGTGATCATAAAGCTCACCCGCGATCAAGCGTTCGTGCTGTCGGACTGGCTGTACGAAGTGATGATGAAGTCCGACCAGCTGAGCGCGATCGTGCCAGACAAGGCAGTCTGGTCTGCTGTGTACGCGATCTCGGGCACCCTAGAAACCACGCTGCCAGAGATCTTCATGCCGGACTACGTTGGTCGACTTGAGCAAGCTCGTCGGCGCCTGATCGCAGCTTCGGCCGAGGATGACGACGATCAAGAGGTACACGAGTCCGATTGAACGTGGGCCGTCTCCGGGCCGTCCGAGGTGAGCCAACGTTGACACACGATGACAACCGTTCACGGCATCGACGCAGGTCATAAGCCGGGCGCGACAGACCCGCCCAGGTGGGACGCTTGCCGCACCACTTCCAGAAGAACTGACCTTCCTGGTCGCCGCCCGGATGCTCTACCGTTCCGATCATGACTGCAATCAGCCCTGAGAACCCGTTGACCCCGAAAGATGCCCGCGCACTGCTCTCCATGCTCCATGCCGGGGTCGAGATCGAGCAGGGCATGAGCGAGCGGGAACTCGATGGAGTCGAGGAGCGCTGGGGATTCCGTTTCGCTCCGGAGCATCGGGCCCTTCTCGGTGAGGGTCTGCCGGTAGGCAGCCAGAGTTGGCCCGATTGGCGCGACGGGGACCCAGAGGATCTGGCGGGGCGCCTGTCCTGGCCGGTGGAGGGCGTGCTGTTCGACGTGGAGCGAAACGGTTTCTGGCACCCAGACTGGGTTCCGCGGCCGGCGGCCGCTCAAGACGCGTTGGACTTGGCCCGCACCTACATGGCCAAAGTCCCCGTGATGGTGCCGATTTACTCACACCGGTACCTACTGGGCGATTCAGACCGGACCGGTACGCCAGTGTTGTCGATGTACCAGACGGACATCATTTACTACGGCACCGATCTGGTCGACTACTTCCATCACGAGTTTGGCCGCCCTGTGCCGACGCCCGATGACCACCGATACGTCCAGATCCCGTTCTGGTCTTACTTTCTCGATTGACAGCAGCGAAGTACAGCAACCACCGCGCCCTCGACCAACCGCCACGAACCTTGGACGACCGGCCGACGTAGCTGCCCGACCTCAGCGACCATCGCGCCCATAGTTCGCATCGAGAGGGTCATCCGCTGTGACACCACCAGCACCGGCGACACTGGCGCAATGAACGACGACCGCGAGAGCCTCCAGGTCAGCTGGAACCGGACACGCGCCCACCTCGCTGCGGCCCAGGACCAACTGGCGGGGCTCCCGAGCCTCGACCTATCAACCACGGTCGAGTTCCTGGATCACAACGAATTCGGACTCGCTTTCGACTGCCTGGTCGATCTCGGCTACGACCTGAACCTCCCGCTCATCTTCTGGCAGCACCTGGACCGCGCGGCCCGCGAGATGCGGCTATACAGCCACGCTCTACACGAGTCCCACCTCACGGCCGCCGACCTCTGCCGCCGTCATCTCGCCGCAGCCTCCGAAAACGAGCAACCAAGCGCCAGAGTCGAACCCAGCGCCGAGCCGGGCTGAGTGTCTAACTGCGCTACAACGACCCCGCACCGATGCGGACAACCACGGACGCCCAGGAACAGTTCCCGCAGGTCACGGATCATTCGACCCCAGGTCACAGGGTCGCGCGCATTGCTTCGGGACGAAGAGGTCGTGAACTAAAGGCCGTCGCGCTCTATCAGTGAGCCGTCAGGGCCCAGTGTGTAGACGCGCGGCGGATCCATGGCTTCCACAGCTCTGCGCAACTCCGCTTCCTGTTCCGCAGGATCAGGCCCTTGTGGGTCCCGCACATGGAATCCGTACAGCTTGATGGCGTCTGCGTCGACGTCATCGGGCTCGGGACGGCCCTCCTGGATGAAGCCGCAGAGCGCGCGCAGCGCGTCTTCGCCCAGATCCAAGGGGTGAAAGGGCAGGGCGTACGGCTCTTCCTCCTCGCCCGGCCACGGGACGACGTCGGCCGGGCGGTCTCCGGCCCAGTAGGGCAGTTCAAAGGGGAGCGGTTCGCCGATGTTCTCGATGACGCCGCTGTCCGGCGACAGACTCAGGGAGCGGACGAGGCGTCCGTCTTCCCACACGGCAAACGCGAGCCAGTCGACGACGCTGTGCATGGCGTGCAGGACGAGCCGTCGGCCGGCGCTTGCCGCCACGAGGTGTTCGGGGAGCTGGGAAGGTGCGTCGATCATCACCCTCTGATCTCCGATGACCTCCACGCCCGGCCAGCTGGCCGCGTACGCCGTCCCCTTCGGGGGGTACACGCCGTCCCAGAGGGTCGAGCCCTCGCACTCCTCGATCCCCCAGCCCGGGTAGAGCCGGCGCATCATGGTGGCCGTCCGATCAAGGTCCGCCGCCCCCACTCGTCGCAGCAACCCCGGTACATCGCCGTCGGCGTACACCAGCAGTCCCGTCTTGGCGCCCAAAGCCCCTCCCCAGAGTGTTGCCCTTGGTGGCAGACGCACCATAGCCGCACACACTGACACGCACCCAAAGCCGCGAGCGGGCAACAGCACTGCCCGTTAGCGCGCAGGCCGCACGGCTGACATCACCAGCTGACATCAACGACCCGGAACAAGGGCGGACAGCAGCATCTCCAACCGGATTGCCGAGTAGCCACGAGGGCCCGTTCCGGCACGCTGCCTCAGGCCCCGATCGAACTCCTAAAGCGGGTGTCGCAGGTTCGAATCCTGCCTGGGGCACAAGGGAAAAGGCCCGCACCGATCATGGTGCGGGCCTTTTTGACGGGCCCCAGACATCACGGACCTCAGGCCCATCCCGAACGCTCAGATCGAGTGTTCACTACACGACCTCGCCACACGCATCGCGCTCAACCAAGGCAGCCTCGCGACACTGAGGCACTAGCGCGGTAAGAGTTTCTCTACTTCATCAAGGCACCCGGCGTCGCTCACGCTCCGCCGGGCGCGCGGCCCGCGTCCGGCCGCGCCCACGCTCCTGCCTCCGTCCCGCTCGGCACGGCCGTCCGCCGCCGCGCGCCAGCATGGGTAGGCCGAGAGCATGAAGGCGAGAACCGCGGTGGCTGGGGCGGCCGACGCTCCGATGCTTTAGGCAGCCACCACGGGGCGAGCCTCGAAGATCGTGGCCCACATCGGGCTATTGCGGGCAGGCAAGGAGCCAGCCCGATTCGCGGCCAGCGTACGGGCCCCGATCTCTCGCCCCATGGCGGCTCCCGCCCAAAGCCTCTACGCACCGACCGCGTGAGAACCGCGCCGCAGCGGCCAGGTACCGTCCGGCACATGGAAGAGAGGCGCCCGCTGTGGCGGAGAATGGCGGGCCCGGTGTTGGTCGCCTGGCCGTTGATAACCATCGGGTCATGGGACCTAGCACGACTGCTAGGCGTGGCCAAGAGTCTCGCGGACTGTGCGTTCCTTGCGGGCCTGCTGATGGCTGGTGGGCCGATCTCCGATGCGGGGCGCCGGTGGCGGGAGCGACGACGCCGCCGAGCGCGTCGCTCTGATCGGACGGGCAGGCCGCCCGGGCCGTCTCGGCGCCGACCGAAGGAACGCGAGCGGGAGGCTCGGTGATCACGGGCTGGCGATCCTGGCCCCTCCTCAGCTCCATCGACCACGAACGTAGGTTGTCGACAGGCACCCCGGATTGCCCGTGACAGATCGCTTGGCTTGGTGCCAGCAGCGAGTCCCGGCATGGCAGCGTGTACAGCAGTGAAATACAGCAACCGCCGCAACCACTCTTGACCACCGGCGGCCCGACTGGCCCGTGGCAGGGTGGAGCCGTGGCGACCTGGGAGGGCACTTCCACGACTGCGGCGTGGTCGAGTACCTCCTCCGTCTCTTCCAGGGTGAGTTCGGCATGTGGAGCGCCGGAGGCGGATTCCGTGCTTCGTTCACGTGCGTGAGGCCCGTCGCCTATTGGCAGTAGGCATCAACCCCGACACCGGTGAGCACAATCCATACGCGGGTATGTTCGGTCGGGCGTGCAGCAGACCCCAGTAACGGTCGAATGAGGTGTGCCCAAGAGCGACGACTACGCGAGAACGAGCGCCAGACTGACCGTGTGGGGTCTCTTGCTGGGATGGTCGTGGCTCTCGCCATTCCGGTGTGGATCTTCATAGTCGTCATGCTGTGGGTACCGACCCGGTAGGCATCCGTGGCTATCGGACCCCGGTCGGCGTGGCCGGGACGGTCGCGGGTGGAGCGGGGCAGGCGTTAAACTTCCTCGCCCACGAGTGCCCATTCCACGAGTGCCGGCAAGTAGGGCAGCAGAAGGACGATCAGCACCCCGGCAACGAGCGCAAGAATCAGCAGGATCACGCCTGCAGCTCCACGAACGCCAAGGGATGCGCTTGCAGTTGGGTCTTCGTCAGTCACAAGTCCTCCCCGCAAGATCCTAGCTAGAGCTCCCTCGCTCCTGCCCTGGCGTGCGGGCCCGTGCCACTCTCGTGCCAGAACGGACGGGGAGTCAGGGGCATCGCGGTGTGCAGGGGAACACGCCGGCCACTCCGTCCAAGGCGGGGAATCCACAGTTCAGGCCGGTGATCGCCCCACCTCGCTCCTGAAGTGGTGGCTCTTGGGCCACCAACGGCAGCGGCCAGCCAGCGCAGGCCACTAGTGCGCTGCCGTCCTCGGTGAGGAAGAGCAGGGTGATCCATGTCCGGTCGGCAGAATCGATCAGCCCTGTGCGCACCGGCCGGCCATGTTCGCGGATGAGCTGCACTGCTCTTTCCAGTCCAAGGGGTTCGAGTCCGTGCATCCGCATGCGCTGCAGTCGGTGCTTGAAGACTCCGGCATGCTGGCCTGCGGGTTGTGCACGGTCTGCCACCCAGTAGGTGGCGCCGCTGCGGAGGGTGGCCAGAGCCATCACGGACGCCTGGTCGTCACCGGCCAACAGCGATTCCAGCAGGTGCCGTTCCATAGTCACCTCTGCTTGGATCTCGGGTGCAGCAG